>CAZCST010000009.1:0-199668 GCA_964501365.1 uncultured Phycisphaera sp. | reverse complement strand
GGTAATCACGGCTGTCCTCCTGCTCTTGGCGTGAAACAACGCCGTCTGATTTGGCCCGGCCGGACGCCACAAACGCCCGGCACCGAGGCCGTACAGTACGCGACCGCGTACCGGAGGACAGCCTCTTCATGACATTAGGTCCGATGAGGCTAGGACCCGGGCCACCCGGCCATGTGGCGAGCGCCCACCGTTTGCAACGCAGACAGGAACGCGATGAGCAATGCGGAGGGCTGCATGTCAGGCATAGGTGAATCGCTTCACTGAAGTCATGCAGAGTGCATCGTTAGTCACGATCCCGCGAATCAACCGGTGCCCCATCCGCTTCCGCCAGTTCTTGAGATAGCAAGCTGAGGCACTGGATTAATGGGCCGGCTTTTCCGGAGCCGATGGTCCGGCCGGTTGCCTTGCGCGTCCGCTCCGGCGGCTTCAATTCACCCGGGGAATTGTAACTTCGCTACGCGTGCTCATTCAAACTTGAACAATTGTGCAGACTCTTATGTTTGCCGTTGGAAATCTCCACAACTTCGACATCTTCTTACCTTCTGCATGGGACTTTGCATTGAAGTATTTTGTCTGATGTCTTAAGATGCGTAAGTCCTGCCTAGGCCAGATAAACGGCCGCAATACTCCTTGGAGGGGGGGGTGAGCAGGGGAATCCTGCTTTCAGCACTACTTTTGAGCCGTCGCGAAGCGCCGGTTTGCCGGGTTCACGATTTTCAAAGTGACCACAGCCGACCTCGGGCATTGTCCGAGTTGGCCGTGAGGCGGTTGGATTTCAAGCCGCCCATGAGGTCAAGGGAGAGAGGAATATGAAGAGGCTTTGTTTTTTTCTTGCGCTGCCTTTTTTTCTGCACACAATCTCATCCCGGAGTAATGCAGGTCCTGACGACATTCGAATTAAGGCTTCGTCGGCATCGCCGGCAGGCAGGGCAGCCGACCGCAGCTCTGTCGACGACGCAAGCCAATCCGCTCAGGAATCCCAAAACCAGTTTCATACGGCCCCGCCATTCACGGCGCCGACCGCACCGGTTCCCGATCCCAGCGGATTGCGCAAGAGTCGATTCATTACCTTTTCCTCCGTCGCCGAAGGAATGACCGCCATCCGCGTTTCTTTTGTGTCCCTGCACCATGTGGACCCGCCGTACACCCGCGGCCCGTCGATCCCATTCACTCAATTCGAAGGTCAGTCGCTGTACATCGGTCCTCCCACTCGTTTCGTCGAATCAAGAACGTCCGGCGTTCCCTTCTTCGCCTCCACGCTGCAGTGTGAGCCGTACTACCACGAATGGAGCACGATCAGTCTGTTGCAGGTGACCGGCGAAGCCATCGTGCCCAGCTCGATCTACAACATCCAATCACTTGCGGCAGGATGCCAGGGCGATGAAGACAACTGCGGCGCCATTTCAGAAATCCTGACGGTCCAGACTGCACGGTGGGGCGACGTCGTCGATCCCGCCGGTCCCGGGTCGCCTGCCTACGCCGACTTTGCCGACATCAGCGCACTCGTCGACAAGTTCAAGAGTGATCCCGACGCGCTGACAAAATCCGAGACCCTTCTTTCGGGCGAGAATGAACGAGGAATGGTTAATCCCGGACCGGACATCAGCCTCACTGACATCTCTCTGGCGGTCGACGCGTTCACCGGGATGCCCTATCCCTACAAGCCGGGCAAATGCAACAATAATACGTCCCGGGGTTGCATTTCGGATGAAGAATGCGTGACGTCCAGTGGCTCTCCTCCCGCTCAGTGCGTTTTGTGTGGTGACGTGAGCGGAGGAGCGTGCTGCCGTGGTGACGGAACCTGCGACATGATGCCCAAAAGCGCCTGCGACGGCCCAGATGACCGGTTCATTGGCTGGGGTGAACCTTGCTCGCGATGTTGCGGTCCCTCGCCGGGATGTGTGCCGCTCAATGACTTTGAATGGTTCGATGCCATTTCACTTTGGCCGAATCTCGACCGCCGTGACGTATGCAAGGAGGCCGATGAAGACTTGACTTTCAACTGCGTCGCATGGGCAATCGGCAATACTACGGATTGGATCTGGGATGAAGTCGACCTGGACCATGACTCCCTTTGGGAATACTCCGATTTTGATTTGTTTTTTGCCCAATATGAAAGGTCAGCCGTCGTATATGGCGCAAGCAACATCGCTGTACTTCACACCGCCAGACCCCTTGCCAACAACTGCGCGTCGAGCAAGGCCGGTGGATGGATTCGGTTGCGGCATGATCGCAACCAGTTGGAAGGTGGGTTCTACGGCAATATCCTTGCGACCTACGCGTATTAGGACCAGTCCTGCCATAGCGGCAGGAGGGGCAGCGAACAGCGGAACGGCTGGCCCGAGTCCAGCTTCATTGGACTTGGGGCCACCAATCGCAAATCCTCAAACACGCTGATTGCAAATTGCAACAAATCTCCACGCGCCGCGCATGTTCTTTGAAATGATGCGCGAGGGAACTCCAACCATCGACGGGATAGCCATTTTCCGCTTTCCCTGTTTCCGCTTTCCAAGGCTTTTGCCCCGGCAGCCCGCCGCGCCCACAATACGTGGTGGTTGCCTAACAAGAACCTACCACGCAGAAAACAGTACTTGTCAAAACGGACCCATCTTTCAGCACGACTTTGCAACTGCGCCGGAGGGAATGGAATGGGTCGAGCTTCCGCCAATCCTGCAAGCCTTGGATTCAATTGATGTCGATGACTCGTGGGAAAACGATTTCGGATTCGTCGATGGGGAACACCTTGGGAGAGGTTCCGGTCGCAGGGTCGAGATACGCCCGCACCATGATGGCAACCAGGCCGTTGACGGGAATCTGATCCTCGGAGAGTTCGTAGCAATAGGGCTCGTCGTGGCAGTGACGGGCAAATTTCACCTGCCACAGGTTCTTCGCGTCCGGATCGTTTGGCAGATACAGCTCCGCACTCCCGGCGAGCTCATCCATGAGAATCGAGTAGTACGCGGTTCGGCTCACCACGCGCGTGGCCGTGATGTTCACATAGGTCGCCTTCCCGCTTTTTTCGTGATTGCGCCCGGCGACGATGATGGATTCAGGGTCGCGGCCCAAGCGAAAAGTCGCGGACATGTAGGGTGTGTCGCGGCAGTCGCCATTGCACTGTGTCAGGTTGTCGAGACAGTAGTCGCCGATTTCCGCTTCCGTGGGAAGCGCGGTCCGGGTCTCCATTCGCGCTCCACTGTGGGCGGCCTTGATGCTCTGGACGAGCCGGTCCAACGAGGCACTGCCTTCCGAAACTCCATCTCCATGTGGTCGCAGCGGGGGCAACGGGAAGGGGTCGAGCGGGAAGGCATCCGCCGCACGAACGCGAAACACGCGAGCGCCGGGATGATCGAGCCAGGCGCGAATGGCCGTGCCGGGCTGCAGCACGTCGGGGCTGGCAATTCGCATCAGGATACTGAAGATGTCGGCCTCATTCTGGTATCCCATATAGCTCTTCGGTGTTACGCCGTCGGCCTTGAAGCGGGGGAACACGAGGGTATTTACCCGCGACGCTGGAAACCCGGCACGCGCGAGCGTGCGTCGGATAAGACGGTCGGCGTTTCGATCGGCCGTGAAGATAACCACGCTTTCCTGATCGAACGGGGTCTGGACAGGCACGATGCCGGTATTCAGAGTCAGCTGGTTCTCCGAATCTCCAAGGCTCGCGAATATGCTGACACGATCACCATAGGGTGGTTCCCCCCTTGCCTGCGGATCGAACCGACTGAATACGTAGGATGTAAATGAATAATACGGACAGTTGGGCGGAGTGCGGCCGATCCAGACCAGGGAATCGCCCGGTCTCAGGCGATGCCCGGTGTACCAATCTTCCATGCCCGGTGGACTGCCCCGGCGATTGTCGGGGTCCGGATCGGGTTCCCCGGGGGCCAGCTTGAAAAGCAATCTTCCGTACGGAGAGGTGGGATTGTTGTTGTAGCAAACGGGAACGTCGGCGCATTGTGCGGCCTCGAAAATCCCAAAAATGCCCTCATCGACCCCCTCGAATGTTGGTTGGAGCAACTCTGTGAAGTAATCGGCGCGATCGTTCAGGGATTGGCAATCGCGGGAACATGTGCCGAATGTCTCCGCGGCCTGGGCATCGCAAACGCCATTGCCGCACATGCTGGGCGGCTTCGCGGTGCTGGATGGAGTGGTGGGGTTGAGGAGCAGGCTGAGCGTCAACGAGCCAAGAATGATTCGCAGGCGCGGAGAGGTTATTGGGGTTGCGCGAGACATCATTTGGAAGGCTGGGGACTCGATGTGAGGAAATTGCACTGAGTGGGGTTGTGTGAAGTCAGGGCAAATCATGGCTATTCTCGGTAAATCCGGCCGCCAATCAGGGCACCGAGGCAGAGTTCACACCAGGACCACACCCCGGCAAGCAGCAGCATGTTTCCGGACAGCAGGCCGAGGTTCTTTATGCTCAATAGCATGACGATTCCCACGCTGAGGAAGAGGGTTGTGCCGGCGATGAGTGCCGTACGCGGGCCTGGGCCGAAACGCGGACGTATGGCCGCGTAGAGAAAGACTGCCAGGATGCCGAACCAGAAACGCAGCGAAAGGTGTTGCAAAGCCATCGTGGATTCGGAATTAGTAGGGAATTTGGCCTTAAATGACTCGATATATCCGGGTCCGAGGACGAAGTGAGCAAGTGCCAGGCCGGAAAGGTTGATAATCAGTCCCGCGAGCAGACCACCGGCGAGTACGCGCGTCCATCGGATTGATGTCATGTTGGCTCGCTCCCGCGAATGGGTTGATTGGGATTCGCGCAATGTATGCGGTATCCGATATTGCGGCAAAGGGATTGGAACCACAGGGGGTAGTCTGCGGAATTGCAGCTGGTGATACTTCTTACAAATTGAAACAGAATAAAGTTCTTGACATCGGCATGTCTTCAGTATTATATTCTCTTTCGATGGCATCGGACAGCACAATTGATGATATTGACCGCGTGATTCTCGATATGCTTCAGGAGAACGCACGGACTACGAACGTGGAAATTTCGCGGCAGGTGGAGATGGCTCCGTCGGCGGTGTTGGAGCGCATTCGAAAGCTCGAAGATCGCGGATTCATTCAGGGGTACTCGACGCGCTTAAATGCCAGCGGTCTGGGGTATGGGTTGCTCGCGTTTGTGTTTGTGCGCAGTGAAAGCGGAGTCTGGCATGGTGATTTCGCGGAGAAACTCAGCGCAATTCCCGAAGTGCAGGAAATCCATCACGTCGCGGGTGAGGACTGTTTTCTGGTGAAAGTTCGCACGCGCGATACGGCCTCGCTGGGGGCGCTCATTCGCGACGCTATCGGGTCGCTGCCATCGGTGCGATCGACACGGACGACGATCGTGCTGGAGACGGTGAAGGAAACGACGGACTTGCCGGTCAAACCGGTCAGGCGGGAGCGGGAATGATGACGTCGCAGGATTTGAAAGCGGTGCCCAGCAGGTTGGGAGTGGCGGCGGCATTTGCGGCGATCTATTTGATCTGGGGATCGACGTACCTAGCGATTCGATATGCCGTGGAGACGCTGCCGCCGCTGATGATGGCGGGGACACGGTTTCTGGTGGCCGGGTCGATGCTGTATGCGTTCGTGCGATTTCGCGGCGTGCCGAAACCAACGCGGATTCACTGGCGCTCCACGGCAATCATCGGGGGACTGCTGCTTCTTGGCGGCAACGGCGGTGTGGTATGGGCGGAACAGACCGTTCCATCGAGTGTGGCGGCGCTCCTGATTATTTCGGTACCGATCTGGATGGTTCTGGTGGATTGGCTTCGGCCCGGCGGAGTGACGCCTCGTGCGGGGGTGGTGGTGGGCGTCGTGCTGGGCATCGTGGGCGTGGCGATGCTGATGCGGTCGAAGGAACTGGACGAGGGGCACGGGTTTGATCGGATTGGCGCGTTGATCCTGATATGCGGATCGTTTTGCTGGTCACTTGGGTCAGTTTGGTCGCGGGGCATGAAGCTGCCGAGTTCGCCGATGATGGCGACGGCCATGGAGATGCTTTGCGGTGGCGCGTTGCTGATGATTGCCGGATTGTCTCTCGGCGAGACTTCGAAAATTTCGACAGATCGGATTTCGCTGCTCTCGGTGGCGTCGCTGGGTTACTTAATCGTGTTTGGATCACTGGTGGCGTTCACGTCGTATGTGTGGCTGCTCAAAGTGAGCACGCCTGCGCGGGTTTCGACGTATGCGTTCGTGAACCCTGTCGTTGCAGTATTGCTGGGAGTGACGGTGGGGAAGGAGTCTTTCGGCGGCAAGTCGGTGATTGCGACAATCATCACTTTGGCGGGCGTGATCTTGATTACGCTCAAGCCGCGAGGAGCATTTGCGAAGGCGGATCCAGCGATTACGACGAACGAAGTTGAGGCCAAAGAGAAACGAACGAGCCCGTTGGAATCGAACGGACTTCTTCAGGAGTGTCTGGAGCCGGCTTCATAGGCTGTGTCGTACAACACGAATTGCCGTCCGATATCCCTTGTCAAAGGGACATTGGTTACCGTGCGTTTGACGAAGGGATCAGCTCGTAATCGACGCGAAAGGGCTGATCGCCCGAATCGTTGACTTCGAGCTTGAAAATCAGCAAGGCGCCACAGGGGAAATCCACACCCAAAAGCACTTCGAATGGGGCGGCCATGCCCTGACTTGCCGGCTGGATCGACGCATCTGCCTCGTCAACGGCAAAGAATTCGACGCCCTCGATCAATGCACCCGCATCAAGATCGGGCAGGTCGGATGACTCGATTAATGCGAGGAGGCGCGGCCCGCCGAGGCTGAACACCCGGGCACAACTGAACGTGAGCAATCCGCTGTCGGCTTCGCCATCGAGAACGGTCGAGCCATCGAGCGTGAACTGCCGCACATCTGGCACGATGTCGTTCTTGATTTGATCATACGAACCCAGCGTCAGAACCGCACGATAAGGCGTATTGTTCAGCACGATCACGCCGAGGTCGCCGCGGCCTCCGACGGTGCTTCCGCCCAGCGGTGCCGTCTGATTCAGCCAGCCTTCGCCACAACCCACAGCGGAAATCGTCGCTGCGGCACAAAACAGTACGATTCGATTTCGGCGTCTTCGCATAACAGTCATCGTATCGTCGAAAAGGCCACGGGGCAAAATGAAGTTGATCACATTTCGGCGTAGATCATCATACAAATGACCGCCCAGCGTCCGAAGATATGGGGGTTGGCGTTTACGGGGCTGATTGAGGATGAGTCAGTGCGTCGAAGGCGGCGAGGCGGCGTTCGAGGCGCAGTGCGAAGCCGCAGGCCAGGACGGCCAGCAGCGCGTTTGTCGGGTCGAAGGGCTTGTGGGACGAGCCGGCGTTGAAGCACTCCATGCCGATGTACGAGCCGAGCACGATGATGGAAGTCAATGCTCGATAGATGGGCAGACCCACCTGTCGCAGCGCGGCGGCGAGCGTCGCCGTGAGGATGGCGGCGGTGATGATGGTGGAGAGCGCGTTTGCTCCGGCCAGCGGCGCGGGTAGAAGCCATAACTTTTGAAAGGGCAAAGACCAGCCGTTGGGGGTGGAAATTGTCGAGCCTTGAATCCGTAGCAGGTTGATCGCCAGGAAGAGGAATTGAATTGCTGCGGCGGCCAGGAGCAACTGAGTTGATAGGGTCTGACGGTGGTTCGCGCGGGCGCGGGCCGAGCTGTGGTCCAGCACGAAGATCGCCGTCCAAGCTCCAAGCAGTGCGCCTACGAAACGAACGGCGGCGGGAACCATTTCGGGAATATGCGAGTTCGTGAACAGTTGAAGACATTCGATCAGACAGGCCAGGATCAGTCCGTGTTGTGAAGCTGTGCGGAGTGCGTCGATTCGTGACCGGCCCCGGGTGAGGGCATCGCGGGCCATAAGGAAGCCGAGCAGGGCAAACCAGCAGGCAACGCCAATCTCGTCAGTGATGGCGGCCAGGCCCGAGGGCCATTCCAACAGTTGAATACGGTGAAAGGCCGCATGAAGCTGTGGCGTATTGGTAATGAAGTCAAAGGGGATCAGGCTGTAAGCTATGAGTCCGGATGAAAGGACGATGGCGCAAGGTCCAAGTGGTCGAAGTCGGAGTTCCCGGCCAATCGCCCGGACCATCCCCGGTTGCAAGGAAAGAAGCAAGCGGCAGCCCAGGGTGCCGAGTGCTGCGCCAAGTGCGTTTAGCATCACATCCGTTGCCGAACTGACGCGCTGGGGAATGAGCGCCTGGGCCGACTCGGTTGCCACGCTCACGAGCGAGCAGAACATGAGGACAAGGATCGCCTGGGAAGCGTTCCTGCAACGACAGGCGTGGATCAGCACTCCGCCAAGCGCCGCATAGGCGAGCAGATTAACGGCCACGTCCTCGGGAGTCGTGTCGCGGAATGCGAGGAGCGATTGAGCGAATCCGGGTGCGGCGAGCCGGCTGAAATCGAATCGAAAGGGAATCAGGGAGCCATAAAGGATCGCCAGGATGGCAACGGCTGGGAATAGCAGACGGGCGACAGCCCTCACGCTGTCGGATAGCCATCCGATAACCCCAGTCTGTTTCGACCATACGTGGTCACGCGTTGATTCTTTCCCCAAGCAGATCCCCCCAATACAACGACCCTGCGGCATGACCGCGTTGTCGAGTGGTCGATCATAGGCAAGGAAAGTGCCGGGAGGAACGAGCGAGAAACTGCGGGCATTGGAATTTCATGGTCCGATAGTTCACCGAAAGAAGCGGTTTGTGAGCAGATGATCTGAGGGCAATGAGAAGCAGTGGAATATGGGAGGTTGAGAAGAACTTTTCCGGCTAAATCGAATTGTTGAGTCAGTGCAACGAATGGTGGGTCTGGAGAAAATCGGAATTCGTATTGCTATGGCAGGCTGTCATTCAGAGCGAAGCGAAGAATTTCGCGCAGGAAGGTAAGCCAGATTCTTCGCTGCGCTCAGAATGACGAGTACGCTGGGTTCTCATCCACGTTTCAGGGTTATGGGCTGACGATTCGGCGCCAGCTTCCGTGGGCGATCTGCATCGCGTAGGTCACGAATCCCATGGGTGGATTCGAGTAAATGGTGGGATTGTGAACCAGGGTTGGAGTGCCTGACACAGTGACGTTGCCAATGGCAATGATGACGCCGGTTACCTTGCTGGCGTTTGAAAATGTGACTCTCCCGGTGACATAAACCAAACCCTTTACTTCATTGGGATAGGTATCAGTTTGATCACTGTCGCCGACGCCAAGATACGGGGCAGTTGCCGGGTTCAGATTTACGCCCTCCGTCGCTTCGCTGAGACTGTAGCTTGCTGAGTTCAAGGCAAATTCCAGATCGCCTTCGACGATCAACACTGGATAATCAGAGCGAAAGTTTTGTAGGAAGACGGTGTCGTCGAGAACCACCTTTTTCCCAGTCGCACACTTGACGATCAGGGTGCCGTTGATTCGTGAGCGTTTGATCTTGATGTCGGCGGCGCCGGGGGTGCCATCGAAAAAGTACACGCCGTCCGGGTTGACAGTTCCCCTGGGATTGTAGTCCGGTGTCAATACATCACGATCAAAGTCGGAGTATCCCGTCATGGTGGTGGCGAGGCTTTTGTACATGGCCAGCACTCCCGCATCCGGCATTTCCTTCGCTGCCGAGGGGATGATTGATGTGCCGACAACAATGGGAACGATCCCCAGGCTGGCGGCCTGGATGTTGCCGGTGACGGTTCCCGGACCGTTGATCGAGCCGTTCATGGAGAGCGGCGCGCCGGCTACCGTGATGTTTTTCAAGAGGCTGACGGTGACCTTGCCGTTGGTGTGCAGACAGGTGTTCAAGCAGGGAAGGGGAAGTGGATTGGCTACGGATGTCGCCTCGAGGAGATATCTTGCCTCACGTACTGTTCCGGTTCCCGTGAAGACGACAGGTTCCCACCTGGCGTCTCCAAGCGTGCCGTCAATCGGGTCGGCGACCGAGAGCGTGATGGAGCCTTCACCGGCCGTCTGGGCGGTGCGCCATGCGCCCTGGGATTTGGTCGTGCGCCAGTTCACATCGCTATAGAGCGTAAACAGTCCTATGTCGATGGAGGATTGTGCGAGGCTGCGGGCGACGGCCAGATCAGCGGATCCGCGGATCACGCGCCCTTCGACTCGCGTCACCATGATGGCGCTCACGCCAAGAACGGCGATGACCGTGGCGCAACCCAGCACTGCGACATAGAGCGTGCCCGGTCTGCGGAATCGATACTTTGGGTTTGGCTTCATTTCAATTGATCCCGATTCCGCCCACAACCGAAGCCGGTTCAAGGACCGTGTCGAGTCCAACGATGACTTTGGTCAATACTCCGCTTGATTTTCCGGCCACCGGGTCGGTATTGGTTTTGAATCCGGTCAGCGTAGCCACGGTCATGTTGTTGCATTTGACAGTGACCTTGATGCGTTTGAGTCCTGACTCGGTGGTGGGAATGGAGTTGGGCGACAGGGGGTCGGAGCGCTGAACGGAAACGACGCGGCTCCAACCGGAAAGCCCGGGAATCTCCGTGCCGTCGTGAAGCCGGGGCGGCGAATCGGTGTACGCGCGATAGTCGTCCACGTCGTCAAAGTACTTGCGATCGGTTGCGGCTTCGCCGGATTCGAGTCCGAAGGTTTGCAGTCCGTCGCTGTCCTGATAGGCCTGCGCGAGGATTTCGGTCATCAGGCTTTCGGCGAGCAGTTGACCGCGCCCACGGCCGTCGGTGTGCTTCCTGCCGGTGGTGGCTGCGCCGACGCTTCCCAGGGCGGCCACGACGACGCCGCTGACAAGCAACATGGAGAACACGGTCTCCACGATGCTGAATGCCGGACGATGGGGTTGGCGTGTTCGTCTCATGTTCCCGTGATCTCCGGCTCATTGGGCATGGGGACCGTCGTTTCGATGCGTGAGGAGTCGTCGTCTCCTGAGCGGAGCTTGATGCGAACGGAGTTGACGCTGTACAGCCTTTGTGCTGTGGGGCGGCTGGTTCCGGTGGCCGTTCCATACACGCGGTACAGCAGACCCTGTGCGGGAGCTGCGGACCAGTTTTTGCCGCCGTTGCTCGTGGTCAGAAGTGCGTCGTCGCCGTTAGTTGTTCGCGATAGCTGATATTGCACGTCAACGGCGGCGGAGTCGTACAACCATTTCACCACCAGCGCGACGCCGTTTGACGGGCTCAAGGAAGGCGTGCTGGCGAAGTTCACGGTGTGCCACAAATAGCCGGTGGACAGCTCGCGCTCCAGTACGCTGGCGTCGGCAATCAGTGTTCCTGTGGGCAGCGAGCTGGCGTCGGGGTTGCGGAGTTCGACGCGGACGATGCCGTCGTTATTTCCATCGACGCGGAGCAGCAGGTCCACGCGGGTGATTTTCCAGTTCTTGGTATTTGCCGGCAGGTTGGGCCGGAAGAATTGGCCGATCCACGCGGCACTGGTCACCACGGAGTTGCCGCGCGATTTTGGGCCTTCGTTGGATGACAGCAGCGTTTCGTCCGATTCGGTCGCCGCAGACGTGAAGGACTGGTCGAGAAGCGTGGCGTCGTAGGTGATGTCGAATTCCCGGACATCGGCGAGGGCCACCTGGGGAAGCGCGTCATTGTATTTTCGTCTGAGCGGATCGCCTTCCTTGCCGGACCAGGTGTACGAAATCGTTTCGGGACAGCCGTCATTGTTTCGATCGGCAACCTGGAACTCCACCGATTGTGCCGTGTGTGTGATGAGCGTGTTTGCGGTGTACAAGTCCGTGGTCATTTGATCGAGCGTGAAGGCTCCATCGACGGCGGCGGTCAGCGACGACTTGGCGTCGGGAACAGCCTTGGTGGCGAGGATCATGGCGGAGGTCATGGCTCCGAGAATGACCGTGCTTGTCGCCAGGGCGAGGACAAGTTCGATGAGGGTGTAGGCGGATCGTCGGCACACTTTCATGATTATTTGATCGCCTCAATGGAAACGGCAACGGCCTGATCAATGCGCGCACGGTTGAGCCCGCCATCCACGGTGACAGTCTGAAAGTAATTGCCCACGATGATCGTGATGGTTCCGGGTGAATCAGGATTTCCGAATCCGTCGTAGGTCACGGTGGAGCCGCTGCCGAAGGTCGCATCCTTGATCGTCGCTCGATAGGGGTCATCGCCGAGGTTCACGAAATAGGTTTTATTCTTATGATCGGGATCGGTCATATCGGGAAGCTCATAGGTCCCGCGTCCCACATCAAAGATCACGCGCTGCTTGGAGCTGGTCAGTCGCGCCTGCCGCTGTGCGTAGGTGAGGTCGGAGACGATCCGGCGGGCCGCGGCTTCGGTTTGCTGGGAGGCGACGAACCCTGCGTAACGCGGGAGGGCGATGGCCCCTAGAATTCCGATGATGCTCACAACGAAGACGGCTTCCACCAGGCTGAAGGCGGGTGCAGCCGATTGGTGTCGCATTCCTTGAGCGTTGTGAACACGGCATTTCATGGTCGTGCTGTCCGTGGTCTGATAAGCGTAGCCGATGACGGCACAGGTCTTGTTTTTGGAAATCTACAATACGACCGCCGTGTCGGCGCAAGAAAAGACCGCGCGAATCCATGTCGCGCGGTCTTCATAAGTTAGAGTACCCGATCACCTGCAACGGAAGATCTTAGTATTTCTCGTCGTATTGATCGCCCGCTCCATCGGTGTCGTCGGTGTTCACGACGATTTCGCCGGTCTGATAATTGTAGACCCATCCCTTGGTGGTTTTGGTTTCGTCAGACACGGGCGGCGTGGTCGTACTCATTTCCACGCCCGTGGCGATGCCGGCCTGGGGACCGACGGGAGCGGGCGGGAAACCGCGTCGCAGATAGGGTCCGAAATCATACCCTGCACCTGTGCCGGTCGCACCGGAGAAATTTGTCTTTTTGGTAAGCTGATCGATCAGCGTGGTATCGGATCCGTCCGCGCCGGGGAAGGCTCCACCGTGTTCGGCGGCATACATGTCGATGGCGTTGCGAAGCGATGCGAGACTGCCGCGAAGGGCCGAGTCGCCGGCGCCCTTTGCGCCCCGGCTGATTCTGGGGACAGCAATGGCCGCAATAATGCCAATGATCACCACGACGATGACCAACTCTACAAGACTAAACGCACGCTTTTGTGAACGCATGATCATAAATTCGGCCTCTCTGCCCGTCGCCGGCGATTTGGAAAACGACGAGTCATTTCGTTGTTCAAGTGACCCACTCGATGTATCGAGTTTGCCCCAACGATTCTTTAGTCGGGCGCCTGTCTTCTTTTACCGGAGGGCGAAAGTTCAGTGTCACCGTCGTGACACTTGAACACTACGGAATCTCCCTCAATGCGGATAAGTGCGCAGGTGTCGATCGTGTCGCCGACCCGCAACCAGCGGCCATTCATGACTGCTATTTTGAGACTTTCCTGCACCATGATCGCATCGAGGTGATGCGTGGCGGAAAACTCCTCGCGTCCGATAGCATCCCCTTGCGTTCCTTTTTTTGTCGGACCATGCCGGGCCGAGCTGTCAGCGCCGGCAGTCGCTGCGTCCGGTTCCATTCGGGCAAAGATGTCGCGCATTTCTGCCGTGGCGTTATAGGTCTCGAGATTGCGCGGAAACGGCAATTCCGGGGCGCTCAATTTGTGCGGCGCATCGGGCTTGGAAAGTGCGGGTCGGGGACGATGTGCGGGTTTGGCATGCGCCACATGCTCCTCACTCTCATCATCGTCATGGGCAGATGGTTTGATTTCGCCCGCTGACGTGGAGGACGGCTCCGAAGCGCCGAAAAAGAAGCGATCCACGCCCAGGGCGCACAGGCCCACGGCGATCAATCCAAGGTAGATTTTCGTTTTCTTCGCCATGACTATCCGCCTTGCGCCGGCTGGGCAGCTGCCGGAGGTTGCTGTCTGGCCATGGAAAAAGCACTGAAGGTCAGCAACGCATTTCGCTGGCCGGTGTTGTCAACGCCCTTGCCCTGATCGACTTTCACGTAGCTGATGTCCGTCCAACTCGTCGAGGATTCGACGGCTTTGAAAAAGCGGGCGAGATCGGGCATCGTGCCGGTCACCTCATACGCGAATCGCTGTTCGAGGAGTCCGGGATACTCGCGGGGAGAGAGCGGGAGCTGCCGCACGACACTCAAATGATTCTGCGCAGCCAGACCGGATAGCAACTGCAAGTGGGTTTCCTGCGGAGACTGATCGGGCATCGCTCCAGCGGCGTTCAAGTCCGACTGGTAGCGGGCTTGCAGCGCCTTTTGCTGCTCCAGTGAACTGCGCAGAGTCGCAAGATCGTTTTTCGCAGAGGCGAGGGCTGCCGTGAGATTTTGCGGATGCTGGTCGCCGGGTGATCGCTGCGGCCATGCCGACCATGCGCCCAGCGCGAGAAGCAGCAAGGTGAGTGCGCCGCCCGCAGCATCCAACGCCCAAAGTGACAAGGAATCGCGTTTCATCGTTTCACCACTCACAGACGATTTCAAATTGATACAGGGTCTCGTCGCCCGCCGTTTGTCCGGCTGGGGCGCGCAGGGTCTTTTCCAATCCGACTCTTGAAAACGTGCGTGACTCCATCAAGTTGCTGACGAAAGAGAGCGGCTGAGAATCATTGGTGGAGTAGCCGATCAGTCTGAGTTTTCGCGGAGCCTCGATGGTGACGGTCTCTTTCTGTTGGGGATTGCCTGCGGCAGTTGCTGCGCCCGACGCTACGGGGGCAATTGGCGGACGGATCACGGCGGCCGACGGTGTTTCGGGATCCGTCGCGACCGAGAGCAGCCAGCAATCGGCAGGCAAAGACCGGGCGATCAGAGCGAACATGCCGGACCAGGCTCGTTTGGCGCGCAAGGCTCTGGATCGTTCCAGTTCCGACAGGAGATCCTGCGACTTGGACGTCGCCAGTCGAAGCTGACTTCGAAGGCCGGTTGCCTCCTGTTCGAGATGTTGAATCTCTTGTTGTGCCTGCGCGGCCTGCGCCTGCTTGGAAAGGTTCCAAGAATAGGGGATCAGCGCGAGCACCCCTGCGATCGAGGTCGCTACGATCCATCGGGCAAGCCTGGAGCGGCGGGCCGCGGCTTGCCTGATTTCCACAGGAATAAGATTGATGGATGTCATGGGTCTTACTCGCTCATCGCGAGCCCTATGGCGGTTGCAAAGTCCTCCAGCGGATGGCGAACCGCCGACTCCAGTCGAATTCGACAATTCGGGTCCGATGCATACGCGGAACATCGCCGCACATTGATTCCGAGAATCCCGCTGAGAAATTCCGGAAGGTTGGGCATGTTCGCGCCACCGCCAACCAGAACGAGATCGGCGGCGCGACGTCCCGGATAACCATTCAAGACGTACTCGTAGGATCGTTTGATTTCGGCGGCCATCTCGTTCAGCTCGCTGCGCAGCGCACTGAGGAGCATCACGGCCACCTCGTCGGAGGGAGCCGAATCCGCCTCCGCGCGACTCTCCCGCCGGCCCTGAAGGGCGATGCCATGGGATTTCTTGTGTATCTCCGCTGAAGGAATCTGCAGGTGCAACACTTCCGCGATTCGTTCGGTCCACGAAGTTCCGCCCTCTCCCGTGTGTCGAATCAGCAGCGGCGCATGACCGAGGCAAAGAATCAATCGCGTCTGGCGGGCCCCCAAATCCAGGAGGCCCCAGATTTCATCCTCGCCCCATGATCTGAGCAGTCGTCCGAAGCGGTGCAATGCCGTGGCGCCGGTTTCGATGCACGAGCAACGGAGCCGGCCGCGTTGACAGTGGTCCAGCAGAGTCATGACCGCGTCACGCCGCGCGGAGACGCCAATCGCGCTGGCCGTTCCACCCGGACGTGAAGGGAGGAGCCAGTGACGGGTTTCGACCTGATCCGCGGAAAGGCTGGTGAGCCTTCCGATTTCCCAGTGTAGGAGGTTCTGCGCGGTTTCGTCGCCCTGCAGCGCCGCCGCAGGCACATCCAGAACATGAAATTCCACTTCCGGGGGATTGAGTGCGGGAATGACGGATCGCCCCAGAAAGGCCGAGTGAGAGAACAATTTGCGCAATCCATCTTCGAGGGAGTCTGGAGGACTCTTCGTGGCGTTTGCGGGGGTCTGCGTTCGATCCAGGTGTGCCAGCGAAGTGACGCAAAATCCTCCGGGAGTTTTCCGAAGTTGAGCAGCGCGCAGCGCCGTCTCGCCCAGGTCCAGCCCGATCGGAGTTCTCTTGGATTTTACGATTTGAGCCAGCATGATCGTTTCCTATTTGATTCCCGAGGTCAGGTCGAACAGGGGCATGAACAGCGAGATGGCGATCCCGCCCACCACGAAGCCCATCACGATCAGGATGATCGGCTCGAGCAACTTCATCACCATGTTGACCAGCTCTTCGTTGTTCTCGTCGAGCATGTCCGCACAAAAGGACAGCGACCCGCCGAGATTGCCGGTGTCTTCGCCGGTATGGATGGCCTGGCACAGGTACGGTTCGACCAGTCCCGAAGACTCAAATGTCGTGCTGAGTCGGCCGCCGGATTCCAGGGCGTTGGTCAGGTCCTTGAACAGGCCCTGGAATTTGTTGTTACGCGTGGACTCCCGAACGAGGTCCAGGGCTTCCATGATGTTTACGCGGCTTTCCAGCAGCGTGCCCAGCGTGCGGAAAATCTGTCCCTGGATCAGCCGGGAACGAAGCCGGCCAACAAGCGGAATTCGAAGCTGGATATTGCTGATCCAGAGTTTTCCGCGCGGATTCGTGACCAGCCAGGCGATGCCGCCGACGATGGCCGCCACTCCGCCGAGCAGCAGCGGCCAGTAGGAACGAACCACGACTCCCGCCTTGAGGAACATCACGGTTGTCGCGGGTGGATGGACACCCAGTTGGGTGAACATGTCGGCAAAGCGCGGAATCACAAAAAGCAGAAGTACGACAAATATCTTGATGCACATGACCGTGAGGAGGCACGGATAGGCCAGCGCGCCGAGGATTTTTTTCCGCATGGCGCGCGACTTGCCGACGATGACCGAGAGTCGATCAAACATTTCGGTGAGCGTTCCGCTGGCCTCTCCGGCCGCGACAATGGCGCAGTACACGGCATCAAAACTACGGGGATGTTTGCGAAGGGCGTCGGTCAGCGGAATGCCGTCTTCCAGGTCGGCAATGATCTGGGCGAGCAACGCTTTATGGGACGGGCGCGTGGTCTGCCGCTGAATCGCCTGGAACGCAGGGACGATTCCGCTCCCGGAACGCAGGAGCATGGCGATCTGTCGCGTCATGTGGGACAGTTTCTTGAGCGGAAGCCTCGCTGAGCCGGCGCCGGAACGCGCGCTGGAATCCTTTGCCTTTTGGCGGTCCCGACGCCCCGGGAGCGACTCCGCGATATTGGTGACAAACAATCCCTTTCGGCGCAGTTGCTCAACGGCGTCACGGACCGAGCCGGCCTCGATGGAATCGCTGCTGGCTCGGCCTCCATTGTCCACGGCGTTGTAGGTCAGGAGCATGCCGCAACCTCCTCAACTCCCGCTCCACTGGGATCACCGGTGTCCAGTGCCTCGGAGCGGGTGACGCGCAGGATTTCTTCCAGCGTGGACTCGCCGCGCAGCACAAGGTCAAGAGCCTTGTCGCGCAGGGTCCGCCAGCCTGTTTGCGCAAGATAGACTCGAATGTTTTGCTCCGTCGGCCGGTCCTGAATGATTTGCTTCAGTTCCGGATCGAGCAGCATCACTTCGTAAATTCCCATGCGACCTCGAAAGCCGGTGTTGTTGCACTCACGGCAGCCTTCGCCGCGCTGGAAGAGTTCGTTGGTGCGATTGGCCCAACCCACGCTTTTCAGCAGGGCTTTGGGTGGGTAGTACGACGTTTTGCAGGCTTGGCAGATGGTGCGGGCGAGTCGCTGTGCGACGAATCCCAGAATTGAGGCCGTGATCAAATACGGTTCGATGCCCATGTCGATCAGGCGCATGACACCACCGGGGCAGTCGTTGGTGTGCAGCGTGGACATGACCAAGTGGCCAGTGAGGGCGGCCTGGATGGCGACGCGCGCCGTCTCTTCGTCGCGGATTTCACCGACCATGATCACATCGGGGTCCTGCCGAAGGATGGACCGCAGGGCACGGACGAAGTTCAGGCCGACGCGCTCGGTCACTTGAATCTGGTTGACCAGCGGCAACTGATATTCCACAGGATCCTCGATGGTGACAATGTTCGTGGTTTCGTCGCGGAGCAGGTCGAGCGCGGAATATAGGGTGGTGGTCTTGCCGCTTCCCGTGGGGCCGGTGACGAGCATCAGGCCGTACGGACTATTGACCATCGCTTCGACGGCGCGGCGGTCAATGCCCCGGATGCCCAGCGCTTCGAGATCAAAGCTCAGGTTGGCCTTATCAAGGATGCGCAACACGATCTTTTCACCCAGCACGGTGGGCATGGAAGAGACGCGCAGGTCGATCTCGCGCCGGTCGGCGACGAGGTGGACTCGGCCCTCCTGCGGCAGCCGTTTTTCGGCGATGTCCATGCGGCCGATGACCTTGATGCGCGAAACGATCGCGGCGTGCAGGCCCTTGGGAGGCTTGAGCATCTCCCGGAGGTGTCCGTCGATGCGATAGCGAATGTGTGTTCCGTCGCGGTCGGGCTCGATATGAACGTCGGAGGCGCCGGCTCGCAGGGCGGTGAGAATCGCCAGGTTGACGAGGTTCACCACCGGGCTGCCATCGATCATCTTGTCGAGATCGGTGACAGGGCCTTCGTCGATCGCCTCGGTCGCGTCGATGTGGATGTCCGTTTCCTCCATGGAGGCAAGGAACGAATCCACGGTGACCTCTGCCGCGAGGTATTTCTGCTGGAATTCAGCGAGATTGTCTTCCAGCACGAGCACAGGCCGGACATTGCAGCCGGTCAGCTTGCGGATGCGGTCGTGGCTTGGCAGCGATTGCGGATCGACCATCGCGACGGTCAATTCATCGCGGACGCGGAAGAGCGGGAGCGCGCGAAGCCGCTCAGCTTCATCCTTGGCAATGAGCTTGGCCACCTTGGGGTCGATGAGTCCGTGGCGGAGCACGCATCCCTTGACCCCCATGCGCGTGGAGAGCGCCTGCACGAGCGTGACCGCCGAAATGGCGCCGACATCCACCAGCGCACGACCGATGCGCACGCCGGATGCCTGTTGCCGCGCCAGGGCCTCGGCAAGTTGCTCCGGCGTTACCAGTCCATCGCGAAGGAGCTGGTCGCCGAGCCGGACGTTTTGTTCGATCGCAAGTGTTGCCATAATCCCTACGTCAAAAAGCTCTTCACCACGTCTTCCACGTCCTTGAAAAACCGAAATCGTGACGACAATCCGGTCAGCTCGAAAATTTCACGGCACGTCGGCGTCACGGCGGCCAGTTTCAGACACATGGCCCGTTCGCCAAGCGAATCGGCCGCCGCGAGCAGTCCCTCCAGCGCCACGCTGTCCAGATACGGAACCTCCTGCATGGCAATGCCGACCCGGGCATTGCCCGCGTCGGATGACAGCCGGGTCATCAGAGTCTTGCAGAAGGATTCTGCGTCCTGATCGGACAAGGGTCCGGCAGGAGTGAAGATGTCCACAGTTCCGATCTTTCGGACTTCTGTTTTCACGCGAGGCTCTCCTGCATGGCGGGTTCGATGATGTCGCTGCTGACCATGCGGCTCTGTTCGCGTGCCCGCTGCGATTCCGTGAGAGCCCGGGTGATGAGTTCGCGCAGCATGGGCCGACCCGTGCCGCTGCCCGCCAGTCCGCATCGAACCTTGATATTCGCGCCCCAGCGTCCTGCATCGCCCACCAGCGTGCTCAATTGCGCGATCAACTGTCGCACGATGAGGGTGGCCAGTTCCGAATCGACGCTGCGCAGCAGGATGGCAAAACGCGAGCCATCGAATCTCCCCAGGCGATCATCGCTTCGCACCTTGGTCCGCAGGAATTTGCTGACTTCGCGGAGAAGGTCGTCGGCGACTTCCCACCGTCCGGAATCGTTCATGCCGCGGATGCCCTCCAGAGCCAGCACGGCGACCGCCAGCGGAGCGTTGTTTTGATACGATTCGGCGACCGCCTTTTCCGCGGTCAGCAGGAACGCGGGTCGCGACAGCAATCCGCACACGGGGTCACTTTGCTCCATCGTGCGAATCCGGTGGGCCTGCGCCGCCATGTACCAGAACTGTGACGTGAGCCGCTCAGCAAGGGACAGCATGATGGGCGATGCGGTCGCGACTTGTCCCACGGCGACCACGCCCATGCGCTGCGCGTCCTGCTGCGCCAGAAAGCACCATGCGAGCGGGTGTTCCGCGTCGCGGGCCAGCGAATCGATCATATCTCTCTGTGCCGCAGCCCCCGCCACATACGGCCGTCCGGTGGTGACGACGTGTCCGATGATGCCCTTGCGAGCGCTGATTCGGTCCGTTTGCACGAGGGGACTGGCCTGTCGCAGGGCGAGCAGTTCGCGGCCATTGTCGGCGATCCGGTAGGGGGTGACCCTGGCTGCGCCGCAGATTTCGTTGAGCGCGGTGCGCAGAAACTCGCCGAACGCGGGCCAATAGTCTTCGGTGTCGCGTTCTTGCGCCAGCCACAGGTCGAATTCTTGCAAGGACGCGGCGATCCGGCCCATCCACAATTCCATCGCGCTGCGATCGATCGATTCCACGGACGTCTCCGCCGGAAGCGAAGCGTCCATCAAGGCTTGCGGATTTGGCCGCAGAGCAGCCATCAGATGTTTCATCAGGCTCATGTTGAATCTCCGCCGCGATCGCACGACAGCATCTGCGGTGATGGTGCGGTCACGTCGTCTCCGTTGCCGTCGAACGCCGACGCAAATTGATTGGCTCTCTCAACCATTTTTTCCCATGCCCGAGGTTCGCTTTGCATTTTCTGGCGA
Organism: uncultured Phycisphaera sp.; assembly: GCA_964501365.1. GTDB lineage: Bacteria > Planctomycetota > Phycisphaerae > UBA1845 > UBA1845 > CAZAMB01. The sequence continues at coordinate 178,930 of CAZCST010000009.1, read as the reverse complement.
ATATGTTGATCGAAGAGCTTCTGCAGACGTGGATCGACCGCTTTTCCGGCTTCTTCCTCGAGAATTTCCAAGGCCCGCTGCCAGTCGTATGCGGGTCGGTAAGAACGCGAAGATGTCAGCGCATCGAAGACATCGGCGATCTGGATGATTCGCGCCTGGAGGGGAATCTCTTCGCCCTTCAAACCCTTGGGATAGCCGGATCCGTCGAATCGTTCGTGGTGATACAGGATGCCGTCGAGGGCATCGGCGAGTTGAGGCACCTGCTGGACCACCTGATAGCTTTTTCCGGGGTGTTCCTTAATGTGTTCGAATTCCTCGGGAGTGAGCTTGCCCGTTTTGTTCAACACCTCATCGCGGATGCCGATCTTGCCAACGTCATGCAGCAAGGCGCCCCACTGAAGCATTTGCAACTCGATATCAGGGAGCTTCAGCAGGCGACCCAGCTTGGTGGCATAGTGGCTCAGACGCAGTGAGTGCCCGCACGTGTATTGATCCTTCTGGTCCACGGCACTGACCAAAGAGCGCACCATGGCGATCGACATCTCGCGCATTTCGCGCACCAGTCGGTGATTGCGAATCAAGTCTCCGCAGAAGGTAGCCAGTGATTCGACCAGACTCATGTCACTGGCGCGGAATTCCGGAAGGCTGCCGGCGGAGCGCGGAATCGCGGATCGAAAGATGACCAGTGCGCAGACAAGAAGGTCGCCGGAGTACACGGGCCCGATGAGCACGGACCCGTTGCCGGCCGCTGTGCTTTCCGGATGCAAATCCTGAAGCTTTGCGACAAGCGTTCGGGCCCGAGGCCCACGGCAGACCTTACGAAGCGCGGCGGAGATCTTCCCATCGAGAGGCTCGCCATCGGGTTTTTCGTCGCCGACCCGTCGCATGCGAGTCCATTCATCAGGGCTGCGGGTATGAGCAACAAATACGTCGCGGCCAGTAAAACTCCTTTGCAGGCTGTCCCAAAACAGCCCGATGACCTCTTCCTCGCTGCGAACGGTGGGTAACTTGCGGGTGACCTCAAATATGATTCCCAGTTGTTCGTAGACACAGAGAAGTTCGTCGGCCATGCCCTGATGTTCGGCCACAATCTGATCGAACGCCGAGGAAACCAGTTGCGAAGCCCGGCTCCAATCGTCGCCTGCCGACGAGCACGGATTCAGAAACATGGCGCGCAATTCGGAGAGCGATTGAAGTGGATCGCCTGTCGAAAGCACCTGTCCCTCAACAGTAGGGTCGCGCAATTGTGTTGCCGAACCGGACTGATTCACGAAGCGCTCCCCGTCTGGGTCAGGCCGGCACTCTCAAGCAGTCGATGAATCTCGGTAACCATATAAGATGGCAGAAAGGGCTTGGGATAGACTTTCACTCCGTACGCTGCAAGCGCGTCCATCAATTCCTGCTGGTCGCACCGGGCGGATAAAATCACCACCGGAAGAGAGTTTCCGGTCAGCTCGCGGACTGCCTTGACGAAGCCCAACCCGTCCAGCTCGGGCATGTTCATGTCGGAGATGACCAGGTCCACCGCCTTGGACTTGATCACATCGAGCGCCTGGCGTCCGTTGGAGACGCACAGGGCCTGATGTCCGTGACGTGTCAGCCAGATCGACATAACCCGCGCGATGTGGGCATCGTCGTCCGCAATCAAGATCTTAGCCATGTTCGCCTCCGGTCTGCGCCAGGGACATGGCGCTTCCGCGTGATTCCTTGTGCGGAAGGCGGGCCATGAAAGTGGATCCGGCGCCCTTTTCGCTGATGAGTTCTATGTCGCCGCCGTGGCGGCGGATGATTTCCCGGGCGGTAAAGAGGCCGATTCCCGTTCCAGTGATGTTTTGGATTTCCGGATCGGTGCCACGTTGGAACTTTTCAAACACCCGGGCCTGGTCGGCGGGCGAGATGCCGATGCCATTGTCCTTCACGGTGATGACCACGGAGTCGGCCGAGACCTGGCAGCCCACCACGACGTTGCCCCCGGGCTGCGTGTATTTGATGGCGTTGCCCAGCAGGTTGTTGACCACCACCGCAAGTTTGTCGCGGTCTCCGCGAATTGTTTCGAGCTTGGCGGGGAGCACGAGCTGCATATCGATGGTTTTTTCCTCGGCGAGCCCGCGCACATCGCGCACGGCCTCCGTGAGCAGCGTCCGCAGGTCCACGTTGTCGGTGCGCAGTTCGATCGATCCGACTTCCAACTGCGATACGCTCAGAATGTCTTCGATCAGCCGCGACAGCCGGCGTGTTTCCTTGGTGATAACGTTGTAACACTCACTGATGACCTGCGGATCCTCGAACATGCCGCTCGATAGCGTTTCGGTGTACGCCCGGATATTGGTGAGCGGCGTGCGGAATTCATGGGTCACCTGGGCGATGAACTCCTCCCGCGCTTTTTCAGCCCGCAGCTGCTGGCTTACATCGCGAATCACAACGACACATTCGCCGGTGTGTCGCGGTCCTTGCAACGGAAGCAGCCAGACCCGGTAGGAGCTGCGGTCCTTTCCGGCCCCGTCGTCGCCGACTTCGATGAGCTCGACGCGCGGCTCGTAGCGCCCATCCGGTTGCAGGGAAGAGCGAATCAGTTCAAGAACTTTTGCCCCCGCTCCTTCCGATTTGGCTTCGTGCAGCGTGGGACGCTTGCCCTCCTGCGTCTTCCACCCCAGGAGTCGACTGGCCGTGGAATTCAGATAATCCAGGCGCGACTCGTCGAGGATGTGGATGATGCCGTCCGGAATTGCATGAATCGCTTCGGCCAGGGCGCTTCCACCGGAGCGTTGCAGCACGCGGGAGAGTTCTTCGTTGGCTTTCTTTTCACGCGACGATTGCAGAAGCCCCTCGGTCATGTCCACGAGCTGGTTCCACGACTGGGTGACGGTATCGAGTTCGTCGCCGATTCGCAGGGCCCCGATTTCCTGTTCGAGCCGGTCGCCGTGCAATGCCAGACGTCCGGCGATCTTTGACACCCCCCGAAGCTGCTCGCGCAGACATCGATAGGCCAGGAAGAGCGCCCCAAGGACGGTGAGGGCAATGCCCATCGCCGCGGCACGATGTCCCCAGAGGTTGGTACTGGGCGGCATCGCGGGAAATTCGGCTTCGACAAAATAGGCCTGCGTATTGACGGCAACCCCGCTTCCCTCCGCAGGGCTCCCTGCCGGCATTTGCACCTGGCCCGCTGTTTCGGCGGCTGCCTTTTTGTACGGACGGGAGCTGATCGGAGCATGCACCAGCCAGGTCGCGTCCTGTCCGGATTCGCCTGGGACGAGAACATTTCCCACACCGAGCGATGCATCTGCATCCAGCCTTGGCGCGGTCGATGGATGGCCGACTTCGGCAGCGTTCGTCGAGTAAAGGACCTTTCCGTCAGTTCCTCCCACGATGCGAACCGCGCGGGCGGGTATGTTGACGGCGAAGTCCTTGAGCGTTTTTCCGCAGTTCGACCATCGACTCGCAGCCGGGTCGTCCGGGTTGATCGCCGCGAGACGATCGGCGAGGAGCTTGACGGAGTAGGCGGAGTTGTGGCGGTACTGTGCGGCTGCTTCGAGCCTTGTGGCCGACAGCGCGTATTGGCCCGCCGTCATCAATCCCACGAAGTAAATCAAGACGATCGAGAGTCCAAACCAGCGCGGAACTTCCTCGGCAGTCAGAAAACGGCGGCACGATGCAAGTATTTTTTTCACACCAACCCCATCCATCAAAGTGAATTCAACCTTTGTGCAGACTCTGTGTTTATCGTTTGCGAAGATGTAAGCCTTCACTAGGGTGCGCGCCCCGCCCATCGACCGATATTTCGCTGCGATCAGGGCTGAGTTTGAACGCGAAACTTGGCGCGACATCGTTATCGGAGTAGCGTGGGTGGCAAACAGGCATCAGGGGCCAGGGCCCAGGATTCGTAGGTGTACGTGGCGACACGCATTCAACTTGCCGTATCCAATCCCTAATCCCTGATCCCTTACTCCTGTGCGCAAATGAACAACAACGGCAAATCGTCCAAGCCTTCCAACGACGCAAATCTCCGCCGCTACTCGCGTCAGATGCTGTACGAAAAGATTGGAGGCGAAGGGCAGCAAAAACTCGCCGGTGCTCGCGCGGTGCTCTTTGGATGCGGGGCGCTCGGGACCGTCATCGCCAACACGCTCGTTCGGGCGGGCGTGGGTTTTCTGCGAATCTGCGACCGCGATTTCATAGAGTATGACAATCTCCAGCGGCAGGTTCTTTTCGACGAAGGCGATATCGCCGCGAATCTCCCCAAGGCCCAGGCCGCCGCCAACAAACTGCGCATTATCAATTCAACCGTGACGATCGAACCGCACGTTGTCGATGTAAATCCCGGTAACATCGTCGAACTCGCCCGCGACGCTGACTTGCTGCTCGACGGAACGGATAATTTTGAAACGCGTTTCCTGATCAATGACCTCGCTGTGAAGTCGTCGCGTCCTTGGATTTACGGGGCCGTGATCGGTGCGACGGGCCTTTGCATGACGATCGTCCCGGGCAGGACGCCGTGCCTGCGATGCGTGTTTGAGGATGCTCCGCCGCCGGAAATGAATCCCACGTGCGACACAGCGGGCGTGCTGGGTGCGGCGGTGAACATCGTGGCCAGCCTCGAGTCTGTCGAGGCAATGAAAATCCTCATGGGCCGCATCGACGAAATCAATCCAAGTCTGATGCACCTCGACGTGTGGACCGGGCGGGTCATGAACATGAATGTGCAATCCGCCCGCGATGCGGGAACGTGTCCATGCTGCGTGCGCAGGGAGTTTCACTTTTTGGACAGCAACCACGCGTCCCCCGGCACGACGCTCTGCGGACGCGACGCCGTGCAGATCGCCGCTCCCCCTCGAGGCGGACGCGATGCCGAGCCCTTGGATTTCGCCGCCATCGCGTCCAAACTTGCCGGCGTCGCAACCGCGCCGATTCGCTACAATCCCTACCTGCTTCGCCTCACTGTGGCCCCGTATGAGTTAACCCTGTTCCCTGACGCCCGCGCCATCATCAAGGGCACAAGCGATCCCGCAAAAGCCCGCTCGCTGTATTCCAGATACTTCGGTTCCTGACAACGCAAGCGTTCTTGACCCCCTTGGGCTGCTTCGTAAGGTACAGCCATGCGGAACTCGAACGACAAGGGAGTGTCGCTGGTCACAGGCGCAACCGGTTTGCTGGGCAGTCACATCGCCGAGCAACTGCATCGGCGGGGTCGGAGTGTGCGCGTACTCTGCCGCGCCGGCAGTGATACCGCATTTCTTCGCACCATCAACGCCGAAATCGTCAACGGAGATATCACCGATCCACAAGCCGTCGATCGTGCGTGCCACGGCGTTGACACGGTCTACCACGCCGCGGCGCGTGTGGGCGACTGGGGGCCGTGGCCTGATTTTGTGCGCGCTACGATCGATGCCACGCAGTATTTGGTCGATTCGGCATCCAGGCACGGTGTTCGGCGCTTCCTGCACATCAGTTCTGTGAGTGTCTACGGCCACCTGGACGGCGCAGGGAGGATTTTCGACGAATCAGCGCCTCTTGGATTCAATGTGCATCGCTGGAGCTATTACACGCGTGCGAAAATCGAAGCCGAGCACATCGTCATGCGGGCTCATCAGGCCGGCCGCATCGTCGCGACGGTCATCCGTCCAAGCTGGCTCTACGGACCGCGCGATCGCGCCACGCTTCCGCGACTGATCGACTCGATCGAGCGCGGAAAGCTGAAAATCATCGGCGACGGAACCAACCGGCTCAACGTCGTTCACGCGGGCAATGTCGCGGAAGCCGCCATCCTCGCGGCCCATAGCGAGCGAGCGGTTGGCGAGGCCTACAACTGCTGTCACGATGGTGTACTCACGCAACGACAATACTTCGATCTCATCGCCGACTCCCTTGGATCGCCGCGCGTCACAAAATCCGTTCCGTACGGGCTGGCCTACAATGCCGCCTTCGCGATGGAGTGCTTTGGTCATCTCTTTCGCACGCGCAAGCCGCCGCTGGCCACGCGGTACGCAATCTGGCTCATGGGCCGCCAATGCTTTTTTGAATGTCAAAAGCTCAAGGATCATCTCGGCTGGTCGTCATCCGTGGGATATGACGAGGGAATTCCCGCAGCAGTACGCGATTATCAGCTTCATCAGCGAACAGGCTGATTGCCCAGTTCTCCTCTCTTAACTTGCGCACGAATTGCTTTGACGAGGGCTCTGCGCCGATCGCCCATCAAACCGATAGTAATCCTCGGTCTTGATCGCATGAGCGAAACGAAACCTTCGGAAAGGAGAATATCATGCAAGCGACACATCGAGGCGGACTCACCGGAAAAGCTCGCAACATTCGACATCGCAATCGTGTGGAGCGCATCCACGCTCAACAGTTGCTGGATGAATATCTTGATCCTGAGGAATACGAAGACAGGCCCCGACATGTTCCTGTTCGAGGTCGCGCCGATTTCCTTCCCACGATTGATAGCTGGACGCAGGAAGACGAGACCTTTGAAACCGGCAGCCAATTGGAACTGACCTTGCAGGAAGCTCCTGCTGATGGCGAATGGCAATCGAACGAGATTGTAGAATTGCAGGTGGAATCGTCTGAAGCGCCGCAGGCAGCCATGGCTTCCGTTGCAGTGGAAAAGGCGACAACGCCGGCCGTCAAAGTCATTCCTGCACCGTATTGGGCACGTCCCCGTGCCTCATTCCAACCGCAAGGCGGTCGGGGTGTGGAGCGTAATTTCGATTTCAAACGATTCGTATACGGATGTGCACTGGGCAGCGCGGCCGCAGCGGCCATCCTTCTGGTCGTGAGCACGGTGTTTCACTGACAAACTCGGAAACCTCGGGCGTGATTCCCCTCTCCCTTTCTGGGAGAGGGGCAGGGGTGGGTGGAATTATCCGAACTTCGGGTCAAACCACTCGAAAAACATTCGATCAAGCATTTCCACCGGCAAGCCGACCACGTTTGTAAAGCTGCCTTCAATCCGCTCAACGAATTTGTCTCCGCTATCCTGAATACCATACGCGCCGGCTTTGCCCTCCCACTCCCCGGAGTCGAGATACTCCTTCACTTCCTGATCCGACAATCGCCGCATATGAACCTGCGTTACATCATGCCCTACCAGCGATCGGCCCGATCCTGCGTCGAGCAACGCCAATGCCGTAATGACTTGGTGGGTCGTACCCATTAGCGAATGCAGGATCACTTCGGCGTGCGCCCGGTCTGTGGGTTTGCCGATGACACGATTATCCAGCGTGGCGATGGTGTCGCCCGCAAGGATGAGACCCTTCTTGATGTTGCGCGCCACGCTCTGAGCCTTTTGCAAACTGATTTGTTCGGCCCAATGTGCGGCATTGGCATGTGTGTCGGGTACCGGTGGTTCTTCGTCCGGCGCTTGAATAATGTCGAACGTAGTGACGAATTCCTGTAAGAGTTGCGCACGGCGCGGACTGGCCGATGCAAGAATCAGGCGGAGCCTGCGCAGCTTCGGGGTATACGGCTGCGCGGAGTAACCCCTCTCTTTCCTGGCGGCAGAAACTGTGGTGAGGGCCGCGTTGTCCGGATGTTTTTGTGCCATTGCCTGGCACTTGTCCAGGACTCGGAGGAAATTCAGACCCAATACCTTCTCAAGGCCTTGTTCACTGTTCCCTCTGCGCAGCAACACCGCCGTCAGATACGGCAGATTGGAGCAATCCTCCATGCCGCGCGGCAGTGCACTCACTCCATCGAAATCCGAGCCAATCCCCACATGATCCGGCCCCAGCAATCCGATCGCGTGATCGAAGTGGTCGGCCAGTACCGACAGCGGCGTACGATGGTTTGCATAAGGGCTGGCCGCAAACCCGCCGCGCGTTGACCAATAGTGCAGTATCTTGGGATCGATGGGCGGGAACGTCGGATCGACAAAGGCGGCGGCGAAATTGATCTGCACGACGCCGCCGGTACGGGCAATCGCCTGCATCATCTCATCCGAAAGATTGCGGCGATGCGGTGAAACGGCGCGACACGAGGAGTGTGACGCGATCACGGGCGACTTGGATGTTTCGATGACATCCCAAAACGTGTCGTCGCTCACGTGCGAGACATCCACCATCATGCCCAGTCGGTTCAATTCGCGCACGACCTCGTGACCAAACGCCGTCAGCCCGCCATGAAGCGGCGACAAATCTTCATGCACGCCGGAGGAATCCGCCCACGAAGTATGAAAGCCATGAGTCAACGTAAGGTAAACCGCGCCTCTGTGGTGATACTCCCTCAGAATTTCGAGTGAGTCGTCAATCAAGTACCCGCCTTCCATGCCTTTCAGGATCGCAATCTTGCCTTGTGCCTTGGCGATGCGCACGTCGTCGGCGGTTCGCGCGGGGAATAGCGATTCGACATGACGTGCAACCGTCACGTCGATCGTATCCAGTTGTTGACGTGCTGCTTTCGGGCCCTCTCCGGGCGGCGCCGGCCCGCCCGCATAGACCGCAAGCACCAGCCCGCTGACTCCGCCTTCGCGCAATCGCGGTATGTCCACGTGACCGTCATTGTGCCGGGCCGCAAGGTTCCAAGCCGGATTCATCAGGCGGATCGTCGTATCGCAATGACTATCTAATAGGATTGATTTCGCGTGCAGCGTCCGGGCCGCCTCGAGGTAGGGAAGAAAATCCAAATCCAAAACCAAAACATCTCGCATGTCGGAATCATAAACGGGCGGGCAAATTTTGCCGCGCGTGTTCCGGTACAGGGCGCGAACTCCATTTCCCGCAGCGGCACGCCAATGTTGTTACGAGCTTTGACTCGCAGTGACAGGGTTGGGGTGGCGGTTTCCGTGTGCAGAATGCTGGAATTCACGGGGAATTCAGCATCCAGAGGCCCGACCATAGTCGCCCGATAAATAACAAAGGTTCCCGGTCCGATCGCTCGATAAACCTCAGTCGCCGCGGCGTCGATTCGCGCCGGAATCGTAATTGTCCGGAAATGTCCATGGTCCGCGAGGACGGCAAGGAGTTATCGAAATGTCCAATAGCAAGCGTTCCCGAGTTATCTTGACGGTCATTCCCGCAGTGCTGACGTTGTCCGCAGGCGCCTGTCACGGTCCAGATCATGACATGACCGCAAGGCAGTTGCACGAGTCGCACATGGATGAAGCCAAGGCCAATTATGGCCGGCACATGGACGACATGGTGGACAACGCCATTCTTCAGGACATGAGCCTGGTCGATTTCCACTTCGTCGCTCATTCCAGCGAAATCAGTGGAACCGGCGTCCAGCGGCTCAACCGCATGGCCAAGCTGCTGAGCACCTATGGCGGCACGGTTCACTACCAGACTGACCTGACTGACACCGATCTGGTCAACAAACGGATTGACCACGTGAAGGAATATCTCAAGGTCGCCGGGTGCGACATGGATCGTGTGCAGGTCAAGCCGGGCCTGTCCGCGGGCCCAAGCACTCCGGCGAAGAAGGCCATCGAAGTCGAAGCCAAGGGAACAGTCAATCCGAAGGACAGCGGTGGAGCGACCACAGGGTTTGCGGCTCCCGCGACACCATCTGGAAAATAGGAAGGAGCGCGTAATGCAACGAATGAAACGAGTATCCTGGATTGCGGTCGTCGCCATGTTGTCGGGCGGATGCGTCAGCCACAAGGACCAAGACGCTTTCGCACGCCGACCGGAGTTCAAGTCGGTCAAGACGACGTCTGGCTCGGGGCGCAAAGAGAAGGCTCCTGTCGAGCCTCGAATCTTGCCCGATACGTACTATGCGGCCGGCCGTGTCTTCGAGCAGCAGGGCGCGCCCGACCGTGCGATCGAGCAGTATCGCAAGGCGATCGCGGTGAATCATGAATACACCGCCGCCTATGCGCGTCTGGGCCTGATGCTCAGCCTGACCGGACAGCACGAGGAATCCGTGGAAGCCTTTGCCCAGGCGGTTGAACTCAAGCCGGGCAGTGCGGTTCTGCGGAATAATCTTGGCTTTGAATTGCTCTATCTCGAACGCTGGGATGAGGCGGAGCGTCACCTGCGCGAAGCCGCACGGCTGGATTCCAAGCTTACGCAGGCCCACATCAATCTCGGTCTGCTCCTGGGGCGCACGCAGCGACCCGAGCTGGCCTTCGACAGCTTCCGCAAAGTCCTCCCGGAACCCGATGCCTACTACAACCTGGGGTTGTTGCAGCGCGCCCAGGGCGAATACGCAAACGCGGCGGCATCATTCAGACGCGTGCTGGCCATCAACCCGAAATTTACGGCCGCACAAAAGCAGCTCGTTCAGGTTGAACGCAGGATTGCTGAAAACGGGACAGCTTCGAACCGTACTCCGGCTCCTGCCCCGGAAGTGATTGTGGACGGCACTACGAATACGCCGTCGATCGTTGCTGAAAATGCGCCGATCTTTCCCGCCGCAGCGAACACGGTTCCGCCTGTCGATTTGACTACCCTCATTACCGAGATGGTCATTGAGCCGAAAGCGCCGGAAAGCAACAAGCCGCAAGCCAATACGACGACCCATCAATCGACGATCACGGCAATCGTGCCGGTCGTTGAGGCTCAGCGGAACGAACCAATCGAAGCGCAGGACCAAAACCAAAACCAAAACCAAGACCAAATCCAAAATCAATACCGAAACACCGAAACCACAGGTACGACATTGGAACCACAGACGATCGAAGCGATCAAGCCCGTGGAGGTCATTGAAAAGACGGACACAAATCGTGAAGAGCCGGCCGCCCAGATGCAGCTCGTGAAATCCGAGGATGCGGTTGTTGTTCAATCACAGCCCGTCCGCTGGGACCTCACGTTGGACGACATGGCCCGCGTATTGAACATTGCCGACAGTCAGCATCGCGGTCTCGAAGACATTCAGACCATCGCGGCGCAATCGGCCCCGATGTCGGTTCAGCCGGAAGCACCTGATGATGTGTTCGTCGGGCCGCCATCGGTCGAACCGCAGAATGTAGAGCCACAGAATGTCGAAGTGGTTATGGTCCTGGGAACGAGTGAGACTCGCACGGAGCCGCAGGAAGCAAAGGCAGTAACCACGATTACCGTGCCGAACACCGAAGGTCAGCAGACCATGCGGGCGCTGGATGACATGGAGGTTTCGCTTCAGATCATTCGCAACGAAATCGAGTGTCAAAAAGAATTCGGGACGGGCAATGCGGAAACCGCCATCCCAAGGCCCATCGGTGACGTGCAGCCAGTCCATTACGCCCCGGTGCAACCTGTCGTCGATCCGAATCAACGGACCCAGCTCTGGGATGCAGATTTCCAAAGGCTCGATTCCCTGCTTTCGGTGGCTCGCAACGACACCGATTGCGCGAACGACAATCCCTTCGCACAAAACCAGACCGATGCGACCGTACGTGAAGACGTGAAGGAATCATTTGCCTCCTTCCAGGAGAACGGTCCCGCCGTGTTTGCAGCCCCAGCAACAACTTCGCGTCGGGTTCGCTGGACGGGAAAAGGCGACCAGGAAAATCCATAAACATTTCGATTTACGCTTGAGCCATGAACCTACGGTTCAGGCGAACCAAGTTTCACACCTGCCGGGCCTTCTTTTTTCATCGTGAAGAAAAAAAGAGGCCCGGTGGGGTGTACCGGGCCTTGGGGGAACCGACCCATGGGGGGACGGGTCGGTAAGTGGACTTTATTGGAACAGCAATCTCTCAGATATCGGGTGTTCAAGCAAGAAAAATCCGACAAAAAAAGAAGTGTCCCCAATTACCTCTCTTGCCTGTTCTCGCGTTAAGCAGGACATTTTTTGCGCGTTTGGCTCCGAATGTTCCAATTCAGCAGGCAGCGATACAATGTTGGGTGCGATTTGCAGACAATTGCACCAACGTGAGTCTACTTCATGCTGCGCTGTCAGGACTGTGAGTTCTTTCGACTTGGCTCCGACGGCACACCCCGCCTGACCTGCGACCCCTTCTCCACGATCAAAGAGCCGGAGTGCCTCCTCAAACTGCAACTGATCCAACTCAGCACGATGGCGAAATCTCACCAGGCCACCCTCGACATGTACCGCCGGCTGGCGCCGATCCAGGAGAAGATGATGCGTCACATGGAGCGCGAAATCGACGAGGCCGACGCCGCCGATCAGTGGAAGCTCGACCTCGACGAAGACGACGAGGCGTGATGTCGGCCGGCACGGAGGCGACAAGCAAAGCAGAAAGCAGAAAGCAGAAAGAAGAAAGCGGAAGGCAAAGGGCGGAAAAATTCTTGCAAAGTCGTGCTGAAAGATGGGTTCGTTTCGACAAGTACTGTTTTTCGGATTGTGGTAGGTATTCGTTTGGGTGCCACATGTTGCATCCGTGGTGCGCCGGGCGGCGGGGTGGAACAAATTCTGGTCACTTCTGTCCATCACCCGTCATAACATGCGGGGCGCGCGCAAAACCCAGACAAATCCGAATCAAGGAGAGAACAGGTTTTGGAATTCGGCGAAGTCGAGGAGGTCCACGTCACCATCGGCATCGAAGTCGGCGAAGCGGCAGCCGGGGCCGGCGTCCATCTCCGGGCCGCCGTTGATGCCGGGGCGCTGGTTGGTGAGACATTCCTCCACGAAATAAAAGTCCGACAGCGTGACGGCCGCATCGCTGTCGAAGTCGCCGCTGGCGTCGTTCGGTGTCACGCCGTAGCGGATGTAATCCCAGGCATTTTCACACGGCAGGTACTGTGAGCTTCCTTGCCATGCTATCACCGACTCATAAGCGGGGAACGGCCCTCTGGGAGTTCCTTGATCGATCAACTCATCGTCGATATAGAACGACCAGCGGGATGGATGCAACTCGATACGATATGTGTGCGGCACCTCCTGCTCGATCTCAATGAACCATATAGGATCGAGCTGAACGGCAAATTTGACAAGGTCGCCAGCGACGGTGATATGATAGTTCACGCCAGCATTGTTACCCATAGCGAGCAAAGCGGGAGCACCATAGGGGATCTCGGACCTGTCCCCATCCGTCTGAACACGAAACTCCGCGAAGAATTTAGACGAGCCATTGAGAGGTTGTAGGGAGCGGCGGTAAGAGTCGTGTCCTCCCTGGGGTCCTGGAGGGCAGGCGTCGAGGTCAAGCTGCTGATGATACCATCCCATATCGTTCCAAAGTTCCGGCTCGCAATACTGCGTGATCGATTCCCAACCTTCAGAAACGGGTTCAGCAAAGAACTCCGATTTGAAAATCTGAGCACGCGCCGGGGCGGAGGTTGCGCCCACCAATAAGCTGAAAGCTAAGAGACCCCTCCTCATCCTTGTCCCCCGGATATTTGGCATGGCGTAAGATCGCTACAGAATTATACTACATGGGCACCATGTTCGCCCGTCTTTCTTTGCCGGTGATTTGCCCATGATTTCGCTTTTGAGGCTCCATTATCAACCGCAACCGGGCGAACGCCCGTATCTGGAGCGGGCTCAGACACAGGCTGATGAACATGCCGAGGTCGCCGTCGCGGTACTCACGCCTTCCGAGTGCAGGGTCGTATTTGGCGTTCCGCTATCAAACCGGGGCATACAGGCCGTGTGGGTTCGGGTGGCCAATCGGTCGGGGTCGCCCGCTCGATTACTCATGACAAAAATCGCCCGAGACTATTACACGACACGCGAGGCCGCCGGAGTCTGCCATTTCTCCATTCTGAAGCGACTCGTCGCGTTCGGGCTTCTGGTCTGGTTGCTGCTTCCGTTGGTGCTGCTGGCACTGCCGTTCAAACTCTTCGCGGTTCGCCGGGCGAATCATCGAATGGACGAATGTTTCCAGAAACTCGGATTTCCTTTGAAGAACATTGCGCCCAATATGGTTGCCGAGGGGATCGTCTTTACTCCGGTGGATTTCGGCACAAAATTGGTTGACGTCGCGCTGGTCGTCAACAAGGAAATCAAAGAATATCCGTTCTCGTTCGAAGTGCCCGGCCCCGAACTCGATTACCAGTCTTCTCTCCAGAAATCGCAGGATGGTGCGGAGCCGGTGGACTGCGATCTTGAAACGCTGAGGACCCGGCTTTCGGAAATGCCGGCCACGACCAGTGATACGCGAGGGCGCCGCACGGGTGATCCGGTGAATCTGGTCATCATTGGGGAATTTTCGTCGGTGATTGGTGTCTTTGCTTCGCGCTGGGATCAGACGGAAGTTATCACGATGGGATCGTGCTGGCGGACCCTCAAGTCGTTTCTCCTCGGATCGGAATATCGCTACAGCCCGGTGAGCGCCTTGTATCTATTTCAGCGATCGCAGGATTTTGCTTTGCAACGGGTTCGCGATTCGATCAATGAGCGACTCCACCTGCGTCTGTGGAGCACGCCGCTGCGATTCGAAGGCCATGCGGTTTGGGTGGGACAGGTCAGCCGCGATATTGGCGTCCGATTTACATGGAAAACATGGAATCTCACAACACACAGGATTGATCCTGACGTGGATGAGGCCCGCGACTATGTCATGGAAGATCTGTTTGAGGCCGGGCGAATCGAAGCAGGGGGATATGTTCCGGGAGTCGGTCCCTGTACGAAGGATGCTCCCCGCCGCAACCTCACCGGGGATCCGTATTTCACCGACGGCAATCGGGCGGTCATCCTGGTGTCGGAAGAACGAACCATCCCAAGAATTCTCAACTGGAATTGATGTCGCGGCGACTACGCCACCAGTCCGCGAGTCCGGAAATAGGAAAGCACAATCTGGTCGAAGGGGACCTGCGTGCTGGTGAACATGTAGTTGACGCCGCGACGGGAGCAATACTCTTTAATGGACTGACAGTAGGCTTGCAGCGTCTGGCGATATTTTTCGAGCAGGGCGCGCGAGACGGTGACTTCGGCCATGTCATCGTCTTCGACATCCGTAAGGCGCAAGTCGCCCATCAGCGGCGGATCGATTTCCTCAGGGCTCAGAGTCTGCACCGCATACAAGTCGTAGTTGCGTCCGAGTAGATAACGCAGGCCCGGCTCGACGCCGCCCTTGTCGAGGAAGTCGCTGAGCAGCACGACGATGCCCGGTTGCGGATGGCGCGTGGCGAATTGCTTACCGGTCTTGGCCAGATCGCCCGCGCCGGCGTACTCGACTTCGCTCAGGAATTCGATCACCTTGAACATCCATCGCCGGCCGCGAATTCCGGCCAGCTCATATTGCAGGCCGTCCGAATAGGTGTAGAGGCTGACGCGATCGAAATTGATGAGTCCGATGTAGGCCAGGGCGGCGGCGACTTGGCGCGTATATAGGCCCTTGTCCGGCGAACCCCACTCCATGCTCTTTGAGATATCAATAACGATGCTGACGTGAAGGTCCTCTTCCTGGAGAAAGAGTTTGATGAAGAGCTTTTCGAGCCGGGCGTAGATGTTCCAATCGAGGAATCGGAGGTCGTCGCCGACGACGTAGTTGCGGAAGTCCGCGAACTCGGCGGACTGGCCTCGACGTTTGGTGAGGCGGTCGCCGCGCATCTTTCCGGCAAAGATCTTCCGGCTGTTCAATGCAAGTTGGTCGATTCGGGCCAAAAACTCCGCACTGAGAAAAATTTTTTTCTGCTCTGCCATTTCGAGGTTATAGGTCTGCAAACGAGGTTCGGTAAAGCAAAATTGAGTTTCCGAATCAGATAATGGCTATTATAGGTCCTTATCGTTCCTCAGCTTGCATTATCTTCCTATTCCTCCAAACCGACAAGCGAAAGGCTGTGTTTTTTTCTCCCAAACAACCTTGACCACTTGAACAAAAGCGCCCCCCCTTCTATAATTTGCACAGTCGGAGTTCCTGCGCTGGAGCCCGATGCTGGGGGGGAGCGCGTAGCGTTTGCCTTAGCACAGAAAGCGATTGTCCAAAGAGTCAGCCTGTGGGGAGGTTGGAAGTCTATGAAGCATAAATCACTAATCGCGGTTGGTTTGGGCCTCTTGGCGGCGACAGTGTCGCCTGCCGTTCAGGCTCTTGATTTCAGCTACACGGCACCTGGGGGGAGCATTCCACAGATTCCCAGCACCGGAACGCAAGGCTTTGCGAATTTTCCGTTGTTTATGAATGGCTCCGACGGATCGCCGGCGGGTGGCGTGCCCAACATCCAGAGCATCGAACTGGTGCTGACGGGGTTGTCGCATACGCACCCGGAAGACTTGGATATTTATCTTATTTCTCCTTTCGGCGAGACTGTGGAAGTCATGACTGACAAGGGAGATAGCGTCGGAATCGTCAACTTCAACCTGGTATTCAACGATTCGGGTTCTGCGTTGCCCGGCGATGCCTTTGGCTTGGTCAATAACACCACCTACGCGACGGAAGATACTGCTGGCGGTATGAACAAGTACATCGGTAACAGCGGTGGAACAGACGCTTGGGAACTGGTGATCATCGACGACTCGACGGGCGATGCGGGAAGTTTGGAATCCTACACGCTTCGTGGCACCTATGTTCCTGAGCCCGCCTCGCTGCTTCTGCTGGGCGTAGGCGGTTTGGCGGCTCTGCGTCGCCGTTCGCAGAGCGCCTCCTAGGCGGCTTGTAAGCTCTATCAAATTCCGATTTTGCGGCCCGATTTCGATCGGGCCGTTTTTATTCATGGGTGTGAAATTCCAATAAAAGGGGTCTTGGGTGCAACGGAAGAAATCCGTATGAGACCTTGAGCGGACTGGTTCATCCGCCTAAAGTTAGCGTGGGGGATCACCATTTTTGCAAATTTGAAGGGCCTCCCGTCTCCATTGAAAATGCGTGATGCATTCTGTACTGGAGGCGGACTGGCCGAACGGACGCCAAAGTCAGGCGATGAGTGGTATTTTTCGGGGGAGAAACTTTCAATGCCTCAAGTCACGTTGAAGAGGGGAATCATGCACAATCGAACCTGGCCTGTGTGGGGTGTTGTTCTGGCGACGGCAGTGTCCGGTCATGTCGTTTGGGCCGGGTCACCGAAGGCCGGATTCAAACCGGTGCGACCATCGCAGAATGCAACTGCAGCGACGGCCGATCTGGCCTCCGCCGATCGAGTTTCTTCCACCCATGTCGCGGGGCCCGGGCTGAGTATCGCCCCCGTGTCGGATTCCTCGGGCGGCGTCGCCACCGTCGGTAGCGATTCCTGCCAATCGCCGGAAGCCATCTCGGGCACCGGTGTCTTCAACTTCGATAACACCACCGCCACCCAGGATGGTCCGGCTCACGCCGACTGTCACTTTTTCCCCAATGATCAGTCGCAACTGGAAAAGGACGTCTGGTTCTGCTGGACGGCCCCGGCCCAGGTTTGCGCCGGCACGTATTCCATTTCCACTTGTGGTCGAACTTCGATCGACACGCGAATCGCGGTCTACAACGGCTGCGGGTGCCCGACCAACGATGTCAACTTGTTGAATTGCCGCGACGATGAGTGCGAAACGCAGACGCGGTTGTTTTTTGACGCTGTCCCCGGACAGCAGTACATGATTCGGCTGGGAGCATTTCCCGGAACAGCGGGAGGCACCGGCAACTTCCTGATTAGTTGCGAGCTCGAGCCGCCCTGCAATGAGCCTGCCTCGCACTGTCAGACGCAGGATCAGACCGACGCGATCAACAGCAACAAGACCGGCTTCGTTGCGGCCGACGGCTTTACGCCGACCCAAAGCGGAAACATCAACAGCCTCTGCTGGTGGGGCGCCTATCTGAACAACAACAACCAAAACTGCGAGGCGTCGTCCACGGATTCGTTCCGCGTTCGGTACTTCACCGAAGTGAACGGGTTGCCCGGAACGCTGCTTGCGACGTTTTCCCAGCAGGCCGGTACGCTCACGGTTGAGCAGCCCTACTCCACCGGATTGCTTATCAACAATGTCGCACCGGAATACGAATTCCATGCAACACACGATAACGTGGCGGTTGTAGGCGGCGATTGTTACTGGGTTGAAATCACCAATGAACTTACGGGGTGCACCTGGTTTTGGGAGCTTGGTCTTTCGGGCGACGGGCGTGCCATGCAGGACGGAGCCGACGGAAACCTTCCCAATGGATACACTCTTAGCGACGTGATCGTCGGCGACATGGCATTCTGCATCAACCTCGCCATTGTGCCGGAGGGCACGGGATGTCTTCCCGCACCGCCGCCCAACGATAATTGCGCCAACGCCACACCCATCGGCGGGCAGGGAACCTTTACCGTCGATACCGCCTCGGCGACGCAGGACGGACCCGCCCACCAGGCCTGCCTGTCATCCGGCCAGACGCAAATCGGACGCGACGCCTGGTTCAAATGGACTTCCACGTGCACCGGAAGCGTTGTCGTTCGCACGTGCAACACGACGACGGTGGACTCCAAGGTTGCGGTGTACAGCGGGACGGCATGCCCAACGGCGGCCAGTAATCCGCTGGCCTGCAACGATGACCTTTGCGGCGAAGCGGGCCTGCAGTCCATGCTGGTCTTCTCGGCCACCAACAATCAGCAATTCCTGATTCGCGTCGGATCGTTCCCGGAGGCCTCCGGTGGAGTGATCGGCGTTGCGATCACATGCGGTGCGCCGGACAACGCGGCATGTGGAGCTTCGTCCAGCAACACCAGTTGCTGCTCGGGCAGCGCCAATACGACCGCCGGCTGCGGCGACGAGGCATGTTGCGAACTGGTTTGTGCCTGTGATCCGTTCTGTTGCACTACGGAGTGGGATGCTGATTGCGCCGCCCACGGACTGGGAGATTCCGGTTGCGGTGCTGCCGACCTGTGCGGTTGCGAATCTCTGTGTGGAAATCCGAATTCCGGAAGTTGCTGCACGGCTCACGCCGCAAATCAACCGGGATGCAACGATGCCACTTGCTGCGAATCTGTTTGTGCCTGCGATCCGTTCTGTTGCGACACGGAATGGGATGATAATTGTGCCAACAACGGGTTTGTGCCCGGTTGCGGTGCGCACGCATTGTGCGCGAGTTTGTGCGGCGCTGCATCGCCCTGTCCGTCCGGAACGATCACGTTCGTCAATCCGCCGAATCTGGCCGTCGATGCCCGCCGTCCGCATTCTCCGGGAAATCCCAACCTGCGGGAGGGATTCAAGGTGTTTACGGTCACGGGTCCGGTGGGCGCTCAGAACTCGTGCTGGTCCGTGCAGGAAACAGCGACGTTTGGCTCACCCAATACCGTCAGTTCGGTCGTCGAAAACCCGCCGGGAACCTATACCGTCACACTCTTCCGTGCGATCACGGCCGGTGCCGGTAGCTCCATCAAGTACACTCCGACAGCCGGCGCCGCCAGCGTCGGATGTTTCCGCTCGCACCCGGCCAACATCAATTCAGACTCGACGGCATCTCCGGCCGACATTCTACATTTGATTGATCATCTCAACGGCATTCGGGTTCCACCGCTGTCACTCTGGCAGTGTGACCTGGACCGCAGCGGCGTTTGCCTGCCTGCGGACATCATTACGGAGATTGACATGCTCAATGGAGCAAACGGGTTCATCGTCTGGAACGGGACGCCGCGTCCGACCGGACCGGGAACCTGTCCGTAAGGCAAGTTCAAAATTCAAAATTCAAAGTTCAAAAACGCCCCGATTTGCAAAACGCAGATCGGGGCGTTTTTCTGCAATGAGGCAACAAGACAGCGTGGCAAATTATCGCGGGAAGGCTTCAAGGATGCCGCCGTCCACCGGCAGGGTTGCGCCCGTCGTGGGTGTCTGGCCCGAGGCGAAGAATACGACGGCGCGGGCGACGTGCCGGGCGTGAACGCGGGCCTTGAGCAGATTGCGCTGGCGATAAAACTCCGGCAGTTGCTCGACGGAGATGTTGCGACTCTTGGCACGATTCGAGGCGATCGCGTCCCACAGGCCCGATGAGATCGTGGCATCGCCGAAAACCGCATCAGGATTGATCATGTTGACTCGAATTCCAAACGGAGCGAGTTCGATCGCGGCGACCTTGCCAAGCTGGTGGGCCGCCGCCTTTGACGCACTGTAGGCCGCGAAGTCCTTGCCCGGCGCAAAAACGTTTTTGCTCGCAATTACCACAATCTGCCCGCCCGTCTCCTGACGCTTCATCATGCGAATCCCTTCACGCATGAAAAGAAAATATCCCACGGCGTTGACTTCCATCACGCGTCGAAAGTCGGCCAGCTCCAGCTCGTCCAACGGAGCCACGTGAGCGACGCCCGCATTGGGAACCAGTGTGTCCACTCCGCCGTACAGAAGCGAGATTCGCTCAAAGGCATTTCGGACGGACGTCTCGTCGGTGACATCCATCGGCACTCCCGCGGCCCTGCCGTTTCCCAGTCGCTCGTTGAGGTACTCCACGACGCGCTGCAAGCGCGGCTCATCAATGTCCGTCAGGACGACGTGAGCGCCTTCCTCTGCGCAACATTCCGCCGTTGCCGCACCAATCGCACCGGCCGCACCGGTGATGACGATGACTTGTCCCGCAAGAGCCGACCTCGCCTGAGGCGCGAGCTTGGCCCGCTGAATGGTTCGGAATTCCATATCGAACAGGTGTTCGTCGGAAAGAGATTCATAGGCACCTACAAACCCGGCCTGGGCTTTGACCTTCAGCGTGTGTTCGGCAAGATCCGCGGTAACCATGGCCGCTGCCTTGGTGAGTCCGGCAGCAAACAAGCCTGCTCCCGGCAGGCAGACGACTCGGGGCGAAAGTCCAGTTTCCAATGACGTTCCGCCATGGGTATCGAGGTATTTTCGATATTGATTGCGAAACTCTCCCACCGCGCTGCGGAGTTGGGTTCGCAGCGATTCTTCATCGTCCCATGCCGGATCGGGGACGAATAATGGGCGCGGTCTTGTGTGCATCACATGGTCGCCGGTGAGCGCGCCCTTGGCGCACAGTTCGGCGGCCTGCCGGCTGTTGACGAAATCAATCACGTCGTCCGCCCCTCGCCACTCCAATAGGGGCGTGTCGAACGGGTGGTCTTCGTTTCCCGTCGGTTCGGACAGCAAGCCTCGCAGGAGGGGGGCCGCGCGAGAAGCGAGCACTTCCGGCTTTTTCCCCGTTTCATAGGCTCGGACAAGCCGTTGGCCTGACGTTTTGTCGGCAATGAACTGTTCGCACGCCGTGCAAAGCGAAATGTGGTGATCGTAGGAGATGCGTGCGTCGTTGGCGAAGGTGATCAGCCCGTGAAACATCAGCACGACGCCCTGGATGGATGGATGGGCGTCGAGGGCGTCAGCCACTGCCCTGGCCAGCGCGAAGCCGGGTCGAATGTAAGGGAGGACGGCAACCCGATCGCCCAACGCATCGCGGATGAATATTTCACCGCGGGCCTGGTTGGTCAACGTAAGCACAGCGTCCGCGTGTGAGTGATCAACGAACTTGTGAGGCAGGAATGCGTGAAGCAGTGTCTCAATGGAGGGGGTCGGAGCGGAGGCCTCCACGAGCTGCAGCCGCACCTGGTTGACCATCGCATCGTCGTCCATCAGGGAAAGCGACCGAAGACGGCGCAGGGGCTTGAGGCGCAGTGCGGGAATGTGGCGCGGCTCCAGACGGCTCATATCTCCGCCTGATGCTTTGACATGGATGGCCTCGATTTCGTCACCGAAGATATTTTGGATTGTATCCTTGACTGACACGTTGCCGCCGCCGTGCAGGACAAGGTCCGGTTCCGCTCCGATTAGGCGTGCCGTGTAGATGCGGGCTGCGAGTGAGTCGCCAAAGCGCGGCCCCCATTGGTTGAGCGCTTCCTGAAGGCCTTGCCGGGTCCATCGGTTCTGCATGTCCGCCAAAGCTGAGGGTTTTTCGCGGAGCCGTCAAGAAGTCTGGGCCCCGAACAACCAAAGCGGGAGAATCAACAGCAGAATAGGGCCTGACGCCCTCCATTCATCATTAACCAGCGAGATATGGCCGACTACACCCGCCATGCATCGGGGGCGAAAAATTGGCAAAAAAGCGGTCCAAATTGGGAACTGAAGGGCCATTCCAGCCGTCAGAATAGGGGGTACACTTGTTCTTCGTGTTGAATAGGGGGTTGGGAAAAGTTGACCACCCGGCTCAACCGATGCATATTATATAGGTAGTACCGAAGGAGAAATTTGGTGGAAAAAAAGCAGAAAATTTTGATTGCCATACTGGCGGTAGCCGGGTTGGGCGCGGGGTCTTTCTTCTATCTGACCCGGGATACGGCCAACGAAGCGCCCACCGTGGCAGCTGGCAATGCGGGCCGCAAAGAGCGAAAAGCCGGTGCGGAGGCACCGAAGACCACTGTCCGCAAGGAGCACACAGATAAGCCGGAGGCTGCCGCGGCAGCTCCCGCCGCTCGAAAAGAGCGAACCGAACGACCTGAAGAGGCCGCCGGACGCAAGACTCGCGGAAAGACCAATACCGAAATCACAAAGAAAAAGAAGCTGGCCCCTGCCGCCTGATATTGGGATTTACGCAGATTCCTTACAGAGTCGAGCCCTCGCCTGAATCGGCGGGGGCTTTCTTATTTGGGCAGCCTCACTCCACTAGCTCGGGGAGTCCAGCGGGACCAAAAATGATCGCCTGATAGGCGATGAGCAACGCGCAGATGGTCCAGAGGATGATCGCGGCCAGCATGGCCTTGTCTTTGAGGACAATTTCGGTGGGACCGGTGTACAGCCCAAGCTCGGTGAGCATGGCGAAGCGGAATACGCCATAAATGACGAGCGGGAGAGTGTAGAAAAGATGCTGCTTCGGAAACGTGGAAGGGTGCGCTCCTCCGGTGTCGAGCGTGTATAGCAGGAATGTAATCACCGCGATGCCCGCGGATACGGTGATGAGGTGGTTCAGAAGATCGGGCGTATAGCGGACCAGCGTCCGCCGGTGCTGCTTGATTTCGGCGGCATCGCCGATCATGGCGATTTCGCAGCGGCGCTTTCCGAAGCCCATGAAGAGGCAAAGCGTGAACACGCAGGCGATGAGCCATTCGGACGCGGGCACGTCGACGGCCAAAGCTCCGGCCATGGCGCGAAGAACAAACCCCATCGCGATGAGAATGACGTCCAATATGACCCGTTCCTTGAGAAACGTGGAATAACCAAGAGAGAGCAGGATATACATGCACAGGACGAGCGTCGCGGGCTTGGGCAGCAATAGCGAGGAAACAGTAATGGCAAGGACCCACAGAATCGCGGCCAGTCCCCCGGCCCCTGCGACCGGGATGCGTCCGGCGGCAATCGGCCGGAACCGCTTGGTTGGATGACTCTGATCGGCCTGGCGATCAAGAATGTCGTTGATGATGTATCCGGCGCTGGCGGCCAGGCAGAACGCGGCAAAGGTGATCAGCGTTCGGGTGAGTCCGTGGGTGGTGAAGAGTTTGAGTCCGGCCGCCGGTCCGGCGAACACGACAATGTTCTTGACCCACTGCTGCGGGCGTATGAGATGCAGGTAGTCGGCAAGCCCGGCGGCCTGGCGCTCATCAATCGGCAATGCAGCATTGGAGGCCGGCTCACGAGCTGTTCCTGAAATTTCGGCAGCTTTCAACACGTTGGTCCGCCTATCCCGTCACCTGGAATGATAAGCCCATACCAACAAATTATCGAACATACCGGTCAAAGAAGTGAACTCTCAAATTGCGCAAAAAATCCGGCGGAGGGCCGTTCGACCGCTCCGCCGGATTCAATTATCGCAAGAGGGCGCGGTGGGGCGAGAGCCCTCACCGAGTATCCCCGGTCAAATTAGTTCTTGTACTTCACCGAGCAGCCATAGGAATCGGTAGTCGCGGTGGCGACGGTCGAACCCTTGGCAAGGGCTTCGACGGCCTCGACGACGTAGTTGCGGGCCTTGTCGTTGCCGCCCTTGGCGTCGTCATCGAACGCGCCCATGTAGGCGAGGTTACCCTTGGCGTCGATCACGAAGGCGTGCGGCGTGGTCTTGGCGCCATAAGCCTTGCCGGTCGCGCCGGTGGGGTCCATGAGCCAAGCGCCCGGGAGACCGTTCTCGGTGGCGAACTTCTTGGCGTTGTCGGCCGTCGCGGTGGCGGTCGAGTCAATGGTGTACCATACGACCTTGTCCTTGACCTGGTCATAGGCCTTGTTGATGAGCTTGCCCTTGGCTACGCGGCCGAACGCCGGGCAGTCAGCATTGCCCCAGACCAGAACGGTGATCTTGCCCTTGGAATCCGCAAGCTTCACATCCTTGCCGTCGGTGCTCTTGAGGGTGAAATCCGGGGCGGGCTTGCCGATGGCAGCGCCAGCGGCCGGTGCAGCCGCGGCAGTGGCAGCCGGCTTGGCAGCAGGGGCGGCTGGCTTGGCAGGCTCGGCAGCGGCCGGCTTGTGCGGGTCGGCAGCAGCCGGTTTGTGCGGGTCAGCTTTCTTATCCTGGGCCATGACGGGTGCAGCAAACGCGATCGCGGCAGCGATCATCCAAAAACGTACGGCTCTCATGTGTAACTACTCCGAATAAGGTGGATGGTTGAACCATTTCGTTCGACGAGCGACGTACTCGCCGGATGGTCTCTGAAAGGGGCTGAAGAATAAGTTCTGTCGGTCGTTTTCACAATACCAGTGAGTGTTGCATGAAGCCTACTTACAGCACAGTTACACTGGTTTTCTCCGGAAACGGCATCATCGATCACTCTCTTGCCTGCTATTATACGAGCCGGTCGAAAGGTCGATGCACGAGTCATTGCGCACGAGTTACAAGTTCAGGAAAGCAGAAACATGCGGGAAAAGCGGGCCATCGTGCTTTTATCGGGCGGGCTGGATTCGGCGGTGACAGCGGCGATGGCACGGGAGCAGGGCTACGCAATTTACGCCCTGACGATCGACTATGGGCAGCGCCACGCACGGGAAATCGAGGCCGCGCGGCGTGTGGCTGGCTGGTTGCCGACCATCGAGCATGTTGTGCAGCGATTCGATCTGCGGGTATTCGGCGGATCCGCCCTGACGAGCGAGCTGGCCGTTCCCAAGTCGGACGACGAACACCCACGCGACTCGGAGATTCCCATCACCTATGTGCCGGCGCGCAACACGATTTTTCTTTCCGTCGCACTTGCGTTTGCCGAGGCGCGAAGTGCGCAGGACATTTTTCTGGGCGTGAACGCGGTGGACTATTCCGGATATCCAGATTGCCGCCCGGAGTTCATCGAGTCATTTCAGCGGCTGGCGAATGTGGCGACGAAAGCGGGAGTCGGCGGAGCAAGGTTTTCGATCCGCGCTCCGTTGCTGCGAATGTCGAAGGCCGAGATTGTCCGCGAGGGGGTGCGGCTCGGCGTTGATTTCTCGCTGACCCACAGTTGCTACGATCCCGCTTCCGATGGCCGCGCCTGCGGCCTGTGCGATAGCTGCGTAATCCGGCGCGGGGGTTTCTGCGCCGCGGGTATTGCAGACCCGATCGCCTATACGGCGTCCTAGGGGTGTGGAAAATTGCCCAGCGATTCATTTCTGAGCGCAATTTGTGGTTACGAGTAGGACGTCCCGTAGGGACGTTCTGAGAATAGCCCAGCGATTTATCGCTGGGTTTGGAGTACGCCGACGAAATGTTAGTCCCGTAGGGACGGTTGAGTTAAGCTGTGACCATGCCGCATTCCTACTCAAGCTCGCTATTTCATATCGTCTTCAGCACCAAGGAGCGCCGAAGTCTCATCACTGACGAACTTCAACCGCGACTCTGGGCCTACCTTGGCGGCATCGCTCGCGAAAACGACATGAAGGCGCTTGTCGTCGGCGGAATTTCCAATCATGTGCATATTTTACTTTCTGTTCCCGCCACAATGTCGCTTGCCAAGGCAGTTCAGCTCCTCAAGGGCGGTTCGTCGAAATGGGTGCATGACATGTTTCCCGCGCTCACGATCTTTGAATGGCAGGAAGGGTATGCGGCGTTCAGTGTTTCGGTTTCCGGCGTCGACGACACCATAAGATACATCGAGGCGCAGGCCGAGCATCATCGCACCAGGACGTTTGAGGAGGAATTTGTTGCGTTCCTCGAACGGCATGCCATCGCTTTTGATCCGAAGTTTGTTTTCGGCTAACTTTCAGCCGTCCCTACGGGACTTGGCTTCTTTTCGACGCTTGAATCCCCAGCGATGAATCGCTGGGCTATTTTCAGAGGGTCCCTACGGGACCCATGACGAGCGCCGGAATTTCAAAGAGGGAGACCTTGCGTCCTTTGCCAGATATATCGACCCATCCTCGAATTCTCCTCGCCAAGATCGGCCTTGATGGGCACGATCGCGGCGTCAAAGTGCTTGCCCGCTCCTTCCGCGACGCCGGCATGGAAGTCATCTACACCGGCCTGTGGCAGACCTGCGAGGCCACCATGTACGCCGCCATGCAGGAGGACGTCGACGTGGTCGGCGTGAGCCTGCTCTCCGCCGCGCACCTCACCGTCATGCCGGAGATTCTGCGGCTTCGCAAGGAATTAGGCGTCACGGATATTCCCGTCGTGCTCGGCGGCATCGTCCCCGACGCCGACCATCCGAAGCTGAAGGAAATGGGCGTCGATGCCGTGTTCAACCCCGGCTCGCCGCTCGACAAGATTATCGAGACACTGCGCGGCCTCGCCGCCGGGCGCAAACATTCCTCGTCGGCCGAAATCAGTGCGGGCTATGCAAAACACGAAATGCGCTCGTTGGCCCGGCTCATCAGCGTGGTGCAGCGCGGCGGAACGCTGCCGGGTTGGACGCCGCTCAAAGGCACTGCCAAGGTCATCGGCGTCACTGGCGCGCCGGGCGTGGGTAAGAGTTCATTCATCGCCCGCCTCGGAAAGCTCCTCAGAGATAAAGGCAAGCGCGTGGCCGTCGTCGCCATCGACCCCAGCAGCCCGGTCACCGGCGGGGCGCTGCTGGGCGACCGGCTTCGCATGATGGCCGGCGTCCCCGACGCCGAATTCTTCGTCCGCAGCATTGCTTCCGGCGAGGCTCAGGGCGGACTGGCCCCGCATTGCCGCGAAGTCGTGGCCGCGATCAACGGCTTCGGCTTTGACTACATTCTGGTGGAGACGGTCGGCGCGGGGCAGTCGGACGTCGCCATCCGCGAAGTCTGCGAGCGGGTGATCCTCCTGCTCATGCCCGACAGCGGCGACGCGGTGCAATACTCCAAGGCCGGCATCATGGAAATCGCCAGTTGCTTCGTGCTCAACAAGTGCGACCTGGCCGGCGCCGACGCCACCGAGGCGCAGCTCATCAGCTCTGTTGGCGACTCGCGCCCCATCTTCAAAGCCAGCACCATCCGCGACGAAGGCATCTCCGCCGTCGCCGACTGGGCGATGAAGGGCTAGCGTGGCGTATGCCAACTCTCCTGCATGTTGGTCCATACCGAGTTTTCATGTACGCCGGAGATCGGGATGAGCCTCCGCATGTTTATGTTGAACGGGAGGACCATGTCGCCAAGTTTTGGCTCGATCCCATCCGATTGCAGCGCACGGGAGGTTTTTCGAGGGTAGAATTAGGTCGAATCGAAAAGATGCTTGGTGGATTTCACGATACATTGATGGAGGCCTGGCATGGTTATTTCGAATCTTGAAATTGCGATCCCTGCGGCGACCGATGTTCGCACCACCGCTGACGCGCTCACCGTCGACTTGAGCGACGGTCGTACGATTTCCGTTCCGCTCGGATGGTTCCCGCGTCTGTCGCATGGAACCAAAAAGGAACGCAGCCAGTGGCGTCTGATTGGGCGCGGCGAGGGGATTCATTGGCCGCTCCTCGACGAGGACATCAGCGTCGAAGGTCTGATCGCTGGGCACCCTTCCGGGGAAAGTCATAAGTCCTTTGCCAAATGGCTGGCGGCGCGCATACCCTCCAAATCCAGGCGTCGCCCAAGCACGCGCTCGCGTTAGAAGATTTTCACCCCATCAAAAGCCAGCACGATACGCGACGAAGGCATCACGGCCGTCGCCGGCTGGGCGATGAAGTAATTCTCCCTCTCCCCATGGGGAGGGTTGGGGTGAGGGCTTACCGAATCTTTGTATTTCTGACTTGATATTCTTCCATTCAAGGTCAACGATCTAATGACGTCTGTGCGTTACGCCCTCACGCGAATATTGGAGCAAACCATGCAGAGAACACTATGTGCCTTGATGTTGCTTTGGTGCTCGAACGGAATGGCTGCTAATGAAAGCTTGACCATTTACAATCAAGGTTTCGCTCTCGTACGGGATTCCGTACCCATGAACCTTCAGATTGGGCGTAACGATGTGCGTTTCGCAGACATGACCGCCCACGTCGAGCCCGAGTCCGTCCTTCTTCGAGACCCAACAGGTCAGCACGACATCCAGATTATCGAACAGAATTACCGAGGCGATATCATCTCGCAAGAGTTGTTGCTTGGCATCAATGAGGGTAAGGAATTGGATTTTGTCGTAGATCGCCAGGGCCAGCCTCAAGAAATTGTGCGAGGCCGGGTCATTCGCGCGCCTTATGTCATCCATCCGGAAGGAATGCGGCGTTATGGGCAACAATATCGCGGAGGGCAGGCCTATTTTTCCTACTACAGCGATACGCAGAACGCCCCCATAATTGAAGTCGATGGCCATATTCGCTTCTCGCTCCCCGGCCAGCCCTTGTTCCCACCCCTCACAAATCAGGAAATACTGAGACCTACAATCCATTGGGTCCTGGAAACCCAGTCATCAGGTAGGTTTGACGCGGAGCTGATGTACATGACTGGCGGAATGAGCTGGGATGCGGATTACAACGTGGTGGCCAATGCCGACTCCAATGAACTTTCAATCGTCGGCTGGGTGACGGTGGACAACCAGAGCGGCAAGTCATTTGAAAACGCCAGCATCAAGTTAATGGCTGGTGATATTAGCAAGTTGAAGCCCGATCTGGACCAATGGGGTGGTGTCTCCATGTTTTCTGGCGGTGGTGGTGGTGGGCAGGCGATTCCGCAAGTGACGGAGAAAGCCTTCGACGCGTACCACCTGTACACGCTTGAACGCCCGACGACATTGTTGGACCGCGAGACCAAGCAAGTGGAGTTTCTCAGAACGCAAGGAGTTCAATCGACCCATCTGCTCGTGTATGACGGCGTGGAAATCAATTTTGAAACTTATCGCCAATACCAAATAGAAGATATCCGATCAGACAAAATGCTGGGCGTGCAGTGCAACACAAAAGTGTGGTCCATGAATGAGTTCTCCAACTCCAAGACCAATCACTTGGGATTGCCACTACCCAAAGGACGAGTGCGATTCTATCGTCAATCAGGCAAAACGAGTGTCGAGTTTACGGGCGAGAATATCATTGACCATACTCCAGCGGATGAAATAGTACGCGTATACACAGGGAATGAGTTTGACATCGTGGGGAATCGTCGCCGTACGTCGATGGATCAACATCTTGAGGACGACAATCACCAAATCACGGAATCCTTTGAAATCAAACTCCGCAATCACAAAAAGCTGCCGGCAACGATCCACGTCGTTGAACATCTGTACCGCTGGCAGAATTGGGAGATCACGGCAAAATCACACCCATTTGAGAAAAAGGACAGTCAGACCATCGAATTCGTGGCAGATGTACCCGCAGGACAGGAATCCATCGTCACCTACTCAGTGCGATACACGTGGTAGACGGAGTGGCCCCATTTTTCAAGCCGTGGGCAATGGGTTCATTTCACTCACCACGATATTATTTTTCCTGAGAATCTGTGCGCGCCCGCCATGTTGTGTATTATGCCGGCGCGAAAGGTACGCCCGCACGAGTCCGCATAGGTGGAACGAACATCGACTTACATCAAGAACCGGAGGCAAATGCCCCTTTCAAAACGAACCCAGCGAATCCGCGTTTCCGGCTTCCAATCGTTCATTTCGCTCTCGCCACAACAAAAAAGTTGCACCAACAAACCCAAGCTGAAGACGCGCGCAAGTGTGCGGTACTTTCAATCGACAATCGCAAATCGACAATCGACAATTCTCAACTTCTCGAACCTTGACAGGAGCAGGTAGTTAGGGTAGTGTTTGGTTCCACGTGGAACAAAATTATGGCCACCTACATCGCACTACTTCGCGGGGTCAACGTCGGCGGGAATACGCTCAAGATGGAGCGCCTGCGGAAACTCTGCGCAGAGCTTGGCCACGCCGATATTCAGACCTATGTGCAAAGCGGCAATGTGGTTTTCACCTGTACAGGCGGGGCGGCGGCATGCACCAAGTCGCTGGAGCAGAAACTCATCGGCGAGACGCGGCTGCCGGTTACCGTAATTGTGCGAACGCCGGTGGAACTAAAGAAGGTTATCGCAAACAATCCTTTTCCCGATGCGGCCTCCAAGCCCGACGGTGAAAAGAAGAAAAAGGCTGCGGGACCGTTCGTATTGTATGTCGCCTTCCTGGCCGCCGCGCCGGACAAAAAGGGTTTGAAAAAATTGAACGAGCTTCGCTTTCGTGCGGATCAGTTTCACGTAGTGGGCAAGGAAATTTATCTTCGCTACGACAATGGCGCCGGCAAGTCGAAGATGACGAATAATGTGTTCGAGAAAGTGCTCGCGATGCGGGCAACCACGCGGAATTGGAACACGGTGAACGCGTTGTACGAGATGGCGACGAAATGATGTTGGAGTCCCCACGAGGTGCATCAAGATGCACCCTACGCCCAATGGGGGGTTATTTCGACGCCAGCGGGCGGGGGCCGACGGTGAGGACGCAGAGTTTATTGCGCGGGTGGGTGGCGAGGTACTTGTGGATGTCGCCTACGGTGACGGCCTGAAGCCGGGCGATCTTCTCCTCGATCGGAACCGGCCGGCCAAAGAAGAACAGGTCCGACGCAATCTCGCCGCAGCGGGCCCGCGTGGTGTCGCCGCGCGTCTCCTGCGAGGTGACGATTCCGGTGACCGCGCGATCGAGCTCTTCATTCGTGAGGTCTTCGGAAAGCCGGTCCACTTCGTTTAACAGAGTCTTGTAGGTGACATCGCATCGCTCAGGCGTGGTCGACGCGCCGAGGAACATCAGGCCCGCGCCGCGCGGGGTCTCCTGCCAGGCGCCGACCCAATAGACCAGCCCGCGTTTTTCGCGCACTTCGGTAAAGAGCCGGCCGCTCATGCCGCCCGACAGGATGCCGATGATGGCCTGCTGCACGGGGAATTCCCGGTGGGTCGCGTCGACGCCGGGCCAGCAGATGGCGATTTGCTCCTGCTTAAGGTCTTTGTCGTGGTGCTTTGTGACCGGCGAAAACACGAGCGGAAAGGATTCGCGGCCCAGGCGCCCGGCATCGCCGAATCCGTCGAAATGGCGCGCAAGGAGTTCAACCACGCGGGCTCTTTCGACCGGCCCCGCGATGACGAAGGCGATCCTTCCGGCCTGGAAGTAGGTTCGCCAGAACCTCTCAAGATCGACGCGCGTGATTCGCTCCAGCGTCTCAACCTCTCCCAGTGTATGTCGCCCCAGCCTCGGTCCGTAGGCGAGCGGGCCCATCAGCTTGTCGGCCAGAGCCTGCGGGTCGTCCTGGAGGGCGAAGAGTTCCTGTTTGGCCAGATCAACGGCGACACGAACCTGCTCATCCGGAAACGTGGGCCTGCGGAGAATTTCCGCGTGCAATTCGACGGCCCGTTCCACATGCTCGGGCAGGACAGTGCAGCTAAACGTGATGGATTCGCGGCCTGTTCCGCTGCCGCGACCTGCGCCGATGGCGTCGAATGCGTCGGAGAGCTGCCGGCCCGTGAAGTTTTGCGTGGCCTTGTCGATGGTTTCTTCGGTCAACCGCGCGAGGCCCAGCCGGCCGTCAGGATCGCAGCTTGCGCCGGCCAGCAGACGAATCTGAAACGACACGACGTGACGATGCGGGAGCGTGGCGACTCCGTATTCGATACCGTTGGGCAAAAATCCGTGGGTCGTGGAAATCATCATTTCTGTCTGAATGCGAAACCGATTGATCGCGCCGCGTTCAAAGCCGGGTGCTAGGCTAGGGTTCTTTATTGTCCGACGCAAGGTCGGCGGGAGGCGGAAGTTCCTTTGCCAGTGCCTTCAATGCCGCACTTTCGGGAATGCGTTCCATGGCCGCCTGCACGCAGCGGGCCGCATCCGCGGGATCTAGTCCGGCATGGAGGGCTTCGCGAAGATGAGTGGCGGTGGCGGCGTCGTCTCCTGCGTGGAGGGCGAGATTGGCGGCAATGTAGTGTGCGGCGAAGTCATCGGGGTTCAGTTCGATGGCGCGGCGAATCCAGCGGTCCAATTTCGGAAACAGCGAGTCGGCCGGCTTGCGCTGTAACAACGATTGGGTCAATTCTCGAAATCGCAGGCCGAGTTCCCGCATGAGAATTTCGTCGGCCACTCTTCTTGTGGCAGAGAGCTTCAATAATGCGATGGCGTCATTCTCCTGATCGGCGGCGAGGCGATATTGGATCATCCGCTGCCGCGCAAGTCTTTGCATTTCGCGTCCGAGGCGGGAATCCGGAGCAAGGTCAATTGCCTGAGCGGCCAGTTTCAGAGCGGCGTCGGGATGTTCCGGGTTCGCATAAAAAACGGCTTCGGCTCGCTCCACGTACGTTGCTGCCTCGCCCAACGTGGCCGGTCGGGGAAATTGCGCGTAGCGCTTAGCCGCCCGCTCCAATTGCGACGCTGCAGGCTCGTACCTGCCCTGCATGAAATCGATCGCCGCATTCATTCGCAGCAGTTCCGGCTTCCAGCGAGCATCGACGGTGGTCAGGGGTTTTGAAGAATCGGCAACGATGTCGGGTGCATCGAGCGATTTCAAGAGCATTTGCTGAACGTCGGGCGTCTGCGCCAGTTGTTGCAACATAATGCTCAGGTCATCGGTAACGGGTTCAAATCGCAGAGGGCGGGCGAGAACCGTCAGGATTCGATCGATCGAAACAATGGACCAGGCGAATCGGACATACTTGCCCGCCAATTCGGAGTTGAAGGGTTGGCGCAGCAGCTCGCGATCCAAAGCCGCCACGGCGTTTTTCCGCGAAGCCTCCGAGGCATCGTGTTCTCCGCGCAGAAGGGCTGCCTGTGCTCGAACGAGATTGATGCGGTAATCCATCAGCCCGCTGTTTACATATCCCGGAGCCCGTTCGATCAGCTCCTTGAGGACATGCCCGCCCATGCGAATCGCATCTTCGGCCATGGCGATGTCGGCATGAACGAAGTTCGTCAAACGGGCGTCCGGCGCTTCGCTGGATTGCGCTTTGTGATTGCGTTCGGTGGCCCGGTGGATGGTGTGTTCGGCCCAGGTTACATATGCATTGGCCGTCTGAAGCCGGCTTGCAAGATCCCGCTGGGGGCTGAGTCGCCAAAGTCCGCGCTGGGCGATATGGACGGCGTCATCGAGCTTTCCCTTGGTCAGAAGTTGCTGAATATCAAAGGTGCCACGGGCTGACTCAAAATCGATCTGGGTAACGGTCATGGCGCCGAGAGCCGATGCAAGGCAGAGCGCCCCCAGGGCCAGCCCGCGCCACTTTGCCTGCGCCGTCCATCGGATCAATTTTCCACGATCCGGAATCGATCCGGCCCATGCGAGACCCAAAACCGTGTAAAACGCGACCGGAACTTCACTGCCGCGCAGACCCACTCCGGCACACTCCTCAACGACAAGTCCCACGAGTGCGCCGGCCAGCCCGATGAGGCATGCGCGGTGCTCGGCGTCGGCGAAACGAAGCGACGAGTGAACGCCGATAAGGGTGATGGTGAGAAAGGCGGCCACGAGCGCAGTGCCGACGATTCCGAGGTCGGATAGTGTTTCGAGCCACTCGTTGTGTGCGTGGTCGATGATGCCATCGAATACGGCGGGATCATCAAGAATGTCATTGGGTACGAACGAGTCTCCGAGCAGTGCAAAGCCGCATTGTCCAAATCCTGTAATGGGCCGATCTGTAAACATGCGCAGGGCGTAGCTCCATGCGTAGCCGCGCAGGCGAAGCGTATCGCTGCGACCGTCAAGCGCCTCTTTGGCGACGTTGGTGTAGCAGAACCAGCCCCACGCACCCAGTACGAGTGCCATTGCGATCGGCGCGAATTTCCAACGACCTCGCAGAGCGAAAAACGCTGCGGCGAAAACGGCCGCCCCAAGGCCAACGACCGCTCCGCGTGAGCCGGTCAGGATGAACGCCCACAGTCCAATGCCAAGCGATGCCGCCGCCAGCAGAAGCCAAAACCAGCGGGACTTGGGGCCTGCGGATGTTCCATGTGACACCTCTGAAAAAATGCGCACAAGAGAGATTATCAAGCCGGGAATCAAACATGCGGAAAGAAAAGTGGGGTTGCCGAATGGGAATTTCGCCCGAATTGTCGGGTTGCGATCGTAGAAGTACCAAACGGCCACGAGCGAAGTGAGCAGGGTGACAATCAGAAATCCGCGAAGGATGTATCGCACGCCGATGGCGCCGACAGAATTTCCAAGCACGAGGGCCCACGCCAGTTGCAGGGCGAGCAAGACGCTTCCGGCAAGAGCGATATCGGGAGCCTGCGACCAGCGGGTGCTGGCGAATGACCAGAGGACGAACAGGATGGCGAGAAATTGGGCGGCGACCAGGAGGGGCAATTTCGTGCGAAATGGATTTCTCGCGCCGGTGCTCTCATAGGCTTCAACATCGTCGTAAACGGCGATTGAGACATATGCGAGTTCCCGTCCTTGCACGATCAGGCCGATGCCGAGAGCGCCAAGGGCAACGGCTACACCAATGCCCAGCACGTAGCCCTTGATGTCGCCGGCGAGAATGGTTGGGAACTGGTAATTCAGGCAGAGGAGCTGTACGACGGCCCGCAGCGGCGACTCGGCCTGCCACTCCACGGCGCCGTCCACGAGGGTGAGCGATTCGGCCGCACTGAGCAGGAGGTAGCCGCCCGCCAGCGTCAGCAGGACGACGACGATCATGACGGCGGTGAGGCGGTCAAGAGTCGGGCGGGGGGGTTGCTCGCTCATCTGGAGAATTCTACACGCATTACGGTGTCTGGGTTCGAGGTGGAATCCATGGAATATCCGGTACGTTGGCACGGTGGTTGGCGAGTCGCGCCCATGCGAACAGCAGATCGCTCAAACGGTTCAAGTAAATGACAACCGGTCCGCTTATGGCCTCCTGCTGCGAAAGACTGACTACGGCGCGTTCGGCCCTGCGGCAGACCGTGCGGGCCAGATGAAGCGCGGCGGCCAGCGAGGTTCCGCCCGGCAGCACAAACGTGCGAAGCGGATTGGTTTCATCGCTGGCTTCGTCAATCCAGCGTTCCAGTTGGGTGACTTGTGCATCGGTGATCGCATTGGGCGGTTTGTGGCCTTGCGGAGTGGCCAACTCTGCGCCGACGACGAAGAGGTCAGCCTGAATTTCGGAAAGCCGCCCCGCGATTTGCATATCGATGCATCCGGCGAGTGCCACGCCGATGGCGGCATTGGTCTCGTCCACTTCGCCGTAGGCGGCCACGCGGGCATCGCACTTGGAAACGCGCGGACCGCCGAACAGGCCGGTCGAACCATCGTCTCCGCTCCTGGTGTAGAGCTTCATGGCGGGGATTATAGCAAGTACGTGGATTTTCGGTGCAGGTAAGAATTGGATGCCACCGGCGGCTTCCCCGCCCGTGGCGGGACTGACAATTTCCGTTCGTAGGGGCGTTCGTACCAGAAATTATCTAGCAATTCCAGCGGATTTGGGTTAAGCTGCTTTGCCTATCCTTGCATGTGTCGATTGGAGCTACCGCAAGATGACATCCGTTAGAAAACTAGGTTGCTTGATTGCCCTTACTTCCCTCGTCGGGCCGCTTTCTTCGTTCGCCGTCGCACAAACCATCGTCTGGACAGACGCCAACGCACGAAAGATTCAGAGGAAGGAGGTTACCGGAGGTGCAGTCTCGACGATCGTCCAATTTCCGTCACCAACTTCCCCCTATATGATTCACTACGACCCAATCGAAAAAAGATTTTACTATCTTTTTGATAATGGGTCGGATCTTCTTTTTCAGCGATGTAATCTCGATGGAACCAACCCTGAGGACATCTCCACCCCAAGTTGGGGTAACTTCGCGATTAATGTTGAATCTCGAAAACTATATTGGTGCAATCCCGGCGGCATCCACCGGTCGGAGCTGGATGGAACTGGGGTAGAGTCACACAATTACGCTTTGTGTTGTGTTAATTCAGTGGAACCTCACGGCGACACGCTGTTCTTCACCGCAGGCGGGGGTTTGCCCAAGGGCTTTTGGCGTGCAGATGCCGATGGTTCGAATGAGCAGTTCCTTCACCAGAGCGGAGCGCCGTTCGACCTTGCGTTCGACCCTGTCGAGAACAAGTTCTATTTGGGCGCGTTGCAGGATATTTTTCGAATGGACCCAGATGGAAGCGACTTTCAGATGGTCGTTGATCAACATCAAAGCGGGGATGTAGAGCATGTCGAAGTAGATCCTCGTGGACGGAAGTTGTACTGGGTCGATGTCGGCGCGAAGGTCATACGACGGTCCAATCTCGACGGGACAAACATAGAGAATTTTGTCACTGCTGCCGATGTCGGAAATCCTGACTTTTACATTCAAGGGCTAACTATTGTGGACTCACCGACAATCCCCGTGGTGTCGAGCTGGGGAGTGCTGGTTGTGGGAGTATCGCTTCTCGTGATAGGGAGTCTCGTAATTAAGAAGCGCAATGTCGCTGGTTTTCGGCAATGTGGAATCTGATTGGGTTGTTGTGCCTAGGACCGCAAGCCGGTGCCGAGCATGAAGATGGGGCGGAGGATGTTCCACCATCCGGTGACGGGGCGCATCTTGGTGTATCCCGCCGACCGCACAGGATAGGTCTTCGTGCAGGGCACTTCGCAGTGGCGGTAGCCAAGCTGAATGGCCTTCCAAAGCAAATAGACTTCGAGTCCGTATCCGTCGAGCCAGCGCTGTTGAAGGTTGATCCGTGCATCGTCGAGCATGGCAAGTCTTAATGCGCGAAAGCCGTTGGTGCTTTCCGTGAGGCGTTTGCCCACGAAGCGGCTGACAAGCCACGGATGAAGCCGCGTGGCGAATCGACGGTACAGGGGCATGTCACCGGCCGCCGATCCGCCCGGCAGATACCGCGAGCCCATCACCAGATCGCACTCGGATTCACAGATTGGGTCAAGGAGGCGGGGGATTTCCTGCGGCTCGTCTTTGTTGTTTCCCGCGAGGATGACGGCAATGTCGTGGCCGACTTCGCGCGCGTGCTTCAATCCGAGGCGCAGCGCAGCGCCTACTCCCTGTCGGGATGACGTCGACCTTACGGTTGCTCCGTGGGCACGGGCCACGCACGCAGTCGCATCGGTTGAGCAGTCGTCCACGACCAGGATTGCATCGACCACGCTGGACTTGCAACGATCTACGACGCGGCCAATCCTGGCCTCTTCGTTAAACGCAGGAATGATGGCGATGGTCCAATGGTCCTTGTACATGCGATTAGTCTGCGGCGACGAGATTGTTTGCCGCCAGCCGGTATTTCTGGTGGCATTGGGTGCAGTTCACTGTTTCATTCAGCGGGTGTCCACAGCGGCAGACCCAGCCGACCTCGCGCGAGGGGTTGCCCAGTGCGAGCCGTTGCGCCGCGATATCGCGCGTCACGACTGTGCCGGCGCCGATCGTCGCATAGGCGCCAATCTGAGTTCCACAGAGAATGATGGCTCCCGCGCCGATGGAGGCTCCGCGATGCACGCACGTCTTTTCAAGCCAGTTTTTCGTATCGGTATATCGCTCGCGAGCGTATTCGCCGCGCGGGCTTCGCGGGTGGTGATCGTTAGTAAAGATCACACCGGGGCCGATGAATGCGTCGTCTTCAATGGTGACACCGTTCCAGATCAACGCGCCATTCTTGATCGTGACGCGGTTGCCGATGATCGCTCCCGCTTCGATGAACGCGTGTCCGCCGATGTTGCAATCGCAGCCGATCTGGGCGCCGCGCATGACGTGGGCGAAGGCCCAGATGCGCGTTCCTTCGCCGATGGCATCCGATTCGCAGATTGCCTGTGGATGGATGAAAACGGACTGTCCAGACTGCTTTTGGGCAGAGGCAAACTCACTTCGAGAGGATGTGGAAGGAACAAAAGCGGTAATGCTGCATTGCGCCATGAGGGTTAACTTTCGTTGATTGCGGCCGCGAGTCCGGCGCTTTGGTTTGATTCGGAATTTGGCTTTGGCATCAATTCAGGAATGTTGTGCAATTCCACGGCGGCCTGTGACCTGGATTCCGCTCCGATGCGGCACAAGGCGCCGCCAGAACGAAGTGAACGGGTGGCCGCCTCCAGTGAACGGACGACGCTGAGTCCTTCGGACGCGCCGGCCCGACTCGGTACACCGTCCAACACCCAGGAAGCGAAGGCGCGGGCCTGATCCAGCAACGGTTCACTTCGGCGCACTGCGGGGAGATGCACGTCGGCGCTACGCAGTGCATAGTGAAATTCACCGAACGAGTTGTAATAGGGCGGCTCGGAGAGCCCCTTGTCGTACACGCGAACCGTATCTTCGGGGTTGATGTCGTCCCAGTGAGCCATCTTTTTCGAGCCGACGACGGTCAGCGTGCGGACCTTTCGCGGGTTAAGCCAGCTCACGTGCAGGTGGGCGAGCGCCCGGCCCGGATAGTGGAGCGTGGCGAAGCACACATCTTCGATACGATCCTGGGTGATGCAGCTTCCTTGCGCGGAGACGGCCGAGGGTTCCGCCCCGAATAGATAGTTGAAGATGCTGATGTCGTGCGTGCCCAAGTCGTACAGGGCGTTGACGTCGCCGCGCACCGGCCCCAGATTGGTTCGCACTGCGTCGAGGTATTGAATCTGGCCTAGCTCGCCGGCGGCGATCAATTCCTTGAGTTTGATGATTCCACTGTTAAACACGAAGACGTGCCCGACCATCAGCACGCGATCGGCCCGGCGCGCCAGCAGGGCCAGCTTTTCTGACTCCGCGACCGTCGCGCACATGGGTTTTTCGACCAACACATGCTTGCCGGCCTCCAGTGCGTCGGAGGCGATCTGGAAGTGCGTTCGCGTGGGGGTGGCGATGACAACGGCGTTGATTTCGCGGTTGTCGAGGATGGCGCGATAGTCTTCGACACCCTGGCTCGCGGGGAACCGTCGGCCGACAGTCTCCAGCCGCGTGGCATTGGCGTCGGCGAAGAACGGCACGCGAGAGCGTTCCAACTCGGAAAAGACGCGAATGTGGTTCGGGCCCCAATGCCCGCAACCAATCACGCCCACCCGGAGTTCTTCCGTTTTTTGGCTTGTGCGCATACCTACTGGCCTTATCGGAACTCTGTCCGCCTGCCTCGCATAATTTCCGCAGGTAAGTCGCCCCCTTGCCTTGTTGCCTTGTCTTTCACAGCCCGTTATACATAACAGGCTCGCCTGATCGTGCCTGGTTTTGGCATGTTTCGGGCGACCGCGGGCGGCGTACCCAAGTGGACCAAGGGGACGGATTGCAAATCCGTTATTCGTGGGTTCGAATCCCACCGCCGCCTTGGCTTTTTGGCGCAAAAACTGCGGTTTTGTGATATCTCAATGAGGCAAGCCCGCCAAACACGATTCTGTCTGTCCGGGGTATAGCAAGGGGCAGCGAATCTTTGAGGATTTGGTCAATTCGTCACCGTCTCCATAGTTATTGTGAAAGTTAAGTTTTCCGGGTCGGTGGATGTGCCTGGTAGGGTGTTATTGCCACGGCTCGCTGCCAACGTTCTAATCCATGGTGCCAATAAGTTCGGATAGCCGTTCGGCCCGTCGTCGCCTGGCTCAAACGAACACCCAAGATGGAGCAGAAAACGTCATGTCAAGAAGACACTTTGCGGCGGCTTTTCTTTTCGTAACAAGCTTGGCGGTGTCTCCGGTTTGGGCACACCCCGGACACTCAGGCAACGGATTTTCCGCCGGCGTGCTGCATCCGTTGACCGGTGTGGACCACATCATAGCGATGATTGCCGTTGGCCTCTGGGCAGCGCAAATGGGCGGAAGGGCGACGTTGCTACTTCCGGCAGCATTTGTGGGATTCATGTCGCTGGGGGCGTTGGCCGGTCGCGTTGGGATGCATTTGCCCTACATCGAAGCCGGGGTCGCGGCTTCAGTTCTAGTGCTCGGGTTAATGATTGCTGCGTCGCTTCGACTTCCAACAGGAGTTGCGGCTACCTGTATAGGTCTTTTTGCGATTTGTCACGGACACGCTCACGGCACTGAATTCGCCAGCGGCGGCTCGTGGCCGGGCTACGCGGTCGGTTTCATCCTGATGACTATTGTCTTGCATTCCGTCGGGATCGGCGCCTATACAATGACGCGGTTGTGGGCATCTGAGATTCCCGTCAAGCTGGCCGGCGGGTTAATCGCTGCGGCAGGCATCGTGCTGGTGAGCGGACTATAGGGGTCGCAAACCGCACGGATCGTCGGGGCGACGCCTTTCGTCCTGTCAGCCTATGAATCTGCACAAAGAACCTCTCGTGCATTTCCTCATTCTGGGCACAGGGCTTTTTGTGGCGTCCAGCTTCCTATCCCAATCCGGCGGAGGATCATCGCCGGAAAAGATTGTCATCACTCAATCGCAGATCACCTCGTTGGCCGAGGAGTTCACCCGTCGATGGCATGTACAGCCGACTGGGCCGGAACTGGATGGATTGATCCGGGAACGAGTGCGGGAAGAAGTGTACTGCCGCGAAGCGCTCGCGCTTGGATTGGATCAAAATGACGCGATCATTCGCCACCGTTTGCGAGAAAAAATGGAGTTCCTTTCGAATGATGTCATCGCTCAGGCGCAGCCTACAGACGAAGAGTTGAGCGAATATTTAAACGCGCATCCGAACCGATTTCGAGTGCAACGGTTATACACCTTTGAGCAGGTCTATTTGAATCCCGAAGCGCGCGGCGACAATCTCGCTTCCGATGCCGCACAGCTGCTTGCGCAGTTGAACGGCGTGGGAAGGAAAACCGATGTTGACGCGCTCGGCGATTCATTGTTTGTGAAACATTCGTTTACGGCCACTCCTGATACTGAAATCGCCGGGACATTTGGAGAAAAATTTGCAGACCAGCTATCGGAACTTCCGCTGGCTCATTGGGAAGGGCCTGTGGAGTCCGGTTTCGGCATGCACCTGGTTTTCATCAGCGAGCGCACGGAAGGCAGAGCACCCGAACTTGGCGAGGTGCGCAACGCCGTAATCCGCGAATGGACCAAAGCTTGGAGGTTGGAAGCCAATGAGAAGGCATTTCAGGAATTACTGAAGCGTTACACAGTAAGTGTCGAGCCTTACAAGCCGGTAGAAAAGCGAGAGTCCGCCGAGGCGAAACCAAAGTGAAACACGCATTTCTGGTCGTTGCGTTTTTTGGCCTGCTTTCGAAGGGCGCCTCCGCGCATGAGATGCGTCTGGCCTATCTCGAGCTGAAACAAACCGGGCCCAGCACCTACGATGCGCTTTGGAAGGTGCCGGATCAGGGTGCGAATCCACTGCTGAAAATCAACGTGGAACTTCCAGAGGGCTGTACAAACACTTGCGAGCCACGAAAAACAACGGCCGACGGCGCAATCACCGAACGATGGTCAGTGCAATGTCCGAATTCGCTGACCAACGGGCAGATAAGCATTTCCGGCCTCTCCGCGACGACAAGCGATGTGCTGGTCCGATTGCAACCGATGGAGGGGCCTGCGCGGGTGACACGGCTTACCCCTGCTGCTGCGTCATTCATCGTGGAAGCCAGTCCCAGTCGTATGCGCATGGCCGCTACCTATCTTCGCCTGGGAACTGATCACATTCTCATGGGCGTTGATCACCTGCTTTTTGTGCTGGGACTCTTACTCATCGTCGGCAACCGCTGGATGTTGTTTAAGACAATCACAGCCTTCACGGTCGCTCACAGCTTCACACTGGCTGTTGCCACATTAGGCTACGCCAGTGCTCCGCTGGCGCCGCTGAACGCGGCAATTGCCTTGAGCATTCTGTTTCTGGGTCCGGAAGTCGCTCGCGTCTGGCGCGGCGAGACGAGTTTGACCATCCAATATCCGTGGGTTGTGGCATTCGTATTCGGCTTGTTGCACGGGTTTGGATTCGCAAGCGGGTTGAAGTCAACCGGCTTGCCTCAGGCGGACATTGCGTGGGCGTTGTTACTTTTCAACGTCGGAGTCGAGATTGGACAGGTGTTCTTTGTGTTTTTGATGTTAGCCCTGGGGTGGTCTTTTCGACAGCTCGAAATACGATGGCCACGCTTGGCGCTGGCCCTGCCCGGTTACACTGTGGGGACGCTGGGAGCCTATTGGACGATTCAACGAACCGCGATCGTTCTGGGATTTGTGCGATGAAGAAAACATCAAGAAGAATTGTTGCCGTCTTCGCATGGTTTGCGTTGCTCGCCGCTCCTTCGAACGCCTGGGCGCATGTCCAGGCAGGGGAAGTTGG
This sequence comes from uncultured Phycisphaera sp., assembly GCA_964501365.1. Taxonomy (GTDB): domain Bacteria; phylum Planctomycetota; class Phycisphaerae; order UBA1845; family UBA1845; genus CAZAMB01. Next base: position 136,895 of record CAZCST010000009.1, on the reverse strand, counting down.
AGGGTTCGCAAGCGGGTTTCATCACCCGATTTCAGGCTGGGACCACATCCTCGCCATGGTCGCCGTTGGATTGTGGGGAGCACAACTTGGCCCGCCTGCAATGTGGATGCTGCCCGTCACGTTTCCGATGGTGATGGCGCTTGGCGGCACGATGGGATTGCTTGGCATTCCTCTCCCCGGTGTCGAAATTGGCATTGCTTGTTCCGCTGTGGTTCTCGGTGCGATGGTGTTGACCGAAAGGCGACCACCGCTTTGGATTGCAGCGGTGATTGTCGGAATCTTTGCCATTTTCCATGGACATGCACACGGTACAGAATTGCCTGCGGGTCAAAGCGGTCTGCTTTACAGCATGGGCTTTGTCGTTGCGACGGGTTGTCTGCACGGTGTCGGCATTGCCATCGGCTTGATTCACCGCTGGGCGGCGGGGCGGGTCGCGCTTCGCGTAGCCGGCGGTGTAGTGGCGATAGCTGGAATCTATTTCCTCGTCAGTTCATTCCAATGACAACAAGGAAACAGGGAGGGGTGCGCCGGGGCGCTGTCATCGCGTTAGCGATTACGTTTGTCGGCATCAGCGGCCAACAGGCCCAGGCGCATCTGGTTTCGACGGGACTTGGACCCCTCTATGACGGTATTGCTCATCTACTGCTCTCCCCTGCCGATCTGGCAGTAGCTGTGGTGCTTGTTTTGCTAGCCGCAATGCGCGGACCACGACAAGGGAGGTGGATGGTGGCGCTGCTGCCAACGGTCTGGCTCGCGGGCGGCCTGTGCGGATTCGCGTGCCCGAGCATTCCGAATCTGGATTATTTGACTGGCTTTTCATTCCTCGTGGTTGGCGGCTTGGTGGCGGCCGATCTTAATCTGCCGTTGAACATCGTCGCGACGATAGGAATTTTGGTTGGCGGGCTGCACGGTTTTCTTACGGGAGTCGCACTCACTGCAACGCCGTCTTCTGGACTTGAACTTGCCGGGACGATTGCAGCACTGATGATCATAATCACGCTGGTTGCGGGGCTGGTTGTGTCCATAAAAGTGTATTGGGCAAGGATCTCTGTACGAGTATTGGGAAGCTGGATCGCGGCTACAGGTCTATTGATTATTGGTTGGTGTTTCCGCACCGCAAAATGACGGAATCCGGCTCGCCATTGTGGTTGTTCCAATCCAAATTCAAGAGGGGTTGACGCCGTGCGGCTTTTGGCTACACTCGCCGATTCTTCGGTAGTCGAAGAACTTCGTTTTTGGTGATAAGTATATGCCAGCATGTAAGATACGTTCGTATTGCCCAAAGCCGGGTGAGGTAGAGCAGCGGTGGTATCACCTCGACGCCTCCGATCAGATTCTCGGTCGGGTGGCCGCTCGCATTGCCACCATCCTCATGGGCAAGCATAAGCCGACCTATACGCCGCACGTGGATACGGGCGATTTCGTGGTAGTTACGAATGCGGATCAGATTCGCGTCACGGGCCGAAAGGCCGACGTAATGATCTATCCGCGATATTCGCACCATCCGGGCGGGTACAAGGAGGTTCCGTACCGCACGGTGCTCGCCGATCACCCTGAGCGGATCATTCGGGAGGCGGTTCGTCGAATGATGCCCAAGAATACGATCGGGCATGCCATGCTCGGCAAGTTGAAAATCTACAACACGGATACGCATCCTCATGCGGCGCAGCAGCCTGTTCCGCTTTCCATTTGATTTGGAGCTTTTTGACCGATGTCTGATTCGCCGAACGTAACGACGCCCGCGACGACTGCCGCCCCGGCCCCCAAGAAGGCCAAAGGCGTGAACCCGTATATCTGGGGTACCGGACGTCGCAAGACGGCGATTGCCCGCGTGCGGATTAAGTCCGGCACGGGCAAGTTCATGGTCAACGAACGGGAAGTCGGCAAGTTTTTTTGCGTTGAACGTGACCGCGAGGCGGTGCATAACCCGCTCAAAGTCACCGAGACCGTCAAATCGGTAGATGTTTTCGTCAATGTTCGCGGCGGCGGTATTACCGGTCAGGCCGGAGCCGTTTCGCTGGGTTTGTCGCGGGCACTGGCCGAATACAATCCTGAGTTCGAATCCAAGTTGCGTGCCCAGAACCTCATGACCCGTGATGCCCGCAAGGTTGAACGCAAGAAGTACGGCCGTTCCGGCGCTCGCCGTCGATTCCAGTTCTCGAAACGCTAGTCCTTCAGGGACTGTTGGCGACCCCCTCAATCCCCCCTTGTCCGGGGGGTTGGGCTTATTGTCTGCCCGATAACTTCAGCGGTTCTGGTTATCGCCCGATGAGGGTTGATAAGGAGGCCTGCCCGTGCGCGCCCGGATCGTGGTGCGCGCCGCAATGGCAAGCCGCCGAATTCAATGAAGGGTGACGCCATGTACACTGCCTCGTTTGGACTTCGCTGCCTGCCGTTTGAAGACCGTGCCGATGCGGCGTTCTTTTATCCCGCAGCCGGGCATGAGGAAGCCATCGCAGCCATGCAGTACGAGGTTCAGCATGGGGCAGGAGTCGGTGTGGTCTTCGGAGAGACTGGAACCGGCAAGACGATCCTGATTCGGGCACTCACCCGCAGGCTGACGGGATCTGAAAAAGTCGTGGTGCTTACGGTTCCGGGTAATGGAAGCGTGGATATTCTGCGCGAGGCGTGCAAGGGGTTCGGAATTTCCGTGCCGACGTCGATCCAGGATGCCCGTGGCCTGGCGCGACTTCGACGCCACCTCTCCCGAAGCGTGCAAAAGGGTAGCCGGCCGGTTCTTATCATTGACCAGGCCGAGAATCTGTCACCCGCCGACTTGAACGACGTCGAGAGTCTGCTCGACATGCAGGATGATCGCGGACGGTTGGTGCGCGTCATCCTTGCCGCCCACCCGCGATTCCGCAAGTTACTGGACCAGCCGGCGTTTGCGCGCCTTCGTCAAATGGCGTTTACCGAACACGAGCTGACTGCCCTGAGCGAAGAGGAAGTCGGTCAATATATCCGTCATCGGCTGAGCGTGGCCGGTGCGGCGGGATTGGAAGTTTTTTCTGATGATGCGGTTGCGGTTGCCTTCGATCAATCACAGGGAATTCCCCGCGTCATCAATCAATTGTGCGGCGCAGCCATGCTGGCGGCCTATGGCGAGGGATCAACAACGGTTGATCATCATCATTTCCAGAATGCCGCAGATCCGGATGCAACGGTTCTGGAAGAGATTGCGGCGGATCGAGCGGACGTTCTGCCGCCGCGAGATGCGTATGAGGCATTTGAAACGCCGATTCCGCCCCGAGGGGAGGTCGGTGCATCATTGACTGCGAAGATGGCAGGTGACATGGAATCAAGGCTCGCCGCGTCGATAATGCAGGCTCAAAAAGCGGACAATGGATTGAGACAGAGCATGCCGCAGGCCGCCGATGCCATGGCGCAGGTTGAAAGCAAGGCCGGCCAATTGGTTCACGATGCGCAGGAAAGAATTTTCTCGCTCGAATCGCGGTTGTCAGCCGCCACTCGGCGGGCCGAACAGGCCATCACCCAGATGGAGCGCGCCGAACGTGTTTTCGCTCGTGCGGAGGAAATTGAATCGCGCCTGGCGGGATTTGCGGAGCGGTTGGCCGAGCAAATGGACAATGTACAGGCGCGTATGGCGGACGTTGTGAAATACGCGGCTCCGCTCGATGAAGCGCGTACGCAGCTTGATGCGTCGATACGCCTGGGTGATTTCTCCTGTGAAAAAATTGAGGAGAGCATCGAGCGGGGTAGCGCCAAGCTCCTCGAGCAGAGTGAGGCTGCGCACAAGACGCTTCAGCGGACGATTGCTTCGTTGATGGAATCTTCCACGCAAAGAGTGCGGACGGTGCAGGCCCAGATGGACAATGTGACGCGCACCGCCACCGACAAGATCACCGCCACGGAATTGAAGATCGCCGAAGTCCAGAAAGTTGTGCAGGCCGGCGAACAAACGCTGGATAGCGCGACGCAAAAGGCGGCGCAAACCTCTGATGCCTTGCAACGAGTCATTGAACAAGCCAGGGTGGAGACGGAGGGCGTCTCCGCTTTGATCCACGCCGCAGACGCCAAGATCACCCAGCTCAATTCCAGCCAGGCTGCGCTCACACACTTGCACGAGCGCATGGCGAGAATGTTGCATACCGCACACCCCATCGTCGAGCGCGCCGATGCCACGCTTGGCCGTCTCGAAGAGCGGCTTCCCCAGACCGAAAAGGCGCGAGGCCAACTGGTTGAGAAAATGTCCGAAGTTGCCGCGATCACCGAACGGGCCAACCAGGCCGGACAGCGTGCCGCACAGGAAGCCAGAACGCTTCAGGATGCCGTCCAAGCCGCCGCACAGTTGGGTCAGAAGCTCGAAGCGATCCAGGAACAGGCATCACGCGATATTGTTGCGCTTCAGGAATATCTTGCGAAGTCGTCGGTCTGGTTGTCCCGGATGGAATCGTTTACCACGACGGTGGCGTCCGCCGGTCAAACATCCGAGATGCTGGCCGGGGTCGTCGCATCGGGTGCGTCGATGATTCGTGAAATTCCCTTGTTGTTGGACAAGGCCAAGCAGCAGGAAATCCTGTTGGACGAAAAATCCAAGGCGATGAGCGGTTACTTTGAACTGCACGAAAAGGCCTGCCGGGCTTCGAAAGAGGCGTCGGAATCGATGAACGCGCACCTCCAGAATTTCCGCGGTTCCCTTCATCAGAGCGAAGGGGAACTGGCAGAATACAATCGTCGAGTTGGAGCGCTGCAATCGGAATTTGAGGATGTCACCCGGCGCACCGACGCGGCACAGAAAATAGCGCTAGAGGTCCAGGGTGTCGTCGAGAATGCCCGTAACCAGTCGGAGAATCTCGAGCGCGTCTGCGAAGCCGTGCAAAAGGTATTCTCCGGACTGTCAAAGGCCAGTCTGAACGCGAAAAACCAGGCGGGCGATCTGGAGAAATTCATCGCCGAAGCCAACGAAACGGCCAAATCGCTCCAGCAATGGATTGAGCGTGTTCGCGTGCAGCTCGATGGCATCATGGGCATCGCCGGTCGGCCAGCCTCACTTCGTACTACGGGACAGGTTGACGCGCTCGTCGGGTCACTGGAGCGTGAGGCGGAAATTCGGGTCGAAGATGAGCCGGGGGCTGCTTCGGCGCATATTGTGGAGGGTGGACTGGATGGGGCCCATGCACAGCCCTATACATCCCAAGCCCGGGAGATTGCCCAGCTCATCGAAAAAGCGCGGAAAGCAAAGGCGGGGGAAGAAGGCACCAAATTGGCAAAGGTTTCAGCTCGATAACCCATGAAATGAAGGCAATGCGGATGAGAGGAGTCGAACCTCCAAGGGGTTGCCCCCACTGGTACCTGAAACCAGCGCGTCTGCCAATTCCGCCACATCCGCCTGGCCAAGCCGGAAGCCCCGGGTTGGCGACGTTGACCTGAGCATACTCGCGCTCCCCACCCTGTCAAATTACCCTTCCCGGTTTCGCTACTTCCATCGACTTTATACCATGTCGTGGGCCCAACGAGCTTCCTGCGCCTATGCACTATTCTCTTCGCGACAAGGTCGTTCTCATCACCGGAGCGTCCGGCGGTATTGGCCGGGCCTGCGTCCTTGAGTTTCATCGTAACGGTGCGCTGGTGGCGGCCACCGCGAGATCACTCGACAAGTTGCAGGCGCTCGCGCGAGAAACAGGAGATGACCGGATATTCCCCTGCGCCATGGACGTTACGAATGTGGAGCAACGGTTGGAGGCTCTCGCCGCCATTCGCCAACGTTGGGGACGAGTCGACGTGCTGGTGAACAATGCCGGATGGGCTAGCTTTGGGTCGCTGCTGAACGTGCCGCTGGGCGATGCCGAGCGCATGATGGGATTGAATGTCCTCGCTCCGATCGCGATGATCCAGGCCGTCCTTCCGGAAATGATCGCGAGGAAATCGGGACAGATCATCAATATTTCCTCTGTCGTGGGGAACCAGCCAATCGCCCGCATGTCGATTTATAGTGCGACAAAGGCGGCGTTATCGTCACTTAGTGCAGGCCTGCGGATGGAGCTACGTGGAACGGGGGTCGATGTGTTGCTGGTTTCGCCGGGATCGACGGCGACCGGGTTCTTCGATGCGGCCTCCACGACCGATGTGAGTGCGGTGCGGATGGCGGATTCGCAGTATTCGCCCGAACGCGTTGCGCGGGAAGTCGTCAAATCGTCGCGGCGCAGGCGTCGCGAAGTAACGCTTTCGGTCGAGGGCAAGGCGATCACCGTCATCCGGCGGGTGTCGCATAGGCTCGCTGACGCGATCATGTACCGGGTTGCGAAGAAGTCGATGCCGGCGGGGCGGGGTATCACGCGCTGATCCGTTGGTGAAAGTTGTCGCTTGTTACAATCGAGGTCACGCCATCGAAACAATCCATCCGAAATAGTGTCCACGCGGATTGCGAGTGTAGAAGAAGGGTGGGATGATTCCCGCCGGCAGGCCTTGGAAGGCCTGAAAGGATTCAGGAGGAAACCATGAAGGCTCGAAAGATGTTCGGAAACAAGTTGGTCGCTTGGATCGTGGTCGCAATACTCGCACCAGTGGGTGCGGCCTTTGGCAAGACCAAGAGTACGCAGAATGCCGCCACGCCTCAAACCTCGGCGAAGCGTTCGAACCCGACGAGTTCATCACCGCATAGCGGGGCGAAGTCGCATTCGTCAAGCAGGAATTCGACGGGAACAGCGAAGGCTCAGAAGCCGAAAAAAAAGAAGAAGTCCAAGAAGAGCCACGGCCATAAGAGCAACCAATCGAGCAAGAGCGGTCAAAGCTCGCTGTTTCACAAGAACACCACTCCGACAACGACGCAGCACTAAGGAATTGGCGATCGTTTGTCCCGGCACGGGGCGGCCCTTTGGCGAAATCCAAAGGCGGGGTGATACTCTGCCCTCGTGACGCAACCCTGCTCATCTCAAACACCGCGAAAGACCCGCTTCGACAGTGTGACGCGCCGATTTGTGTTGGCGCTCGCGTTGCTGCCCATCGTTCCTGCTAGTTCCGCAATCGCGGTCGTCGTGGCCGAGAAACTGGTACCGGTGGCGCCCGCTCCAAGCACTTTTGACGATGTCTGGTGGTTCCATGTCTTCTTTACTGTCTTTTGGATGGTCGGTTTCATTCTTGTGTGGCGCACGGCCATCATCTGGACACTGGGGCGCTCTGCATTCACCGCCATCATTTCGCTCATTCCGTTTGTGCAAATCGTGATCAATCAACCGCTTTGGAAAACAACGGGGTGTCTCAATACTATCAGTGAATCCTTTTTACGTGCCGGGCAGCACTATTCGAGTTGCGGGCTTTGGTCCTGGCTCGTCGTCTGGGCGTGGTGGGGCATGGAGAAGAGAATCATGGCAGGTCAGAAATCACAGAATTTCAGGGCGCATCGGCGATTACCGTGGTTGGCACGTCTTGGAGCGTCGATGGGAATATTCCCGGTCATCGCGGGAATATTCATCATAGTTTCTATTTTTCTAGAAACGGTCTTGAAATTGCCGTGGGCTACATCATCGATTTTCTGGGAATATTTGTTCTGCGCGATCATCGTGCTGATCGCATGGTGTTTGATCTGGCGAAAAGCCGTTCGGTGGTCGGACAACGTGTTTGCCACGACGTGTGGAGCATGGCTGTTGTTCATTGGTGCGCCAATTTCACTCCAATTTTTCACGCTCGGCGGCAGAGTTACCTCGTTTTGGGAGGCAGTAATCGTCAGTCTTCCCATTATCGGGTGGGGAGTGTGGATGGCGTGGACGATGTGGTATTGGCCGATGCGGGTGGAGGCGGGGGTGGCGGAGGCGCAGGTTCCGAAGTGCATGAAGTGCGGGTACTCGTTGCGGGGGCTGAAGGCGACTCGGTGTCCGGAATGCGGGGACGAGCCGACGATCGATGAGCTTTGGGCGGCGTCGTGTTCGGTTGTGATGTGATTCAGGTAACTCATTTTGAGATCGTAATTCGTCTCCTGCGCTCTACCCTCACCCCAACCCTCTCCCTATGAGGGAGAGGGAGTTCAGAAGGTTGAGAGCGGGGCGGAGATGCGGAAGGTGTGGCCGTCGGGGTGGACGATGCGACATTCACGGACTCCCCAGGGCTCGTCGGTGGGAGGCCAGGTTACGGTGACGCCCAGTGAAACCGCTTTGGCGTGAACTTCGTCGACCTCGGCAGGGGTTTTGAGCCACCAGCTTATCCAAACGCCGCCTGTGTCGTCGTCGCCCTGGAAATGGCGTGGAAGGAGCGGGCCGCCACGCGATCCCTGGCCATCCTTGCAAAGGAACATTTCGCACTCGCCGCAGCAGATCCCCGCGAACAGTGCCGGGCCTCCTGCGTTACGGTCAGCTGCCCCTTCGATCATTCCATGATCATTCCAGGTGAACGCCGCACTCCAGCCGAATGGTCGAAACCAGGCGATGCTGGCAGGAACGTCAGACACGTTTAGAATTGGCGTAATTCCGGTGAGTTTCATAGCGAATGCGATCGTATGAAAAAACGTCCAATCGTCCAGTCTTATTTTTGGACTTGCGCGCGGTTGGAATTTGGGTTCGTTGCTGCAACTTTTTTTGTGCGCGCCGGTCGAAAACAAGCCGCAAGTGGTCAAAAACGCGATTTGTGTGGGTTCGTTTTGAAAGATGCATTTATTGACGTTTTTTGATGTAAGTCGATGATCGTGCAACATACGCAAACTCGTGCGGGCGGAGATTCCACGCTGGCATATACAGAGAACATGAGGGGCGCGCGCAGTTAGATATGCAAAATCGAGAACTATCCGGGAAGTTAACGTGGAGGGCGAATCTAGGCCCCAGGTTCGATGTGGCAAGAACCTGGGCCACCCGCCACTTCGTCGCTGACGAAACCGCGAAACGTACCCCCAAACGTGGAGCAAAAGTAAATCGAATCATCAGAAATTTTCTGACAAGCGAATAACGAAGCGATCATTTCGATTCCCGCCCCCACGCGCAAGCCCCCTAAAATGCTTACTGAAAATTTTTTTGGCGATGCGTTTGACATCAAACATTCGATGTGTCACAATATACACTGGAGTGGTATCGAATTATCGGTACCTTTATTACCGTCGAAGGCATAGGCCTTCGATTCTTAAGAGAAAGGACGGCTCATATGAGTACGGCGCTTTTGGTCGACACCACATCGATTTACGCATTGCAAAAAACCCTGAAAGATCACAAGTACTCCGTTCAAGGCAATATCAATTATGGTGCCTTGTTGGAGAGTTTGCGTAAGGAGTTTCCGCCAGGATCTTTTAAGCCAATGATTGCTTTTGCCGCCGTCGATCCAGAAAGCGATACTCAACGGAAATTTGTTGATTATCTTGCCAAAGATTTTCTCGTGGACCAAACCGATTATCGCGATGCATTTATCCTTCCTGACAAGGAGACCCAATACCAACGCCTTTCTACCCGAATCGCATACGTTGCTGGGATGCTCGCTGTTCCGCGAAGTGCGGCAGGGAATCAGCGATCGGCACCTCCGGACCTTGTTGTTGTTACCGACGCGTTCGACACTTATCACCCGTTAATGGACTATGCAAACAATCGGGGAGGAAAGGTTTCTATTGTCTTTTTTCGGGCTGGCATGGAAGACCGCTGGCGCCGAACGGGAATTCTTGACGAAAACAAGGTGGCTAAATTGGAGTTTCGAGACTTAAGCGACAGGTCTCGTGAAATTCTTGGAGTGGATATTGGATTCACCAGGGTTCCAGCGAAAGGGGGGACAGGTCTAGCAGGATTTAATCCGTAGCGCCCTTTGGCAATATTGCCTGGGCCTAGGCGTCTCACTAGAGCGCGCCTTTTAAGACAAACGGAGCATAAGTGCTCCCCATTAAGGAGAATAGCCATGAGTAGTTGCGCTACGCGCTCGCATGCGCGCGTTGTTGTCGTCGGGTTGCTTCCTCGACAGGTCCGGCAGGTCGAACAGAAAGTTCGCGGTTTTGGAATCGAAGTGGAGTCCATAACGCTTGAACAATCGCTAACCATGCATCGTTTCGCAAGTGATCTCGTGTTAATCGCACGTTTTTGCGGTCATAAACATTCCCGTAGGCTCGCCACTCAAACGCATGCCCCGATACGATTCGTTTCAACGGGAGGTGTGAGTTCTATAGTTCGAGAGATTCTCTTTTTCTTTCTTCGAAAACGGGTCGCATGAAGCTGATAGACGATTTCAACTACGATGACTTTGGGACATGGCGCAAGAAAAATGAGTCGGAAACGGATTGAAGGGCTTCGCGAGGAGATTCGTCGGCACGACTACCTTTACTACGTAAAGGCCAAGCCGGTCATCAGCGATCAGGAGTACGACAAGCTGTTCGCTGAGTTGAAGGAATTGGAGGACGAGCATCCTGACCTCGTCACGCCGGATTCGCCGACGCAGCGGGTAGGCGGCGCGCCGATCGAAGGATTTCGGCAGGTTGCACACGCCATCCCCATGATGTCGGTGGACAATACCTATAATCCCGAACAGCTTCGCGAGTTTGACGAGCGGGTGCGGAAGGGACTGGGCGGCGAGGCCTATCGCTATCTGGTCGATCCGAAAATCGATGGAGTGGCCGTCTCGCTAATCTATGAAAAGGGCCTGCTTGCGGCGGCGGTCACGCGCGGTGACGGCCGCACCGGCGATGATATCACGCACAACGTCAGGACGATTCGCTCGGCTCCGCTTCGGCTGCATGGGCGGGGAGTGCCGGACATGCTGGATGTTCGCGGGGAGATCGTCTGGCCCACCGGGGATTTTCAAAAATTCAATGAGAAGTTGCAAAAGGAAGGCAGGGAGCCGTTTGCGAATCCGCGAAACGCCGCCGCCGGAACACTCAAGCAAAAGGACCCAAAGGATGTGGTTGGACGCGGGTTGCAATTCATCGCCCACGGAATTGGGCGGGTGGAGCCGCTGAGGGTCGAAACGGCCAACGAACTGTTTGAGCAATTGCGGGAGTGGGGCGTGCCGACGGCCAAGTCCGAGGCCGCCGATTCGATCGAGCAAATCATCGAACGATTGCCGGAGTGGGACGAGCGGCGGCACGGATTGCCCTATGAGACCGACGGGCTGGTCATCAAGATCGACCGGCTCGATCAGCGCGACGTACTAGGGAGCACGAGCCGCCATCCGCGCTGGTGCATCGCGTACAAATTCGCGCCGGAGCAGGCGGAGAGCCTCGTCAACGACATCGATTATCAGGTGGGCAAGCTGGGGACGATCACGCCGCGGGCGGTGCTTTCGCCGGTGCTGCTATCGGGCACGACCGTGCGCCACGCGACGCTTCATAACTTTGATCAGGTGGATCGGCTGGATGTGCGCGTGGGCGACACAGTGATTGTTGAGAAGGCGGGAGAAATTATTCCGCAGGTGGTGCGGGTGCTGAAGGAAAAACGCCCGAAAAGTTCTAAGGCCGTCACACGACCTACGGAATGTCCGGAATGCGGCGGCGAGGTCGAGCAGGATGAAGGCGGCGTCTATCTCCGCTGTATCAATCCCGCCTGCCCGGCGCAGCTCAAGGAACGTCTCACCCATTTCGCGGGGCGACACCAGATGGATATCGAAGGCCTCGGCGAAGTGATGGTGTCGAAGATGGTGGACAAGGGCTGGCTCAAGTCATTTGCTGATATTTATGCTTTGCTCGAGCGCGAAGACGAATTGGCGCAAGTGGAAATCGAGCAGGAGCGAAAGACCGACGATGGCGTCAAGACAACCATCGTACAATTCGGTCAGAAGCGAGCCGTCAAGCTGATCGAAGGTATCGAAAGGAGTAAGTCGCAGCCACTGGCCCGCCTGCTTGCGGCACTGAACATCCGCCACGTCGGTGAGGCCACCGCGGAGTTGCTGGCCGATCATTTCGGCGAGATGTCCGCGCTGATGGAAGCCAGCGAGGAGTCGCTGCAGGAAATTGAAGGCGTCGGCCCGGAACTGGCGTACAGCATTCATCATTTTTTCCATAGCGATGTCGGCCGCAAAACGATCGACCGGCTGAAGCGAGCCGGTGTTAACATGTCCCAGCCACGAAGTGAAAAGGCATCTGGAGGTCTCTTTGCCGGCAAGACTGTCGTCGTCACCGGAACGCTGGAGAGCATGGGGCGGACAGAAGTGCAGAATCTGATCAAACAACTCGGCGGCAAGGTTTCCGGGAGCGTGAGCAAGAAGACAGATTTTGTTGTTTATGGTGATTCGCCCGGGTCGAAGCTGGACAAGGCGAAGGAACTCGGTGTTCAGACCTTGGATGAATCCGAGTTTCTCAAGCTGATCAAAAAAACGAAATGAACCACAGAGAACACGGAGTGCACAGAGAGGAATAGGACGTTGAAGTAAGGCGATTCATTCACGTTCAAGAGCATTGTGAATTGAAATGAAGTGCCGGCCCTGCTGCATTTTTCTGTGTACTCTGTGCCCTCTGTGGATAGATGCTCACTCCAATGGTGAAACTATCCAAAGTCCAGCGTGAATCGATCACTTGGGGCGGGGATGGCGATATCGTTGTGGCCGGCAGAGTTGAGGGAGGCGGCGAGGGCGGTGGATTGGTCGAGTTCGCCGTGGACGAGAAAGACTTTGCGGCAGCGGGGCAGTGCCGGCTGCGCATAGTGGAGTAATTCCTCCGAGTCGGCGTGCGAGCTGTATCCGTTCATCACGACCACTTCGGCTCGGACCGGAATCCGGTCTCCGAGAATGTTGACCTCCGGTTCGCGATCAATGATGCGACGTCCGAGGGTGTGTGCGCCCTGAAACCCGGCGATCAGCACGGTGTTCCTTGTTTCGTCGATGGCGCTTCGCAGGTGGTGCAGGATGCGGCCCGCCTCGCACATGCCGCTGGCCGCGATCACGATGCAAGGTTTCCCGCTGCGCATGACGGCCTTGGATTCTTCGCGGCCCTGCACGAAGTGAAACTGCGGAGCATCGAGAATTCCGTCTGGATTGTCCGCGAACGCCAGCGCATCGTCGTCAAAACACTCTGGGTGAAGTCGGAAGACATCAGTTGCGTTGATGGCCAGCGGGCTGTCGACGTAGACGGGGACGCTTTCGAGATTGCCGTTTTGAAACAGGCGGTGCAAGTCGTAGAGGATGGTCTGCGTGCGGCCGACGCTGAACGCAGGGATGAGAACGCGGCCATCGCGATGAATCGTCCGCCGCACAACTTCGGCGAGCTTGAATCGCAGGTCGCGGACCGCGTCGGTGCGCCGTCCGCCGTAGGTGGATTCGCAAATCAGGTAATCGCATTCGGGAAGCGGCGCGGGGTTGCGGAGAATCGGCAGGCCTGCGCGGCCCACATCGCCGCTGAAGGCCAGGATGAATTTCGATGCGCCTTCGGTGATTTCGACTTCGATTCCGGCCGAGCCGAGCATGTGGCCCGCGTCGAAATAGCGGGCGTAGACGCCGCCGGCGACCTTGAACCAGCGTCCGTAGGGCGAAGTTTGAATGAGCTTCAGCGTCGGTGAAACTTCGGTCACGCCATAGAGCGGCTCGATGGGGGGTGTTTGTGGCGGACGGCGCTTGTTGAGGAATCGCGAGTCTTCCTCCTGGATTTTGGCCGCGTCGGCGAGCATGACGGCCGCCAGATCGCGCGTGGCGGCGGTACAGTGAATAACGCCGCGAAAGCCCTTACGCACGAGCATGGGCAACCGGCCGATGTGGTCGATATGGGCGTGGGAGACGACCACCGCGTGGACGGTTCGCGGATCGCACGGAAAGCTCGTGTTCAATTCTCGGGCTTCAGCGCGGCGGCCTTGAAAGAGTCCGCAATCCAGAAGGACGCGTTTTCCCCCGACTTCGAGCAGGTGAAGCGAGCCGGTGACTTGCTGAGCGGCGCCGTGAAAAATGAGTTCGGCCATTCGTCTTAATGTTAGCGAATTGACCCCCCCGTGTCCCCCTTTGGTAAGGGGGGAGGCATTACACGAGCTCTGACCTTCTGTATTCCCCTTTTGTTAGGAGGAAGGCCTATGCTTCCACGAGGAGGGCACGGCGGAGGGTGGCGTGGCGCTCGCCGTCACGCTTGCCGAAGCCGTGCTGCAGGACATCGCTGGCCTCGCGGGTGATGTTGCCCATGTGCCGCTGCAGGGCGAGGCTGTCCACTTCCTGCGATTCAGAAGGCAGTTCGCACTCCCCAAATCCGCCCATGAGGGTGAACGAGCCGATGCTGACATCCAGCTGGCCCAGTTCGCTCATCGCCCGGTCCCAGTCAGCCATGGAAAGTTCTCCGCTGCGGATCAGTTGTTGCAGATCGATGAATTCCTCGGCCAGTGTTGGACAGCTTATGTCGACGCCACCCATGATGGTGATGAAAAATTGTCGAGGAATGGTCCGTCCTTCGCGTTGCCGCTGGCGCTGTGAGAGAAGCCTGCGGGCGAGCGTCTGGCGGCGAAGTTCGCAGCCGCCCATGAGTGTGAAGTAAATCTTCGGCTCGGGCTTGATCACCGCATCCAGACCACCCATTATGCAGAATTGAATCATGAGTCACCTCCGGCTCAGCCAGACCCCCGGCGAAGGTCCATGCAAGGCCCATTCCCGCTGGGACGCAAACCGATGTTGCCTACTATTCGGATAACCACGATGAGTATTTCCAGCGGACAAGTGAAATAATGCGTCGCAGGGAGCGATTTTAGCCGTTTTTTGTCGTTTTGTCACGGAGCTTGCAGGTGGCGTAGAATCCCTCTGTGGAACGGATGGCTCAAATGGACCTTGCTGCTTTATCGCCTCGTGAAGTACGCGAACTCTGCCGGTCCGGGGTCTTTCACGGACCGACGGCCGGTTTGGCGGCAGGGTATGTTCAGGCCAATCTGGTGATGCTCCCGAGAGACTTGGCCGGGGATTTCAAGCGATTCTGCGATTTGAATACCGGACCATGCCCATTGGTGGAGTTCACAATGCCCGGCCAGTATGAAGCGCCATCCGCGCCCGGGAGTGACCTTCGCACCGATTTGCCAAGGTATCGCGTCTACCGGCGCGGCGAGCTGGTGGATCAGCCGAAAAGCGTCGTCAATTATTGTGCGAACCCAAACGGGAAATCCGTTTCCGCTTCGTCGGGTGATTGCGTCACGCAGTGGGTTTCGTTTCTGCTGGGCTGCTCGTTTACGTTCGAGTCGGCGCTGTTGAAAGCAGGAATTCCTGTGCGGCACATCGAACAGGGACGGAACGTGCCGATGTTTCGGACCAATGTGCAGTGCAGACCGGCGGGTGCGTTTTTGGGGCCGATGGTAGTGTCGATGCGGCCTATGACGATGGAACAGGCACGGCACGCCGAGAGAATTACACAGGAAATGCCAGGGTCACACGGCGGACCGGTGCACTTCGGCGATCCCGGCGCAATTGGAATTCGAGACGTTCAGACTCCCGACTACGGCGACGCCGTAGAGATTCGTGCCGATGAAATTCCGGTCTTCTGGGCGTGTGGAGTGACCCCGCTGGAAGCGATCTTGCGGGCAAAGCCGGAATTGGCCATCGTCCATGAGCCCGGACACATGTTTATCACGGACATGAGAGCGCAGGAATGAGAATTTTTGCTAGCGGGACATGGCCGGTGCGTCGGACTTGGTGTGTTTTTTCCTCCAATAGTTCACGGCATTTTTGAAGACCGTTAATCCGTCGGGGTCGTGTTCGGGCCGCCTTCGTGTCCAGGTGGGATGCTGCGTGTGCTGGAAGTGTCGGTCCGGGTGCGGCATCAAACCGAGGATCCGGCCCGTCGGGTCGCACAGGCCCGCAATGCCCAGCACCGAACCATTGGGATTGGCTGGATACTGGTCATGATTTCCGGCGTCATCCACATAACGCATCGCGACTTGGCCATTGTCGAGTAACCGCCGAGCTACCGCATCGGAAGCGGTCATCACTCTTCCTTCGGCGTGTTCCACCGGGAGTTCCAGAATCCAGTTGCCTGACTGCGTCGTAACTACGTTGCCTGGTTGTTTCGAATTCAGGAAGGGGCACTTGTCCGTACTGACTTCCAGTCGAACCCAGCGAGCCTCAAACCTTGCGGAATCGTTGTAGGTAACGGTGACCTGGTCGCGGCCAAAATCGCCGCCCGGAAGGAGGCCCATCTTCACCAGCACCTGAAAGCCGTTGCAGATCCCCAGTACGCCGCCGCCTTGCCGCACAAATTCGCGGAGGGGATCGGCGACTGTTTGCAGAATTCGCTGGGCAAGAATGGTTCCGGCCCCAAGGTCGTCGCCATAGCTGAATCCGCCGGGCACGGTGACGATGGAGTAGTCGGCAAGCATGCCCGGCGATTCCAATAGTTCGCTGATATGCACCAACGTTGGAAATGCGCCGGCCAATTGCCAGCAGTGCATGGTTTCTTCGTCGCAGTTAATCCCCGCCGCGCGGAGCACGAGCACTCGAACTTCCTTCATGTTCTCGCTCCTCCCTGCGTTAGCGGTGAGCGCCATGCCCTGTCCAAATCAGCAACGGAGACGTCC
The DNA here is from genome assembly GCA_964501365.1 of uncultured Phycisphaera sp. GTDB lineage: Bacteria > Planctomycetota > Phycisphaerae > UBA1845 > UBA1845 > CAZAMB01. The sequence goes on along the minus strand of CAZCST010000009.1, from coordinate 120,522 downwards.
ATCACTTCTTTGCCGGCAGACCGAAACCGCAGAACAGGCTCCGAAGTAATCGTGCCAAGAATCGGGAAGCCGGACTGGGCGGCTGATGGCCGGGACATTTCAAGTAAATAATGGGCTGCTGGCTCATCAAATAGGCCCATTTGTGCATCCGTATCTGCAATATCAATTGCGGCCCCAAGTCCGGAAGCGATGCACATTTCGGCGAGCGCGACCGCCCAGCCGCCGTCGCTCACGTCGTGGGCGGATAAGACCTCCCGCGAAGCAATCAACTCCGCCACGCGCCGGTGTAGTTGGAACGCTTCGGCGAATTCAAATTCCGCCCGGTGCCTTTGCGATGCATCCTGCCTGCCGGGGGGCGCGCCGGCGGGTCTGGCCAGAACGATTACATTTCCAGATTGTTTGAGGTCCATGGTCACGCAGCGTTCCAAGTCTTCGACAATTCCCACGGCGCTGATGAGCAATGTCGGAGGAATGGCCAGTTGTCGGGGAAGTCCCGTGCGTTTTGACTCGGCGTCGGTCATGCTGAATTGATTGTTCAGCGAATCCTTGCCGGAGATAAAGGGCAGACCATAGGTTCGGGCGGCGTCCGCCGCGCCCTTGCACGTCCTCACCAGGGCTCCCAGCGACTCTTCCGTATCCGCTTTGGGCCAGCAGAAGTTATCAAGGATGGCCACTCGCGCAGGATCGGCTCCGACGCAGATCACGTTGCGAAATGCTTCGTCCACTGCCCGGGCGGCCATCCAATATGGATCGACCTCCGACCAGTGTGGGCACAGACCGCAGGCGAGCGCTATGCCGCGCGGGCTGGTGTATAGCGGACGAAGAACTGCAGCATCGGAAGGGCCATAGTGCGGCCCGGCCAGCGGCTTGATGACGCTGCGGCCCTGCACTTCGTGATCATATTGGCGGATGACCCATTCCTTGGAGGCGACGTTGAGACTGCTCAGAGTTGAAAGCAACTGCCCGCGAAGATTGTCGATGGTCGATTGTCGATTGCCGGTTGTTTTTTTGGCATTTCCGTTAGGAGTTGAGCGGTCATGGGCGGTTGCGGGGTTGGGTCTCCAACTGGCCCTTCGTGTTGTTTTTGGCAGGCCGTGATGCAGAAACTCCATGTGAAGTTCGCCAACGACGTGACCTTCATATCGAACGCGGAGTTCGCGATCGTTTGTAAACTGGCCGATGATCGTGGCTTCGACCTCTTCGGCGACGAAGACGGCCATGAACTTTTCGATGTGCTCCGGGGGCACGGCGAAGACCATTCGCTCTTGCGCCTCGGAAATCCAGATCTCATCGTAGCGAAGGCCCGCATATTTCAGGGGGACCTTTTCCAGATCGACCAGCGCCCCAAGATGCTCACCCATTTCGCCGACCGCGCTGCTGAGCCCGCCTGCGCCGCAATCGGTCACAGCCGAGTAGAGGCAGCCGTCGGGGTGGTCGCGGGCGATCAACTCGGCGTCGAGCAGTTTTTTCTCTTCGATGGCGTTGCCGATTTGCACGGCGTGCGAGAATTCATCGGCGTGTGTGTCCGTGAGTTCCGCCGACGAGAACGTGGCTCCGTGGATGCCATCCCGGCCTGTGCGGCCGCCTGCGACGACGATGAAATCACACGCGGAGGCCTTCTTTTCCAGACGATTACGCGGAATCAGCCCCACGCATCCGCAGAATACCAGCGGATTGGCCAGGTAGCGTTCGTCGAAGTAGATCGCCCCGTTGACGGTGGGGATTCCCATTCGGTTGCCGTAATCACGCACGCCGCCCACCACGCCCTTGAGGACGCGGCGCGGGTGAAGCACTCCGGCGGGAACGCGCTGCTCGGGAAAATCCGGCGGCGCAAGGCAGAATACGTCTGTCGAAGCGATTGGTTTGGCTCCGAGCCCGCACCCCATCACGTCGCGGATGCATCCTCCAACACCGGTCGCGGCTCCCCCGTACGGTTCGATTGCCGAAGGATGGTTATGTGTTTCGACCTTGAAGGCGATGCCGTATTCGTCATCGAACGCGATGACGCCGGCGTTATCAACAAATACCGAGAGGCACCAATCCTTTGCCAACTCATTCGTCGTTCTGACGATGGTGTCTTTCAGCAGGTTGTCGAAGCGGAAGGTTATGTCGCCGGGCCGGCCAAAGTCCGTGCCCCGGTATTCGATCGCACTTTTCAACGTCTTGTGTACGCAGTGCTCCGACCATGTTTGGGCGAGCGTTTCGAGCTCAAGGTCGGTGGGGTCGCGCTCCAGGCGCACAAAATGGTTGCGAATTGCTGTCATTTCCTCGACGGAAAGGAACAGGTGGGCATCGCGCGAAAGCTTTGCGAGCGCATCATCACCCAGGCCGTTGAGCGGAACCCGGCGCAGAACGAATGGGCGAGCCGGTGGCTCGGGAAACGCCTCCGGAAGGGCGTCGCGCCGATCAAACCCCTGAACAAACCATTTTTCCACACAATCGTTGGCCAGTACCTTGCCGGCGACTTGCTGCAACTCGGCCGAATTCTTCGCACCGGTAAAGCAAAATCGCCGGCCCGTCTGTACTTCTACGACGTGAGAATGCGGAGTGCCTTTTTGCGACAGGAGTTGCCGCGCGGCTGCGAGCGTAGTCAAGGCCAGCGGGTTCATTACTCCCGGCAGGGGGTGGACCTCGACCGCTGTTACCGAGGAATCGCGCCGGGAAAAGCCCTCAAGACATTCGTATCGCTCCGCAACCGGGTCCGCGAGCAATTCCACCGCAAGTAATCGAACGTCCGACTCATTCAATTGGCCGGTGAAAAAATAAATTCTTTCGGATCGCACTTCCCGAATGTGCGGGAAGCCGAGCTGGTGGATATCGCTCAAGACAGCCCGTCCGGCTGAGTCCGGCTGGTCGGGGCGCGGGAAGACGCGAACGTGCCACTTGCATAGCTCCTGATCCTCGCGCGGAGCTTGTGCCGGGTGCGTTGCTGTTGAATGATGTGAAGAAGGCATTGGGAAGGTTCCTGATCCTCAACGGCAACATATCTTCAACTTGCAACTTTCGCCAGTGCGACCTATTGTCCATGCGTAATTATGCGATTTGCGTCAGCTGTTACGAGCAGGGAGAATCCGAATCAGGCGGTCGAGGAATTGCTCTCGCCGCTCGATGCCCGCGTCACGCCCGGCGACATTGACCTGGCCCTGCTTTTCATCACCAATCATTATGAGGAATCCATCGATTCCATCACCGATCGCATCGCGCAATTCCTCCCCCACGCTCTGCTTCTGGGCTGCACCGCGGAAGGAACGATCGGCGTGGACAGGGAACTCGAACGCACGCCGTCGATCTCGCTCCTCGCGGCCTCTCTGCCGGAGGTCGTCATTCGTCCCTTTCACGTGCGGCAAAGCCAGCTGGAGGCCGCCCAGTCCGCCAGCGACTGGGAACGAATTGTGGGTGTGTCGCCGGAGAGCAATCCTGTGTTTCTCTGCATGGCCGACCCCTTCAGCATTGCCGTCTATGATTTCCTCGATCAGATGAATTTGAATTATCCGAAGTGTCCGGTGGTCGGGGGGATCGCCAGCGCAGGACGTGCCCCGCGTCAAAACCGCCTTTTCCTGGGAGGTGCGGTTCATCAGGAGGGCATGGTCGGAGCGGCCCTTTCCGGCAATCTTCGTGTCGAGACGGTGGTGTCTCAGGGATGCCGCCCGATTGGGAAGTCATTTGTCGTCACCAAGGTTGAAGGGAACATCATTCACGAATTGGGGCGAAAACCCGCACTGGAGCAACTGCACGGTGTCCTTACCAAGCTCGCCGAATCCGATGAGCAACTGGCCCGCGAATCCATGTTTCTGGGCCGCGTGATTGATGAATACAAGGGTAACTTTGGACGCGGCGATTTTTTGATCCACAACATTCTCGGCGCCGATCGAAAAACAGGGGCGATCGGCATTGCGGGGCACGTGAAGGTGGGAACCACCGTGCAATTCCATGTTCGTGACGCACAAAGCGCGGATGAGGATCTGCGGGCCATGCTCAGCCTTCATGCCGGGACCGAGCCGGAGGGCGCCCTTTTGTTTGGTTGCAACGGACGCGGGACGCACATGTGGCCCCAGCCGGGCCACGATATCGGCATGCTTCGGCAAGTGCTGGGCAATATTCCCGTCGCGGGATTTTTCTGCGGTGGGGAGTTCGGCCCGGTCGGCGGTCGCAACTTCGTCCACGGCTTCACCGCAAGCATTGCCCTGTTCCATTCCCTTTCTCAACCCAATTGATGGGAAATCGAGAAACACAATCCTGCGATTCGTCGGTCGTCGTTGAATTTGGTGCAAAACCACATTCATTTGACAGGCTTTGATGTGATGGGCCGTCTAACCTTCGATGGATTGGGATGAAGTATGGGTCATCGATATGGGATGGAGGTATCCATGTTCAATGCGGCAGTGGCAATTCTGAGCTTCTTGATTCCAGTGTGGACGGTCCTCTCGACTCCGGAAGGCGGGGCTGGGAAGGCGGTAGCCCTTCCAGATACCCATGCCGGACGGTGTGCCAAAGCGTTCATTGACGCATTCAATTCCGGATCTCAAGAGGCAATGCGGGCGTTTGAAGCAGCGAACCGGGCACAGTCCGCGTTGAAAACCCGCACCATCGATGAGCGGCTCAAGCAATACGAAGAAATGCGTGCTCAATGGGGAAAGCTGGAGCCGCGGCAAGTTACGGCGTCAGAAGAGAAGGCGATTACGGTTCTGGTGTACACGAGTACTCCGGACGCGAATTTCGAGTTTCAATTTGCATTTGAAGAGACAGCGCCGTTCGGGTTGCACCATGTGATGATTCAAGGTCCTGTTGCGGTCGAGTCGGGCGATCAGCCGGCCAGGCCGCTGACAGCGGATCTTCGAAAATCGACGCTGGAGGAAATCGCCAGGGCGCTGGAGGCGAATTACGTGTTCCCCGAGGTCGGATCAACGATGGCTGCGATGCTGCGGGAGAAAGCCCGGACTGATGCGTACGGAACCATTGAAACAGCTTCGGAATTTGCCCGTCGAGTGACGGATGATCTCCGGGAAATCTGCCACGACAAGCATCTGGGCGTACGGGTTGGCGAGGCTCAAAACTTTCATGGCGGGGGGCCGATGCGGCGGCGGGGGACGGCCGACGACGCCCGCCGCGAGAATTTTGGATTCAAGCAAGTGGAACTGCTGCCGGGAAACATCGGGTACATCCGCTTCGACGAATTCAATCCCAGTGAAGATGCCAAGTTGGTTGCAGCAGGAGCGATGGCCTTTGTTGCGGGGTGTGATGCGCTCATTTTTGACTTGCGTTACAACGGCGGCGGATCGCCGGAAATGATCCAATTTCTGTCGAGTTACCTGTTTGACAAGCCGACGCACCTCAACAGCTTCTTCGATCGTACGAACAACAAGACGGAAGAATTCTGGACGACGCAAACCGTGCCGGGAAAGCGACTGGGTCAGGAATTGCCGGTATTTGTGCTAACGAGCAGCCGTACGTTTTCGGGAGCCGAGGAGTTTTCGTACAACCTGCAGAATCTCAAAAGGGCGACGCTGGTGGGTGAGACGACCGGTGGCGGCGCTCACCCGGTCAGGCCCTTCAACGTGAACGACAGGTTCAACGTGATGGTTCCCTATGCCCGCGCAGTCAATCCCATCACGCTGACGAACTGGGAGGGCGTGGGGGTCAAGCCGCATGTCGAGGTGGAGGCTTCGCAGGCGCTGGAACGGGCAAAGGAACTAGCATTGACCGAAATCGAAAAACGCCGCGACACACCATCGAAAGCGAATTAACGCATATCGAGGTACGTGCAAGAATCACAGCAGGCTTCGGAACGTCTCGCATACCCGATCCACATCGGAAGCAGTGAGTTCGTGGTGGAAGGGGAGAGCGATGGTGCGAGCGGCGAGGGCCTCGCACACGGGGAATGCGCCCGGCTTGTAGCCAAACTGTTCGACGAAAAACGGCTGCAAATGAATGGGTACGAAATAATTGTTGCATCCAATCCCGCGGTCAGCGAGTGCCCTTAGCATCCGGTCCCGGTCGGGCTGCGTGTAGCGGTCGGCGAGCCGGACGACGAAGACAAACCAGCTCATTTCGATACCCGGCGCGACTTTCTGGAGAGTGATTCGCGTTTCGCCGGAAAGCCGTTCCTTGTAGAGACTGACGACGCGGTTGCGCTCGGCGATGATTTCGGCGATTCGGCCAAGTTGCACATGCCCGATCGCTGCGTTGATGTCGCTCAAACGATAGTTGTACCCAAGTCGCGGGTGAGCGAGCCAGCCGCCGCCGACAGCCCGGCCTTGATTGCGGATCGAGCGGCACAGGTCGGCCAGTTCGCCGTCATCAGTGACTATCATGCCGCCTTCGCCCGTGGTGAGCTGCTTGTTGGGATAGAAGCCGAATACGCCGGCGTTGCCGAAGGCGCCCGCCTTTTTTCCACGCCAGGTGCTGCCGAGGGCTTCGCACGAGTCTTCAATGACCTTCAAGTTATGCGACTTCGCCATGTCGTTGATCGCGGCGAAATCCGCGGGCTGGCCAAAGACATCGACGGGAATGATCGCTTTGGTCTTTTTGGTGATGGCGGCCGCAATTTTTTTCGGATCGATATTCCACGTCAGCGGATCGACGTCGGCGAAAACCGGCGTCGCATGTTCCATGAGGATGCAATTGGCGGAGGCGACGAACGAAAACGGCGTGGTGATGACCTCGTCGCCGGGGCGAATTCCCATGGCGCGAACCACCAGATGAAGTGCTGCGGTCCCATTGATGCAGGCGACGGCCTGTTTCATCCCGCAGTATTCGGCAAAGGCCGCTTCAAATTCAGGGACTTTTGGCCCCAAGCTAAGATGTGGGGTGCGCATGACCGCCACGACGGCGTCGATTTCCGCCTGGGTGATGTTGGGCCGGGCTAAGGGTATGGGACGATCCACGGATGCCTCCACAAAAAAAAGCGGCCTACGTTGGGGTTCGCGCGACCCCCAATCATGGTGGCGGCTTTGGCAAACCACCCGGATGGCCATTATAGTTCCCGACACCCCCGCCGATAGTGTTTCGGCAGGGCTGTCAGGGAGCTAAATCATCTCGTTTTGGCGGGGGATAACCCGCAAGCGCTTCCGTCCCCGATCCGATAATCTCCTTGGAGATATCGCCTATGCGTAAATCCTCAAAATCCTCGAAATCAACCGCAAAGCCGTCCACGGCGGGAAAGGTGCGCGGCGGGCCGCTGCTGTCGGAATCGGCATGGCTGGATGCGGTCGAGCACCGACATGCCCGCGTAGGGATCGTGGGCATGGGGTACGTCGGCCTGCCTCTGATGCGCACATTTTGCGGGGCGGGGTTTCACTGCCTGGGATTCGATGTCGACGTGGAGAAGGTGGAGAAACTCAACGCGGGAAAGAGCTACATCAAGCACATCCCCTCCGACTTGATTGCTGACCTCGTTTCGGCGGAGAAATTTGAAGCCAGTGCCGATCCCAGGACGCTGCGCGAGTGTGATGCGATCATCATTTGCGTACCGACCCCGCTGACCAAGATGCGCGACCCGGATCTCACCTTTGTCGAAAACACGGCCCACCTCATTGCTGACAACTTGCAGCGCGGCCAACTCATCATTCTTGAGAGCACTACCTATCCGGGGACGACTCGCGAAGTCGTCAAGCCGATCATCGAATCCAGCGGGCTGAAGGCGGGCCACGATTTCTTTCTGGCCTACTCGCCCGAACGCGAGGACCCGGGGCGGACCGACCACAGCACCGAGACCATCCCCAAGGTGGTGGGAGCCGACGATGCGGCCAGTCGCAAGATCGCGGCAGCGCTGTATGGTGCGGCGGTCAAACGCGTCGTGCCCGTGCCAAGCTGCGAAATCGCCGAGGCCGCGAAGATTCTGGAAAATGTCTATCGCTGCGTGAACATCGCGCTCATCAACGAATTGAAGGTCTTGTTCGACCGCATGGGGATCGACGTGTGGGAGGTGGTGCGGGCGGCCTCCACCAAGCCATTCGGGTTTCAACCGTTTTATCCGGGCCCGGGTTTGGGCGGGCACTGCATTCCGATTGACCCCTTCTACCTGACGTGGAAGGCCCGGCAGTACGGCATGTCCACGCGGTTCATTGAACTGGCCGGCGAAATCAATACGGGAATGCCGGAGTATGTCATTCACCGCCTGGCCGAGGCGCTGAACGATCGGCAAAAGTCCATCAAGGGATCGAAGATTCTCGTGCTTGGCCTGGCCTACAAGAAAAATGTGGACGACATCCGCGAGTCACCGTCGATCGAGCTGATCGAGATGCTAAGGAAGCGCGGCGCGAAAGTGGATTACAACGATCCGTTCGTTCCCCGCACCCCCAAACAGCGTGAGCATGAGCTAAACATGGTCAGCAAGAAACTTACGCCTGCGATGCTCAAGTCGTATGACTGCGTGCTCATTTCAACCGACCACACAGCCTATGATTACGGCATGATTGTTGCCAACGCCCGGCTGGTCGTGGATACGCGAAACGCGACTGCCGACGTCAAAACAGGGCGAAACAAGATCGTCAAGGCGTAGCTTCGGCATTTGCAAGTCTCCTTATCTGTTCTAGACTGCCGTTGTGTCCGACGAACCCCTACCTAAATGCTTACATTGTGGATACGCGCTGTGCGCACTTACTGAGCTGCGGTGTCCCGAGTGCGGAAGACACTTTGACCCTGATTACGTGGAACAGTTCGAATATCGGCGAGTCCTACTTCCATGGGAGCGTGCGGAAGAGGGCGGAGCAATCAGACGAACGATCAAAACGGCATGGTTCGCATGGGTTCATCCGAGAACATATTTCTCCGCCCTGCATCAGCGTCGAATATCACCGATTTACCGGAGGGTGCGATTCATTTTGTATTGCATCGCGTTGTCGCTGGCAGCATATTCCGTCGGCGCGGTGATCGAATCACTTGTTATGATTGTCTTGTACTCACAGCATCGCGGAGGCCTCGCGGGCGCTGTTCACGTTGTGTTGTTGACGACGCTGAGTGGATGGTCAGTTGCGTGGTACTTTCCAGCTGTTTTCCTCATATGTTGGACGCAAACCGTATTCCTTAGCTCGTTCGCCGCTGTCCTCTTAGGCTGCTTGTCAAAGAAACACTTCAACTTTAGAGATCTTGTCGCATCATTGAGCCCGATGATCGTCGCCTGCGGCGCCATTTACCGGCTCATGCTCATTTCCGTAGTTGTGTTAACTCATCTGAGGTTGGATGCCGGCATGGTTGCCGAGATTACAGAATGGCCGCTGATCGCTCTCTGGGGCGTCCTTATCTGGCATTGCGGGCGCAGGCTATTAGGGTTTGGCTTGGTACTGACTCTGGTATTGCTTCTCGTCTCTCAAGTGGTTCGATACTATTCCGACTGGCCGGCGAGTGCGATCCTAACACCTATTTTGCAGGCGGCAGAAGGAACAACTTAGCCCGGAACAATCATTTCCCGATGCAGAATTTTGAGAATATCTCGGTGAGCAGGTCCTCGGTCGTGACTTCGCCGGTGACGGCGCCGATGGCGTCCAGCGCTTCGCGCAATTCGAAGGCCAGCAGGTCGGCGCATTGCGTGGTTGATGCTGAAGAGTCGGCCAGTGCGGCGGCGCGGGCCATCGATGTCAGTACGGCTGCCAGAGAGGCCTGTTGCCGATCACTGAATGCGGACGATTCGCTCGTAACAGTCGTGTGTGATGATTGCAGGGCTGTGGCGAGTGCACGGCGCAACTCTTCGATGCCGTCGCCGCGCAAAACGCTGATGGGAACGACCGGCATTTGCGCCAATTCGTACACCCTATCAACAATTCGATCGATTTCACCGCCCTCAAGCAGATCGCACTTATTCAGGGCAATCAGATAGTTGCCGATTCCGCGTGACCGCAATTCCTGGAAAAAAACGCTAACCGAGCTGGATGGTCCGGCGTTTAGTGGAAAGTCTTTGATTGGAGATTTGAAATTTGAAAGCCCAGATTCTTTGGAATCGGTCTCAGCCTCTTGAGATTTCAAATTTGAAATCTCAAATTGGATTTTTTGAGCATCCAGCACGACACACACGAAGTCCGACGTGGTCGCGGCGGAAAGCGCCAGTTCGCGTGCGGAAGCAATGACTTCATCTGTGGAATCGTCGATTCCGGCGGCGTCAAGGAGGATGGCCTCCTGCGTCCCGACCTGAATGGGCGCGGAAAGGATGTCGCGCGTCGTGCCCGCGACGGCAGCGCAGATGGCGCGACTCCTTCCGCTGAGCCGGTTCATCAGCGAGCTCTTGCCGGCATTGGGCGGCCCAAGCAGCAGCACGCGGGGCAGGGGGTCAAACACCTCCCGGTCGCGAGCCTGGGTCTGGACGTCTCGGAAAGAGTAAATCAGTTCACGCAGTCGTCGCACGAGCTCCACGGACGAAATAAACTCAATGGGCTCCTCGGCAAAGTCGATGCCGGCTTCCACCAGCCCCAGAAGCTCTGCCAGAGAATCGCGAAGTGCCAACACCTTGACACTCAGAGCTCCATCCATCATTCGGCGCGCCGCCTGAAGCTGAGTGTCGCTCTGGGCGCGAATCAGCCGGGCCACGCCCTCCGCGCTCACCAGGTCCATCGCGCCGTTAAAATAGGCCCGGGCGGTGAACTCGCCGGGTTGAGCCGGAATCGCGCCCAATGAAACGAGCTTTTCACAAATCATTTGCAGGATCGGCGGAGCGCCGACGGTATGGATCTCCACAAGGTCCTGACGGGTGTAGCTGTGGGGGGCGCGGAATAGATACAACACGGCGGGAAAGGCCGCTCCCTCCATGACCACTTCGTCGCGCACACGGGCCGGGGGCGTGAATTCTCCGGCGTTGGGGGCAATTAAGCGAAGAAGCTCATAGGCTCTGGGACCACTCAGGCGAACGATGCCCACCGTACCCCGTCCAGGCGCCGAGGATATGGCCACTATGGTTTCATCGAGGCGCTCGAGCATTCACACGATTCTATAGAACGGTTTGTTGACGGCGAAGGGCACGAAACAGCGTGCCGCCGCTCCTGCCCCACTGCCGGGCCGATGTTGCAAGAGGAACACCAGGACTGGACTGGATAGGCGATCCGCCCGGAGGGGGTTACGAGGAGTATTTCGGGACCCGGAGTCGTTTGGTGGCCCCGCGCGTGATGTTTCCGCTTTCGTCCTCAAATTGCGTGACAATTTCGACTTCGCTTCCGGCGACATCTTTCTTGGCCCACCGAAGCTGCACGTGGTAGCCGATTCCCAGCAGGTTGGCCGACACACGGGTAAACTGAGACGTTGGATAATGCCAGTCGCTGACCAGCACCCGGGTTTGCTCGCCTTTTTCGTCGCGTCCCATGCGGTACATCTCAACGTGAATGGTTCCGTCGCGAGGAACGCCTCGATCTCCACCTGCGTTGAGAAAAATACGGTATTGAACGCCCTCGGGATCCCGGTCGCCGGCCATGTCCGCGCTGATCCAGGGCTTCTGATCGAACAGGCAGATGACGCTCTGAACCCGCACCGTTTCCGCCGACCGCGGCGCGCGGGGTGTGCTTGAAGGCCGAAATTGGTGTGGGGGGGGCGGTGCAGGCGCTTTTTCACGATGAAACAATTGACAGCCGGCCAGGGACAATCCCAGTGCCGCGCTGGTTGATGCAGCGACAATGCGCGGAAACCTGCGAGCAAACCAAGCGCGGCCGGCCATCAGTTTGAATCCGATGAAGCGCCGTTACGGGCAATGCGAGGCCCGTAGACGCCCGTCGAGGTCGTGCTGGTGGAATTTCCCCGGTTGATCGGCGGTCCGTAAATCTTGGGCTTGGGACCGTACTCCTGCTGCACTCCCTTGCGATCGTCTGGCAGGATCGCTGGTGAGGTGGCCGCGGGAACCGGTTTGCGGTCAACATGATCTCGATTCTGGGGGCCCAGTCCGCATTCCTCGGGCTTGATGCGCAGGCCTTCCATCAGAGGACTCTGGCGGATGGAGTCCGGAAGGATGAACTTGTCGCGCTGCTCGATGGACATCTGCTTGACGTCCTGGTCAGTGCGAAGCACGTCGACGGTGAGCACCACAAGAAGTTCCGTCTTGCTGTTCTTGCCAGTGGTCGTGCGGAAGAGAGCGCCCAGGCCGGGAATATCCCCTAGGAAAGGCACCTTCGTTTCGCTATGGGAATCATTGGACTGAATCAGACCTCCCACGATGGCCGTCTCGCCGTCGCGGACGGTGATGTTGGTCTGCACTTCGCGCTTGTTGAAGATCGGCTGGCTGAGGTCCGAAGAGAGCTGCACGTTTGCGCCGATGTTGGAAATCTCCTGGCTCAGCTCGATGGTGACGTAGCCATCGGGGCTGATGTGGGGCGTGGCGGTGAGGATGATGCCGACCTCCTCACGGCCCGGGGTGACGTTGATCTGTCCAGAGTCCGTGATTTGCGAACTCGACACGATGGGAACTTCCTCGGCGATGGTGATTTTGCCCTCCTCGCCGTTACGGACCATGAGCACCGGGCGGGAGAGAACTTCGAGGCGGCTATCGGTCTGGAGCGCGTGGAGCAGGAAGCTGAAGTCTTCACCGGTGACCGTGAAGTTAAACCCAAGTCCGTTTCCGGCGGCACCGAGAACGGTTCCCGCTACAGTATCAAAATCACTGCCTTCGATGACTCCATTGGGCCCGACGACGGCATTCCTCGTGAAGTCCAATTCCTGTCCTGCAATTTCCACGCCGAGGTCAATGTCATCCGTGAGAGAAACTTCGGCGATGAGCACGGAGATCATCACCTGGGGTTCGGCGCGATCCAGCGACTGGATCATGTCCATCGTCTTTTGATAGGAACGCGAGCTGGTTCCCACCAGAAGGCTGCTGCTGCCTTTTTCCACGTCGCCAAGACTCTCGACAGATACCTGTCGTTCCTGGCGGCGGACGCGCGATTCCTCTGTGTCGCCCTCGCCCAGGACGGCGATTTCCTGATCGACGAAGCCCTTGATGGCCTTTTGCAAGTCGGTCGCCGGCAGATATTTGGGCGAATACACCGTGGAGACGCGGTCTTCGGCCTGCTGCGAATCAAGGAACCGAACCAAGTCTTCAACCATGGTCAGGTAGACGGGGGCGCCGGCTGCGATCAGTGTGTTTGTCCGCGTGTCAGCGGCGAAACGCAGTTCCTGGCCAACGCTGGCGAGTTGCTCCTGGTCCTTCTGGGTGAGAGCGGCGCCAAAGACGAGTTCACTCTTGGCTTCGCCCTCCGCGCCGCCGGTTCCACCCTTGGTCTGGAAAAGCTGCTCGAGTTGATCGACCATCGTCTTGGCATCGGAGTTGATCAGCGGGAAGAGCCGGATTTCCGAGGTGATGGGTCGAATGCGGTCAAAGTCGCGAATCATGGATTCGAGCATGGCCATGCTGTCGGCCGGGGCCATTACCATGAGCGAATTGGTGCGCGGGTCGGGCTTGATTTTGATATCCTGGCGCAGAAGTTTTCGGACAATTTCGCGGCCATCGGGATTTTTTTCGAGGAAGGAAACAATGACGGCCTCTTCGTCCTTTGCGTCACCCTGCCCGACAAGCGTGTCCTCGAGCAGCTTGGCGAAATCGGTGGCCAGAGCCTGACGAAGCTGAATCACCTTGACCATCTGTTCGCGGATCGGCGAAACGGTGTCGAGCTTGTCAATAATTTCAGCGATGTTCGTCATTTGAGTGGGTGATGCCCAGACCACGAGTGAATTGGATCGCTCGTCGGCCTGCACGCCGAGGGCGTCGGCACGACCGGAACTTCCCTCCGCCTGCGACTTGAACAAGCTCTCCAGTTTTTCGGAAATGGTGGAGGCCTTGGCAAATTTCAGCGGGAAAATCCGGAAATGTCGGGCGATCGTCGAAGGCTTGTCGAGAAGCTCGATCAGCCCGCCGATTTCCGCATGAATGTCGCGCGAGGCGCTGACCACGAGGCTGTTGGAGGTTTCCTCGGCCATGACGACCACGGGGGTCTTGGCGGCCTCACCGCCGGCGCCCTTCTGGGCGTCGAAGAGTTCCTGGATGCGCGGGGCGAGCTGTGCCGCCGAGCCGTTCTTCAACGGATAGACGCGGAAGATCGAGGTGAGCGGACCGGCCTGCACGTCGAGGCGCTTCACGACCTCCGCGACGCGTTCGATCATGTCGCGCGTGCCCGCGACGACCAGGGCGTTGCTGCGCGGCTCGGCGAGGATCGTGGGGGCCTTGATGTTCTCGGATTGCCCGGCGATGCCCTTGAAGAGTTCATCGAGCATGGAGGCCAGGGCGGTGGCGTCGGCGAACTCGAGTTTGTAGAGCGTGGTGTCCTCGATGAGCGGCTGATTCTCAAGGGCCCGGACGAGCCGCTGGATTTCATCGAAATCCTCAATGCTTGACGCGACGATGAGCGAATTGCTGCGCGTGTCCACGGCGATTACGGGCAGGTCCTCGATCAGTTCGGCCTTGCGGCGGAGTTCGGCTTTGCGCTTCCAGAGTTCCTCGATCTTCTTCTGCATGTCGGTGGCTGACAGACGCTGCAGCGGGACGATGCGAATTTGATCGAAGAGTTTGGCCGGCTTGGTGTCGAGCTGCTTTACGATGCCCATAATTTCGTTGTAGTTCTCTTCGGAAGCGGAAACGATGAGCGAATTGCTTCGCAGATCAGTGCTCAGGAAGAGGCGTTCACGTTCGAGAGCCGTCTTGTCGGCGCCGGAGGACTGGGCGGCGTCGAAGCGTTGTTTGAACAGCGTGGTGATCGTTTCGCCGAGGGCTGTCGCGTCGGAAAACTCCAGCGGGATGAGCCGGAGCGGGAATTTCAATGCCGTGGACGGCTGATCGAGCTTGGCAACAACTTCGTCGACCAGAGAGAGCTGCTCGGGGCGACCGGAAACGACCAGGGTGTTGGTCCGGGCATCGGCGACGATCCCGACATTATAGACGAGGGCCTTGCCGCGCAATTCCGATGGAACGGCATCCTTGGCGCTGCCACCTGGATCCTCCGGCAGTTTCTTTCCTTCATCAAACATCTTCTTGAGTGTGTCGGCGAGAGACTCGGCGGTGGCGAAACGAAGCGGGAAGAGGCGCACGGCCACGTCCGCTCCCAGCGGCACGCCGTCGAGCAGACGGATCAACTCAGCCATGGGCGACACATTCTCTTCGGGCGTCGCAATGATCAGGCTGTTGGTTCCTTCGTCCGAAGTGATCTTCAGGGGCTTTTGCAGGTCGATGGGCGGCAAATCGGTAATCTGCCCATCGGGCGCGGCCTTGCTGATGATCAGACGATACAGTGTTTCCTCCAGCGAATCCCGGCTGCCTCCGGAACCTCCCGAAGCGCCGCCCGCCCCAGACGGTGACTTGAGCAAATCCTGAATCACTTTGGCAAGTTCATTGGACTTCGAATGCATGAGCGGGAAAACCGTGAGTTTGATTTCGCCGTAGCCGGGCACGGGCTCCACGTCGATCTGGTCGATGAGCGCCTGGATTTTTTCGCGCTCGGTTTCGCGGGCCGTCACGGTGATGGTGTTGTTCGCGTTGTTGGGAATGAATTGAAGTTTGGTCTTGTCCTTGTTCGCACCACCGGCCTGGCGAATCTGGGTGACGATCTTTTCAAGCTCTTTCGACACATCGCTGGCCTTGCGGTACTTCACTTGAAAACGCATGAGCTCGATCTTGCCGCCCAGCGGGTCGGGAATGGAATCCACCTGCTCGATGGTGTCAATCACAAAGTTGATATCCTCTGGCATTGCGGACACCAGGAGAATATTCCACGCCAGCGCTGTGATCTTGACCTGCTGTTCAGGAGTCTGATTGGGCCTGTGAATGACCTGCTTGAGCGCCGCCTCCAGCGAGCGGGCGATTTCGTTTGCATCGCGTTCGTAGACCGTGACCACCTGCACGACGGGCCGCTCGTGCTCCTGCTCGACATCGAGGCCCCGAATGAGGAGTTCGAGAGTTTTGACGGCCTCTTCGGGTCCGTGAAGGATGATTTGCCCGCCGACAATTTCGACCGTGACATCGGCCCCGGCCAGCCGGGCGATAATCGCTGGATCGACCTGCTTCAACATCTCGGAGACCCGGTCTACCGGCGGCGCGGGCTGGTTGGGTTGGTTGGGTGCGCCGGGCTCCAGTCCCGGTGTCTGGCGCGGAACCTGGCGTCGCTGCGCGGGCCTGACGGGTTGTTCCTGCTGATCCACTTGCGGCTGGGCAACCTGCTCAGGATTGGGTTGTGCCGAAGGCGGAATTGCAGGAGCGCGCCGAGGTCTGTCCTGCGCAGAAACAACGCTCGACAGGAACGTCGAACAACAGGCGACGACAGCAAGCGCCAATAGGTTCCAAAGGGGCAGACTCTTTCCGATCCGACGTTGATTTGTGTTCATAATCTTCGCCTCGTGAGATCGTTACCGCAATTACGATGCCAGGGGAGCCAACTGGGGTGATACGATAACTCCGCCTGTCGAGCTACGCAACGAAGAAACCCGCCGCCTTCGCGCGCACTTTGCCGGTCCTCCTCCCCGGGAGGAACGCATTCCGGCAATGCCTGTGAACTCTTCCTAACGGTTGGTCCGCGGCGGGCGCGGTGCGCTGCCGCTGGACGAACCGCCGCGATGACTTCCGCCGCTGGATTGCTTTTGCGTCAGTTGGTCGATCAACCGCTGCAAATCCTCCGTGGCGATGTTCTTGGGGCCGATGACAACGGTCGTCTTCCCGCCCGCAGGACCCATCTTTTCCTGGGCCTTGATGAAGGCTTCGGCTTCGTCGAAGAGCATCGCACTGCCCGCAAGCGTGATGGTATTTGTTCGCAGGTTGGCTATTGCCTTGATCGCAGGGACAGGGACGCCCTTGGTATTGGCCAGCCGTGCTTTGGCCGTTTCGTTAATCGTATCTTCCGTGTCGTCGGCAAGGTCCTGGAGGTTGATCCCCAACGCCACCTGGATGATGCGCGGGGCCGACTTGTCGACCTTGTCTTCGGTGTCGAGCGCCGAAACGATCCCCTGGATCGAGGTCAGTTCCTGCTGACCCGCGCGGACGATCAGGGCATTGGAGCCTTCGTCAGCGACGATGACCGGGGCCGTGTAGCCTTTCCGGCCGCCACCGTATTTGGGATCACTGAACATTTCCTTGAGCTGTGGGAGAATCATCGAGGCGCTGGCGAACTTCAATGTGATGATCTGCGGAACGCTGCCTTTCTCACCGGCGATGTCCATGCCTTTGGCGATGCTTTCCAGGCGATCGAGCGTGTCCTTGTCGCCGCTGATCATGATGGCGTTGGTCTGCGGCATGACGGCCAGTCGCACATCACCGACAAGCTGGGCGCTTCGCGCTCCCGTGCCGGCCGGCTTTTGCAGATACGACTCGAGAGCCGTCTTGATTTCCGATGCGTCGCCGTACTGCATTGTCACGACGCGAACCTCGCCGCCGGTTGCGATCTCATCGGTGTCGAGTTCGTTGATCGCCGTCTGGATGCGGGCAAAGTCCACGGCGTTGGCCCGGATCATGACGGCTTTTGAGCCGCTGGCGGCCGAAATCGAAATCGGCGCATCGCCGTCGGCGGACTTGGCCGCGTTACGCACGAAGATTTCGGTGAGTGCTCGCGTCACGGCATCCGGATCCGCGTTCTTCAAATTCACAACATGCACTTCCGGCATGGAAGCCTTGCTACCCGGTGTGTCGATCTTGCGGAGATTCTCCTCGATGAAACCGAAGACTGACGGCGTGCCCAGCACGACAAGTGCGTTGGCGGTTTCGTCGGGCTGCACGCTGAAGGCTTCCATTTTTGGTGCGTTGGGCCCCAGCCGCTGAATGTAGTCGGTCATCAGCTTGGTCAACTGGCTGTGGACGGCCTTGGCGCTGGCGTACTGGAGCGGGTAAATGCGAAATTCGATGCCGATATTGCTGCTTCCGGGCTGATCCAGCGTGGTAATCAGCGAGCTGATTTGCGCGAACATTTCGTCATCGGCCACTACGAAGAGGCGATGCGAGGGATCGTGCCCTGTGACGGTGAACCGTGCGGTCTTGGGGGCGGCGCCTCCCTGCGCGCCGGTGCGGCGAACGTCATAAGCCTTCTCGATGGCCTCGGCCACCTGGCTGGGAGTGGCATTCTTGAGTTCGATGACCCGCGGCTGCGACGTTTGTTTGGACTTTTCCTCCAGCTTGGCGATGGTCGCGAGAATTTCCGGCTGTCGGGCCTTGGGGGCGCTATAGAAGATGATGCGCCCGCCGGACTCGCCGATGAACTTCGCGCCGTTGCCGCCGGACGCTGCTCCCGCCGGGCGACCGGGTTTGCCGGGGCCGGTTGATCCTGCACCCGCTCCACCGCCGCCGAACATCTCGGTCAGCGTATCAGCGACCAGCTTGGCATCGGCATGGGCAAGGGCGACGTCCTGCCAGGTGTCTTCCTCACTGGGCACATCCAGCCGCGTCAGTACCTCCTCGACCTCGGTGATCTGCTCCTGTGTCCCGTGGACCGTGAGTTGGTTGAGGCGCTCATAGGGGATGAAGCTGGGTGCGTTGAGTCCGCCCCCTTCATGGGAGGCTGCGGCGGGCGAAGCGCCTTCAGGGCTGCCCTTGCGGGACGAGCGTCCGCCGCCGCCACCGCTGGTTCGCGGATGCTTGGCCGCGAAATAGTCTTCCAATTGCTGGGCAACGTCGGTCACGGAGGCATGTTGAACCGCATAGAAGCGGGTGAGCCGCTCAGGGATGTCGCCGCTTTCGAACTGCTCGATGAGCTTGCCGATGTAGTCGAGCGCGGCGGGGGGGGCGACGGCCATGATGGTATTGGCGGTCTCGCTGGAAAAGATCGTGATGTCCTGCGGGTCCACGCCCAGCAGGCTCTTCGTCGCACTTTCCTGAAGGATGGTCTCGGGGAGCTGTCCGCCGGGGCCGGTCGCGGATTGCGCACCGCCACCGGGAACGTTGGGGTTTCGCTGGCCGGAGTTGGCGCGCGACTTACTGCCCGCCTCATCCAGCCGCAGGGTTTCGCGCAGCATCTGCTCCATTTCGGTGGCGCTGACCCGCTTGAGCGGATAGGTGCGCGTCTTGCTGTCGATGGGCTTGGGCTGGTCGATGGTGGCCAGCAATTCGAGTATGTGCGGATATTGGCTGGACTCCGCGCGCAGGATTAGCGAACGGTCTCTGGGGTTGGGATAGACGCGGACAGCAGGGGTTGGCAACTGAGGAACCTGCATTTGCTGGGCCATCTGTTGCGCAGCCGCCAGTTGCTGCGGAGTCTGCTGTCCATTTTTTCCGGCGTCCTTACCCTCTTGTCCACGTCCCTGTTGGCCTTGCTGTTGCTGCAATCTCTGCTGTTGGAGTTGCTGTTGCTGCTGGGCACGCATCATTGCGTTCTGTTGTGCCTGTTGCTGCTGGACTTGTTGTTGCATCGCCTTCGTGGCGTTGAACATCTCTTCGATGATCTCCTGCGCAGAATAAACGTCGATGTATCGCACGCGATAGATGCGGATGTCCGGAGCGACGACAATGTCCTTGAGTTCCTTGTCCAGATCATCGAGCGAATTCTCAATATCATCGACGCTGTCCTTATCGCTCTCGATCCAATACACACCATCGTTGTTGTTGTAGATAATGCGAGCTTTTTTGCCTTTGTTGGATGACTTTTTTGCGTCCTTGGATGTTGTCTTGGATCCCGAATCCTTTGGATTTTGCGCCTGAGACTGGGGCAATATTGGCGTCACGGCCTGGCGAATCAATCGGTCACCAAAATCTCTAGGAACAGGTTGAGCGACAGGTTGCTGGATTTCCGGTTCCTCCTGGGGTTGGACTTCCTCCTGACCTGGTTCGGGTTGTTCCTCGTCGGGGGGCGTTTGCGCTAGAACGCTGAACAGGATCGCATCGACGGTTCGCTGAAACGGCAGCGGCAACCTGCCAGGAGTGATGGCATCGACACGACCTCTGGCGGCCGGCTTGGCCTTATTCAGGGATTCCGTTTTTGGGCCATCAATCGGCTTGAGTTGTTCCACGCCATAAGTTGGTTGCTCCTGGTCGATTCCGGCATCTTCAATCTCAATGTCCCAATCCGGGTGGTTTTGCTTGATCCAAATGGCTGTATCGCGAGGACTCAATCCCGCCGGAGGCACCTTGGAAACCTTGACCAGTTTGGATTCCTTTTCGCTGGGCTTGTCGAGATCCTTGATCATCTTGCGAATTTCATCGAACCGGCTTTCGTCAGGGTATTTGACAATAAGCATGTCCTTGAACTTCTCGATCTTGGGCTTTTCCTTTCCTTCCCAAACTGCATCGATCAAGTCCTCCAAATCCCATTTTGCATCGGTGGCGTCGGCAAATTCCAGCGTATAACGGAAACTGGGTACATCCGTGTCCTTGATGGCGCCCGCGATGGTCTTGTCTGTCGTAAACTGCATCACAAGATCGTCGATCTGCTGCAGTTTGGATGGCTTGCTCGCCACCAGAAGAGTGTCGCTGATCAGATCAGCATGGAGATACAGGTCCTGGCCCGAATGGGTGCGACTGGTGGAGAATTCCTCGTCGTCAACTGATGAACTGGATTTGCTGCCGTTCGTCGGTGCGCCGCGACGTGGTGTCGCACCGGCCGCGGGAGCGTGTCCGCCACCGCCAACGTCCACCACGCTCACGATCAGATCGAAGAGTTTTTCCGTGTCCGTACCGGTGATCTTGTATAGCTTGATCTTGAGTCCGCGCGACGACATGGAATCAAGCTGGTGGATCCAGTCCTCGGCCTGATCGACTTCGGCCTGCGTACCCTTGAGCAGCACGGCTCCTCCGCCGGGAGCCTCGGTTACAACCAGTCCTTCGCCGCCAAGACCCTCCAGCGGTGACGCAGCGGGAGCTGCCCCCGGCGCGCCGGGCTTACCGCCGGCTGCGCGTCTGGGGGCGGCGGTTGCTGAACGGTTGCCGATCATTTCCTTGATGGACTTGACCATGTCCGCCGGGGACGCGTTATCGAGGGTCACTTGCTTGAAGACGATCTTCGCCCCCTTCGCGGGCACGTCGAATTGCTTGATGAGCTGCTTGGCCTCGTCCACGATGCGCTGCGGGGCGGCGATGACGATTCGTTCATTGTGCGCGTCAGCGCCAATGTGATATTTCTCGCTCCCTGAGCCGCCTTGTTGCAGCTTCTTGGCCCGATTGGGACGCGGCACAGCGGTCGGAGTTGTGCTTTCTGCCGCAGGCTCAGCAATTTCGCCGGAATCCACGAGTCCGCGAATTTTCATATCCAGTAGCGGGCGAATCTCTTCCGCCAAGGCCGTGGGATCGGCGTATTCGACGGGAATGAATTCGACGATGGAAGGCTCGGTTTTGCCCGCCTCAACGCGAAGAATATTCAGCAATCTTTCGATCTCGCCGTATTGCGATGGCTCGGCCATGATGACGAGCCGGTTCGTGGCGGGCTGCGGGATGAATCGCGGTCCTTCGGCGCCGCCCCCGCCTACCGCGGCTGCGCCCCTGGCGCCGCGCGGCGCCTTCGCTCCACCGACGAAGACAGAAGTCAGCGTTTCGGAAATCCCGATGATGTCGGAATTGGGCGGGAAGTCGGAATAGACCCGCATGTCCGTACCCGAGCCTTCAACGTCAAACTGCTGAACGACTGCGGCAACTTGGTCAAGGACGGCCGGCGTTGCCTTCACGATCAGTTGATTTCCAATCTGGAAAATGGTCATGTCATCCGAAACCGTTGCATCGGTGCTGGGCGCGGAGGCGGCACCCTGCTTGGGACCGCCTTCGCCCGCCTGAGCAGGCGAGGCGATGGAACGCGGGCGTCGCCGTGATCCGCCGCTGCTGCGGCCTTCCGACGAGCCTGTGCCCACAAGCGTTTCGATGGCCGTCTTGATGTCCGCCGGGTCGGCATGCTTGATGACAAACGTTCGCGTCTCAATAGTGGAGGGCTTATCGATCTCCGCGAGCACCTCCTTGATGACGGCCACGTCGGAGGGCGATGCACCAACCAGGAGAATGAAGCCGTCCACGGCGATGGTGCGTACGTCCTGATTCACCGGCGTGTTGGGCATGATGTCACCCAGCTTGCCCACGGCCGTGGCCGAATCAATGTGCTTCACCGGAATGCGAATGAAGGTGTCTTTTTCGATTTCGGGCTGATCAAGCTTGGCGATGATGTCCTGATAACGGTTAAAGTCATCCGTGTTGCAAAGAATGTAAAGTTTCTTTTGCTGGTCGTCAGGCGTGAACTTAGATGCGGAATGCCCCTTGGACGTTGCCCGTCGAGTCTTTGGCTTTTGTCCGGCCGGGGCAGGTTCTGCCGCCTGTGGTGCGACCCCGTCAAACTGCCGCAGAATGTCGGCCACGAAAGAAGGCTGCTGGTAAACCAGCTTCACGATGTGCAGCGTTGGCGAATTGCCGGCCACATCCAGTGCCTTCACCAGTGATTGCACCCTTTCCAGATCGCTCTCGTTTCCGCTGTACCAGATGGAGCTCCCGGACGGATCGGGGACGAGTTGAAAACTCTCCGGAGCTGCTGCGGCTGCGCCCTTCACTCCGGGGGCGGCGCCTCCTCCTCCGCCAAGCACCTGCGTTACCGTTGATACAACCTCTGACGCATCGGCGACTTCCAGTTGAATGCGAAGCGGACCAATGTTGGCTTTGACGTCAAAAAGGTTGACCAGTTCCTGAACCTTCCTGACGCCCGCCTCGTCCGCCATCACCAGCAACGCGTTTTGCGTAGGATGAGGGAAAAGGGTGATCGAGTCAGCTGAGACCGGAACCGCAGGACTGGGGCCGCCGGCAGCAGGTTTCTTGTTGCGACGCGGCGAAGGGGCGGGTGCCGGTGCAGCAACACCGCCAGGCAGCGGCCCGGCGGAAGCCGACAGCACTTGCTGAATCGCGCTGACCAGGTCGCCTGCGTCCGCGTTATGCACCTTGATGACCACGGGAGTGTAGGGTTCCTGGGCGAGGCTGATGTCCACGAACGGCAGCAGCTTGCGGATCTCTTCAATCTTGTTGGGCATGCCCCGTACAAGAATGTAGTTCTGGGAGTCGTCAGGAATCATGACGACCAGCGGATCGGCCATCTGGTCAATCGCACTCGGTTCACGCGGGGTGGCTCCGCGAGGGCCTCGTGCAGCTGGTGCTGTCCCGGCGCGGGCATTGTCCAGATCGGCAAGCTGGCGGAGGCGATCGACGGCCTGCGTGGCCGTGATGTTGTGAACGTCGAAGCGCTCTGTGACGCGAGGGTCGTTGGCGCCCTTGGGATCGAAGATTTTCGTCAGCAACCTGTACTTCTTGATGTCTGAGACCAGCGCGAAGATGGAAACGCTATTGCCGTCTTCGAGCGGGGTCACGCGGACGTAATCGGGCAGGAAGTCGCGGACCTGCCGGAGTTCCGAGATCGAGCCGCTCTTGGGGGTGTAAATCACCAGGACAATTTCGTCATCCGAAAGATTTGCCTGATCCAATTCCTCCAGCGACCGGAACATTCGATCCGTGGGCAGAATTCGATAAAAGTCCGTGACGCGGATGACTTGTAAGTGCGTTCCTTCGTAAAACATCCAGTACGGCTCGTGCGGCTTGTAATTGAACAGCAACATGCGAACGCGGCTAAGCGCCTCACGGAAGCTGAGATCCTCGTTCGGCTCAAAGGTGACTGTGCCCTCCTTGGGCGTCTCGCCGAGGACCCCAAGGCCGGTCTGGTGGGCAAATCCCTTGATGAGCTGCTCATACGTCCCGTTCTTGATGCGGAACTTGAAACGCCGTTCTTCGAGGGGGGTGGGATCGACCTCGGGCTCGGGTTCGATCTGAAGCACGGTTGATTCGCCGGGTGGTTCGACTGGCGCCGCGGCCTCAATGGGTTGCGGAATGTACGGAGCCGGTTGGTTCCCGGCCGGCTGACCAACAGAGGGTTGCCCGGCGTTGGGCTGTCCGCCCGGAGGATTGCCCGCAGCTCCGTCTGCGCCCCCTCTGGCTCGTGCGCGTCGTTCGGCAGCGCGCTGGGCCGGAGTCTTTGCGGCCTCAGGTGTCGGGCTGCCCGGAGGCGTTACGGGTGGAGCTTGTGCCCCCCCGGGAATCGGATTTGGCACAGTCCCGGCGGGCGCCGCGGGATTTGGGTTTGGATTTGGCTGGGGCATGCCTGGCGCAGCGGGATTGGGCGTGGGGGCGTTAGGCTGACCCTCTGCGGCCTTGTGCGCCGACTCATCCTGCTTCAGCATTTCGTCAATTTTGCGTTGCACTTCGGGGTCAATGCGCACGCGGCCGTTTTCGTCGCGAATCACCGCATCGCTGGGCTGGCCCGAATCGCCGGCGGGCTGCTGGGGTGGTGGCTCGGCGACGGGCTCGCCAGTCTGTGTCCTGGGTTGCTCAGGTTGCGCCGGCTGCGGATTGGCCGGCTGACCGGCGGGCGCCGGCTTGGGCTTGGGCTGCGTCTTGGGCGGAGTGCGCCGGGGGGGAGGCTGCGTTTGAGTCTGGGCCAGGGTGGGGGAGGCAATCCCCAGAACACAGGTCAGCGCCAACAGTGCCCAACAAGTTCGATTGCGTACGATGGATGCCACGGTCATATCAGTTCTCCGCTGGTTCAAGCGAAATATGTCACACTTCTGCGCGGCGCCAACTTCGCCGCAGGGGGTTCGTTTTGCCACAATGCCCGGTACTGCGCCGACTACACTCGACCCGGTTTCTTGCCCTTGGGCTGGCGGGGGCGCGAGCCTGGTGTTGGCGGTGTCCCCGTGGGTTCCTGTGGTTTCGGCGCCGGTTGCGACTGCATGTCTTGTTGTGTCGTGGGCGGTGCAGGTTGCGGCGACGGACTGGGCGGTCCCATCAGCTCGGTAACTCCTGAATCCGCATTCACAGCAGGTACAACCGGACCTGACCCATCTGCAACATTTTCCACCGGGCCACTGGCTCCTGCGGGAGCCGTGTTTTCTCCGCCGTGCGAATCTTCCACGGGCTGCGGAACGACAGGTTGCTTTGCAGGCGGCGGGGCGGCGACCGGCGGGACTTTCTTTTTCGCCTCGGCCTGCGCGGTTTCCATCGCAATCGCCCGTTCCGCGGCGGCCTTCAGTTCCGGATAGTCCGCCGCGGTTTGGTATTCCATACAGTCGCCCAACGTAGTGCCCAACGGGTACACGTAGTATTTCTTGTTTCTACCCACCACAGCACCGGTTTGATGCACAAAAAGGAGCCGTCCGCCGTCAAATTCCTCGGTTACTTTGTGATAGGTCGTATCCTTGGTTCGCGTGTTATAGACCATCAGTTCATTGGTGCGGTTGGTGCCGGAGCTGCGCATCAGGGTCATGACGATTTGCATGAACTTCGCGTCAGGCCAGGTCGCAGCTTGCACAGGCTGTGGTGGCGGCGGAGGAGGAGGGGGTGGAGCGGGCTCGACCTTCGCCACGGGTTGAGGCTCGCGGATCGTCACCGCCACTGTTGCTGTAACCGGCTGGTGATCCTTGATGGTATCCGTCACGGTCACGGTGTAGGTTTGCGTGCGCGGAGCAGAGGAATCAACCACTGTTTTCGCCTGATTGGGCTCCGTCAGTCCGTCCGAAGGCGCCCAGGAAAACTTGTACTCACCATTGCCGCCGGAGGCCGTGGCCTGAATCGTAGCTGGCTTGCCGACCTCGACATTCACTATTTTTTGGACATCCACCTTCAGTGGTGGATATACAACATACGGAATGAAAGGCTTGCGATTCCAGATGTCGGCATAGTCCCGCGTGGAGTCATGCCGGACAAAAGCCTCGCTCTTTGGCAGAGTTGCGGGATCGATTGCGCCGACAGTTTTGTTCCTGGGCAACACAAGCACTTCGATGGGAAGTCGCACATTCACGAGGTCCTGTTCCTCGGCCTTCTTTCCCGACCCGGATGGCGAGATCGCCGGGTTTCCCAGCCGGACCAGCTGCGGAAGCTCCGCGATCTCTTTCATGAATCCGATGGCCGATTCGAGCGGACCGGTTCCGGTGATCGTAATGGTTGAGGTGATCAGGCCGGTCTTGCGGTCTTCGACGGGCCGCGAGGGGGCGACGCCTGCGTTTTCGAGTTTGTATTTTTCGATCAGGGCGTTGAGGCGATCGCGGATGGCCGTTTCGACCTGCCCCGGATCAAACGAGCCAATGCGGGCGACGTAGTCACGATATTCGACACGGGCGTCGTCGAAGGCCTTTTGCAGTTTTTCGAGCTTCTCGAGCTCGCCATTTTTTTCCGCGATTTGCTGATCGAGCGTAAAGAGAGGTTTGATCCAATTCGGATAGACCAGCTGCGAGATGGCCACATAGGCGACCACCGCTCCGAATCCAATTGCCAGAATTTTTGTTCGTCGATTCATAATCAACTCCCTCTCCCATCAGGGGAGAGGGTCATGGTTGTTATCCGGAGCTCCGGCCTGTCACTCTGCGAGCCGCGAAGCGTCCGGCGTAACCATGCTTCGCTTCGCGCTGCATGACAAAGACTCCCTGAAACTCATGTTCCTTTTGTGCTCTTCTTCGCCGGCGTTTCATCCTCCAGCACCGTGATCCGCAGGTCCTGCTGAAACGGATATTTTTCCCCGCGTTTTTCTGATTGCGCGCCTGCCTGGGCGTCGAATCGCGGTTTTTCCTTTCCTTCCCGACGGAATGCCTCGAGCGCCTTGACCACGCTGTTGGGCATGTCCCGATTCTTCGACTTTGTCTTGAATACGATTCGTCGCTCTTTTTGATTCATGTCGATGCTGGTGATCAGCCATTCTTCGTTGGACGGCATGGACTTCATCACGTCGTGCAGGACATCGACCCATACGAGTTGCCGGCTGTCGAACTGCCGGATCTGCTCCATGACATCCTGGAACTTCTTGTAATCATCTTTTTTCTCTTCGAGTTCGCGAATGCTCTGTTGGATTCGGGCGAGATCCTCGCGGTCGGATTTGGTCGACTGGGCGATGACGATTCCGGCAGCGCTGACGAACAGAACCAGAATGGCCGCTGCGGCCGGCGCCATTTTCAGACGGCGGCGAGTCTGCGATTCGGTCCGCTTGGGGTGGAGAAAGTCGAAATGCAGCGAGCTTCCGGAGGCATGACTCAGGACCAGTCCCAGTGCCGACGCAAAGGCGGCCGCGGCCGCTCCTTCGTCCGGTTCCCAACCAAACGCCGTGGCGGGATTGTATAGCTGCGTGGTGACATTGAGTTTCTTTTGCAGCGCCTCGGCCAGCGCCTCTTCCACGCCCAGGTCGCCGCCGATGACCACATGATCGATGCCGGCGCCGGCGTCGGTGCTTCGATAGGCTTCGATCGAACGCATCACTTCGACGACCAGAGTCTGGATGATGGAGTCAGACCCGGTGCCGGTCCCGATCATGCCGCCTTCGTTCATATTGAGCGAGTCGTCAGAGGGAAGCGTCAGTCTGAGCCCGCCCGATTGCTTCTGAGTCGGTGAGGATTTTGGAATCACCACGGACGCCGCTCGCGAGAAGGCAAGCACGCCCTGTCGCAGTACGTCGATCTCGGTCAATACCGGCCCTACGTCGATAAACAAGACGTGCTCGGGCACGGCGTGCTTGAGCAGCTCGGCAACGGCCACCTGGTTGGCGTACGGGCGGAGTCCTACGCGCTCGAGCTTCAGTCCGGCATGTTCGAACACGGACTGGTAATGCGCCAATACTTCGCTTCGCGCAGCGGCCACCAGCACCCCCGCGGAATCCTCGGCGGCCGGGCCCGTCGATACGAAATCGATGACCGCCTCCGAAATGGGGAACGGAAGTTCGCGCGCAATTTGAATTCCGACCATGCCGGGAAGGTCGTCCACCCTCGCCGACGGCAGCGTGAGGGCCTTCAGGATCGCCTGATCGCGCGGAATATCCACGGCTGCCACACGCGTCTTGATGCGCTCCTGATCCAGCACGCGGCGAATGTGCGCACCCATCAGTGCGGGATCGCTGGGGTGAACATCTGCCGGAATCTCCGCCGAAAGCAATCGGTCGATTTTCGCGCCGCGCTTGCCAATCGAGGCGTGAACGATCCGGACGCTGCGGGCATCCCAGTCGATGGATACGATTTTTCCTGATCGTGCTTTAGTGGCCACGAATTTTTTCCTTGTCCGATTCCCGAATGGGGTAGGTTCCGCCCAGATTGCTGATATCACGGTAGTAAACGGTCTGGGCGATCGGTCCGTTCATATCCACCACCACCTGCAGCCGGGTCACCATCCCCATATAGTCGGCGTACCCCACCGACTCAATTGTAAACTGTTGCCCCCTCGCCGTAATGGAGGGCGCCAATTTTTCATAGGTCACCAGGTCCATCACGTTCTCGGTCACCAGCCAGGCCGTGGTCGACAGCGTTGCAGCGTCAAGCGTGTCGCGCTTGGCCATGATTTTCTGAATGTGCTCTTCCCCGATGCCTTCAAGGCACGCGAGAACCGCCGGTGGGGCCGTATTGACATTGATCAGGCCCGGTATCGTGCGCTCCTCGGGCTTGTGCATGGTGGTCTTATCCATGAGGACCGCCAAATGCTCAAGGGTTAGTGCGCTGGCCGTCGGATTTCCCTGCGCATCCTTTCGGGGAAGCATCAGCGAGGCCGGGCTGGTGATCGGAGGATTGCCGGATGGTTGCCCGCTGCCGCCGTCACCGGCTCCTCCGCCGTCGTCCCCGTCGGGAGAGGTCTTGGGGCCTTGATTCTCATCGCCTGCTCCCTGTTGCTGTGGCTGTGATCCTTGCTGCTGACCTTGTGGCTGGCCTGCATCTGTGGGCTGTCCCGATTCTTGTCCTTGTCCCCCTTGTTGCGGCTCTCCGCCTTGCAAACCGCCTTGCGGAGGCGAGGAACCTCGTGGGTTTTTGGTTCCGGCCTGCCCGCGTGAGCCGCCCTGACCCTGCGGCGGGGTCGTACCGCCTGTCGGCGGTTGCTTGTCTTTGTTTGTGCCCTTTGGTTTTCCCGGCTTCGAGCCGCTGCCTGCTCCGCTCCCACCGGATGCGCCGCCTTGACCTCCAGTTGGTTGTGTGCCGCCCTGCAGGCCTCCCGGGTTACCTTGCTGTCCGGTTTGCGATCCCACATCGCCCTGTTGCCCGCCAGGTTGGCCTCCATGGCCAGGCTGATCCTGCTGTCCGCCTTGGCTGCCTTGACCTTGCTGGCCTTGTTTTCCGCCGTGGCCTGTGCCGCCGTCGCCGCCCTGGCCCGATGGCGCTTTTGCGTTTTGTAAGATGTAATCCACAACGTTTGGCTCGTCGGGAAAGATGGCCGTCAATCCAGTTCGCGTAGCTGCTTCTTCGCCGGCGAGATAGATGCGCGGACGGTTGTCATTTGCGACGTTGTTTTCCTTTGACAATACAGTGAGGTACGCATACAGGCCGCGATTGAGTACGTCGTCCTGATTGTCGTCCGGGAAGGATCGATCGCCGTCCTTTTCGTTTTGAGTAAGCAGGCCATTGCGATCAAAATCCTCTCCATACAAGATCGCCGGCGTGACGCCCTTCACCAGGAGCAGCTCCTCCACGGTATCGAAGGGACCGTTCTTCACCCGGTATGGCTTGGGTAACGCACTGTAATAGGTGCGTTCGGTGTCTCCGGCCTCCCCTCGTGGTAGCGTGTCATCGTCCCGCCAGTCGAGAATCGCATCCACGATTTGCTGGGGCTCGACTTCCGTATTCTCGCCCAGCGCCGCCGTCACCAGCGTGAGCAGCTGGGCTTCGGTGGCCGCGTTCAGATTCAGCTTCGATGCCTCGTCGGTGATGCCGAAGCGGACGTAATCCTTGTCGTCGGTGGGATCGTCGGCCACGATGCTGAAGCGGAACACGCTGTTGTCATCAAATTCCTGATTGGTGCCGGCGGTCTTCGCATCGTGGCCGTGGGCGGTGACAATGATGCGGTTGAAAATGTCGGGATTGTTGTACCAGACATTCCGGTCGAACCGCGAGGTTCGCAGCACCATGCGGACATATTCAATACCGGCTTCGGCGGCCAGTCGCGTCTGCATCCGCATCGCCACGGCCTGCGTGGCGGAAAGATCGGAGTTCACGCGGAATGAATACATCGCCGCCAGCAGCCCGATCAGCACCAGCACAAACAGCACCACCGGCAGAATGACGCCGCGGCGCTGGTCTTGTCGCAGTTCTTGAACTTCTCTCATTTTCCGCTCCCGGTGCCGCTCTTGTCGGATTCTTTGTCCTTGCCCGAAGCCGCCTGTTCGGCCATGTTTTGCCCCTCGCGCGAGACGCGCGAGCGGAAGAGCGGATCGGCGTGGGTGACGCGGATCGTCATGGATATCTGGTCAGAGTGCAGCGGGCGACAATCGGGCGGATCGCGGTTGAGGCAGGTGCAAAACTCGATGTTGTATTCGTCCTGCCCGAATTCCTCGCCGCAGGGCGGATGAGCCTCGAATCCGATCGTGGCCAGGATCAGTTGCGGCAGCGGGTTTTCGCCGTTGATGTGCCAGTCATCCCACCACGATTTGCCGTCATAGTAGCAGAATCGCAGATAGCGGATTTCCTGCGAATACAATTCCTGCCAGTTGACCTCGGTCTCCAGGTTTTCCTTCTTGTCGGTTGTGGATCCGCCAAGCATCGAATCCATGGCAGCCTGGTTCAGAGTGATTTTCCCCGTTTCGTCCTGTTGAATGAGTTCGTCGGCGGGCGGCACGCCGGGTTGTTCCGGCCGGGGAATACGCTGTTCGACGCGCGCAAGGCCCAGCGGATATTCATACCCCTGCTCCGGGTCAAGCACGTCCGGGTGTCGGGCAATGTGATATTCCACGGTCACCAGGTCATACTCGGCCGACGGTTCCTCGGTGCGTTCAAACCGCGTATCCGCGATTTCGCGCCCCGGCACGCGAAGGCTTGATATGCGAATGCTCTCCTTGTCGCCGTCGATTCCCACGCCTCCATCAGCGGTATGAATGGTGGCCTGACGGATTTCGTGGGCCATGCGGTCGAGAAGCACGCGTGCGAGGCGGATCTTGTCGGCCAGTTGGACATCCCGCTCGCGCGTGCGAATTGCCGACGAATAGAACCAGTATGTCATCGCCGACAGCAGCACGAGGATGGACAGCGAAAGCACGACTTCCAGCAACGAAAGCCCCCGTCGGCGAGTCATGATGTGGCGTTTCGCGGCCATCATTGCTCCGGCTCCGTCTGTCCGTCGGCGGCCCCCTGCGCCTTGTCCATCAGGCCGCTGTCCTCGAGTTGTTTCAACAAGTCCGGAGGGATGATGGAGGCGAGATCGCCGAGGTTGATTCCCAGCTTTTGCAGTGCGGGCAGGGTTTTGAACAACTGCTCAATATCGATTCCGGCAAGGCAAGTGGGATCGAACACGCCGCCTTCAAAGCAGGGAATCTGGGCCTCTCCGACTTTGTCGGTGAAGTCCGTCAGTTCTTCCTCGTTTAATCCAAAATCCGTCGCCAGATCAAGCGGCTTGGGAGGCTGACGAAATGCCACCGCGCTGAACAGAGTGTCTGCGTGCTCATGGTCAAAGGAGTCTTCGCGATATGGTTCGTTGCGATAGATGTATTGCACCTGGATGGTGATGCGGAACAAGCCCTCGATGGCCGTCGGCTCAGTGATCAGCCGCCAGCCCCAGTCCGGATAGCGCGAGCCGAAGTCGCCATCCTGAACCTCGTCCACCGAGTCGAGCTCGACCAGCCCCAGGTCCATCATGGCGAGTTGCGTTTCGGCGAGCATGACAGCCTGCGTCTTGAGCCGCATGGTATGAACCGCCTTGTTGGAATCCTGAAGCTGCGCGCCGATGACGCCCAGTCCAATGATGAGCAGGCCGGTGGCGATCACGGTCTCCAGCATGACGTACGCCCTGCGGACCTGAGCGTCAAAGTTCAAAGTGCGAAATTCAAAAGCACCGCGGAGCAAACACACCCCCCGTGCCTTTTTTGAACTTTGAACTTTGAACTTTGAACTTCGAGTCATGGCTTTGCGCCTTCCTCCTGCTCCAGTTCCTTGGCGGCCGTGGTCTTCCTGCCTTGCATTTCCGCAGGAACCTGGCGCAGTTCGAGAATGTCGCGTTCGGTGAGCTTCCTCGGCGTAAGGAAATCCTTGCGGAGTACCGCCGGCCAGTTCTTCTCCTCAAACAAGTCAAGTTCTTCGTCGTAGAAGGGGCGCTGGAGCCAGACCAGCCCGCTGAGCCCATCGACGATGACATCAATACCCTTTTGGTTCCACAGTTCGTTGATCGGCACTTCCTCCGCTGCCTGAGTCAGGACCAGTGTCGCCCAGTCGCTCGTGCCGTCGGGTTCGATGTAAATCGGAGGGAGCTCGCGCTCGAACTTTTCGCTTTGGTTGCGCGATTCAAGGGCCTCGTCGAGTTGCGTGGTGGCCGATTCTCGCCGCAGTTTCAGGTCGACAATCAAGGGTCGCCCGAGGCGGATTTCGGCGCATCGAACATTACTCAGCAACGTCTGACCGACGGCCCAGCTGGCTCGTACGGGCAGAAACTCATCCGGGCGCTCCATCGGGTCGTCTTCACGTTCGACCATGGGCTGCTGACGTGTGCCCAGGTCGTCGAGTTCCTCCTTGCGCGGGAACCGGATGCGATAGCGCTTGGAGTCCAGCGCGGCGTTGGCCCGGGTCAGAATAATGAGTGCCCGCAACTGCTCGGCCGACGTGGGAAGTTGTTCGCGCTCAAATTGATTGAAAAAGTTGGGCAATGCGATCGCGCTGATGAGCAGGAGCAGTCCGATCACCAGCACAATTTCGATCAGCGTATATGCGCGAGCGGGCTGTACGGTTTTCCTGTTCATGACCACCCCGCGCCATCGAAGCCCCATGTGAGAAGATTGAAAAGGGAAACTGAAACCGGACTTTAGAACTCTCTTTCTATCTTCTCACTTCTCACTTCTATCTTCAGTCTCTATTTCTCCCGCCAGTTCTTCACGTCGTCACTGCCTTCCTTGCCGCCGTCGTCCTTTTGATCCGGGCCGCGGCTCCAAAGGTCATATTCGCTTTCGTTCATTTCGCCCGGTGAACGGTACTCAAAGGGTTGACCCCAGGGGTCCCGAAGCTCTTCAAGCGTGCCCTCCATGTACGGACCATCGTAGCGCTCATCTTCCTTGTGATACTCCTTGGGCTTGTAAAGCGCCGCCAGGCCCTCGTCGGTGTCCGGATATTTACCCATGGCGAATTTATATTGCGTTAGGCCCTTTGCGATGGGTCCGTTGCGTCCGATCGCCGCCATTGCCAGCTTGATTTGCGTTTTCTTGGCAGTTCCAAGCAGGCTGGGGATCGCAAAGGCCGCCAGTACGGCCAGAATGCCTGCCACCAGCAACACTTCGATCAATGTAAAACCCGATCGCCTTCGAATCATTTTCCTTTGCATCGCATTTCTCCCGCGTTCAATCCTGTGTTTGTTTCGCCGTTTCAAATCGACAATCGATATTCTCAAATCGAAAATTCATTCATCATTCCGCATCCGCCATTCCTCAATCCTATTGTACCCCTGTGCCCATTGTAAGGATGGGCAGCAGCAAGGCCACGGCGATGCAGAACACAATCCCCGCCATGAAAAACAGCAACACCGGCTCCAGAATTCTCACCGCCAGGTCGATGGACCGGGCCGTGCGCATTTCGTTCGTCTCGGCAATCTGCACCAGCACCGTTTCGAGATTGTTGCTCTCTTCGGCGACGGCGATCATGTCGAGAATCGTTTGGGGAAACAGTCCCGACTCGCCCAGGGGCGTCGAAAGCGCGGCCCCTTTCCTGACGCTCTCTGCCGACTTTTCAATCGTGGCTGCCAGAATCTCACTTCCCGCCGAGTCCTTGGAAATGCGCAGCGCCTGCAAAATGGGCACGCCGTTGTGCAGCATGGTTCCGAGAATTCGGCAGAAGCGGCAGATCGCCACCATGGTGAAGACCTTGCCCAGGACCGGACCCCGGAGTTTGTACATGTCCCACATGCGCTTGCCCGCCGCGGTCTTGAGCCATGAGCTCACCGCCGCCACCACGACGAAAACGCCGATCAGAATCCCGATGTAATGATCTCGCAGTGCATGGCTCACGCCAAACACAATGTGGGTCATGAAGTTGAAGGTTTCAGGCCGCAGGTGGTCTCCGAGCTTGGGAACCACAACCACCATGAGCATGACCAGGATCAGTGTGGCGATCACCACCAGGATGATCGGATAAATCATCGCGCCCAGCAGCTTGTTGCGAAGCTCGTCCTGTCGTTCCGAGAAGATCGCGATGCGCGTGAGTACATCCTCCAGAAATCCGCCTTGCTCGCCGGCACGAACCATGGAGGCGTGCAACGGTGAAAACGCATGTGGATATTTGGCCATCGCCTCGCCGAGCGCCATACCGCCGGAAATATCTTCGCGAAGCTCGCGCACCGTCATCATGAGCGAGCCGGTGGACGACTGCTTCCCCAGCACGTCCAGCGAGCGCATCATGGGCACGCCCGCCTTCAGCAGGTCGGCCAGCTGGCTGTAAAACGTCGTGAGGTGCGAACTCTTGACCTTGCGTCGTCGGCCACCGCTAAAGGGCACAGTTCCCTGTTCGTTGCCTTCGCGGACGTGGACCGGAAAAAGCGATAGCTCATCCAGTTGGCGCAGCGCGACCGAATAGTTTTCGGCCGTCAGCACGCCGGTGACGTGCTTGCCTCCCTGACCCACTGCCTTATAGCTGAAACTGGGCATCGCTGAACCCGGAAATTGCCTCGGCCGGACACTCGGAACCCGACTCGATTTCAATCTAGTCTTTACGAATCAATCGTCAAATGCAGATTACGCATACGGCCAGGAATTTGTACCCATTTGCCACCGCATGATTGCAGTCCGAAATGGCGTTTTCCAGCGTAATGGTTGCGTCACTTCTCTCGGACGTGCTCAACCAGCCGGTCCACGACCTCGTGGATCGTCAGGCTGCTCGTATCGAGAATAATCGCCGCCCGATCCGAAAGCAGAGGCTCCCATTGGCGGGCGTCCACGGCGTCGCGCTGTGCAAGGTTGTCCTGGACTGCGTTCAGGGTGACGGCCTCTCCGTCGCCGATCATTTCTTCCAGTCGCCGTCTGGCCCGCCGTTCGAGCGAGGCTTCCAGGACAAACTTCACGTCCGCTTGCGGGAAGACCACGCTGCCTTGATCGCGACCCTCTGTAACAAAGGATTGGAGTTTGGCGCCGATCTGCCGCTGCTGCTCGACGAGGAGTTTGCGAACGCCGGGCATCTTGGCGATACGTGAAGTCGCGCTGCTGACTTCCATCGTGCGAATGGCTTCGCTCACGTCGCTTCCGTTCACGCGGATGCGGGTGTGCGTGGGCCCGCAATCAATGTCCAGCTTGAGCCCCTTCGCCACCGCCTCGACAGTCCCTGCGTTGCCAAGGTCCACGCCGCGCCGCAGACATTCGTAGGCGATCGCCCGATACATGGCCCCAGTATCGAGGTAGGGGATTTGCAGCCGGGCGGCCAGCTTGCGTGCGGCAGTCGATTTTCCAGACCCGGCAGGCCCGTCGATCGTCACGATCATGGAATGATGATAGGGATTTTTCCGCCACAGGTCACCTGAACCCCCAAACCCTTGGACGCTTGAACTCTCGAACTCTTAGACTCTTGAACCCTTGATCTCTTAAACTCTTGAGCCTTGTATCTTTGAAACTCCATTCGTATGGAATCTCTTGACCCCGAAGGGGTCTAATAAAGTAGCCGGGGGTTGAGCGAAGCGATACCCCCGGAATACGGATACACCAGAACCTGCACCCTGAAGGGGTGCAACAAATCGGCCAACGAAAACTACCCAAACCGATCTTTCAAATCTTTGAGTCGCGTGAGCGCCTCCAGAGGCGTGAGGCGATCGGGATCCAACTCCCTTAACGCCTCCATCAATTCCTCCCCTGGCTCCCGGAACAAGGCCAACTGGTCCACGTCCTTCGACTTTACCGCGCTCACCGCGGGCGAATGCGCAGTCCCCGCCAGCCGCCGCTGAAGCTGGTCCAATACTTCCCGGCTTCGATCGACGACACTGCGTGGTACTCCGGCCAGCCGCGCAACGTGGATGCCAAAACTCTGGTTCGCCCCACCCTCAACAATCTTATGCAGGAATGCGATGGACGACTCGGCAGTGGTCGATTCGCCTTCACTCTTCACTCTTCTATCTTCAGTCTTGGCGCGATTTTCTCGTACCGCGACATTGAAGTTTCTAACGCCCTTCAGCATCGCGCCCAGTTCAATCAACTCGTGATAATGCGTCGCGATCAGGGTCCGACACGCCGTCTTTTCCGCCAGATGCTCCGTCACCGCCCAGGCCAGCGACAGCCCGTCAAACGTGCTCGTCCCGCGGCCCAGTTCATCGAGGATTACCAGCGAATTCCGCGTGGCGTTGTGCAAAATGTTCGCCGCTTCCACCATTTCGACCATAAACGTCGATTGTCCCCGCATGATTTCGTCCGACGATCCGACTCGCGCGAAGATTCGATCCACCAGCGAAAACGTCATTCGCCGTGCCGGCACGAACGCCCCGATTTGGGCCAAAATAGTCAGCAACGCGACCTGCCGGATGTAGGTGCTCTTACCCGCCATGTTCGGACCCGTGATCACAAAGACGCGCGCATCATCGATCATGCATGTGTCGTTGGGCACGAACGCATCTCCAATGGCCTGATCGAGCACGGGGTGCCGCCCGTCGATGATTTCCAGCCGTCCGTCGTCCACGATTTCCGGCCGGACGCAGCGCCGCTCCTCCGCGAACTCGGCCAGAGCGGCCGCACAGTCCAGCCGCGCGATCGCTTCCGCGACTCGACCCAGCGGAACAAGCCACGCCGCCACCTTCTTTCGCAGCTCCTCGAAAAGCTCGAATTCCAGTTGATTCGCCCGGTCCTGTGCGGTGAGAACTTCGTGCTCGTGGTTCTTCAGTGTTTCGGTGATATAGCGTTCCGCGTTCTTCACCGTCTGTTTGCGAATGTAATCCACCGGAACCTTCGCAGTGCCAGAGTGTGGCACTTCCAGGTAGTAGCCGAACACGCGGTTGTATCCCGCCTTGAGGTGGGCGATCCCCGTGCGTTCGATCTCCCTGCGTTGATACTCCGCCAGCCACGTCTGTCCGTCGTGCGAGATGGCCCGCAGCCGGTCGAGTTCTGCATGATACCCGTCGGCGATGAAGCCTCCCTCGCGCAGGTTGCCGGCAGGATTTTCGCGGATGGCCGAGCCAAGCAGCGAAGCAAGTTCCGCGACTCCGCCTCCCCCCTTGCCAAGGAGGGGCGCAGGGGGGTCCGCTTTTCCCCCTCTCCCCTCGGGAGAGGGCCGGGGTGAGGGCGAATCCAAATCCCAGGGGCCGGCAAGCGGGCCGTTGGCCGGCTCACCACACTTGTCGCCGAGCGTCTTTTTAATCTGATGGAGAAATAGAATTTCATTGGCCCGCTCGCAATCGAGCAATCCCGGCAACGCCGCCAACGTCCGCCCCAGCGATTCAAGGTCGCGAGGTGAGGCCCGCCCCAGCGCGACGCGCCCCGCGATACGCTCCACATCGGCCAGGTGCTTCAGTCGCTGCCGGATTCGCTCGCGCAGTGCGCCTTCCTCAACGAGAAAGCCAACGGCCTGTTGCCGCTCGCGTATCGCGTTCCCATCTGTCAGTGGGGCCGCCAACCAATGACGCAGCATTCGAGCGCCGGCCGCGTTGACGGTGCGGTCGATGGCCTGGAGCAGCGATCCCTCGCGCTGGCCCCCGCGCAGCGTCCGGTCGATCTCCAGCGACCGCCAACTGCTGTGATCGATTTGCACGCTTTGGGCCGCGTTGCGGCGACGGATGGCCGACACATGCCCGAGCGCAGTCTTCTGCGTTTCCTGCAGGTATTGAATGATCCCACCGGCCGCAACAAGGGAATTGTCCGGCTCATCAAATCCAAATCCCGCAAGCGTCGCCACGCCGAAATGTTCCAGCAGTGTCCGCTGCGCTTGATACTCCGAAAACTCGTGAACAGGCCTATGCGTGATCGCTGTGCCGCAGAGGGTTCGCAGCTCTTGTGCAATCCGCTCCGTCTCAGCTCCGGCCTCCTCCGCGATCAGCAACTCCGCCGGACGCAGCCGCACCAGCGTGTCCAGCAGGAGTGAGCCGCCGGAGGCTTCCGCCTTGGCTGCCTCCGCTGCTCGCGCGACCCCGCCTCCCCCCTTCATAAGGGGGGACTCAGGGGGGTCCGCCTTTCCCCCTCTCCCCTCGGGAGAGGGGCCAGGGGTGAGGGCTGGCCTCTCGCCTTGTTGCCTTCTTGCCTCGTTGCCTGGTTGTCTTTCTAATTCAATCGTCTCAAGCCGCCCGCACGCCAGCTCGACAATCGCCAATCCCACTTCCTCGCCGCGAAGACACAGCGCAGCCAGCAGGTTGTCGTCGCGGTCGGCCAGCAGCGTTTCCTCCGTAAGCGTGCCCGGCGTGACGATGCGGACCACATCGCGGCGCACGACGCCCTTGGCTTGCTTTGGGTCCTCCATTTGTTCGGAAATCGCGACCTTGTACCCCGCCGCCACCAGCTTGCTCAGGTAGCCGTCGAGCGCGTGGTAAGGAATCCCCGCAAGCGGCACAGGGCTCGCGGAGTTCTTGTCCCGCGACGTGAGCGCAATCCCCAGCACTCTCGAGCACAGCACCGCGTCGTCGTAAAACGTTTCGTAGAAGTCCCCCATGCGAAAGAGCAGAACTGCGTCGCCAACCCGCTTCTTTTGCTCCACATATTGGCGCATGGCCGGCGTGAGGGAATCGAGCGGAGGATTGAGCCCAACTTGCGTGGCGGCCATGAAACCAATGTAGTCCGCTGGCCGCTTGGGGCCAAATGTCAGCGAAGGTGTCCCTCTTCAATTCTAAGGAGTATCGAACCCAACAATTGATGGATTCGCGCCGGTTCGGCCCCATGCGGGGCCGAGGTGTGTAGCCACGGGTGAAGCGCAGCGGAACCCGTGGTTGTTGACGCGATAACCATCTCCGCCCCGAAGCGGGCGGAGGAAAAACCATTTGTTCGGTTGGGTGGTCCGGGTTGAGCCGTATCCAACCCGGGAGAAGGAATCCCGTTATTTCTAATTCAACCCAATCCGCGTGGTTTGGTCTTGACCTGCTCGCATCGCGATCGACAGGAGATCCAACAGCCCCGTTTACGGGGCTTGCCCGCGAAGCGGCTTAGGCCAGACCTTTAGGTCTGGTTTCCCAACCGGTCCTCTGCCACCGTCTTAGCCCGCTTCAGCGGGCTTCCAACGATGGAACCAAAGTTCTCACATTCGGGTAGGGTGCATCCCCGTGTGATGCACCATCGCTCCGCACGCATGGGGCCAACTATTCATCAAACCACGCTGATCGCAAATCCCCAAAAATCTGCGCGCGCCCCGCATGTTATGAAGGGTGATGCACAAATACCGCCCAGCCTTGCACCTATCCGCCGCATGGCGATTTCGAACCACTACAGGTAGTACCCGAACATATACCAACCACAACGCGAACACAGAATTTTTCCAAACGAACCGGGATTCAAGTCAGACAAGATGACCACAGATTTCACTTATTCCCGCTTGCATACCCATCCAGACCCTTCGCAGGCCATTCGATCGCGGTTCCCCTACAATGCACTTCATGCGCTTACGATTGTATTTCACTCTCGTTGTTTTGATCGCGTTGCCGGCGCTGGCGCAGGAGGATTCAGGCATGAAGGATCAGATGCAAACCAAAGAGCGTCCGGCAAATCGCCTCGCAAAGGCGACAAGTCCGTACCTGCTGCAACATTCCCACAATCCCGTGGACTGGTACGAATGGGGCGAAGACGCATTCGCGAAAGCCAAGGCAGAGGACAGGCCCATCTTCCTCAGCATCGGGTATGCGGCCTGCCACTGGTGCCACGTCATGGAGCACGAGTGCTTCGAGCAGGACGACGTGGCCGACGTGCTCAACGCGAACTTTGTGAGCATCAAGGTGGATCGCGAGGAGCGGCCCGACATCGACGAACTGTATATGGCCTACACGCAGGCAGCCACTGGCGGGGGCGGCTGGCCGATGAGCGTTTTCTTGACGCCCCAGGGTGTTCCCTTTCACGCAGGCACGTATTTTCCCAGAGAACATTTTATTCCTCTGCTCACGGAAATCGCCCGCATGTGGCGGGAGCAGCGAGATGAAATTCTCAAGGGGGCCTCAGGAGCGCAGGACTTCCTGAATCGCTGGTCGGCAAGCAAGCCGGCCGCCGAGGGGGTCATTCCGCGGGAGGCGGTCAACGATACGGCCGCGGCGCTCGTCCGCTACTTTGACACGTCCTTGGGCGGCATGAGCGGCGGGGGCAGCAACAAATTCCCGCCGAGCATGGCCATGGACCTCTTGCTCCGCGTGCATCGGCGAACCGGAAAAGCCGAGCTGGCCCAGGCCGTGGACGTGACGCTCGATAACATGGCCCGGGGCGGGATTTACGATCACATCGGCGGTGGCATCTGCCGCTACAGCACGGACACGCAGTGGCTCGTCCCGCACTTCGAGAAAATGCTCTACGACCAGGCCATGGTGAGCGCGATCTATCTCGATGGATTTCTCGCGCTGAAAAAGCCGGAATATGCAACGGTTGCGCGGGATATTTTTGACTATGTGCTCGAAGATCTCCGCTCGCCCGAGGGCGCCTTCTACTCCAGCCGCGATGCGGACAGCGAAAAGCTCGAAGGAAAATTCTACCTCTGGACCGTGCCCGAAGTGATTTCGATTCTCGGCGAGGACGACGGCCGTCTGTTTTGCAAGTATTACGACGTGACTGATCGCGGCAACTGGTTCGAACGCATGGGGCACGCGCCGCCCGGCCCCAAGAACATCCTGCACGTCTCCAAGCCCCCCGACGTATTCGCCAAGCTTGAAAAAATCGACCCTGAAGAGTTCACGAAAAAGCTGTCGACATGGCGCGAGAAAATGCGGGCAGTGCGAGGCAAGCGCGTCCCGCCGGCACTCGATGACAAGATTCTCACCGACTGGAACGGGCTGATGATCGCGAGCCTCGCGAAGGGCGCGGCAGTTCTCGATGAGCCGAAATACGCAAGAGCAGCTGCGCAGGCTGCCGATTTCATACTCACAAGAATGCAGAAAGACGGAAGGTTGCTGCGCACCTGTCGTGCGGGAGAGGCTCGGCTGACGGCCACGCTCAGCGACTATTCGTTCCTGATCGAAGGCTTGCTGAATCTTTACGAGGCCACCTTCGAGCGCCGTTGGCTCGACGAGGCCGAGCGGCTCACGGACATCACGATTCGGTATTATTTCGACGACAGGGACGGGGCGTTCTTTTACACGGCCAGCGACGGGGAAAAATTGCTGGTGCGCTCCAAGCAGCCGCAGGACAGTGCGATTCCCTCAGGCAATTCCGTCCACGCGCTCAACCTTCAACGCCTGGCAATCCTGCTGGGACGCAAGGACTTCCGTGAAAAGGCGGAAACGATTTTCCGCGCCTTTGGCCCGAAGGCCGTCGATTCGCCCGGCGCATACGAGCGCCTGATGTGCGCGTCCGATTTCTACCATGACACGGTCAAGGAGATCGCCATCGTCGGCGACATGACCCCCTCTCCCTTCCAGGGAGAGGGCCGGGGTGAGGGTGAGGACTCACGAACCAAGTCGAACGCCGGTTACGAGCTAACTCACGCCTTGCTCCGCACCGTCTGGAGTGTGTATCTACCTAACAAAGTGATCGTATTCTCGCCTGACAAGGTTACCGACGAGCGAATTCCCCTGCTCACCGGCAAAGGGCGCATCAATGGCAAGGCGGCGGCCTATGTCTGCGAAAATTTCCGTTGCCAGACTCCCGTGCAAACCCCGGCAGACCTTTCGAAACAATTGGCCCCGAAGCCGGATCAGTAGCTACAAATCATCGTTCCTGCTTGCCGTTTGGATGACCGGGCATGCAACCCGTGTCCACATTTCCGCCGTTGGTACGATCGCCGTCGCTCGACGAGGGTTGTACATCAACCGGCGATGCGCCTTACCCGACTGATCTAAAATTGATTGGCCGGGGCGGTCATGGAGTCGTCGATGTGCTGCTGGGTGGATTGTTCTCCGTCGAAGGAGAAGAGGATCGGTTCGTCGTCGATGCGGGCGGCGAGGTGAACCGGGCGCTTCCAGAGCTTGTGCATCTGCTTGAGCGTTTCGACGCCGTACTTGATTTCGATATCGGCCCCGGTGTGGCTGTGACCGAGGTAGAGCTCGCCGCGGTTCCGGTAGTTGCCGTCCATGACGTAGATATAAGGCTGGGCGTGGTTGGTGAGCATGAAAAGTAGCTGCTGCTTGATCTTGTCGAAGTCGCGGGTGACGACGACCATTTTTCCCGTGGCCGGGTCCTGGCGGTAGTGATAGAGGTCCTGCTCGTCTACGAACTCCGGCGTGAGGAATTCGTCGAGGAAAGTTACGTCGTTGTAAAGGGCGCGGACCTGGTAGATTTTTTCTCGGCCCGGCGAGGCGCGGCCTACGACGCGGCCTTTGGGCATTTTTTCCTTGCCCCATTCGCGGCGGACGGCCATGTCGTCGCAGGAGTCGTAGGCGGGGCCATAGCGACCCGTGTTCCAGCGGCGTTCGATGTCCCGGAAGAGTTCGATTCCCATTTTGTAGGGGTTGAGTCGTCCCGGTGAGGTGGCGAGCGTGCCGCTGTGGTGCTCGCAGTAGTCGATGAGCTCGTGGTCGCTGAGGATATAGTTGGTCATGAGCGTGGAGTGCCAGTAGCTGGCCCAGCCTTCGTTCATGATTTTGGTCTGGCCCTGGGGGGCAAAGTAGTAGGCCTCTTCGCGGATGAGGGCCAATATGTCGGCCTCCCAGTCGCGAAGGGGGGCGTTCTGTAGCAGGAAGAGCATCACGTCGCGCATTGGTCGTGCGGGGTAGCGGTCCTTGGCCTTGGCGTCTTCGACGCGCTGCGATTCGCGGTCCCTGGCCATGCGCGAGGGCGGATTAATGTATCGCTCCATGTAGCCCTTGGCCGGGTAGCGCGCGGTGGTATCGCTGCCCTGTTCCTCGATTTTGCGATCAACAGGATATTGCGGCTCGCGGCGCATGAAGACCGAATGCGGGTCGATGAGGTTCTCAATGGAAAGGCACGTGTCGATGAGGCTTTCCACGCGCTCGTAGCCGTACTTTTCGATGTAGCGTCGGACGCGCGTGGCGTGGTTGGCCATCTCGTCCATCATGCGGCGGTCGGTGTGGCCAAACCAGGTGTTGTTCTTGAAGAAGTCGCAGTGGCCGTAGACGTGGGCGATGACGGTTTTGTGGTCCACCATCATGTTGTCCACGAGCAGATAGGCGTAGCACGGGTTGGTGTTGATCACCATTTCGTAAATACGCGACAGGCCGTAGCGGCTTTGCTTGCTGAGGCGTTCGAACTCCATGCCGAACCGCCAGTGCGGGTAGCGTTGGGGGAATCCGCCGTAGGCCGCGACCTGGGCCATCTGCTCGGCGCTGAGCATTTCGAAGATGGTCGGGTAGAAATCGAGGCCTTCACGTCGTGCGTGGTCGGCGATGCTTTCCGCATGCCTTGCGATTTCCACCGGGAGTTTGAGATTCTTGCTGATCATGGTCGGCGGCTATCTCCCGGCTGCAAAAAAGAGGCGGATGCTGTCGTAGATGTCGTCCTTGGTGTTGACGCGGCTGGTGACCACGGACGGAACGTCGGAGAGGTTGTCGTGCAGGACATTGACGAAGTTTCCGCTGCCGTAGGCGCTGGCGACCTGGCAATAGCCGAACATGTTGAGCGAGGGGAGCAGGTGTTCGCGGAGCATGGTGCAACACTCTCGGCTGTCGGACTCGCTGGAATTGTCGCCGTCGGAGAAGTGGAACAGGTAGATGTTCCAGTCGGTCGGCGCGTATTTGTGCTCGATGAGTTCGCGGGCGAGGCGAAAGGCGCTGCTGATGCGCGTGCCACCGTCCTC
Organism: uncultured Phycisphaera sp.; assembly: GCA_964501365.1. Lineage (GTDB taxonomy): Bacteria > Planctomycetota > Phycisphaerae > UBA1845 > UBA1845 > CAZAMB01. Next base: position 76,893 of record CAZCST010000009.1, on the reverse strand, counting down.
GCGGACGCGGAAAAAGGTTTCGCGATCGACTTCGCCGGCGCGGACATCGTGGACGATGTAGCGGCTTTCTATGCCTTGGTAATTCTTGCGTAGCCACGCGTCGATCCAGAAGGCTTCCAAACGGACGAGCTCTTTCTGCTCATCGCCCATCGAGCCGGAGACGTCCATCATGTAAATGATGACGGCGTTGGATTGCGGGCTAAGGGTGGTCTTCCAACTGCGGTACATTTTGTCGCGTCGCTCAAAGATGATGCGCGGGGAGTCGGGGTTGTAGAGGCCCGACATGATCTGACGGCGGAGGGCGCGACGAAAGGTTCGCTTGAAGTGGCGCAGCGACTCCGGGCCCGACTGGCGGATGCCGCTGTAGCGGTCGCGTTCGCTGGTGATGCGGTGTTTGCCCTTGGGCTTGATGCGCGGAAGCTTGAGCTCTTCGCCGAGGATTTCGGCGAGCTCGTCGAGGCTGACCTCGACTTCCATGAGGTGCTGGCCTTCCTGTTCGCCGCCGGGGCCCATTCCTTCACCGTCGCCGTTGACCGGGTCGCCGGGCTTGCCGTCACCCTTGCCGACGCCGCCGTCGGAGTTATCGCCGTAGCGGAAGTGTGGAATTTCGATGCCCTTGACGGGGATGGTGATGTACTTCTTGCCTTCGCGGCCGAGCAGTTCGCCGCGCGTCAGGAACTTTCGCAGGTCGTCGCGGATTTTGCCCTTGACGATCCGGCGGAAGCGTTGGTGGTCTTTGTCGATTTGAAGGCCCATGATGGAAAGTGAGAAGTTAGAAGAGAGAAGATAGAATCTTTTTCACTCTTCTATCTTCTCATTTCAATCTTTTACTTCTTCTTTGTCTCCTCCTTCGTGTCACCTCTTGCGAAGATGCTGGCGACGTAGTTGAGGACGTCAGTCGCGCTGGTTTCGTTGTAGCCGAAGTATTTGATGAGGCGCTGCTTGACGACGTCGATCTTGGCCTGGGTTTCGTCATCGACGACGCCGGAGACCACGTTCTTGAGCTTGATGGTGTCGCGCTGGTCTTCGAACAGCTTGAGTTCGAGGGCCTTGTGCAACCGGGCGTTGGTGTGGTACTCGAAGCGCTTGCCATCGAGGGAGAGCGCGCCGATGTAGTTCATGATTTCCTGACGGAAATCGTCCTTGCGCGACTCGGGGATATCAATCTTCTCCTCGATGGAGCGCATCAGTCGTTCGTCGGGCGACTCGTCCTTGCCGGTGTACTTGTTGCGCACCTTTTCGTGCTGGGTGTAGGCGCGGACGTTTTCGATGTAGTTGGACGCGAGCCGGGTGATGGCGTCTTCATCGGCGGAAATGGCCCGCTGCACTTCGGACTTGAGCGTGTCTTCGTATTCCTCGCGGACCAGGGCCAGGAGCTCGCGGTACGTGCTCTTGGTTTCCTCGTCGGTGATCAGGCTGTGGTGCGAAAGACCTGACTCAAGTTCGTTCATCACCATGAACGGATTGATGCACTTTTCCTGAATGGCCTGATCGGAAACGAGAGCGTTGGACAGCTTGTCCTGAATGTATCGCGGGCTGATGCCCTGCATGCCTTCGCGCGGGGCCTCGTCGTGCAGCTCTCGAACGGAGTCCTCGGTGAAGTTGGGGATGCTCTTTCCGTTGTACAGCTTGAGCTTTTGCATGAGCGTCAGGCCGGCCTTCTTGGGCTCGTCGAGGCGGGTCATCACCGCCCACATGGCCGCCGTTTCGATGGTATGCGGAGCAATGTGAATACCGCGGATGCGCTCCTTGTTGAAGTCGCGCTCGTAAATCTTGATCTCGTCGTCGAGCTTGATGTTGTAGGGAACGTCGATCTTGATGGTGCGGTCGCGGAAGGCTTCCATGAGTTCGTTGCTCTGAAGCTTTTTGTATTCCGGCTCGTTCGTGTGACCTATGATGACCTCATCGATATGCGTCTGGGCGAATTTTTTGGGTTTGATCACGTGCTCCTGCGACGCGCCGAGCAGATCATAAAGGAAGGCCACGTCGAGCTTGAGCACTTCGATGAATTCGATCATGCCGCGGTTGGCAATATTGAGCTCGCCGTCGAAGTTGAAAGCGCGCGGGTCGGAATCCGTGCCGTACTCGGCGATCTTGCGATAGTTGATGTCGCCGGTGAGCTCGGTCGAGTCCTGATTCTTTTCGTCCTTGGGCTGGAACGTGCCAATGCCGACGCGATCCTTTTCGCTGAGGATCAGGCGGCGGACGCGGACGTGGTCCATGACCTTACGCCAGTCGCCGTCGTAGCGAATGAGCAGGTCGTCGAACATGCGGCGGCAAAACGGGTCAAGTGCACCTTCGACCCTGATTTGCGAGGCCTCATCGAGGTCTTCGTTGATCTTGCCAAGCACGGAGCGGCGCGCTTCGGGCGGAATCAGTTTCAAAGGCTCTTCGTGCATCGGACACGGATAGACGATCGTCTTGCCGTTTTCGTCCTGAACGTGCCATGAGAACGTATAGAGCGCGCCCTGATCGAGCTTGGAGTAATACTCCAACCCCTTCTTGAGCAGGCGGGCGATGGTGCTCTTGCTGGAGCCGACGGGTCCATGCAGCAGGAGAATGCGTCGCTCGGTTCCATACTGATGAGCTGCGGACTTGAAGAAGTCCACCAGGTTCATGAGCGGGCGGTCGAGGCCATAAATGGAGTCGGCCCCGTTGTCGATGGGGTCGGTGAAAAACTTGTAGCGCATCATATCTTCGCGCATGGAACTGTAGCGCTCGGCGCCGAAATGTTTGATCATGTCGTAGATGCGCTGGAAGGCATTGCGGGCGATGCGCGGATTGGCCGCGACCAGATCGAGGTACTCCTCAAACGAGCCCTCCCAATGCTGCTCGCGAAAGCGCGTGGGGTTCAAGTGTTGATCGACTACCGAAAGGATGTCGGATGCACGTACCATCGCCGAAACCTCCATTGGGCGCCCATTTGCGCCTCAAGCGGCTGTCATTCTGAGCGGAGCTGGGAATCCTCCGGAGATCGTCAATCTGAAGCGAAGATTCTCGATCAAAAACGTCTGATCCTTCGCTGCGATCAGGATGACTGCATTCCCAGCAGATTCGGACGGGCGGGTGTCCTGGCGATTCCGCACGATCCGAGCCGTTTTCTTCGCAGATAAACTCGTTTTTACGATTTTATCTGACTAAGTTTAGAACTCACACTGTGACGAGTCAACGCAAACGATGGCCCGGAAGAGGCGCAACGCGAACGTTTCATCAGTTGAGTATCTTGTTCTATCGGCGTGGCGCGTAGAGCCTGTAAGAAAGGTTTGAGCAATTTCCGTTGCGGGGTCAGTGCGGCTGAATCGAGTGTTTTTTCGGAAGGTGGCGCGTCGGGTCGATAATCCGCCCTGCGAGTTTCCAGCTTATCACGGGTCGAGCCGCGAACCCCAGTTTGCGCGGATGCGAAAACGTCCCGTCATCCTGAGCAGGGCGATGGATCTTTGGCTGCCGGAGATTCTTCGCTGCGCTCAGAGTGAGGAGGCCCTGGCTTGATTGGCTTCGATTTTATCGCGAAGGCGGCGAGCGGCATTGGCGGGGTCGGACTGGGAGATGACCGCGCGACAGACGCAGATGCACGCGGAAGCGACGGTTAGGACGGTGGAGATATTTCTTTCGTCGATGCCGCCGATGGCGACCAGCGGAAGCGCGGTGCGTTTTCGGGCCTCGGCGAGCAGGGCAGGACCAGCGATGTGAGGCTGGGGCTTGGTGGGGGAGGCGAACATGGGGCCGACGGCGATGCAGTCCGGGGCCTGAGCGATGGCGGCATCAACCTGCTCGATGGTGTGGGTGCTGAGGCCGACGATCATGTGCGCGGGCAGGAGTCGGCGAGCGGCCGCCACAGGTAGGTCGTCCTGGCCAAGGTGAACGCCGTGGGCGCTGGCCGCGACCGCGATGTCGGGGCGGTCGTTGACGATGAAGATTTTTTCTTTGTCGCGGCAAAGCTGGGCGAGGCGTTGGGCGCGGTCGAGCAATTCGCTGTCTGTCAGGTTCTTTTCACGGAGCTGGATGCAGTCCGCTCCGCCTTCGAGTGCGGCGCTAGCCGTTTCAAACCAATCGGACTGGCATAGAGATTCGGTCATCAGGACGTACAGCCGAACGCCCGCGAATTTCTGCCGCGCACCGATCGTCGCAAACAACCGCCGCTCAAGGTCATAGGCGCGGTAGCGAAGTTGCTCGATTTGCGCGGCGAACCCACCGTCGATGATCTTCCCGTATTCCTCGAGGCACCGCAGCGATTCCGTGAGACGTTTGCAGGCGGCGGTTAGGACTTCGGTTTCGCCCGCTCGCTTTGATTCGGTTGGCGTTGTTATCGTTGTGCCGACATCTCCCAGGATGTCCCGGTGAGCGACCAGATTATGTGATGATATGGCGATGTGGCGATATGGCGATGTTGCGGGTAAGTCGGCCAGTTTCTTGACGGCTGCGGCGAGATCATGCCGGACTCCTTTGATAGCTGCCGAAAGGCTTGCATCGTCGAGCACAAACCGCGCAAACTCCTCCATCACCCGCAACGCCTCTCGCGAGCGGTTGAAGTTGGCATCGAGAATGCGATACGTTAACACGACGGCAGCGTCGAGACCGGGCCGGGTTTGGGGACTTTGGTGCCGCACTTTTTGCAGGCCCGGCGTTTGTCGTCCTTCCAGAAGGCCTCCATCGTCTCGCGGAAATGCTCGACAATATCCTTGCAGGCAAACTCGATGTCGCACACCAGCTCGCCGCATTTCTCGCAGTAAAACACAAGGTGTTCCATCTCGTCCGGCGGGCGGACGCGCTCGACGACGATGCCGATGGTATCTGGCGGGCGCTGCGGCGAGTGTGGGACGTTGGGCGGGGTGAAGAAGGTGTCGCCCTCGCGGACCTTGTGATCAATGATCTTTCCGTTCTCGCGGGTGCGGACGACGATGTCGCCCTTGACCTGATAGAAGAATTCCTCAGACTTGGTGACGTGGAAGTCGTTGCGGGCGTTGGGGCCGCCGACGACCATAACGAAGAAATCTGTGCCTCTATACAGGTATTGATTACCCACCGGCGGGCGGAGCAAGTGGCGGTTTTCCTCAATCCATTTCTTCAAATTCAGCGGCGACGGGGTCATTTTGCTTTCTCCGGTTTTGACTACGAGTGGCCCAAGGCATGGAGTGTAGCCCGCGCCTGGGGAGCGAACAACGGATGGCAAGTCTGTACAGGAAATGGGGGTGCCAGCCACTCGGATTACCGGCAGGATTCGCAGTTTATGCCCGTTTGGGATTTTCGTTGACTTAGGCTTTAATTTGGGCGATAATGCAGAATCGCACTACGGGTTCCTGTGCCGGTTTTGGTAGGAGCAGTGTTTGTTTCCAACGGCCAGGGTCCGGGGGTGCCAAGAAGTAGAGGTCGTCACATGCCGGAAGGTACAGTCAAGTGGTTTAACAACACAAAGGGCTTTGGGTTCATCCAGTCGGATGATGGGGGCGATGTTTTCGTCCATCAGACGGAGATTCAGACCGATGGGTATCGGAGTCTCCAGGAAGGCGCTCGGGTGCAGTTCGAACTGACCAAGGGCGAGAAAGGACCGAAGGCGGCGCAGGTCAAAGTGATCGGGTAGCCGCGTCTGCAATCAGACTAACGCGAAGGCACCGGCAATCTTGCCGGTGCCTTTTTTGTTGAATATCGAATGGCGGGGGGTCAATAATCGGGCGCCAGTGACATGCTGAGCGATGCGAAGCATCTCGTCGCACAGACCCGTCACTTTGTTCCTGGTGATAAATCCAAGCGATTCATGCGGCTCGTCACTCGGCCTCAGTTTGACGGTCAGAGAATCGTGGGTAGTGTGATTGGCGGTGAAGTTTCTCGATCCCATCACGATCGCAGTGGCCGCAGCGCTGACCATCCCGCCGCTGGTCGCCTTGTACTTCCTCAAGCTCAAGCGAACCGTCCGGTTGGTTCCGTCTACTCTCCTTTGGAAAAAGGCAATTGAAGACCTTCGGGTCAACGCGCCGTTTCAACGGCTTCGCAAGAGCTTGTTGCTGTTGTTGCAGCTCTTGGTCCTCACTCTGGCCGCGATCGCATTGGGCAAGCCCATGTTTCAGGCGGCCCAGAAGCACGAAGGAACCCTAATCCTCCTCGTGGATCAGTCGGCCTCCATGTCGGTGCTCGAAAAAGGCGGGGTCACGCGGCTTGAGCAGGCCAAGGAACAGGCGAAAAACGTCGTGGACGCGATGTCCGACGACGCGCGGGCCATGGTGATTGCATTTTCCGATCGCGGAAATGTCGTGGGTTCGTTTGATACGGACAAGCAAGCGATCAAGCGGAAAATTGATTCAATCGAGCAAACGCAGAGCACATCGTCCCTTACGGAAGCCATTACGCTCGCGGAGGCGTATTCGCAAAACCTGATTATCGGGGGTGAGGCACCGGGGGCCGATGTGGGTGCGCCTATGTCGGCCGCGCCGACAGCCTCGGTTTTTCTCTTTTCCGACGGGAGGATTGAGGACTCGGAGAAAACTCCGTTTCGCCAGATTGATCCATCACAGATGCGAGTCACGACAGTGGGAGAGCGATCGGACAACGTGGGGATTCTGCAGATGGCCGCAAGGAGAAATTATGAGCGGCCAAACTTTCTGGAGGTTACTGCCGGCGTGCGGAATTTTGGCCGCGAACCGGTGACGGCGGATGTGACCCTTTACATCGATGGACGAAGCGTGGACGAAAAAACGCTGCACCTTGCCCCCGCTGCACCCGCAAATAACGGATCCAATTCTGGAGATGAGGGCGGGGCCCAAGTGCCCGGAGATGCGGACACGCAACTGGTTGTCTTCGACCAGATTGAGTTTGGCGGTGGTGGGGCGGTCGAAGTCGTGCTCAAGGTCGATGATGCTTTGACAGCCGATGACCGGGCGTGGAGCGTAATTGATCCGCCGCGCAGGCTTCGCGTGCTGCTGGTATCGCCGGATAACCTGTTCCTTGAGGACGTGCTGACCAATCCGGAAATGGAATTGGTGAAGATGAGCGGGGCGGAATATGAGGGCGCGGGCGAAAATCAGATTGCAGCCGAAAAACGCAGCCTCTTCGACGTCGTGATTCTTGATCGACATTCCACGGCCCGGCTTCCGCAGGGTAATTATTTTTTCTGGGGTGCGGTTCCGCAGATCGAAGGCGTCTCCATGGGAGAACCGATCAAGAACGAAATCCTGTTCGATTGGGATGAAACGCACCCGATCCTGCGATATATCGCGGTGGATGCGATCGATGTGCTGGAGTGGTATTCGCTAAAGCTGCCTCCCGAGGCGAAGTCCATCATCGACGGGGAATCGTCTCCGGTTTTGGTTCACCTGACGCGTAACGCAAGTCAATACTTGATCAGCGCGTTCCCCCTCGTCATCCGCGACGAAAAAGGCGCGACGCGTTTCAACACCGACTGGCCGATCAAGCTTGATTTCGTGATCTTTATGCAAAATGCAGTCCAGTTTCTCGCGTCGAATCAATCACTGGTGGGCAAGCGCAGCGTGCTGCCCGGCGAGCCTTTGACGCTCCTGGCCGCTGCTGACACCACCCTTACAATCACCCGGCCCGATGGAACCACCGATCAGGTCAGCTCCGGACAGCAGCAATCGGTCCATTACGGGCGCACGCGGCAGGTTGGCGTCTACCGTGTTGATCCTGCGGCGTCAGGGCAGGACGCCTTTGCGGTAAATCTCTTTAATGCTGTGGAGAGCAACGTTACTCCGGTAAAATCGCTCACCGTTGGAGCGGGAGGGGCCAAGCCTCAGACCGCCTCGGTGGAGATCAATCGACCTGCATGGCGGTATTTCCTGCTGGGGCTGTTGGGATTGCTGCTGCTGGAATGGATCGTCTATAACCGACGCGTGATGATTTGATCTGGCGATGCGGCGATTGCGAAGTGTGGTAATTGGGTAATTGAATTCGACACAATCAGCATCCACTCTGTCGGTTTTTATCCCCTTATCCAGGGGACGGGCGGCGACGCGGGCGGTGCTCTGGGCTGTTCCAACGTTGTTACTTGGCGCTGGCGTGTTCGTGATTTACAGCCGCCTGAGCTTTGCCCGCACGGCGGTTTCCAATGGTATCGTCGATTACGCGATTGCGATTGCGGCATTGCCGCTGGTGATCCTGACATTTGTCTGCGCTGCGCGTGCGCTTCGGCATCTGCTTGCTCTCGTGTGGTTTTCGCCGCTGGGGGTGCAGGCCAATCACGATTCCCTTCAACTGGTTTTTGGACCCTTTGGAAATGTGAGCTTTCCCTCTCGGGAATTGGAGATTCGGTACCCATTTGAGATGTCGGGAGATTTCGACGACGGCGGGTTTGAGCAGTATTTACCCGAAGACGAGCAGACGGCCCGCTTATTGCCGCGCATCACGCATCCTCGGGCCAGAGTCGTCATCAATCGGACGATTCTGAGGTTTGTCACTGGCGACGAAGCGCGAATCGTCGTGAAGTTGAAGCCGGTGATTGATCGGTGGCGGGCGCAAAATTCCACGGTCCAAGAGTTTACGGGATAGGGATTTTCGCGGAAGCAAGGTATAAACCGGCCATGCCGATCACGCGGAAACAAATGGTCTTTTTTGTTCTCGGCGGGTTCTTCCTTACCAACGCCCTGCTCGGCGAGCTGACCGGCGGAAAGCTGTTTGCGATTCCTGAAATGGACTTGGGTTTGCTGAGGCTGCCCAGTGTTGTGCTTTCGATCGGCGTCATTCCCTGGCCGGTTGTCTTCATCACCACCGATTTGATCAACGAATATTTTGGCCAGGCGGGCGTTCGGCGGCTCACCTTTCTTGCCGTGGGCATGATCAGCTATTCGTTCGTGATTCTATTTCTGGCAACGCTTGTGCCTGCATGGGACCGCTCGCCGGTGGCCGATGCGGTGTTCGGCAAAGTCTTCGGACAATCAATGTGGATCATTGCCGGGTCGCTGGTGGCGTTCCTGATTGCGCAGTTTCTGGACGTCGTAATTTTTCAGGCGCTCAAGCATCGGACGGGTCACCGGTTTTTGTGGCTGCGGGCGACAGGAAGCACGGTGTTCAGCCAGTTGATCGATACGCTGGTTGTACTCTTCATCGCGTTCCGGCTTCCGACGATTTTAAAGGTTCCGGGAAATTCGCTGACCAATGAGGACTTTTTGCGAGTTGCGGCGGGAAACTATGGATACAAGCTGGCGATAGCGATTCTGATCACACCGCTCATTTATCTCGCACACGCGGCGATTGATTCCTATTTAGGCAAAGAGGCCGCGGATTTCGTCGATCCGAGCTAGTCTTTCGGAGGCGGCGAGGATTTGATGATCTCGAGCAGCGCTTTGAATCGCGGAGCGGCGCTGCTCTGGCACAGTTCGAAGATCACGCTCTCAACTGTCGACACGACGGCGCGGTTTTGTCTCATACGCTGCAAGGCACAGTCGTGATCGATCCGGCCGCGCGAGCCGACGGCATCCGCGCAGATAAACACGTCGTAGTCGCGCGATGCGAGATCGAGCGATGATTGTTGTACGCAGACGTGGGACTCAACGCCAACGATGATGATCTGAGGGCGGTCCAGTTCGAGAATCGCCTTGCGGACGTGCGGATCCGCCCAGGCGCTGAAAGTCGGTTTCTCCAGCGTTTGGACCCGGCAGCCCGCCAAAACCTCACGAACCGCTGGAATCGTCACGCCAATTCCCCTCGGATATTGCTCGGTGGCGATCATGGGCAATTCGAGAATCTTCGCCGCCCGAATCATCTTGCAGGCCGACGCGGTCACACGCTGTTGATCGATAATCAGCGGCATGAGCTTCTCCTGCATGTCGATGACCAGCAACAAGGCACGGGACGGGTCGAGCTGATCCGCTCGCATCATGGTGATGTCGGAACGCATGAGAGAGAGTGTACTTGGTCTCGATGTTTGCGAAAGCACACGATGAGACGGCATTTCCAGCTTTCGCCCCCTCTACTCCCTGGAAGGGAGCGGGCTTCGCCGGGTGCGTATTCGGATTACCGATGTGGCTTGCGGGCGGTGATGATCAGGAAGAGGCCAAAGCGGTGGAGCGGAGTACGTTCCAGAATCCGGTTCAACCAGTGGCAGAATCGGAAGGGAAGGGGCACGATTCCACAGGTGGATTCCACCTCGAATCCGGCATCGGTCAGTTGTCCCGTTAGCTTCGAAAGCGACGGGAATCGCGGGGAGCCGTCGTCGAAAAACATGCCGGGAAAACCAAGTTTTCGAAGTATAGACCGGCCACGTTCCAGCAAGGTCATCACGGGATTGGTGGTCGAGAGAATTAGTTTTCCGCCGGGCCGCAAAATTCGAAAGGCCTCGGACATGAGACGCTGCGGGCGGCGCAGATAGTAGATCATCTCTGCGCTAACGACCGTATTCACTGATAAGTCGGCCAGAGGGATTTGTTCGGCATCGAAACAGGCCGTGGGGCGGTGGACTTTGGAGCGGGCCAGGCGGCACATGGGAAAGGCGATGTCGGAGTGGAACGAATTCGACCGATCGGGCATGGCCGCTAATACGGCTGCGGTGCCACCGCCAACTTCAATCGTAACGCCATGCGCATGCGCGGCCAGTGCTTCGGCGCGGCGGCGCATCGTGTATGGGTTGCTGCGTGCGTCGTAGGAATCGGCCGCTTGTTCGAAGATTTGGGCAATTTGTCGGTTGGTTAGTGATTGCACGCCAGGTCCTTCGAGAATCCTCGCTTACGGGTTTCATGGGAAATATCGGCAGGCGCTGAGGTCTGATAAATCGAAATCCCGATAACTCGACAAGGTCTAATCAATTGCACCTAGGCATCGTCCGATATATCCGGAAGGGACTCAACTTCCTCTTTTCCATCGAAGGACGCCCATGGAACTTCAAATGTTGAGCGCCAGGCAATACGCCTGGACGAGTAAGGCGGACCCCATCCGGTACTACCGCCTGCCCTTTGTCGGGCGGCTGTACTGCAAGCGCGTTGCGCGCTGCGTGGACCTCCTGCCGGGCGGATCACGGCTGCTGGAAATTGGATATGGCAGCGGCGTTTCCTTTCTCAATGCGGCGCAAAAATTCGAGGAAATTTACGGGCTTGATGTACACGACCAGGCGAATCAAGTTGCGGCGAGCTTCACGGGGACCGGCATTCGCATGAACCTGCGACAGGGATCGGTTACGTCCCTGCCCTACGCGGACGAGATGTATGACTCTGCGATGGCGATTAGCGTTCACGAAGAACTGCCTTACGAACAGCAAAGAAAGGCCTTCGGCGAAGTGTATCGCGTATTGCGTCCTGGCGGATGCTACGTGGTGGGCGTGCCCGGAGTGAATATTCTGATGAACTCGGCGCTCTACGCCCTGGGGTGCAACATCGGCAAGTACCATGTGACGACCGAGCGTCAGGTGCTGGCGCTGATGGGCGAGCGATTCAACATCGAGTCTGTGGAATACACGCCGAAATTCCTTCCCAAATCCCTGACGACCTACGTTTACATTCGAGGTCGCAAATAGGACTGTCGGCGTATTGCGGCGATTATGACTGATTTCAAGCGACGATTCTTGAAGACGCCGACGATTCTCGTGTACATCACGATGATTTCGCTGGGGATGCGTTTGTATCAGCTGGACGCCGAAAGCCTGTCGATGGATGAGATTGTCACCGTCGAAACGTATCACGGCTCGCCGACGGATATCGTCATGTCTGCCGCGATCGAGGGTCAGCCTCCGCTTGATAATTTTCTGGGGGCATTCTTGTACCGCCTGGGGTTGGGCCAGAGCGACTGGTGGGTTCGTTTTCCGGCGACGCTTTTCGGAGCGGGTTCCGTACTGCTGCTGGGATTCTGGGTGCGCCGTGCGGCGGGCGATGTCGCCGGGGTGACGGCTGCGATACTGCTGGCCGTCTGTCCCTTACACGTCTACATGTCGCAGGAGGCGCGTCCGTATGCGCTCATGTTTTTCCTGGCGCTGGCGAGCGGGCTTCTCTACGTCCGCGCGAGGGAAAGAAATGACATCAAGAGTTGGGTCATCTACGCGCTTGTCTTGTTTGCGATGTTGATGACGCGCTGGACCGATCCGCACTTTATCGTCTTGGGAATCGGCGTGCATGCCGTCTTGTCGCGAAGTCGGATTCCGAAACAAAGCCCGGAATTGGCGGCCGTCGAGTCATCGATTTTTCGACGGTTTTCATGGTTCACAATTGCGGCGTACGCAGTGTATTGCCCGTTTTTCATCAACATCATCCGTTTTCAGGGTACTGCGATCCGGCCGCCGTCGATGGATTGGAGCATCCGGTTCTTTTCGCTGCTGAATGAATCCTTTACCGCGTTGTTTGCCGGATATTCCGCACGCACGCTCTTTACCGCTCTCCCTGGGATGCGATGGCTTGTGCTGACGGCGGCAAGCCTGATGATTGCCGGGCTCATGCTTGCCTTCCTGGGCCGAAAAGAGCGAGATTCTGCGTTCTGGTGGATTTTTCTTCCGTATCCATTCATTTATGCGCTGGTGTACGGATTGTTGGGAAACGCCGTTCCCAAGCCGCAATATTTGTTGCTGATGGCGGTGTTCGTGATTTCCTGCATTTCGCAGGCGCTGGAATCGGTGCGCGCCGGTACGAAACATTCCATGCTCCGCCTTGGGGCATTCGCCGGGCTGCTTTTGTTGTTCGTCGTTCCCATGGCACAAGGATCGTGGACTAGCCTGGGAGGGATGGACAAGACCGATTGGCGCGGAGCGATGGGTTATCTGAAGCAGCATGCGCATGCGGGTGACGTGGCGGTGTGTCTTGGTTCGGACACCGTGGTTCCGGCGTTTCGCCCCAAGGCCTATGGCAAGAATCGTTACGGCCCCGAGGCGTTGAAGTTCGTTCCGATTTCCACGGACACGCCCCTGAGTGCACTGGCCGGCGAAGGGTGGAGTTGCGCGGATAATACTGTATGGATCCTGACCTACAGGGATCGTATGTATACCGGCGTGGACCAGCTTTCGCCGCCTCGGCGTGCTGATGTCGTCAGGAGCGTACAATTTTTTCAAGGGCTGCTGCTGATGGAGTTAGCGCCGGGCAGGCCGGCGGTCCAGCGTCTGATGGATACGATTGGTCAGTGGTACACTGAGCTGCCCGTCCGCAAATCATTTTCCGCGCCGGCGCTGTTGCGATGGCGGTATTTTGCATCACGAGGAGACAAAACTGAGGCCGACCGGAGCCTGGGCGCGGCACGAAGGCAATGCGCCAGGTTTGAGGAACTTGCCACGCTGAATCGGTTGATCCAGGCCGAAGAATCGCGGACCGGTCGTCGAAAGTTTTCTATTTCTGCCCCAGGGCTTCGATGCGCTGGCGAAGGGAGTCGATTTCCGTAATTCGCAAACCGAAGTGCTCGCCGACTTTGACGGCCTGACCACGTGCCAGCGTGCGATTGCCGATCACCAGCGAGAGGTCGGAACCAAAAGGCACGTCAAATTCGAGAATGGTTCCGGCTCTGATCTGCAGGATCGTCTCCACAGGCAATAATCGATCGGCCAGAATTGCCGAGACGGGTACGCTTAATTCCAGGATTCGCGCAAGATCTGGTTCGCGCGCAGGCTTCCGTACCTCTGCATCCTTCGCATCAGAGGGTTGAGCAGGCGGGTCCTGTAAGCTCTGTGATGACATACTCTTTCTCTGTACTGCTAATCGTTCACTATGTTTCGTATCGACCGGGCCAAGCAACAGCCTTGAATTGGGTCATGTTTCAAGGGGCTATTCAGGACGCGCCCTTGCGACCTACGCTTCAAGAAGAGTGTCGCTCAGGCATGTTGAACCGGCGGGAGTGGCTGAAGAACTGGAAGGGGTTGTCGTAGACGATTTTTTTGATCGCCGCTTCGGAGTGGCCTCGGGCCCGCATCGTGCGAATCATGTCGGGAACGTTCATGGGGTTGCTGGGGCCCCAGTCGCCGGCACTGTTGGCCATAATGCGGTCGGGGCCGTACGTCTCGATCATGTCCACGGCACGTTCGGGCGTGCATTTCGTAACCGGATACAGCGTCATGCCGACCCAGAATCCGGCGTCGAGGGTGAGTTTGATGGTGTGCTCCTCGACGTGGTCGATAAGCACGCGGTTCGGCTTTACACGGCGGTCGGCCTTGAGCATGTCGATGATCATTCGCGTGCCTTTGTACTTGTCCGCGAGGTGAGGCGTGTGAACGAGGATCAGTTCGTCGGTTTTCATGGCCAGCTCGATGTGATCGAGGAAGATCGTGGCTTCGTTTTTGGTGTTCTTGTTGAGGCCGATCTCGCCGATGCCCAGCACGCCGGGGCGGTCCAGGAATTGGGGGATGATCGAGATCACTTCGCGGGCGAGAGAGACGTTTTCAGCCTCCTTGGCGTTGATGCAGAGCCACGACATGTGATGAATGCCGAACTGTGCGGCGCGCTTCGGCTCGACCTCGGTTAGCTGCCGAAAATAGTCGGCAAACGACGCGGCCGACCCGCGATCAAAACCCGCCCAAAACGCCGGCTCACTGAGGGCAACGCACCCCGCCCGCGCTAAACGGACGTAGTCGTCCGTAATCCGCGAGACCATGTGAATGTGGGGATCGATGTATTGCATTCAAGATCCAGCAGTCCGTAATGGTCCTATTCGCAGTCCAATCTCGACGACTGTAATGAAAAAATGCCAGTGTACCACTTCGGTTGCCCCTCCATCGCGCAATGAGCGCTGGCTTAGCCCTTCGCGTTCGCCCCAGCTTGACAGCATTGCGAGCGTCGGTTAGCGTTTTCGGTTTGTTCCTTTGCCTTACGGCGCGGATAGGATTCAGACAGGCTTTAAACCCTCCGTTTCGGAGAGCGGCCCAAGCCGCTTGCGGGCAGGCCTTTTAGAAAGATTCCAGAACAAGGTGCTTTATGCTCCCAGTAAAAAAGAAGTCGAAAACGCGGACCCGCACGAAGCGGGCGCATCATGCCCTGCATCCGGTGAACCTGGTTGCGTGTCCAAAATGCAGTAAGCCCAAGTTGCCGCACGCTGCGTGCGGGATTTGCGGCTATGCGAGTGCAAAGAACATGCTGCCGATGGGCGAGAAAGAAACAACATAATGGCCATTCGTGTCGCGGTGGACGCCATGGGCGGCGATCACGCGCCGGCGGCGATCGTCCGGGGCGCGGTGTCGGCCCTGGCGGAAGACTCCGAACTTCAACTTGTTTTGGTGGGTGATGAAGGCGTTGTGCGGCGCGAAGTCGATGCCGCCAAGCCCGGTCCTCATGCATCCCGTATCCGCATTGTTCATGCCTCGCAAGTCGTGGGAATGGACGAAGCCCCCGTCGAAGCCCTCAAGACCAAAAGAGATTCATCACTGGTGAAAATGGCGGCGCTGGCTGCCGAGGGTCAGGCCGACGCTGTCCTTAGCGCCGGAAATACCGGTGCTTTCGCGGCGGCCGCGCAATTTCTTATGAAGCCGCTACCGTGCGTTTCACGACCCGGCATTGCTGTGACAATTCCGTCTTTTTACGGTCCGTTTGTACTTTGTGACGTGGGCGCCAACATTCAGGCCAAGCCGCAACACCTTTACGAATATGCGGTCATGGGTGCGATCTACGCCGAAAAAGTACTGAACATCAAGAATCCGCGCGTGGCACTGGTTTCCATCGGCGAAGAGAGCGGTAAGGGAACCGGACTGATCAAACAAACCACCGAACTCCTCAAGGCAAACCGGACCGTGAATTTCGTGGGCAACGCGGAAGGGAAGGACCTTTTCGAGGATCACTGCGACGTGGCCATCTGCGACGGGTTCGTGGGCAACATCGTGTTGAAATTTGTCGAGGGGCTGGCCGAGGGATTATTCAAGACCATTGCGCACGAATTCAACGATGAAGCTCCGGAATTGAAAGCGAAGTTTACGAGCGCACTCGACAGGGTCTGGGCGCGGCACGACTACAGCCGTTATGGCGGCGCTCCGTTGCTGGGCATCAATGGTGTGTGTGTCATTTGCCACGGCCGCAGCAATGACGTGGCAATCAAGTACGCCGTTCTGGCTGCCCAGCGCCATGTCCGGCAAAACATCAGCGAGGCGATTCTGGCGCGATTGCGTTGATTTCCGAAAAGGCAATAAGGCGGCAGGCAATCAGGCTACGGGGTAATCAGGAATGAAGCGACTGCCTATTCGTATTGCCGGGACGGGAACATATGTCCCAGAGGAAGTCCTCGACAACAAATACTTCGCGAATTACCTCGATACCTCGGACGATTGGATCGTCACCCGGACGGGCATTCACGAACGCCGACGGGCCGCGAAAAACGAATCGACCTCTGTTTTGGCAGCGAATGCAGGTCGCCAGGCGATCGAAAATGCCGGACTGACTCCTGCCGATATCGACGCCATTGTCGTGGCCACTGCGACCGGCGATTACCCTTTCCCCTCCACCGCGACCCTCGTTCAGCGAGCCATTGGTGCACGAACCATTCCTGCGTTGGATGTAGGCGCAGCGTGTGCAGGGTTTTTGTATGCCACGACCGTCGCTTCCGGGCTGCTGGCCACCGACGCTTACAAGAATGTATTGGTGATCGGAGCGGAAACTCTGACGCGCTGCGTGGATACGGAGGACCGCTCGACGATTGTGTTGTTCGGCGATGGCGCCGGAGCGGCCGTCCTTTGCAAGGCGCACAATCCTGAACAGGGAATTTTGCACTTTGAATTGGGTTGCGACGGCGACAAGGCCGAATACATCTGGATTCCAGCGGGCGGGTCGAAGCTGCCGGCCTCGCACATGACCATCAACGAGAAATTGCATTATATGCATCTTCGCGGCCGAGAAGTGTTCAAATTCGCCGTGATCAAGATGGAGGAGTTGATTGATCGCGGCTTGGAGGAGACGGGGCTCAAGCCTGATGACATCAAGCTGATGATCCCGCATCAATCCAATTTGCGGATCATTGAATCGATGCGCGAACGCATGGGACTTCCGCACGAAAAGATCGCGCTGAACATCACGAAATACGGAAATACGTCTGCCGCGTCGATCCCCATGGCGCTCGATGAGGCTCGTCGTAATGGGAAGCTTCAGACGGGCGATGCCATTCTTATGCTCGCAGTGGGAGCGGGATTGACCTGGGGATCGATGATCGTTCGGCTTTAATCGGCCAGGCAACGAGGCAACAAGGCAAAAGCGATGGGTCATACGGCGGTCATTTTTCCGGGGCAGGGGGCGCAATCGGTCGGCATGGGCCGCGACGTGGCTGCCGCCAGCGCAATGGCCCGCGCGGTCTACGATCGTGCAAATCAGGGTCTTGGCTTTGACCTGGCGAAACTATGCTTTGAGGGTCCCACGGAAAAACTAGAACAAACTGACGTTCAACAGCCGGCCATTTTTGTCACTAGCGTGGCTATTTTTCAGGCGTTTGTCGAAGGCGGGGGTTCGTTGAGTGATTTTCAACGGGCTGGCGGCCTGAGTCTTGGCGAGTACACCGCGCTGCATATTGCGGGCGCGGTTGGCTTTGACGATTGCTTGAAACTCGTTCAACGCCGTGGCCAATTGATGCAGGAGGCTGCGACGGCTCGGCCCAGCGGTATGGTATCCCTGGTCGGCGCAGACAAAGACAAGGCCGAGGGCATTTGCGAAAAGGCGCGCGGCGATGACGTATTGACGCCGGCCAATTTCAATTGTCCCGGTCAGATTGTCATTGCCGGGAGCAAGGCGGCGTGTGAAAGAGCCGTGGCAGTGGCCGAGGAATTTGGATGCCGTGCGGTCCCCCTCGCAGTGGCCGGCGCATTCCATTCGGCGATCATGGCTTCCGCCGCGCAAGGGCTGCAAACCATGTTGGACCGCACATCCATTGCTTCAACGAAAATTCCTGTGATTTCCAATGTGAATGCGAACTATCATGGCGATGCCGCGGCGATCCGGGCCTCACTCGTTCGTCAACTCACGCAACCTGTAATGTGGCAGCAGTGTATAGAGCAAATGATCGCTGACGGAGCGAATCGTTTTGTTGAATTTGGCCCCGGCCGCGTGCTGACGGGGTTGATGCGCAAAATCAATCGATCGCTCGATACCGTCAACATCAATACTGCGGAAGCGGCTGCGGCCGGATTGCTGCAAGCTGCGAAAACAAGCTAACAACGCAGAAATTAGAAAGTACGGACAATGCGAGATCGAATTGCACTGGTTACAGGTGGGAGTCGCGGCATTGGACGGGCGATTTGTCTGGCGCTGGCGACGCGCGGAGCAAAAGTAATTGCCTGCGCACGATCCGTCGACGCCCTTCAGGAATTGTCCGCCGAAGCGCAGAAGCGGGAGCTGTCAGGCGCAATTGAACCCAGAGCCCTGGACGTTTGTGATCGGGCCGCCATCGACGCATTGGTTGAAGAAATCGGCGCCAAATATGGACGCATCGACATCCTGGTGAATAACGCCGGTATCACGAAGGATGGATTGCTGCTCACCATGGATGACGAACAGTTTGATGCCGTTCTCACGACGAATCTGCGGTCCGTATTCTGGCTTACGCGAGCTGTCAGCAAGCTGATGATCCGGAATCGATATGGACGAATCGTGAACATCGGGAGTGTTTCCGGCGTCATGGGAAACCCGGGCCAGGCAAACTATGCAGCCAGCAAGGCTGGACTGATCGGATTTACTAAGACTGTGGCCAAGGAACTTGGCAAACGCAAGGTCACCTGCAACGTGGTGGCCCCCGGATTTATCGCAACCGACATGACGTCGGTATTGCCTGACCAGCTCAAGGAAGGGGTGAAACAGTTGATCCCCCTTGGACGAATGGGCGAGGCGGATGAAGTTGCCGAAGTAGTGGCGTTTCTGGCAGATGACAAGGCTTCCTACGTTACGGGGCAGGTGCTGCTCGTGGACGGCGGATTACACATGTGAAAAATGCGGAAAGCGGAAAGCAGAAATTAGATAGGCGGACAAGAGGTTGGGCGGCAAGTTGCGGGGTTTTGGGCTGGAAGCTACGATCCGCACACTTCGGTCCGGCGCGAGCCGGGCGATTTCATGAATATTGCTCAAACGGGAGGAACCGTGGTGACAACTCCGGAAGCCATTGAGGCCAAGGTAATCCAAATCGTCGCCGAGCAGATGAGCGTGGATAAAGCGGAAGTCAAGCGTACCACCTCGTTTGTCAACGATCTGAATGCAGATTCTCTGGACACTGTCGAACTGGTGATGGAACTGGAAGACGAGTTCGATCTGACCATCCCTGACGACGCGGCAGAGAAGCTCAAGACCGTCGGCGAAGCAATCGACTACATCAAGCAGCATCTCTCGGTGAAGTCCTAGAGAGCGGGGGCACTGTGAATCGGCGCGTAGTCGTGACAGGCATGGGGGCGGTCACTCCGTTTGGTTTGACCGTGGACCGCTACTGGGACGGACTCATCGAAGGCCGCAGTGGAATTACGCGCATTTCGCTTTTTGACGCCTCCGAATTTGAAGTCTCCATCGGCGGCGAAATCCCCAATTTCGATGCCGAACAACTCCTCGACCGCCGTATCATCAAGCGACTGGACCGTTATGCCCAGTTTGCATTGGTGGCAACGGACGAGGCTGTCAAACAGTCAGGGCTGGAAGTGGCAAGCGAGGACCCTGACCGGATGGCCGTCATTTTCGGGTCGGGCATTGGGGGCATGAACGAACTGGAGCAGCAATTCGCGCGGCTTCATGCCAAGGGTCCGGGCAAGGTTTCGGCTTTTACGATTCCCAAGCTGATGGTGAATGCGGCCAGCGGGAACATTTCCATAACCTACGGGGCAAAGGGAAACAGCATTGCCATCAGCAGTGCCTGTGCTTCGGCTTCCAACGCCATGGGCGAAGCGCTACGCCAGATTCGCGACGGCGATGCCGACGTGATTTTCACCGGCGGGTCGGAGGCGGCGCTGACTCCGCTGGCGCTGGCGGCCTTTGCCTCCATGAAGGCGCTAAGCACGCGAAATGACGACCCGGCCAGGGCATCGCGACCTTTCGACCGCGATCGGGACGGGTTTGTGCTTTCGGAGAGCTCGGGGGCTCTCATCTTTGAGGAACTTGAACACGCCCGGCGGCGCGGAGCGCCGATTCTGGCTGAGGTAATCGGCTTTGCCGCGACGTCAGACGCAGACCACATTACGCAACCCTCCGAAAACGGCGAAGGTGCCGCCAAGGCAATGCGCAAGGCCATCAAGGACGCCGGTATTTCCCCGCAGGACGTTGATTACATCAACGCCCACGGAACATCGACGCCGCTTGGCGATATTGCCGAGACCATCGCCATCAAGAGCGTGTTTGGCGACCATGCCCGCAGGCTGACCGTGAGCAGCACCAAGAGTGCCGTCGGACATTCGCTGGGCGCCAGCGGCGGGACGGAACTGATCGCCTGCATCAATGCAATTCGCAATTCAGTCATTCCCCCCACGATCAACCTGGAGCATCCCAGCGAGGGGTGCGACTTGGACTACTGTCCGAAAACAGCCCGCGACCGCAAGACCAGAGTGGCCATGAGCAACTCATTCGGTTTCGGGGGACACAACGCCTGCCTTATCGTAAAGCGATTCGAATAGTTGCCGGGGCCACGAAGCCAACCCAAGGCTGCCCCTGCGGGTTACTCCGGAACTCCACTTCCCAGGAAGCGGGGAATCGGACCGGATTTTCTGGTTCAACTCATTGGCGCTCCGGCAGATTTCGAGCAGACGGTCGGACCACTCGAAAAGGGCGCAAGGCTCACCCGCTCGACGTTGAAATCGGCATGCGGGAATCGTCCGGAACTCGATCTGGCCTTGTGGTTTGTTGAAGCGGAAGCAGACCTGCGTCGGGGAGTCCTGCACTTCTTTGAGTGCTGTCCTCGCGGCGGAGTCTGGATCATCTGGAAAAAAAAGAGCGCGATGACCAGGGAGCAGGCCGCAAATGCAATCACCGAAAGCCACATTCTGGAAATTGCTCTGGCTGCCGGGTTGGTGGATTTCAAGGTCTGCGCCGTCGATGCGACGTGGTCAGGGCTGAAATTCACCCTTCCGAAAGCAACCAAAGCCGCGCGCAAATGATCCGAATCGAAGATCGTGCCGGATCATTCGTTATGCTCAGGCTCACCGCCTCTGCGGACCGCTCCGCTACCGACTTCCAGCCGTCACTTGGCGTTGATCGTAAACGTCTTGTGCATGTAGACGGGATGTTGAAAATCCCAATCTTCGTAAGCCGATTCAAGCATGTCCTTGGTGGAAGGCTCTAAGGTGATTTCGCGTTTCCGGCCATTGATGACGATGGTGACGGGATGCGAAAAATCGACCTGTGCCGGCGATAGTCGCAGTTCAACGCCGCCAACTCGTTTCGTCTCCACCGTGATGGTCTGGCCATCGATGTGGCCGCTGATATAGAACAGCTTCTGCTTGATGGTCTCGGCAATGAATTCATCTCGATCTGCTACGGCAGTGGACTCTATGGAAATCTGCTCTTCATCCCAAACCTCGCCGGCCAGCTCGGTTGCCCGAAGCCATCCCGCGTTGCCCTGCGGCAGATAGCGAAACCACAATTCCACGCGCGACTGTGGCTCGCGTGGCTTGGAAATGGTTGCCGCGATGATGCGCCCCGGGTACGGCTTTACGCCGCCATCTCTTGGTGCAAGAGTAGCGGTGGCAAATGGCAGATCGGCTGCAATGGCGAAGTGAGCAATTGCCTCATTCGCGGCCTGCACTTTGTTCGGAGGCATACCCTTTGGCTCTTCGGTCCATGCGGCTAGAAACGGAGTCCCGCGAAGGTTCTGCAGAAGAAACGGATAGGTTTGCTCGGCGTAGGGGACACGTGGGAAGCCAGCGAACGCGATAATTCCGGCAAAGGAATTTGGGTACATGATTGCTGCGATCCACGCCGCATCCGCGCCGGCCTGCTCGCCGATGATGTAGGTTCGATCGATATCCGTATGGATTCTGCGACGAACTTCGCGCAATAGCGCGGGCAGGTCCGCCGAGGCCGCAACGGATTGGTGAAAGGATCCGCCGACAGGCTTGTCAATCGCAACCCAAATCTGTTGAATTTTAGGCTCGGCCATCAGATTCCCGATGATGTTGTCCTCTGACTGACTTTTTGGAGGGAAAGAGAGGATCAACGGGATGGCCTTGGAAGCATCGTAGTCAGCTGGAACCCTGACCATCGGCGACACAGTTCTTCCTGAGGGCAAAGTGATCTGCCAAGGTAATGCCGGAGTTTGAGCCTTCGGCCATAGTTTGATGCTGGGAAGCTCTGCCGCGATCTCCTCGACCCGATGCCCCTTGACGATCGAGTCACCAATCTTGGTCCGATCGGTATCCTTTGCGGATTGGAAATAACTCTCTAACTGCGTTTTCAGTGATGGGGAAGCCGTATCCACAGGCTGGGCTACGGAAGCGATCACGATCATGTTGAGAATCATTTGCATTAAAGTCCTACTGTCTCAGGGGCTTTCGAGCATCCCCCCCAAATTGTTGGTAAACATTGCAGCTCATTGCCGATACGTTTCGTTGACAGCGTAATCATTGTACCTATAATCGTGTTTCGCGGCAGCTTCCTGCCGGTGTTCGCGGAAGCAGGTGCCGTCTGGGTGGTTTTTGTCGAGAGTGGCCGATGGCGAGATTCGCCAATATCTCACGTGGTGGTTATTCCCGTGCGAAGTGATCGGGTGATGACCTTGCGGTGCCGCCGTACTGGGCGGTCCGGCTGCGCTAAGTGGAGCAATCTGATGCTCTAATCGCAGCCCGTAAAAGCTGGCAGAGCCGGTTTTCCGCGTGGGATCGCAAATTGCGCCCACGTTTTTTTTTGGATGCCGGTGAGCGTTCACGTGGCCGAAGGTTTGGCCCTCACCCCATCCCTCTCCCAAGGGGAGAGGGGGTTAAGGAATGGTCTCGAAGCTATGAATACCGACCTGATCCGATTTATCGACTCGATCAGTCGAGACAAGAACATTGAGAAGGAAAGCGTCTTTCAGGACTTGGAAGCCGCGATGGTATCCGCTGCGCGCAAGGCCTACGACGAAGTCGAAGACGTTCAGGTGGCGATTGATCGTTTGACGGGCGATGTAACGGCGATGGTGCAAGGCAGCCCGATCGATATGAAGTCCTTGGGCCGTATCGCCGCCCAGACTGCCAAACAGGTTATGATTCAAAAGATCCGCGAAGATGAGCGAAATGCCATTTTCGAGGAATTTTCCGAGCGAGTCGGCCAGGTTTTGACGGGAACGGTTACGCGGTTTGAGGGCGGCGGCATGGTGGTCAATCTTGGCCGTACGGAGGCCTTTCTGCCGCGCAGCGAGCAAATACCGGGTCAGGCCCACCAGGCTGGCGAACGGGTGCGAGGAATGATTCTGGACGTTCGTGAAGAGCAGAGCCAGGTTCGCATTGTGCTGACGCAGACTCATCCCGATTACATCCGGCGACTGTTCGAATTGGAAGTGCCCGAAGTTTCGGAACGAATCATCGAGGTGCGGGCACTGGCTCGCGAAGCAGGGTATCGCACGAAGATTGCGGTTTCCTCGATCGACTCCAAAGTGGATGCCGTGGGTGCATGCGTGGGAGTTCGCGGCAGTCGCATTCGCAATATCGTCGATGAGCTTGGCGGCGAGAAAATCGACATCGTTCGATGGAATGAATCATCGCAGGTCTTGATTTCCAATGCGCTCAAACCTGCAGAAGTGAAAGAGACCTTTCTGTGTTTTGAGCTGGGACGGGCGACTGTGATCGTCGCTGAGGATCAGCTTTCGCTGGCCATTGGGAAGCGCGGACAAAACGTGCGTCTGGCCGCCCGGCTGACCGGCTGGGATATCGATATTCTGACGCCCGCTGAATACGACAAGAACATCGACGACATGGAGAAGGTCCTCAAGCAGATCGAGGGCGTTGAAGACGTACTTCTCGACAAGCTGCTGGCGATCGGAATTGTTTCGCTTGGCGATTTGCCGGATGTCGGGACAGAGACTCTGGTCACGGAACTGGGTCTGACGGATGTGCTGGCGGCAAAAATTGTAGAAGTGGCTACAGAAGCGGCGCCGCGACTTGCCGCCGAGGCAGAGGCGGCCAAGGCGGCAGCAAAGGCTGCGGCGGCCGAAGCGGCGAAGGCGGCGGCCGAGGGGCAGGCCGTGGATGCTGATGGTCAGCCGACAGGAATGACAGAAGCCGATCGAGTCAAACGGGAAGCGAAGATGATTGCGGGGCTGGCTGCCGAGTGGCGTGCGGCTCGCAAGACGGAAACAGCCGAACAGGGCGAAGCGACCAAGGCGAGCCTCGTCGAGGAGCCGTTGCCGTAGAGGATCAGGGTGAGTCCATATCCTCACCCTCAACCTCTCCCTGAAAGGGAGAGCGGTTTGCAGGAGAGTGCTGTTGGCAGACAAAATGCGAGTTCACATCCTCGCGAAAGAACTCAACGTCTCGAGCAAGACGATCATCGATAAGTGCAAGGCCGAAGGCATTGACGCTGTGAAGAACCACATGTCAACGCTCAGTGCCGGTCTGCACGCCACGATTCGAGAGTGGTTCAGCGAGGGGCAGCACACGAACACGCTGGAGACTGCCGACCCCATTGATCTGGCCAAAGTGCGCATTGGCAAGAAGCGCGGCCAGGCAGCCGACGCCGGGAGTTCCGATTCCGGACATGATGAAGGCGGCGTGGCGACGGAAGTTCTCGACGAAACTCCCCATTCGCAAGACGAAGTCCACGATCAGGACGCGATTCCGGAGTCCACGGCGTCCGTTGCCGAAGTCGTACCGGAAGTTGCTCCTCCGCCACCCGCTCCCGTCGTGGAAAAATTGATTACAGAGAAGAGTCCACCTCGTGTAGTGAGTGAACCTGCCGGTCCGGTCTCTGCGCCCGTTCCGGTCGCACGAAAAGACCAGCCGGCGGCGCCTGGCAAACCGTCAGTCGTGGAAACAACGAAGGAACCGCCGGCGCCGAAGAAGCCCGTGGTTCCCGCCGGACCACAAAACGTTCCCGCGGCGGCAAAACTCACGGGTCCGCGTGTGGTTCGGTATTCTGCGCCGGATTACGACGCCGCTCCGCGCAGGCGTGCAGCGCCCATGGGGCGTGTGGGTGAAATGCCTCCTGGTCCTCCCCCGTTGCCGGGAAAGAGCGACGACAAGGACTC
The DNA here is from genome assembly GCA_964501365.1 of uncultured Phycisphaera sp. GTDB lineage: Bacteria > Planctomycetota > Phycisphaerae > UBA1845 > UBA1845 > CAZAMB01. Next base: position 51,903 of record CAZCST010000009.1, on the reverse strand, counting down.
GGCTCGACGCAAGGGTCGGTTTGATACGCGGCGGTCTGCGGGTCGCGCGGCCGAAAGCGGCGAAAAACTTTCTGAATGGCGCGACCGTGATTTGATCGAACGCCGCGAGCGCGTCGAAGGCGCGACAGGCCGCCGAATCCATCGCCGAAAGGCATCGGGTCCGGGATCGACTCAGCCGGCGCAGCAGGCTCCTGCCAAGACCAAAGCGACCGTTCACGAGCCGATCCGGATCAAGGAGCTTTGCTCGGCCACGGGGCTGAATTTCATCCAATTATTCAAAGTCATGCGCGACGAACACGGGATGATGGCCAACGTCAACATGGTCGTCCCCCCGGAGCTTGCCCAGTTGCTCGCGTTGCACTTCGGCATCGAGTTGGAGGTTGTTCCGGCTCGCACCTCGCTCGACGAACTGAAGGAGGAATTCGCCAAGCGAGAGCGGACGCAGTTGGTATTGCGGCCTCCCGTGGTGGCCATGCTCGGCCACGTTGACCATGGCAAGACGAGTCTTCTTGACGCCATTCGCAAGACAAGTGTGGCCGACGCCGAAGACGGCGGAATCACGCAGCACATCGGCTCGTATCATATTGATACGCCGCGCGGTCCTGTGACCTTTTTGGATACGCCCGGTCACGAGGCGTTTGCGGCTATGCGCGCTCGCGGAGCGCAAATGACCGACGTCGTCGTGCTGGTGGTTGCGGCGGATGACGGGGTCATGCCCCAGACGGTCGAAGCCATCCGCCACGCACAGGCGGCCAAGGTGCCCATCGTCGTCGCACTTAACAAGATCGACCTGGGCGATCAAAACAAACTTCGAATCTACGGACAACTTGCCGAGCAGGGTCTCAATCCCAGCGAGTGGGGCGGCGAAGTAGACGTGATTCCTACTTCGACGACCACCGGGCAGGGAATTCAGGAACTCGTCGAACATCTGGCCGACCTCAACAGCCTTATGGAATTTAAGGCCGATCCGACGCTTCCAGGCATGGGAACCGTGGTGGAGGCGGCGATGCGACCTGGCGTAGGCCCGATCGTGCGATTGCTCGTTCAGGAAGGCACGCTGCGGGTGGGTGACTTCGTGGTTTGCGGCAATGCCTTTGGAAAGATTCGTGCATTGGTTGATGACCGCGGGCATCGCGTTGATGCCGCGCCGCCCGGAATACCAGTCGAAGTATGGGGTCTCGACGATGTGCCGATCGCAGGCGACACGCTGTACTGCGTTGAGAACATGCAGCGGGCCAAGACGATTTCTTCCGACACCAAACGGCTCCGCACCGAAACGGGCCGACTTTCCACCCGCAAGCTCAAGACTCTGGAAGAAATGTTCAAGCGCAAGGGCACAGAGGATTTGCCCGAGCTCAATGTCATTCTCAAGGCCGACGTAGATGGCAGCCTTGCGGCACTTCGCCAGTCTTTGGGCGAAATGCCCTCTGACGAAGTCGTACTGACCATTCGCCATTCGGCGGTGGGCGCAGTGAATGACAGCGATATCCTTCTGGCGGCGGCTTGCGAAGGCATCATCGTCGCATTTCGCGTGGACATTTCCGCCGGGGCGCGACGCATGGCCGAAAAACACGGCGTGGACGTTCGCCCCTACCGCGTGATTTATGACGTGGTGGATGACGTTCGCAAGGCACTATCGGGCATGCTTACGCCCGAGGAACGGATCGAGTCGCGGGCCGTTGCTCAGGTGCGGCAGGTCTTCCGCATCAGCAAGGTTGGTGCAGTCGCGGGCTGTCTGGTTACGGCAGGACCATTGGAACGCGGTCACCTCGTCAAGGTCATTCGCGATGGACGGGTCGTGCGCGAAGGAGCCAGGATCGCATCGTTGCGACATATCAAGGATGACGTGCGGGAAGTTCGTTCGGGCATGGAGTGCGGTATCCGGCTTGAAGGGTTTGACGACGTGCATACGGGAGACGTGATCGAAAGTTATGAGGTTATCAAGATCGCGCGGTCGTTGTAGACAGGGTTTAGGGTACAGGAAATAGGGGCCAAGTGTCTGCGCTGCAACATACGCACGAAGACACGTCGGTCCCGGAACTCCTGACTCTATCCCCTATTACCCTATACCCTTTCCTCTGATGTTCCATGATTGAATTCAAAGCGAATTGTGGTCACACAGTTCGTGCCCGTGACGAAGACGCGGGCGGGGCGGTGCGATGCTCGTACTGCGGGAAGACGGTTGCTGTCCCCGATCCCGCGGCCGGCAACCTCGATTTCCTATTCAATGAGGTTCCGGCACAGGGCCCGGAGGAGTCGCGCCCGCGCAAATGGCGCAAGAAGCTCAAGATTCCTAAACGACAAACCAAGCCCGGCGAAGATGGCAATCCATTTGGGATTGTGATCCGACTCTGTTATTTCGCCTTGCTGGTCAGCATTATTGTGGTCGTGGCTCAAAAGTTCGTGCTTCCCATGTTCCGGTCCGAAGAAGAGCTGGCGCGCCGCATGGCGGGTGGCGGTGTGACCGATACGACGCCCGGAGAACCGAAATCCGAGCCCAACAAGCCTGCACGGGAATCCGATCGGGGACTCCTCAGCAATCGTACGCTCGCGGGACTTTATGTGGCGTCGGTTCCCACCGGAGCACGGGCCTTTGCCATAGAAGAATCCAAGGCGCCAAAGTCCGGGCGTATTTTTCTGGTTCAGGGAGTGAACTCCATTCGTACCGACGGCGCGTTTCCTCGCATGCCTGACGGGAATTACGTCGTGGAGGTTGCTCTTCCCTGGACGGATCTTGGTCTGAACGACCAGGCACTGCCGGGGTATGAGGATTACGTGCTTTTTCGTAAGAAAGTGCTTTCGGCCTCGGATGCGCAGCGTAGACAGTTGCAGGAAGACTACTTCCTCCCCGACGAGGCAAACAATACCTTCGTGGCGGACGATGGCGAACAGACCTACTTTGTACGGCAGTATCGTGGTGTGCGCGTGCAGGCGGGCCGTTCGACTGGCGTGCGGGCGTTATTTTTGCCTCGTCTGGGCAAGGGCGGCGACAGGTCATTTTCCGTGGAGCCGCTATTGCATGGGTACATTCCGACTGCGAAACGTTATGGATTTGACGAAAAACTGGTGTGGAACGAACTGAATTTCCACGATGTGCCCACGGCGGACAGGCAAACGATCATGGATTCATTATCTCGAATCGGAGCGATTCCCTACGCCACGAAAGATGGAAAAATCCGGGTTTTCAAGATTGATATTTGTGACGGATCCTTTACGACGAAGGTGATCCGCGAGGGTGGATCGTGATCGTGGGTGTGATGACGGCGGACCTGGCGATCTATGATGCCCGTACGCTGAAGGACAAGCGGCAGGTGGTGCTCAGTGCGAAGGAGCGGATCAAGAACAAGTTCAACGTGTCGGTAAACGAAGTGGGTTACGGCGATTCACCCAAGCGATGCAAGCTGGGGTTCGCCGTGGTGGGAAATAGTGCCCGTGGGATTCAGTCCGTGCTGGATCAGATTGTGGACGCCCTGAGAAGTTCGATAGGGCTGTCCCTGCTGGATTACGAGTGCGAGACGTTTTGACGGCAGATTGGCCGGCATTGCGGGGTGCAACGATGAGGTTTCGAAAGGAGCGGCTGGCCGAGGCGATCAAGATGATTGTAAGCGAGGCCATCGCCCGAAAAATCAACGACCCGCGCCTGGCCCCGCTGACCACGGTGAGCCGGGTGACCGTCAGCGGCGACTTGTCCATCGCCACGGTTTTTTTCACCGTGGTTGGCGATGCGTCCGTGGAGCGGAGGTCGCTGGCGGCGCTTCAGCATGCGCGCGGCTTCGTTCAACATCTCGTGGCCGAGCAGGTCGAAATGAGGCAGTGTCCGGAGCTTCGATTCGAGTTGGACGAGGTCGCCCGGAAGGTGCGGGAGACAATGGCGTTGCTGGACGAGAATCGTCTGCGGGAGCCCCATTTGTACGAATCACAGGGGAAGCCATCGGAGCAATCCGACGGTGGCTTAAATATGAGCAATGAAGAGGGCGGCGACGGGGACGCGGAGGGAGTGGCATGAAAGACGGTACGCGGCACGCCGACCGCCTGAAGAAAGCATACGCAAAGGTGAAGCACAGCATAAGCGCGGCAGAAATTCCCGAACCGGGTGACCCGATTGATTGCCTGGCGCTGGGTATCCTGGGCAGCGACAACGGCCCAGAGCGCGCGCAGCGACAGGTCAACAAGGCCAAGAGCGTCGTGGTCGATTGGAACGAGATTCGTGTGTCCAACGTTCACGAGGTCGCTGAATTGCTGGGAGACACCGGCGCCGAATCGCTGCGCCGCAGCCAGAATCTGCTCGACGCCTTGAATGCCATCTACGATCGCGAGAACAGTGTTTCCCTGGAACGGCTCAAATCATTGGGTCGGCGCGAGGCCCGGCAATACCTTGAAACGCTTAAGGGCATGGATGAATATGCGGTTGCCTACGTTGTACTGTGGAGTCTCGGAGGGCACGCGATTCCTGTGTGGAATCAAGTTCTTGGCACACTGCGAGGGGCCGATCTGGTGCATCCCACGGCGACTCGCGCCGAAGTCCAGGCGTTCCTTGAGCGCAATATTCCGGCGGCGGACGGAAAGGCTTTCAGCCTGATGGTCGGTTCGCTGGGTTCTGCGAAGGCTTCCACCGCCAAGAAATCGGCCCCCGCAAAATCCAAAAAACGTGCAGCAACCAAGTAAGATTGGGGGTGATCCGTGAATCAAAATGCAAACGCTCGCTATTCGTCTTCCTGGATGGGGCAAATTGGCCTGGCATTGTTTTGCTTGTCGGTTTCGGCGCTGAGCTGTGCGGCCTCCCCGCCTGCGAAAGCGGATGCGCCGTCGAAGGCCGGTGGCGGAGCAACAGTTCCCGCTGAGTTGGACCGCTCCCGTGCATTCCTCAAGTTTGCTGATGTTCCCCCGCAAATTGAAAAGCCAAAAAACAATGGCGATCTTGCTCCATTACCCGATCGGGCTGTCGAACCAATCGCGGCCTCGCGCAAGTTGATCGCCGAGCAACGATTTACGGAGGCGTCTCTGGAACTCGAACGGGCGCTTCGTTATGCCCCGGGCCATCCCGAAATTCATGCCAGTCTCGCCATGCTTCACTGGCAGGCGGGCAATCTTGAACGCGCCAAGACCAGCGCCGGTCTGGCCATCGATGGAAATCCACAGTCGGTCATCGGTCATTACATTCTTGGGCGCTGTCTGGCCGCTGCTGGCGATCGTCCGGGAGCGATAAAGGAACTGCGAACGGCGACGGTGTGCCCGGAGTTCGCCGCCGACCCCGAGATCGCAGCCCTGGTTCACTTTCATCTTGCGGAAATGCTTGCCGCAGAGGGGTATCTCAGCGCCGCAATCGAGCAATATGAAACCTTCGGACGCGTGTCGGCGAAGGCGACTCCGCCGGCGCGCAGCGAACTGGCTTCGCTCTTGATGACGCGCCGCGGATCGATGGAGCAGTCAAAGGCGGATATTCTCGAAAAGCTTGGGCGCTTCGACGAGGCGGCCGTTGTGCTGCGGCCCATCGTGGAAAAGTCGCCGGCCGACGCGGAACTTCAGGTTCGTTACGCGAAACTTCTTCTGGCGGCCAACCATCCGGAGCAGGCCGCCGCTGCGATCGCCGCCATCCAGTCTGACGACGAGCCAATGCTCGATTTGTTGATGGATATTCGCAAGAAGGCCGGACAGACCGATCTGATGATCGAGGACTTGCGATCCCGGGCCAGGACCAATCCCGATTCGGCCAAAATTGCGAACCGTCTTGCCCAGGCGCTCATCGAGATCAATCGCATCGACGAGGCCTCCGCCATGCTCGCGGAATTTCTTTCCCGAAATCCGGATAACGCAGCGATCCGGCAGACGCAACTCGACCTGCTCGTACGGACCAAACATTGGAATGAAGCCATCCGGCTTTCGGCAGACAAGCTTCGCAGCGAACCGCAGCGTGAACAGGAAGTTGAGTCCATCCTCGATGCGGTCCGCGCCACGCCCGATGCAGTCAATGGAATCATTTCATCCTGCGCCTCGGATTCGTCGGACAAGTTCTATCTGTATCTCGTCGGCAGGGTGGCGGTCGACGCGCAGCGATTCGACGACGCCGAGCGGGTTCTGCGACAATCGCTGGCCTTGGATGCGAAGTTTGTTCCGGCCCGCGCAGCCCTCGCCGAGTTGCTGGTGCGCAAATGCGACCTGGAGAGCGCCAAGGAGTTCGCCTCGCGACTCGATCCTGACGTACCGGAAGATGCCCGGCTGGAACGTGCATTGGGGCAGATTTACGATCGTTTGGACGATGTGGACAAGGCCGAACTTTACTATCGCGCCGCGATTCAGCTTAACCGCGCCGATGTCAATTCCATGTACGCTCTTGCCAATGTGTACCATCGGTCGAAAAAAACGCTCCAGGCCCAGCGACAGCTCCGCAGCCTCCTCGACATCCGACAGACCCACGAGCCTGCCCGCGAGCTCTTGGCGCTGACCTTGCTCGAAGACGGCAAGAGAGACGCGGCCCGACAGGAATATCTGGACCTTCAAAAGATTTCCACCAAGGCCACGACGAAGGCGCGGTGCCGGATCGTGCTCGAAGAGGCGCTGGTGGCCAACGCGGTCGAGCGTCGTCGGGTCCTGCTCGAAGCAATCGAACAGGGTGGCCCGGACGCGCCAGCATGGGCGGCTGTTGCGGAGTCATATGAAGATACAGATCCGCAAAAGGCCCGCGAATACTACGACAAGGCCGTGCAGCTTGATCCAGATGATGAAGACTCGATGCTGGGAATTCTGCGAGCAGAGCAGCACCAGCTTCATTTCGACAAGGTCGCCGAAGGATTGGAGCAGATGTTGCACTGCCGACCCAATCGCCACGTCTGGCGGCGAATGCTGGTGGGAATGTACAGCCTGCTGGAGCAGTTCGATCGTGCGATCAAGATTGCGCAGGAGCAGGAGGCCCGGGCCGACCTGGAACCCGCGCGGCGCAACGAGTATCGAGAGACGCTAGTCGAAACTCTGCGAGAAGCCGGCCGCCGGGACGAGGCCATTGCCTTGTTCCAGGACTGGGCAAAAGACGACCCCAAGGGAGAGTGGGCCCAGCGGTTGGCGATGGAATACGTCCGCCAGCGCAGGTACGACGACGCCGTACGATCCTATGAATCACTCGTCGCACAGGCTCCTGAAAACACCGGTGTCCGCGATCGTTTGCTGGATACGCTTCTGGATGCAAGACAGTTCATTCGTGCCGAACAGTACATCGTGCAGTGGTTTGCTGAAGATCCGCAAAACGATCGGCTCGTATTGGCGCTGGCCCAGGTAATATCACGTGCCCAGCGAGTGGATGAGGCGCTGGACTTGATTGACACCTGGCTGCTGAAAACCTCCCGCCGCGAATTGTTTCAAAACATGAAATATTCAATCTTGGCCGCCTCGGGTCGTTTCGAGGCGAGCGCCCAGTGGATTGAGGAGCTTTCCGATGAGGCCACCACTGTCGCCCGGCTGGGCGGCGATCCCTCCCGCCTTCCGCCATCGGATCAGCTTACGGATGAGCGTCGTGCCCGCCTGCCCAATGAGCCGTATTCGCTGGAGAAGTTGCAGGATCGGCTGGAGATGTTGCGCCTCGCCCGCATCAGCGCGCTGGGTAATGCCAAACGATTCAACGACGCGCAGCAGCTTCTGGATGAGCTGATGCGGAACAATCCCGATCCCATGTTTCGCCTTGATCTTCTTGCCCGGCAGTCCACATTATTTCGCCTTCAGGGCCGCGAGGATGAAGCAGTGGCCGTACTTCAGGCGGCCCTGCCTCAGCGTGCCAACACCGAGTCGCTCAACAACGACATCGCCTATTCATGGATCGATCGGGGTATCAAGATCGATGAGGCCGAAAAGCTCATCGTATATTCCCTGGGCCGGATTCCGCGTCAGGCGGCTTATCTCGACACGTTTGGCTGGCTCCTGTACAAGAAAGGTGATTTTGAGGGCGCTGCGACGTGGCTGCGTCGTGCCAATCGCGTTCGCGGCGGAGAAGATCCCGTGATTTTTGATCACCTGGGCGATGCGCAATGGCGGATGGGTCGCCGCGATCAGGCCAAGGCTCATTGGAACACCGCGGTGGAGCTTATCAAGGACCGCACCGAAGCCGAGTTGACCAATGACGATGAGCGGCGCGTCAGCCGGATGACAAAACAAAAGATCGATGACGCATCGACGAGCGAAGGTCCAAAAGTCGCTCCGCTCGCCGGCGAGTCCCCACCGAAGAGTGTAGGGGAACCAAAATAGCGTGGGCCGTCCCCGCCATATTGGCCCATAGGCAGGGTGGGCTTTGCCCACCAATCCGAGCCGCGACCGTAAGGGCGCGGGAATTCATTCAGGAGTCGCAGCGCGTGTCAGGTCACTCAAAATGGTCAACGATCAAGCATAAGAAGGCGGCTCTGGACGCCAAGCGTGGCAAGTCATGGAGCAAGCTGGGTCGCGCGGTAACCATGGCCGCCAAGCAGGGCGGCGGAAACCCCGCCGACAACCCCAAGCTGCGGCTGGCGGTGGAAAAGGCCAAGGCCGACAACATGCCCAAGGACACGATTGAAAAGGCGATCAAGAAGGGAACCGGCGAGTTGGAGGGCTCCAATTACGAAGAGATGATGTACGAGGGCTACGGCTCCGGCGGAATCGCATTTTTGTGCAAGGTCGTTACGGATAATCGCAACCGAACCGCAGGCGAAATCAAGAAGGTGTTCGAACGGGCCGGCGGCAACCTCGGCTCGCCCAACTGCGTCGCATTTCAGTTCTCACAAAAGGGTGTGATCGTCATCCCAAGCAGTGCGGCCAGCGAAGACAAGATGATGGAAATCGCTCTCGACGCTGGCGCTGACGACGTGCAATCCTCGGCGGAAATTCACGAAATCACCTGTTCGCCCGATCGCTTCCACGAAGTGAAAGCCAATCTGGAAAAGGCCGGACTGGCCGTGCAGTCCGCCGATCTGGTCATGGTCGCAGACAACACCATTTCCCTTGAACTGGACCACGCCCGCAAGATCAAGCGGCTGATGGACGCCCTCGACGAGCACGACGACGTGGAGGCCGTCTACACCAACTCCGACATTTCCGATGAAGTCATGACCGCCCTCGCCAAAGAATAGCGAGCCGCGAACTTCAGTTCGCGCGGGCCTCCCCCTTACCAAGGGGGGATTAAGGGGGGGCAATTTTCCCCGGCCTAACCGCATGCCACGTAAACGGCGTTCCGCATTCCGGACATCGCTCAGACGCCGCGCCGGTCAAATCATACGCACACTCCGGACAGTAGGACCTGTTGCCGGGAATCACTTTGTCCACAAGCCATTTCCCCCCGAAGAAGAGATACCCTCCCACCAGCAACTTGAATACCAATACGATGTACATCCCGTAATTGTTCCACCGTGCGGAGGAAAGCGATAATGTGAGTTGAATAATGAGGCTGTAGAACCCTTCGATAAGGTAGAAGAGTCCAAGCAGTTTCAATGCCAGTCGAAATGCAGTTTTGTATTTCATACATCGTTACCAAGGGCGGCGGAATGAGGGTCCTGTGTTGGCGGGACGGGATCAATTCTTCCCGGCGAAAACGGGTGACACTTCAGCACGCGCAACGTCGCCAGACGCATACCGCGAATGATGCCGTGCGTTTGCAGGGACTCGATCGCGTATTCGCTGCACGTCGGATGGAACTTGCAGTTGCCAATCAGGAATGGCCGGATCATGCACTGATAGGCGCGGATGAACAGGACAAGCAATCTCATTTTCGCGTCTCGTCCCGCTGGACACTCGTAGGCAGGGACTCCAGCCGGTTGCGCAATTCGCCAAAAAGTTCGCGGATCGGCTGGTAGGCCTCATTCGTGGAACGCTGTGCTTCAGGAATCGCCGCGAGCTCCGTCTTGCGAAGTTTGGAATATCGTCCGGCTCGATCCACGAGTTCCGCATGGATCGACCAGGCCGTATCCATCTGCCCCGCGTCGAGCCGATACTTCCTGCCGATTTCGACGACCAGTGCAATCCACGTTGCCGGGTCGTGTTCCACCCAGTGATCAGGAATCGGTGCCGGGGCCACTGCAATCACCGGCGCTACCAGTGCAGCGGGAGGTCGAGCGGCGGCTGTGGGCACCGGAGTCGGCGTCGGTTCCGGCTTTGGCGCAATGGCGCGAGCGCCGCCGTTTTGAACTGGGTCGTCCTCTACCCCCCACTCTTCAGGTTTCCACAAACCCTTCGCCCAGCGCTTATTCATTGCCTCGACGCCCACTTGCCGCTTGTGAAACGCCGCCATGTCCTGCGCCAGCACACCGCGCTTTTCTTCGGGCATCGACTTTTCCAGCTCACCGGCAATTCGCTCGGCACTGGCCTCGATTTCGTGAAGCAGCGGCTCGGCGTCCTTGGCCCAGCCCGCAATTTGCTCGGCCGAGTACGGCTTTCCTTGGGCCCGATCCTGCAATGCCTTCTTGCCCTGCTCCCACATGTCCGGACCGTGCCTGACCATCATGCCGAAGGATTCGCGCATGACGGTTCGCTGAAACATGGTCTTTTGCTGCGGCGTCAGGCCGTATCGCCCGGCGACTTCGTCGCTGAGCACTCCGAATCGTCCGGCCAGATCCCACGGAGGGAGCTGCGCAATTCGAGTGGCCACCTTGCGAGCGTACTGGTCGGATTCGTCCGTCCAGCCGTTCCGCTCGAACATGCGATCAATCATCTGCAGGAAATGCGGAGATAATTTGTCCCAGTCCACGCCGGGAATCGGCTGGGTGAAATTCTGGTACATCTCTTCGGCGGCCGTTTCGTCATCTGCTTTGGGAGGAGTGGCCAGCGCGGTTGATGAGGCGACCCAAACAATCAAGGACAGGAATAGGAGGCGGAATCGAATGAGAGAGTGACAGGCCATGACACTTCTTTCGGCGGGAGTACGAATGGCAACTCCATTTTTGATTATATCAGGTTGGGAGGGCTGCGCCTGCGCATAGCTGTCGATCCGCGAGACACGCCTCCCCCCTTACCAAGGGGTGAAAGAGGGGGGTCGGGGCGACGGAATAACCAGAAATTGATTCAAAACGCTCGTGCGATGATGAATTCGGCCAGGCTCGTCAGGGATTGTCGGGCCTCACTGTCGGGGAGCGCTTCGAGCTGGGTCAAGGCCGTTTCGACGTGCCTTTTCGCCACAGAAATGGCGTATTCGATGCTGCCGGCGGCCCTGAGTTCCCCGACGATTTTCGCGGTGTCCACGCCGCCCAATCCGGTCAGTGCGTCAGCCAGGAGGTTGCGGCTCGATGAATCCCCGCATTTCATCGCGTGAATCAACGGCAGCGTCAGCTTGCCCTGGGCGAGGTCGCGGCCAAGCGTCTTGCCGACCACACCCGCGTCGCCGGTGAGGTCGAGTACGTCGTCCATGATTTGAAACGCGATGCCGGCCTGCTCACCGAATTCGCACATGGACTGGACCATATCTGTGTCCGCGTCGGCCAGGAATGCACCGAGTTCGCACGAGACGCCCGTCAGCACGGCGGTCTTGCGGCGCACGATTTCGATGTAGTCGTGCTCCGACAGGGCCAGATCGCCACGTCGCTGGTTCTGCATCAACTCACCTTCGCAGACGACATTGGTGACCGCGCCGATGCGCCGCGAGGCGTGTGTGGTCGGCAGGCTGCTGCACAGGTGAAACGCGTGGCTGATGAGATAGTCACCCAGCAGCACTGCGGCGGTATTGCCGTCGGTAGCCGCGATGGTCGGCTTCTTGCGGCGCTGTTCAGCGCCGTCGAGAACGTCATCGTGTACGAGCGTGGCCATGTGGACCATTTCGACAACAGCGGCGACGGTGTGATGGTGTGGGTTGATTCGGCCGGCGGCGCGCCCGCAAAGCAGGAGCAGGGCCGGGCGGAGCATCTTGCCGCGATAGGAGCGGACGGTGGCGCACATGTTGTTGACGAAGGGCAGGTCGCTTGCCACTTCGTCGTCGAAGATCTGCTGCGCAGCCAGCAGGTCGGCCTGTATCGGCGCATACAAATCGGGTAGCGAAACGGTTGGGTCCGGGGTGATCTGAACACCAGGCGACATTCAAATTATGCTAGGGAAAAGAGACAGGGATTCCAGTTTGTTTCAAAAGTTTTGAAATACTCAGTAGCGGGGCCATAGAATTAGTCCGCCGCCAGGAGATTACGCCAGCCCAGTAGGGCGCATCGCTTTTTGATGTAGCGGCCAATTCTGACCTTCACTCGATACTGAGGGAGTCAACCGCCGCAGTCTCCCTCGCAAGCGTCTCCGCAGGCATCGCCGTCCGAATTGGCTTGGTCCGGGTTGCTGACCGTCGGGCAATTGTCATCGGGATCAGCGACCCCATCGCTATCAATATCTCCGGCAACGGTGAGCGCCAGAGCAACAGTATCGATGCCATATTCTATCGTAACCAGATTCGTCACTTTGAGCTGAAAGACATAATCGCCCGACCGCAGAGGTGGGAGCACAGTGTATGCTGTTGTCGCGGCCGCCAAGTTGGAGATGACCACGCTGCCTGCGTTTTCGGGTTTCGCTATGAGTGTCCATTGATACCAAAAATCGTCCTGTGCATATCCACCTTGTCGGGCTAGGCCGTTAAGCGCGTTGTTGCCCCAGGCTCCTGGAACGCCGCTGTAGTAACCGTTCGGTGATGCAATAACGGGGACCAGTTCGCCGGCCTCCACGAAGACTCCGACGACTGTTCCGGTGAACACGGTTTGGAATTCAGCCGCGTCAATCAGGTCAACGTCGCCGTCTACGTCGCGGTCAAATACCAGACAGGCGGGAGGGACGGTGATCCCCGGCCCGGAAAAACTCAGACAGACTTGCATCGCGTAATAGTCGTGTTGATCGATGTCAAAATCGCCATCGAAATCGCCGAAAGGTGCCCCGCGGGCCTCGTACCGCGATGAGCGGACAATCGCTTGTCCGCGCCGCTCGAACAAGACTTCGTTAGAGAAGTCCTGCGGCTGAATGACAATCCACTCTCGCTCAGATTGCAAATCCTTGTCCTGGGCAATGGCAATGGGATGCGATCCCACGCAAGCCAAAGTGAGGGCCACGAATAAACCTTTGAATTGCATTTCTTTACATTGCCCCTATTTCGAGTGGAACCCCACGCCGTTTTGTCCCGCCAACGTGAGAATTGAATCACAAACATATGTTGGACGCAAAGTATGCGAGAACGCGATGCTCGCGATAATGTTGATGTGCAAAGACGGAGGGCCCCCGTGCCGCTGGGGTGGAGGTGCAACGTTGCGGGGCGATCGAGCCAAGGCGACATTCTTGTTGTTTTGTTGGTCTCATGGCCGGCTACCTTATTCAATCCCGATTTCCAGCCCGCCAAACGAGAATCGACAGCGTGAGGTTGTAGTGCGGGCGGGGAGGGGGGAGAATGTGAATGGCAGGGGTTAGGAACTAGGCGTATGGGTTCAAGTGCTCAAGGGCTAACGAGTGCAAGGGTTAGAGAGTTCACGGTTGAAGGGTACGGCGATGAAGAGTTCAAAGTTGATATTTTGGTGTGCGACACTGGTGACACTCAGTGTAGGAATGGCCGTTCTTGCGCAAGAGCCGGCCTCAAAGAAGACGGAGACGAAGAAGGATGGAGCGAAGAACAGCGACGTGAAAAAGGATTCGGACGCCAGACCTGCTGAGAAAGTCAAGGCTGGCGCCGACGGAAAAGCCCCACGGTTGTTGTGGGTGCGATCAAAGTATGGCGGAGCGTCGAAGGAGAAGCTGGTCGAAAGCGAGAAGCTTACTGTAGCGGAATACAAGAAGCGCGGCGTTGATGTCGTCGAATTGAAGCAGTCCGATCTGGACGCGTGGCGCGAAGGCGAAGGGAAGGACCTTGCCAAGGCCGGCAAGTACATTCAGTACATCAACTACGCACGGAAACTGAATGTTCAGGCCGTCGGCGGGCTGGCCGTGTTCGAGATCACGTCGGATATGGAAGAGGATTTTGACAAGAAGGCCGGTGATTATTTCTACGGTTGGGGAATTTCGCTGACCGCGTGCGACAGCAATTTCCGATTTAATCTCGAGGGCGGCGATGATGTGCGGGCCATTCCGATGAATCTTTCGGAAGACGATTCGTGGGCGATTCCGGCAGGGATTGTTGCAAAGTCATGCGACTCGGTCGGCTTGGTGGAAGATTACGCGACCTCGGAGAACAAGGGCCGGCCGTTCCTCGGAGTGATGCTCGATGGCAAAAAAATTAATACGGTGGTGAAAGATTCGCCGGCGGACTTGGCCGGAATAAAGGCCGGGGATGAACTGGTTTCGGTCGGAGGAAAGGAGATTTCCTCCATCTCGGAACTGGCAGAATTCATGCGTGACAAAAAGCCGGGAGATGAGGTTGCGGTTGAATTCCAGCGGGAGAGCAAGCGGGAGAAGAAAACGATCAAGCTGGCAGACCGGGGCGAGCTCGAGACGAAAAACGCCCCGGACGGGAAACCCCTTCCGGCGCTGGCGGGCAAAGATATCACAGGCCGCGACGTGCGCATGGCGGATTTCAAGGGCAAGGTCGTGTTGATGGATTTTTGGGCGACGTGGTGCGGGCCATGCGTGGAAGAAATGCCGCTGATGCAGCTCACTTGGGAGAATTTGAAGGACAAGGGACTCGTTTGGGTCGGTGTAAGCGGCGATCAGGATGAGGATGCGTGGCGCGACTTCGTGAAAGACAATCACCTTGGTGGAATTCAGCTTCGCAGCGAGGATTGGGGCAACGCAATGGCGGTGGGGAGCTTTCCGACGATATTTCTCGTCGATCGCGGCGGCGTGGTTGGTTGTCGTGTGCGAGGCGGGACGATCGCCCAGGCAGCGGCCGCGATGCTACAAAATTAATTCATTGAATCGTCTATTTCGCACTGTGGAGACAATGGTGGAATTAGGATAAATGTGCAGTTGGGGTGCCTATAAAAAGGCGTGCGGCACCCCGATTAGTAGTTGGCGCGGTCAAAGGGTGCCGCAGCGAGTGGAAGCTCTTAAATTTTCTAGGCTTGCGCAAAATTTGCTGGCTGTTAATTGCGCTATCACCTCATACTATATCGTCCAAAGTTCGCGGATCAACAGGTGACAAGAAAGTTTCTTTGCACCGCTGCCGAGTTCAATTTTTCCACAACAAACTCGAGCCGAAAAACACGAAACCTACCTGTTCCTCGAATTTCCCCATCTTAGCAGCTAGGTTTTTCATCTACAAGAAGATATTGGAAAAAATTATGCGCAAGGTTATGAGGCGACGGTTGTTGTGAAATCTGGAACGATTCAGCCGACGTGAATTGCGTCTGGTTCGACGAATTGGCATTCGACGGAATCGATGCCTGGTTCGCCGATCCGCAGGAAGGCATCGAGTACACCCCCAGCCTCGACGCAAATACTCTTCGCCGCGATCTCGCCCTTGAGATAACCGGTTTTGGTCAGCTTGACCTCGCCCAAAGCAGTGACCGCCCCCTGAACTTTGCCTTTCACGGTGAGATTCGCCACTTTTATAGGAGCTACAACGTGGCCCTTCTTTTCGACGACGATGTCGCCAGAGGTGGAGAAGTCGCGAACAGCGTAATAGGAATCAACCTTATAGTCTTCCAGGATAAGGCGCTTATGGCAGTGCGGACAGGCGGTGGACATGGCCCGGCGGGCGACTTCCAGAGTCTGGCCGCAATGAGTACAGGTGACGTGCTTTTCACCCTGAGGCCGGCCTATGGCATCCGCAATTCTCGTAGCGATCGACATGTGTTCCATCCTGGAAACTGGAGCCTGAATCCTGGCTCAGACGCATCCTTGCGAATTCCACACCGAAGATTATCGCATAAAGCTCACGGTCCGGCGAATCGGACGCCGGACCGGGCCACTCTGTTCGGGCCCTATTTTTTCACAGGTGCTGGTTGATTGCTTGGCGTATCCGTTCGCGGCTTTTGCTGTTGGGGAACGACGGATTCGATGGGCCGGGTGACGATTTTTTCGGCACCCTTGCCCTGCCCGGTCACGCCCACTACGCAGCGGCCGATGAGGACCGCCCCCTCGGCGACTTCGAGCCGCTGAGTCTGCAAATCACCCTCCAGACGGGCGGAGGCGGATAGCTGCACTTTGGTCCCCGCGCTGACATTGCCTTTAACCTGGCCTTCGATGCGGACCGTCCCGGCCTTGGCGTCTCCGGTCAGGGCGGCGCCGTCGGCCACGACAAGCTGACCCTCGCTGTTGATCTGTCCCTCGAACTTGCCGAGGAGCTTCATGCCCTTTTCGAAATTGAGTTCGCCCTTGAAGTGTGCGTCTGCACCCAAAATGGTGGGAAATTCGTTGTTGTGATCGCTCATGGTGATTTTCTCCAGGAATGAGACCTTCGTGGGAGCGCCCCCTAGCCCTCCATGGTAGCTCGCGGGTGAGAATATACCGCGACCATTTCGAATTTGCAATTGAGACGCGCGGAAAAATGAAATGCCTTTGCAGTCGTCAGCTCCGGCATTGTGACAAAAAAAATTGATTTTGTTCGTGCAGCATGGCGATTAGTGGATATAAAAGTAGCCGCACGGTGAGGTGAATGGATATCGTACCGTGATGCGGCGGGTGAGAGCCACGCCGTGCGAGCGGTCCAGCGTCTTACGGCCTTGGCCGTTGAAATGATGCGGTGACCGCAGGGGCGACCAAACAAAGGAGGAAAATTAGAATTTATGGCCAAAGCGCCAGCCAACGGGGGGCCCGTTCCGAAAACCGTCGGCCCCATACCAGATCTGGAGCGTCACCTTCCCACCGAGTGGTGGCGCACACTTTTCAACTCGATCTATCTCAAAACCGACGGCGACGTCGTCGAAAATGAGCGAAATACGGTCCGCGACGTGGATCTTCTGGTCCGGGCTGCCGGTTTGGAGCCCAATGATCGGATTCTCGATCTTTGTTGCGGGCAGGGGCGTCATTGCCTCGAGCTGGCCCGGCGCGGTTTCAAAAATGTAACCGGTATGGATCGGTCTAGGTACTTGATCCGACTGGCTCGCAAACGAGCCAAACAGGAAGGGTTGTCAATCGGGTTTCACGAGGGTGACGCACGCAGATTTCGATTCACCGAGGATTCCTTTCACTGCGTGGCCCTGATGGGCAATTCGTTTGGCTATTTTGACCGCGAAGAGGATGACATCGCGGTGCTGCTGTCGAGCCAGCGCGTGCTCCGCACGGGCGGGACGCTGGCTATGGACCTTGCCGACGGCGAATGGCTGCGGACGAATTTCGAGAAACGGTCATGGGAGTGGATCGATCAGAATCACTTTGTCTGCCGCGAACGATCCCTGGCCGCCGACGGCAAACGGCTCGTTTCGCGCGAAGTTGTAGTCCATGCCGAGAAGGGCGTGATCGCCGATCAGTTCTATGCCGAGCGATTGTATGCCAAGGCCGAAATCTCCGCGATGTTGGAGCGCGCCGGTTTTCAGAATATTCGCGTGCACGATTCAGTCGTCACCGATTCAGACCGCAAGCAGGACCTGGGCATGATGGCACATCGGATGTTTCTGACGGCTGTTGCGCCGCGACGTACGGTGGCGCCCAAAAAGAAGGGGCCCGCATTTCCGAAAGTTACCGTGGTCATGGGCGATCCCCGGTTGCCGGACGCGGTCAAGCGCGATGGACAATTCAACCCCGAAGATCTGGAAACCGTGTCGAAACTCAAGGAAGCGTTGTCGGAGCTTCCGGAATATGAGTTCAGCTACCTGGATAATCACGCGGGACTGATGGCGGAGTTGCGAGCCGATCCGCCGCAGTTGGTGCTCAACCTCTGCGACGAGGGTTACAACAACGACGCGTTCATGGAGCTGCACGTTCCGGCCATCATGGAGATGCTGAAGATTCCGTACACCGGCGCCGGACCGACATGTCTCGGGCTTTGCTATAACAAGTCGCTGGTGCGTGCGATCGCGGCTTCGCTGGACGTGCCCGTACCGTTGGAGACGTTCTACGATCCGGCGGATCAGGCGGCGACCCTGCCGTCCACCTTCCCTGCTCTGGTCAAGCCGAACATGGGTGACAGCAGCATCGGTATCACCCAAAACGCCGTTGTCCGATCGCCGGAGCAATTGCTCTCGTATCTCGAAGAACTTCGGCATACGTTGCCGGGGCGGTCGGTGCTGATCCAGGAGTTCCTTGCAGGGGCCGAATACAGTGTGGGAATCATCGGTAATCCGGGAATGAGTTACCGAATTCTTCCGGCGTTGGAGGTGGATTACTCGGGACTCGATCCGAATCTACCGCAGATTCTGGGTTATGAATCGAAGTGGGTTCCCGATTCGCCGTACTGGACACAGATTCGCTATCACCAGGCGCGAATCGACGAGGACACGAAGCGAAAATTGTACGACTATTCCCACCGGCTTTTCGAGCGCTTGGAGTGCCGCGATTATGCGCGGTTCGACTATCGCACGGATGATGATGGCGAAATCAAATTGCTCGAGGTCAATCCCAATCCGGGCTGGTGCTGGGACGGCAAGCTGAACTTCATGGCAACGTACGCCGGGCTGCGCTATGCGGAATTGCTGGAACTGATCCTTCAGGCGGCGCAGGAACGTACGACGTCGAAGCCGATGGTCCAAGCGACGGAGCGGCAAATGCTCGTTGCCGTGGGCGAAAACGGGCGCGGATAATTGGCATTCTGGAATGCCCCTCTCTCGTTCTGCGGGAGAGGGGTTCAGTGCCTTCAGCAATGATTACGGCTCGGGAACTGTTCCACTTCCGTCGACGGGTTGTTGGGGCGGCTGTTGGGGTTGTTCGTGGGCCTGGGGCTCTTCGTCGGATTCTTCTTTGTAGACCTTGGCGGCCGTCATATCGAGGTAGAGGAATCCATCCCGGTCGTAGAGCTTGCCAGTGACTTCAGCATTCTGATAGGCCAGCGGGACCAGCAGCCGGGCGGGGCCTTTGTCGCCCATTCCAACCATGATCAATCCATCATCCGTTTCGATGGCCGCCGGGACGCCGCCGCGAATGTTGTCGCGGGTACATTTGGCAAAATCGTCATTTGCACATTTCTCTGTCATGTACGTCTGAAGGTCCACGACGAGTCCGACCAGCGTGACGTCCTCCGGCTTGTTATGTTTCTTCGGGCGTCCGCCCGCGATCAATGTCGACGCGTACAGCGCCGCGACGCACATGGCGGACCCAAGGATCAGTTGGCTTCGAGTGAACTTCATGGCTTTGAATCTCCTGCAATTCTACAACGGCTTAGACCGCGTACCTACGAAAGGTCAAAGTAGCCATCTTCTTGTGCTTATACTATGCCGCAGACCAAAGGTTTGAACAACCACGCCATTCCCAGGCGGCGATGCGGGAACTTGGTCTGCAATATAGGGCAATTTCGGCGTTTCCTCTTCGCCATATGGCTTCCTGAGAGTATCGGCCATCTTCGGGGGAGGGGACGGTGTGACACGCATTCCCAATGCTGGCCCAAGCGAGGGCTTCGGGACTTGCTCAAGGAGGGTATTGTAACGTCCGAAAAACAGGAGCTATGCGCACCATTGAAACCGAAAGGTCAGGATTGGAGGCGGTCTTCACGTCCAATCCAGTATCGAAGGACTCTGTAACCACTGATGCGCTGGCATGCCTGGTGGATCCGATCGGCCTGGGATCGCTGAGCATCCAGGCCGCGTCTAGGGGTGACAATCGCGCGGTCGAAAGCGAATTGGTGAGTGACTCGGATCCGGCGCGGCGATTTCCGATACAGCAGGGCATTCCGAGCTTTTTGGAACCCGCGGCACTGACTGATCAAACCCTTGCCTCGTTCAATCAGAAGTGGACCCGGCATCGATACTACCGCGAGCACACTGCAAGGTTTTACTCTCAGTGGTATTTGAATCGATACGGATTCTTCGAGTCGCAGCGGCTCCGCGAATTCCTGCGCGGGGCAATATACATTCTCGACGCCGGGACGGGGTCTGGCCGGGATGCGGTAAATTTTGCGGAGCACTCGACGGCCACCGTCTACGCGGTGGACAGTTCGTGGGAGGCGCTTTCGGCCGCGCGGAAGCAGATCGCAGAGTCGAGGGTGGCGTTCGTTCACGCGGACCTGCGTCAACTGCCTTTTGAAGATGATTTTTTCGATCTGATCAGTTGCGATCAGGTCATCCACCACACGCCGAAGCCGCGCGAAACGTTTGAATTGCTGAAGCGAAAGCTCAGGCGCGGCGGGCAAATCTGCTGTTACGTCTATCGCAAGAAAACGCCGATCCGCGAATTCACGGATGATTACGTACGCGATCGAATCAGCCATCTGCCGGTGGACGAAGCGCTGGCGCTTTGCGAGGGCGTCACAAAGCTGGGGCGGACCCTGGCGGGATTGAAAATTACGGTGGACGTCGAAGAGGACGTTCCATTCCTTGGGATCAAGAAAGGGCCGATCGATCTGCAGCGGCTCTTCCACTGGCACATCATGAAGTGTTTCTGGAACGACGAGTTCGACTACTTCACCAACAACATCATCAACTTCGACTGGTACCACCCGCAGCATTGTCACCGATTCGAGCCGGAGGAATTTCGCACGTGGTTCGCCGAAGGCTGGGATATTCAGGCGTGGGACGTTCAGGAGGCGGGGATCAGCTGCCGGGCCCGGAAAATCTGATATGTGCGGGATACTCGGCGGGATCAATACGCGATTCGATGAGCAGAGCCTGATGCGGCTGGCGCATCGCGGGCCGGATCAGCAGGCATTGTGGAAAACCGTTTTGCCGGTCGGCGGAGAAGTCACGCTTGGCCAGACGCGGCTCAATGTCGTCGATCGCAAGGACATCGATCTTCCTGTGCGAATCGGCGATGCCGCCATCGTCTTCAATGGTCAGGTCTACAACCATCCTGAGCTGCGCCGCGAACTTGAAAACCTCGGCCATTCCTTCGTGACCAACACGGATACGGAAGTTGTGCTGGCCGCTTACCTGCAATGGGGGACGGAGTGTCTCACAAGATTCAATGGTATGTTCGCACTTGCCATCTGGGACGGCGAGAAACTCTTTTGCGCCCGCGATCGTCTTGGGAAAAAGCCATTTTTCTACCGTTGCAACGCACGTGGAATCGAGTTCGCTTCAGAGATCAAGGCGTTTGACCGGCTGGAGTTCACCACCCACGAATTGTTCGACCTCTTTGAATTTTGCTTCAATGAGCACACCTTGTATCGCGGAATTCTCGCATTGCGCCCGGGGCACTACCTGATGTATGACCCCCGCCAGAGTGCCTGTCGGACGCAACAGTGGTGGGACGTCGATCAAAACGCCGGCGAGCGAATCACTGACGAAAAGCAGGCCCTCGAACGATTCATCGAGTTGCTGGAGGACGCAGTGCGCATTCGGATGCGGGCGGACGTGCCGGTGACACTGTTTTTGGCGGGCGGATTGGATTCTTCGCTCATCGCACAACTCAGCGGCATTCCGCAAGCTTTCACGTGCCAGTTCGACGAATTCCGCAGCACGATCAACGAGGAGGCCTACGTAACAGATCTGACCCAGAGGCTGGGCATTTCTTCGCAGATGGTGCGCCCGACCCGCGAACAGTTTCTTCGCGACCTGTCGAAAGTGAGTTTCCACCTCGAAATGCCGACGGGGTCGTTCAGCGCGTTTGCGATCTATCGACTTGCGAAATCGGCAAAGGAGTGCGGCTACAAGGTGGCCCTGTCGGGCGAAGGATCGGACGAACTGTTTGCGGGATATGCGCGAAACGAATTGCTTCTCGAAGACCGCAAATCGGACGCGAACCCGAAGCATCGACATTACGCGGCCATGCTGGATCGGTATCGCGGCTGCGACTTTGACCGATTTTGCCGAATGGCGTCGCGGTCGGGGCTGGTGGGGGCCGGCCTGATCAAGATGCATCTGGCCGACCTGTGGAGCGCGCGACGAAGCACCCTGGAGAACATTTCGTACATCGAGACGAAGGTTTTCATGCAGCCGCTCTTGCAGATGGCGGATCGCATGTGCATGGCCAATGGCGTGGAGAACCGCTGCCCGTTTCTCGATCATCGGCTCATAGAGTTTGCATTCAGCCTCGACGATTCACTTCGATATCGTGATGGCATCGGCAAATGGATTGTTCATCGGGCGGCAGAAAAACTGCTTCCCAAGGGCTCGCTCGTCCTGCAGCGGCCAGTGAAGGACGGCTTGCCGACGCCGGCAAATCTGTGGCTGCATGGGACGCACAGTTTCGACCGTAAGAATTGGAATGCGTTGATGACTGCGGAGTGCATCAAGAGCCTGCTGGGATCGCCGCTGGGCACGGTTACCGATGCACGGTCCGTTTTCGCCAGCGAAATCCTTCCGGGATTTCGTGAGCACGACCACTTGTTGATTGGGACAAGTTGATAATGAGCAGCGAAATGGGTGACTGTCCTAATTTGGAGGGTGACGTGGCGCTGTCCGTCATTGCGCCGTGCTTTAATGAAGAGGAAAACATCGACGCGCTGGCCGAGCGCACGCTGGCGACGTTTGACGCAATGGGGTTGGACGGCGAGTTGATACTTGTTGATGACGGCAGCGATGATGAAACCTGGGGGCGAATCATTGCTCGTTCCAAGGGCGATCGACGGGTGCGCGGCCAGCGCCAGCATGGCAATTTCGGGATCGAGGCGGCCTGGCGGAAGGGGCTTCAGGCGGCGAAGGGACACTTGATCTGCCTGATCGATTCCGATTTGCAGAACCGGCCCGAAGACATTGCGCGCTTGTTCAAGGCCTACATTCAGCATGTGCCGGACCTGGTGCAGGCAGTGCGACATCCGGTCCGCGGATTGAGGCGTCGCAGGTACTTTAGCCGGGGTCTGAATTTGCTCCTCAACGTCGCGTTTGGGACCAGGCTTAAAGACAACAAATCCGGATTCCTTCTGGGGCGAAAATCGTCGATCGTACCGTTGCTGGAGCATCACGGCGAATACCGCTACTTCCAGAGTTTCATCGGGGCGGCGGCGGCCGTGCGGGGTTATTCGATCGTCGAAGTGGACACCGAGTTCGAGCAGCGGCAGGCAGGCACGTCGTTTCTGGGGCGGTTTCCCTTGCTGGTGTCTGCGCGGATCATTTGGGAACTATTCAAGTATCGCGCGGAAACCAAAGAGTTATCAAAAGCGCGGCGCGGGCAGGTCGACTGGTTCGGCAGTGCGCTGAGTGCGAGCCACTGATGGTCAAATTGCCATTCGCGTAGGAAGTGCCCCGGAGAAATCCCTTGCATTCACTACCCATTGCTTGTCATAATGTCGAACGCTGGAATGACACGTTTGCGCGCGAGCACGATATCGACGCATATTACGCGTCGGCCAGTCCGCTGATTCGATGGGTGGAGAATACGCGGCTCCGAATGATTCGAACGATGTTGCAGGCCCGGGCCGGACATCGTGTGCTGGAGGTGGGCTGCGGCGGCGGACACGTCCTCCGCATGTTTCCGGAATGCGAGCTGACCGGAGTCGATGTTTCGGGCGAAATGATCGCCAAGGCGAAACGAAACCTCGCGGAATTCTCCGTACAATTGCTCAAAGGCGAACTGGGCGAACTTGGCCTTCCCGGCGGCGGATTCGATCGAATCATCTGCAGCGAAGTTCTCGAGCATGTCGTAGACCCCGAAAGCGTGCTCAGCGGAATTCGAGGTTTGCTTGCTCCGGGAGGGCGGGCGGTCATTACCATTCCCAATGACGCACTCATTCATCGGATGAAGGCATGGATTCGGGCCGCACGGCTCGACGTCCTGCCGCCGCTGCGACGGATCGCCTGGGGAGGGGACCAATATCACTTGCATGTCTGGAGTATTGCAGAAATGCGATCCCTCCTTGCTCGTTATTTCCGCGTGGATCAGGCTCGCGCAGCACCGAACCGGTTCTTGCCGATTCGGGCGTGCTTTGCGCTCACGGTGCCATCCTAGAACAGAGGGGTAACTCATACCGTCCGTCGCTCGCGCGCTCCGGGTTCGGATTGCGGCCATTGCATCGACCGGGAAGCGATGATCGCGTACATTTCCGCGCAAGGTGAGTACGCACGAAGTCCATTCCTCGCATCCGTCCATCCGTATGCGGCCCGCAGATGTTCTGGAACGCAGCGGCTTGCTCATCGCCGGGGAATTTGAGTCGTTGGTTCGGGCAAATCAATTCGATTCCATCGAGCGATTATTCGCGGACGACCTGGGCGAACGTCTGGACAAACCCGGCCTGGCATCATGGCGGCAGCGAAGGCGCGTTACCGTGAGAGATCAAGGCGCGCAAATCTCATTCTTTGTGAAGCGGTTTGAGCATCCACCCTCCAGCGCCCGTCGACTGGTGCGCATTGCCCGCAACGGAGCGCGGAGCGTTGCAGGGGTGGAGTGGTCGTGGATGCACCGCCTTCGGCAGGATGGCATTGCATGCGCGCAGGCCGTGGCGTTGGGAGAGGAGATGATTGGCGGGAAGGAGGTTCGCAGCGTGCTGGTATCGAAGGCTGCCGCGGGCCAGTCATTGGAACGATGGATGCAGACGTGGAACGAAATCCCCCCATCTCGAAGGCGCGAAGTGCTGCTGGGAGTGGCGCGGCTTGTTTCCAAACTGCATGGCAAAGGGTACATACACCGCGATCTCTACTTGTCGCATGTCTTCTATGATCCCCAAAAAACCGGCGACGAGGCGCTGTGTCTGATCGACTTGCAACGCGTGATCCAGCCCCGATGGCGGCAGGTCCGCTGGATCGTCAAAGATCTGGCTTCGCTCAATTTCTCGACGCCCGCAGTCCGGGTTTCGCATCAAGATCGCCTTCGATGGTTGCTGGTTTATCTTGGGAATACGAAACTGGACGGGGCGGGTCGCCGGCTCGTCTACCGAATCATCGGAAAAACGATGAGGATTGCGAGGAAAGAATCAAGGCGCATGGAACAGAGAAAAGGTTGAATGCGGAATTCCGGTGTCTGGAGCAAGAAGTCGAAACCAAAGGCGTTCGTGCGGATGGCTCGTCTGACAAGACTGCGAATCGTTACAATGACCATACCCTTTACCTTATCCCCTAGCCCCTAACTATGCGCGTGGCCTTGGTGACAGAATGGCTCGACAGTTGGCGCGGCGGGGCGGAGACTTCGACGCGCCAGTTCATGCATCATTTGATGGATGCGGGCGTAGAACTGCACGTGTACACACGAAGCCGCCCGTCACCTGTTCCCGGTTTGTTCATCCACTCCGTGTCTGGAGCGTCGATGTCGCGGATGCGCAAGAGCGTGAGCTTCGGGCTGCGGGTCGATCGGATGTTGGGAGAAGAATCGTTCGATCTCGTGCACACTTTCGTGCCCATCCGACGGGCCGACGTGTACCAGCCTCGCGGAGGAAGCGTCCCGGAGACGATCGAGCGGAACATTGCCCTGCGGGGAAGTGCTGCGGCTCGCACGCTCAAGCGATATGCCAATCGACTGAACCTCAAGCAACGATACCTTGCCCGCATGGAAAGGGAGATGCTCGAAGGCCCCGGGCGGCCTGTCGTAGCGGCCATATCCCGATACGTCGTCCGCCAGTTTGAGCAGCACTATCAATTGCCTGCGGACCGGCTTCGATTGATATACAACGGAGTCGATCAGGACCATGTGGACCCTCGGAACCGGGAGTTGGAGCGGGGGGCGCTGCGAAAGGAATTTGGCATCCGAGCTGATGAGATTCTGGTGTTGGAAGTTGCCCACAATTTTCGATTGAAGGGGGTCGAGCACTGGTTGCAGGCGCTCCAAATTCTTCAAAAGGGGGCACTTCCCGGGATTCGATCGCTGGTGATTGGTCGAGGTGACTCTCCGCGCTGGCACTCCCGGGCCACGAAGTTGGGATTGAATGGATCGCTGGAATTTGTCGGGCCAAGCGAACGCGTCCGGCAGTTTTATCATGCAGCCGACTTGCTGGTGCATCCGACCTATTACGATCCCTGCAGCCGCGTGGTCCTGGAAGCGATGGCCGTCGGGCTGCCATGCATCACGACCCGATGGGATGGCGCAGGAGAGATCATTGACGACGGTGTGAATGGATTTGTCCTTGCGGAACCCGACGATGTGAACGGATTGGTGGACCGAGTCAGCCAGCTTAGCGTCAGCAGCGTTCGGGAGCGAATGGGGCCGGCCGCGAGAAAAGCGGTGGAATCGTTTACCATGGCTCGGCATGCGTCGGAAATATTGAAGCTGTACATGGAGTTGAAGCGCTCCGGCAAGGTGGGCCTATGAGTTTCTGGGTGGAGCTGGCGAGTTGCATTTTGGGCAGTTTCCTATTGGGGTCCATTCCCTTTGGACTGCTGGTGGGTTGGTTTCATGGGATCGACGTGCGCACCATTGGAAGCGGCAACGTCGGGGCGATGAACGTCGGGCGGATCCTTGGACGTCAGTGGTTTATCGTTGTTTTCGTACTCGATTTGCTGAAAGGACTTATCCCCACGCTGGTGGGCGGATGGACGCTCACTCCTCATGTAGGGGAAATTTCCCTGGCAACGGTGATGATCGGACGGCTGGTCGTCGGTTTGGCCTCAATCTTGGGCCACAACTATTCACCATTCCTTCATTTTCGGGGCGGCAAGGGGGTTTCCACGTCTTTGGGGGTTGCTCTCGGGGTCTATCCGGACCTGACAATTCCAGCGGTTTTCGCATTTCTGGTTTGGGCCGTTGGATTTGGGACCACCCGCATGAGTTCCGTCGGCTCAATTCTTGGCGGAATCTGCTTTCCGCTCTTTTATCTTGGGTTTCTCGCGTACCGCGGGGGTCGAGTTGCCGATCACTGGCCTTTCATGGCTTTTTCCGTGTTAGTGGCGTTATTAGTGGTGATTCGACACAAGGCAAACATTGCGCGAATTCTGGCGGGTACGGAGACCCGCGTCGTTCGCGGGAGTGGTCAACAAGGGTAAATCAATGAGATAGTTAGGTAGGTGGGGCTCTCGCAAAAGCCCGGAATTTTCAAGAAGCTACTTGTTTTCCATAGGTGAAAGCGATTATCTTGGGAGGTTCGTGCCGAAAATAGGAAGCGGCCGCACCGGACTTGGTTTTCGCTGTCTATAATTGCACGGAGGTAATGGATGGCGAGGCAGTGGGAGTGTCGCAGCGTACGATAATGACAACCGCCGGTCAAACAAAACTACTTGAGATTCTTGTCGTGGGCGGCGGTTCGGTCGTTGAGGACGCGGAGCGCCAACTCGAGCCTGGCGCACACGTCGAGCACGCTTCCTCGCTTCAGGCCGCACTCGCGGCGATTTCTTCACGAAAATTTGATCTTCTTGTCGCCGGCACCGAGGTTCTGTCCGCACTTCAGGAATCGGCCGTCGCCGGTCCGGCGGTTACGGCGCTGGATCATTTGCCTCAGGGCGTGGCTGTTGCCGGACCGGATGGCGTTGTGGAATGGTCCAATCTGAAATTTCAAGAGCTGCCTGTCGAGGTTCGGGACCGCGTCGCACGATTGTGCGTGGAGGCGGCCCGCGGCCCGTCCGACCCGGCGGCGACGATTACGAGTAGAACCAGCAGGCTGCGGGTCGCGAGCGGTGGACGCGAAATGTTTGAAGTGACGGCGACGCCTGTGTTCGACTTGCACAAGCGCGTTTCGCGGGTGGCGGCTGTGGTCACCGAGGCAGCCACCGCCGGTCGCCTGCAGGACAAGGTCGATGTGATCGACCAGGCCGGGCGCGAGCTGCTCAGTCTCGACAGCGAACAATTTTCGCGGCTCGAGACGCAGGAGCGGCTGGCGTTGCTCGAGCAAAAGATATTCCGATGTACGCGGGACATCCTACAGTTTGATAACTTCGAGATTCGCGTACTCGACCCCAACAGCAATCGGCTGGACCTCGTGCTTAGCTCGGGAGTTCCAGCCGACAGTGCTTCTGTCGAGCTGAGTGCCTGTGCGGAGGGCAGCGGGATCAGCGGATACGTTGCGGCGCGCGGACGAAGTTATATTTGTGCCGATGCCGCGAAGGACCCGCGTTACCTGCCGGGCATCGAACAGGCGAAATCCTCTTTGACCGTGCCGCTGTTTCTCAATGATCGAGTGATTGGGACGGCCAACTTCGAGAGCACCAGGCTCGCGGCGTTTTCCGAGGACGATCGCCAGTGTGCCGAGATTTTTGGGCGATACATCTCGCTCTCTTTGCATATGTTGAAGCTGCTGGTGTCGGAGCGGCAAGCCACGACGTGCCAGCTTGGCCGCAGCGTCATGGCCGAAATCACGGCTCCGGTAAACGATATTCTCACAGACGTCGAAAGCCTGGTGGAAGATTACATCGGGCACGACGATCTGCGTCTTAGGCTGCGGACGATTTCGGAAAATGCCGTCAAGGTCCGCGAGACAATCAAGGACTTGGTACAGCCCAAGCCCGGCGTCATCTGTTCGCGCAGCGCGCCCAATCGCCGCCACGACCCGCTTCTCGAAGGTCGCCGCATCCTGCTTGCCGATGATGAAGACGTAATCCGGGAAACCATCCGTGACGTGCTGACGGGTTACGGATGCGAGGTCGATACCGCCAGCGACGGGGCTGCGGCCATGGAGTTGATCCAGCAAAAGCCGTTTGACCTTGTGCTCAGCGACATCAAGATGCCGGTCAAGAGCGGCTACGAAGTGTTCGCCGCGGCCAAAGCCGCCAACTCTGCAACGCCGGTCATCCTTACCACCGGGTTTGGTTACGACCCCAACCATTGCATCGTTCGTGCCCGCCGCGAAGGCCTCTCCGCAGTCCTCTTCAAACCCTTCAAAGTCGATCAGCTCCTCCTCGAAATCCGCGCCGCCCTGAAGGGAGCCCACGCCTAGTAGTCCGGTGCGTTTCATCAACGTAACTTTGTCACGTCAACCTGTCTTTGCCTGAGCGGTTCCCGTATTACCTTTCGTCAGTAACGTGACAATTTAGGGTCATTACTCCTTTTCACTGAAGGGCCATGTAGGAGCAAGGAATGACGGCGATTGAACCGGATATTCGTGAAATCAGTTCCCGGGTTGCGGCGGCCAGCGAGCCCTTTCGGCGATTACTCGACCAGATGCATCGGGTGATCGTCGGGCAGGACGAATTGCTGCACCGGATGCTCGTTGGGCTGCTGGCGAGGGGACATCTGCTCGTCGAAGGCGTGCCGGGACTGGCCAAGACGACGGCCGTCGCCTGCCTGGCGAAGGCGATTCACACCAAATTCCAGCGGCTGCAGTTCACCCCCGACCTGCTGCCTGCGGACTTGATCGGAACGCAGATTTACCGCGCGTCCGACGGGGCGTTCGTCGCCCAGAAGGGACCGATCTTTTCCAATATTATTCTGGCCGACGAAATCAACCGCGCACCGGCCAAAGTGCAGTCGGCGCTATTACAGGCGATGCAGGAACGAGAGGTCACCATCGGCAAGGAGACGTTTCACCTCGAAGAGCCATTTCAGGTTTTGGCGACCATGAACCCCATCGAGCAGGAGGGAACCTATCCACTTCCCGAGGCACAAGTGGATCGATTCATGCTCAAGGTGGTCGTGGGCTATCCCACGCGCGAGCAGGAGCGGCGGATTCTCGATCGCATGGCGGTCACCAATCCGGCCATGGAGATTCAACCTGTTTTGACGCCGACCGAAATCCGCGCAGCGCACAAAATCGTCGACGATCTCTACATTGACGAAAAAATCAAGGAATACATTGTGGATATCGTTCTGGCGACGCGCGACCCGGCGGCCTACAAAATTCCCGTCGCCGATTTGATCGAGTACGGCGGATCGCCGCGCGCCACGCTTGCTCTCACTCTCGGCGCGAAGGCGACTGCGTTTCTCGCCGGCCGGGGCTACGTTACGCCCCAGGACGTCAAGACCATCGCCATGGACGTCCTGCGCCACCGCGTCATCGTCACTTACGAAGCCGAAGCGGAGGAAAAAACGAGCGAGGATGTAGTCAAGGCCGTGCTGGATCATGTGGCTGTTCCATAAAGCAAAAAGCGGAAAGCAGAAAT
The DNA here is from genome assembly GCA_964501365.1 of uncultured Phycisphaera sp. Classification (GTDB taxonomy): domain Bacteria; phylum Planctomycetota; class Phycisphaerae; order UBA1845; family UBA1845; genus CAZAMB01. The sequence continues at coordinate 22,096 of CAZCST010000009.1, read as the reverse complement.
TTTGGGGAAATACGGACTACTGGAATGGGAAGATTGGTCGGAGATTTGAAGGAACGAACATTGCGCTTCGGCGTTGATGTCCTTTCCGCAGTCACCAGATTTCCGAAAGAAACCATTGGTTGGACAGTTGGTAAGCAGCTGTCACGATCTGCAACGTCCATTGGCGCGAATGTCTGGGAAGCAAACGCCGCAGTCAGCGATGCCGACTTCGCAAACAAGATTGGAATTTCACACAAGGAGGCGAATGAAACTCTCTATTGGTTGGAACTGGCAAGACGATCGCAACTCCTTGATGTAACAACCTGCGACAGCCTCCAACGTGAATGTGATGAATTGATCCGAATTCTCTTGACGATCATTCGAAAGACAAATGATCGCACTCGCTCCTAAATTACCGAAGAGGGTCTGTTTTGGTACGTTCAATTTCTGCTTTCTGCTTTCCCGATTTCAGCTTTGAGCCATGATTCCACGCGAACTACTCAAGAAGGTCCGCCAGATTCAAATCCGCACCTCGCGGACGGTCAACGATGTGCTGGCCGGGCAGTATCATTCTGCATTTCGCGGACGGGGCATGGAGTTCGAGGAGGTCAGCCCCTATCAGATCGGCGACGACGTGCGGCTCATTGATTGGAACGTGTCTGCCCGATACGGCGAGCCGTTCATCAAGAAATTCCGGGAAGAGCGCGAGCTGACCGTCATGCTAGTCGTCGACGCCAGCCGTTCGGGTCTTTTCGGCAGCACCGGGCAATTCAAGCTGGATGTGGCCGCCGAACTGTGCGCCGTGCTCGCCTTTTCGGCCATCCGCAGCAACGACAAGGTCGGGTTGATTCTCTTCACCGACACGGTCGAAAAATACCTGCCTGCCAAAAAGGGCACGCACCACGTGCTGCGCATCGTGCGCGAACTGCTCTACCACCAACCCAAAGGGCGCGGGACCAACATCGCCGAGGCGCTCAACTTCCTGAACCGCGTCACGCTGCGCAAGGCCGTCACGTTCCTCGTCAGCGACTTCCTCGGCTCAAACTTTGAGGGAACCCTGCGAATTGCCAGGCGACGCCACGACCTGATCCCCGTCATCATCACCGATCCTCGCGAATGCGAGTTACCCAACGTGGGTCTGGTCGAAGTTGACGATGCCGAGACGGGTCTTCGTCGCATCGTCGACTCTGGCAGCCGCCGCGTGCGTCAGCGATTCGCCGAGCACAGTGCGGCCATGGCCCAGTCCCGGGAAAAACTGTTTCGCCGCATGGACACCGAGGCAATTTCGATTCGGACCGACCGCTCCTATGTCGATCCGCTCGTCCAATTCTTTCGCAAACGGGAGCGAAGGAGATGACCATGCCGATCCTCGATTTTCGAATGTCGATTTGCGATGGAAACTGCCCGTTGCTGCCTGGCAGGATCAGGCGAAGCGTCGCTTTGCTCTTGCTCGGCGTGCTATGTGTTTCCATGTCCGGTTGTCGAGGAAATACCGGCAACAAGAATGTTCCTTCCGGAACGCCCGTCACCAAGACGGCGAAAGAGGGACCGGTTTCGTTGACGCTGACAGTTCAGCCCGCGGAACTGCCGTTTTCGGACAAGGCGGTGGTGGTGGTTGAAGCCATTGCTGACACAGGCGTGACGGTCGATCTTGCGAATTACGAAACGGGCATCAAGGAAGGCGAGCACCAGTTTGAATTCCGCCTTCGCAAGCTGGTCCAAAAAGATGCCGAGCCGACGGCCGATGGAAAATTGCACTGGTCGCAGCGTTTTGAGTTGGAATTCTTCCTTCCCGGCGATTACGAATTGCCGCCTGCGTCCCTTACATTTGTCGATGCGTCGGGTGGGCATGATGCGAAGACTCAGGCGGCCAACAGTCAGTCCGCCGTCGCCGCGCCGCGCGAACTGAAAACCGAAGCGATCAAGATCACGGCGAAATCGACGCAGGCCGCTGATCTCGCCCCGGAAGACCTCAAGAAAATCCAGGTCCTGCCCCCCGTTGAGCTAAAGGAGCCGATTTCGCGTTGGTGGCTTGTTGGCGTGCCGGCAGCACTCGCGGTCGCTGCAATTGCACTGCTGCTCTTGAGGCGTCGAAGCCGTGAGCAGGCGGCCATCGCGGAATATGTTCCGGCCCACGAATGGGCCAGGCGGCAGATCGCGGCTCTGGTTGCCGACGACTTGATCGGTAAGGGCTTGGTGCAGGAGTTTTATTATCGCATCAGTGCCATCGTGCGGGGATACATAGAACGTCGATACGCCGTCAGTGCCCCGGAGATGACGACGGAGGAATTCCTTACCGCCACGGCCGGGGATTTTCGCTTCGCAGCCGGTTCGGCGACCGAGCTTCAGGCGTTCCTTACTGCGTGCGATCTGGTGAAATATGCACGGCATCGTCCGGCGGCCGGCGAGTGGAATGACTTGCTGCGCACGGCCGCACAATTCGTGGAGCGAACCCGTGAGTCGGAGGAACGTAGCACGGAAAACGGTGCGGCAGCATCAGCGAGGGCGGCAACGTGATCGAATGGTTGCAGGAAAGGTTCGCGCCCGGACCCATTTTTGTGTGGGTCTGCCTGGCGGCACTGCTTTTGCTGCCGGTAATCTGGTTCAAAGCCCGCTCGCGCGCCCGGCGGTCCACGATGCGCTTTAGCTCCCTTCGCTGGCTTGAAGGCGTGCCCTCGGGGGCGGCCGTGAGTTTCTGGTTCATCCCTCCATTGCTGCGGTCCCTGGCTGTCTTGTGCCTGATTGCCGCGATCGCCCGCCCGCAGAGTGGCGGCGAATATTCCGACACGCGCGAAGGCATCGCCATCCAGCTTGTGCTCGATGTCTCCGGTTCCATGCAGGAGCGGGATTTCGTCGTGAATTCAGTGGCGACGCGCCGAATCGATGTCGTGAAGTCGGTCCTTGAGAATTTCGTGTTGGGCAAGGGCGGACTTCGCGGCCGCGAGGGCGACCTTGTCGGCCTCACGGCATTCGCCATGTTCGCAGACACGGTGAGTCCGCTTACGCTCGACCACGGCAGCCTCGTTGATCTGCTGCGACAAACCGATATCCCCGGCTTCGTAAACGGGCAACAGGTCCGTCAGGAAGAAGAAGCCGGGTACACGTCCATCGGCGACGCGCTTACGCTCGCCACTGACGATTTGCGTCGAGCCGGCGAGCAGGCGATTGAAGGCGTCCCCGGCGCAGAGTCGGCCAAAAGCCGCGTCATGATCTTGTTGACCGACGGGGCCGACAACCCGCCAAGAATCCCCGGAATCACCCCGACATCTCCGCTGGATGCTGCCAAAGTCGCCGGCAAACTCGGAATCAAGGTCTACACCATCGGTGCAGGTTCGGACCAGCCGCGCGGCGGCGGAATGGGAATCTTCTTCGGGCAAAGGGGGGCGGAATTTGACGAGGAGGCCCTCAAGCAAATCGCGGCCGCATCCAATGGAAAATACTTCCGCGCTACCGATACAAAATCGCTCCAGACAATCTACGAGGAGATCGACAAGCTGGAGCGACGGAAAACGGGCGAGCGGACGTTTCATGACAATGTCGGGGCCGCCCGCGTGGCGATGCTGGCTGCGTTCGGATTGTTAATGGCTGAGGTTCTGCTGGTGCAGACGCGGTTCAGGCGAATTCCATGAGGAAGATTCTCTACCCATTTTCGGCCTGGCTTACGGCTGTAGTCATCGTGCCGACCCTGCTGGTGACTGCCGGTCTGCTCGTCGTGCTCTCGATCGACCGGTCTGCGCTGGTTTTTGATGGAGCGGCTTACTGGTGGACTGGCGGCCTTGTGCTGCTGGTTGGCGTGCTCGTTCTTTGTGGTTCGGTTCGAAATCGCCGTGCCGTCGAGCGGTTTGCGGGAATCGAGCTGGCTCCATTGCTCTGTTCACGATTGAGCCCGACGCGGAAAGTCGTACGCGGCGGGCTGCTGGTCTGCGGATTGCTCTTTCTGGCCGCGGCGATTCTTGGCCCGCGATGGGGCATGTATCTCGAAAAGCAAAAGGTTCGGGGCGTTGATATTGTGGTCGCTCTCGACGTCTCTCGGTCGATGCTGGCCCGCGACATCGAACCCAATCGCATCCAGCGAGCCAAACGCGAGCTTAGCCAGCAACTCACGGAGCGCGGGGCATTTCACGGTGAGAACCGGCTTGGCTTGATCGCCTTTGCCGGCGCCACGTCGCTGCGCCTGCCGCTCACCACCGATCATGCCGCCTTTCGCAACAAGCTCGACCAGCTTCGCGTCGGCTCCGTGTCGCGCGGCGGCACGGCCATCGCCAAAGCCATTGACGCCGCGACGGATTTGTTTGCCGTTTCCCCTCCCGATGCCACCAAGATCATTTTGCTGGTGACAGACGGCGAGGACCACGAGGAAAATCCCGTGGAGGCCGCCGAAAATGCATACAAGGAACACGGCATACACGTTTACACAGTCGCCGCAGGCGATCCCGCCTCGACGGTGGGTGCGCAGGTTCCTATGAATGAAAGTCCCGGCGCACCGCCGCTGTTGTACGACGGGCAGATTGTGTTTTCCAAAGTGTCCGATGAAGTGCTCAAGGCGATAGCGACGGCGGGTCAGGGCGAATACGTCCCGCTGGAGTCGTTCAACCGGCTGGTCGCTAAAATGGCATCGCTGGAGGGCAAGGAGTTGGGGACCGAGGAGCGGCTTCGACTTCGCCCCCAGTACCAATGGTTCGCAGCGATTTGCCTCCTTCTCCTTTTTTGGGAGGCGGCACTGAGCGACGTGTCGCCGCGACGTGCGGATGAGCCGCTAAGGGCATGGCAACAGGAAGCGGCATGATCATGCAAATGCTGAACATGGAATGTCGAATCCGGAATGAGATGCGATATGGCGCATGTGCTGCGCTTGCTTCCATCATGCTTTCCCAGTTCGCGTTTGCACAGCCACAACAGCAACCTCCGGCGGCAACAAACGCGCCCAGGCTTGTGCGCGAGGCCAATGAGTTGCTGCTTGGCGACAAGCCGGCCGAGGCGCTGCGGACCTACGAACAAGCGCAATCGCTCAAGCCCGACGCCCGCGAAATCGCATTCGATCAGGCGCTCGCCCACTACCGCCTTGGCGAATACGACAAGGCCCGCGAAGCATTCACTCGTGCCGCAGGCGGCGCGGCCGACGCACTGGCCGATGACGCGCTCTATGGTCTGGGTACGTGCGATCACGCCGAGGCGCTTACCGCCAAAGAGCCCAAGGACGCCGTGAGCAAAATCGAAAATGCAATGCGCAATTACCAGAGCGTCCTGGGCAATCAGCGAGAGCACACGACGGCCCGTGATGCCAACCTGAAGGCTGCATCCTATTGGCGGCAGCTCAAACAACAGTTGCAACAACAACAGCAACAACAGAATCAAGACAATCAGAACAAGGACCAAAACGACGAACAGAAGCAGGATCAGCAGCAACAGCAACAAGATCAGCAGCAGCAATCTGAAAAAAATCAGCAAGACAGAGAGCAGCAACAGCAGCAGGCAAAGCAAGACCAGCAAAAACAGCAGGAAAAGCAGGAACAGGAGCAAAAGGAGCAGCAGGCCTCAGCCCAGAAAGAAGACCGCCAGGAACAGAAACAGGCGGAGGAGCAAAAGGAAGAGGCCTCTCGCGACCAGGCGGAACGCAAGCTCCGCGAAATGATGCAGGCCATGCGCGACCGCAAAAAGCATCGCCGCGAGGAGACCAAGACGCCGACCTATCGCCCGACGGAGAAGGATTGGTAATGCGCCCGCTGCTCGCCATTATCTTTGCCGGAATTTTGGCCGCGTCTTCGTACGCCCAGCAGATCGAATTGCAGATCGAGACGCGCACGCTACAGGAAGGCGACACGGCTGAAATGTCGCTCATTTGCACCAACACCGGCGACCCGGCGACGCCGCAGTTTGAAGTGCCCGCCGGACTTGAGCTTCGGTTGCTCAATCCCAATCCCGCCCGATCTTCGATGGTCAGCTTGATCAGCGGGCGGCGGTCCGAATCCACCACCTACACATTTTCGTTGCGGCTGACCGGGACAAAGGCCGGCTCGTACACACTCAAGCCGATTGTCGTGCAGGCCGGTGGAGACACCTACAAGACCGATCCGTTGCCCATTACCGTCACCAAGCCCGCCGCCGATGCGGCAAAAGACGGCGACAAACTCGTTTTCGCCCGCATCGCTGCCCAACCTGTATCGCTTTTCGTGACACAGACCGTGGAGGCCACGTTGACGCTGGCGATTCGTAAATTCGAGCGCGACGGGCAGGTTGTCGAAATGGGAAACATGCTCAACCTCGTGGATGCGAGCGGGTCCGATCTTTCGGTTTTCGGCACGCGATTCAATTCCAGCGAAATCACCCTCGCCGACTCCAACGGCGTGAAGCACACCTATCTCGTCTACAAGCAATCCAAGGACGTTCGGGCCGAGCAGGTCGGCACGATGAAGATCGGCCCGGTGTTTTTCAAGGTGAATTACCCCGTTTCGTTGCGACGTTCACTCTTTGGCGGAGTGGAGCCCGCCCAGAGTCGGCGCGAGACGGCTCGCGCAGCCGCGATCGATATTGAAGTGAAGGGTCCGCCGTCGGACAACCGCCCCCCCGACTATGGCGGTGCGATCGGCCAGTACGAATTTAGCGTCGCCGCCAAGCCGACTCGCGTCGAGCAGGGCCAGCCAGTCACTTTGACCATCACCATCAAGGGCGATCCGATCGATGGAATTGCGGGGCCGGATTTGAAGCAATACCCGGAACTCTCCGCGCGGTTCGATTTCACGGCGGACGAATCGCCGGGCGAAAAAGAGGGTGGTTCCAGGGTTTTCCGCCGCGCAATTTTCCCGCGGCGCGAGGGCGAGCAGACCATTCCATCGCTTTCCTGGTCCTACTTCGATCCTTCCACGCAGAAATATGTGACGCGTGTCAGTCCGCCGATTCCCATAATTGTGGACCCCTCCACGTCGCCCGAAACGCTCTCCGATACCGCGTCGTTGCAAGCCTCGCCCGGCAAGGGGCTTACCAGAACCAGTGGCGGAATATCGCCGAACATCGTTGACCCCGGGTTGGTGCTTGTCGATCACGATTTCAAGCCCCAGCCGGTCGTGCTGGGAGCCGTGGCCGTCGCGCCGCCTGCGATATGCTTTGCCGCCATGCTTATTTCCTGGCGCGGGGCGCGAATGCGCGGCGACGTCAATTTCTCCCGCAGGCGCGCCGCTGGTCGCAAGGCAAAGTCCCGAATCGCAATGGCAGGTGCGCAGAACAGCCCTTCCGAACAACTGCACGAGCTGGCCGAGGCTCTGACCGGATACATTTCCGATCGATTCGGCCTGCCGCCCGGCGAACTGACCCCCGGCGATGCCCAACAGATCGTCATGGGTCGAACCGGAAACCAGCCGCTCGCGAAGAGCGTCGCTGACTTTCTGGCCTCCTGCGACATGGCTCGCTTTGCCGGGCAATCGGCAGCGACAGCGAATCCATCCAAAGCGGCCCGCGAGGCGACGCGGTTGATCGGGCAGATCGAGAGAGCGGCCACATGAAATCAAACATTCTTTGTCTGCTGCTCTCTTTCGTGTCATTTCTCGGAATTCCATCGGCACAGGCCTCGCCTGCGGACGCGCTGGCCCCCGAATTCCATCGCGCCATCGAAGAATTCGACCAGGCGCAGGAGAGCCGCACGTCCAACCCGGACAAGGCCCGGCAACTGCTCGGCTCGGCGGCGCAGCGCATGGAGAGCCTCGTGGCCGCCGGTATCAGCAATGGCTATCTCGAATACAACCTCGCCAACACGTACCTGCAACTGAGCGATGTGGGCCGGGCGATCCTTCACTATCGGCGCGCTCAGCGGCTGATCCCCGGCGACGCACTTCTGACGGAAAATCTCGGAGTAGCCCGTGCCCGTTCGCTGTTAAACATTCCGCCGGCCCGCAGCAGCGCGGTCTACCGGACGCTGTTTTTCTGGCATTACCAGACTTCGCCGTGGGGCCGATTTGCCGCGGCGCTGGCGGCCTACTTTCTCTTCTGGGCGTTGCTGGCAGTCCGGGCGTTTGTCCCCCGTACCGGACTGCTGGCTGCCGCAGTCGTAGCGGCGTTGGTGAGCGTTGCGGCTGGCGGTTCGCTGGCCGTGCAGCGATGGCAGGATCGCACCACTCCCGACGCGGTGGTTGTCGCCAACGATGTGGCCGTCTACAAGGGGCCGGGCAGCACGTATCAGAAGCAATTTGAGCAGCCGCTTCAGGCGGGGGTAGAGGTCAGAGTCCGTGAGGAACGTGGTGAATGGCGGCGTATTGAGCTTTCGGATGGCTCTGGCGGCTGGATTCCTCGGGATACGATGGAGCTGGTCCCGCCGCCGGCCGCCTCTGCCTCGGAAGTCAGCCTGCTGCCCTCCTGATTCTGTTCTGGTCAACTTTGCGCGAGGGGTGCCACTGGCAGCTTGCTGCCAGTGTTGGCACGGGCGGGCGAGCCGCCCGTGGCACTCAAATTTTGCCAGTAGCCCTGATTCCCGCGCCTTGTTCTTGACCGCGCGTTTGCGTTACGATTCTTCGAACGTCGTACGGAATAAGGGAGGGGTAGCGCGTTGGTCTCCAAGCTCATCGCTCTGGTCGCACTGATTCTTCTCCCGCTCAATGTCACCTTCTGGTATCGCAGCCACACGCGTCCAGTTCATTATCGTTTTGACTTCACTCTCTATAAGTCGCTTGATGTCTACCTGAAGAACGGCGTCTGCGGGCTTCACCTCCTGAGCATGCCGACGAAGACTGCCTCCAAGACAGAGTTCGAGGCCCCACTGCGCTACAATGCCGCCCCGACTCAGGCCTCGTTCTTTCTCTCCTCGACCCAGCAGGGGCCGTTTCGTTTCACCTGGGTGGTGTTTCCCTTCTGGCTGGTGTCGGTGACGCTGGTCGGCCTGGGGGCGATGCCCATCGCTCGCGGGCCGGCGCTCCGCTGGTGGCGAAGAAGGGGCGGGCGATGCCTGTTCTGCGGCTACGACCTGACCGGAAACCGCTCCGGCCGCTGCCCTGAATGCGGCGATCACTTCCATCCGTCGAAAAGTCAGCCTTAAAATGCGCGAGTAGGAAAAAAGGGCCGGAAACAACTGTTGCTCCCGGCCCCCAAAGACTGTCATCGGCTCTCGCGAGCCTCAGATGCGGTTACTGAACCGCGACGTGTCGGCCTGAGCACCGGCAATCCGCGCCGCAAGCGCATGCGTTTCCGCATGGGCAACCGCCACCGGCACTGGCCTGTCGGTTGTCCGACATTTTGCCAGCACATCCGCAGGTGCAGTTGGCTCCGGAGCAGTTTGCGCACTTGCAGTCCGCCATCTGCGCCTCAGCCTTCGCACCGGCACAGCCGCACTTGCAGTTGGCGCCCGAGCAGTTTGCGCACTTGCAATTTCCGGATCCGGCGACGCCGCATCGACAACTGGAGCAAGGATTCGCTTCGCCGCTCGCTGCGAGTACGACAGCCGCCGTTGGGATCGGGACCGTACATGCAGCCAACAGGTTCGCCAGGCTCGCCGGGACCTGATGGGTATTCAAACAGGTCGAAATCAGCATCATTACAGAAATCATGGATATCTCCTTTTGAAATCAAGGGTTGTATTCATCTTCCGTCCGCGACGACTTCAGGTCGGCGCAGGCCGGATTTCTTCCGGTCAGCGCAGTGCGTAGTGCATCCGCGCGATGATCCGGCAGGGAACTTAAATGAAGACCAGTAGTGAGCCGCCGGAAGCAACGCAGGGCGGCGCCGCGCAAGGAATCATTTCAGCCAGACGCTCAACATGGCCAGGCGTTCGCCCGGGCAAAGGGGTTGGATTTGCCGCTGCGGGTTGGGATTGTCGAAAGGAGCCCACTGAGCCAGCAGTCCGTCGATCGAGTGGTCGGTAAGCGCAGGCTGAGCGTGCAACTCTCGAAGCGGATCATTGGAGACGCGGGTTGCAATGGTTCTTGGCTGGCGACATTCGCAGCAGGTGCGACCGCGGTCGCGATTCGGCGATGCCGGTGCGCCCGAACCTTCCCCATTTTGCTGCGGAGTCCGGCAGCAGCAGCTTTTCGACTTGTTTTCAGGGGTTCGATGGCGCTGAACCTCCCCCATCGCGGCACAGCAGCAAAATCCGCTTTGCGAGAGGACAATCGTCCAGACGGCCAGTGACTTCAGCCAGCGTGGCATATGGGAAGTGTACAACACAAAGAACGTGCGGGCAAGAAAACCGCATGAAGCAAAGCAGTTTTCGCAGAGAGATGTTACAAGTTTGAACGCAGGGCAAGCGAAAAAATCAGGGTTCCGACGAAATTGTGAGCGCGCCAATTTAACGAACAGTAGTGAGCAAGGCTGCGATATGAGGAATGGTGCATCAAGGCGCACCCTACAAAGCCTGGTAAAAAATTGTTCGCAAGCAATTGCCTAACGCAACATGCAGATTTCCCCGGTTGTGGGTTTGAGAAATGGATTGAGGTCTTTGACAGAAATTCGTTCCATTACTTCGCCTGTGTTTGCATCTACCGCGTCAACCAGCGCAGTATGATAATCACCGCTTTCGTCGATGTAGTTCTTAATGACGCGGATGACGCGAGGCCTACCGGCAGTGTCGATGAACAGAAAGGTTGGCTTTGAATCAGGCACGACGTAATTGTAAGTGGCTTGGTGCTGAGGGCGATGGTCCCGCATGAAGGCGGTTTCATTTGGTTCTCGTGATTTCTCCTTTTCCTGACAGCTCTCAAGACAAATTCCGAAATTCAACCAAATTCGCGTTGACCATGTTGATCTGGTACCCCATTATTGACCCGACATGCTTGCTTGTTCAAATTCGACACCGGCGCGAGGTGGTTGAATATGCCCAAAAATCCCATCAGCGATCGGGCTCAAAAACTGATCCGGGACCATATCCCTTCGGTGCTGCAATTGGAGATCTTGCTATTCCTATATGCGGCGCGTCCGCGGTTTCTATCTCTCAAAGAGTTGGAACGACCTCTCGCCATTGAGCCGGCAGCGCTCAACAACCAACTCATTGAGTTGGCGCGCCGGGGTTTGGTGGTTGGTCAAACAACACCGGAAGTTGCGTTCGGCTATGTTTCGGAGCACCCGGACCGCGATGAAGCCGTTAGGGAATTGGCCGAAGCTTATTCACGCTATTCTGTAGCGGTTCTTAACCTTATTTACGGGCCGCGCACCGACAAAATTCAGGCACTCGCCGATGCATTCCGCTTGCGGCAGGATGAAAGGGAGTCGCGCTCATGAACGCTCTTACGGCTGGGTTCATCTACGCACTTGGCGCTCTGACCTGCGCCGCTTGCACGATTCTCCTTGCAAGAGGCTATTTTCGCACGCGCGTGCGGCTATTGATGTGGTGCGGTTTTTTCTTCGCCGGATTGACGGTGGATAACATTGTCTTGATTTTTGATTTGACCATTTTCCCGCAGCTTGACTTGAGTCTGTGGCGACATGGCGCAACACTGATTGGTTTGGCATTTTTGATTTTTGGGCTCGTCTGGGAAAGCGAGTAGAGTGAAAAGAACGGAGACGATCGATGACTGAGACTTCTCAATTTCTGTCAGGCGCGATTTTCATGGGCTACGCCGTTGCGGGTTTGTTCTTTCTGAAGTTTTGGCGTCGGACACGCGATCCATTATTTCTGGCCTTCGCCGTTGCTGTTTGGGCCTTGGCTGCAATGCGAATAGTTTTGTCAAGCCTTTCAGATCAAAGTGAACTTCGCTTTTTCATATATTCCGGCCGGCTCGTGCCCTATGCGCTGATCCTTTGGGGGGTTTTTCAAAAGAATCGTAACTTGTTTGGCTCATCGAGAGATGACCGCACTGAAAGCGCAACCTAAGCCTTCGCGTGACAGTTCGACCGCGGCGAAAATATCTCCCCGAACATTTCAATCGAAAGCCGTCTATGTCCCCAGGCTCGGTTAACAACGAACCCATTCGACAAATGCGCGCAAGCTCGGTAAGTTTCACTCTTGATTTGTAGCGGTTTGGACGGTTGAACGATCCGACTTTTGCTTATTTTTAAGGTGCAACATGCACGATTGTTTGCGGCGGCTTGGCGTTGAATCCTCGAACCTCGGCGGCTTTTGCGGCGAGTGGATCGGGTCGGGAGAGAAGCTCACTTCGTATTCGCCCATCGACGGCAAAGCAATCGGCTCGGTCACGCAGCTTACGGAAAGCGAATACGAGCGTGTGGCCGACAAGGCCCAGAAGGCGTTCCTGAAGTGGCGCAGCGTCCCCGCGCCCGTTCGCGGCGAAACTGTTCGCCGGCTCGGCAACGCCCTCCGCGAGGTCAAACGCGATCTGGGCACGCTGGTCACGCTCGAGATGGGCAAGATTCAGGCCGAGGGCGAAGGCGAAGTGCAGGAGATGATCGACATCTGCGACTTCGCAGTGGGCCTCTCGCGCCAGCTTTACGGTATGACCATGCAATCGGAGCGCCCCGGCCACCGCATGTTCGAGCAGTGGCATCCGCTGGGCATCGTCGGCGTGATTTCCGCGTTCAACTTCCCGGTGGCCGTCTGGTCGTGGAACACGGCCCTGGCGGCGGTGTGCGGCGACTCCAGCATCTGGAAGCCGTCATCGCAGACTCCGCTTTGTGCGGTGGCCTGCACGAAGATCGCCGAGCGCGTCTGCCGCGATACCGGCGTTGACCCCGCGATTTTCAGTCTGGTCATCGGCAAGGGCAGCACGATTGGCGATCGCCTGCTGCACGACCACCGCATTCCGCTGGTCTCGGCCACGGGAAGTTGCAAGATGGGATATCGCGTCGGCGAAGTCGTCGGCAGGCGGCTTGGCCGGACCATTCTGGAGCTCGGAGGCAATAACGCCATCATCGTAACGCCCGAAGCCGATATGAAACTGGCCGTGCGCGGCATCGTGTTTGGCTCTGTTGGAACGGCCGGTCAGCGATGCACCTCGACGCGGCGCGTCCTCGTTCACGAATCGCTGCGGAAGACGCTCATTGAGCAACTCATCGCAGCGTACAAGCAGGTTCCCATCGGCAATCCGCTCGACCCCGGCACGCTGATGGGCCCGCTTATCGACACCAAGGCCGTGGACACAATGCTGGCTGCGGTCCGGCGCGTGAAGGAGGAGGGCGGCGAAATTCTGTACGGCGGGCAGAAGCTTGAGGGCGAGCGTTACCCCGGAGGGTGCTACGTCACGCCGTGCATCGCCTCGGCCCGCAACGAAATGAAGATCGTGCAGGAGGAGACCTTCGCCCCGATTCTCTACATCATCGGCTACAGGACCTTTGACGAGGCCATCGCCCTGCACAATGGCGTACCGCAGGGACTTAGCTCGGCGATTTTTTCGCGGAACATTCTGGAGACGGAAGCGTTTCTTTCTGGTGCGGGCAGCGATTGCGGCATCGCCAACGTCAACATCGGCACAAGCGGCGCGGAGATCGGCGGCGCATTCGGCGGCGAGAAGGAGACCGGCGGAGGTCGCGAAAGCGGCAGCGACAGTTGGAAGGCGTACATGCGCCGCCAGACGAACACGATCAACTACTCGACCGACCTGCCGCTGGCGCAGGGGATTCGGTTCGGGGAGTAGTTGACGCGAACCGACCGCGCGGGCAGAGTTGAGCAAGCGGAGAATTTGCGGGCACCAAGGCGGACACGGAAGCGCGCCGATGGCAGACCTGGCCGGAAACGGGACGCGCAGGGCGCAACTCGATTTCTTCGCGCGTTGCGATCAGGCGTTTACGCCGTTCGCGCCGATCAACCTGCCCGAGTTCTTTGCCGGACGGAGCCGGCACATCGAACGCCTCGAAACGGAGATTGCGTCGCCGGGTCGGCACGTCGCGATATTCGGCGAGCGGGGGGTGGGCAAGACCTCGCTTGCGAAGCTGGCGTACTTCTTTCTTCGACAGAATGAAGAAGAGACGCACTTCGTGAATTGCACCAGCGCGAGCACGTTCGACACGATTTTCTCCGACGTTCTTGCGAGCGCCGGCGTCGAAGCCGTTCTCGATGGCTACGAGTCGGAGCGGACGGGGCAGATGACGTTGGGGGTTCCGGCGTTTGGGGCGTCGATCGGCACAAGTCGCCGGCATCGACGCACGTTTCGCAGGGTCAACGCAGGTTCGGCGATTACGCCGCGCTTTCTTCTGACGCAATTCGGACAGAGCCCCGGGCTGATCGTCATCGACGAATACGATCGTGTGTCCGACGCACAGACGCATACCCGCGTCGCCGAGCTCATCAAGGCATTTTCGGATGCGCGGGCCAGAACGAAGATCATGATCATCGGAGTCGCCGAGACGCTGACGCAGTTGATCGGCGAGCACGAGTCGCTGAGCCGATCGCTGGCGCAGATCAAGCTTGATCGGATGTCCGACGACGAGCTGCTTGATATCGTCGAGCGCGGCTGCCAGCATCTGGAAATTGCCATTTCGTCGCCGATTCGACTGCGAATCGCGCGGCTGGCGGACGGCTTCCCTTACTTTGTCCACCTGCTCTGCCGCCATGCCTGTTATCACGCGCCGATCGATTGGTTTCGGAAGAAATCGGGCGCGCGCGTCATTGGGAACCGGGAATACCAGGCCGGCCTGCAGGACGCGATCGCCAACGCCGAAAACAGTCTGGAGGAGAGCTATGAGCGCGGCGTGATCACCACACGGCGCCGCAGCGAGATGTACGCGAACGTGCTCGGCGCCATCGCGATGTCAAACGACCGCGACATCCAGGTTCAGGAGATCGCGAGGAATCTCGCACTCCTCAAGAAGGACAAGGTGCGCAAGCCCGCCACGTTCAGCCATCATCTGGGCGAATTGAGCGGCGAAAAACGCGGGAACATTCTGCTCAAGATTCGCGACGGCTACTACAAATTCCGAAACCCCCTGCTTCGTCCCTACATCAGGCTGAAGCTGGAATTTCTGAATTGGAGCTTTGAGAACGGTCAGATGGAGTTTCCGTTCATGCTCCGCGGTTGAGCTCGATCCTTGACCGTTTGACAAACCGGAATCCTCTACACTCCGCGGAGTTTGCCATGCGTTGGTCTGCGAAAAACCCCTGGCGCTGCTGGGAACGCCACACGCTCGCCGGCGTGCTCAACGGCCCCGAAGACCTTCTCGTCCGCGTCGCGCTATATGACACAAACTCGCGCGTCTACCAGTCCGAATTCCGCTGGCCCGCGCTCGTGCGACTCGGCCCGACCGCCTATGACGGCAGCTACGCACAGATCACCCTCCGTTTCGCCGACCTCAAGTGGTCCTTCGAGATGGCCGCCGACGGCGAGCGCACCTACCTGCTCGTCCGCCCGCTCGGCACGCTGGGGCCGGGCACAAAGTCCTCGCCCGATAGCGTTCAGCTCCGACTTGAAACGGTTTTCCAGCCGGAAGCGTCCGGCCGCATCCTCGCACGCGAAGAGGAAGTCGTCGCCATCGGACGCGACCGAGCCTGGAGCGTCCGATCGCTCTCGCCCGCGGCGCTTCGCAACGGATCGACCATCACGGCGCCGCTCACCCGGCCCTTTCTCGCAATCGTCGAGCCGGCCGGCGACGCCGGCCAACGACTCGAACAGCGCACCGAGGCCGAACGAAAATCCGCCGGGCCCCACGCGCCGCTTACGCCCGACGAACGCGCGGCGGCCGACATCGTCGCGCGCGCCCGCGCCGCGTATTTCGCCAAGTTCGCGTATGTGCCGCGCGAGTTCTGGTGGGCGTATTCCGCCATCCCGTACGGCATCGGCTGGAACGTGATCTGGGCCGCCGACCGTCGCGAGCCGATCGCCGTGTGCAGCCGCGATTGGTGCGTCCACGGAAATTACGGCGCCTGGGTGCTCTTCAATTGGGACCAGTTCTTCCTCGTCCCCGCGGCCGCCGACTACGACCGCGCGCTCGCGCACCAGATCATCCGCCCGCAAATGGACGTGCAGACGGCCGAGGGACTGATCCCCGGAATCGCCAGCCCGCTGGGCGTCGCGGCCGATCGCGGCATGCCGCCGGTTGCGGCGCTGGGGCTTTGGAAAGCGTACCTGCGCACGGGCGATCGCTCCTTCGTCGCCGACTACTACGACGGCCTGTGCCGCTATCACGCCTGGTGGCGGCGCAACCGCGACGGCAACGGCGACGGCCTGCTCGAATGGGGCAGCAACCCCACCCGCGCGCCGCATCCGCAATGGCAGGCCCACACGTATTGGGCCAGCCGCTACGAGACCGGCATGGACAATCACCCAATGTGGGACGACGTGCGCTGGAACCCCGATACGAATACGCAGGAGCAGGCCGACGTCGGTCTCAACGGCCTGCACGCCGCCAGCGCGCTGTGCCTGGCGCACATGTCCAAATTGCTCGGACACGCCAAACGCGCCGAGCGCTTTGCAACCGAGGCCGCCGACATGGCGGGCCGCATCGATCAACGGCTCTGGAACGACTCCGTCGGTCTGTGGCTCAGCCGCGACTGGAACGGCGCCTGGAACCTGCGCGCGTCGCCGTGCTGCTTCTATCCGATGCTCGCACCCGGCCTCGATCCGCGCCACGCGCAGCGCGCCGTCGACGAGCACCTGCGCAATCCGAAGCGCTTCGGCGGGCGCTATCTCATGCCCGTCAGCCCGCGCGATGACCCGGCCTATGCGGAGCAGTATTACGTCCGCGGCCGCATCTGGCCGGAGCAGGGCATGCTCGCGCACCTGGCGCTGCGCGAGGCGGGGCATGAGCAGGCCGCGGGCGAACTCGCGCGCGGCATGTTGGAGACGATGAAGGCGGAGTGGCTCGACGAAGGCCACCTGCACGAGAACTACAACGCCGAGACGGCCGACTCGGAGGACACGGCCGAGAGCGATCCGCTCTACAGCTTCGGCCCGATGATGACGATGGCGGCCTGGCACCACCTGCGCGACGTGACGATCGACGGCCGCGAGGTGAAAGCGCCGCTGGAATCGCTGCGCGGCCATCTCGACGCGGACGGCGCTTTGGCACGCCGCATCGACGACCCCGCGCTCACGAAGCTGTCGGAATGAGCGGGGCGGCACGGGAAGCCCACGCTACGGGTCGGTCGGCGCCGGCGGCGCGTCCCAGTAGCGAATCGTCCGATCGGCCGAGCCACTGACCAGGCGCGACCCATCGGCTGAAAATGACAGAGCGGAAACGGCGTCGCCGTGTTCTCGCAGCTCGAGAATCGCATCCCAGCGCGCGCAATCCCACAGCACAATCGTCGAATCCGCTCCGCCGCTGACCAGCCGCGCGCCGCCGGGGGAAAACGCCAGCGCGCGAATCGCGCCCTCATGCTCCTTCACGACGGCAATCGACGCGCCGCTGCGTACGGACCATACGAAGAGCGCGCCGCTGCGCGACCCGGCCGCGATGCGTTCGCCGTCCGGACTGAATGCCAGCACCTCGAGCACGGTCGCGGGCGCCTCGACGAAGCCGATGCAGGCGCCGTCCTCGACCCTCCAGATGCCCGCTCCACCCGCGGTCGTCGCCGCCAGCAGCGCGCCATCCGCCGAGATTGTCAGCGCGCCGGGCGGCGGACCGTCGACGTGCGCCCGCCAGAGCACCCGCGCGCGCGAACGATCCCACGCAACCAGGTCGCTCGCCGCTCGCGCCGCGACGAAATCGCCCGTGCGGGAAACGGCCAGCGCCGCGACGGTCGCGGGCGTGTCCAGTGCGATTTCGTTGACGGGACGATCCGAGTCCGTGCTCCAGACGCGCACAATGCCGCCGTCGTGCCCGCTCGCCACCATGCTTGCATCCGGCGCAATCGCATGACAGGACGCGCCGCTGATCGAAAATACGCTTTTCCGAAAGGGATCGGCATGCTGGTCGATCACCTGAACCGCGCCGTTGGAATCGACACACACCACAACCGCGCCGCCACCCACCGCCAATCCACCCACCGGAGTGTCCAGCGCGCACAACACACCCTGTGCGTCGATCGGGTCGACGCGATAGATTCGCGCCAGCCGGCCCGATACGGCCGCGAGCCGCGCCCCATTCGACGCGTACTCCAGGTGTGAAACTCTTCCCCCGGGCGTCGCCATGGCGCGCAGCAGTTTCTGCGAACGCCGCTGATAGAAGCAGATCTGCTCGTCCAGCGACGCAACCGCGATCGGCAGGTCGACGCCATCCACGTCGTCCAGGCTGTCGCCGCGCGGGTCGATCGCAACGGCGGTGATGCCACGATCGCCGCCGTAAGCGGAACCCTTCTTCGCGCTCTTCAGCGCGGTGATCTTCGCGCCATTCTTGCCGGTTCCGACCAGCACGCGTTCTCCGGCCCCAAGCGGAGCGATCGCAGGCACGCGGTACGGGAAGTTCGGGCGGCCGTCGACGAACGAGGCCGTGCATGCATCGAGCGCCCGAACGTACGCGGTGTTGTTTACCGTCGGAACTTTATATCCGCAGACGACGCGCCCGGCGTCGGCGGTGAAGGCGAGCGCCTGGACAATCGCGCCCTCCATCCACCCGCAGCGCTCGCCGTCCCCGAGTTGCCATAGCACGCCACCGCCTGCGCCGATCGCGGCCACCAGGCCGTCGGGCGAAGCAGCGATCGCCGTCAACGGCGCCGATTCGGCGCGCCGCAGCGCGGCCGCAACCTCTTCCCCACTCAGCCGCGCGATCTCGGCGCCGTCCGATCCGTCCCACACGACGACGTCCGCGCCGGCCGGACCAACTGCCGCCACCAGGCGCCGAGCCGCCGTGCTGAAATCCGCCGGCCCGGTAATGGTCTCTGTGAGCGGAATCGCGCCGCGCCACTCCGACGTGCGAGCGTCCCAGCGGTTGATTCGCCCGTCCCTCTCCGCCGTGAAGAGCATGCTGCCGTCCATCGAGAACGCGGCGGTGACGATGGGCGAGTCCGCCTCGATCAGCTCGCCGTACGCGGCGAATCGTGAGCGGACAAAGCGGTACTCCCACGTGCCGTGCCCAACGTCCGCCGATTGCAGGAATTGCTTCGCGAGCGACGGGTCGCAGTTGTCGACCGCGGCTGCCGCGCCGCGAATGGCGCTCGCATACCGCAGCCACTCCTCCCGGTCGGCGATCGTTCTCGCGTGCGAACGAGCCGCCTCGGCGCTGCCGGCCGCGCGAATCTGCACAAGCGTGATCGTGCCGGCGATCAGTGTCGTGATCGCCGCGATGGCCGCACCGCCGGCCAGCGCCTTGCGCCGCCGCACAAACTTGCCCATCCGGTAAAGCGCCGACGGCGGCCGAGCGACGATCGGCTGGTCGCTCAGATGCCGGCGAATGTCGGCGGCAAGCTCGGCCGCCCCGGCGTAGCGTTGCTCGCGGTCCTTCTCCAGTGCCTTGGCGATGATCACCTCAATGTCGCCGCGCAGACGCCGATCGATGGCGCCCAGCCGCATCGGCTCGTCGTCGCGAATGATGCGCGCCGCCTCGTGAATCATCTTTCCGCCCAGGTCGTACGGCAGGCGCCCGGTCAGCAGCTCGAACGCAATCACTCCCACGGAGTACACGTCGCCGCGCGCGTCGACGCGCTGGCCGGCGGCCTGTTCGGGGCTCATATACGGAACGGTGCCGATAAGCCGGCCCGCCTCTGCTTCGGTCAGCGTGTTCAGGTCGGCGCTGCGGGCGATGCCAAAGTCGAGAATCTTGGGTTGCCCGCCCAGGCGAATCTCGGCCGAGTCGTACCCGCCGCTCGAATTCTCTGAAAGCGGCGCCGACCGCGGCTGGACCAGGATGTTGCCGGGCTTCAGGTCGCGGTGGACCAGCCCCTGCTGATGGGCGTGATCAAGCGCATCGCACACCTCCGCGACCATCTGGAGCCGCTGCCGGAGATCGAGCGGAGCATCGAGAGCAAAACGCAGCAGCGGTGGGCCGTCCACGAGCTCCATCGCGATGTAGTGCGGCTCGCCGTCGGTCGGCGACGTGTGCGCATCGTAGATCTGCGCGATTCCGCGGTGGCACAACCTGCCGAGCATCTGCGCTTCGCGGTGAAAGCGCTCCGTCAGCGCGGGCGACGACGAACCGTCGCGAATCAACTTGAGCGCCACGCGCCGCCGCGGATCGTCCTGCTCCGCCTCGAAGACCGAGCCCATTCCCCCCTGCCCGATGTGCCGGACGATCCGGTAGCGGCCGATCTGACGCGGTGTTGCAGCAGCGCGCGCCCCCGGTTCGTCGAGCGCGGGCGCGAAACTCGTGTCAGCCAGCGCGGCGGACAGGACACGCGCCGCACCGAACGGCGCAAGGGCGGGCACCCGGTCCGCAGCAGTCCCGTCGTGCGCGAGCAGTTGCTCGAGCTGGCCGCGCAACGCTTCGTCGCAGCGCGAGATGCCGTCGAGGAACGACTCGCGACGGTCCGGCGGGAGCAGCCGCGCCTCCAGAAAGAGTCGCGCCACCAGCTCATAGCGCTCCGGGCTCATTCAAGCACGCCTCCGGACAGGTGAGCGGCGAGCCACGCACGCGCCATCGCCCAGTCGCTGTCCACCGTGCGCTCCGCGACGCCGAGCGCGTCGGCCACCTCCGGAACCGTCATGCCCGCGAACACGCGACACTCCACGACACGAGCATGGCGCGCGTTCAGCGCGGCCAGCTTAGCCAGCGCCTCGTCCAGCGCGACCACGTCGCAAAGATCAGGTCCGGCCACGGCGACGGAATCCACACTCAGCCGCTGCGCGTTCGAGCCACGCTTGGCGGTCCTGCGCCGGCGGGCGTGCTCGGCCAGGATATTCCGCATGACCGCGGCGCAGGCGGCAAAGAAGTGCGTCCGGTCATTCCAACGGACGCCCTCCTGTCCGACCAGCCGCAAATACGCCTCATGCACCAGCGCGGTCGGCTGGAGCGTGTGCGATCGGGGCTGCCGGCGAAAGTAGCGGCCCGCTCGCGCGCGCAGCTCTGCATAGACCAGGTCCGCCAGGCGCGACCGGGCGGTCGCACTGCCAGACCGGATCTCGTCCAGAAGCTGTGTCACTTCGTGCATTTAGGGGGTTCCGGCCGGAAACTGCCTGTTTCCCATTGTACGGCCGCCGGCCTCGCACTTCGAGCCAAATCCACGGTCGCCCGCCGAAGTTTTCCGGCAAATCTTCGCGCGATTCCGCCAAGAATCGCGGTACACGTCTTGCATGGACCGCTCGGCGTCGGGCCAGGGCGGCTGCATTTGCCACGTCGATCTTTCAGGAGTCTGTCATGCGCACGCACACGCTACGTGCGGCCGCCCCTATCGTCGCTCTCGCCGCCCTGCTGCTTGTGCCGACCGCGCAGGCCGACATTCTCGATGACATCTTGGGTGCGGTGAACACGTGCATCAACCGCTCCACCGCGGCCCGGGATCGGGCGATCGAGGCGCGCGACAACGCGGCCGACGCCCGCGACAACGCCGCCGACGCACGCGACAACGCCGTCGAAATCGCCGACACCATCCGTACCGCCGTGCAAACGCTGACCGGTCAGATGCGCCAGATCATCAACGACTCCGTCTCCGACATTCAGGGCCAGATCGCCGAGGAGCTCGACGGCCGCGACGATTTCGTCAACGGCCCGCAGGGCGAGCAATTCCGCCAGGACCTCGTCACGCTGCTCGAGCGCCTCGAAGCGCTCTTCAACGCTCTCGCGCAGGTGGCCGACCCAGGCGGGCCGCCGCCCGTCTCGTTCGAGCATGAGATTCAGGTTGTGCAGGCCCTGCCGCTGCGCGCGCTCTACCCGCTCTATCGCGTGGCGACCGCGTCCGAATTTGTGAGCCAGCGCATGCTCGACCGGCTCGACCAGGCGACCACCGCCATCGAGTACCTCACGCCGCTCATCCGCGACGACTCCGACGGCGAAGGCGATGGCGGCGGACTGCTCGACTACGAGCTGTCGAGCAACACCTACCAGCTCGTGGCCGCACATCCCACCGCGGTAAAGGTTGCAGCAGGATCGATTCGCACCGTTGGATACCTCGTCAAGGGCGGCGCTGTTTACATGAAGGCGCGAGGCCAGGTCGGGCTGACGGATCTCAAGATCGGGATCCACGGGTACGTCGGCACGCAGATCAAGGCCGACTGGCGGATGACGATCGGGCACTTCCTCGACGGAACCGCCGACGTGATCCTCGCGATCGCGAATACGGCGACGAACAAAATGCGCCAATGCATCCTGATCGGCGGATTGGCCGAGCTGCGCGAAAATCAGAATGCAATCCTCGCGAACCAGGAAGCAATCATCGAAAATCAGCAGAAGATTTTCAGCGTGCTCACGCGCACCGGTACCGGCGCGCGGCCCTGAGTGTGCGCCAGCC
>CAZCST010000008.1:0-177154 GCA_964501365.1 uncultured Phycisphaera sp. | reverse complement strand
CAGTTCTTGCCGAAACCGCTCCGAAGGGGGTATCTTCCGACGCATGGTGATGACTCCTTTCTGCCCGTCGTATGCGGGCCGAAAAACCAAACACGGGAGTCATCACCATATTTTGTTTACATCAAATTTGTAGCGCTACCCAAGGATGTTGCCTGCCAAATTGCCATCAGCAGAAGGATTATGCGGAAGAATCGTCGTTTTCCGACGCCGTGAGGTTGAAGGTGAAAATTGGAAGCAGCCACTACCATGGTTCGACCAATGCTATTCGATCGCTTGATAATATGTATCGATTTCGGTCTTTGTCCATCAGATTGGCTCTCGATAATAGAAAAACCTAGTATGCACTAATGAACCGCTCGGAAATTTGTGCGAAGTTCCTCGACTCCGTTCCCTACGAGCTGTATCCATTTCAGGAAGAGGCGTTGCTGGCGTGGTTTGAGGCCGAGGGCGGCGTGCTGGTCTCAGCACCGACGGGCATGGGCAAGACGCTGGTGGCCGAAGCCGCCGTGTTCGAGGCGCTCCACTCCGGCAAGCGGATGTACTACACGACTCCGCTCATCGCGCTGACCGATCAAAAATTTCGTGAATTTCAAGACCGGGCCGAATCGTGGGGTTTTCCGCGTTCGCAAGTCGGTCTGATTACCGGCAATCGCAAGGAAAACCCCGACGCCGTCGTGCGTGTGGTGGTCGCGGAGATTCTGCTGAATCACCTGATCGCGGGCGAGCCGTCGATGGAAGACGTAAGCGGCGTGGTGATGGACGAATTCCACTACTTCAACGACATGGAGCGCGGCATCGTCTGGGAACTCGCCCTCGTATTGCTGCCCCTCCACGTGCGGCTCATGCTCTTATCCGCGACGGTGGGCAACGCAGCCGACTTCGTGCGCTGGGTGCGAGAACAACACGGGCGAAAGCTCTCGCTGGTGCAAAGCGATCAGCGCCGCGTGCCGCTGGAGTATCACTGGATCGGCGACAAACTGCTCACCGAGCACCTGCCCGAAATGGCGACGGACAACGACGCCACCAACCGCACGCCCGCGCTGGTCTTTTGCTTCAACCGTGATGAATGCTGGGAGGTGGCCGAGCGGCTCAAGGGCGTGGACCTCATCAGTGCCGCAAGGCGCGCGGAAATCGAAGCGGAGTTTGGCGAAACGGACCTGACTCAGGGCGTGGGTCCAAAACTGCGACAGATGCTGATTCGCGGCGTGGGCGTCCATCACGCGGGAATTCTGCCCAAATACAAGGAATTGGTGGAGCGACTCTTCCTCAAAAAGCTTGTGCCCTTCGTGGTCTGCACTGAGACACTGGCGGCCGGAATCAACCTGCCGGCGCGCTCGGTGGTGCTCAGCACGATTTTGCAGGGAAAACCAAGGGACAAAAAGCTGGTCGCACCTTCGTCAGCACATCAAATGTTCGGGCGCGCGGGCCGGCCACAATTCGACACGACAGGATACGTCTACGTGCTCGCACACGAGGACGACGCCCGCATCGCGAAGTGGAAAAAGAAATTCGACCAGATCGACCCGAAATCCAAGGATCCGGGGATCATGCGGGTGCGGAAGGATCTGGAGCGAAAGAAGCCTACGCGCCGCACGACCGAGCAATACTGGACCGAGGGTCAGTTTCAAACGCTCATCAAGGCCGGCCCGGCGAAGCTGCACAGCCGCTCAATGATCCCCTACCACGTGCTGGTATTTCTGCTCCACCAGCGGGGAACACTCCACGAAGTTCGGAGTTTTCTCTCCAGGCGATTCAACACGGCGGAGTACATCACCAAGTTTCAGAATCAACTCAACTACATGATTTCCAACCTTGCGGCCTTTGGATACCTGACGCAGGCCGAGGACGGCGATCACGTCACCTTGTCGGAAAAAATCGCCGATCTTCTGATCTACCGCAGCGTCGATCCTTTGTACGGGGAATTCCTGCGGGGATTGCTGCTGCGGGCGAACTTTGATGAAAAACTTCAGGCGCTGGAGTCGGTGCTCACGCTGCCGCCGCAGGTCGAGCGAACGGTTCGGGTCGGCGATCGCCCGCCGGGGCCGCTGCAAACGGAAGTGTTGCAGCCGATGCTCATTCAGATGGGCGTCGCGGTGACGCACGCAGAGGGCGGAGTGGCGCTGCCCAAAGATGAGGAGGAAGGCGAAGACCACTGGGGCGAGCCGGAGGAACCGCAACCCATGTCGCTGGTGGAGATGCTCAAGGCGCTCTTTGATGCGAAGCTGGCGTCGCCGGAGGACGTGATCGTGCGGCCCGTCTGGGCTGCAGGAGCGATATTTGAAGGCGGCGATGATTTCTACAAGTTTGTCCGGTCCCGCGACCTGTTGAAGAACGAAGGGCTGCTCCTGCGGCATTTGCTGCGTCTGACGGTTCTGGCCGGCGAATTTCGTGCCCGGTCCGAGGGCGACCCCGATTACGAACGAATCGGAGAGTTGGCGACGCGCGTTTCGCGGAGCGTAGACCCAAGGTATACGGACCGTTTTCTCGAAGCCGAGGCCGAAGCGCGCAAGCTCACCCAACTGTGACGTTGTTCAGGGCCCAATCCAATTTCACAGTGCAGCGAGGCGTTTGATCTCTGCGACTTGCCGGGCGAAATCGGCATCGAATCGGGGCTGCGTCAGCCAGCGAATGCTGTACGTCCCTCGATGGAAGAAAATAACGGCGCGTTCGTTGCGACCCAGCGCCCGAACCAGCGGAATTGTCCACGCGACCAGGACTTCATGATCTGCGCCCCGGAGCAAACGGGCCTCGTCCGTACTCAGCCAGGCGTCAATGATTCGCGAGGGCGGATCCAGCGAAAGCGAAGGCTGAAGATTCAACGGCAGCAGCCCGGCGTCCGTGGTAATGGAAGCGTAAGCATGCACCTGCGAATTCATCAAGGTGTCGATGTTGTGGCGGCGCCGCCAATCGCCCAGCCACGCGATGAACAGTAGCAGCGTCGTGGCGAAAATCGCAAGGTAAAAAAGCGTGCGGAACGGAGAGCGCCGGCGAACGATATCGCGTGGAGAAACGGCAAAACCCTGAAGTGCTGAATCATTCATGTTTGCGACATGTATTTGAAGCTGCCTCGAAGTCGTCCTGACGGCTGCGGCTCATGGTCAACCTGAGCACTGCGAAGGATGGACGTTGGATTCCATGCTCCGCTCAGTGGGACACCTACATTTCATCGTCTTCGGGATGAATCGCCGTCTGATCCGCACTGGACGCCAGTGCCTCCAGCGCGGAGATGGGATCGGACTCATCGGTGGACATACTCACATGCTTGGATGTTCCCACACGGGCCGCGCCCTTGCCCGCGGCTTTTGCGACTTTGGTGCGGATCTTGATGATCTCGTCATCACTGGGTTCGCCGTTGACCTGAAGCGTGAACACGACCGGCCCAATGACGATCTGATCGCCGGCTTCCAGTTCTTCTTCGGTAATCTTGCGGTTGTTGAGGAATGTGCCGTTGGCAGCCCCCAGGTCCTTGAGCGTTAGTCCGTCATCCTCAAGGAAAATTTCGCAATGACGCCGCGAAACAGTGCCCAGTGGAATCCGAATGGAGCAATCTTCCTTGCGGCCCACGGTGGTCGCACCGGGCTGAAGCGGGAAATCCCGCCTGGTTCCGTCCTGCCGAAACATGATAAGCTTGGCTTTCATCGTGATATCCCGATTACGCAGGCCCGCACGCGAACCATCATTGGGGGAGCCCTCTTGTGCCACCCGGGGGTGGAAATATACCCCAGGTGCGGTGAGTTCGCAATCGTGACACCAAGGCGTCGGCTGCCCGGATTTTCGTATTGTACAGCTCTGAAGGCACTCAGTTCTCGCCCCAAGTCGATCGAATGTGTGAAATTGCATAGAATGAACGACCCTATGAGCATGCGCGAACCAATGCCGTTCCAATCCAAGCAACACTGCGGCCTGTACGTACACGTGCCGTTTTGCGAGACGAAGTGCGGCTATTGTGATTTTTTTTCCGTGGCGTTGAAGGGGCGGAATCCCGCTCCGCTCGTGGACAGGCTCATTCGGGAGCTGGACTGGCGAACGAAGGACGTGGATTGCATTTCCACGGTGTTTGTCGGGGGCGGAACACCTACGCTGCTGCCGTTCGACCTTCTTGCGAAGTTGCTTTCGGCGATCGGCGGTCGCGTGCGAGTATCCGAACTTGAAGAATTCACCGTAGAGGCCAATCCCGCCACAGTGGATGACGCCAAGGCCCGGTTGCTGGTCGAATCGGGAGTATCGCGGGTGTCGATGGGTGCGCAGTCGTTCGACACAAGCGAGTTGGCGACCCTCGAACGTTTGCACTCGCCTGACGACATCGCCCCTTCCGTCGCGACGCTTCGGCGGAATGGTGTAGGGCAGGTGAATCTCGATCTGATTTTCGGAATTCCCGGTCAGACGATCGAAAGCTGGCAGAAATCATTGCGACGGGCGATCGACCTTGGGCCCAACCACATCGCATGTTACGGATTGACTTACGAGCCGGCGACGCGGTTGACGGCGCAAAAGAATTCCAATCGCCTTACACCCTGCGATGAAGAGCTCGAAACGGAGATGTTTCTGGCCACGATGGATACACTGGGTGAAGCAGGATACGCACAATACGAAATCAGCAATTACGCCAGGCCCGGCTGTGAGTCGAAACACAATCTCATTTACTGGCGAAATGAGCCGTACATCGGCGTCGGGCCCTCGGCCGCTGGATGTGTGCCGATGGAATGGTGCATCAAGATGCACCCTGCAATGGGGGCGACGGATTGCTTGCCTAACCGTCTCCATTCACAAGGGAGTGAGGTTTCCCGGCGACACAAGAATATTGCCGACATCGCCGGCTACGTTCGCATGATGGATGCGCAGGGTCACGCCGAGATGGAATCGGAAATCATTGAAGGTGAAACGCTGATATTGGAGATGATCCTGATGCAGCTTCGGCTGAACGAGGGTCTTTCTGTTTCGGCATTTCGCAGGCGTACAGGGCATGCCCCGCGGGAAATTTTCGGCAGTACGCTGGAACACTTTTGCAACGAAGGGCTGCTGACACTTTCGCATGAGAGGATTGCGCTGACGCGCGACGGCTTAGTCAAGGCAAACTACGTAATGGCAGAACTGGCCGCCGCCATCGAACTGCCCACGGCCATTCATTCGTGATCGTGATCATCGACAATTACGATTCATTCACCTACAACCTCGTGCAGGCGATCGGAGCAACTGGCAGGCACGAGATGAGGGTCGTCCTGAACGATCAGGCGACGATCAGTGAGATTGGGAGTTGGAAGCCCTCGCACCTCATCATTTCGCCGGGACCATGCACGCCCAACGAAGCCGGAATCAGCATCGAAGCGGTCAAACATTTCGCCGGGAAAGTGCCAATTCTTGGTGTCTGTCTTGGGCACCAATGCATCGGAAAGGCTTTCGGGGCGGACGTCACACGGGCATCCCGAATCATGCACGGAAAAACAAGCCCGGTTCATCATGTGGGGACTGGAATTTATGAGCGCTTGCCGAACCCCTTTACGGCCGCCCGGTATCATTCGCTGGTGGTGGAGCAATCGTCGTTGCCCGATGGGTTCGAAATCACGGCCTGGACCGATCAGGATGAGCTCATGGGAATTCGCAATCCATCCCTGCGCGTCGAGGGAGTGCAATTTCATCCAGAGAGTTTCTTAACGCCCGATGGGTCGGGATTGCTGGAAGCATTCCTTTCGTAGTCCAGTCCCGCGCAAACTGACATTCGCGGCTCGCTGAAACCATTTCAAACTTCGTCGTGGATTTCGTCGGGCGCGGCAGCGGCTCGCGGCGTTCGCGGGCGATCGTGTGCGATCCGCAGGAGCGACAGGGCATCGCGTTCGACGATGCCCCTGAGTTGTTCCCGGGGAATGGTCGGCATGCTCGTCCCGTGCACGAGATGATTGAGGCTATAGAGAGATTCGATGCATAGCGAGGCGGAAGCGTCGGGAAAGCCGCTGCCGAACAGCAGCTTGTCGAGAACGCCGCACTGATGGGCGCTCAGCAGAGCCTCGTACGCCCGCCAGGGCTGTTGCAGGAGTCCGCTGATCTCCGCAAAAACGTTGGGGTGCTTGCGAAGCAACAGGATCGTCTCAGCGACCCAGGGACTGCACATGTGGGCGATGACGATGCGCAATTCCGGTAGCTCGCGGGCCACTTCGTCGAGCAGCACCGGCTGGGCATATTCCAACTTGGTCTGGGAATTCAGTTGCGGTCCGTTGTGGAAAAACACGGGCATTCCCAATGCCCCGGCCTCGGCGTACACCTGCATGGCCTGGCTGCTGCTGGGGTGAAAATCCTGTGCCGCAGGCGCGACGGCGATTCCGGGCATTCCCCATTCGCTTCGAGCCCGCTGCAATTCGGCCAGCGCCTCCCTGGGGTCGCTGGGGTCAATCCCGGCGATGCCGATCATTCGGTTGCCCTGGCTGCGAACGTAGGCGGCCACCTGGGCGTTGGAGATTTCGGCGCCCAGATACTGGCTCTTGAAGCCGAAGACCAGTGTGACATCGACAGGTTCTGCGGCGGCGCGGTGCCGGGCCGCGGCTGCCCGAAGGGCGTCAGGCCCGGAGCCGTTGTGGTGGCCGCTGGCGGGGACGGAACGTCCGAGAGCAGAACCGGTTTCCCACGTATGTGTAAAGCAATCTACGATCATTGACGCTGACTATCTCGACGCTCGCCCAAGAGGTATCGGCACGCGATGGTAATGGACAGCAACAATCGTGGTCAATCCACTAAACCGACTCAGGATTTGGCTGTCGATGCGGAGGCGATGACACCGTCCCAGGGGGAGGAGGCGGTGGCGTGGCGTTTCTTGGGGATTCGACCGGCAAGGTAGGCGAGCCGCCCGGCCTGACAGGCGTGGGCCATCGCCGAAGCCATCCGCACCGGATCACGAGCCCCCGCAATTCCGGTATTCAAGAGCACGCCGTCCGCACCAAGCTCCATGGCGATTGCCACGTCGGAGGCCGTTCCGACTCCGGCATCCACGATTACCGGGTATTTAGGATCGTCCTCTTTCAGGTATTCGATGCAAAGTCTGATACTTGCTGGATTCAAGATGCCCTGCCCGCTGCCGATGGGCGAGCCGAGCGGCATAACGCTGGTCGCACCGGCATCCTTGAGTTTCCTGCATAGAATCGGATCGTCATTGGTATATGCCAGCACTTCGAACCCAGCATCGACTAGCTCTTTTGTGGCCTCCAGCGTGCCGATCGGATCGGGCAGGAGCGTCTTCTTGTCGGCAAGCACCTCAATTTTGACCCAGCGGGCGCCCGGGTTGCCCAGACCGTCCAGCAGTTCGCGGCCCAGTTTTGCAGCGCGGACGGCATCGCGGGCGGTGAAGCACCCGGCCGTGTTGGGAAGAATCGTGACGCGATCGAGGTCGAGATGATCGAGAATACTTTCGCTCTTTTTGCCGCCCTCTGGGGTCAGTACGTCGCGGCGGACGGCAACCGTCACAACCTGGCACTCCGCGGCGGCCAGTGCGGCCTTCATCGTGTCAGAGTCAGCGTATTTCCCCGTACCGACAAACAACCGCGAAGTGAATTGAAACGAACCAACTTTGTATTGATCGACTGACATCAGCCACCCCCTACGAATGTGACAATTTCCAACCGGTCCCCGGCGCTGAGCTGCGTACGGGCGAAGTCCTTTCGCGGAACGAGCTCTTCATTGAGTTCGACTGCGACGCGAATGGGCGCGAGTTTCAGCCGGTCAAGAAGCTGCGCCACGGATGCGTTCGTATCGAGTTCCTGAGGCGATCCATTGACAACGATCTGCATGGCGTAACTCCGTTTTTCGAGCGCGTCATTATAGACGAACTACTTGGTTTCTCAATTTTCGGCCCTGGCATGATTTCATGCTGGTTGCGCCAGTCAGTACCGCGACCGTCAGGGAGCTGGGTTGGCTACGTACTACGCCCGGAGTTATCAAAAATTTCGATTGAGAGGTTTGTGACTCCCGTTTGATACGGCAGAAAAATATTCACCCACTTAAGCCATAGATGGGGTACCGCATTCCGGGCAGCGGCCGAACGAAAGGGAGCCGGCCAGGTCATAGTGGCATTTCTGACAGAAGCCCGGGCGAGGCCTGCGGCAAAACGTGAGCACGAGAACAGAAGCGGCGCAGGAGGAGAAGATCACCAGGTTTTGTTCATACAGATCGAGGGCGAAGACCATACCCAGCGATTCGAAAAGCACGCTGAGAATCGTGATGGAAGCGGCGATCCATAACGCTCGTCCAAGGCCGGTGAATCTGTCCAACAGGAAACGTCGCGGGCGAAGGAAATGATAGAGAGAAGTTGTCGCGAAGGTGACGGCAACCGGGAGGATGAAAACCAGGACGATCAGGTTCTTGAACATGGAAGAATGAAGACTTGTCGCGTATGGCCGCCAGGTGGACAGCGAAACACCCAGTATCAATCCATTCATCAGTACGAGTGCGAGTAAGAATCGCAACATGATCTCTAGCTGCCTCGTCTTGTCAGTATTTGTTGCGCCTTGGGCTGTGGGAGTGCAACGGCGCCAAGCACCATAGGCCTTGCTGCAGGCGGATCAATGAAGTTCGCGATTTGCTTGAATGGTTTGACCGTCCGCAGCGTCGAATAATGCACGCTAGAATCGCCCCTGAGCGTGGCCAAGGCGTTAAGAGCCATTCCCAGTACGGCAGCCACGCCGGTCACGGCCCAGGCCATGCGTTTGCGGATGCGACGAAGGCCGACAGGGCAGTTTTGCGTGAGGATGGTGCCATCGGCGCGCATGTAGTAGCCGATGCAAAGGCGTCCCTGCGTTTTTTCGACCAAGGCGGCGGCTTCTTTCGCAGTCATGTCGGAGAGGTTGTAGACGTTGAGGTTGCACTCGCGGCAGAAGCGCACGCGGTCGTCGCCATCCATTTCATGCCAGGGCTGCGAGCACGGAGCGGCGATACGCACGTTTTTGAGGACGTCGAGCGGGCGGTTCATGGCTGTCTCCTACGTTAGGATAATAGACGCCGGAAAAGCGGTAAAGTTGCACAAAATTCTTCGGGGTTTGGTCCGGTGCCTCAACTTCTTGCCGTATCCAAGATGGTGCACCGATTCGCCGATCACTTTGGTTCGATTTTTGCCATTCTTCGTCCAATCTGCGCGCGCTGCGCATGTTATCCAGGTGAGCTACGCGGAAGGCCCGCGCACACAACGACTGCCAGAACCCGCAGCGCGAGCGGCGAGGGATATACCTTGACCCAGATCGACTATGGAAGACCGCAAGTCGGCAACCCCAAATTGGCCCGTTTGTTGCCTTGTTGCTCCGTGGCCCCGCTGCCTTCTACAAATATTGCTGGAGCGAACCCATCTTTCGCCGAAAACCGCGTTCTGGCGCTGCCAGTGTGGTTTTGGACCCTGCGCCGATCCCTTCGTCCGCCCTTCCTGCACCCGTCGTCATCCCTGCGGGAGGGCATAGGTCGCACTATCCCCCGCTCACGAAGTAGCGGCACTCTTACCAAAGCGGCGGGAGGTGGCCCAGATGGCCGCAATGGTCGCGCCGAAAAGATTGAAGATCAGGTCCCACAGCGTGTTTTCGTAGCCGCCGACGTTGGTTTCGGGCACTGCCAGGACTGCGATGAATTCCACGATTTCATTCAGCGCTCCGACGCCGCAGCCCATGAGAATCACCAATATGGTCAGCGTGACGCGCTGCGGAATGTCTGGCTTGAGCATATTTTTCAGAATGTGATGGCAAGCCAGCGTGGCCGTCCCAAAACCGAAAGCATGAACCAGTTGATCGTACCGCAGGACCACGGGCACCAACTGCACGTTGTAGAGCACGCCATCGCCAACGTGGATATTGCCACCAGCCATGTGGAGCAATCCCCAGATGGAAAGTCCCCACAGAATCACGGGGTCAAATCGCACCGTGCGTTGTTTCACAAGGATCCACGCAGCAATCGCGACGACCACAGCAGCGTAGAGGATAAATTCGTAATTTTTCCGGGTAAGCGAAATGCCCACGAACACGACCATATAGGCCATGCTGAAAACGATGACGGGAAGGTCGCGTCGGAGCATGGGAGGAAATGTAAAGGCCAAAGTTCAAAGTTCAAAAAAAGGTCAGGCGAGGCACCAGGCATTTGGCGTGGATAAGCGGACTAATGGTGCATCAAAATGCAGCCTCCGAGCTGAAGGACGCCTTTTGCAGCTCGCTGCCGGTGCAACACGGGCGGACAAGCCGCCCGTGGCACTCGAACCCTATCAGACAGAACTCCGCAAGTCATCCGATTTGCCGTCGACGCACGGCGATCCTAAGATAGGACGGCTGGGTGGTCCCGCCGTGAGTCTCGCCGCTGTTAGGAGGGCCTATGCCTCAAAACTGGTTGCTGGCAATCCCTGTGTTCAACGAAGAGGCCTATCTCCTGCACGTGTTACGGGAGGTGCGCCGGCGGGCTGCGAATATTCTGGTGATCGACGACGGCTCGACCGACGCCACGCCTGATCTGCTCCGGGAAGTGCCCAATATCCAGGTCATCACTCATCTGGAAAATCGAGGGTATGGCAAGAGCCTGGCTGACGCGTTTTGCTTTGCGCAGCGACATGACTATTCGTGGCTGATCACAATGGACTGCGACGAGCAGCACGAGCCTGCCTGCATTGGGGCGTTTCTGGCCGCGGCAGACCAGGGCGACGCCGACATCATCAGCGGCACGCGCTACCCGCGCGGCTGGGAGGCGGGGGAAAGCGCGCCGGCAGATCGACGCGAAATCAACCGGCAGATCACGGCCACTCTGAATCAGCGGCTGGGACTGAATCTGACGGATGCGTTTTGCGGCTTCAAGGCCTATCGCGTTTCAAGCCTTCCGGCCTTCCACATCACGGTCCCTGGGTACGCCATGCCGATGCAGTTCTGGGTACAGGCGGCGCGGGCAAAATTGCGAATAGGCGAACTGGCTGTGCCACTGATTTATAACGATCCGACGCGACACTTTGGCGGGCTGCTCGACGACCCAACCGTCCGCTTGCAACATTATCTCAACGTGATGGAGCGCGAAATCCGCGAACCGGCCACGTCGAAAATCAATCCCGA
Organism: uncultured Phycisphaera sp.; assembly: GCA_964501365.1. Taxonomy (GTDB): domain Bacteria; phylum Planctomycetota; class Phycisphaerae; order UBA1845; family UBA1845; genus CAZAMB01. The sequence continues at coordinate 166,109 of CAZCST010000008.1, read as the reverse complement.
TCCGTGTACGCATGCCCGACCATGCTCGACTACGCGAAATTAGTCGCCCCCTCGCAGCACGGCGGTGTGCTCGTTGCTCCCGATGCCCCCTCCTGCGCAATGCTGGCCCGACAGAATGCCACCCAACTGAATGCGTCGCAGGTCAGCGTCCTGCAATCCCCGCTTGGACGACTGCGGCAAGAAACACGCGAAAGACTGCAGATCGATGCCGCCAGGCCTGTCGTCGTCGTGGGTCATCAGCCCGATTTCATTCATGCGGGAGTCTGGGCCAAAAATGTTTTCGCTCATCGACTCGCCGAAGCGCTGCAAGGAGTCGCCGTTCACCTGGTGGTAGATAGCGATGCACCCAAGCGGCTTTCCATCCGAGTGCCGGCGACGCAGGACGGGCGACGCGTGGTCCATGAAGTCCGCATGGGCGCCTTGCGCGCGGGCTCAGCCTACGAACAAGCGGCGGCCCTGACCCCGGCCGAAATTGAAAACGCAAATGGCGAATTCGAGCGCGTTCTGGGAAGTCATTCGTCGGAAACGATGGTGCGTGCCTTTCTGGACGCTATGAAACTGCCGTCGTCCGATTGGGTAACGCAAGTCATCGCCGGTCGCAAGCAAATTGAATCGACATTTTCCGTCGATTTGCAGGATGTGAGAATCTCAGGAGCGTGGTGGTCGCCGTTGGCCGTGCATTTACTTCTGGACTCTGGTGCGTTCGCTTTGGCGTACAACGCAGCCATCGCCGAGTACCGCGTGCAAAATATGGTGCGTACGCCGAACCGGCCCATTCCGGACCTCGCCATTGAAGGCGACAGGACGGAACTGCCCTTCTGGCTCTACGGCGACGATCGGCCTCGAAGCCGGGTCTTCGTGACATGCGATCGCAAATATGTCACCTTGTATGCCCAATCGGAACCAATCGGCACATTTGCAGAAAATCAGATTCTCGAATCCGACGACGTAGTGGAACTCGTTCATAAGGCAAGCGGCTGGCTCCTTCGGCCCCGGGCCCTGATAACAACGATCTGGGCGAGATTGTTTCTGGCCGACTTGTTCATCCACGGCATCGGCGGCGCGAAGTATGACCGTATCAGTGATTCCATCATTGCCAACTATTTCCGCCTCGCCGCCCCCGACATCGCCTGCGTCACGGCCACGCTCTATCTGGACCCCGGCTGCAACATTCAAGTGAAAGACGGCTCCCATGAAAGTGAACTTCGCGATGCCAGATGGAATCCGCAGCGTCACCTTGCCCCGCCACTCTCAACGGAAATATCCAAGCTGCTCCAACAACGAACTGCGGCGGTCCAACGGTCAGACGAACTCCGTCACCAGCGCGATACGGATCGCGGCGAACGACGCCGGATTTTTCAGCACATCCATCAGATCAGCGATCAAATTCACAAACTTCGCCCCGATCTACTCCACGAGGCACAGCTTCGCACCGAACAGGCGCAGCGACAGGATTCCGATCGGCTCGTGGCCTGCAATCGCGAATATTTCTTCGGTTTACACACGCGATCCAACCTCGAACTGCTCGTGAGTGCCCTGCCTGACAAGTCCGACTTTGTGCAGTCGCCTCTGCGACCGTAAGATGCGGTCGCGGCCCTGGTGGCTGTTCTTTCTGTACAGGAGTATTGGTCATGAGTGACGGCAAGCTGCACATTGATTCGGATTGGAAGGCGGAGGCCGCGAGGGAAAAAGAGCGACTGGCCGCCCAGGAAAAGGCGCAGGGGCAAAAGACACCCGGCAGCGCTGCAACAACCCCCGCGTTCATCGAATTGCTGAACCTGCTGGCCATGCAGGCCGTCATCTCGCTTGGAGGATACCAGGGGCCCGGAGGCGAACGCATTCCAGCCAACCCGGCCGCCGCCAAACACCAGATTGACCTGCTCGAGGTACTCGACAAGAAGACGACGGGAAACTTGAGCGAAGAGGAAAAACGGGCGCTCGATAGTGTGTTGTATGAACTCCGCCTGCAGTATGTTCAGACGGTCAGCGCGCCTCGCGGAGGAATGCCCCGACCGCCGGTGGCCGGCGCATAGGAACGTGTCATCCTGAGCCCAACGAAGGGTCTTTTCCCATGACGACGTTGAGATTCCTCGCTTCGCTCAGAATGACATTCGTCACGACTGCGGTATCCAGGACGTTATCCCAAGGGCGTGAATCCTTTCAGATCCGAGGTCGGGCGTGCCCTTAGTTGTCATACCAATTCGCACGGAGGCGGCGGTTCGCGGTTCACCGCTTGTGAACTACTGGCTCATCGCAATCAACATTGCTGCGTTTCTGGTTTTCGGCACGGGATTTGCCGGCGAGTCGGCTCAGGCATTCGCCCGCGAGCATTTGTATTTCCGTTCGTACGCCGCACAGTTTCATCACTTCTTCACCTACCAATTCCTGCACGGCGACGTCTGGCACCTGCTGGGAAACATGCTTTTCCTCTGGGTGTTCGGCAACAGCGTTTGTGGAAAAATGGGAGGCGGGCCCTATTTCTTTTTTTATCTCGCCTGCGGGGTTTTTGCGGCATGGGCAAACGCCCTGCTCAAAACGGAACCCTTTTTTCTGATTGGCGCTTCGGGCGCCATTGCCGGCGTGACGTCGGCCTACCTGGCGCTTTTCCCGCGCAGCTACGTCACTGTTCTGGTCTGGGTGTTCTTTTTCATCCAGTTTTTTGAGTTTCCGGCGATGGCGCTCATCGGCCTGAAAATCATCGTCTGGGACAACGTTGTCTCGCCGCGTCTGGGTGGAGGCGGAGACCAGGTGGCCTACCTTGCTCACCTTGGTGGATATCTGTTTGGATTCGTCGGATCGCTGGCCATGCTCATGGTGCGCGGCATTGCCCGCGACCAGTTCGATATTCTTGCGTTATGGAGCCGTTGGAGGCGCCGGCAGGGCTGGGAAGGGCCGGCCACCGGCAAGCTCGAACGAACCCCGACGCTCGATCCGGCGAAGCAAAGAGCCGAGGCTTTGTTCTTTGATCAGATTGCCGATCTGCGCGGACGAATCTCGGAGGACATCGGACAGCGCGCGATGGGGACAGCCCTCGAGCAATATGAGAAGCTGCAAGCGCTAAGTGCCGGGCAGGTTCTGCCCGAGGCCGTTCAACTTGAGATTGCCCGCGAGTATTATCGTCGAGGGCAATTCCCGGCGGCGGTGAAGGCGTTTGGCCGGTTTGTCGATTGCTACCCGGACGCGGGCGAAACGCCCAATATCCGATTGCTGGCCGGGATCATCCACGCCCGCGACTTGAGGGAATACGAGGCAGCCGAGAAACTGTTGTCGGACTCGATGCGCGGGCTCCGCGACGAGGATCGACGCGAGCAATGCCTGCTTTGGCTGCGCAACGTCAAAGCGGCGCTGGGCAAGCCCGACGGCGACCTGGCACATTGAACTGTCAAGCGTTTCTTTAGGTCTGAATCATGCCCGACATTGCCTACGTCAATGGAACGTTCAGCCCGCTCGCCGATGCCAGAGTATCTGTCGAAGATCGGGGTTTTCAATTCGGCGACGGTGTCTATGAAGTGATTGCGGTGTACGGAGGCCGGCCCTTTCTCCTTGATCGACACTTGCGGCGCCTTAAGACCAGCCTGGCGGCCATCGACATACCGTACGATGTTGAAGCCAATCCACTCGAAGGCCTGATTGCTGAAATGTTGCGGCGATCGACCTACTCCAACGCCGTCGTGTACGTGCAGATTACGCGCGGCGCAGCCCCGCGTTCACACATCATTCCGGCGAACCTGAAGCCCACCGTGGTGCTTACGATTCGGCCGCTTGTCGAACTTCCCGCCGAATACCGACGCAGAGGGGCAGCGTTGATGACCGCGCCGGATGACCGCTGGGGGCGATGTTATGTCAAGGCTATCACCCTGCTGCCCAATATTCTGGCTCGGAATGAGGCGATCCGTCGCGGCTTCGACGACGCACTTTTCGTTACCCGCGAAGGAGAAGTACGCGAATGCACCTCGGCGAACATTTTTTTAATTCGAAGCGATGCGATCGTCACCCCGCCCCGCGATGAATCCGTGCTTCACGGCGTCACGCAGGATTTTCTCCAGGACTGCGCGAGGAGGCTGGCATTCCGCATGGTGGAAGAGCGATTTGAGGTCGAAGCCCTGCGCAGCGCCGAGGAAGTGTTCATGTCCAGCACGTCCATCGAGGTCCTGGCCGTCACGCGAATAAACGAGCACGTCATCGGTGCCGGACCGGGCCCCAAGACCCTCAGGCTGTTCGATGAATTTCGTTCCCATTCAAGAAGCCGGTGACGGCAAGAACCAGCCGGTGGGCGATCGACTGGATTGCCAGCGAGCAGAATTCCCTTTAGCGTATGGGTGCGTTACGGAGAGCGTGCAGATGAAAGCGCAGATCATCACCGTCGAACAGCACCTGATCGATCACCAGCATGATCACCCCACCGCCACGGGCGAATTCAGCTGGCTTCTTTCGGGGATTACGCTGGCCACGCGCATCATCGCCGCCCATGTTCGGCGCGCGGGCCTGCTCGACATCCTCGGCGAAACCGGCGACACCAACGTGCAGGGGGAGCTGGTGCAGAAGCTCGACGTGCTGGCCAACGAAACCATCATGACATGCCTGGGCGACCGCGAAAATGTCGGCATCATGGTGTCCGAGGAGGACGACGAACCGCGCATCATCAAGGAACCCGACGAACGGGCGAAGTATATCGTGCTGTTCGACCCGCTTGACGGATCAAGCAATATTGATTCCACCGTCTCGATCGGGACGATTTTCTCCATCCTGCAACGCCGCAGTGACATCGAGCGAGGCCGGGTGATGGATCACATCCTGCAGCCCGGCTACATGCAAATTGCGACAGGATATGTCGTCTATGGCAGCAGCACGGTCATGTGCTACACCACCGGCGATGGCGTACACATGTTCACCCTCGATCCCAACATCGGGGCGTTCCGACTGATCCGCGAGCGGGTTTGCATTCCGCAAACGGGAAAAACGTACAGCGTCAACGAGGCATACAGCGGCCAATTCTCTGTGGGCATACAGAATTATCTGTCGTGGGCCAAATCCAACGGTTACGGCCTTCGCTATGTCGGCTCGCTGGTTGCGGACTTCCACCGCATTCTTGTGCAGGGCGGCGTCTTCTTCTATCCGGCCACGACCAAGACACCGCAGGGCAAACTTCGATTGCTGTACGAAGCCAATCCGCTGGCAATGATCGCCAAGCACGCGGGCGGATCGGCATCCGACGGCACGCAGGATATCCTCGCGAAAATCCCAACGGCTCTGCACGAACGGACCCCCCTCATTATTGGAAGTAAGAAGGAAGTTGAGCGCGTGCTGTCGTTTTGGAAATAGAAATGAGGGGTTAGGGTATAGGGTATAAGTTCTCGCGCTTATTGGTGTCTTCTAAGCGACGCTCTTGTTTCAATACCTACCCCCTATCCCCTAATCCCTGCCTTTACCATGATCGCAATTCGCTACAATTCTCCGCGCGCCCCGCATGTTCTTTGAAACGATGTGCGAGGGAACTTCAACCACCGATGGCATAGCAACTTTCCGCTTTCCCCATTTCTGCTTTCTACTCTCCATACCTCCCACCCCGGCAACCGGCAGCACCCACTACCTGTGGTGGTAGCCTAACAATAACCTACCATTCCAAAAACAGTACTCGTCAAAACGAACCCATCTTTCAGTACGACTTTGCTCTGATGCCTCGTTATGCGTTGCCCTCGTTTGGGCATTTGGATGTTTGGAGTTTTGGACGTTTGTCTTGGCCAAACGCGGCGCGAGAGGGGGTTTATGGTAGAAAGGGGCAATGAACGAAGGATCCAGCCCTGCAAAAGGAACGATTGAGCGTTTGCTCCACGAGGCCGCCGACCGCGAAGCCTCCGACGTGCATCTCGTGCCAGGCCATCCGTTGACCTACCGAATTCATGGCCGGCTGACCGAGGTAGGCAATCGACCGTTGGGCGAGCAGGAAGTTCAGCAGCTCATCAACGACTTTCTGCCGCCCGTGCTCGCCGGGCAGCTTGGTCGTGGGTCAAACTTCGACTGCTCGGTGGAATTCGAGCACAAGGGTGAGCTGGCACGGTTTCGGGCCAACGTGTTTAGGGCTGGCGGAGCGTGGTGCGCGTGTCTGCGACATGTGCCCAACAAGATACCAACCTTCGAGTGGATGGGCTTTCCGCAGGCACTTGCTGAGAGGCTCATCTCGCATACCAATGGGATGGTGATCATCACCGGCGTCACCGGCTCGGGAAAATCGACGACGCTGGCCGCCTTGATGCACCTGCTGAACGTGCGCGGGGGCAACCGCATCATCACCGTCGAGGAGCCGATCGAGTACGTTCACACGCGGATCAGTTCGACGATCGTGACGCAGCGCGAAGTCGGCCGCGACGTGGATTCGTTCTACGACGGACTCAAGTACGGGCTGCGACAGGACCCCAATGTGATCCTGCTCGGCGAAATCCGTGACCGCGAGACGGCGGCCATGGCGCTGAGCTCGGCTGAAACCGGCCATCTCATTTTGACGACACTGCACACCCGCGACGCGAAAGGCGCGGTAACGCGATTCGTGGACTTCTTCCCCTCCGATGCGCAGGACGACGTTCGGGCGCAGCTCTCGCTGAGTCTCCGCTCGGTGGTGAGCCAGCATCTTCTTCCGCCGGCCAGGGAAGGCGACCGTCGCGTACTCGCGCTCGAGGTCATGCACGTCAATCAGCCCGTCCGCGTGGGCATTCGGACAGGGAAGATCGAGTCGATCGAGTCGTCCATACAAACCGGCAAGCGCGATGGTATGATTTCGCTGGACGAGGACCTCTCCCGGCTTGCTCAGGGAGGGCGAATCAGCATGGAAACGGCTCGCAAATTCGCCAAGGACCCCGACGCCATTGCGTTCTGAAGCACACATGTCCAAGTCGACACGACACGCATCGCAGAATCGCGGTTCCACAGCTGCGCAATCAAAGGAAAGTGTTGGTCGCACCGGCGACCTGCCGCGCGAAGCCGACTCGGATGGGCGGACTTTCCTGCGTCGATTGCTGGTCGCGCTGGCGCTGGCGGTTGTGACGTTTGGAGTCTACGCGCGAGTGCTGACGCACGATTTCGTCTATCTCGACGATCGTATGTATGTCACGGAAAACGGTGCGGTCCTGAAGGGTCTGACATGGGAGGGAGTCAAATGGGCGTTTAAGACGTTTGAGGCGTCGAACTGGCATCCGCTCACGTGGCTTTCGCACATGCTGGACGTTTCCGTGTACGGCCTCGATCCGCAGGGACATCACCTCACCAGTCTTGCGCTTCACGTCATCAATGTAGTCTTGCTGTTCTATCTTCTTTCTCGCATGACCGGGGCCGGGTGGCCCAGCGCTTTTGTGGCCGGCGCGTTCGCACTTCACCCTGCGCACGTGGAGTCCGTAGCATGGGTCGCCGAGCGCAAGGATGCCCTAAGCACTTGTCTGGGCCTGCTCACGCTGATCGCCTATGTCCGGTATTCCGAAGCGCGAAGCGTTCGCCGATACGTTCCGGTCATAGCGCTCTACGCGTTATCACTCTTGGCCAAGCCGATGATGGTGACGCTGCCTTGTCTGATGCTCCTGTTGGACTACTGGCCTCTTCGACGAGCAAGTTCCGGACCGACCCCGCTCAATCCCTCTTTAGGAAGTGGGGAGGCAAGACTTGAATCGCTTCCATTATGGACAGGCGTGCGACTTGTCGCTGAGAAATTGCCGTTGCTAGCGCTGGGTGCGGCGTCGAGCATTGTAACGGTATACGCACAGCGGGCGGGCGGGGCGTTAATGACCGAGAAGATGTTGCCCCTTGAAGCGAGGTTTCCCAATGCCATCGTCGCTTATGGAAAATATCTGTGGATGACAATCTGGCCGACCGGGCTGGCCGCGTACTACCCTTTGCCACTCAAACCATATTCGATGTTCCTTGTCGTCGGCATCGCTTTGGCATTGTTTGCAACGACGGTCGTTGTCGTGTTGGCCCGTAGGAATCGCCCACATCTTCTTGTTGGCTGGCTGTGGTTTGTGGGAATGCTCGTACCCGTCATTGGGTTGGTGCAGGTGGGGGGCCAGGCGTTTGCGGATCGGTACACCTATCTGCCGGTTGTGGGTTTGTTCATCATGGCGGCGTGGAGTGCCAAATCCTGGCAACAAGGCAACAAGGCATCAAGGCAACAAGTGATTGATAGCATCTCCACGGCCCGGACTCGAATTGGCGTTCGAAGTGCAATTGGGATGTTTGGGGTTGGAATGTTGGCGGTGCTCGGCGTTTGCACTTGGGTGCAGGCGGGGTATTGGCGTGACAGCATCACGCTGTTCCAGCGGGCACTGGATGTAGTTCCGGAAAACACGCAGGCGCATATGTTCATGGCCAACACGCTGGTCCGTCAGGGCAGGGTCGCGGAGGCGGTTCCGCATTTCGCCGAGGCGGTTCGGATTGTGCCGAACGAGCCTTACAACATGACCGATTACGGACACGCCCTTTTGGACATGGGCCAGCTCGACGAGGCCGGCATTCAACTCGAGCGCGCGTTATCGTTGCAGCCTGATCTTGCCGACGCACATTTTTTTCTTGGCGTGACGCGCCTCAAGCAGGGCCGATATTTTGAGTCCGAGATGCAACTGGAAAAGGCCCTGGCTCGCGACCCGAGACTTACCAAGGCCCACCTGCATCTTGGAGCGGCTTATGCGGGATTGAATCAGTGGGCGGAGGCAATCACACATTTGCAGAAGTGGCTGACGATCGATCCTCGTTCGATCGAAGCACTGACGCAGTTGGCAAAGTGCTTTTATTCGGTGGGGAATGAGGCGGCTGCAAAGGAGACCCTGCAGAAAGCCGTCAACATCGATCCGCGGAATCCGTTTCCTCTGGCATTGCAAGCGCAGCTCGCGGCATGGAGTGGGCAGATTGAATCGGCTATCTCACTCTATGACCAGGCGCTGCAAGCGGATCCGAATTATGCGGAGGCCGCCAACAATCTGGCGCTGATTCTGGCGACTCACCCCGATGACAAGATTCGGGATGGGGCCCGGGCACTGAAGCTGGCGGAGCTGGCTGCAAAAGCGCATGGCTACAAGGATTCCGTATCGCTGGATACGCTGGCCGCCGCCTATGCCGAGGTGGGCCGGTTTCCCGATGCTGTGAAAACAATCGAGTCGGCGATCGCGCTGGCCGGAAAGACCGGAGCGCCGGAGTGGGTGGCGCAGTTGAAGCAGCGGCGGGACATCTATGTTTCAGGGAAGCCTGTGCGGGCGGAATAGATTCCCATTTCAAAGAAAAGGCTCTCTCCAGCCAAGCGCCAGAGAGAGCCTTTCGAAAATCCTCGATTGAAAGCGATCCACTTAGTGGACGAGTTGAACTGGTTTGAAGACAAACGCGCTTTGACCCGTGTTTTCGCCCACGACGACGGCGTCATCGAGAAGATATGCCGGCTGAATGATGACCTTCTTGCCATTCATCGCCCCGGTGAGCTTCACGTCCAGGATGCGAATCCCCACAAATCCCACCACGCGGTACATGGCGTTGTTTCCGTTGCCCGACACGTTATCAAAAATGGGGATGGCACGCGGTTTACCAATGATGGAGGTCAGATCGTCCTTGATTGCCGCACTGAGGCCGGTATCGCCGTTGAGCATGATGATTCCGTCATCCCCCAATTCAAGCGATCCGCCGAAATAGGCGAGGTCGCTCTCGGAGACTCCGTAGCGGATCTGCCGCGTCAGGTCGGCCGTGCTGTTGTTCGGGGAACCGATATCCACTGTTCCAAAGTTTCCGGGAGGCAACTGCCCGGTTCCTGCGCCGGGATACAGATTCAACTCAAGGATCCCGTCATTTCCGGATGTCACCGCGCCGGTCGTGGGATCATACGAAAACGAATCACCCGTCGTTTGTGTTCCGGCAAGGAGATTGTTCCATGCGTTCACATGCAGTGCGATTGGCAGAAGGCCCGCATTGCCAGTTGTGGCATTGACCTTCCAGCCGACGACGCCGTCGTAAAATGCCGCCGTTGCGGAGGCGCTAACATCGGCAGTCTGGTGGCCAAAGACGCTGGCAAAGAAAAGGTCGATGGGGCCGTTGCGAACGTCGTCCCTGTGCAGGAATACGTGTACCGCATTGAAGCGAGACGGATTGCCGAAATCCAGCGATTCATTTGCATCGCCCGGATCATCAAGTCGTCCCATGACCACGTCGCCCGACGAGCTGTTCCCCGTATTGGAATCCAGCGACGGCGATTCGTTGATGATGGGATTGCGCGCGGCGTAGTCCACAGCGGCCTGACGCGCTGCGTTGGTCACGGTGGTGACGTACGAAGATCCGCGGAGTCGGTTTTGATCCATGAGACGCCAGGCGGCGGCCATGGCAGCCGCGTCGGCCGAAGACTGAGCTTCGTTGCGGGCGCGGTACATCATTCCAATGTCAACGGTCATGGAAGCCATGCCAAGCATCATGACAAGGGACACAACCACCATGGCAAACGACACTCCGCGGCGCTTGTGGTTCTGTGCACCAAAAAGGTTCATCTTGATCTCCCCCTCACAACCAGTGTCAGATTTCCAACCGGATTCCCATAGGGAACCGCATCGAACCGCCTCGACAATTCAGAATGAACAGATGAGAAACGCTATTCGCAAGCCTGTCGTTCTGTATTGTCCACATACAAGAGCCCGGACTCGCCGTAATAGCGAACCCGCTTGAGGGTGAGGCTCTGTACACGGTTCGCCCCGAATGTCACGCAGGAGTTGGCCGCAGAAGTTTCCGGCGTGTATTGGTTGAGCTGCGCCAGATTGGCGGAGCTGGAGATATTCATGTCCTTGCCAAATGTTCCCCAGGTGGTCGAGACGCCGTTCGAAATGGAGAAGGTAAGCGTCGTACCATCGGTTTCAAGTGACTGAGTCCAGGTGATCGTCTCAGCGCTTGTGCTGAGGGTTCCGTATTCGATGGAGCGATTGCGAAGAAGATTTTCACCGTCGTAGCTGTGGAGCTGAACCCCGCCGGGAACGAAGTTGGGTGTTTCTCGATAGTTCCACAGGGTTTGCGCATAATAGGAGTCCAAATCGGGCATCGGCGACATGACCGTATGGAACTGAGGTGCGGTTGTATCGTCGTTAGGCTCGTTGACATCCAACTCCCAGTCTTCCTCGACGCGCAAGACTGGCTCGGTTACCGGAGCCGACGCGAACGAAGGCCAGAGCGTCGCTGATCCCAACAGGGCAAGCAATGCCGGCGCAGCGGACTTCCATCTCCCGAAATTGGAGAAACGACTTGACATGGTTTTCCTCTTTTCAAGATGCGATGGACATGTACTGCATGGCACTGTCTGACCGGCAGTCCACGCGAAGAAATGTCGCCACTCCCACGGGCCTCACCAGGCCCGGGCGAAAATACACGTCAGATTGGAAGGTAAAATTCTCTGGGGCGCGAAGCAAATTCTGCGCTCATGAATCTCTGATTGCCCTGCAAAGAGAGCATAGGGGTTCTTATGGGGCGTCATGCCGACGCTGCGTCGGTGCGGGAGAGCGTTGCTGTCACAATTGAGCTACGGTTGAAGTTTGGCTGCCAGCACCCGGCCGGCATCGCCACAGGATGGGCCTGAGCAACTCTTCGTAAAGAGTTCGAGGAATGCGCGGGCGGCATCTCTTTGCCCGTCCGCTTGCAGCATGGCGGCCGTCAGATAATACGTCCAGGCAATGCCGGGATTCGCGTTGTCGAATCGCTCCAATGCCCGCAGGAGTCGCTGTCGCGACGCGGAGTCGCCAGAGGTTGCCAGGCGATCGGCCAGTGAGCGGACGACATCGTCGCGGCCATCGTGCAGAGCCAGGAGTGCGACAGTTGCCTGGGCCATGACGATCGAACGTGCGGCTGTGCCGATGCCGGCGATTTGCGCTCGCGCGCTATCTGTCTGACCACCGACAAGCAATGACCACGCCAGGAAAGCTTTCGCGTTTGAGTCGCCGGGATGGGTTTTTGTGTATCGGTCCCACAGTTCAGTGAGCATTTCGAAGTGCTCGTGGCTTTCGAAGAAGTCATGAGCGAAGCCCGCCTGTTCCATCGATTCGAAGCCGTACTCCAACGCGCGTGAGTATTGTTCCAGCGCCTGACGCCAATCACCCTGCGTGTCGTACAAGTGTGCGAGATTGACTCGCGCCGTTACATTTTCCGGCATCCAATTGAGCAATTCGACAAGGCGCTGCTTTGCGGCATGGACAGATTCGGGCGTTCCCTCCTGAAAATCCAGGTCGGCCAGCGCAAGGGAAGCAGGTACCTCAAATGGGTTGTTCTTCATTTCTTGTTCGTACATGCGACGTGCGTCGGCGGGGCGGCCCAGTTCGCGGTATACATAAGCCAGCCGGTGAAGCGTGGGATTGTGTGATGTTGCGGAGCGAACGCAGGCTTCATAAAGGGGCAGGGCGTCAGCGAAGCGGCCCAAGTCTTCAAATACCTGGCCCAATCGAAATCGCGCCAAGTCGTTCTTCGGGTCGATGTCAACTGCCTTTTGCAGAGCGGTCAGCGCGTCGGCTGTTTGACCCTGCTTGAAGCGGCTCATGCCGATGAGTTGATACGCGCCGCTTTGCACTGCAGGGGCGTCGTGCACGAACTCGCGCTGGGCAAGTTCGATGGCCTGATCGTAGTCGCCTTTCGAATACAGCGTCCAGCCGTATCGCTCCCACACGCGCGGAACGTCCGGAAAGACGCGAGCGACTCGCTCCGTCTTGAGCTCGGGGTTGTCGTACCATCGTGCAGTGTACCAGCTCATGCCGATCAAGGTGGGGACGATACCCATGAGAATCATCGTGGCAACGCCGCGCAGCTGTAATGGAGATTTCACCGCGGAGGCTAGTCCCGGGTCCGTGCGAACTGAGGTTCGCGGCTCGCTGCCGGATGGAGCCATCGAGCGGTAGCCATACACTCGAAGAGCCACTGCGACGATAGTCCAAAATAAACCGACGAGTGGAAGGTAGAGATAGCGATCAGCGGCGAGTACGTTTCGAGCAGGAATGAAGGGGAGCGTGTCGGCCAGAGCGATGAAGAACCAGGCGACTCCCCATCGCGCTGCGGGAACGCGCCAAATGCACAGTGCAAGCAGGCACGCGGCGACGCTGACAGTGAACATGGCGCGAAGTGTTTGTGGGTCAGACCAGGCGACGACAGGTGGCGTAGGGTAGTAGCTGGTAAGACCTACCGGCCAGACGACGTGAGTGAAGTAGTTGTCCAGAGCCAGCAGGACGCGAGCCGCGCGCGGTCCCTGGAGGTGCTCGGCAGCTTCAGAGAATAGGTCGGCCTGTGCAGTGGCGTCGATGTTGATCCATGCGAAAAGGGCGGTGAGCGCGCCGGCTCCGATCCATACGGGCCAGAAACGCAGTTTCCGCCAATCGCCGCGCATCATGGCCACCAATAACAAGAGCAGGGGGAGACCCACGCGAACTTTACTGAGTGCGGAAAGAACCATGCAGAGCACCGTTAGTGCGGCATCGATCCAATGCGGTCGGTCCAGCCAGCGGGCGAAGGCCAGGATTCCACATAAAGCGAACAAAGTGGACAGCAACATCATCCGGCCATTGATCCAGGCCACGACCTCGACGTTGAGAGGATGGATTGCAAAGAGCAGGGCGGCGAAGGTGGCGACAGCCAGGCTTTGTGAATCAGCCGTGCCTACGGCGCTTTGAGGCGTTTGATTGGAATGTGACCTTGCCTGGACATGCTCGGCCCTATTCGCGCCGTCTTTTGCGGGACGAAAATGCGTCCAGCGCGGCCTCTGGATCATGGGAGTGCCATTGTCTGTGGGTCGAAGGCGACGGTGAAGCATCAGCACGGTGAGAAAAACTGCGATTGTTACGAGTGCATGGAGGAGCACGTTGGTGAGGTGGAAGAGCCATGCCCCACTCTGGGAGCCTGAGTGAAAAAGATTGAAGGCGCGGGCCACAGCCATCTCGCCGGAAAACATGAGCAGAGGGAGAGGCTGATAGAGATCGCGGTGGACAATGGTGAAGAGCTTCAGGGCATGCTCCACGGATGGCCGATTCACCAGGACGTGATCGAGGACGAGGCGGTGATCATCGCCGCCGACGAATCCGCCGCGCAGCGTGGGCAAACCCATGATGATGGCCGCCAGCGAAACGCCGCCGATGAGCAATGCAGGCCGAGTCCAACGACGCGACCGCGACGATGATGATGGGTCAGGTTGCGTCACGGGACGTGTGGTCGTGGATGATGAGCCACTGGCCGTTGATACGCTTCATCGTCAGGCTGAAGGCTCCAGATACGGGTTTTTCACGGTCAAGGCGCCAGCGGCCCAACACAAGGGCGGCATGACGGCAAAGGGGAGTGATTTCGAGGTCGCTGAAAGTCAGGCGGCCCATCGCGGCCCGGTCAGGATATGATGTGCGAAAGTGGTCTCTGGTAGGCTCAAATCCGCGGGTGACTTTGCCGCCGGCGCTAAAGGAAAGCTCCGGCGAGTTCCAATAACCCTCCATAAATGCATCGATGTCGCCGCGATTCCACGCGGCGGCCTGGCGATCGAGTACGTTGGTGATTTCCGCCTTGATCGAGGCATCGGCGGATCGGCTGAACGAACCTGTCAGACGGCCGGATTTCGTAGTCGAAGCGCACCCTGCAAGAGAAATCAGCGATACGGCCGCAAGAGGTAGAAACCAATTCAATGGGCGATTCAATTCGCATCTCCGTACCGATTGTGGATTCGCTTCTCTACGCGGATTATAACCATGCAAGTACCGGTTCGATAGCGATGAGTCTTGAACATGGAAGTAGTCAGCACAATTGACGAGGCCCGAGGCGCGGTTCGTGCGGCGCAGCGATCAGGGATGATCGTGGGGCTGGTGCCGACCATGGGGGCGCTGCACGAGGGGCACTTGTCGCTGGTCCGGGCGGCGAAGGCACGCTGCGGGTGGGTCATGGTGACGATTTTCGTAAACCCGACGCAGTTCGGACCCAACGAGGATTTCAAGGCTTATCCCCGCTCGTTGGAAGATGATCTTGCCGTGTGTCGAAGTTCCGGAGTGGATGCGGTATTCGTACCGAGCGTGGAAGTCATGTATGGAGCGGTCGCCAAGACGACCGTGCACGTAAACGGATTGACCGACGGACTTTGCGGGCCGCACCGGCCGGGGCACTTTGACGGGGTGGCCACGGTGGTCGCAAAGCTCTTTCAGATAGCGCCTGCGGACGTGGCATTTTTCGGAGAGAAGGATTACCAGCAACTGATGGTCATTCGGCAGATGGTGGCCGATCTGAATTTCGATATCGAGATCGTGGGCTGTCCGACACTTCGCGAGCCGGATGGACTGGCCATGTCCAGTCGCAATGCCTACCTCTCGCGGTCTGAGCGAGCCCAAGCGGTTGCAATCAGTCGGGCATTGTTTCAAGCCCGCGACACAGTGGCGGCGGGAGTTACAGATCCAAGAAAAATCGTGGAAAAGGCGCAGAACACACTGGTCGACGCGGGAATTACTACGATTGACTACGTTGAGGCTGTGAATGCAGAAACGCTTCAGCCGCTTGAAACGATTGATCGAACTGCGCGATTGTGCATTGCTGCCCGCGTGGGACGAACACGTCTCATCGACAACATCGCGCTCTAAGGCTTTTTGGAAAGCTCTTCGTAATATTGCTCAACGAGCTGGCGGTAGCGGGTGGGGAAGGTACCGCGAATGGCCTGCAAGACGCGCTCGCGTTCGGCGGGGGGCATGGCGCCCCATGCTTCGCCGGGGTTGGCGCGGCGGGCGGCGCGGAGCTGGCCGGCCTGCGGCGCACCTCCAGGAAGCTGTGATTGCTGCATCGGATTGCTGGGCGATTGATTGGGAGTGCCGGAACTGCTCCCGCCTCCGCCGCTGTTGCTGGCCTGTTTTTCCTTTTC
Source organism: uncultured Phycisphaera sp. (assembly GCA_964501365.1). GTDB lineage: Bacteria > Planctomycetota > Phycisphaerae > UBA1845 > UBA1845 > CAZAMB01. Next base: position 150,259 of record CAZCST010000008.1, on the reverse strand, counting down.
TTCCTCTTCCTTGATGAGCTTGTCGAGCAGGTCGAGGATTCGCTGCTGGCGGGTGCGGACGGTTTCACCCGCGTCCTCGCTCTTAAGCCGCTTTCCGGAGAAGTCCATCAAATCCACGACGTCGCCGAGTTTTTCCGGGTCGCGGTTGGAAAGTTCCATAAGCATTTGACGTGCGGCAATGGTGAGCCTCGCCGAGGCATCGGCATGGTCGATGAGAAATCGCTTCAATGCAGCCTCGGCTTCCTTATATTGGAGGTCAGCAAGGAGCGTGTAGGCGTGCAGGAAGTCCACCTCCGCCTGGAAGTAGGAATAGGCATCGACCTTGTTTGGTCCGGCCGCCAAGTCTGCGAGCCGCGAACCCGCCTCCAGCAAACGGTCGAGCGCGACCAGCGCTTTGACTTCGTATACGGCGGCATTTACGGCCACAAAGGGGTCGGTGTCCGCGGCCAGTTCGTGCATGATCTCCGCAGATTTGGCGTATTGGTCGGCATCGTACGCATCGAGGCCTTCGCGGAATTTGGGGGAGATCACGGCCAGGGCCTGGGTGAGAAACTCCTCCGGTTCGCAATCCTTGCAGTCGGCCCATTGCCGTTTGATGAGGTCGCGGGCATCGGCAGGAAGGGTTGCGCTCTTGTCAAGTTGTTGAAGGAAACGATCGACGGGGGCGTCGGCGGCGCGAGAGGTATTCACGCATGTCAGGAGCCACGCGACCACGAGCACGCTCATAGCGCTTTCAAGCCGGATTTGTTTTGCAGAATTCATGGCGTCCCCCAAATGGTGCATCAAGATGTACTCTACTAAAAAGCATGCGGCTCATTATGGTTGTTTGTCGCGGATTTCGCGGGCGATGTCGGCGCATTGGGTCTGGCGCTCCGACAATTTGACCAGCGACTTCGCAGCGTTCGTTTTCTCCTCCGCGCCCTTCTCCATTTGCGAGGCGATCACGCCGGTGCGATTGTTGATTCGCAACTGGCTGGATCGGAGTAACTTCAATTCCGCAGAGGCGGGCAGCAGCGGCGGCGGGCCCTGCTGTTGCTGCTGAGGCTGACCCTGCTGGGCCTCGTTTTCCTCCTGCATCTTCTTCACCGATTCGAGGAGTTGTTCCAGCGCGTCAACGATCTCGGCCTGGATCGTCTGCGTAATTGCTCCGACCTGAAAGGCCGCGAGCCGGTCGGCGGAGTTATCCATGTCATCGACAAGTTGTTGCATCACGTGCGGAAATGCAATCGTACTGGCATCCTCGTCGAGAATGTGCAGGCATGTTGTGGCCTTCTCGGAGAGTGCCCGCTGTTGCGCGCTGAGATCGGCGAGTTGAAGGTGTTCGGCCCGTTTGAAGGCTTGTTCGCCGACCTTGTCGAGCGCGGTTGTTTGTTCGTTGATCGGCTTTTGCTTGGTGAGCATGTCACGAATGCGTGCTTCCAGGTCGCGCAACGTTTCGGCCCGCTCCTCCTTGCGAAGCTCTTCCAGCGCCTTTTCAAGCTCCTGGCGGGCGGCCTGCAACTGTTCGATAGCCTTGTCCTGTTTGGGAGTCGCTTCCGCCGGAGATTTCTTGCCCAGCGATTCCGCAGCCTTGTTCATCTCCTGCTCGGCTTGCTTGAGGTTCTGCGCGCCGGGGGGGCTCTGGCTTTGCGAGCCTTCCTTTCCCTGCTTGCCGGGCTGGCCTTTTTGCCCCTGGTCACCCTTTGAGCCCTGCTGAGACTTGCCGTCGGCAGCATCCTGCTGCATTTTTTCTTCCAGACCCTTGGTTTGATCCGCGAGTTTTTCCTGTTTTTCGGCGGACTGAGCGGGGTCGGGTTCCTCTTCCAAGGCCTTTCGGGCAGCCTCAAGCTGTTCGACTGTCTTCTTGATGTCCTCCTCTGCCTGCTTCTGCTGCTCGCTGCTGCCGGATTGGCCGGACTGCCCCTGCTGCATTTTCTGTGCGGCCTGGGACATCGATTGTGAGCCGCTTTGGCTGGACTTTGCGGCCTCGGCGGCACCTTCGCGTGCTTTTTCAAGTTTGGGAGAGTCGGATCCCGGCTCGGCAGGAGGCTCGGCCATGGCTTTCAAGTCTTTGGAGAGCTGTTCGGTGTCCTTGCCCAGCTCGTCCTGCTTTTGCGCATCGCTTTGATTCTGTTCCCCCGGCTTTTGACCGGAGTTTTCGCCCGGTGATTTTGCACTTTGCGAGAGTGCGGACTGACGCTTTTGCAACTGTCCTGCGCGCTGAATGGCCTGGTCGAGTTGCGCCTTCATTCGCTGCATGGCGGCGGCCTGACCCGATTCGCTGCGCAATTCCTTTTGTTCCTTTAGAAGGCGCTCGACCTGTTCTTGATACTCCTTAAGGCGTTCCATCTCCTCTTTTCGTTTTTCGGCGTCGGCATCCTGAGCAAGAAGGAGGTCGAGAATGTTTTGAGCGTTGGTCAGCCAGGCATCTTCCGCTTCGGCCGCCTTGTGGGTCGAGGATGGATCGTTCAGCATCGCGATGATTTCTTCCAGCTTGTCAGCGAGGCCCAGTTCGCCAGCTCGCTGGAGGGCGCGTTCGAGGCGTGCGGCGTTCTCGGGCTCGGATTCGGAAAGCTCGGCGCGCAGGCCGAACACGCGATCCTGAAAACGTTCGAATCGATCGCGGATCATTTCCTGTTTGCTGGCGAGTGGGGTTTTTGCGGAGGATGCGGGTCGCTCGTCCTGCTCCTGGGCAGAAGCAGGATGAACAATGCTGGCGAGCACGAGCAACACTGACCAACGGCGTGCTTTACTTCTCATCGTGTGTGACCCTCTTATGCTGCTTCCACCTGCCAACACCACTCCCTTGCGGTCGCGGTACGGATGGCGCATCCATATGCACCCTTCAAGGCTGTCCGGAGAGCAGTGGCACGTTACTTGTCGAAAATCCCCTTACCCTCTTCCTTTACGCGGTTCTTTGTTTCGGTTTTCAGTTCTTCCTGCAAACGCAGGATATCCCGGAGCATGGTCACGGCCTCCTGATACCCCTGCCATTGTATCATATGCGAGAGAATTCCCCGAAGTTTCGCCAGTAATACCACCTGCTGGGCGTCAATTTGGCCGGCCATTTCGGGGGAGGCGTCCCGCGACCATGCCCGGATGGCATCGCCGGCGAGGGTCAGGTCGCGGCGGGCCAGTTCGGCAAGGGGTTCGACGATCATCCCTCCGAGTCGCTCTTCGATCTGCGGCGTTGTGAGTTGATTGATGCGAAGTTCCGTCAAAACCTGCTCGAATTGCTGGCGAATGACGTTGACCGAGCCGGCGATCCCGCGTTGGCGGCGTTCCAGCCCTGACACGGCGGTCAGGAATTCGGCTGACGCACCGCCGGTTTGGGCGGTATCCATCATGCTGAGCAACCGCCCGCGTAATTGCTCCTGAGCATCGATGAGCCGCTCAAAGTCCATTCGGAATTCGTGTTCGCGACGGGCCAACTCGGCCAGCAGTTCATCGGGCGTTACCACGCGAGCGGTCAGTTCCGACGAATCGGTGGTTTTTGGACCGGAAACATCGTCAAAGTCCCTTGCGCTGCCACGGATCGAGAGTCTGTCGCCCGCCGCCGCATCAATTGAAGAAACAGGCCAGGAAAGCGTCTCTGCATAAGTCGTCATCATGGGCTTGAAGCCAATGAGATCAATCGGTCCATCCTGCGTGTCTTCGCGGGTACGCTGGTAGCGAAGTGAGACCTCCGCCAGACCATAGGTATCAGAAGCCTGCATTTCCAAGGGAAGAACCGCTGTTGGTGTAATCATTTCACCCACGCCGGGGGCGCGCAAGCGAGCTTGCGGCGGATCATCCTTGAGCAGGCGAAGCGAGAATCTGACGGGATTCTTATCCTCCAAACCGACTTCGTCCCGAAGGGCAAAGTGATAGGTCGCCGTCGCATTGGCCTTCAACGTGGCAATGTAGATATCATGGCCCGCAGCGGACACGAGCTGCGATTCTCCCGACATGAGCACCGCCGAAACGATCGGCTTATTGGGTCGAATCGAGATCGCCACTGTGCTTCCAGGCAAAACCTGAGCCGACCGCTCTGTGCCTCCCACGACAAATGGCTCAAGCCGGGCATACGCCGGGGGCGCGACACGTATTTCGGCCCACTCCACGCGAGGCCGCTCCAGTAGCCGGACACGGAATTCGCCCGTGGTATCGTCGCCGCCGCTGAGATAGAAGGTGAATTCCTCGCGGGCATTCTTGAACACGAAACGGTACTGCAGGGCTTCGTCGCGTCCGACGGCCGACATCGTTTGACGGCCATCCTCGCCGGACTGCGTTGTATAGAAAATCTCCACTTCGTCGGGTGCGACGCCTTCATGGCGGGCAGAAATCACGAGGTCGTCGCCGCGGGCGCCGACCAACTCGCCGTTGGGGAGATCGACGATCAGGTGAGTGTGTTTGGGCCAGGGGGTATTGTGGAGGAGCACATTTCGAGCGAACCACAACCTGGTTTTCTCCGGCGAAGCGATGGCCGCGGCAGCAGCAATTCCCAATGCGCATAGCAACACGAGGATGGAACGACGAATGCTTTGAGGCGACAGCACCGCGCCGAAATCAAGTGGCCCGGCCGCCTGTGGCGCCCGCGCAATGACGGTGGACATGAGAGACGGCGAGTTTGCGTTCGGCGAACCGACTTCTCCCGAGGCGAAGCGGACGGCCGAAATCAACAATGAAGAAAGCTGCGGGAACCTTTGCTCGACGAGCCGGGCGATGTCTGCTGAATCGATGCGGAGCGTCAGCGGCGAAACAATGCGCCGCCATATCACGACCAACGCAAACAGCACCAGTCCGGCAAGCAGCGTGGCTCTCATGCTCCAGCGCATTCCACGAACGCCATAGTCGAGGGCGAATTGGAGTATGGCGGCAAGCAAAAGGAATGCAGCGAGTCGCGCAATACCCTGCATGAGCAGATAGCCTCGCAACCGCCGAGCCAGGCCCCCGAGGCGATCGCCGAGTGCGGGATCGAGAGGCCCTGCCGCTTTCCCGGCGGAATCTGGAAATTGGCTCAAAGCGTCGGTCACAGCAATCGATTCCACTTTCGCAAGGCCCATTCCACTGCGAGTAATCCCACAAGAAACGCGAGCATTTTACCATTATCCCAGAGAGTGACAGGGCGCGAGCGAATCGGTACGACTTCGTGCAAATCCGGAATCGCCCTGACCATTTCGGCGGCCTGATCGATTTCCCAGTACCGGCCGCCCGCTGACCGTTCTGCGAGTGTCTGAAGCTCAGCTTTGTGCAACTGCGGTTGCAGGATTTCCAGATTTGGCCGCGATACGAGAATGTCCCGTTCCAGGGTGCTCTCGGCGTCGCCCGCACTGCCCGGCGGCGAAATGCCGATTCGATATCGTCCGGGGTGTTCAGGAACAATCCGGCCCTCGAACCAACCCGGTCGCTGGGGAGTCGCCAACAGACTGAATTCGCGGCGCTGCCCTTCGGACTCATACGTTCCAGCGATACGTTCATCGCGCAGCGGTTCGTACCGCTGATTCAAGAGTCTCGCAGAGACCACGACGGAATCGCCGATCGATGGGCGATCCTTGTCCACGAGCAATGCTCCGCGGCCCTTGCCGCCAAGCAACTTGCCTTCCGCCAAATAGCGAATCGTCTGTACCCAGAAGCGTTCGAACCATTCCTGGCCGAATCGCCGCCAGCGCCACGTTCCGTCGAATGCGAGAAAGGCGGTGCGGCCTGATCCGGCAAACTGGACGGCGGCGAGCACATGCCCGCCGTAATTATTTCGCAGACGTGGATTGCCGTTGCGAAGCAGTACGGTGGCCACGGGCTTTTCTCGCAGCACAGGATAGTGCCAGTACACTTCGGTGAAATTCTGCCAGTTCGCCGCGTCGGCTTGCGGGTCATCAGTGACACGGAGAATCGGGTGCTGCGCCGCTTCGGGCGTGATCTCGATCGGTGATGCTGTGGTCTGATAGTGGCCAATCTGATTCAAGATGAGATCGGCCTCCGGATCAGGCGAGATGGGCAGCAGGTCAATGAGACCTTTGAACGTGGGATCGCGCATGAAGGCCGGACTGTGCGGGCGTGCGGCGGCGTAAAGCAATCCACCTCCGAATTTGGTCACCCATTGATCAACGAGCCGGACCCATTCCTCGTCGAGATCGGTTTTGTCAGGATCGAGAAGAATGATCGCGTCGTAGGGAAAGAGCTCCTCGGCTGTCGATGGCAGGTGGTCAATAATGGTGTCGCCGTCGCGCACGGCGCTCATATCCGACGATTGCAGCCAGCAACTAACGTCGATTGTGTCGTCGCGTTGGAGAAGTGTGGTCAGGTAGCGATAAGTCCAGCTTGGCTCGCCGGCGACGAGCAGGGCCCGCGTGCGTGCGTCAATGACATTGACAGTGACCTGTCGAGAGTTGTCCTCGGTAATGGTTTCGTCGGGCAGGGCCGGGACCTGCACAGTGTAGGCGAAGCGACCTTTGGCTTCGGGTTGGCGTTCGAAGGCCACAGGGGCAATCGCGCCGCCCGCCCCAACGAGCACATCGCGAGAGGCGATCACACGTGCCTCGCCGGCATCGGTGAGGTTTTGTTCCAGTAGTTCGACGCGAATTCGTTCGCCATCGATCCCTTCAGAAGCAAATGTCGCCGTAAGTACGAATGGATCCTTTTGCAGTGCGTTTTCCGGTGCGAGGATATCTGTGACTCGCAGGTTTCTTGGTGCGGTCGGATCGCCAATTCCCATGACATGAACGGGGACGCGGCGCTCGCGGGCATAGCGGGCGATTTCCTCGGCGCTGCCACCCAGGTTGATGCCTCCATCGGTCAGTACGACCACGCCGGCAATCGGGGCAGTGCCAAGTGTTTCCACTGCCTGCCGGACGGCGCGATCGAGATTGGTAGCCGCTCCAGTTGCTTCGAATTGCAGCGGAAGGTCTGACGCGGGTTCATGGGCCTGTGCCGCGGAGTCGTCCGATTTTTTCGGCGGCTCGCCAGCTTCCGCATTTCGCTTGATTCCTCCCGCTACGTAGGCGGCAAGCGCCCTTGCGTCCTTGTCAAAGGAATAGAGTTTCACGCTGTTATTTGCGGAAAGGTCGTTGAGCAGTTTTTGCTCGCCGCCCCGAAGGACCTTATCGGCCACATCCATGCGCCGGGCGGACTGAGCCTGCGGATCGCCCATCAGGGTTTGGACGCGACCCATTGTTTCAGCATCGCGATATCGATCGACGAGGTCCATGCTGGCCGACGTGTCGAGGAGGACGAGCGTATAGGATTCGATCCACCGGCGCAGGATCTTTACGCGGACTGGTTCGAGCAGGATGAGCGCGAGCGTGAGAAGCGACAGGCATCGAAGGCTTGCCATCACCAGGCGGAGAGTCAGCGAGGCGCCCATGCGGCCTTCGCGCCGGTACATGCCGATCACCAACCAACACACAGCGACGACAATGGCGATGGCTCCGACCGCGTACCACCCCTGCGGGATGCGGCGAAGCTCGGTGACGTAGGTGGCTGTATCGACGGCCGCGATCATCGCCTTCGCCCCCACCAAAACGCCAGAAACTGCTCGGACATCAGCACGAACGCGGCCGCGAGCAGCGCAGGCGTCCAAAGTTCGATCTTGGCTTCGTTGGCGACGCCGGAGAGCCGGTCGAGACCCTTGACGTACAGATGCGGGATGCCGTCCATGAGCTGCCGTACACTGTCGTCATCGGCCATGGTCAGATTGCTCTCCGTGGGATCGACGTTCACGGCCGCAAATCTAACGGCCTCAACACCGTCAAGCCGACGGAGGACGAATTGATACAACCCGGCGGACTCAGTCTGTTCCCATCGAATCCGCAAACCCTCAGAATTGGGATCGGCCACGATGCTCGTGGTCGCTTCGGGTTCGTTGGGATATCCCGGTAGGCGAAGCGCCACGGCAGGTTCATAGGTTGCTGGCTCCACGTCCAGCTCGATGGGCGACCCCACTTTGAAATCTGTTCGTTTTCCGCCTGTAGCGGTCAGATGCCGCAGGAGTTCTGTGATTACCGGGAGGTACGTTGGGTGATCAGCCCAGAGGTTCCATTCCTTGTCGACCGTTGTGGTAATAAGCATAACGCGACCCGCGCCGAACGTGCGTTCGATGATGGCTGGAGTCTGGTCCGCATCGCTGAATCGAGCGACAATGTTGGGTCGGTCGTTGTTCTTTGCGTCGCCATTCTTGCTGTCGGTGTTTCCATCTGCTCCCGCCGCCGCGCCAGTGATTTGCGAAGTGAAGAATTCAAAGAAGGGGATTTGTGCAAGTCCGAGTGGGTCTTCGCCGGTTCCCAGCGCACCCAGGGCTGGGTGAAGCCGGTCCGTAATCACGAGGTGTGCTGGTTCAGCGGGATGGGCAATTTCACCCAGCGATACGGGCAGCAAACCCTCGCCGCCCCGGAACATCGTATCACGGTAGGCAGTCGCATCGACCTGATCTCCCAGGAATATCATCACGCCGCCGCCCGCGCGGGCAAACCGCTCCAGCGACTCGACGGCCGGCTCGCTGATGCGATACACGTTTGCAAGTACGACCGCATGAAACGCCGATAGGTTCGTGCTTTCCAGTGCAGCTTCGTCGATTACCGTAACTTCGTGGCCGCTGAAAATCTCGCCCTCTGGCCGCAGCGCCGTTCGCAGCAACGAGACTTCATCCTCATATTCATCCGCCGATGGCTCGCCATTCACGATGAGAACGCGTATTGCGCTCACCACATCCACGCTTGCGTAACGGACGTTATCAAGGGGTAGTGCATCTCGTGGCAACTCGACGCGAACGGATTCGTCGCCCGCCCGGAGGAAGGACGACTCCACGTCGACGGAGGCCTGCTGAAAGGGGCCCAGACTTTCCACGATTTTCTGATCCTGCGTTCGCTGTCCCACTTCGACTTGAATGGGTACGGGCCCGACTGGAGTTGGCCCATAATGGGCCAATTCGGCATGCACGATTCCGCTGGTGCCGGCAACAGGCCGGCCGCCCTTGACTTCCAGGTTCAAGACGGCGTCATTGACGGCCTCCTCATTGCCGACGTTGACCAGATAAACGCGAAGCGATCGCTTGCGGTCCTGCTGCCACGTTCGCAGCGGATCGGTGATGCTCACGTCCGGGCGAGCCGAGGCGCCGGCGGATTCCCGCGGACCCCAGTCGCGCCGTTGAAAATCACTGATGACATAGATGGAAGCGTCCACGATCCCAGCGTCGCGTGTAAGCAATTCCGATGTTGCTTTCATTACAGCGCTCAAGTCCATCGATCGCTGGGACGATGTGAGCGCCTCGACTCGGGCCAGTAATGCGTCGGACTGCTCTGTGTCGAGATAGGCGCCGACGGCCACAGGATTTGTCGGGCTTGACGATCGAAGGATGGAGACGGCGTCGTCGGGCGTTTCCTGGCGGAACGATTCGATCAGGCGCCGCGTGGCGGCTTTGGTTCGGGCGAACGGGCTGTCATCCGCTGTGGTGAAGCCCATGCTGAACGAATCATCGAGAATGAGCACGCGTTCTGTGCGCCTTGATCCGCCCCATGCGGATGCAAGCGCGCCGGGACTCACGAAAGGGCGGGCCACCAGCAAGCCCAGTAATAGTACCGCCAGGCAGCGCAGGGCGAGCAGAATCCACTCTTCCATTCGGATGCGCCGACGATTTCGGCGTTCGGCGTCGAGAAGGAACTCCATGGCCGCCCAGCGGATGCGTTTGAATCGCCGTCTTGCCAAAAGGTGAATCAAGATCGGCACGGCCATCGCGCCCGCGCCGACAGCGGCAAGGGTTGGAGTGACGAAGGCGGCGAGTAGTCCGGGACTGTTGATCATGCTCAAGCCGTCGTTCTCCGGAATCTCATGCGGCTTGCGAGGAATGTTGTCAGTGCAACGTCCACTCCATCAGCTGTGCTGACGAGCGCGTAATCAATGCGATTGTCCAGGCAGGCTCGGCGCACTTTTTGAATGAACGCCTGAATCGCACGCAGGTAACTATCGCGGAGCGATTGCGGATCGGTGAGCACTTCCACGCCCACGTCCTCCATTCCCTCGAAAAGTGTGCGATCGGTAAATGGGAATTCCAATTCATCCTGATCGAGAACGTGAAGTACCAAAAGGTCGTGCCTGCCGAAACGAAACCGCTGCAACCCGCGAACAAGTTCATCCACATCCGTCAGCAAGTCGGAAAGGACGACGACCATTCCCCGCCGGGGAATTCGGGAGGCCAGCTGATGAAACGTCATCCTCATGTCTGTCTTGTTGGCCGGTGGGTTTGATTCGACCGTGTGGACAAGATTGAGCAGGGCGGCGCGATGGGACGATACCGGCAGCTGCGCACGGACATCCGAATCAAAGAGCGTCAGCCCAACTCCATCCTGCTGGTGAACAAGCAGGTGGGCCAGGGAGGCGGCCAGCGTGGCCGCGTAATCCCACTTGGTCATGCGGCCCGTGCCGGGGTGTTCGGGGTAGGCCATCGAATGAGAACAGTCGAGCAGAAGGTGCACGCGCATGTTCGTCTCTTCTTCATATTCCTTGATGAAGAAGCGATCGGCCTTGGCATAGACTCGCCAGTCGAGGTGGCGGATGTCGTCGCCCGGCACATACGCGCGGTGGCTGGCGAACTGCACCGAGAACCCCTTGTAGGGACTCTTGTGCATTCCGCTGACGAAGCCTTCGACGACGTGCCGCGCACGAAGCTCAAGCCGCGAGATGCGCCCCAGCACCTCAGGCTGAAAGTACTTTGCGTACGCGCTGGTCGCCATCAAGATGAGTCCTATTGGGGTTGAGTTTCGCCAGAAGTTCGTCGATCAAGCGGTCTGAGGTATATCCTTCGGCCTCCGCTGAGAAGTTGGTTACGATACGATGCCGCAATACGACATGCGACAGGGCGCGAACGTCGTCCGCGCTGATATACGTTCGACCGGCCAGCGCCGCGCGGGCTTTTCCGCCCAGTAGCAACGCCTGCACGGCTCGTGGGCCCGCGCCCCACGTCACCATTTTCTTGATGAGCTCCGGAGAGCCAAGCTCGCCAGGGCGCGTCAGACGCACAAGGTCGAGCGCATAGCGGATCACATCGGGCGCGGCGGGTACGCGCCGGACGATTTGCTGAAAGCGAAGAATTTCAGCCCCTGACACGACTCGCTCAATCTCAGACTCAGCCACACCCGTCGTTCGCTCCGCCACCGCATATTCGTCGTCATAAGATGGGTAACCAATCATCACTTTGAAGAGAAAACGGTCTTGCTGTGCTTCGGGGAGGGGATAGGTGCCTTCCTGCTCAATTGGATTTTGGGTTGCCAATACGAAGAACGGCGGAGCCAGATCGTGCCGCTCGCCTCCGGCAGTCACGTGCCGCTCCTGCATGGCCTCGAGCAGGGCTGCCTGGGTCTTGGGTGGCGTGCGGTTGATTTCGTCGGCGAGAATGACGTTGGCAAAAATCGGGCCTTTGAGGAATTCAAATGCCCGCTTTCCCGTCGCACGATCCTCCTGAATCACCTCAGTGCCAGTGATGTCGGATGGCATCAAATCCGGCGTAAACTGGATCCGGTTGAACGACAGACTCAGGCTCCGCGCCAACGTTGAAATCATCAACGTTTTGGCCAATCCCGGAACGCCTTCCAGCATGCAGTGTCCACCAGCGAACAGCGCGATAAGCAATTGGTCCAGAACCTCGTCCTGTCCGACGATGACCTTGGCCAATTCCTTGCGGAGTCGGCCATGAACGCGATGCAGTTCGCTGACGGCCTGCACATCCGATTCTCCGCCTGTCCCATCTTTCAAACGATCATTCATTCATTTATCCTCTGGTAACCTCTCACCCTTTGGCGTCATTTTGCGCGAAGCGAAGAATCTCAAACGGGGTGCTCCCTATCTCGCAAGATCTCAAGTTACCCAATGATCACGTTACCAAATCAACCATCAAAAAATCATTTCTGCATGATCGGTAGCAAGTTGTACGGCAGTTGCAGGGTCACCAACGCAACCGCCGTACCATAGATGTCACCGACACCGTCGCCAAGCCAGAATCCTTCGGGCTGCTGCTGGCTCAGCAGATAATCGCGCCGCTTCGGAAAATATTCGTCCCAATAGGGGTCTGACCCTACGTACACCGCCTGGGAAAAATAAAAATGGGCGTAATAGTCGTGCCCGCCCTGCGTCGAGTTGGGCTTGATTTTGTCTTTGGAGAATTCCATGGCTTGTTTCGCACGTTGATTGGTATATTCGCCCGCGTTGTACCAGCACAGAACGGCCGCAGCTGTGATCGGCGGACGTGACCCGCCGCCGCGTTGACGAAGAGAATAGCGAATCCCTCCGTCCGTGTTTTGCGAATCGACCAGATACTGCATGGCCTTGTCGATGATTTCCTTTGGAACCGCCACGCCCGCTGTGCGGCACGATCGCAGAGCCTGCACCTGTGTGATGGTCACCGATCCTTCGTCGCCGCCGCCGTCCGGCGTGTAAATCCAGCCGCCCGGATCGCTTTGCGCCCGGCCAGTCAGTACGACCCCGCGTTCGAGAACTTCCTTGATTTGAGCCGAGCGAACGTCGTCCTCGGTCATCCCGTACAGCTGACTCAGGAAGAGCAAGGAAAAGCCGTGGCCGTACATGGGCCGTGCCTCCTCGCGCCCCCCCGCGATCAAGCCGTTGGGCTGGGCCGAACGCAGAAGAAAATTCACCGCACGATCCACCTGGGGCGCATAGCGACCCTGCGTCGTTGTGTTCCCGTCCATCAGCAGGGCCAGGCCCGCGAGTGCAGTCATGGCCACCGGATAGGCGCCGTAGTTGCCACGATTCGACCACGAACCCTGTCGATCCTGCGTTTTCGCCAGATAGGCCAGGCCTCGTTCGATGGCTTCCCGAGTGGCCGGCGTCACATCCTTGGGTAGGGGTCGCTGGGGTGTTACGGAATTTTTTGGCGCGGGCGGTTTCGCGGGTTCCGATTGCGCATAGAGCAGCGTCGCAGTTAGTGCGATCATTGCACCAAAAAGTACGCTAATACTCGTTCGAGTTGCCAGGGCCATTAGAATCCTCTCTCCGGCAAGGCCGTAAGATCCACGCGAAATCCCTGAAAACCCTTCATGCTTCCCACCGCAAGCACTCCCGGCCAGAGCATCAGGTCGCCATTGAGCGAGATTCCCTGTCCGATACCCGTCAATTCCGCGGGAGTTCCCGCATCATTGCCCGTACGCACATCGATGAGCGTGACCAATGCCGCGAGTCGAGTGCCGCCGGACTGCCGGAGCTTATCATCGGACTTGGATTTTTCGATGATGGCCGGGATGACTCCGCTTATGACGTCCAGCCCCTCATCCGGGGTTGCGAGCGCCACTACGTCTTTCCGTCGCCATATTTCGGTGCTGGTTGCAATGTCGAATGCAGCCAGCTCCAGGGTTTGTTTTGGCCCTCGGAGAGCGTTGCTGCGCAGGATCAACGTTCCGGCCCACATCACACCGCCGGTCACTGCCCGTACACTGGGGTCACTTCGCTGCAAGACCACATCGCCCGATCGGGCATCCAAAATGGTCACGTCGCCGCCGAGCATGCCGACTCCGACATATCCGGGCCTGGGCACGAAGAGTGTGACAACCGGCTTGCTCAGCTCCGCACGCCACCGCCTCGATCCAGTGGACGTATCGTACGCTGCAACCCCTTCATTCCCGCCGGCCCCCTCCGGACCAAAGAGCAATCCCTGTGAGAGCGCCAACGTGACCCGGTCATGTTCCGGATCGGGCTGACGCAGGAGAATGCGCGAGATCAACCGTCCATCCTCACGCCCAACAAGGTGCACCCGTTTCATGTCCGGGTCTGCAAAGACCACGGCGTTGTCCTCGAGCCAGACGTGCCCCAGTATTTCGCCACGAAGATCCCGCTCCCAGATCGTCGATCCGTCAGCGACACGTATCATGGTGAGATAGCCGTCTCGCGGGGCCGCCACGACATATCCGTTGGAGGCGGCCATGATGTGATCACGGGCAGCGGAACCGGTCAGGTCCATGACCTCATGATCAAAGGGGCGGGCCCACAACAATCGACCTGTCAGGGCTCCCACGGCAAAAATGCCGTCCGGGCCATTGAGAATCACAGTCTGCCCGTCGATGGCGCCATATCGGGTGACGCTTTGACTTCTCATTCCGGAATCGGGAACGTCGTCGAATCCACCGGGCAATTCGAGCTTCGTACGCCAGAGGACTTCCTTGGGATCCAGGCGCAGACACTCGAGGAATCCTTCACGCCCAAGAATGAGAGCGCGATCTGCCAATGCCCGAGGAAGCTGTCTGTCGAAGTGGACGACGCGAACCGGTTCGCCTTCCGGCGGAGCGTCGTAGTTCCAGGGTTGCCGTCCCGAAAGCGATGCGCATGCTCGCTCCGATCCGGCATCGGCATAGAGGCTATCCATTGCAAGCAATAACCGGTCGTCCGTGATGGAGCCGCGTAGTTTTGTGATGAGTTCTTCCTTGTCCGGGTCTGTTTCCGGCAGAGTTTTCAAGAAGTCGATGCTATGATTCAGGAGTCCCGCCGCCAATTGGTTCGACTCCATGTACATGGTGGACAATCTCATGCCGGCCTCACGAGCCAGCGCCGGGTTGCCTGATGTCCGCATGCATTGCATCAGAAATTGTTCGGCGACCTCATACTCGCGTGCCTTTTCCTGGCTCTCGGCCAATTTCAACAAGGCCAATTGTGCGGTTTCCGTGCCTTCATACACCCGGGCAAGTGCCAGAAGTTCGCGTCTGCCCGAAGAGGACAGCGCCGACTCCGTGGCAAAGCCCGCCACCCGCTTTCTTGCGTTTTCCATGAGCTTTGCATTGGTGGGAGCGTCCAATTGACTTCGGAGTTTCTCAATTTTTGTGCAAAGTGCGATGAGCGCCGCAATTCGGACACCGTCACCGGACGGATTGAGTTCGTCAGCATCCGAGCTAAGGGCCAATGCCATGAGAGTCGAGAATGCTTCTTCACTCCGTCCCAATGCTGCCAGCTGATCTGCAATCGCCGACTGGAAACGAAGACGTAGCAGCGGAGTCAAGTCTGCTGAATTTGCCGATTGCAGGAGCGAGAGCGATTCCTTGGGTGAATCGGATTCCTGTGACATGGAAAGCAGCGATTCAATTCGCACCCGGGCCAATCCCATCCGCAGGCGAATATCCATGTCGCGGTTTTCGGTAAGGTCGCGAATTGCATCAAACGCTTCCCGGGGCTTTCCGCGCAGGAGTTCGGACCACGCCAGTCGGATGACCGCGGCCGTGTCGTGGGGGTTTGCCTCAATCTGACGCATCGCAATCTCATGCATGCGATTCAGATCGGCGAATTTCCGCACCGACGAAGGTTCGAGGCTGTACAGCGATGATCCAACGCAAGCGATGTTTCCCAGTGGCGCCTGAGACGTGGGTAACTCCTTGACCGCCCGTTGCTCCCCGGAAAGCGCATCCAAGGTCAACAGACCCTGCGATGTGGGAACCTGGATTTGGTCGCCGCAGAATGCAGCCTTTCCCGTCGGCGTCCCGGACAGCGTTGTGCTCCACAACTCATGACCGTCGGCCAGGCTTAGGCATGCGATGCGCTGTCCTCCGAGCCATACCTTTCCGCGATCGGCCGCGATCGGGTACGAACAGTTCTGAGCCGCAACGGACCAGCGAAGTGCTCCCGTGGCAGCGTTGATACCCAGTACTGTTTCCGAGTCCGTTGCCGCGAGGACGACGGTCCCGCTTTCCACGAGGGGAGCACTTGCGATCCAGCGATTCGCCGTATCGGCCCGGCGACGCCCCCCCGACTGTACGTCATAGACAAACGTCCACTTCACCTGCATTCCCGCCACATCAATGGCAGCCACGGCGCCGACGCCGGTGGGCACATACGCGACTCCTTCGGCAAGAGTCATCGGTGTTACCGACTCGCGAAGCGGGGCCTGCTCTCGTCCTTGCGACGGTTCACGAATGGAGCCGATTAATGCCTGTTTGAGCAATGCTCCATCGGAGGGCCGCAGCGCCCCGACGAGCAAGTCCAAGCCGCGAAGGAATGGAACCCAAAGCTGATCGTTCACCGCAATGGGAGTGGACAGAAAGCGAACGCTGGCGAGCGTGTCTTCTGCATCGTCCGTTCTGCCACGCTGCCATCGGATGTCGCCCGTCTGACTGTCGTACGCGGTGAGTCGAGTGCCGGTGACCATCCTAAGAGTTCGCGGACCTGGTCGAACGAAGAGCACGCCGCCGGCCTGCACTTCATCACGGTCCATGAATTCGCTGGTTCCTTGCCGTTCGATGGTGAATACAAGTCCATGAGCATGGGCAATCAGATTGATGGGATCGTCCACATAGGGACCGGTCGTTCTGGCGTTCAGTGCGGGATTGAGCATTCGGCGCTGGTCATCAATTTGGGAGGGGCGGGGGAGACTCGCGCTCGCGGCCTGCCACACCAACGTAAGGTCTTCCATGT
Source organism: uncultured Phycisphaera sp. (assembly GCA_964501365.1). GTDB lineage: Bacteria > Planctomycetota > Phycisphaerae > UBA1845 > UBA1845 > CAZAMB01. The sequence continues at coordinate 133,909 of CAZCST010000008.1, read as the reverse complement.
CCAAAGCAGTGCATCCTGCCGGAGTGCGAACGAAAAGCTGGCGGCCGTTGCTTATCAGATTCATGCGCGGGACTGGCGGAGGGTCGCCCGCGCGAAAATCCACAATGCGCCGCCAAAGTTCACTTGCTGTGCCGGTTAGTTCGTATTCCCACGGGACAAGTCCCTTGAGGGTTGGATCCAGTTGCGGGCCCCGTCGCCGGGGCAGTGATTCTTCTGTTTCTTCTGCTGCAGCAACGCGCTCCTGGACTTGCCGGGCCCATTCTTCACTCAATCCATCCAAAATGGCGGACGAACGATCGCCGGGATGCTCCGAGGTTGATATATGGCGGCGATAGTCTTCGAGTGACCGGGCGGCGTCGTCCGGATAGCCCATCAGGAGAAACGCTGCATACAGCTTGGCGTAGATCCTTTCGTCCGGAACATCGTGATCAGGCACAAAGGACAGCAAATCGGTCAGGCGGCCAGCGGCCTCCGCGAAACGGCCCTCGTCCAGAGCCTGCGAGGCCGCCCAATCCGATGCATCATCGCCATATCTGGTGAGGAGAAAACGATCCGCCACGGCCTTCATGGCCTCTTCATCCGAAGCAGCCCGCGCTCGTTCAAAGAGTCCCTTGGCTTTTCCGTCATAGAGGACGCGGTAGGCCAGCATTCCCTCCGCCGGGAGGGTCGCAAGCTGCCGAACCGCCCGGCGACGAGCCGATTCGAAAATCAAACCATCCCGGAGCGAGTAGTCCTCGCGAGGAACCAGGGTTCCGCTCCTGTCGTCGATCACGCGCTGGAGTGAATCGATAGCCAGTTTCCAATCCCTTCGCTGTAGCCCTTCCTCGGCCCGCATTAATAAATTGGCCACAGGTGGAGAGGTTTCGATGAGAAGCGGCATGCCTTCCAGGGGGTCGGAATTGTGCAACCAGCGGCGGGTCTCCATCAAATCCTGGGGCTTTGCGTCGTCGACCTGAGCCAGAATCATTGATGGCTGGATGTACAACGGAAGCAATGCAAATGAAATCCGTGAAACGCTGCGAATTAAGGGCCAATGCGCAAGGCGATGCCCCGGGAGCAAGGCCTTGGTATCGGACAGCGAGTTTCTCATTTTCATCGAATAGGAAGTTTATAGCCAATCACTCATTACAAGCTGCATTAATCGGAGTTTACTTCGGACTTCGCCCCCGATCGGTCGATCGTAGCGTAAGCTCCAACCGTGTTCTAGCCGAAGGGCATGCCCGACGATTAGATACACTTGGTCCAGCGTCAAGCGAGTAACACTGCCGTAACGGGTCCTTGCGGACTGGGGCCGGGGACAAGGGTCAAGAAATATGCGACAACGGTTGTGCTCGTCCGGATCGACGCGCAGCGGGATTTGAGTGGAGGTCACCTGCAGTTTTGAAACCTTCAAGGCCCGACTCTGAAGACCTTGATTGATTCCCCATCGCGGCCCGACGGAATAACCGTTGAGCATTCATCCAACCGGGTAGAAAATCGTGGCCATGGCGGTACGATAGTAAGATGGCAGTGCGTTGGGACGCAAAATCGACCAGCTTTGATGGGCAATGGATCGTATGATTTCCTGTCTGGCCCCGTGGTTTGGACCATGAAACGGGCATTTCTTGATCCCGATGCTGCGAATATGGGACCGCGAGTGATCGCGAAGGAAAACGATGGATTGGCAGACCCTGCGAGAAGAGTTCCCGGTCACGCGGAACTATAATTTTCAGAACCACGCGGCCGTAGCGCCGATTTCGCGACGATCGGCGGATGCCGCGCAGTCCTATTTTTCCCATGCGCGGGACAATTCCTATATTCACGGCGGATTTTATCGGCATGCCGATCGTGTGCGCGGCCAGATCGCGCAGCTCATCAACGCAAAACCCGACGAGGTGACTTTTTGCAAGAATACAAGCGAAGGCCTGAGCATGATCGCCAATGGCCTGAGCTGGAACAACGGCGATAACGTCGTCACATCCAACGCGGAATTTGCGGCAAACATGTACCCCTGGATGGCCCTTCGTCATCGTGGAGTGCAAGTCCGAACTGTCTGTGAGGAGGACGGACGCGTCCCCATCCAACGCATTTTTGAGGCTATTGATTCGCGCACACGCGTCGTGACCATTTCGTCCGTGCAGTACGCCAGCGGTTTCCGCACCGATTTGGCCACGCTTGGCGACTATTGCGCGAGCAAGGGCGTGCTGCTTTGCGTGGACGCGATTCAATCTCTCGGTGCGTTTCCCCTTGACGTCAAGGGGATGAATATTGACTTCCTTGCTGCCGACGGGCACAAGTGGCTTTGCGGTCCCGAGGGCATCGGGATCTTCTTTGTGCGCAAGGAGCTTCAGGGGCATCTTCGCCCGACGTCGGTGGGTTGGATGTCAGTGAAGGAACCATTCAATTTCAGCCGGTATAACTTTGAGTTTGCCGACTCGGCCAAGCGATATGACAGTGGCAGCTACAATCTCGCAGGCATTTATGCGCTGGGCGGGGCCATCGAATTGATCCAGGAGATTGGTGTGGAGGCGATCTCACGAAGATTGCTCCTGCTTACCAATCGACTTGTGGAAGGAGTCCGCAACAAGGGGTATCGCGTGTATAGCTCGCGCGCGCAGAATGAGGCCAGCGGAATCGTTTCTTTTTACTCTGATGTTCATGCATCCGAGCCGCTGCAGACGCACTTGCAGAACGAACACCGAATTGTGATCGCCGTTCGTGGCGGACGATTGCGCTCCAGTCCGCACGTGTACAACACGGAAAAAGAAATCGATCAACTCATCGAGGCGCTGCCCAGGCACTGAATATCAGCTCAAATGACACAAGCCGCAAACACATGGTTCGCGGCTTGCGATTGTCAACGAAACGCTCACTCAGATTGACGTCACACCCATCCGCGCAATTTGCACGCTTCCGCCACGCGGGCGACCGCGACCATGTAGGCCGCAAGTCTGTTGTGTACGCGGTTCTTTCTTGCCGTATCGTGAACGGCTTTGAAGGCGTCGGTCATCTTTCTGTCCAGTTGCTGGTGAATTTCGTCAAGCGACCAATAATAGTTGTAGGTGTTTTGTACCTGCTCAAAGTAGGAAACAGTCACACCTCCTGCGTTGGCCAGAAAGTCCGGGAGGACGTGGATGTTCCTTTCGTGGAAAATCTTGTCGGCATCGGGAGTGGTCGGCCCGTTGGCAAGCTCGCAAATGACCTTTGCCTTAATGTTGGCTGCGTTTTTTGCGGTGAGCACTCCCTCAAGGGCAGACGGGTACAAAATATCGCATTGCAGCTCAAGCACTTCTTCGTTGGAGATGGGGCGCGACCCTGGGAATCCCGCCACACCGCCCGTTTCCAGTTTGTGTCGCACCAACGCCTCAGCATCGAGCCCGTCCTTGTGGAACACGCCGCCTTTCGAATCGGATGCGGCCAGAAGCGCCCCGCCGCCCAATAGCTCGCGATGGAGTGTTGCAGCAAACTGTCCGGCATTTCCGAAACCCTGAATCGCATAGGTGGCGTTGGCTACATTGATATTCAGTGCCTTGGCCGCCTCACGGACGACATAGACTCCGCCGCGCGCCGTCGCATCGCCGCGACCCTGCGACCCGCCAATGGGAATCGGTTTTCCGGTGATCACGCCGGGATGCGAATAGCCCATGATGGTCTCGTATTCATCCATCATCCAAGCCATGATTTGGGGAGTCGTGTACACGTCGGGAGCCGGTACGTCGCGATGAACGCCAAGCTCTCGTCCGACGGCACGGATGTAACCGCGGGCAAGTCGCTCTTTTTCGCCGTTCGATAATTCTTTTGGATTGCAAATGATGCCGCCTTTTCCGCCACCCAGCGGAATATCCACGACGGAGGTCTTCCATGTCATCCACGCGGCCAGAGCCCGCACTGTGTCGATCGTCTCCTCCGGGTGCCAGCGGATGCCGCCTTTGTTTGGACCACGCGCATTGTTGTATTGCACGCGAAACCCGCGAAAAATTTTTGTCGCTCCAGCGTCCATCTTGAGCGGAATGGTGAAGTGATATTCGCGCATCGGCCAGCGAAGAAATTCATGTGTGGCCGCATCCAGTCCAAGTTTCTTCGCCGCTTCATCCAATTGTTGCTGCGCTATGGTGAAAGGATTCAACGTAGACATAAACGACTCCTCAAATCAGGTTGTACATTGGTGCGTCTGAATTCTGATCAAAACCTACCACAATCAAAAAATGCATGCAAAGTCACAGAAGTATCTGTGACAACCAAACCTACTCTCTCCTTCCACAAGACCACAGGACGATCCTGCGTGCAAGAGGAGCCCTGCGCAAGCATGATTCTCATCCAGATATCACCGCGACGGCCCGGGCCTGTCGACGATGGATCACCCAAAACAGGGCAATTTGTACCGTGCAAGTTCCGTGCCAGACGCTACCTTTCGGGGGCTGCGAGGCTGAATTGGCCGTCAAAAAGTGGGATAACCCTGCGTGTCGGCCCAAGAACGATGATGGATTCCCTGGGCACAATTCCAGTCAGCCCAACGACAAATCGACTGGAGCACGCGACGCGCAGGGACGCGTGCGTTTCCATCTGCACCCGAAGTCCGTCCGGAGTGATGACATTGAGGTAGACTCGACTAGGCCCGGTGTTTGCCCGGATGAGATGAATCAGGCGATCCAGGGGTGTGTTCTCATCCACGTCGACGACCATCGCCGTGGCAAATGATTCGGCCGCCTCGGCCAAGGGGACGATTTTCGACACTCGCAACGAAGGCTCTTCGCGTTTTCGGTCCACCTGGGCATCCAGAAAAACTACTGTATCGGGGGTGAGGATCGCGCGGTATTTGACATAATCATCAGTAAAAAGGAGGGCCTCCACCCGGCCGGTCAGGTCTTCCAGTGTGAGAACGCCCAGCGCCTTCCCGGCATTGCGGCCGGTCCGTGCGGTCACCGTGCGGATCGAAGAAACCATTCCGCCGAGGATCACGGCCTGGCCCTCTTTCATCCGCGCGAGGTCCGAGATTGCGGCGTTCGAGCATGCCGTAAGCATTTGTTCGTGATGTGCGAGTGGGTGCTTGGTGATATAAAACCCCAGCACAGCTTTTTCTTTTGCGAGCATTTCCGCCTCTGACCACTCCGCGCCGCTGATGACATTCGTCTTGAGGGGAGTGGGCGGCTCGTCGCCCAGACCGAAAAGGCTGTTTTGTCCGCGTTTGCGGTCGCGCTGAGACGATTGCCCGGCGGCCATGGCCTGGTCAATCGATTCGAAGAGCGCACGCCGCATTTGACCGGTTTTGTCAAAGGCACCGGCGCAGATCAAGGCTTCGATTGTGCCGCGATTAACGATGCCCAAATCCATTCGTTCGCAAAAGTCGAACAGATTTCGGTAGGCTCCGGCAGCCTCGCGCTGTTTCACGATGGCTGCTACAGCCTTCTGGCCCACGCCTTTGATGGCGCCAAGGCCAAAGAAGATTCGTTTGGCATGGCCGTTTTTGGAATTGTCGATTGTCGATTGTCGATTGTCGATTTGGATATTGGTTCGCTGGAATTCCGTTTCAAGTTGACGGCTTGCCTCGTTGCCCTGTTGCTTCGTTGCCTCGACTACGAAGTCGAAAAGCGACGTGTTGATATCCGGAGGCTCTACGCCAATGCGCATCGCCTTGCACTCTTCACGGTACTCGCCGATTTTTTCGGTGCTGACCATTTCGAAGGTCATCAGTGCGGCCATGAATTCGACGGGGAAGTAGGTCTTCATCCACGCGGTCTGGTAGGCGATCAGGGCGTATCCTGTCGAGTGCGCCTTGTTGAACGCGTATCCGCCGAACTTCAGGATGTCCTCGAAAATTTGCTGGGCCGTTTCGCGTGAAACCCCGTTTTTCTCGCAACCCGCAAGAAACGGCTCACGCATGGCCTCAATCATCGAGGTCTTTTTCTTGCTGATTGCCTTCGCCAGCCGGAACGCGGCCTTCAGTTCGAGGCCGCCCAGACGATTGACGAGCCGCGACACCTGCTCCTGATAAACCATGATTCCGTAGGTTTCGTTGAGAACGTCGGTCATGATTGGATGCGGCGTGGTCCAGTGTCCGCCATGTTTGCGAGAGACGTAATCGGGGATGTATTCCATCGGACCGGGGCGGAAGAGGGCGTTGGCGGCGATGAGATCCTCGATGCGGTTGGGTTTCATGCGCATCACGACATCGCGCATGCCGCCGGACTCAAACTGGAAAATACCCTTGGTTTCGCCGCGTCCAAACAGGGAGTAAACCGACTGGTCGGTAAGGTCCAGCGAATCGAAGTCGATGGGCTGCCCGGTGCTTTGCTCCGCCAGTTCGCGGGCGCGTTCAAGCGTCGTAAGCGTCCGCAAACCGAGGAAGTCCATCTTGAGCAGACCGACCTGCTCAATGCTCGGGCCGTCGAATTGCGTGATGATGTCGCCGCTTGAGGCTTTGCAGAGAGGAAGAAAATTCACCAGCGCCTGATCGGCCACCACGACGCCGGCAGCGTGTACGCCGGAGTTGCGAGCGACTCCTTCGAGTCGCCGGGCGATGTCCAGGATTTTCTTGATTTTCGCATCGGACTCATACCGTTTCTTGAGTTCCGGCTCCTGGGCGATGGCTTTGTCGAGCGTGATGTGAAGTTCCGCCGGGATGAGCTTGGTAAGCTCGTTTGCCTCGGTGAATCCCAACCCCAGCACCCGGGCGACATCCTTTACCGCCGCCTTCGCTTTGAGCGTCCCGAACGTAATGATCTGAGCGACGTGACCATACTTGTTGCGAACGTAGTCCAGCACGGCGGCCCGGCCATTCTGGCAAATATCCAGATCGATGTCGGGCATCTCGTCGCGGTCAGGGTCGAGAAACCGCTCGAAGTACAGGCCGTAGCGTATGGGATCGGGGGCGCTGATATACAGGCAGTATGACACGACGGAGCTGCATCCGCTGCCACGAGCGCCGACAGGGATGTTATTGGCACGGGCGAAGCGAACGCAGTCCCACACGATGAGGAAGTAGCTGGCGAACCCCTTGCCGGTGATGACGCCAAGCTCATATTCAATGCGCTCGCGAAGCTCGGGCGAAATCTTCGGATACCGCTTCTCCGCGCCGTCGTACACAAGGCGGCGCAGGTAGGCTCCGTCGTCGAGTGGTTTGGAGGTTTCATCCACGATTTCGGCTGGCACGCGGTATACGGGCGCATAGCGTTTGCCCAGATCAAGCTCGACATTGCACAGGTCGGCCACGCGAAGCGTGTTGGACAGCGCTTCGGGAGCATCGGGAAACAGGGCTGCCATCTCCTCGGGCGACTTGAAATAGAACTGGTCCGTCGGGAATTTGAATCGCCCCTCATCCGCAACCTGCTTGCCGGTGTTGATGCAGCAAAGCACGTCGTGGGCTTCGTAGTCCGCATGATCGAGATAATGAACGTCGTTCGTCGCGATGGTGGCGACGCCCAGGCGTCTGGCCATGTCGATGAGTTCGGGGTTGAGCGTTTTCTGCTCGGGCATCTGGTGGTCCTGAATCTCCATGAAAAAGCGGTCGGGGCCGAAAATCTCCAGATAGGTCTTGGCCATGTCCTCAGCTGCCGCCCGGTCTCGATTCATAAGCGTCTGCGGAATTTCACCCCCAATGCAGGTGCTGGTACACAGCAACCCCGATGAAAACTCGCGCAGGACTTCCTTATCGATTCGCGGCTTGCGATAAAAACCCTCGGTGTAGGCGATGGTCGAAAGCCGCACGAGGTTTTGATAACCCTCGCGATTCATCGCCAGCAGAAGAAGGTGATACATCTCCTTGCCTTCGACGGGCTCCTTTTGGCGGCGATCACCAAAGGCCAGATAGGCCTCGCAGCCGAGGATCGGCTTGATGCCCGCCTTTCGCGCGGCGTTGTAAAACTCAACGGCTCCAAACAGGTTGCCGTGATCTGTGATCGCCACGGAAGGCATGTTCCACTGTTTGGCGCGGGCGATCATCCCCTCGATGCGCGTCGCGCCGTCGAGCAGGCTGTAATGGCTGTGAACATGGAGGTGAACAAACGAGCTGGGCACGAGCGGACTCCGTTCCTACGAATTTGCGATTGTCGATTATCGATTGAGTTAGATACCGCCTGTCATCGCCATTGGCAACTCCAAAGCCATCGAAGTTCAAGCAATCGAAAATCGCAAATTGACAATCCGATCACGGGCACGATGCGATGGTGAACGGGTACGGCGATCCATGAAACGCATCCACGACTTGTGAAATGTGTGAAAAGTCCATATTGGCCGCGATGTTGATCACTCCGAATTGATCGCCGCCGGAAAGCAAAGTCTCCGATTTAGTGAGAGCAGCCGGTGCATTCTTGAACTTGTCCACCAGTGCGGACACGTCAGTGAAGTTTGGTTGTACGGTCAGAGCAGGCGGGTTGAATGGAGCCTGCACGTCGCCCCATCGCGTGGTTTGCATTGGCACGGTTGGCGACACGCTTGTACAGGCAGCCTCGTTGCCCAGGCAACTGGCCGCGACGGTTTGTACATTGTAAACCGAACTGGGGACGATTGCCGAGCCGGTCACGTGCAGCAGTCCGATGGTGTTCCACGCCCGGTAATGAGGCGTACACTGAAGCTGTGATGCGTAGAAAGTCGTGGGGTTTGAAGTGCTCTCTACAAACTGTTGAGGCGGGCCAACCCAGCGGACCTGCCCCTCGAATGCTGTAAACGGAATCGACGGTCCGCCCAGGTACGGCGGAAGTACATGATGCAGCGAAGTGAGTAAAACTCGAATGGCCACATTGTTGTTCGCTGCCCCCGGAATCGTCATGGAGATGAATCGACATCGACTCAAAGAATCCGCTTGTGGAGTTGCCGGGGTCGGGTCGCATGTCGTGTTGTAGGTCAGGTCCATGACGCCGCTGCCCGCGCTGCTGTTCCATCCCGCCACGCGGATCGTGTAGCAATTGCCGGCAGTGACATTGAATGTCACCCGAGAGGGGCCGCCACCGGTTCCACAGGAATCATCATCGCAGGAAATCAAACCGGCGCTCGACGCTGGGCAAAGACAAGTCGGATTGTTGTTGCTGTAGATGTCGATTACGGTGTCGAAGGTGGTCTTGTCACACAGGCTGGCTGTCACCGTACCCGTGCAGGGAGCCCGATAATCGTACCACAAATCCTTTCCAACGGGCTGAGACGCAGGGCAGTTGACATTGGCCGGACCGTCGGTGGTCGCGCACGAATTATTGAACGCCATCGATACAATCGGGTCACTGGGCAGCATGATCGCCTGCGCGCAGGCATCGTTGGCGGGTCCGCCGGGAGTGCAGGAATTGGCCGCGCCACACAGGATACCCAGACCGCTGAACGTGCCGCCTGAAATCTCGCATGCCGACTCAGAACGATCGGAGCAACTGACGCAGCTGCAGCAGGCTCCTTCGCAATCGTCGGGAATCTCGTTTCCATTGGCGTCCGTGGAGGTGGTGCCGATATCGCATTCATCCGGAACGCCATTCGCGTTGCAGTCCAGGCTGTTCCCTGTACCAATGTCGCAATAGTCGGCAACGGTATTTTGATTGCAATCTAGAAAGGTCTGGCATTCGTCGGGCACCTGGTTGGAGTCGCAGTCCTGACTGGTGTGGCTGGCAATGTCGCAGATGTCCTGAATGGTATTGTTGTTACAGTCTGCACTTGGTTCACAGTCGTCGGGAACTGCGTTTCCATTGCAGTCGGATTGCAGTCCGCAGCCTGGCACGTCACAGCGCGTACCCGGCGCACCGCAGGTGACATCGCAGTCGTCGTCAATGCCATTACCGTTGCAGTCCCGGGAGATGCGCAGGAAATACACGTCTTCCTCACCATTAAACGTGGCGGCATATGCGAGATTTGCGCCGGCGTTGTCCGAAACCATGTGATAGTAGTCGCCGATCTTGTTTTGCTGTGGATAGCCCAAGCCCGGGTTCCATGCAGGGGTGAGCTGCGTATTGGGCGACCAGGTGAGGCCGCCATCTACGGAGTAGCTGTAAAACACCTCGGTCAGGAAGTTGCCCGGATCGTGGCGCGTGTCGTTCCAGATCACGTCGATTCGACCATTGGGGGCCACGGACATCGTTCCGAACCAGTGCCAGGCGCCGCTAACGGGATCGTCGTTGATCATGCGGGGAGTGCTCCAGGTCTGCCCGCCGTCCGTGCTGCGAATGAATTTCACATTGAGGGGGTTGGCTTCGCCGGTTTCGGCTACTGACCCCAGTACATAAATGTTTCCTGCCGTCGGACCGGTGGATTGGTCCACCGCGATCCACACTTGCCCCAGCATCCCCTGCGGATTGACGCTGGCGCCGATCATGGTGTTGCCCCCAAGGTCGATGGCGAGAGGGGCGCTGAAGGTGGGGGTGACGGAAGGGTCTTTTGCGTTAGTAGACTTGATGAACAGGTGGCCCGTTTGATTCAGATTGGAACCTGCAATGTAAAGCGTCCCATCTGCTCCGATGTCCATCGTCCCCCATTTCAGGCTTGGCGCACCCATGGAAACCGGCGGCTGGAAGGAAACGCCGTTGTTGATAGAGCGATTGAAGTCGGTCGTCCCGCAACAACTGAATTGCACGTTCCAAGTCTGGTAGATATGTCCGGAGCCCATCCCGGCTGGCCGGCTGTCAACTTTGAGCCACTCCTTGTCGCCTCCGGAGGCCGATGCAATCGCCCAGTTCACCCCGCCGTCCAGCGACCGCCATACATCGTCCACCGAACCATCGTAGTGAACGATGAAGAATCGCCCGGCAGCGTCCGCCCCCAGCACCGGGTCGCTGCGGAAGTGTCCGGGATCCAGGGTGAATTTGGTCCAGGTTTGTCCCCGGTCGTGACTATAGGCGACACCCGCCTGTCGGAAGTTGCTGCTTACGGAATCAAACTGGCGCCAGCCAATCACGATCTGGTTCGGATCAGCTGGACTGATTGCAATGCTGGACTCATTGGCCGCATCACCCACAATGTTGTTTTGTGAAGCATTCACATTCACCTGAATGCTGGTGAAGAGTCCCTGACGCGCAATCATGCGCGGCGATTCCGCCTGACGCAAAAGTTCATTCACTGACGCCGGAGGCATGTCGAGTTGCTCGGGGAGGCGATCATGAGAAATGGATGCATCTGCCTTGTTCGGTTGTTGCGGGCGGGCGGCGTCGACTGACGGTAGGTCGCGATGAGTCAAGGCCATTAGCGCAACGCAAACACCAACAAGGGCGATGTTTTGGGTCATGGTATTTTCTGACTTGCGAATCATTTGACTTTCCCCTGATGCGGTCTCTCCAGACCGGCAAACAACAAATGGCCGACGTGAAGGAATCCATCGACCGTCGTAACGGCGGGCAACGCCAGTGTATCCGAATCGGTTGCCGCATTGCAACGTGGATTGTGCCGACTACGACTGCAGAAGAGATGCGACATGCGGCAGGACCGGCAGTATCAGGCGATCCATTGCAAGTTGGACCGCGCCGGGTGACCCCGGAAGCGAGAAAACGATGGTTTTTCCAAGTATGCCCGCTAGTGCGCGAGAAAGCATTGCTTTGGGGCCGATTTCCTCGTAACTGAGTTGGCGGAAGAGCTCGGCGAACCCGTCGAGTTTCTTATCTAGGAGCGGCAGCACGGCCTCAAACGTCACGTCACGCGTAGAAATTCCCGTGCCCCCCGTGAGGATGATGGCGTTACATCCGGAGTTGCAGAGTCTTTGAACCTGGTGGCGGATGGCGTCGATTTCGTCATGTACGATTTCGTGGGCGATCACCCGGTGCCCTGCGGCGGTGAGGCGGTCAACAATCTGCGTTCCGCCCCGGTCGGTCTGGTGAGTACGCGTGTCACTGACCGTCACCACACCACAATGCACCGATGGCAACGTGCGCAAGTGATGGTCGGCCTCGGGCATGGCTAAATTCCCTCGCGAGGGCCGCTCACGGTGGGACCATCGGGCGGATCCTTCGGTGGAATGAGCAGCGACATCACTACCGACGTGGCCAGAATGCCTCCGATAATGCCCAGCGAAACACCGATGGGCATGTGGCTTCCCCACAGCGTCGAGGCAATCATCTTCCCGCCGATGAAAACGAGAAGAACAGACAGGCCGTACGTCAGGAATCGGAACATCTGCATGAAGCCCGCCACGGCAAAGTAGAACGCCCGCAGCCCAAGAATCGCGAATATGTTTGACGTGAATACGATGAACGAATCTTTGGTGATCGCCAGGACTGCCGGAATGGAATCCACCGCGAACAGAATGTCAGTAGTCTCCACGAACAAGAGCACCAGCAGCATGGGTGTGGCGAACAACTTGCCGTTTTCGCGTGCAAAGAAATGCTGCTCGTGATACGCCTTCGTCACCGGCAGCACAGCCCTCGCCAGTTTGAGCACGGGGTTTTTTTCCGGATGAATTTCATCGTCTTTGCGAAGGGCCAGTTTGATGCCCGTAAAGATCAGAAACGCTCCAAAGACGTACATTGTCCATTTGAAGTTGTTGATCAGCCACAACCCGCCAAAGATGAAAATGGCGCGAAAGAAGATCGCACCAACGATTCCGAAGAACAGTACTCTATGTTGATAGGCGGCCGGTACGCTGAAATAGGTGAATATGACCGCGAAGACGAAGACGTTATCGATGCTCAGCGACTGTTCAACGAGGTAACCGGCAAGGAATTCCAGTGCCGCCTTCCCGCGTTCCCCCGGCAGATAAGGGCCAAACCAGCCCAGGTAGATGCCCAGGCAGAAAATCATGGCCAGCCCGACCCAGCCCACGCACCAAGCAAACGCCTCCTTAAGCCCAACGACGTGCGATTTGCGATGAAAAACGCCCAGGTCCAGTATGAGTATTGTCACTACGAACCCGAGAAAGCCGGCCCACCAATACCAGGGAGTTGTTGCGAGCATCGTTGTTTCCTGAAACACGGGTTACCGAGTCGGGCCGGCCGCGCCTTGGCCCGGTCCCATGCAGCTACTATACTCCGCACGCACCGCTCTGAAAGGGCCTTACCGTTGCAAGGAAATCGAATTCTGATTCAACTTTCATTTGCACTTTTGTTAGTGCTCGCCTGCGCAGGTTGTCGCGATAATCAGGATGCTTCATCCAAACCGGAAACGAAAACCGTTTCTGACAAGTCCGGTGCGGAACTGTTGTTTCCGGACGCACGAAGGGTGGCCGACGACTCCGTCAATCAGTTTGTGCGCACCGCACTCACTCAGTGCGCGAAAGGAAAATACGATGCGTTTCGGGCCTTGTGGAGTGCAAGGCGCGATCCTATTTCCAGAGCAGAATTCGAGGAGGGTTGGCACGCGGTCCATCGCATCGAAGTAAAAGGCCTGCAGAAAGTGCTGTTGGAATCCGAACCAAACGCGAAGGCATCCGAGCCGGTTTATGTTTTGCTCGTGGAAGTCGCACTGGATGAAACGGCCCGAGTGGGTCAGCGGGCCCCGCTCCGTGAGATCGTATTGATGCTCGTCCAGGAGCACGATCAATGGAGGTTGGCCGCCGCGCCAAAGGAAATGCGAGATTGGATCAAGAAACAGAGTTTATCGCAGCCGGCTTCCCGTTCGCCTGAGTCACCCCCCTCGAAGGCTCCATGAAGCCAGGTTTTTGTTCATCCAACTTACGAATTCAAACATGGAAAATTCCGACAAATATGATTTGATTTTGAAGAATTCGATTGCATAATTGTAGTAGAGATCCGTGCGATCTCGACTCCGGATCATCCAAAAGACCGGAGCCCATTACGATGGGAGCCTCGCGACCAGCCGAACCAATCGGCTCGACTCAAACAGCGGGGCTTCCTTTTTGATTGCCACCCGCAGCCTGCACCAAATAGTCGGTCATGCCCTGAATGAATCGGCGCATCGTGGATTGATAACTGTAGTGTTCAATCACCACGGCTCTCATTTGCGCGGCGATGGCTTTCCGGCTCTCCTCGTTAGCGAGGAAGAGTTCCGCCCGTTGCGCCCATTGATCGGCGGAATCAAAAAGGATGTTCGTGAAATCCGGAAAGACCTCATCAGGATAGGTCAATTCGGCATTCACTCGGATGTGCGTCAACAAATCTTCGCGAAAATGATCCATTCGATTCAGGCGTTCGCCAACATAGGCACGCAATAAATCTTGCAGGTTCTGATCGGCATGCCCAAGGAGTTCCTTGGTCGTTGCGATCCGCAATGTGTCGATTGTTGCAACCAGCGATCGGAGCGTTCGTCCGCGCAAATCATCGGGGGTCAGGCGACCCAGAAAAAACCCGCCGGCGCTGAGTCCATCCAGGGAGCGTTGATGCACGAATCCCGCCGGCATGAGCTGAAGACTGATGCGCGATGCGCGGTACACACAAAGAAGATCGCGCCCGTTTTTCGCTGGTCCGGCCGCAAACTCCGCCAGTGTGGGGTGCTTTTCCCAGCCGTTGCCATAAATGCGGAACGATCTTCCCGTGCGCTTCGCCCACGAAGCCACCCACTCCAGCGCCTCGTGGCGGAACATGCGATCGCCCAGGCGCCACAAGTACCAGCGGCAGAGTCGCGCCCGGATATCCTCGCGCACGTCCGTGATCCCGCGACGTCGGCAGGCCTCGTCGAACACCATGCTCATGACTCCACCGTCAACGACTCTGTAGCGGGCAAGTTGTTCGGGAAGTAATTCGTACATGACGTCGAGAAATAGGGGCACGGCAGGGTCGGAATAGGTCGCGCGTTCCTCTTCATGAAACTCCCTGGGCGTTTGTGAGGCATGGCTTACGTACGACACGTCACAAACATACTTTTCGATTTCTTCTGCGCTCAGATCGACGCCGCTGAATTGCTCCGGGCAGGTCGGAACGCGGGCATTGAGCAACTGACGGGGGTTGCAACCTAGCATCAGGCAGTGAAATTTCGAGCATCCGGCGATGAAATCGTGCCGGGAAATTCTGGCAAGGTTTTGAGGAGTGAAGACCTGCGGTAGCTGATCTTGATCCCACGTGAGTATTGGCAGATTCTGCGGAATGATCGCAGCGCATTCAGGCCGCAAATGATCGAATACGAGAAACACATCGGGATCGAAATCCCGAATCGCTGCGTGATAGGTTAGCGGACCGATGATCGTGAATGGGCGGTCCTCGGTCAGCACACGCACTTCGTGCCCGAGGGCTTCCAAGGCACGTCGGGCGTCGCGCATGGAGTGTTGCAGAAAACTCGTGTGCGTACTGACGGCGGACAGGATTCGCAGCGATCGCCCTTTTCCGGTCGTGGCTTCCGCAAATCGATCCGCCCAATATCGTATGTCACGGCCTGCATACCGGCGTTCAAGGTCCTTCAGTGAATCACGAATGATCTGTTCGCGCTGAGTCCCGGCTTCTTGGACCGTCCGCACGGCTGCGGATGGTCCGCCCGAATCCGCTCCGACGGAAAACGCATGGTGAGGCCAGGGCAGATCGAAGTCAGTCTCCCACTCCCGTCGAAGTTGGTGAATGCATTCTGGGCCGAAATGGAGCCGGACGCGCGGGTCGCTGAGTGGTTTTGCCCAATCGTGGATGTGAAGCAGGACCGCCAGCCATTCCGTACTTGGTTCCAGCACGTACAACGCGCAGCTATAACCGAGGAAGGTATCCAGTGTGGCCGCATAGACTCGCTCGAAAAACCGTCCCCAGCCCAGTCCGTCAAACAGGTATGGCCCGGGCATTTTGGAATTGATGTCAGGCGGTAGGGGACGGGCAAGGTCATCGGCTTGGTTGCGGCCAAGGGTTGGTACCCAATCCCAGCCCTCGTCTGCTCGCTGTCGGCGTACTTGGAATGCGCCGCTGCGGTCCTTAAAAACTTGATAGGAGTGCTTTTTCGTATCCCATTGACGACGAACCTCTTCGATTTCAATTCCCCTCCGACTTAATGCTGCCAGGTTGGTTCGGAATTGTGCCTCAAATCGCTCCCAGGGGATTGGTGAGCCACTGAGCTTCGTAATGATTTGACGCAGAGCCTGCAATTCTTGCGCCTGCAAAGTTTCGACCGGCCAGTCCTGCATCAATTCCTTTGCCGGCAAGACCAAGTGATGCGAAAGATATGCGCGAATGGCCTGCAATCGTATGGAATCATCGTTTGAGTTTGCGCGCAGTTGCGAAATGGCCTCGTTTAGCAACAGATAGTCGTCGTCCGGTTGGTCGTTCCTTGATGTTTGTGGGGCCGGCAATGTACTGCTAATCGCACTCATGCCTGTTTTTCGTCCGAGGAGGCCCGGAACCGACAATGTTCCTCGACCGCCCCGGGAAATAGTTGTTTTTTCCGGCAAGGCATCTTCAGGCTGGCGCATGAAGTTCCGAAAAAACCCGGGGGATTTAGATTGGAAAGCTGGTTGTGAGTTCAATTCGCTACGCCAATGCCGGCGAAAGCTGGTGGCTTCGACGCCGTTCCCACTTCACATCGGCGATTCCCGGGGGGAAGAGCGCAACGCCTTCATCACGGCACCTTCAAGGCCCGAGAGTCTCCATCGACCCTCGGACTGGGTCGGTCTTGTCGCATTCGGCCTCCTGGCTGAGCGATTCAAAGACAGTGATTCGCGTTGCATTCTTCGTCGCTGGGCTCGGAGGCATCACGCTTCTTGGTCTGGCGGCGCGTGTGATCCATATTTCTGATCCGATGCGCTATGACGAGTCGTACAATTATCTGAATTACGTTTCGCAAGGCCCCTGGCATATCATCACCCATTACGTCCCGAACAATCACATTTTCCATACACTCTGCGTGTGGGCAGTTGGAAAAGTTGCCGGTCATTCTCCGGCGGCGCTTCGAATTCCAGCCTTTGTTGCAGGCCTCATGCTCATACCGGCCACCGGATGGCTGGCATGGACCTTGTTTCGCAGATTTTCGGTAGCCTTGCTTTCCAGCCTGGCTGTCTGCTGCTCCTCGGCGCTCATTGAATATTCCGTAAATGCTCGCGGCTATTCCATGCTGACACTCTTCGCGGTACTCGCGCTGCAGGCATTGCTACGTGCTTTGCATCTCCCTGAGATGCGGTGGCGGTGGATCGGCTGGGGAATTCTGGGGGCTGCCGGATTGTTCACAGTTCCCGTCATGATTTTGCCATTCCTTGCAATGGCCGCTTCAGCGGCGATTACGGCATGCACCGTATATGATGGAACTCGACGGACCTCGATTCTTCGCGGGATCGGTTGGGGGGCTGCGACATGTTCTGTGCTGGGGTGTATCGGGTATCTACCCGTTGTCATCTTCGGCGGCATGGAACCGTTCATACAATCGCAGGAAATGGTCCATCGCATTCTTGGTCAGCAGGTTGCCTCGAGTTCGCAAATGATTGCGGCCATGCTGACGTTGTGGACGCGACACACCTCTGTAATGCTCGGCGGACTTCTATTTCTTGGAATGGCTGTCTTCGCCGTGCGAACCCTTCGAGCGAAAGAACCAAATCGATGGATGGTGTTGGGTGTGTTGATCCTGCCGTTGCTCGTCATCGCCGTTGCGTCCGCACCGATGCCTGCAAGAGCGTGGTTATTTGCGTTGCCCTTTCTGCTGATCGTTAGCGCGCAAGGTCTCGACGACTTGTTCCGGGACGAGTCCAGCCTTCAGGCAAGCCTATGCAACAAGGGACTCCAGTCTCTGGCAGCATTGTTGTGTCTCATTTCAATGATAGCCGCGTCCAAAAGCAATCAACTCTGCTCCGAACCAGGAGGATTCGTTTGGGTGGAACCGGCCTTGGCTGAGTGCCAATCTTTCGGTCCGTCACGTTGTGCGCTGATTGCGCCGTATACGCCCGCAACGGCTTACTATCAATCTCGCTACAATACTCCGGCCCTCGCTGATCCCACGGAGCCAGATGCGCAGCGGGTGTACATTCTCACCAACGCCGAGAATTCGCTCGACAAACTTTGGCACCCGGGAGTGAAGGGTTATGAGTTCTTCAGCCGTCCGAATTCTGTGTGGGAACGTCAGGGAAGCCGGCTCTACGTGGCCGAGCGAGTTCCACGAAACGCCTTACGGTAGACCGGCCTGGAATTTCCGGAAGGTGTGATCTCTGTGAAATTTGCTTTCTCAAAAAGAACGGGAATTCCCGTCCAGGCAAACGCCGCCGGAATGTTGGCGGTATAGGGTTTCACCGGGTATGCCTCCAGCGCGGAGGCTCCATTGGCCTTGGCAACTTTTACGGCCTCCGCCAACAGTTTTGTGGCCACTCCTTTTCGCCGCCATGCACTGCGAATGAAGAAACACGTTACAGACCATGTTGTTGGCGTCCAATTGGTTTGCAGGGCTTTGATCGTGGTGAGTCGGAGGAAGTCCGCCCGCGGTCCCACACAACACCAGCCCACGGGAAGATCGCCGGCAAAGGCCAGACATCCAAACACCTTGCCGGTCAGAACAAGTTTTTGAAAGTCGTGTCTGTTCTTTTCGCCCTTGCATTCCTCCCAAAGCTTTCCACCCTTTGGCACTCGCCAGGTCATGCACCAGCATCCGCCGCATGCACCGTTGGAGCCAAACAATTGTTCAATAATGGGCCAATCGGAGGCGGCAATTGCACGGGCTGCAATCGACGGAGAGTGCGTTGTCGTAGCGCTCCTGGACCGCCGAATCGTACCCCCGGCTTTCTTGCTTGATGGTCTTTTGTTGGCCTTCAACTCATTTCCATCCTGATGCTCACCGCCCAAGGAAGAATAGCGGTTTGACTTTCCGGCTACCAGCAATTATCAACTCCGGTGCGTTCGTGATCTTATTCACAATGATCCCGGCGAGTTTGGTTGGAGATCGACTTCCGTGACGCAATTTACCGTACCCTGGGAACAGCCTCGTACGGTTGACTACGGCTTCTTTGGGCGGCCCATCGCTGCGTTGGCCCGGGGAATTTACCGCTTTGCCGGCCCAATCATCGCCAGCATGCCCGGTGCTATTCTCATCGGTGCCGTCATCGGCTCTTGCTTCCTCGTTTTCCTGCACGCGATCGTATTCGCGTATGTTGATGTGCAAATCCTCGGGCCGGCCACGGCACAAGGACTTTTCCCTTCGCCGCAAACTCAAGCGTTGGCACACCCGACCACTTGGGGTTTAACACCATCAACGATCGGCTTACTTATGGTGCAGGGTGGCGGGGCGGTTGCGAAGGCGGACGGATTGCTTCGCTATCTATTCTGGCCCCTCCAGTTTGGGATCATCCGCGATTTCGTCATTCTCGGGGCCATCATGGGCCTCTTCAACGTGATTCCCATGTACACCATTTGGTGGGAGCGTAAGGTCGCGGGGCGAATTCAATCTCGTTTGGGCCCCATGCGCGTAGGCGGTTGGCACGGCTGGTCGCAGTCTCTGGCCGACGGCATCAAGCTTTTGCTCAAAGAAGACTTGATCCCGCAGGACGCAGATCGAGTCCTGTTTCGCCTTGCCCCGTACCTGGCGATCATCCCGTCGGCATTAGCGTTTGTCGCGCTGCCCTTTGGAACCAGCTATGTTTTTCGTGAGCTCGACGTCGCCCTCATATTTACGCTTGGCGTTCTTGGCATCGAGGTCGTGGGAGTGATCCTCGCGGGCTGGGCGTCAAACAACAAGTGGAGCGTCTACGGCGCGATGCGCGAGGCGTGTCAGATGGTTTCCTACGAAATCCCCATGGGAATGGCGTTGATGATTCCCGTCGTGATCGTCGGCTCGCTGAACCTGACCAAAATCGGAGATGCCCAGTCCGGTGGATGGTTTACGTGGCTTGCGTTTGCAAATCCCTTCGCATTCGTTGCGTTTGTTGTCTACTACATCGCCTCTCTGGCGAGCTGCAAGCGGGCTCCGTTTGATCTTCCAGAGGCGGAAAGCGAGTTGGTCGCCGGATTTCATACTGAGTATTCCGGCATTCGCTGGAGTTTCTTTTTTTTCGCTGAATATGCGGCCATGTTCGTGGTGAGCGGCCTGGCGACGATTCTTTTCATGGGCGCATGGTATTCGCCGTTGCCTCTGGCGTGGGGCGAACGTCTTGGCGACGCGATGGGTAACGGTGTTCTTGCCCACGCGGCAAAGGGCATTCTCTTCAGCGGGCCGATCTGGTTCATTCTCAAATGCGTTTTCTTCCTGTACGTTCAAATCTGGCTGCGGTGGACGCTGCCCCGAATCCGTATTGATCAGGTGCTTTATGGCTGCGTGCAGGTGATGCTGCCGCTGACCATGCTGTTGCTGCTGGGCACAACCCTGTGGGTTTGGGCATCCACGTCTGCAAGCGGCGGCTGGACGATGTTTGCCAACATCACGAATATCGTTCTTGGATTGGTCGGCGCTGTGTTTGCATTGATGTTTCCTGCAATCGCGACGTATGGTTTCTATCATCGCCGGATGATGGTGGGGAATTTGGTGGTTGATGCGTTGCCGGGGTCGTGAATTCAAATGTTAAAGGCCAAAGTTCAAAATTCAAAAACCAGAGACGAGTCAAACGCTCGTTTTTTTGAATTTTGGACTTTGAACTTTATTGTTCGGCGGCGTCTCCTCGCATTCTTATTCATGGGAGCAGCCGTTGTACTTTCGTGCAACCGACCGACATTTGCCTCCGACGCCGCCGGTGTTCCTAACGCTGTCGCGGGCGGCTGGCTTGAATTTGCTTTGTTCAATCTCGTTGCGGGCGGAGTGGTGATCTCGGTCGTCGGAGTGTGCATCAGCCGCAACATCGTCCGCATGGCCGTGTGGCTCTTCATGTGCCTGGGGTCGGTCGCGATGGTCTACTTCATGCTCGCGTCGACGTTTCTAGGCGCGATCCAGTTGATCGTCTACGCCGGCGGGACACTTGTGCTGCTGATATTCGGCGTCATGCTCACCAGCAAGTCGCCGTGGGTAAAGTTTGAGGCCGGCGCGCTGGAAACCATTTTGGCGGGGGGCGTTTGTGTGGCCTTGGCTGCGTCACTGTGCTTGATTCTTTCGCGCACGACGTGGCATGCTGCGGAGGCAATTGTGCCTGGCCCCGCGATAACGACCATCGGTGAACAGTTAATCACAAAGTACCTTGTTCCGTTTGAAGTGGCGGGAGTGTTGCTCTTTATTGTGATGGTTGGCGCGGCGTACCTGGCGAGGCAGGAGGACTGATGAAGACTGAAGTGAGAAGCCAAAAGAGAGAAGATGCATTTCTATCTTCACTCTTCTCACTTCTATCTTATGAGGTTTGAATGGCGATAGGGCTTACACATTACTTATTCGTGGCTGCAGTTTTGTTCGCCGGCGGATTGTTCACCATGATGACCAAGCGCAATGCCATCGGGATCCTGATCGGCGTCGAACTGGTGCTGAACAGTGCGAATGTGAACCTGGTGGCATTCGACCGCTATCTGGGCCCCGGCAGGATCGACGGGCAGATCACGGCGTTGTTCGTCATTGTCCTGGCCGCCGCCGAAGCGGCTCTGGCCGTAGGCATTTGCATCAACGTGTATAAGAATCTATCAACGGTCGATGTTGATCGGGCGACGAGACTGCAAGGCTAGAGATGGACGATTTTAGCGCAATGTATTCAACTTTGTCATCACGTCGGACTAGACAAAGAGGATATGACATCGGCCTTGCGTGTAAGAACGGCCATGGCATTAATGGAAAGGCTACGACCAACCCTGAGTTCAATACAAAATTCTGCTCAAAGTGCGGCGAGGAAACTCTCAGCCAATGTGAATGTGGTGAACCGCTTAGAGGAGGACTTCTTAACGTAGCTTCTAGTTATGATCCGCCCGCGCACTGTACAGGCTGTGGCAAGCCTCACGTTTGGACAACACGAAGGGCTGAGGCGCTCACCTCTCTAATTGCGGAAGTAGATGAGTTTTCCCCAGAAGAAACCAAAACATTGACGGAATCCGTGCCTGACTTGATGGTGGAGACACCAAAAACGGAGGTGGCCGTGATTCGCTTCAAGAAAGCAATTGGGCGACTTGGGCCAGCGGCCGCGAATTTCGTAAAGGACGCGCTCAAAGAAATTTTGATTGGTTCTGTCCTTAAGAAAATGGGACTGTGATACTTAATCTAAATGGCTAATCATTCTTACGAACTTGCTCTCGCTCTCGGCGTCCTGTCGCCGCTGATCTCCTTTTGGGTATTGGTGTTCTTCGGCCCGAAGCTGGGTAAGCCGCTATCCGGATGGTTTGGCGTGCTGATGGGCATGGGGGTTCCGCTGGCGCTGGCAACCTACGTCCTCCTCGGTTGGCTGGGCCTCGACGCCGCCGCCCGCGACCAGCTCACCGCCAACGCGTTTCGCTGGCACTGGGCGAACCTCGGCTCTGTCGCCGTGACCGTCGGAGTCAAGCTCGACTCACTCACTGTGGCCATGTATTTCATGGTTACGTTTATCGCATTTTGGATTTTCTTCTTCAGCGTCGGCTACATGGCCGGCCACAGCGACGAAGTCGGTCACCAGCGAAAATACTGGCGTTTCTTCGCCTATCTTTCGCTTTTCGGCTTTTCCATGCTCGGCCTGGTCATCAGCAGCAGCCTGCTCTTCCTCTTTATCTTCTGGGAATTGGTGGGCCTATGCAGCTACCTGCTCATCGGCTTCTACTTCACCGAGCGCGTCCCGCAATATGCCCAGATGAAAGCCTTCATCACCAATCGCGTCGGCGACTTCGGCTTTCTCATCGGCCTCATGCTCGTCTACTTCCAACTTGGCACGCTCGATCTCGATCAGGCCGCGATCAATTTCGCCAAGCAGCATGCGGCCGGCAGCGGCATATTCGCCAGCACCTGGACGATCTTCGGCTGGAGTCTTGCAACCGTCATGGGCATCGGCCTGTTCTGCGGCGCGATGGGCAAGAGCGCACAGTTTCCGCTGCACGTCTGGCTACCCGATGCGATGGCCGGCCCGACTCCTGTCTCGGCGCTCATCCATGCCGCAACGATGGTCGCAGCCGGCGTTTACCTTGTGGCTCGCGTTTTTCGCCTCATGACACCTGACGCCCTCATGTTTATCGCCACGATCGGCTGCCTGACGCTCTTCCTGATGGCACTGATAGCCATCGTGCAAAACGACATCAAGAAGTGTCTGGCCTACTCCACGCTCTCGCAGCTTGGCTACATGATTTTCGGAATGGGTTGCGGGGCCTGGATCGCTGCCTTGTTTCACCTCATCACCCACGCCTTCTTTAAGGCCATGATGTTTCTCGGTTCGGGGCAGGTCATCGAGGGCTGCCACCACGAGCAGGACATGCGGAAGATGGGCGGACTCATTAGGAAGATGCCTGTCACGGGCTTTACCTTCCTGATCGGCGTTCTCGCAATCGCGGGAACCGGCATCCCCGGCTCGAAAATTGGCTTGGGCGGGTTCTTCAGCAAGGACGAAATCCTCGCCGTGGCCTACGCGCGTGCCTACGATTGGACCGACTCCGGAAAATTGGAATCTCAACACGAAGATCAAGGCCAAGCGCACGGGAGCGGGCACGCGAACAATAAAGTTCAAAGTTCAAAGTTCAAAGATGACAGTCGCGTGGTTCTTGCGAGCGATCCACATGCTGCCGATCCGCACGCAGTGTCGAAAGACGCACATGCGGACTCGCACGGTTTATCCGATCTCAAGGCCAAATTCGACAATATCCCCGTACTGCCCAAGTGGATGTTTTGGCTGGCGATCATCACCGCGTACGTTACGCCATTCTACATGATGCGGGCGTGGTGGATGACGTTTATGGGCAAGCCCCGCGACCATCATGTGTACGACCACGCGCATGAAAGCCCGCTCATGTTCATCCCGCTCGCGGTGCTGGCGGTCGGAACGTTCGTCTCGAGCTACTTCCTCTTCCGCGATCAGATCGCCGATGCGGCCCGAGCCGCAACCAGCGCTCCTTTGGTCCTGGCGATCGATGGCGAAGTTCATTCAGCGGCGATAAGTGCCGCCCATCACTGGCTCAAGCTCGGAGTTGGGCTGTCGTTCGCAGTAGGGTTCGTAATTGCGATCGCGATTTATGGCCGGGGCCTCGCTCTTGCCGAGAGCATTCGCCGCTTGCCGGGCGTCTCCCTGGCTCATTTCGTGCTGGTCAACAAGTATTTCATCGACGAGTTGTACGACCTGGTCTTCGTTCGCGGTACGGTCGGTCTCGCTCGCATCTGCAGCTTCGTCGATACGTGGATCGTCGATTTGATTTTCAACCTGGCCGCAAGCGCCACGGAGCGATTCGCCGCGTTTTCCGGCAATGTATTGGACAAGTACGGCATCGACGGCTTCTTCAATGGTCTGTCCAAGACATCCTTCGATTTTTCGGATATGGTTCGCGGCCCGCAGACGGGTCGTATTCGCAACTACGTTTTGTTCGCGGCCGGCGCGGCCACGATCATTGTGGTGGCCCTGCTATGGTTTGGCATGCAGCCAAGCCACTCCGCCGCCACTGCCGCGGCGTTATGAATGTTAAAGTTCAAAGTTCAAAGTTCAAAGAAGTGATGCAATGAGTAACCTACTTTCATGGATCGTGTTCCTGCCGGCGATTGGGGCGCTCGTCTGCCTCTTCGCTCCCAAGCAACACATAAAAATGGTCGCCGTGCTTACTACGCTGGCGACTTTGGTGCTCTCGCTCTTCCTCTTTCCGACGTTCCTGGCAGGTGGGACGGACCCGGCCGGCGTGTTTGGTTCGCGATACGGTGCACTCCATCACATCGAACGTACGACGTGGATTTCGATGGACAAGCTCAACATCGAATATTTCCTGGGTATCGACGGCCTCGGTTTCCCGCTCGTGATCCTGACGACGTTCGTTTCGTTCCTATCCTGTCTGGCGAGCTGGAATTTCGAACATTGGAAAAATAACAAGGGCATCCGTGCCTATTTCATGCTCTTCCTGATTCTCGAGACCGGCATGTTGGGCGTCTTCGTTTCGCTGGACTTTTTCCTCTTCTATATCTTCTGGGAAGTCATGCTCCTGCCCATGTATTTCCTCATTGGCGTGTGGGGCGGACCAAGAAAAGAATATGCCGCCATCAAATTCTTCCTGTTCACGCTGGGCGGTTCTGTGCTCATGCTTGTCGCGCTGGTGGCTCTGTACTTCTATAGCGGTGCGGCTATCGCGAGCGCCGGCGGCAATGTCGCCAGCGGCTATCGGCCGGGCGTTTCGATCACCCACGGCACATTTGACTTGATCGAACTGGCTACAAATCCGGCAATCCAATCGTATTTCAAGGCCGCAACGACAATGTTTCTGAATCTGCCGTTTGCGACCATCATGTTCGTATTCCTTTTCATCGGCTTCGCCGTGAAGCTCCCGGCCGTCCCGGTTCATACCTGGTTGCCTGACGCCCACGTTGAGGCTCCGACACCTATCAGCATGATCCTCGCCGGGGTTCTGCTGAAGATGGGCGGCTACGGCATCCTGCGAATGTGCTATCCAATTTTTCCGTCTGCGGCTGAGTCGAACCCCATTGCTTTCGCGCTCGCCCTCATCGGCGTCATCAGCATTATCTATGGCGCACTTTGTGCTATGGCTCAGACTGACTTCAAGAAGCTCGTGGCCTACAGCTCCGTCTCGCATATGGGTTACGTGCTGCTGGGCATTGCAGTGCTCACACCCGCCGGCTTCCAAGGCGCGATGTTTCAGATGCTGGCCCACGGCATCAGTTCGCCGATGTGCTTCTTTTTGGTCGGCGTGATTTACGATCGGGCCCACCATCGCGAGATCAACCGCTTCGGTGGACTGTGGCTCACTATGCCACGCTACGGCACGATGGCTACAATCGGCTTCTTCGCGTCGCTGGGTTTGCCGGGCCTTTGCGGATTCATCGGCGAGGTCTGGGTGTTGCTGGGCACGTTTAACGCGGGTGGACGTTTTCCATGGGCCTACCCGATGGCCATCATTGCGGCTGCGGCCGTAATCCTGACCGCCGGTTACATCTTGTGGCTCATACGCCGTGTGTATCTCGGCAAGGAAAAGGAAGAGTACGCCGGCTTCTCCGATGCCGAGCCGCGTGAGACATTCATCCTCGTTCCAATGGCAATTCTGTGCATCGCGATGGGAATCTTCCCCATGCAAACAGTGTTTAACTTTACCAACGGAACGCTGGACCTGATGCTTGCGCACGTGATCGGAAAATAGAGGTACGGTGCATTGTGATGCACCCTGGCAGGGCGGGCTGTGCCCGCTGTGACGTTTCAGAATGATTGCAACAGTTCAAAACCTCTGGTCCGGCATCCCCGTCGGCGAGCATCTATTTCTGTTCTCGCCGATGCTTGCCCTTATTGCGACAATGCTGGCAATTGTCCTTTGTCCATTGGT
Source organism: uncultured Phycisphaera sp. (assembly GCA_964501365.1). GTDB lineage: Bacteria > Planctomycetota > Phycisphaerae > UBA1845 > UBA1845 > CAZAMB01. The sequence continues at coordinate 107,819 of CAZCST010000008.1, read as the reverse complement.
GGCCAACCGCAGTCCGCGAATCATCGCTACGGTCACGTCTCTCGGACTTGTTGCGGCATTCGTTTTGGCCGTGCGAGTCGCTCGCGGGGTAGAAGGCGGGGGCGTCAGCGGCCTTTCGACTCAGCCCAGTGCCGGACTGTTGATCGCGGATACTCTCTCGTCTGGATTTCAGGTCGTTTTGCTCGTCTTCCTTGCAGCCGTGACCTACCTGTGGTGGATCGGTCAGGCCCATCGTGAGACCGATGCACCCGAGTTTTTTATCCTGCTCCTCGGCAGCGCGCTCGGCATGTCGCTGATGGTCAGTACGACCAACCTTCTAATGATCGTTATTGCGATAGAGACCGCGTCCCTGCCGAGCTACGCCGTCGTCGGCTTCGATAAGAAGGACCGCCTTGGGGCGGAGGCCTCGCTCAAGTACGTGATCTTCGGCGCGGTCTGCGCCGCCATCATGCTCTACGGTGCGAGCCTTCTGTACGGACTGGTCGGCAGCCTGAACGTTGTCGACGTCGCCCGCTATACCTATGGACAGCTTGGCCTCGAACAAAACCATATTCTCCTGGCCGTGGCGCTGCTTTGCTTCTTCGCAGGGATCGCATTCAAGATTTCCGCTTTCCCCTTTCATTTCTGGTGTCCCGACGCATTTCAGGGCGCGCGCATCGAAGTGACCACCTGGCTCAGTGTTGTCAGCAAGGCGGCCGGCCTCATCCTCCTTGTCCGCATAGTGATCGTGTTCTGCTCCGTGGTGGATTCGCCCCAGTCGCTGCATCTGATGTACCCGATCGCGTGGACAATTGGCATCATCGCCGCAATCACTTGCACGATCGGCAACTTCTCTGCCTACAGGCAAACGAGCATCAAGCGGCTCCTTGCGTACTCGTCCATCGCACACGCGGGGTACATGATGATGGCCGCAGCCGTCTGGCTGCATCCCTCTTCTCCCAGTTTTCAGCAGGGTCTGTCGGCACTCCTCATGTACATTGTGATTTATCTCTTCATGAATCTGGGCGCATTCGGTGTGACGGCTCTGCTCTATTGGGATACGGGAAGCGATACGGTTGATTCGTTCACCGGCCTGATGCGCCGGGCCCCCGCCCTTGCGATTCCGATGATCATTTGTCTCGTTTCGCTGGTTGGATTGCCTCCCTTTGCCGGTTTTCTTGGCAAGTGGTGGATTCTCGTGGCCTTGGGGACGATGGACCATCCGCTCGGCTGGTTCCTCATTATCGTCGCTGTCTTCAATACGCTTTTTAGTCTCTACTTCTATATTCGCGTCATTGTTCAGATGACGCTTCGCGATCGGGGCGACGCGCCGGTGCAAGCACCTGTGGGTGGACTGGCTCTTGTAAACGTATGTGCGATCGTTCTTATCCTACTATTTGTCTTCGCTTCGCCGCTCAAGAATCAGGCCGATCGCTTCTCCCGCAATTTGTACAACCCCACGCAACGTTCATCGGGTCCGGCAGTTGTTGAATCTGCAAGGGCAGATCAATTACCAAATTACCAAATTACAACGTTACCAAATTAGGGAATTCGATGGACAACCCCTCTGTAGCTGCCGTGCTCAATCAATTGCTCGACGAAGAGCAACAGAGTCTCGTGCTCCGCGTTGCCGAGTCCACGCCCTTTGTTTCGTTGGCTGAGGTTGCGGCGGGAAATCTGATTCGAAAGATGGCCAGGACCAGTAGGACTCATCGCGCCCAGCTTTCCGAATTGATTCTCGATCTTGGCGGCCAGCCGGTTCCGCGCCGTGCGGACCTGAATACCGGCAACCTGCATTATCTCGACCTATTCTCGATGTTTCCGCGACTTCTCGAAGCCCAGGAGTCACTGGACAACCTGTACCGTCAATTGACTCCTAAACTCGCCTCCGATCGTCGCGCAGCCGCATTGGCAGGCCAGATCCTCGCCCGCCACGAAGCCGATCTCCAAAGCCTCCGCAGGCTTGTTCCTGCCCAGCAGGCAACCGGTCAAACGGTTCCTGTCGCCGGGTAATCTATTTTTCTTGACGCATCGAGGCCAATCCCAACAATTCTCCACATGCCCGATGACCTGCCTCGGAAACCAAAATCAAAAGGCGAGAAGGTGCGTGTGCCGTTTCGGCGGAACCGGTCCACGCGGCGGCGCGACAACGACTGGACCGGGCGGGCCCGCGACGCAGAGGGCCAGGATGTCGATTCCGCCCGCAACGAGAGCGTCGTTCCCAAGGGCGACATTTCCCGCCAGCGCACGATTATTGTTGGCGAAGAAACCGGAGAATTGCATCGCGGCGTGGTCGTGGCCATGCGCGGTTTGTACGCCGACGTGGACGATGGGACGCGAGTCATTCCCTGTACCATCCGGCGGATCATTCGCACGCGATTGATCGCCGAACGGGGGTCGATTGCAGTGGGGGATCGAGTGGGCTTCGTCATGGAGCCTCCCAAGGTCGGCAAGGAATCAGAAGGCGTCATTGAATTGGTGGAACCGCGCTCAGGGCAGCTTCAACGGCTTGCCGGCCGGCGGGTGCAGACCATTGCCGCCAACATCGATCAGGCCATCATTGTTTCCTCAGCCGCCCAGCCGCAACCCAAGCCGCATCTGATCGACCGCTATATCATTTCCGCGCACGCCGGCGGTATGAAGCCCATCATCTGCATGAACAAGATCGACCTCGATACGGATGATTTCGCGGGCGAAATGATGGAACGCTATGAAAATCTCGGCTACCGGGTGCTTCGCGTCAGTGCGACAACCGGGCAGGGTATGGACCAGCTGCGCGACACCCTGAAAGGGAAATCAAGTGTCGTCGCGGGCCAAAGCGGCGTCGGCAAGAGCTCGCTGCTCAACGCCATACAGCCGGGCCTCAAGCTCCGCATCGGCGAGGTCCACACCCAGACCGAAAAAGGAACCCATACGACAACAACCGCAGTGTTATTGAAGCTGGACATGGGCGGCTACGTCGTGGACACCCCGGGAATCCGCTCCTTCGACTTGAACATCATTCCGCGCGACGAGTTGGAGGCCTATTTCGTCGAATTCGTTCCGCTGGTCGAAAAATGCCGGTACCCAAGTTGCACCCATGTCTACGAAGAGGAATGCGCCATAAAAGATGCGGTCGAGGAGGGGGCAATTCACCCCGACCGTTACGCGACGTACCTGGCGCTCTTCGAAGAAAGCACTCCGTCCCGTACAGGTCGATGACCTCAGTCCAAGTCCTATAGGACCTATGCAAAAGTCTTGCTATTCTCGACACTTAGGTCCGTTCATAATGAACCGTGAGAAGGTGCGATCCGGCAGGGATGAAGCACGGGTTTGTTGTAAGTTATTGGTGGGATAGATGTTAGGAATGTCTAGAAACTCACCCCGCTCGCGGCGGGCGGCATTTTCGCTGGCCGAGCTGGTCATTTCGATCGGAATTCTGATTCTGATGATGGCCCTGGCCGGTCAGGTATTTTCCATCACGATCAAATCCACTGGACAGGCGACCGCTCTGACGGAGGTCACACAGCAGCTCCGCGTCTTGGAAGAAACGCTCCGCGAGGACCTTCGCAACGTCCAGCCGGGTCAGTCGCTGATGCTCATCCAGGGGAATCCGGTCAACGCCTATTGGACCCAGGCCGGCAAGGAGGCCGACGACGACGGAAAACCAGATACCGGCTACGGCCACATCCGCGACTTGGAACGTGAAAAGCTCAAGGCCGACGGCACGCCCGACTTGGCTGCCAATGGTTATGAAAAAATGGTCGAGCCGCGAGCGGACATCCTCATGTTCTTCACCGCGCGAAAGGCCACCAGCGCCGTCAACCCCGCAGTTTCTTCGCGTCTACAACAGGTTGTCTACGGTCATGCGGAAATGGCAGACTATCAGCCTAATGCGTCGACACCGGGAACCTACGACATGGTTCCCGACATGGTTGCCGACCCGACCTTGGGGAATTTTCCGGTCGATTCGACGAATCTCTATCCGGTTTTGGCTAGCAGTGCCAAGTTTCCGGCCAATCAATGGCACCTTTCTCGACGAAGTGTTCTGGTCTTGCCCGTCCCTCGGCCCACTCCATCGCCGAACGATCCCATACGCTTGGATGATCGCAAATTCCTGGAGTCGCAGGACGACTTGGTTTGGAATTTCTCTTACGACCAATTGGTTTTGAAACCACAACTTATCGGCACCAACTATGTTGGTGCGCCTTGGTTCTTGCCACAAATCTTCGGAAACGTCAGCCTGGCATATTCGACGTGGTATAAGCCGTTCTTGCGAAGTCGAATGGACCCGACTCCGCCGATGATGATGTCTAATCGCATGGGGGCGTTTTTTCTGCCGAATTGTGCATCGTTCAAAGTGGAGTGGGCGCTCGACCCGAGGAGTTTGTTTGTTAGTGAACGACTCAACGAAACGTCCGATGTGTTTTGGATTGATCAAGGCGACGTCGGTGATTCATCCCGACTGACTTTCAAGGGACCAGACCCGCTCTATTCCCTTCAAAAACGAATCGACGATCTGAAAAGCAAGTCCGATGCGGTCTCCAAGAGTTTGAAGGCGAAATTGGAAAGTCTCATGTGCGAGCAGACTCAACACGAAGACGGTTCCACGTATTCATTGGCTGATCGGTTCCGAGGGGTTACCTGTGATGTTTCGGGCAAACCGCCATCTGATCCGACAATCGCATGGCCCAAACTTGATCCGACAGGATTACGCCCCAACACGGCAGTGTTTACGGCGTCGCGTCCCCATGTCGATACGGGCGAGCTGACTCCAGATGATATCTGGCCGGGGGCGCTGCGAATTACGGTGGATTTGTACGACCGCGAGGGCCGCCTTGAGCGACCGATCCGGCATGTGATGATAATTCCAATTGGTGGATGACGTGATATTACCAAATTACCAGATGACCGCATTGCCAATTCACCGCGCTCGCCGTGCGAGCGTGCTCGTTCTCGTCATGACCTTGCTGGGAATTCTGTTCGTCGTCGGCGTGGCGTTTCTGGCCACGATGAACTTTGAGGCCGACATGATCTCCGCCGAAAAGCAGCGTGCCCAAAGCGATGGCGGCGTGGACGCGGCGGTCGAAAGCGTGGGGTCGGTGATTCGCAATGCGGTGATGGCCTCGCCGGGCGTGCCATTTGGGGATAGTTCGCTGGCGCTGAGCGGCTCCGCCTTCGCAGAAATGCCCGGGGTCCAAAACACCTTCAGTCCGATCGAGCCGTATTACGTTTCCGTCGACCCCGGCTCTGACAATGTATTGAACAGCGGCGACGATGTAATGCGCCTTTCTTGGAGTGGTTACTTCAATGGTAAGGACGAATCCACCGGATCGGTGAGCCCGCAGATGTCCGGTTATTTTGCGATCGACACGAACCTGCCTAACGGCGCACCCATAGAAAGTAACATCGTTCCGATCCCGACGTCTCCGGGATATTTTTCAAACCCCTTGGGCCGTTGCAAGGGCGGGCCCAGCGACGGTAATGTCTGCGATCTCATCAATACCTGTCCTGCGCCGGGTGAATGTGACATGCCACGAGTGGCCGATGCCGATGGCGATGGAATCGTCGATTCATTGTTGGTCGATGCGAAGTCGATGGGCCTATCGGACACGCAGCTTGCGGATTTGGCCGCCCGCGTGAATCCGGCCTCCAATTTGTCGGGCAAAATCTCAGTGGCCCTGCGCGTTGTCCCGCACGGCGGCATGGTGGATCTGAACGACGCGCATCCAACGCTGATCCAGAATGTGTTTGATTTTCCCAAAGACACAGACACGGGGCAGGTTTATTGGCCTACGCCCAATCAGCCCGACAGCAATCCGGATTTGGGTGGATTTCGGCACAGTCCTACCCAAGATCTAGTCGCGTATGTGCCGGCGATCGAGGAGCCATTGCTGCGGCGGCGAAACAACATTCCGCCGCGTGAATTCCAGGCATCGCTTCTGCACGGCAATCCGATTCCGGGAGCGACGAACAACCCGGATATGGGCTGGATGCTCTTTTGGCCGGACTGGGACAATGGTGGCGTCACAGCCGGGAAGTTCGAGTCAGCATCTACAAAGCATAGATTCACAGTCTTTTCAGCAAGCGAAGTCGTTCCTCAATTCGACCCGAACAGACCCTATTGGCCCGCGATGATGGACCCTGCAACGGCGAATGCCAGCCCCCTGACGCTGGGATGGAATTTCGCTGGAGGGCCTGGCGTGGTGGGTCCGTCTTATGATCGGCGGCATCTGGTCACGACGATCAGTCATGATGACTTGCTGGCCCGCACCACGATGGTTGACACGCCCGGAGGCAGAAAAGACATCCGACAGGCCATGGTCGAAGCGAACTGGGCCGCATTTGATCCGGATGACTGCCGGGGTTTGGTGCCATTTGAGATGGTCACCTATCCCTCCGACCTTGCGGAACAGCAAGATCGCAATACGCACGATCCGCGTTGCTGTCCGGCTGATCCGGAATGTGAACCAAGGTTTTCCATGGGCCGGGTACAACTGAGCATGCAGTGGCTCGATGAACAATTCAGCTATTTTCCTCAGTCTGCGTACGAACCTGATCCCATCAAACGGGAGCATTGGAAGCAGCGCATTGAACATACGATTCACGATACGTTTCTGATGCTTTTGTACAATGTAATCGGAGCCAGATGGGAAGATCGCAAGGACTGCACGGCAATAGCCGACTGTGATTCGGGGGAATATTGCAGATTGGTGGGAGGAGCCGGGAAATGCACGAGTGTCGCACCGTACTGGGATGATTTTGAGTGCACGGCCAGTTCCGACTGCGCACCGGGCGATTTTCTCTGTGACCCGAATACGCGCCGGTGCGTCGATTCACTTACCGGGCAACGACGCAATGAGGCGCTGGTCTCGCGTGTCGCGGCTTCGTTGACGGCCAACCTCATTGATTACGTAGACAATGAAGTTCAGGAACAAACGAACGGAGAAGTGCCGGATTCACCAACTCGCATTGCGCTCCGGCACGCATCTTTTTATCCAACGTGCGAGGGCACGGGCGTAGACTCGCAAGGTGCGATCGTTCACAACAAACCCTGCGACCCGATTACGGGCGACCCCTGTCCAGGCTACTGCAAAGTTCGCGCTGGGCAGGAAATTGACCTCCAACCTGTCATCGATCAGCCGAACAACGAAGTATGCCCGGATACGGCACCGTATTTATCGCCTTCAACTCGGCAGTGCATCAAACCCATTTACGTCTATGGCAGGGAGCGGCAGCCATTCATCAGCGAAGTAGTGACATTTGCAAATGCCGACGTAGACCCTTCGGTGCTGGAGGGTTGGGCAGTTGAATTGTACAATCCCTATTCCTTTGGAATCAACTTGGATGTAGGTGCCAACAACTACTATTCTCTTTATGTGACAGGACCGAATGCGAATTACCCAAAACGCATCAGGTTACAGAACGGCTCAGTTCCTTCCTCTCTTGTTGGAAGTCCGTTCTTTGTCGCGTACAATGGGCCTCCAGGAGACGTGTTCGGCGGGACGTCAACACCAGCAAACTCCGCGCCATACAGCAACTTACGTTTCGAGAACGGATCAGTAATCTATCTCGTGCGAACTGTGCTATTCGATGGCGACACCGATCCGACGGATATTGTCCTTGATCAGTTTGAAGTGGTCGGCACAAATATTGGACGCTATGGTCCCGGATGGACACCGCCGCCAATCGTTCCTCCACAGACTCTTCGATTTTCAGCGCAGCGGGTAGTCAAAGATCCTGCCCAAGGCAATTCTCTTTGGATGGGGGTGATGCCATATTTCCAGGAGCGGACTACACCTGGCGATGCGTCATTAGGTACGTGGAACGCTGAAGATAATGTTAATGTTGAAATGCACCCCGTGAACATGGACCTGGCCGGGAGTGCAGCTGGTAGTCCGCAACACACCGACGGGAAGTTTGCTACGGCGTTTCCAACAACGGGCTCACTCCTCCTGATCATGCGCGACGCGAACAGACCGCTTAGCGAGCTAAGCACCGTTGTGACGCACTTGTCCGGAAACCAATGGCTTGACTCGACGCTCAAATATTTCGTGGCCGGTACTACAGGAGCGAGCGAGGTGACCATTCTTTCGCGGAATCAGATCGACAATGGCCGTATGCCGATTTTCGATACCGGAGTTCCCAATCCGGCCAATCCATTAGAACAGAATTTCGCTCACCATGTCGCTCCCTATTATGCACCATATTGGGACCCAAGCGATCCAAACAGTACAGCGCATTCGGGCGGTCTGAACATGCTACCGTGGGGGCAGCTGATCTTCGATTATTTCACTGCCTTGCCGTTGTCGAATGGCGGGCCTTACACCTTTGATTGTTCTGATCCTGATGTTCCCTGTAAGTCGTCCTATATGCCCAAGGTGGATGAGGGTGGCCTCCGTGTGCATGGCCGCATCAACATCAACGCCGCACCTTGGAAAGTGCTGGCCGGACTACCGCTGGTGCCACCCGAGAAACTCGCTGGATTGCCGCTTTCTGTGAGAGAGCGGGTCGTCGCCATCTATCCAGATCCCACTCCCACCGATTTAACTAAGGCTCAGCCAATTGGTGCGGAGCTTGCACAGGGTATTGTAGCCTACCGAGATGCGCGCGAAATTCCGGGCACAGGTAACTACGACAATGGGAATCCAGGAGTGCCATTTGGCACGAACAATGTGACATTTGGGCGTGGCTGGTCCAATCCCGCTCCTTTTTTCCGACGCGGCACCGGGTTTATGTCCGTGGGTGAATTGGCCAATGTCCGTAATATTAACGCCGCCGCTAATGCGCGAATCGATGGCGGAAAAGTCGGTATCGATACGGTTCTATCCAATCCTGCATTGGATAACAACAAAATAGATTTCGTCGATGCCGCGGCGCTCCTTATCGCCCTCGGTGATTGGGTGAGCGTTCGCTCGCATGTGTTCACGGTCTATGGTCAGATTCGCGGGGCCGACGATCAAGCAATTACCGATCCGGCCCAGAGGCTTCAGGACACTGATTCCCGGGCTATCCGCTTCCAGGAAACCATCGACCGCCTGCCCGTTCTGCAGGGCCAGCCTCGCCCGAGGCGCATCGGCGAGCGCACGGTTGGCCGGTACACGGACGTAAACAACGACTAGGCGTTTCGTCGCGGTCCACCGTCCGGTAACTGCATCGCCAGCCCCGCTGTGAATTTCGTTGGTTTCCGGGGTGGTTTTGTCTATAATCCGTGAGGGGCTCTGGAGGGGGTCTGTTTTGCGCCGCCATTCTCAGGCCGGCGTCACCCTCCTTATCTCAAAGCGTTGATTCATGGCACATGGCCGTAATCGAGTTCCCACTAGGGACGGGGATTTTCAGGTGAATTTGAAAATGCAAAAACTTCGCTTTGGTATTGGATTGTTTGCCGGTGTGCTTGCCCTGGGATGTGGGTTGGCAATGGCGCAGGTCGCCCGCGCAGGTGCAAAGGCTCCCACACGGCAGGTTGACCGCGAATTCGACCCGGATGCCGGCGGCGAAGTGCCATACGAACCCACCGACGACGAGGGCGAAATCGCGGCAGGCGAGAATTGCGAAACGGTGGGCGGGTTCGGGTCCACTTTCCAATTTGCCGACCGTTTCCGGGGCAATCTCTATCGAATCACCGAAAACGGCGTTTTCCTTCGGGAAGTCAAAATGCAACTGGCCTTTGCGGGCACTGCGAATCTGTTCGTCTCCGTACACAAGAAGCAGGCCGACGGCAGCTATGTGGAAGTCGATCTCAATTCGAGCAGTCCGACTCAGGGTTACCTCTTCGTAGCCAACGCGGTGGGTCTTGGGGTTAACACGGCCGCCTATTATTCCAGCGGCTTGATTGGCAATGGTGCGGGCGTCGAGCTACCTCCGGGCGACTACGCCATCGGCTTTTCCTGGGGTCCCGAAACGATCAAATTCGGACGCGACACGAGCACCTATCCCAAGCCTCTGGAAGAAGGCTCGACGCTGGCGTCGGTGTCCGCCACTCTTGTTCCGCCGAACCAACCGCCGTTGCCAGCGAACCTGACCAGTCTGACGGAGTTCACCGGCGGTGCATACTCCATGCAGATTTGCTTCGTGCCGACTGTGGGGGCCTGCTGCCTTTCGGATGGCGTGGAACCCCGCTGCGAGAATCTTCTCGAAAGCCAATGTGTCGGGCAGGGGAGTTTCTTTCACGGCCAGCGAACAACCTGCAAGGATACGATTTGCGAGTTCGGGGCCTGTTGTTTTGATTGCGATAATTCCGCCAACGGGTTCGCGGCCAAGTGCGGGGACAATTATGTTGCCGAGACATGCACGGCAGCAGGTGGGATCAACTTCTGGGCGGGTGTGAGCTGTCCCGGCGATGATTCGGTGCTTTGCCCGAAGCTGGTCGGCGCGTGCTGCAACGGGACGACGTGTAGCCTCAAATGCGAAACGGAATGCGTTGCAGGCGGGGGAACATATGGCGGTGATGGCACAAATTGCGATCCGAACACGCATAAGTGCAAAGGTGCGTGCTGTGTGACCGGAGGTTGCGTCGATCGAACACAATCTGGCTGCACAGGAAGCAACGGGATTTTCCATGGTGCTGGTACACGCTGCTTTAGCGAGACGTGCGGCGGTGCGTGTTGCTACGGGTTCACCGGCCTTGATTTTTGCTCAGAGTTCGAAGAGCGAGAATTATGCACATACGATCCCCAGGGATTCCCGAAGATGGTCTACCGCGGCGACGGAACAACGTGTCCATTTGATGGAGACTGCGGTGCCGAGACGCTTTACAAGGCCTGCTGTCTGCCCGATGGCGGTTGTATGAATACCACGCAGGCGGTTTGCACGGCTCCATGGATCCAGGGCAATTTCATTTCGACGGGCACGTGTGCGACGATCGCCCCGAATCAATGCACGAATCTACTCTCTCGATGCTGTTTCAATAACGGATCATGCGAAGTCATCACCGGCAATGCCTGCACTGCCCGTGGCGGCACGCCGGTAGTCGGCCAAACCACTTGTTCCGCCAATGTCTGCAGTAATTCGGCCGGAGCCTGCTGCGGGACAGCTGCCGGCGACTGCACGATGAAATCCGCCACGCAATGCAATGCCGATGGCGGAACGTATCGAGGCGATGACTCGGACTGCTCGGCCCCGGCGACTACATGCCCTGGGTACGGCGCCTGCTGTCGGGGCAATGGAGAATGCCTGGATGATCAAACGCAGGCGCAATGTACGACGCTGGGCGGAGCATTCGGCGGTGCGGGATCAACGTGCGCGACCCAGCATTGTGATCAACGTGGGGCCTGCTGTGCCGTCACGGGCACGTGCTTGAATACGACCGCCGGGACGTGTGCTGGGATTGCAGGCGACTTCAAAGGCGTCGGTGTCCAGTGCGCTCCGGGCGTCTGCCTTTCCGGTGCCTGCTGTCTGCCTGTTGACGGTTGCAAGAAACGAACTCAAACGGCCTGTCTTGCCGATGGCGGCGATTATAAGGGCACGGAAGTCGCCTGCGCTCTGGACACCTGCCCGGCGCTGCCCACCGGCGCTTGCTGCAACGAGACAATTTGCTCTGTCAAAACCCAAGCCTCGTGTAATTCAGGCGGCGGCTCGTATAAGGGCGACGACGTCGCGTGTGATGAAGCGACGTGTCCTGCGCCGCCTACCGGCGCGTGCTGCAATGGATCCATTTGCGCATCCAAGACGCAATCCGCGTGTAATTTGAGTGGTGGCTCATACAAGGGCGACGACGTGATCTGCGACGTCGACACCTGTCCTGCGCCACCCGCCACGGGAGCATGTTGTAACGGCGCCGTTTGCTCGGTAACTACGGAAGCTGGATGCGCAGGAGCTTATAAGGGCGACAATGTTGCGTGCGATGTCAACACTTGCCAGGCTCTCCCCCAATGCACCGCAATCACCGGCACAGATCCAACGAATTGCGCAATCGACGCGCGGCGTCCCTATCCTCCGAATACGCCGGGGACGCCTCAGGGATGGAACTACATCGATTTGACGTTTGATTGTGACACGACCGGGCAAACCATTGCCGACTATGCAGTGAGCGTTGCCGCGAATGGTACGCCGCCTGCCGTGCCCGCGATTTCCTCGGTCATACCAACTGGAACGACGATCCGGCTTAATCTCAACAGTCCGATTCCACCGGGGGCCTGGACCTGTTTTACCTACACGCCGGCCAATCTGAAAAAATGCATCGGGTTCCTTCCGGCGGATGCCAACGGCGACCGCACGTCGTCGCCGGCGGACATCCTCGTACTTGTCGATAATCTCAATGGTATTCGTGTGCCACCTCTGCCGCTCGCACAATGTGATATCGATCGAAGCGCTATTTGTGGTGCGCCCGACCTGCTTACGGAGATCGATCTTTTGAATGGGGCGAATAACTTCGGGATATGGAATGCCAAGAACCTGCCTGTGTGCCCGAGCCCGTGATGTAGCAGAGAATCGAAAAATCAATCAACGACACAAACGCCGGCGGATGCAATGTCCGCCGGCTTCTTTGGGTCCAGATGATCAATTCGCGGTGAGCGTGGCCTCAGCCTCGGCGAGCTGTCCCGGCAGTGATTCCCGCACGTCGGCAATGTGCTGATCGGTGAGGCCCAGCAATTCCAGCGAGGCCGGGTTCACTGCTTCCGTGTTCGCCGTGAGATAGAATCCAAGCTGTTCTTGACAAGCGATGACGTCCGCGATGTGAATCAACGATGCGATGTTCTTCAGTTCCGCGCTGACTGCGTCAGGAGAGTGGTGAAACCCGACGGCAGCGCGTAAATGCCTTGGGAATTTCCATTTTGTGGTGAGTCCCACGCCAAACGCCTGGTGATCTGCGCCGATCACTTCGCGTTCGCAGGCCAGGAAATCCTGGCTCGTCGCACTGCATCGCTGGATGACCTCGGAGAATTCGTCCGGAAAAGCCTGTCGCTCCACCAGCGTACCCACATCGTGAATCAGACCCGCGACGAACAATTCGTCGAGCATGACCGGGTGCGGCGAGAGCTTTCCGAGCGATCGGGCAGCCACCGCAACCGCGACGCTGTGTCGCCAGAGGTCCGCAGCGCTGAATTGCTCGGAGATGCGCTTTCCTTTGAAGAGGCGGGCGATCGACGCCGCAATGGCGATGTTCTTGACCGCCGAAAGTCCCAGCAGAATGATGGCACGATCGACGCTGGCAACCTGCCCGGGCAGACCATAAAACGCCGAGTTCACCACCTTGAGCACTTTGACCGAAAGCGCGGGATCGTTTTTGATCACATCGTGCAGATCGCGGGCCGTGCTCTTCGGATCTTCCACGATATGAATGATTTTGATCGTGACTTCGGGGAGCGTGGCGATTTCCCCGATGGACGCAAGGGCTTTGTCCACGATCGTTTTGGCGCGGTCTGCGGTTTCTACGCTCATGATCGGTCCTACACGGCTTAGGTTAGAATACGATACGCCGCCGCGGCGCACGTTCAGCTTAGTCAGGTTATCGACTGTGATACCCTGTGAAATTAGGTGAAGTGGGGTGGGTCCGAGAATCCTACTTGAATATAGCGTGCCTCGACTGAATTCTCTTCGATCCGGGCCTAATACGTGTTGTGTTTCCGTTGGCCAATCACGTGCAATGAAACCTGGGCGAGCGTTTTTGCGATACGTTTGCCGGCATTTCCGTCACCGTAAATGCTTGATCCTGGAATTGCTTTGCGTCGGCGCGCCGCGGTCTGGAGCGCGCGGCGAATTGCGGCTGCGGATTCGGCACAGTTGATAACGCCAGGTCCGGCTGCCTGACGTCCGAACTGTCGCAGGCCGACGTTGACCGCGGGCGTACCCACCGATGCGGCCTCGATGATTCCGCTGGATGAATTTCCGACCAGCACGTCAGCGTCGTGCAAGGCAAGGAGATACTCATCGCGCGGCAGGGTTGGCGTTGCCCGGAATTCGCCATTGCGGGCGCTGCGTGCGTGGGCATCAATGGCGTCGATGATTCCCAAGTGTCCGCGATCGGTGTTGGGGTACAGACAGGAGACGTGAAAGTCTTCGGCCAGAACTGCGTCAAGAAGTGTGTTCATCCCTGCGCGCTCCTTTTCCCGACTTCGACCACATGGATGTTGAACGACGAGGGCATGCTTGTGGCCGTTCTGTACATGGGATGTGCTGCGTAAGCCATTCGCACGGCGGGAATTGCGTCGCGCTTCCAATAATTCAACGATCCGATCCAGGCCCGGAGCCCCGACCATGAAGACGCGTTCCCGGGATTCGCCCATGCGAATGATCCGACGGGCTGACTGCCGCGTGGCCGGAAAGTGCAGGTGGGCAAGCTTGGTAATGGCATGGCGCAGGGCGTCGTCAAAGTCTCCGGCAGCCAAATCTCCGCCGTGGATATGAGCAAGAATTTTCCCCGTGGTGACGGCGGCCAGCGCTGCAGCCATGGCTTCGATGCGATCTCCAAGCACCACGACGATATCGGTGCCTCGTTCCTGTAAGAATCGGGCGATGCCGGCGACTCCGCGAGCCAGCCCTTCCGCCTGATCCAACGGACCGTCATCTCCGCGTTGCATGGGTACGCGGGCGTCAATCTGCCATCCATCAGTGAGGATTTCGTCAACGCTGTATCCGAAACGCCGGAGCAGGTGCGACCCTGTGACAACCAATTGCATGTTGACATTCGCGTGCGTTTGCAGGGCAGTCAAGGTGGAACGCAGCAGCCCATATTCCGCGCGCGTCCCCGTCACCACGGCAATCCGCCGCATGGTCTGCGCCTTCTTGTTGCCTGCTCGCCTTGCTGCCTGGTTGCCTTTGACTTTCATTGCACCATATCCCAGGTGATCAGCGTATCTTCAGGGATGTCTGCCGCTGCGATTCGACCGATGACGGCCTCCATTTCCATCGGAGGAATTCCGGTGCCGGGGCGCTTGAGTGCGAGCATGGAACGGGTAATGGTTGCCCCGCGCGCGATGGGCTGGCCGGTCACGACGCTGCGTCGCGCGGCGTTTCGAACATCGCGCTCTGCGTCGATCAGGCCGAGTCTTCCGCTTCCGCGAGCCAGTTCCGCTTCGCGGATGGAGCCAATGTACGTCTTCAATTCCTCGGGCGATAGCGACATTGCGTGATCCGGACCGGTCATGGAGCGGTCGAGAGTGAAATGTTTTTCGATTACGCAGGCTCCGCTCATCACCGCCAGAGCGCCGGTTGCAATCGAGGTCGTGTGATCGCTGAAACCCGTCGGGACGTGAAACTGGGAGTGGAGGGTTTGAATCGCGCGCAGATTGATCGATTCGAGGGAAGCCGGATACGCGCTTACGCAGTGGAGCAGAATCAGCCGGTTGCGCGCCCCAATCGAGCCGAGAAAACAAACGGATTCACTGATTTCCTGCGGCATGGCCGCGCCGGTCGATACGATCAGCGGCAGATTGGTACTGGCTGCGCATTCCAACAGTTGGTGGTTGTTCAAATCTCCGGAGCCAATTTTGATCGCTGGAGGATGCAGCCGCACGAGGCGGGAGACGTCACGCGGGCCAAAGGGCGTACCCAGAAAGAGGATACTGCGCTTTTCGCAGTGCTTCCGCGCGAGATCAAATTCATCATCGCCGAGCTCAAGTTGCTTGAGCATCACCTGTTGCGAGGAATGATTGGTTGTCCGGCGCTGATATTGGGCTGTTGTTGCGCTGCGGCTGGTGAGTTCATCTGCGCGAAAAAGCTGGAATTTGATGGCATCCGCCCCCGCCTGAGCCGCCGCATCGACCATTCGCAGTGCGGTTTCCACATTTCCATTATGATTCACGCCCGCTTCGGCGATGACAAACACCGGTTCGCGTGGGCCGATTCGCTTCTTTCCAATCGTCAATCGACTTTCGAATTGCGACAATTCGTTCGCAGCCCTGTCTCGCAGAATCGCTTCAGCGAGAGCGAGGTCTACGGGGCCATCGATATCAACGGCGTCTTCGGGCTGACAAATGATGGCCCGTCGATCGCTTCCCAGGAACGATTGATGGTCAGTGGGGGTACGCAGCGCTCCAAACAGAGCGGCGCGTGTGACAGCCGCAACGGCCCCGTCGTGATAATAAAGAGGTTCAAGGTCCTGTCGGCGATAAATGCTGTTGGGCCGGAACTGCGTCATTCTGTCGCGATCGAGCCGGTGAACCCAATCCGGATGTTGTTTGGTAACGGGGGCCACACTGCGTACGGAGTCCGCACCGCTTGCCTTGAGTTTCTCGACCGCCCGGTCGATCAAGTCCGCCGCCCGAACGGGAATATTTCCATAGAGCAGCACAACGAAGTTGACGGCTTTCCCATGACTTCGCTCCCACACTTCCACCGCATGGCGTGCTGCCGCGTCCACCGTCGCGGTGTCGATGGCTAAATCTGCGGGACGGTCGATGACTTCAATCCCGCGACCGCGCGCAATTTTCTTGGCTGGTTCACTGTCGGTGGTCAGGGCGATCGCAGTGAGCAAGCGGCTGGTGAGCGCATGGTCCATCGTGTATTCGATGACCGGTCTGCCAAGCAACAAACGCACGCATTTGTCCGGCAGCCCTTTGCTTCCTGCACGCGCCAAGATCAGCCCAAGCACCGTCATTACAGACTTATCGGCCTGCTCCGGCGGGGCCCTTGATGTCGGGCAAGTCCAGTTGATGAAGTTCGTTTGGCTCGGGATTTCCCAAAAAAGTGCGAGCGCGCTCCCCCGCAATCTTGTTCAAAAATCAGGGACCATCAGCGCGGAATCGGGTTCAACCGGCAAAAAGGAAACGCAACAATGATTGGGAAAGAATTGGACGGACGGGGACTGAATAAGAATCTGGTGGGTCAGTTGTGCCTCATGGGCATGATGTTCTTCGCGGCCCCGGTGCATGCCGCGGAGTTGTTCGTAAGCGGCTTCGGTTCCGACGCGGTGGGGCGTTATTCGTTGGCGGACGGCACATACAGAGGAGCCCTCAGCGGCGGAGCTCTGGACGGCCCCCAGGCCGTCATTCTCGGTCCGGATAACCGGCTCTATGTAGCCAACGAAGGGCAGGACCGAGTGGATCGGTATAATCCTGTTTCCCGCGAATTCATCGACGTCTTCGTTCCCACCGGCAGCGGCGGGCTTGATGGGCCAACGGCACTCGCCTTTGGACCGGACGGAAATCTGTACGTCGCCAGCTTTGAAACGGACTCCATTTTGAGATACGGCGGCGTGACGGGCTCATTCATCGACGTTTTCGTCGCCTCCGGCAGCGGAGGGCTGAATGGTCCCGACGTAGGGATGATTTTCGGCCCGGATGGAAACCTGTATGTCCCGAGCTTCTTCAATAATCGCATCATTCGCTACAACGGGACGACCGGTGCCGTCATCGGGAATTTCATTAGCGGAATTGCCAGCCAGCTCACCCAGCCGCGCGTCATCATTTTTCGTCCCGACGGCAATGTGTACATCACCTGTGACGACGGCGACAAGGTTATGCGCTATAACGCGACCACGGGAGCCTTGGTCGGAACGTTTGTGGCCGCCGGAAGCGGAGGGCTGGACGGGGCGTCGGGCATGGTGTTTGCGCCGGACGGATTTCTTTACGTATCGTCTTGGCGCAACGACCGCGTGCTCAAGTTCAATGGCGCCACGGGGGCCTATGTTGCTGACGCTTTTCCCGCTGCAACGGGTGGACTCGACGGACCAACGTTTCTCTTCCTTCTCGATGAATCCGCCGTGCCGACCGTGTCCGAATGGGGCCTGGCGATCCTGGCCGTAATCATGCTCACAGCAGGTACGCTCTTGCTTCGTCGGCCGACGGCACTCGGGGCATGACAGCGAAACCTCACGCGCCTAACGCAAAGCAGGCAAGGGTATTCTCGTCGCTTCTTCCATGCGACCGGCGCGAACGTACATTTGGCGCAATTCCCCCGCGATCCATTGGGTGGACGGTTCCTGCCAGCCAAGCGCGTCCTTGAGGATGACAAGCGTTTTTTGGAGGACTGCCTCGGCTTCCGCCTGACGTCCCTGCATTTGCAGGCTCGTTGCCAGCATTCGGGTTGCTCGCGCGCGCACCGAATATTCCGGGCTTTGCGCCCGATCGAGGTACTCCAGGCAGCGGCTCAACAGCACTTCGGAATAGGCATATAACTCCTGACGAAAGCGGATTGTGCCCAGCGCCACAAGCGTTCGTGCCGACTCCATGGGGTTGGGTGCGATGGCCTGAGTGGCTTCGAGCGAGGCCAGATAGACGCTATCTGCGCCGCGGCGACCTGCCTTGGTCCGCAGCGCCGCCGCCAGATCGCTAAGCTCGCGAAACTTTTCCGGGTGTTCCTTCGCCAAATGCTCGCAAACGGAGGCTTGAATATCAAACATCGTTCGCTCAGCATTTTCATATTGCAACCGGGCCATTTGCACAAAGGCGGTCCGTCGCAGGACGGTGGGCATCATGCGCGTTCCAAACTGGCGTTCAGCGCGAGGCTGTAAATCATCAAGAATTTCCTGGGCCTCGTCGAGCCTTCCCAAATCCACCAGGATATCAGCAAGTCCCATCCGGCATTCCAGCGTGAATTGGTGCACGTCGCCGAGCAAATGGTTCGACATGTCGCAGGCAAGGCGAAACTGTCGTTCGGCCTCTGTGGTCTTGTTTCTTGCCCGATTCATCGAAGCAAGGCCCATCAACGTGCGCGCCAGATCGGGATGTTCATTGCCGACGGTCTGATGAAACATCGCCACGGACTGGGCGTACAGCCTGTCAGCCTCGCTCCACTGTGGGGGCTGTGCCGCCGCCCACAAGGAAAATGCGAGCTCCGCCAGATTTTCAGCCACAAGCGGATGCTGGTTACCATAAACTCGGTGGCTGGCCGCCAGCGCCTCTCGCAGCAGTGGGACGCTTTCGGGCCGCTTGGTTTCTGCCATGACCATCCCGAGCAGGACCATGCTGCGAAGTGTATCGGGGTGATCCGTTCCATGGGCACTGCGATTCAGCTCGACGGCCCGGCGAAGATGCTCGATGCCCTGTTCTTTTTGCCAGATGGATTCGTATGCGGAGCCGACCGTGTATTGAAGGGCGGCTTCGACCTCCGGCTGCATGGAAAACTCGTCCGGCAATCGCCTGGAAGCCGCGTCCAGCACTTGGGAAAGTGTCGCACCGCTGCCCATGCGGTGTGAACTGGCCTGAAATAATGTGTCCTGCAGGAAACTTTGCGTAAGGCGGGCCCGCTGTGCATCGCGTTTGGCCTGTGAATAAAAGACTGAGACCGTTGCGGCGTAGATGATGCTCAATACCCCAATTCCGGTAATGACTCCAAACGCCAGCCGGTGTCTTCGCAGCGTCTTTCGCAGCACGTACCAACTGCTGTCGCGCTTGGCGGCGATCGGTTCGCGGGCCAAACGATGACGCAGGTCCTGCGCCAAGGCGCCGGCACTCTGGTATCGCCGTTCCCGCTCCTTGTTCAGGCACGTCAGCACGATGGTGTCGAGGTCTTCGTCGAGTTCCGGACATGTCGAACGCAGGCGGGGCGGCGGCGAAGTGAGAATGCGGTCAATCACGTCGCGAATATTGCCCATGACTGGATAGGGAAAGTGGCCCGCGAGGGCGTGGTAGAATATGACGCCGAGCGAATAAACGTCGGTGCGGATGTCGATCTTGTGGGGGGCACCTTCGGCCTGCTCGGGGCTGGCCCAGGGAAGCGAACCGACGAACTGCCCTGTCATGGTCATGGAATGTGCATAGGCGGGCGGTACATCATTGGGCTGATCCGCGCCGCTTGCATCGAGCACCTTTGCGAGTCCGAAATCGAGCAGGTGGGGACATCCGTTTTCGTCGATGCGAATGTTGCTGGGCTTCAGGTCACGATGAATGATGCCCCGCAAATGGGCCGCATGAACCGTCTCCGCAATGGCGGCAAACATCTGGAGTTTTTCGTCCAGGGTTGGCTTCTTCGTGCGAAGCCACTGATCGAGTTGTCGGCCTCGAACGTAGTCCATGACCAGGAAATATCGCCCGCTGCTCCAGCCCGTGTCATAGACGGTTACGATGTTGGGGTGTTTCAGTTGGGCTAGAATATGTGCTTCGCGTTCAAATCGAGACTCTTCGCTATTGCTCTCAAAAGTTCCCTGAAGCAAAACCTTGATCGCCACTTCCCGTCCGGTGCTGGTCTGGACAGCGCGGTAGACTACGCCTGTTGCACCGCGCCCGATGATTTCGCCGAGTTCGTACCCGCGAAACATGTCGCGTTCCAGACGGCCCAGCTGAGAACCTGAAGTTCCTGCTTGCCCGCGGGATCGGCGAGTCGAATCCGATGAGTCGGGATGAAGTGTTGCAGACTCAGCAGCAAGGTGACATGCCGTTTCGGTCAGTCTCATCGCCGAGAGCATCTCACCCAGTTCGGGCATCAGGTTTGGATTCTCAGCGATGATACGCTCATCAGGGAAATCGTCGCCCTGTCGCCGTCTTGTGGCGACCTCTTCAAGCACGCGCAGCATCAAAGATTGGCTGTTGTCGAGGCTGTCTGACTCAAAGGCTTTTTGAATCATCGTTCGTGCGAACCCATCCAATTGAGAAAACATGAGCTGCGCTGCGAATGCCCCGGGAATACAAGAGCAGATCGCCTCAACGTCATGTACGGCTAAAAAAGCGCGAGGTGCTTCCCAAGGTCAAATGCAATTGCTCCTTGGCCTTGTAACAAAGATTGTGAATGGCGCGCTCCGTTCGACCCATAATCCGGGCAACTTCCTCCACAGAGCGGCCTTCAAGATAAACGAGTCGGACGGCCTGGCGATAATGTTCGGGCAAGCCCGCCAGTGACATTCCCAGGGCGTCTTCAGCCTCGATGCGCGACGCATGGTGGCTGGGTGTGTTTTCAGGACCCCGCAGCCAATCCAGAATCGAATGCGTCGAACCGCCTTCTTCAGATCGCGCCGTGCCGCCCAACGTGCGTCCGCGAGCTCGTTTCAAGGTTCGTTGGGCCTTGATGATGTTGCGAAGTCGATACAGCGCGACGGTCGCCATCCAGCGGTAAAACGAATCAGGGCCGGTACTGCGAAATGTGGCGATGTTACGGAAAATCTGAATTTGGGTGTCCTGAACCACGTCATCGATGTCCACCAATCCCTGAATGTCGCGGGGAATGCGGCGTTGAAGATTCTGGCGAAGGCGCGGGTAGCTGATGGAAAGCAGCACTGTGGTGGCCACTTCGTCGCCCCCAATTGCTCGTTCGACCAGTTCAACCGTCGGTGATGTTTCTGGAATCGTGTTCATTTCAAAGGACGCCTCCAAACCCGACTCCCGGATTGTATTCCGGCCCGCACAGCAAAAGCAACGCCGTGCCCCGGCCGGACAAGATTTTGCGGAGCGCGCAAAACCCGTTTGTTGTACTTAGGTCAGAGATTAGGCCGGCGCCATCCGGCGGCGAAGTGTCAGGCGGGATCTTCGTGCCGGATGGTGCAGGCCGATAATCCGCGCAGATCGGAAAGCGATCCTGGGAGATTCATCCGACTGGAAGGGGAGATGCGATGAAGATACGTCTGGCTTTTCGCTTCGTTCTAGTATTGGCGGTCACATCAGTTGCTTCGGCGGAAGACAATGCCGGTGCCGGCGGAACGTCTGCCGCCGCGGGTGGGGCGTTTGCTCAGCAACTCCAGTTCGGAAACCGGGCCACACTGACGGTTTCCTGGGGAGATTATGACAACGATGGCGATCTGGACTTGGCCGTGGGCAACAACCCTCCTGGAAATCAGCTCTTCACCAACAATGGAAACGGGACGTTCACCGGACAGAACCAATTCGGCCCCAGCGGCCCCTTTGCTCCCGCGACGTTCGCCCTCGCATGGGGTGACTTCGATAACGACGGGGATCTGGACATGGCCTCGGGGAAGGCTGGACAGAATCAGCTATTTATCAACAACGGCAATGGAACGTTTACTGCACAGAACCAATTTGGCACTCCGGTAAATACCATCACCATGGCATGGGCGGATTTCGATCTGGATGGCGATTTGGACCTTGCCGTGGGCAACGGAATTCTGGGCAGCAATGAACAGAATTATCTTTACGTGAACAACGGCAACGGAACGTTCACGCAGCGGGCCGAATTTGGAGTTCTACAAACACAGACCATGGCGTGGGCGGATTTTGACAAAGATGGCGATCCCGACCTTGCCGTGGGTAATGGTGGATTCGGCACGAATCAATCGAACTTCCTGTATATCAACAACGGAAATGGCACGTTTACCTCTCGGCCGGAATTCGGCTCAGGCGCGAATTCCGCTGACACAACGTCGCTCCAATGGGGAGACTTCGACAATGACGGCGACCTCGATATGGCCGTAGGCAATTGGAACAATACGCAGTCGCAACTCTACGTAAATAACGGCAACGGAACGTTTACGGGCCACCCCGAATTCGGCGCCCGTGATACCAACGCAGTTGCATGGGGCGATTACAACAACGATGGTCGGCTGGACCTCGCGGTCGCCAACGGCGACTTTCAATCCGCCGATCAAAACTACCTGTACATCAACAACGGCAATGGTTCGTTTTCCGAGGTTGCCGAATTTGGATTGGGGAGTACGGATGCCGTCGCCTGGGGCGACTACGACAATGACGGCGATCTCGACGTGGCCGTCGGTCAGGAGCACACGCCCGCAGATAATGAACTTTACATCAATAATGTGAATGACAACGCCTCCCTGCGTCTGCATCTCATCGGTCATTTCCATGATCGCGGGTCGGGCTATTCAAACCGCGATGGCATCGGCGCGAAAATTTCTGTGTACGCATTCGGCGGCCTGGGAATCCCGGAAGAACTGCTGGGCTATCGCGAAATCGAAGCGCATAGCGGCTTTTCGCCTCAAAATGCGATTGATGCGTATTTTGGCTTGCCCAATCGGACCAAGGTGGACGTTCGGATCATCTGGCCGGGATCGAATGGATCAAACCTGACGCAGGATTTTCGTGGAGTTGCCGTAGGTCAGCGCCTGGTCGTACACGAAGGACCGACCGTTCCCGCAACTTCGACATGGGGTCTCGTCGTAATGCTCTTGACGATGCTCTCAGTTGGGACTGCCATGCACGTTCGCCGGAATTCCCAGGTTTCGCTTTGAATCGCTCGTTGAGCCAAGAGCTAATTGAGGGGACTCTCACCGCGATCGACGGATTCATTGCTCGCGGGCCCCTCATCTGCCCCGTGGTATCGAACCGTCTTGGGCGTCTTGTATCCCCATGATTCGCGGTAACTCTTGTCCGTGACACGCTCGAAGATGTCGTCGTTTTCGTACGATGTGGCCGTGATCGCGCCTGCCGGAACCACCCAAAGATTTACGCAAGCCTGCCGACGACAGTATTGCTCTTTTGCCATGATGAGCGCCATTTCTGCATCGGGAGCATGAACCGCCCCCACGTGAATGTGCGGCTCGCCACGTGCCTGCTGATGAAAAACCTCGAAAACCTGTCCTTGGGTGTCAGTCATGATCTCACGCCTTAATTCGTCCCGCCGAAAATAAGAGAATCAACCCCCACGTTGCGTGAATGCCAAACGCCGCAGCGAGTTTCGGCCAGGCCGCATATTGTACGTCCAGCGCCCCGCATTGCGTCCAAAGCCAGATTCCCGCAGCGGTTCCGACGGCCGCCAGGATCACGGCGATCGCCGCGAATTTGGTTAATCCGCGCACAAATCCCGATGCAGTGAAGCCGATGAGCACGAAAAGCAGTGTAACGCCTGCCATTCCTGCTCGCAGATGTTCGACCTTAAACCCGAACCCATATTCAACCCAAAGCCTCCAGGCCGCAAATCCTAGTGCAACCAACAGCAGCAATGCTGCTATTCGTGCGAGAATTCGGAGACGCCCTCGCGTTGACAGACCAAGCCAGGTTCCGGCGGAAAGCGCTACCGCAAAACTCGCCGCCGCCGTCAAAGTCAGCCAGCCGAAAGCCGTAGCCGGGACGAGCCATTGGGCAGTCTTCCCCGTCCAACGCTGACTCGGCTCCGTTTCGTTGGATGGCGCCTCTTCAGGGGCAATTCCTTTGGCGGCGTCCGGATCAGTGGGCATGGATCTGCCAATGCCAAATGGATTCGCCGCAAATTTTGCGGGCACGGTCAAAGGCGTTTTCGTAAGCATGGTTCTGGTAAGAAACGGGTCGGCTACTTGCCACGTGACATAGTACATGCTGCCCGCGACCGCCAGATGAAGAATCGCGCCCGCTGCAAAAAGGAGGCCAGACGCCCGAGCCGCTCTTCCGTGCGAAGTGCGTACAACAGCCCCGCGTCCCTTTCGTCGCGTTGCGTCATAGACGACCTTGATTTCAAACGGTGCCGTACTCATGCGATTTTCTGTAAACGCAGGTGCAGAAACATTTCTTCACGGATCATTTGGGCCAATCGCGCGGCCCCACGCTCGTCAGGTGCCCGCCCTTGTCAATCGGAAATTCAGCGAAATATTCCGCGATGGACTTCGACGTTATGGCGTCCACCTCAGCCAGTGTCTCCTCAACCGTCCGCGGTGCGCCATAATGCTCAAGATCATCCATGAGCTGGGTCAAACGGTGGTAGGGGGCCTCTGCTTCGATGGCCAGTCCCGTGCGCCGTTTGTTCTTCACCCGTTCGACCTCATGCTTTGCGACCGGCTCCTTCATAATGCGCCGTGCCTCCCCGCGCATCGCATCGACAAGTTGCTCAGTCCGATCCGGCTCGCAGGCCCCAAAAAGCAGCATCAATCCGCAATCAGTATAGGCCAGATAGTGAGCACCGGCCCGTGGAGAAATCCCTTTTTGCACGATATCCCAGTAGAACCGCGAGTTTTCACCGCCCAGAATCGCTGCCGCGACTGACGCCGTCTCAGCGCGAGGGTCGCATGCTCCGATCGATGGAAAAGTCAGCGCAATGACCTGCTGCTTGAATTGAGGGAGCACGAGCTTATCGGCCCCTGCGTGGACTCGGGGGATGGTCCTGGGCGTGTTTCCGCCGGACCGCTTCCACGAGCCGCAAAGTTTCTCCGCCTCCGCAATCACTTCGTCGGGATCGACGTTTCCGGCAACAATCAGGTACATATTGTCGGGCGCGTAGCAGCGTCGGAAATATTTCCACATCTGATCCCGTGTAAGCGCTCCCACGGTCCCTTCGTATCCCAGGATTGGCCACGCCAGGGAGTGGCCCGCAAACACCTTCTCCTGAAGAAAATCAAACGTAACATGTTCAAGGTTGTCCTTGGCCATCGCGATTTCTTCGAGGATTACGTTTTTTTCCGTGGTGAATTCCTCTTCCGGAATCATCGACTGCATCATGTCGGCCAGCAGTTCCAACTGTCGAGCAATGTCAGTTTTGCGGACCCAGCCGTAATACACCGTGCGGTCCTCGCTGGTGAAGGCGTTGTAGGTGCTGCCCATCAGGTCAAAGTCCACAGTGATCTCGCGCCACGTTCGCTTGCGCGTTCCCTTAAACATCATGTGTTCAAGAAAATGCGATACGCCGGCCAGTTCCGGCGTTTCGTCCCGCGCTCCCGTGCGCACGAGGAACCCGGCAGCCGCACTCTTCACGTCGGGCATCCGCTCGATGACGATCTGCAGCCCATTGCCTAGCGTATGCCGCGTGTATGGATTGTCCGCAATCACCATTTTCGTCTCGCAAAATTCCCTTCGTTGTGCTCAGCCAAGTCGCGTTTTCCCCATCAGCCTGCACCCGCCCATTCTAGTTTGTCGATCCCGCTTGCCAAATTTGTCGTCCAAATCAAACGGGCCGGCGAATCCCGCCAGCCCGCTTTCGTTGAGTCAGTTCTCAATGGTTCGTGATTCTCTACTCTTCGACTTCTTCCTCCGCACCATCACCACCTGCCGTCGTCAGCACCCGCCGACGGCGGCGACGCTTTTTCGGTGCGCCCAGCTTGGGTGGCGTGGGAATACGCGGAGCCGTTGATTCGGCGAGCAGAATGGCCTGACCGGCGTTCTTGGCCACGATGTCCGCGTTGACTTCCTTCCACAAACCATCCGCCCGGTTGAAAACTCCGCCGGACACAATGATGTTCATCGTCGGCGCCACTCCGATTTCGCGGATTTGGTCCACCAGTCGCCGAACGCCGGGCACGCCCGTTGGTTGCGTTCCAAAAATGAGGAGGACTTCGGGGTTGAGCTGGCCGATCAGAACCAGAATCTCGTCGTTGGGAACTCCGCCGCCCAGAAAATAGACTTCCCAGCCCTTCGACTCGAACAGGTCCGAGCACATCTGGGCTCCAAGTTCTTCCTGCTCGCCATCCGCACACATGATGATGATTTTCTTCTGGATTGGCTCGGCGGCAGTGAGATGGGTCTGCAATTGATCCGCGATGCTGCGATTGATTCGTGTGGCCATGTGTTCGGCCGCCGAGTTGATTCGGTCATTCCGGTACAATTTGTCGATGTGTTCCATCGCCGGCCACAGGAGTTCGTGATACACACTCGCCGCGTCGGGCGCATTGGCAAGCTCACGCTTGATCAGCTCCCGGCATGCGGGCCGATTGCCCGCCAGCAAGGGAACAACATATTCCTCAACGATTCGAAGGTTGGTACCCATGACGCACTCCTTTTCCGCCGCTCTTCCAGGAGTCCCAACGCGGGCATCGCCTCCATGCCTGCTCCCGGTGCAACGACGAACAAAAAATGGACTCTAAAGGGTTTCCAACCCAGTAAAACGGCAAGCAATAGGCTATTTGGCGATATAGGGCAAAATAGGTAACTATTGCGAAAGATGTATCGTCCGATGCGCAAAAAAATCTTGATGGCGCAATTTATGCCGAATGAGCGAATCGAAATGAAAAGCCTGGCTCGCGTGGTCTACGTCATAAGGGCGTAGCGGAGTCGATCGAGGAAATGGAGTTGCTCATCACACCACGCGAGATCCGCATCGGCCGAGGACCCGAACGCCGAAAGTTCTTCGCGCGTGGAGCCGAGCTGGGTGAACACTTCGTCCATGTGACATCCTGCCCGTTCAGAATTTTCGCTCACGAGTTTTTCGATTTGGCGGAGCCTTGCCTGGGTGATTTGCAGAAAGGCGGAAATCGTGGAGAGATCATCCGGCAGAAAATCCGCCAGCGTGTTTTGTGCGGTTTGGGCTGCCTGCACGGCTTCCTCATGTCGGGACAAACTGGTGAACAACGTGGAGAGTCGAAACAAGGCAAACGATTTTTTCTTTGCCGTTGCTGCGTTTGTGCATGGAACACTTGCGGCCCGCTGAAGCCACATCTGCGCTTCGACGTTCTTGCCGAGTGATTCAGCACACAGGCCTACGCCTGTAGCGCTCTCGCACTGTTCCGCTTCCGTTCCATGTTCGTTGCGAAGCGAATATGCGACGAGATGGACGCGGCGTGCTGCTTCGGGCTGATCTGCCCGACGGAGACACAGGCCTTCGAGTTCCAATGCCGCTGCAGCAACGCGTACGGTGGCAGCCTTGTTTGCCTGATCAGGTCCCACGGAAAGGGCTATGGATGCGGATCGCTGTGCCGTTTTCTTGGCACTCAGGAAGTTGCCCTGTTCGGCGAGAAGTCGGGCCTCCAGATAGTCTTTCCAGACCCGGTCGAGCGGTGTCTCTGCACCAAGTTGCGAAATCATGCCGACGGCATCCGCGTGCTTTCCCGTCCGCAGCAATGTGAGTACACGACGAATGGTGTCGCCGGGTGAATCGGGATTTTCCAGGGCTCGAATCGAGTTCCAAACGCCAATCTCAGGGGATTTCATGGCGTGGCTTGCGCTCCCAGTGCTTTTTCGACAGCCTGCATGATTCGTTCGTCACGCAAGTCGGTTGCAGCGACATTTCCCTCGGCGTCAATCAGAAATATCGCAGGAATGCCCGCAACACCAAACGCTTCGGCGGCGGTATCCGCTCCTCCTGCATCCCCAAACGCCTGAGGCCAGGTCATTTTCGGATTGGCCTTGAGAAAGTCTCGCAGGGCGTCTTCCTCGTAATCCCGACTGATGCCGAGCATGGTGAAGTCGTTCCGTCCGCGAAATTTCTCCAGCGTCGCTATTAAATGCGGCGTTTCAGCGACACACGGCGCACACCATGTAGCCCAAAAGATCAACAAAACGTTCTTTCCCTGCAGGTCACTGAGCGACAGGGTCTTTCCTTCTAGAGTGGTTACCGTCAACTTGGGCGCCGGCTCGCCAGGTGAAAGGCGATTGCGTTTCAATTTGGTCGTGTCGAACACGAACTCGGCATCCGTCGAGTCCCCGGCCTTCACCAAGCGAGTGACCGGTGTCGGCGCGCCGAATATGGACAGTGCAAATTGGTCGGAAGGGGCATTTTCGATGGTGAAACGGCCTTGATGGTCGGTCATGGCCCGCAGGCCCAGCGTCTGCTTGCGGCGCCAATCTGCGGCCACCACTTCAATCCCCACAACCGGCTCGCCGGATTCATTCTTTACGATGCCTCGAACGAGGCCCGCCTCGCCCATTTCAAAGTCAAGATTTGCAGTCTTGCCCGGAACCGCATCGACGACTTTCATTTCGGGAGCATGTCCAGAAAGATGGACCGTTACCGTGCAGGCGCCGGGGCGAATTTCCGACAGCGAATACTTTCCCTCGGGGTCTGTCCAATCCTTCGGTGCAACATCTGAATAGGAATCACCGGCAAAAACTCGAGCGCCGTACAAGGGTGAATGGTCTTTGGCATTCCGTACGTGGCCGGTGATGGAGGCCGCCCGCTCCATAACCAGCGTGTGCTCTGATTCCACCTTGTCTGCAGGCAGCGACAAAGATTCGCCAATATCCAGAGCCGCTACGTATCCGTTGCGGCTTAGTCGGACTGATAATTGCGATGCGTCAAAGTGAAGCCCTTTCAATACGATCCTGCCGTCATCGCCGGTGATCAATGTGCGAAAATCGTGTCGGGCGGAATCACCGCATTCGAGGACTGCTCCTGCCAGCGGCCCACCCGCGCGATCGGTGACCAGGAAGTGAACGGTACGCTGGGGCTTGAGCTCAATCACAAGTTCGCTGGAAGCGGGGACGCGAACGGTTTTCACCTCGCGGCCAAACCCCGGGGAATTCACTTCGAGTTCGCCCTGAACGGGAGAGAGCGATCCGATTTCGAATCGTCCCGCCGCATCGGTTTCCACGTCTCGATGGGTGAACGTGTTTTCAAACTCAACCTTGGCGGCGGAAACGGGCTTCTTGTCCGCCGCGCTCAGGACGGTGCCCGTCAATTTCAAATTTCCATCGAGAGCTTCACCGATGTAGGGCGCAGCCTTTCCTTCCTCCAGTTGAATGATCTTTGTCAGCTCCGCAAACTGATCCTTGGAGAAGCGCACGACGATTTCAACCGCTCCAGGATTTTCCGCTGCACCTAGGACGAAGTCGCCCATCGCGTCCGATTGCGTTTGCGCAATCTCCCTGCCGGCGCTTCCGTCTGCGTTCTTCAGGTACGCGACGACTTTCACATCCTTCTGCCCCGCGCCGATCGCATCGGTGATCTGACCTGTCGCGATTGTGAACGCGGGATGATCCTTCGCCGTTTCCTGCGCGTTGATCGGCTCTGGCGCCGGCAGCGCGGCATACGCGAAGCGAGAGAGTGAAAAGGCAACAATGGGGATAAGGCATGACCGAATCTTGCGAAGCCCATCACTCATTGGTTGCCGATGCAGGATGTCCATCGATTGATTGTACACTCCGTCTGCCCCGTTTTCGAAACCAAATCCGGGTTTGATCCACCCACGCCTGCCCGGTAGACTCGCCTTTTTCCGAAGGATTTCCATGGGCAAACAAGGCAAGCCATCCCGTACTGTACCACGGCGTCTCAAGGGCTTTCGCGACATTTCCGCCGCCGATCTCCTGGCCCGCGACCGGATGATCGCCGTCGTTCGCAAAGTGTACGAGCGTTACGGTTTCGTGCCGCTGGAAACGCCGGTGCTGGAATACGTCGATGCCCTCGGGAAGTTTCTGCCGGAGGCCGACCAGCCCGACGCCGGCATATTTTCGTTTAAGGATGAAGACGAGGAATGGGTCGCCCTTCGATACGACCTGACTGCGCCGCTGTCGCGTTACGTGGCCATGAATCCGGAATTGCCTCGTCCGTTCCGCCGCTACCAGGTGGGGCCGGTCTTTCGCATGGAAAAGCCCGGTCCGGGCCGCTTCCGCGAGTTCTACCAATTCGACTTCGACAGTGTGGGAACGGCGTCGATGCTCGCCGACGCCGAGTGCTGCATGATTATGTGCGATACACTTGAGGCGCTGGGCATTGCCTCAGGGCAATACGTCATTCGCGTCAACAATCGCAAGGTGCTCAACGGCGTCCTCGAATCCATGGCCGGTGGTCAAGCTTTCGATCTTGACATGAGTGCGAAGATTCTTCGTTGCATCGACAAGCTGGATCGCGTCGGTCTGGAAGGCGTGAAGGGCTTGCTGGGATCGACAGGCCGACGCGACGAATCGGGCGACTTCATGAAGGGGGTCGGCCTCGCCCCTGCGCAAATCGACGTTGTCATGCGTTACCTTTCCATCCAATCGCAGAGTCGTACCGCGATTTGCAACGAGTTGGAGACTCTCGTCGGCGAAAGCGCTGTGGGGCGAGAGGGCGTGACTGAGTTGCGCGAAATCGACGAGGCACTGGGCGGAGCAGGGTATAGCGACGATCGAGTCGCGTTTGATCCTACGGTGGTGCGCGGACTGGCGTATTACACGGGGCCTGTTTTTGAGGGCATCCTCACATTTGAAATCAAGGACGAAGACGGACAGTCGCGGCAATTTGGCAGCGTCTTTGGCGGGGGAAGGTATGACGATTTGGTCGAGCGATTTACCGGGCAGAAAGTCCCGGCGACGGGGGCGTCCATCGGAGTGGACCGCCTTCTGGCGGCGCTCAAGGCCCTGGGACGCACCGACGAAGTGGCCGCGACTGCGCTCGTGCTGGTCACGCGCCTCGACAAGAATTTGACCCTCGAATACCAGCGAATGACCTCTGAGTTGCGCGCCGCGGGCATCAATGCCGAGTTGTACGTCGGTACGCAGGGCATCGGAAAGCAATTCAAATACGCCGCAGATACCGGGAAGATCGTGGCCATCGTCATGGGCGAAGATGAACTCAAAGCCGGGCAGGTTTCCATCAAGGACCTGCGCCTCGGCGATGAACTCTCCAAAGACATCGGTTCGGATCGGAAAGCTTGGCTCGAACAGCAGCCTGCTCAGTTCTTGGCAGCGCGATCAGAAGTTGTAGCCAAGGTGAAAGAGACTCTCTCCCGTCATCTACAGTCTGGTCAGAATTCCAGATCGTGAATCATGGGCCCTTTCTTGAACCACCTGATCCGCCGAATCCTCCGCGGCCGCCGGGACCAAAGGACGGTGGGGTAATGCCGCGTTCGCCCATCCGCTGTTTCATAGCCGAAAAGTAGGCCATTTGTCGGGCCATCTGATCTGGATTACGGGATTCGGCCCGTTCCTTGCGCTCGTCGCGACTTTGCGGTCCCATCGGTCCGAAGCCCGGACCGCGCTTGTCATCCTTCTTGCCGTCCTTCTTTTCATCTTCCTTGCGGCGGGCTTCCCACTCCTTGCGACGTGCCTCGAATTCGTCAATCTGTTTGTCGAGAATCGCCTTGCGGTCTTCGTCCGATTGCGCCGCGTAATACTCATCCACTCGCTGCTGCACGGCATCTTCCCAGACCTTACGCATGTTTTCGCCGACCTGACGTCGCTGCTCCTCCGTAAGGTCGTCACGGCGCATCGTCTCCCGGATGGTGTCCCGCATCTTTCCAGGATCGTCTTTGGCCTGGGCCTTAAGGGAGTCAACGGACAATTCCTTCGGAATCGGCACGCCGGTGGGGGACTGCCCCCGCGTAAAGGCCCACACGGAGCCGCCAACCACGGCGAGTGATGATGCGGCAATGATCCATGCCGTGGGCGATCGAAAATTCGGAAGCGTCATGGCATTACTCCTAATTCTCGAAATCGGTCACATGACCGTCCGAGTACAAGTAGCGGCGAGCGCCTGGCTTGCCGCCTTTTCCGTGAAAATTGTCGTAATCTCGCATCAGATAAAAACTGTTGTCCGCGACGGCGGAATCGAGGCGATCGGTGAGCATCGACGCGATCTCCTTGGCCGTGCGCCCGCCAATATTTGGGCGAACGGTGCGATATTCGTAGCTCGATCCTTCGGACTGAAAATAGGTCAGACCGACGTTGGGATCCGGACGGTCGTCGCCGGAATTGTCTCCGGGACAATGAAACGTTTCGGGGATTTCCACGTTGTACTTCAGCACGTCGGCAATGCGGATGGGCTTCTCACGATCCAAGGGAAATGGTCCGACCGAGGGCATGAACGATGCGTAGGGGAAGCGATCGTGATTGCCGGAGAGGTAGATCTGCAGCCCCATGCCAATCTGACGGAGGTTGGAGGAACAGGCAGCCCGCCTTGCCTGTGTGCGGGCGTTGCCCAGTGCGGGCATGAGAATACCCACAAGGAGGCCGATCACCGCCACCACAACCATCAGCTCGATCAACGTAAATGCCCGCCGCATCTCGATTCGCTCAATATCGGTGATTCGTCCTCCCATTGGCCGCACATTCTACCATGTTGAACGGCGGACTGAGCCAGTTATTGCTGTCCGAAGTCGTGAGACAAAGGGAGCGAAAAACTGATCGAATGCCGTAAAGTCGTGCTGAAAGATGGGTTCGAGTGCTCGTTTTACGTTTTTCTCGATGCGAGAGATGAGTCCGGTTGCTCGCAATTCGGCGTTTGCATTCGAGAATGGCATTGGACGATGTCTGTGGCATTTTCATCACCTCTATAACATCTGAGGCGCGCGGAATTTTCATGATAAACAGGTTGCCCCATTGAAGTGACATCAAGAATCCAACGTTCAGGGATTGGGGCGGGGACCTGGCAAATCGCCAAATTCCGCAGCGAGCACGTCGGCCTCCTGTGTGCGTCCGGCCGTGCGAAGGAGAATCACCAGGCGAAATCTGGCAGCGCGGTCGAGCGAGGCATCCCGCTGAGCTTCGGCAATGGCACTTTCGAGGTGGCCGGCCTGTTTGAGTGCCATCGCCCAAACAGTTACATATTCCGCGTTGTACGGCTCCAGGCGACGGGCATCGTCGAGGTGCGAAAAAACCAGTTCGGGTTTGGAAAGACGAAGCGCTACCTTGGCGCACATGAAATGACCGACGCCGGAAGTGGGGGTCAGCCTGGCCACTTTTTCGTATTGTTGAAGAGCGTTCTCGAGTTTGCCCTGATTGGCGAGCATCGCCCCGAGGTTGAAATGCGCATCGGCGTTGTCCGGCCATCGCTCAATCGCGGCTTGTGTGACCGCCACGGCTTCATCCAGCCGACCCAAGTGTGCGAACACAAGACCCTTAGTCAGCTGAAAGTCAGGGAAATCTGGAAAGCGCTGAATCAGCGCCTCTATCATCGTCAATGCATCGTTCGGCTGGCTGCCTTCCAACAGGAGATTCGCCAGCACGCCGGCGGCGCGGGGAAACGTGGGTTCCTCTTCGATAACGATCCGCAAGTGTTGGATTGCCGTGTTGCGATCGCCGCGCTTCAAAGCCAATTGGGCGAGTTCAAAACGTGCCGAAGGAAGCCCTGGCACCTGTTCAAGAGCCTGATGATAAAATCTTTCCGCTGAAGTTGGATCATCGGCGAGGGCGCAGGCGGCGGCGAGCTTCACCAGCAGATTGGTGGGAACGTCCAGGCCGATGCGCCGACACCGGTCCAGCGAGTCGCGCCCTGCCTGCGCCAGGGAAACAATTTCAGGAGTGGAGTAACCCAGCGAAGCCTGTTGCGCCTGCGCCGACTCGAATCGCCATGTCCCGACCAGGTACAGATATTGAACAACACCGGAGTGAATAAGAAACACGACCCAAATGCAGGATGCCACACGAAAGATGATGCCCGCAAATGTCAGGCGGCGATCCGCGCGGAGACGAAGCCGCCCCAGCGACACGCTGGGCTGGTAGGTTAGCCTCAGTGCGGTCAGCAACGAGTACGCGGTGATGGCCGCCAAGCCCAGGGCCAGCAGCAGGGGAACTGCATCGTACAGCGCGCGGAACGTCGCCGCAGACAGCACGAATAGCACCAACAGAGCAATCTCTTCGGGCCAGGTGTAGTCGAAGTGACGCACCTTTTTTTCCGGGGCTTTCCGATTCGCTACGCTCGGCAGGCCGAATCCGAAATAGAGCGCATCCTTCGGGCAGACGCTGATGCAGTCCATGCATTTCATGCATCCGGGATTTACGACCATCCCGAAATCACGCACTTCCTCATGGACGCGCACGTTGGAGGTGCAGACGGCCGTGCAATGCCCGCAACCCTCACAATCCGACGTCACCCGGATCTTGCCCGGCGCAATCTTGTCGGCCAGGCCGAAGATGCCCCCGTACGGACAGCCGTAGGTGCAAAAGCCTTTGTTGCCCAGAACGTACACGATCAGGAATCCACACACGCCAAAAGTCAGCAGGGCGATGGGCCAATCCGGAAACGTCGCCCAAAATTTCTCCGTGGTGAAGTGCGGTTGGAGCGCGGCGCGGTGGCCGCCGTTCCACAGCCTCGTGGCCGTTGGAACGACGAACATGAATACGGCGGCGGCCAGAGGCATGAATACGAGCAATCGAGAGCGAAATGGTTTTGGCGCGATCCCAAGGCGACGCAGAATCCACCCGCAAAGGTCCTGCAACGCCACAATGTGGCAACCCCAACCGCAGAAGAAACGGCCGAATATAAGCGTACTCAGAATGGCCACTGCAAAGAAGACGCATCCGGCATTGAGCAATGCCTGGCTGCCGAGCGTCTGCATGGTTTCGCTCGGTTCAACGGGCGTAAGAGTTCGGCCCGTCAGATACCAGTGGGCAACGTGAAGGGCCACCGCAAGGTGAACCCCAATGAGGGTGGCCGCCCGCCACCGGCTGGTCCTGGAGGGGCGCACCTTGCCACATCCATGATCATTTTTCCTTGCCTGTGCAGACCTGAGTTGCGGCAGTGAAATTGCGGCACTGGTCTGTTGAGCTGTCATTGATCACGAACCCGTTCCCAAAGCCTGCGCGCATCACCGTCGTCAAAATAAGCCGGCTGGAAGCAAGGCCTTACAAGGCTGCGCCGCTAGCCGTGATGCTGCTGAATGGCCGTGCCCCAGATCGCGCTGTTGGGCACGACGACGGTTTTGTTGTCTGTCGTCTTGATTGTCGTCGAAACCAGGCTCATGGAAGAGACCTTGCCAGTCGTACCGGCCACCGTCACCGTGTCGCCCAGGTCATACGGCCTGTAGAGCAGAATCATGATTCCAGCGGCGAAATTGCTAAGGGTTCCCTGAAGGGCAAAACCGACGACAAAGCCGACGGCTCCAATCGCCGCGACGA
Source organism: uncultured Phycisphaera sp. (assembly GCA_964501365.1). GTDB lineage: Bacteria > Planctomycetota > Phycisphaerae > UBA1845 > UBA1845 > CAZAMB01. The sequence goes on along the minus strand of CAZCST010000008.1, from coordinate 72,654 downwards.
ATGGGCCGATGTTGACCTCCAGCATGGAGATGGCCACAACGATGCCAATGAGCATGACGGCCTTGCGGACAGAGTTGACGAAGAAATCGCGCAGGAGTTCCGAACCCTGCTTGGACATGGAGACCACGCGCCGCGTGGTTTGAGCGGACAGGCCCGCCGCGATCCGAAAAAGAAGCAAGGTGACCAGAAAGAACACAATGTTCTTGATCCAGCGCAGCCCGCCCTCCGGGGAAAGCACCCAACCCTTTACCGTGGACCAGGCGGCGGAAGCGTCCTTGATGTCAATGTTGAGGCCTGAAACGGCGGCCAGGTACAGTTCCTCATCCGCGACTTTTCCGCCCTTGGTGGTGATATCCGCCATGACCAGGCGGGCGCGATCGATGAGGGCAGTGCGTTCATCCCGAAGCTTGGGAAGTTCAGCGAGCTTTTTATCGCGCTGTTCCAGTGCAGCGGCATCTGCCGCCGGAGGGGCTTTTGCGTCGGCAGCCGGCTGCGATCCGTTGGGGCGTGCCAATACCTTGGCATCGATTTCCGCCTTGCTGATTTCTCCGGCCTTCTGACGGACCAGACCGATCCATCCCGCCAATTCGACGGCCAGTTCGTCCCTGGTGAGCGGTATCAATTGCAACCGCAAATCATCGACGGGAATCTGAGGATTGGCCGTCGTGGTTGGCGTTGGCTTTGGAGGCGGATCTGCGGCGCGCGATGGCAGGACGCCATGTGTGGAAACGATCAGGGCGAACAACAAGACTATCGAATTACGGCTTTGGACGGTCCCATGCGCCAACCGACCCAATTGGGTCCCACGATTGAAATCAGAACTCATGAAGAGTGCTCCCTAAAGATGATCGACTGTGCCGAGATGACATCCAACCAAGAGGGCATTTTAGCGGCTTGCAATTGGATGACAAACTGCGTTTGAACTAGACGGCGCGGATGATGAGTGTGTCGTTTTGTCCCCCAAAGCCAAAGGAGTTGGAGAGGCACGCTCGAACGGGCGATTTGCGGGCAGCGTTTGGCACGTAGTCAAGGTCGCAGTTGGGGTCTGGATTTGCATAGTTGATCGTCGGCGGGACTACGCCGTCACGAATGGCGAGTACGCAGGTGATCAATTCGACAGCGCCGGCGGCGGCGATGAGGTGGCCGACCATGCTCTTGATGCTGCTGATGGCGACGTTTTTTGCGCGGTCGCCAAAGACGCCCCGGATGGCCAATGATTCGATTTTGTCGTTTTCCTCCGTACCGGTTCCGTGGGCGGAGATGTAGTCGATGTCAGCGGGCGTCATTTTCGCACTGTTGAGGGCGCGGGTCATGGCGGCGATGGCCCCGCGGCCTTCTTCGTGAATGTCGGTGATGCGGAAGGCGTCGGCCGTTGAGCCGTAGCCCACGATTTCGGCGAGAATCGGCGCGCCGCGTGATTTGGCGTGCTCCCATTCTTCGAGAATCAGCATGCCCGAGCCTTCGCCGAGGACAAATCCGTCCCGCGTGCGATCGAACGGGCGGCTGGCGGTCAGGCAGGAGTCGTTCCGGGTCGAGAGGGCCGTCAATCGGCTGAAGCCAGTGACCCCGAGCGGATGAATCATGCTGTGCGTGCCGCCGGAAATCATGATGTCCGCGTCGCCGTATTGGATGATGCGCGTGGCTTCGCCAATTGCCTGGGTGCTGGCGGCGCACGCGGTGAGCGTATTGATGTTGGGGCCCTCCGCGCCGAACTGGACGGCGATGTGTCCGCCCGCAAGGTTGGGATCCTGTTCGAGTTCGTTGACCGGGCTGAGCGCCTCGACGGCCTTGTGCGCCCAGCGGACGGCGTCAAGTTTCTGGCACTGGCCTTGTTCGCCAAGACAGCCCGCCAGGGCGGCCTGGGCAAACGGGTCGAAATCCAGTGGACCCTCGCCTCCGCCGAGATAAACACCGACGCGGGTTCGATCGCCCAGCGATGCTGCGTCGAGGCGGGACTGTTTCCAGGCCTGCGCAGCGGCGGCAAGTGCAAAGCGTGAATTGCGGCTGGCCGAGGCGTGGCGCCGTGCGCCTTCGCCTAGAAAATCTGAAAGTTCAAATTCAGCCACCTGGGCGGAAAAAGTCGTGGGAAACGTTGAGGCGTCAAACAGTCGCGTGGGAGCGACGCCGCACCGCCCGGCGAGCATCGCCGCCCATGCGGTTTCAATATCAGTGCCAAGTGGTGTCACCCAACCGATGCCGGTGACGACGACGCGACGGCTCATCGGGAATTCTCCCATTTACGAATGACAAGTGCGGCCGCCTGTCCGCCTGCCAGGGCGTAAGCCACGCTGATGGCCTGTTTCGCGGGGGCGTCCTTAGGATCGCCAAGCACAAAGTTGAATTTGGAAGCAGGGTCGGGGCCGCCCGTGTTGATCGAGGGCGGAATGGTATTGCGTGAAAGGGCCATCACCATGGCCGAAAAATCAAGCGCACCGGATCCCGCGCCGTTCATCCCGATGGCTCCGCGTGTGGTCAATGCAGGGATGCGTGCGAGGCGGTCGGCGAAAACACCGTTCCAGGCGGTCATTTCCGCTGCGTCAAAAGTTCGTACGCCCGTGCCAAACGGGACAGCCAGATCGATTGCGTCCGCGGAAGTCTGGGCGTCGGCCAGTGCCTTTTTCATGGCGATGGCGACAGGGCGACCGTCGGAAGCCGGTTCGCTCCAGCTCTGCACATTGCTGGCCGCTCCAAACCCCACAAGCTCCGCATAGATCCGAGCGCCGCGATTCTGGGCGTGTTCGAGTGCTTCGAGGATGACCAGGCCTCCGCCTTCGGCCGGGACGACGCCCGCTGCGTCGGCGGCGAACGGTCGCGACGCGGTTTCAGGGCGATCGTTGTCAGCTTTGTTGACGCGGCCGCAGAGAAGTTGACGCGCCATCGCCATCGGATTGATCTTGCTTTCAGCGCCGCCGCAGATGCAGACGTCGGCGTCGGCGCGGGCCACGGTTCGGAATGCTTCACCAATGGCGAGATGGCTGGAGGCTTCGCCGCAGGTGATGGTATTCGAGGGCGCCTGTGCGTCGTGCACGATGGTCACGTGGCAGGCCAGCATGTTGGGCAGGAACTTCAGCAGCCAGAGCGGCGTCAGGTTGGTCATGCCCTCTGCGCCCCATTTCTTGATGTCGAAGGAGCCATTGGTGGACGCGGTACTCATCGCTCCGGCCAGTTCATCAAGGTCTGCGCAGATAAGGCCTGCGCCGATATTCGCGCCAAACCGCGCGACGTTGAGATTGGGCGGGCCGGCGTGCTCGCCGCGTTCGATAACGCACTTGGTCACAAGCCCGGCGTCGACAATGCCGTTGTAGGCGCAGACGACGGCAATGGTGATGTCGCGAGCCATGACCTTGGCATTCTTGCGGTAGGTCTTGGGGATGAAGTCGCCAAGCTGAAACGGTGGCAGTTCTCCCGCGATTTGGATGGGCAACCCGCCGGGATCAAACGCGGAAATGCGCTTGAGCCCGCAAGCGCCGCGAAGGAGGCCCTCCCAATAGGCATCGATTCCAATGCCGATGGGGGTGGCCACTCCAAGACCAGTGATAACAACTCGTCGTTTGGCAGACATTTGTTATTTCGTACCGGACCGGAAACTAGAGAGCAAGTTCATGAACTGGTCCGTAAACACGAAGTTGTGATCGGGCAGTCCGAGCGTCTTTTCGGCTTGATTCACGTGCGAAAAGATCAAGTCCACCTTCCCCATTGGTTCCCCGTTCCGGATTACCAGCCCCGAAGTCATGGCCGCCCGCTCGTCGATCGAATCAATCGTCGCTTCGTAGCGGAGTTGGTCGCCGGGAACGGCCAGGCCCGTAAACTCCGCTCGGCGGATTTTAGCAAGAATCACGTTTTCCGCGAATCCACGGGCCTCCCCCACGAGGATACCCGCAGTCTGGGCCATTCCCTCGATGATGAGTGCGGCGGGCATGACGGGAAAACCGGGAACGTGGTCATGAAGGTGCTCCTCGGCAAGCGTAATGTTCTTGAGGGCCACGGCCCGCCTGCCGGATTCGAACTCGACGAATGTGTCTATCCAGATCCAGCGCATGTTGGTTCAATTCTGGCTGTCGCGGCTCCGCTGCATTCGAGCCAGGCGCACTTCAATTTCCTCCACAATGCGACGAAGTTCGAAATTCGCGCCCGCCTCAACAAAAGGCTCAAGCTCAGAAAGAATCGCCTGCATATCGCAACTGCGGCTTTGAAGTAGCATTAAGATATCGTTCTCGTATAACGCCGCGCGTTGCATAAAACCCTGGCGATACAACGATGGGAGTGCATAGAGCTTCAATAAGAGCAGGCCTTCGATGGTCGCACAATTCACGCTGACATCCTGGAACTTCTGTACAGACGCGTACTTCTTGCTCACAAGTTTGAAAACGGGATCCGTGGTAAGCAGCACGTCAACAGGAACAGAACGAAACTGAGCCCGCATCACCGGACGATCGTCCTGTATGATCGTGAGATCGGGGATGGATTTTACCGCCTTGGGCGATAGCAATAGGTCGATGTCTTGAGTATTACGTCCTTCGACATAGCGGAGGAGAGCGACACCTCCAACGAGTACAAATGAAATGGTTTGTTTTCGAAGTGTATCGAACAAAGCCTGCACATCTTGTGATAGCAGTGATATGTTCTGTTGAGCCATACTGCCTTCATTAGAAACCCAAGCATCCCGGCCAACAACTCGCGCGGCCAGCAGGACATCACCTACACTGGAGAGGGGATGTTGATCGGACAAGCGGACCACAATTAAGCTGCCGCTTTCAACTTGTTTTCGACGTAGTTGATAATCGTGTTCACGGTGAAAAGGTCGGGCATTTTGGAGACGAGAGGCGCGGACTCAAACTTTGAAAAATCCGCATGGGGCATGGCGGCCTTGAGCCGCGCCAGCCCCGTCGGAGTCATCTTGTCGCCGGAAACGTAGTCGGGGTTATTGAGGATATCGTCGGGGAACAACTCGCCCTTGGGAATCTTGATCGAAAAGGCCTTTTCCAGGCGAAAGACGATATCGAGGAAGTCGATGCTCTCCGCACCCAGGTCTCCCTGCAACGTCGCCTGCGGGGATACCTCCTCGGCGTCTACGCCGAGTGCGTCGCTCAAAACATCGCGTACCTTTTCGAAAAGCTCATCCCTGTTGGGTGCCATTCGTATCATTCCTCCCTAGATAGAAATCTCTCGTACTTTCGACTTCGTTCGGCGTTTCGCCTTGAATACCTATTGGGCGACTTGTCGCAATTGCTCGAACCGGGTTTTGCGTTCGGCAAGCCGAACCGGCGCAACCGCTGCGCTGATCCGCCGATCCTGCTCGATGGTATGGTGCGCCAGACCAAACCGCGCCCGAACCATCTCGGTCTCGCCGCAGAAACCCATCCCGTCAAACTCACTTGCGTCCGCCGCCATGCGCCTACAATTGACTTCCAGGCGGAGCAGATTGCCCGGCTTCACAAAGCTCTTGTATGTTACGTTCTTCGCTTCCTTGAGCAAGATGACCAGCGGGGCGAAATCGAGGGCTTCGTAGGCCAGCCACGTGGCCGCCTCAACGAGTCCCTGGAGAATAAACACGCCGGGCAACACCGGAAATGTCGGGAAGTGGTCGGCGAGATATTCCTCCGCGAGCGAAACAGCCTTGACGGCGACGATCCGCTCGCCTCGTTTCAATTCGAGAATGCTGTCCACTAACCCAAATCGCACTTCGACTCCTTCTTTGACCAGGATTACGGTTTGGGAACGTAAGGCGTCAATTTGTACTTCGACATTACGCTGTGGCGACGGCTATACAAGAAGTAGATCACAAAACCAATGACCAGCCACGCGCCCAGTCGTTCCCAATTTTCTGTCGGCAGTGAAAACATCAAGAGCAGGCAGGTAATAATACCCAGAATTGGAATCACCGGGACGAGTGGGCATCGGAACGGCCTCGCTGCATGAGGATGAGTGCGGCGCATCAACAATACCGCCCCGCAAACGATGACAAATGCGAGAAGCGTTCCAATGTTGCACAAGTCAGAAAGAATATCGATGCCGAATCCGCCGGCCAGCGTCGCTACAAAAAAGCCGGTCAGGATCGTTGACTTCCAGGGCGTTTTGAATCGGGGATGCACTGCCCCGAAAAATGACTGGGGAACCATTCCGTCACGAGCCATCGCCAGCAAGACTCGCGGTTGGCTGAGCATCATCACGAGGAGTACGGAAGTAATTCCCGCGACGCCGGCTGCGGCGATCAAAAGATCCGCCCAAGGGAGACCCACGTGTTTGAACGCATCGGACACCGGCGCGGCGATGCTGATCTGGTCATACGGGACCATACCGGTGATGACGCCCACCACGGCAATGTAGAGCACGGTGCAAATCAACAGCGAGGCAACGATGGCGATGGGTACGTCGCGCTGAGGTTTTTTGGCTTCTTCGGCGTGAGTCGAGACGGAGTCGAATCCAATGTAGGCAAAGAAGATGATTGCCGCTCCGGCCATCATCCCAAGGGGATGTCCTCCCGCATCCTCCTGTCCGATGAGCGTCTTACCGAAAACCCGCAAACCACCGTATCCATAGGGCGCAAACGGTTTCCAGTTCTCCGGATTGATGTAAAACGCGCCCACTGCAATCACGAATAGTACGACGGAAACCTTTAGTATCACCATGGTCGCGTTGAAACCGGCGCTTTCCCGGATTCCGATGACCAGGACAACGGTAACGATTGCAGTAATGATCACCGCCGGAAGATTGACGATCGCTCCGGTGCTTACCAGCTGCCCAAGGGCTGGGTCATACACGATGGGCGGGCCGGCGAGTGCGTGGGGCAAAACAATGCCGAACTTTGCCAGCACGCTTTGAAAATAGCCAGACCACCCGTTCGCCACCGTCGCAGAGGCCACGGTGTATTCCAGTACAAGGTCCCAGCCGATGATCCAGGCGAATAATTCGCCAAGAGTTGCATAGGCATAGGTGTAAGCGGAGCCCGCAACGGGAACCATGGACGCAAACTCGGCATAACAGAGCGCGGCGAAAATGCAGGCCGCACCAGCAACGACGTACGACAACATAAGCGCCGGGCCAGCAGTATTGTGTGCGGCTTTCCCGGTGATGACGAAGATACCCGCGCCAATGATGCACCCAACGCCGAGGGCGGTGAGTTGTACAGGCCCCAATACACGGCGAAGGCGATTTTCGCCCTTGGCCTCCTCCAGTAACAATTCCAGCGGCTTGCGCGCAAAAATTCCGTTCCGCATGTCACCTCCCGGTTCGTTCCACTCGCTTCTGGACTGCTGACTACCTGTACCCGTATTCGGGTCGAAGTGTACACCGTACCGCCAACAATCAATAGTGCAATCAAGCCGTGGTAGCGCGATGTCGGCCCCAATGGACCTCGTCGGCGCCTCCGGAGTCGAACTATGGTCCGCTCGCTGGCGCTCGAGGAGCGGATTTTGCGGATTGCTATTCGGAGTAGATGGTGACCCGGACGGCTTCCTCGAGGGAGGTCAGGCCGGCGCGGACTTTGGCCAGGGCGTCGTCGCGCAGGGTAATCGCGCCGTGGTCTCGGGCGTATTTTTGCATTTCGTCCACCGAGGCACGCGCGATGACGAGTTCTGCGAGGCCGGCGTCAAAGGCCACGAACTCAAATACGCCGATGCGGTCGTAGTAGCCGCTGCGCTGGCATCGTGAGCAACCCGCGCCGCGGAAGAGCCGGAGGCTTTCACCTTCCGGCACACCCATGACCTTCAACTCGGCCTGCGTGGCCTGATATTCCTGCTTGCAGTTGGTGCAGACCTTGCGGACGAGCCTCTGGGCCATGACGCCGATGAGGCCGTTAGCGACGAGGTACGGCTCGCAGCCCATGTCGAGTAGTCGCGTGACCGCGCCGACAGCGGAATTCGTATGCAGGGTGGCGAAGACCAGGTGGCCGGTAAGGGAGGCCTCGAGAGCGAGGTGCGCGGTCTCCTGATCGCGGATTTCGCCGACCATGATCACGTCGGGGTCGTGGCGGAGGATACTGCGGAGGGCCGCTGAAAAGGATACGCCATACTCGGAATCGACCGCGACCTGATTGACACCGGCGATGTGATACTCGACGGGGTCTTCGACGGTGATGATGTGCTGCTCGACCGTGTTGATGGCCTGGAGAAGGACGTAGAGCGTGGTGGTTTTTCCACAGCCTGTGGGGCCGGTAAGCAGGAGAATGCCGTGGGGGCGGTGAATCATGGACTCGACGGAGCGGTGCATGAACGGGTCCATTCCCAGCGTTTCCAGATCGACCCGCGAGCGGTCCTGTGACAGGAGCCGCAGCGTAATCCGCTCGCCACGGGCCGTGGGGATGATGGCCACTCGGACGTCCACGGACTGGTCGAAACTGCTCTGGCTGAAGCGGCCATCCTGCGGGCGGCGGCGTTCGGTAATGTCGAGCTTGGAGAGAATCTTGATGCGCGAAATCAGCGGTGCGGCAACGGACAAGGGATATGCGCGGGCCTCGACCATCTGGCCGTCAATGCGGTAGCGGACGCGAAAGCGGCCTTCCTCCGGTTCGAGGTGGATGTCGCTGGCGCGGCGGTCGAGGGCCTCGTCGAGGATGCCACTGAACTGTTCGACGATGTCAATTTCGCCATCGCCCTGTGGCGTGAAGGCGCCCGGGAGTCGTTCCGTGCCGGCCTTGATCTTTCCTGCGTGGGTGTCGCGGTACATCTCATCGATGGCTTCGCGAATCTGGTAGCGCGGGCTGACGACATACTGAATCGTGCGCTGATACCTGCTCTGCAAAATGCCGCGTAGAACAGGATCGAACGGGTCAGCAACGGCCACGGTCAATTCGCCGGCGACTTCGCCGAAAATGAGGCAGTCATGGCGGCGCGCGAGATTTTCCGGAAGTGTCAGGGCCCAGGTCCGCGTGGGGCGGCGTCGGGTGAGATCAAGAAAGCGAACTCCGCTGCGCTCAGCGTAGACCTGGGCGACGGTGGCGTCGCTGATCCGATCCTGTGCGAGAAGAATCTCAATCAGTGGAAGGCCAAACGTCTCCGATTCGCGGCGGGCCTGTGTCAGTGAGAGCGCATTCATCGTCCCGTCGGCAAGAAGCCTGGAGGCAATGTCGAGTTGGGCCAGACCCGAAGAGATCATGCAAACTCCTACCGATGGGCCAGCACCACCCACGAAGCGTCGTCGTCGCCGGACGTGCCGCCGAGGTGCGAACGGACCAGTTGACCGATCATCGAAGCGATCTGCGGGGCGGCGGCGAAACCGGTGGGGGACTCCAGGGTTTCGCGGATCCGCTTTTCGCCAAGGACCTCGCCCTCTGCGCTCACTGCGTCGATCACGCCGTCGCTGAAGACGACCAGGCGGAAGGACGCGGGCAAATCGAGGATTGCAGTTTCGTAGCGGTAGCCCTTGTCCACGCCCAGGACTAGCGAAGTCTGCTCGGCGGTGACGGTGCGGCCCGGCTCAATCATCAGCAGGGGGGAGGGGCCGCCAGCGTTGATGTACGCGAGCTTACGGGCGTTGATGTCGAGACCGACATACGTGCAGGCGATCGTCTGGCGGCCAGGGAGCGCGGCGACCATGCGGTTCAGCGATTCGAAGACGCGGGCCGGGTCGAGCGTGGTCGCGGGGAATTCGGACAATGCGGTTCGTAGCGCAGTTTCAATAGCGTGCGCCTGGGCCAGTCCGGCGACGCCGTGACCACCGCCATCCACGAGGAGAACGGCGCAGCCGCGCGGCGTGGCCGTGACGCTGGCGAAATCGCCGCAGCGCATTTTTCCGGGCAGTCGCTCCGAAGCGACCTCAACGGAGTCCGGGGCGACGGGTGGCTGCGTAAGCATGGACTGGGTTTTTCGAAGCGTGGTCATCCATGCAGCACCTTCGCGGACCGCGCCACGAGCAACCCGGCGGACGCTTTCGGCGAGCTGACCGCCAAGGTGCGCGGCGGCGGCCAGAAGAAACGTTGCCGCTCCCGGGGCAAAGGCCTTCTTGGAACTGGGGCGATCGACGTAGACGACGCCGGTGATTTCGCCGCGATAGGTCAGCGGGGCGATCATGGCGGTGACGGCCAGCCCCGGCCTGGGATTTAGCTTGGCGCCGGGCTTGGGATAGAAGCCTGCGGCATGCTGGTTGATCGCGTCGCGTACAAAGCTGAGGTTGACGGGGGTGCGTGTCTCGCCGCCAAAATGCTTTAAGGCGCGGTGTGCAATGGGGGTGATCTCGAGCGAATCGGGCGGGCGCAGGGCGATGAACCCGCGTTCGGCCTGGATGTCATGCAGGATGGTGCTGAGCGCGGAGTCGGCGATGTCCTCAGCGCGGGAGAGAAGGGCCTGATCGCCGGATAGCTGGGCAAGTTGCTCGATCTGCTGAACCGTCAGCATCAGCGCGGTCTTGGCCTTGATCCAGTCGCAGTCGGGGGGTTCGGGGCCGTCCAGGAGGAAGCCACGGTCCATCGAACCGGTCGGGGCGGAGTCGTCGAGAAACTCAAAGACCCGGTCGCCGGCACGGACGATGTCGCCGGCGCTGAGCAGTGTCTCCGTGATCAGTTCGCCGTTGACGAAGGATTTGTTGCGGCTGCCAAGGTCCTTGATCCGAAACCGCCCGCCACCGTCGAGCTCGATGCGGACGTGCTCGCGGGAAATCATTTCGGATTCGAGCGGGAGCTGGCAGGTGGGGGAACGACCGATGACAAACTGCTCGCTGTCGATCGACCGAATTTGTACGCGGCCGGCATCGTCGAGGTATCGAAGGGAAGCCATGACGCGAACTATATTCGGATTCGCGGCCCCCCGCCAAGGTTTGTCCTTTATCCGCTGCGTAAGGATCATCACCCGGTAGTCGGGGGAATCTTATGAAACCTTACGCAACGCACAGAATCGAAGTGCTTCGTCGGTACTGGTCAACCTCGATCGACAGAGTTCCACTGGCAGCAAGCTGCCAGTGCCGGCACGGGCGGACGAGCCGCCCGTGGCACCCAAACTCTGTCAGTACCGTTGCGTCCGGGGTTGCGGAACAGCCTGGCGGAGGTCTTGCCTCGATCCGCCTCCGGATGACTACGGCACGCACACGTTGTCTTGCTCGTCGCACGTTTCGTTCGGCTGGCACGGATCGGACCCGTTTTCGCAGCCGCTTCCGGGATTGCAGGTCTCTTCACCATTGCAGAACAGGCCGTCGTCGCAGGCGCCGTCGTCGGGCGTGTGGACGCAACCTGTTGGCTCCTCGCAGGTGTCGAGCGTGCAATTGATGCTGTCATCGCAATTGCGCGGGCTGCCGGAGCAGAGTCCGCCGGAGCACTGATCATTGACGGTGCAAGCAAACCCGTCGTTGCAAGTTGCAGTATTGTTGACGTCGCCGCATGATCCGTTGACGCAGACCGTATCCGTGCACGGATTCCCGTCGTCCTCACAATCGGCAACCGTCAGGCATTCGACGCAAGTGTTGGTGGTTTCATTGCAAAGCTGTCCGGGGCAGGGATCGCCGCTGCCGACGCACGTCCCATTTTGGCACGTGTCGGTTGCTGTGCAGAAGTCTCCATCATTGCATAACGCCGTATTGTTGATAAACCCGCAGACGCCGCTGCTGCACACTTTCGTGGTGCAGACGTTCGCATCCTCGTGACAATCAGCAGCCGAAAGACATTCGACGCAGTTACCCGTAGCCTCGATGCAAAACTGCCCTGGGCAGGGGTCGTCGCCGCCGCAAACGCCATTCTGGCACGAGTCGTCGGCGGTGCAGAGTAGCCCGTCGTCACAGCCGGTGCCGTTGGGGAGATTCTGAGCGACGCAGGTATCTGAGGTCTCATTGCAAACACCTTCGGCGCACTCGGTATCGAGCGAGCTGCAATCGCGCGGAGTGCTGAGAATGCAGGAGCCGGTTGCGTTGCATTTGTCATTTTGGGTGCAGAAGAGACCATCGTCACACGGCGTGTTGATGGGCTTCGCCTGTCCTACGCAGGCATCACTGGTTTCGTCGCATACACCGGTCGTACACTGGCCGTTCTGGGCCGAGCAATCGCGCGGAGAGCCGGCGCAAGATCCACCGGTACAGCTATCGTTGACCGTGCAGAACAAACCGTCATCGCACGGCGAGTTGTTCGGCTTGGGCTGGGCAACGCATGCATCCGTGTTTTCGTTGCACACACCGGTCGTGCACTGTCCATTCTGGGCCGAGCAATCGCGAGGCACGCCGTTGCACGACCCGCCTGCGCATGTGTCGCTGACCGTGCAGAACAGGCCATCATCACAGACCACTGAATTGTTGGGGAACTGGCAGACGCCATTGTTGCATACGTTATTGGTGCAGACGTTGTTGTCCTGACAATCCGCAGCGGTCAGGCACTCAACGCAGGCATCGGTTGTTTCGTCGCAAAGCTGGCCAGGGCAGCGGTTGCCACTGCCCACGCAGGAGCCGCCCGAGCAGGTATCGGTCAGCGTGCAGAACAATCCGTCATTGCAGGTCGCGGTGTTGTTCGTGTAGACGCAGCTGCCGGCATTGCACGTATCGTTGGTGCAAGGATTGCTATCATTGCACTGGCCATCGTTGAGGCATGTCTTGCAGACGCCGTCCGCCGGATCGCAGGTCTGGCCCGCCGGGCAGGTCTTGGGTGCGCCGCTGCAAGTGCCATTGGCGCACGTGTCGTTGATCGTGCAATTCAGCCCGTCGTTGCAGGACGCCGTGTTGAACGGGTGCAGACAGCCCGTGGGCGAGCAAACATCGTCTGTGCAAACGTTTGTGTCGGCGCAGGACGCCGCGTTGGGCGTGTGAAGGCAGATGTCGTTCTGCTCGTCGCACGAATCGACGGTACACGTCACGTTATCGTTGCAGTTAGGCGGCGTTCCCGGCTGACAGCCCAGCGTCAGGCTGCAGGTCTCCACTCCGTCACAGAACAAGCCATTGCTGCACGCGGCGTTATTGGCCGTGTGGGAGCAGGTTTGTGCGTCGGGATCGCAGTTATCCGTGGTGCAGGCGATGTTGTCGTCGCAAGGGGGTGTGCCCGGCTGGCAACCCGTGATGGCATTGCAGGTTTCCGTGCCATCGCACCAGTTGCCATTGCTGCAGCGGGAATTGTCCGCCACGTTCTGGCAGACACCGTTGACGCATTTGTCGACCGTGCAGGCCACTGTGTCGGCACAGTTCTTCGGAGCACCGTGGCATTGCCCGGCGGCGCAGACGTCGCCTTCGGTGCATGGGTCGCCGTCGTCGCAGGTGTCGGCATTGTTGTGATGTACGCAGCCGCTGTTCACGTTGCAACTGTCGTCCGTGCAGGGATTGTTGTCGTCGCAGTTCCGCTCGCGACCCTGGCGGCACGTTCCCTGGAGGCAGAAATCCTGCAGCGAGCAGGCGTTGCCGTCATCGCACGGAAGTAGGTTGTCGGTGTGGATGCAACCCAGGATCACGTCGCAGGTGTCCGTCGTACAGACGTTGTTGTCGTTGCAGTTGGGAGGCGCTCCGCCTACGCACGCGCCCGCGGCACATTTATCGTTGGTCGTACACGGATTGCCGTCGTCGCAGCTGCGGGTGTGGGCAGCGTGCTGGCACGTGAAGTTTACCGAGCAGGTGTCGTCCGTGCAGGGATTCTGATCGTCACACTCGGAATTCACCAGGCATTGCTTGCAGGTGTCCGTGGTCTCATTGCAGTGAGTGGAGTCGATGCAGGTCGATCGGCCACGGCATACGCCGCTGGAGCAGGTTTCGGGTCCGTTGCAGAAGAGACCGTCCGAACAGTTCGTTCCGTCGGCGGCCGCCGTGTAGACACAGAAACCATTGGTGCATGCATCCGTGGTGCAGACGTCGCCATCGTTGCACTGGCTCACGCTTGTGCAGGGCTTCTTCGGGCCATGAAGGTTGCCAAGGAAGGCGAGAAAATCCCAGCGTCCGATTGTGGTCGTCTTGTTGTCGTCGAAGGGTGTCAGGCACTGTGACGAGTTGGACGACGCAAAACAATTCTGGAAGTTGAATAAGTCCTTCAGGTCGGTATCGCCATCGGCATCAGAGTCGTCCGTGGCGAAATTGACATGTACGTGTAGCAGAGCGGTAAGCTGGTGGGCGTGCGTATCACCCACGGTAGTAAACTGGGCCATCGACGCACCGGTGGTTCCGTTTTTCCGGCCGACGCGATCGGCAAAGAAGGGCGCCAGTTCGCCGGCGCGTTCGCCAATCAACAAGTTGCCGTCCGTGTGCCACGCAAGCGGGCCGGAGCGGATCAAGGCGCTGGTTCCAAAAACACCTCCGTTGGTAGCGACAAGTCCACGGGTGGCGCCGTTGAATTCCAGGACCGAATCATCGAGGTCGTTGTTCGGGTTGATCCAACCCGTTGATACCATGAGATTGCCGGCATTGGTCGTGCCGGGAGGCCGGATGGCGATTCCGCGCGGTCCAAGTAATTTTGCCGAGGTGAAAGCGCCAAGAAACGTGCCGTCAAGAAGATATTCCTGAACGCTGTCGTTAATCGAGCTCACAACATAAATATGGTTGTTGGGAGCGACGAGCATCGTATTGGGACCCCGCAGGCAGATCGGGTTCGAACAGGTTTCGGAAACGGACGAACCTCCGTCCACGATATTCCTGATGAAAGCGCCTGTCGTGGAATCAAATTCCAGAATGCCGTTAAACTTGGTGAGCTGCCCGGCGGTCTGGTTGCTGGAAATGAAGAGCCGGCCGCCAGGTGTCAGGGCCATTCCCTGAGGGGCGTTAAGGCCTTCGGCACCAGGCTTCACCAATACTCGCGTAAACGCTCCGGTAACTGGATCATATTCGCGGACGCTATTGTCGGCGCGACTGACGACGAGAAGGGACTCGCGGATTGGATGGATGGACAAAGCCCAGGGATCGGTTACGGCCGGAATAAGGGTGCCGATATACGCGCCGGTCGAGCCGTTGTAGCGAAGCACAGCATCTTCCACGCTGCAACCGATTTGGAAGCATTGGGTGCTGGTGACCAGCAAGGAAGTGGTGCCAACCCCTGACGCTCCGGCAGTTTGGCCTTGCTCTTCAACCGGTCCGGCGTCACCCGGCGCTGGATCCTGAGCCAGAGCAACTCCTGACGCTGCCAGTAGAGCTATGATAAGTCCGACCACGAGCCCCTGAATCGAGTTGCAATTGTAGTGCCGCCGAAAGGCAATCATTCCCCCGAACATTGCTTTCCCCCCTTTAGCAATCATGGCTGCCCGACCATCGTCGAAATAGGCAACCTACTCTATCCATGCTACCAGCATGTAGCCAAATTTTTTTTAATAAGTTCCCCCCGGCCGATGCGGAAGTCCTAATAGTATCAAGTGCCGGGTAAGATTGAAAGCAGGGAATCGAAACGCTGTTTTTTCCGGATTCTGAGAATAGCTGGGGATTCCACTTTAACTTATAGGACGGTATCATCCAATGCCCCAAGGTCCGAGGAGAAAAAATTCCCAATTTTAACGCTTGCGTTTTCCTTTCGCTTTGGGTATTCAGGTATGCAGCTACGGAATTGATAGCACATGCGGGCAAGTTAGGTAGCCGCGTCAAGGGGGGTCAATATCGAGCGGAGTGCATATCGAAAACCAAAAGGTGCATAGGATTGTCGCGTGCGGGCTGTTGCCTTCGCAGCGATTACGGCATCCGGAAGTTGCGACTTTTGCGTCACTCGATTCATGCCTCGTGATTCGATTTGCGAATGAGAATGAGAAAGGAGGCACGATTAGGAAGAATCGAAGCAACGAGTCGAGTAGACGTTAACAGATGTTTTGAATTAGTGTAAAACAGTGGTACCCAATCAGGCTGAGTTGGCTAGTTGGGTGGGCAAATTGGGAACTTTGGAATTGGAGGGTCTTATTCATGTTGCGTAAAGTAATGTTTAGTTTTCTTGGTCTTGGTTTCGCGCTGGCGGGCTCAGCGTTCGCACAAACGAATCTTCTGAATCGCACCAGCACGGTCAAGAAGGGCAGTCTCTTGATCTTCCCGAAGATTGAACTTCGTTGGGATGCATCGAACAAGTTGACTCAGGACACGGTCATCACCCTGGTCAACGACTTCACCAAGGACGTTCACGTCAAGCTCTATTTCGTGAACGGCGATGCGCCGACCGATGCCGTCTATGCTGATGAACTGCAGACGATTCTCGTCGAGCGCGCTCACAACGGTTGGAACCAGGTTGACTGCAGCATCCAGCTAACCGAAAACGAGTCCACCTACCTGGTCATGTCGAGCGGCGTCGGCGGTTGCCAGCGCTTCACGATTCTTGATCCGGGCAGCCCTCCGGGCCGTCCGAACTACGAGGCCGATGGTGGCCGCGTTCTCCGTGGTTTCGTCATCGCCTTCGCGACCGATGAAAACCAGAACGAAATCAGCTGGAACCACCTGAGCGGTCATGCCGACCTGATTCAGTACGGCATCCGCAGCGCCTGGGAATATCAGGCCTATGCCTTCGCGGCGATGAACCCGACGGTTGGCGCTCCGACGGACGGCACCCCGGGCGAGCTGAGCCTCGACGGCGTTGAGTATGACTATTCGTTCAACACGCTGCTCTTTGACTTCTTTGCGGTTGGCTCGACGGCGCTCAGCAATGGCGGCGTCACCGTCATGCTCGACACCGACCTGACCCTCATGCCGGTCTCCACCGACCTGCGTCAGGACAGCTGCGGTCCGATCACGACCAAGGCTCACTTCGACATCTGGAATGCCAACGAAGATTTCCGCAGCGGTACAGCTCGTTGCATCACCTGCTGGGATCAGACGCTGCTTAGCGCCTACAGCATCGACAACGGTCTTGACAACAACTTCATCCTCGCCGACCTCGGCACGGATAAGGGCAAGGCCCGCATCGACGGCATGGAGAGCTTCGAGTGCGATAACCTCTATGTCCCGGGCAACCTCGAAGACGCGATTCTGCAGTACCTGCTCTCGCACGATCGTGAAGGTTGCTACTATGACATCAACGACAGCCAGTTCGCCTCCCTTCTGGGCGTGGCTGCCAAGGTCCTCTCGTTCAGCGGCGGCGCAACTGGCCGCACCTGGGCGGGCATGAACCTCGTCGGCGCTGGTAACGAATCCGCTCAGATCCTGTTCGACGTTCCGTCCGGTCCGGAAACTGCGACGGATGGCGGCGGTCGTCCGGGCACCGTTTCGAGCGGTCGCAACGCGATCGGCACGAAGAGCGGCAAGTAATTTCGCTCACCAGGTGAGCGGGATTCATCCTTCGCTCGCCTGAAATGACTTGAATTGGGGCGGGGTGTGCATAATAGCACACCCCGCTCCTTTCTTTTTTGGACCTATGATTTATAGTGCCTCTGTATTGAGGATTGTGGATCGGGGCGCAGTTTTTTGGCTTGCAGGGCTGGGGCAATTCCGACGATATCGATTGAAACAGTGATTTCTTGAACTCAGTCTGAGGCACCCATGAAAATATCAATTTTCTTCGTTCTGGCTCTCGGATGTGTTTCGCTTTCGTGCAATCACGCCTCCAGTCGCATTGCGTCCGATCACCAGGATCAAAAGCAAGGCAACGCAAAATCATCCAGCCGCGCGCATCAAACGGCACAAACGACTGATCCGAATCGTGGTGCCGACCGCACCGCCCTGCAGGCTACAGCAGAGGCTGTATGGAAGGCCCGCGCCAATCGTGATTGTCAGACGATCGCCAAATATCTTGATCCCAACGAGTTCGCGGCGCTTACCCAGGACGAACGTGTTGAAGAGTGTGAAAAAGATCCGTTTCGTTATGAAAAGTACCGCATTACGAACGTGGAGGTCGAGGGACGATACGGGTGGTCCCATGTGGAATATTCAGCCAAATTTGCCCCGTATTCCGCCGAGCCGGCCCAGGAAATCCAGACTGTGGAAAAGTGGAGGCTGATTAACGATCAGTGGTACCCGGTCCCATCCCGACTGGAGGAGACTTGCCCGGAGTCACCCTCCGTGCGTGACGCAGCGGAAGAAGCGCGACTCAAGGAGAGATTCGAGAAAACCTGGACGCTGCGGTTGGCCAGGGATTGGAAGGCGCTTTACGAAATGACCGATCCGAAGGATCACGGGAATGTCTCCGAATCAACGTATGCGGATTCCGAGGCCATGATTGAGTATTTCGCACATGAACTGGATTGGGTGGAGGTCCGGGGTGACGTCGGAGAAATCCGCGTGACCTATGACAACAAGCTAAATGATCCCAGCATGTCCAAGATGCGGGGTCGAAAAATCAATATGTCGGAACACTGGATCAAGAGAAATGGGGAGTGGTATCGTGACCTGCTACGCCAAAAGTAAATCGTATCGACAGATCGTCATTCTTCTTTCGTGCCTGCTGATTCCGGCCTGCCATAAGGATGCGAAGAATTCCCATCCTGGGGCCGCACAAAGCAAGCCGCAGCCCGATCGGACGCAGGCAGAAGCTCATCCAAAGGGCAAGGAGCCCAAATCTGCCGTTCCATTGCCGCCGCCCCCGGTGACGTTCAAGCTTAGCGCCACAGGCCTCCCGGACACCGGGATGTGGAAATGCGATCCTGTATTCGCTGATGTCAATGGAGACGGAAATCTGGACCTTGCCCTTCATCCGCGAAAGGGCGAAAGCCCGCACGTATGGCTGGGCGATGGAAAGGGCGCCTGGAAGGACTCGTCCGCCCATTTGCGCATGGGTACGACTTGCGGCGGCGGGTTGGCTATTGCGGACGTAAACAAGGATGGATTCGCAGACCTCGCTGTGGGTGATCATTGCAATGGAGGATTCGTCTTCCTGGGCGATGGCCACGGCGGTTGGAGTGAGGTGGCGAAGAATCTTTATCCCACCGACATTGCCAAGGAACTTGAAGTCGACGCCTACACTGGTGCGGAAGACATCGACCTTGGAGATGTCAACGGCGACGGCAACATCGACATGGTCATGGGAGCCACCGACAAGGGCGGCATTTCGCTCTTCTTTGGAGATGGGACCGGCACCAATTGGAAATATCAAAAATGCGGCCTGCCCACCGCCAAAGTTACCAACCGCGTCGAATTTGTGGACATCAACGGCGACGGAAAGCTTGATCTTGCGGCCGCATACCAGGATGGTCCTCGCGTGTGGCTCGGCGACGGCACGGGTCTGGCGTGGAAAGCTGCTTCGGATGGTCTGCCTACGCCTTTTAATGGCGGGTTGTATCGCGGACAGGCCTTTGCAGACATCAACAAGGATGGTCGCAAAGACATGATTGTCGCCAACTGGATCGATGGACCGGAAGTATATTTCCAAAATGCCAACGGCTCGTGGACGAAAGCGCCGGATGTTTTTCCGGAAATGACGGGCGGCGCGATCGGCCTGGACGTAGGCGATGTGGATGGCGACGGCAACCTCGATATCGTTGTGTCAGGCCGACTGGACCGCGACGCAGTGGGTTACGTGTATGGCCTTTTC
Organism: uncultured Phycisphaera sp.; assembly: GCA_964501365.1. Lineage (GTDB taxonomy): Bacteria > Planctomycetota > Phycisphaerae > UBA1845 > UBA1845 > CAZAMB01. The sequence continues at coordinate 53,348 of CAZCST010000008.1, read as the reverse complement.
TTTCTCCAGGGTGATGGAAAAGGCAAATTTCGCTGGATCGAGAATTCCGGGCTGCCGGACAACGGACTGTCCTTCACATGGGGCGTCAAGATGGCAGATGTAAACAAGGATGGCGTACTCGACTTTGCCGCGGGCAGCGGAGGAATTGTTGCCACCGACCCGGCCCGATCCGAACCTGTCATCGCTCCGCGCGTTCTTTTTTACCTGGGGCAAAAAGGATCCAAGCACTGATCTACGATTCTTGCTGCTGAGCGATTTGACGTGCAAGGGCGATGCCCTCCTCGTGAGTGGCAATCAACTCGTTGAGCTGCGCACGATACACGGATCGCAGAATCGCTCCCAGTACGGGGCTGGCCTTGAATCCAAGGGCCAGTAAGTCATCGCCGGTCACCAACGGCGGCGGAGCGGCATCCTCCTGTCGAATTGCATCTCCCCTGGCTTTGGCCTTTTCATAGGGCATTGTGTTGCGGTTGCGGGCGATACAATCGCCGTGCAGAAACTCCAAAAGTAATGGCCAGGCTGGGTTGGCGCGCAACGCTTTGAAGTCCGCCAATTCCAATGATTCGGCTCGGCGGGCGGCTTCAAGATTCGTCTTTATCCAGACAACTTCCTCAGTCAAATCATTGCTCAGACGCAACGCGCGGCAGATTTCTTCGAGCTGACGCGGCGCGGCATCGGGAAGTGCGGCTGCCAGGGCCAGTCCCGGCTTGATCGCTTCCTGACGCAAAGCGCCTAAACGCCGCTGAGCCAGAGCATCTGCCGTCGAATCCGGGGGCCATTCCGGGCACAGGTGCGGACGCAGACCCAGGCTCAATAACAATCTCCAGCCTTCACATCTTGTTGGTTCCGTCAGGATTTGCTCCAGTTCCATCCAGATCCGTTCCGGGCTGATAAGCCGAAGTTGCGAAGCGAGCCGCGTTATGGCGGCGGCTGTTTTCGGATCGATCGAAAATCCCAGTCGAGCCGAAAGTCGGACGGCGCGAAGCATACGCAAATGATCCTCACCAAAACGGGCATCGGGATCGCCGATGGTTCGGATGACGCAGGCCTTGAGATCGGGCTGGCCGTCTACATAGTCGATGACGCGGTCGGCGACAGGGTCGTAGAACAAACCGTTGATTGTGAAATCCCGTCGGAGGGCGTCGGCCCGCTCATCACCAAATATCACCTGATCGGGGTGGCGTCCGTCGGAATAGGCGCCGTCGCTGCGAAAGGTGGCGACTTCAATGTCGTGACCGAGACGGCGAACAAGTACGACGCCGAACTTGGCGCCGACCAGACGTGCCTTGGGAAATAGCTCCTGAACACGCTCGGGTCGGGCATTCGTGGCAACATCGTAGTCGTTGGGAATTCGGCCCAGGAGGCGGTCCCGGACGCATCCACCCGCCAGCAATGCAGCGAAACCGACAGAGCGCAGTTGTTGAATGATGGTGAGGGCGGCGTCCCAGGGTGTAGGGGGCGGGGAAGTCATTCGTTCAAGAGTTCAAAATCAAGTGTTCTCGGCGAAAATAGTCACTGCATTCGAACCAATCTTTCGTTCATCGACGATCGTCCAGGGGGCTGCCAGGTTCATCGGGGAATATCGTACCTTCGCAAAATGATGCAGGACAATCAGTGGAAAAAGTCTCACGTCCGATCGCGCAACGTTTTCGGTGAGCCTCTGCAAGAAAATCGATAGGGGGCTTTCCGGTCCGTTGTCGTTGGATTCGACATAAGGGGGGTCCAGGAACACGAGATCAATGGTACCTCCGCCGGCGTCCCGCGCTGCATTATTCCAGGCATTTCCTGTGACGATTCTGGAAATCTCCTTTGCGTCAAGCGATTCTTGATTGGCGCGAAGCGTGCTTAGAACGGCACGATCGGATTCGTAAAATGTGCAGTGCGAGGCCCCTCGGGAGAGTGCTTCAAAGCCCATGGAACCGCTTCCGGCGAAGACGTCGGCGACCCGCAGCGGGGGTAAAAATCCAGGTGTTTCATAGCGGCAGCCGAGGATATTGAAGATGGATTGCTTCACCCGGTCTGGCATGGGGCGGGTGGCCGGCGTGTCAGGCCGCAACAACTTGCGCGACCTCCAACTCCCTCCGATGATACGAAGACTCAAGATCGAACTCCCGCAAGGATGGAGAAAAAACGCACCAACCGGTTTGACCGTAGCGCCGGACGCGAATTATAATCGTTCAACGCGGGACTTAGGAGCAGGAAGATTCGACCCGCAAGTCCGTGGATGCACACCTTTGGGGTCCATACTTTGTGAACATTGCACGGCGGCTTGTTGTCGCTATGTGGCCGTCCCGCTGGACAAGCCCAAAACGCCCCGGGATTTCGATGATATCCGGTGGTATCTGATGCATCAGGGTGTAATCGTTTTCGTTGAAGACGGTGATTGGTACATCCAATTCACTACCAAATGCAAAAATCTGGGCGACGATTATCGATGTGGAATCTACGATGCCAGGCCGGCGATTTGCCGGGAATACGAACCCGGCGATTGCGACTATGCGGCGGGAGCGTATGGGTACGACAGCTTGTTTACGCATCCCAGTCAGGTTGATGCCTATTACGAAAACAAGAAGGGAAGAAAACTTCCTCCTCCCGGCAAAATCTCCGGACCCGGGCAGCGGAAATCGCGGCGGAAAAAAGCAGCCTGTTGAGCGGGCCTCGAAGGGCTCAAACGGTAACATCGACGGCGACCAGCCATGGCCAGACGATTCATTCACTACGAAGCTGCGTTCGAAGATTTTGTCCGCTCTCAGGCCTGGCCCTATGTTCCCGTGGACGAAAAAAAGAAGGCCATTTTCGCAGGGGCGCGAGTCAAGTCTTTTGACTTCATTGTGTATCCACCGGGGCGCCGCGCGTGGCTGGTGGATGTAAAAGGGCGCAAATTCCCCTACGAAGTCAATGGAACCCGTCGGTACTGGGAAAACTGGGTTACGAGGGATGATCTCGTTGGACTCAAGCGGTGGGAGGGGGTATTTGGCCCGGGGTTCGAGCCTGTGCTGGTATTTGTCTACTGGCTGGCGGGGGTTCGCGCCGTGGAAACCTTTCCCAGCGTTCATCAGTTTCGGGGTGAGTCGTACGCATTTGTGTTTGCAACAGCGACGGATTACGCGGATTTGGCCCGGACGCGTTCGCCGAAATGGGATACACTGAGTGTCCCGCTGCGTAGTTTTCGGGAAATCATCCAGCCGGTGAGTGCCGCGTGCTGAGCGCGTGTTTTTCGGGGATCAGGAGAATGAGTATGTTGCGTCGAATGTCACGGTTTGCCATGAGCATCTGGGCTTTCACCGCTCTGTCCAGCGTCGCGATGGCGCAGACGCCCGGCAATGTGCCCGAAGCCGAATCGGGATACATGGTCTGGGTGGTGCTTGCCGGCGCGGGACTGATCATCTGTGCCACCGGGTTCATGAACCCCAAACGATCTCACCTGAACTGACTTTTCGTAAGGTAGTGACACGATCTGTCACTCTGCAACCGATTTCTGCTGAAAAGGAGATGCCATGAAAACGAAACGATGGGTGATTGCTGCGCTGGCGGCAGTCAACGGAGTGCTTTTTATGCTGCTGGTGGCGCAGGCGTCGCCGTTGCCCACCGCAATGGCCCAGGCTGCCCGCGCGGGTGGGGGCGGATATGTCTGTGCAACGGCACGGGCATCGGGTCGGACGTACGAGGTGCTGCATATGATCGATTTGGCTACGCGCCGATTGCACACGTTTTATCCCGACAGGGGGAAGTTGCTCTTCACGGCAGTCCCGCGTGATCTGGACAAGGATTTTGGAAAATAGCCCGGCCATAGGCTGGTTTCGAGGAGAACATCATGGATCAGAAGAATTTTGCGATTGGCGTGCTGTCCACCACGGCAGTCATCATGTTGGTGGGGTTGGTGCTGGTAACTTCCCGCCCCGAGCCGGCGTTGGCTGCAGGAATGACGGCAACAGGCGGGGATTACATCATGTCTGTGGGTACCACGCCGCAGACAGACGAGGAGTACCTTTATGTCGTAGATGTTCCGGCGCAGAAAATGATTGTGTACCGGTTTGATGCGAACAAAGCAGCGGTGGACGTGATTCAAGCCGTCGATCTGGCGCCATTTCGGCAGGGCCAGGGGCAGCCACCGCCGGGAAAACGGCAGCCGTAACAACGCAAGCCGACGGAATCAACCCGAAAGGTAAATTGGGAAGAGTCGGACCGGTTTTTTGTAACAAATCGGAAAAAAAAGAGTCGTTTCCCGGTGTTGACAGGCGACAGGGCGGCTATATGCTAGCCAATCTGTCGCCATTTTTGGCACTGAAAACCAATCGCACAATGTTGCGGTAAGGATTGTATAAGGCGTGAGCACTCAAAATCGAATCCGGATTCGCATGGAAGCCTACGATTTCCGTGCCCTTGATGCCTCGGCGAAGGAAATTGTCGAGCAGGCCAAACGGACCAGTGCCAAGGTGCACGGACCGATTCCCCTGCCCACGCGCGTCGAGCGATACACGGTGCTGCGAAGCCCGCACATCGACAAGAAGTCGCGCGAGCAGTTTGAGATGCGAACGCACAAGAGAATTATCGATATCAGTGAACCTTCGGCCAGGACAGTGGAAGCGATCAATCGCATCCAGGTTCCGGCCGGTGTTTTTGTAAAGATCAAGACATAAGATCAGGCGCCCGTAGCTGACGCCGGCGGATGGCGTAGTGCTTGCTCGTCTTTCTTTTCTGAGACAATAGGCGTGTGAGTTTTATCGCACGCGAAAGAGTCGAAAAACCCGCCAGGCTTTTCAGCAGGCGGAGATGGTGAACGATCGTATGCGACCCGGATTGCTGGCCACGAAAATCGGAATCACGCGGATCCTCGACGAGAAGGGTACGGCCGAACCGGCAACGGTGTTAAAGGCCGGTCCGTGCGTGGTCCTGTGTGTGCGCACTCAAGAGGCTGACGGTTATGACGCCTTGCAGCTTGGCTTCGAAGACGTCAAGCCGCACCGCTCGACGATGCCGCTGATTGGGCATTGTGGAAAGGTTGGAACCGGCCCCAAGAAAGCCATCAAAGAAGTTCGTTTGACGGAGCCCGCGGAACATTCTGCGGGCGACGTGCTTACGGTGGACCTCTTCGCCGAAGGTACCAAGTTCGTCGATGTGACGGGCGTTACCAAAGGCAAGGGTTTCCAGGGTGTGATGAAGCGCCACGGCTTTGGCGGTATGCCCCAGTCGCACGGTACAGAGCGAAAGCATCGTTCGCCAGGCGGTATCGGTGCTCATGCACCTCGTGGTACCGGTCAGTCGGTCAAGAAGGGCAAGCGCATGGCCGGTCACATGGGCTCGGTGCGTTGCACGATGAGTAATTTGCGATTGCTTCGGATCGATCCGGAGAATCACGTGATGGTGATTCGCGGAAGTGTTCCGGGCCCGGTCGGATCGGTCGTCATGGTCCGGCGTTCAAAGAAGAAGGGTTAATCCGGAAGAAGGGATATTCGGGCCATGCTGTCTGTTCCAGTTTTTAATATGAAAGGCGAGTCGAAGGGCTCGCTGGACATCGACCCGGAGGTTCTGGGTGGGCGTGTCCGCGACAAGCTGCTGAAGCAGGCGGTGATCGCATTTCTGGATCATCAGCGTCAGCACAGCGCTCGCACCAAGGGCAAAAAGCATGTGGCCGGTTCGACTCGGAAGTTGTACCGCCAGAAGGGAACCGGTAATGCCCGTGCGGGTCAGATTCGTACCCCGGTCCGGAAGGGCGGCGGCAGGGCGTTTGCCAAGCGCGGTCCCCGAGCCACCAAGGAATTGCCCAAGAAAATGAGGCGGCTGGCACGGGATAGCGCCATCCTTGCGAAGATTCAGGCCCAGCAGGTTCTGATCATCGATGGGTTTCAATGCAAGGAGCCGAAGACGAAAGTTTTCAGTTCGATGTTGTCGGCGCTTTCGGTGGATCGCGGTTGCACGTTTGCCTTGCACGCTCCGGACAAAAACGCCCACCTCTCTGCACGAAATATTCACAACACAGATATTAAGGTCGTTGATGAGCTGCACGCCTATGAGGTGTTGCGCCGTCCGCGTCTGATCATGACCAGGCCGGCTTTTGAGAAACTTGCGGGCGGGAAGCTGGGTGCGGTCAGCACAGCATAAGGGTTGTATCGATCATGGATATTTATCACGTAATCAAACGACCGCTGGTGACTGAAAAGGGCACGCATCAGGCCCAGAAGTCACACGATGCAACGAATCACCTGCCGGCACGCGGCGGGGCGTTTGCATTTGAAGTGGATAAAAATGCGACCAAAGCCGTTATCAAGCAGGCGGTCGAAAAAATTTACAATGTCAAGGTGCAGTCCGTTCGCACGTCGATCCGCAAGGGTAAGCCGCGGCGCGTGCGATTCAAGATGGGAAAAACGCCGGATTGGAAGAAGGCCGTGGTGGTTCTTCAGGCGGATCATCATATTGATTTGTTCTAGGGTGGTGTCGGAGCCTGCGAACTGAAGTTCGCGGGTGATTGAATTCGAAGTGCATCATGGGAATCAAAATTTACAATCCGACTTCGGCAGGTCGTCGTGACTCCACAGTCAACGACTTCGCTGAATTGACGGACAAGAAAAAGAGGCCGGAGAAGTCGCTTTGCGAGCGCATTCGCAAAACAGGCGGCCGCAACCATCATGGGTTCATCACCACCCGGCATATCGGTGGCGGCGCCCGGCGAATCTACCGCCGGATCGATTTCAAACGGAGTAAGGATGGAGTGGCCGCAACCGTTCTTGGTGTCGAATATGATCCAAACCGCTCGTGCTACATAGCGCTCCTCCAGTACGCCGACGGCGAGAAGCGTTATATTCTCGCTCCGGTTGGCCTGAAGGTTGGGGAAAAAATCGAGAGCGGGACCGACGTTGAACCCAAGACAGGAAACGCGCTTCCGCTTCGCAATATCCCGGCAGGCTTGGAAGTACACAACATTGAGATGAATCCCGGACAGGGCGGCAAACTTGTCCGCAGTGCCGGCGGTTCAGCCCGGCTTATGTCGCGTAACGAAGACTGGGCTGTCATCGTTCTTCCATCCGGCGAAATGCGCGAGGTGCGCGTCGAGTGCCGTGCAACCATCGGGCAACTGGGCAACGCCGATCATCAGAATGTGCGATGGGGCAAGGCGGGGCGAACCCGTCATCGCGGAATCAGGCCGACGGTTCGTGGAACCGCTCAAAATCCCGTTACCCACCCGCTGGGTGGTGGCGAAGGTCGCAGCGGCGGCGGACGTCACCCGTGCAGTCCGTGGGGCAAGCTTGCCAAGGGCGGGCGGACTCGCGGACCTCGGAAGCCGTCGAATCCACGAATTTTGCGACGTCGCCGAAGTGTCCGTTATGGCCAGCTGCCAACACCGGGACGTTAGAGATAGGGGATAGAGTTCAAGAGTTTAAGAGATTCAAGAGTTAAAGATGGCTCGATCGCAAAAAAAAGGACCGTTCGTAGACGAAAAGCTGTATCGCAAGGTCTCCAACCTCAAGGCCACCGGGACCAGTATGGTGGTGAAGACCTGGGCGAGACGCTGCACGATCGTGCCGGAGTTCATCGGCCAGCGGTTTGAAGTTCACAACGGAAAAATGTTTCACCCCGTGTACGTCACGGAAGACATGGTTGGGCACAAGCTGGGCGAGTTCAGCCCGACGCGGCAGTTTCGCGGCCACAGCGGCGTGAAGAAGGCGCCGGCTCCGGGTAAGACCGGGTGATTGTTGAGCCGGTGATGCGGAAATTTCGTAATGCAGTAATTTGAATGTCACGAAGCGAACAGCGAAATCGCGACGTTTTATCGAACCGGAAATTCAGATGGCTGAGACAGTAACAGAACAGCGCACGTGGTCAGCGAAACATCGTTTCGCCCGCATTGGTCCGCGCAAGGCGCGACTGGTCGTCGGGCTGATTCGCGGCCGTCGTTGTGGCGATGCGGTGGAGCAATTGCGGTTCAATCCCAATCGCGCCGCGGTGTTTGTACGAAACGTGTTGAAGTCGGCAATGGTCAATGCGGATGAGCAGGAAGCCGACATGCGGCGGCTCGTCGTGAAGGAGGCCTGGGTGGATGCGGGTCCGGTCCATCAGCGCTGGAAGCCGAAGGATCGTGGACGTGCGCATCCAATTGCCAAGCGGACGAGCCATATTGTTGTGGTTGTCGCGGAAAAATAATGTTGGTTTGCCGGAGTGCCCGGCGGGCCGATCGCGGAGTTGCGTGTGGGTCAGAAAGTAAATCCAGTTGGTTTCCGGGTGGGCATCACGGAAGATTGGCGTTCGCGCTGGTTTGCGCCGAAGGCGGCCTTCGCCGAGTTTCTGATTGAGGATCAAAAGATCCGCAACTTCGTTGAGAAGAAGCTGAATCAGCAGCCGCCCTACGCCGCCGTCGCCAAGGTTGAAGTCGAGCGAACGCGTAACGAGGTGAAGGTGATGCTGCACACGGCCCGGCCCGGTCTGGTGATCGGTCCTAAGGGTGCCGAGGTGGACAAGCTCAAGGAAGCCATTGAAAACCTGATCGACCGCAATGTGAGTTTGAACATCGTCGAGATCAAGAATCCCGACGGCAGCGCCAAGCTGATTGCCGAGTCGGTCTCCGAGCAGCTCAAGAAGCGCGCCGGTTTCCGCCGTGTGATGAAGCAGCGCATCGACGCGGCGATGGCCGCCGGCGCCAAGGGCGTCAAGGTCATGATGTCGGGTCGCCTGGGCGGGGCGGAAATGGCCCGACGTGAAATGCAGATTCGCGGGTCGATTCCGCTGCATACGCTCCAGGCAAACGTGGACTACGGCACGGCAACCTGTCGCACCAAGTATGGCGCGATCGGCATCAAGGTATGGTTATACAAGGGTCGCTACGGCGAGGAAGCGATGATTGAAGAAGCTCCTCCCCAGCGTAATCGTGAAGGTCGTCGCGGAAAGCGCGGCTAGATTTTGACGGCATGGCGGCGCTTCGTGCGACCATGCCACCCTGAAGGTGGAGTTGTTTTATGGCGTTGATGCCCAAAAGAGTGAAATGGCGAAAGAGCCAGCGCGGCAAGGTGCGCGGCGTCGCCAATAAGGGCAACACGGTCGCCTTCGGCGAATTTGGGTTGCAGTGCCTGGGCATCGGCTGGATCACCGCCCGGCAGATTGAGGCCGGCCGCGTGGCCGCAACTCACTACCTTCGCCGCGAAGGCAAAGTGTATGTACGGATTTTTCCGCACAAGCCGGTTTCCTCCAAGCCGCTTGAAACCCGAATGGGCAAGGGCAAGGGCGATCCCGAATTCTGGGTTGCAACGGTTCGACCGGGCAACGTGTTGTTTGAAGTGGCAGGCGTGGATGAATCAGTGGCCAGGGATGCGTTGTCGCGCGTGGCCCATAAGATGCCGTTTCGGTGCAAGTTTGTTCGCAGGCGTCACGGATTATAAGTGAGATTTGTGCGGCGATGATGAAAATCAGCGAAATCCGGGAACTCAAGATGCCTGATTTGCACGTGGAGCTCGATCGGCTTCGGAGGCATCTTTTTGATGTGCGGGCGCAGTCCGTGACCGAAAAGCTGGAGAACCCGCATCAGCTCAAGGGCATTCGCAAGGAAATTGCCCGCGTGCTGACAGTCATGAAGCAGCGCGGCGAGACGGGCATCGAGGAAAAGCAGATGCATCTTGAGGCGGTTGGAAGTCATAAGAAGGAAGAGGCCAAGGGAAAGCCGGCAAAGGCCAGGGGCCAGTCAAAGGCAAAGGCCAAGTAAGGTAAGGTACTTCGAAAAGGTAACGCGGCGCGTATGAGCAATACTCTCGAACAGGCAAAGGCTGAACAGGGCCGCGGTGAGCGCGATGTGCGGCTGGGCACCGTCACCTCCGACAAGGGCGACAAGACCATCCGTGTGCGCTACGACTTCATGGTCAAGCACGGCAAGTACGGCAAGTACTTTCGACGCTCGACCACGCTGGCGGCGCACGATGAGAAAAATGAAGCCAAGTCGGGCGATCTGGTAGAGGTGGTTGCGTGCCGCCGGATTTCGAAGTCCAAGTGCTGGCGATTGCTTCGTATTGTTGATCAGCGTTCCGCGGACCAGGTGGTCGCGGTACAGATTTAGGAAGGTTCGGGCCGGATCGCCATGATTCAGATGTTTACAATGGTGGATGTTGCGGACAACACCGGTGCCAAGCAGGCGATGGTGTTCAACGTATACAAGGGCAGCACGGCCCGTCCGGGCAAGTATCGTTTGAAGACGGCGACCATCGGCGACATCGTCATGGTGACGGTGAAGAAGGCGCTGCCCAACAGTGATTTTTCAGGCGGCGTGGACCGCAAGGACCGCTCCAAGCGCCGCAAGGCGAAGGCGGTCGTCGTGCGGATGCGCCGGCCCTACCGCCGGCCGGACGGCAGCTACGTCCGCTTCGACAGCAATGCGGTTGTGTTGCTCGACGAGAAGAACGAACCGCGCGGCACGCGAATTTTCGGCGCGGTGGCCCGTGAGCTTCGTGAGAAGAATTTCATGAAGATTGTTTCGCTGGCTGAGGAAGTGGTTTGATCTGGCGAGCCAACAAGGCAACAAGACAAAAGTGACCCGATCATGGCGATGAATATTCGAAAAAACGACGTGGTGCAGGTGATCTGCGGCGATCATCGTGGAGCCAACGGCAAGGTGCTTCGCATCGATCGCGAGAAGGGTGTCGTCGTGGTGGAGGGCGTCAATGTCGTCTATCGCCATGTTCGGCCCACGCGAAAGAATCCCCAGGGCGGACGCATTCAAAAGGAAGCCCCGATTGCAATTTCCAACGTGCTTCCCTTTGATTCCAGCGCCGGCAAGTGCTCGCGGGTTCACTTCGTGGTTGAGCGGGATAAGGCGGGCCGGACGGTTTCGAAGAAGCGGGTGACGGTCAAGGGAACGACGCTGCACACGTTGACGCGTGCGGATCGAACGAAATAGACGTAGGTACGGTTATCCGTCGGAGTGGTTTGTCGATGGCAAGGTTGTTGGAAAAATTTAACAGCGAGATTCGCACGCAGCTTCAGCAGGAGTTGGGGATCGAGAATCCCATGGCCGTGCCCAAACTTCGCAAGGTTGTGGTTTCGATGGGCACGGGATCGCCCCAGACGGATAAGAACCGTCTCCCGGCGGCCGTGGATGACATGACCAGGATCACGGGCCAAAAGCCGCAGATTCGCCGGGCCCGGGTGGCCGTCTCGAATTTCAAGGTCCGCGAGGAAATGGAAATCGGCTGTCGCGTGACCCTTCGCAACAAGCGAATGTACGAATTCGTGGATCGGCTCTTTAACGCCGTGATCCCGCGTCTTCGTGACTTTCGGGGACTCAACCCCAAGAGCTTCGACGGCCGGGGCAATTACAGCATGGGTCTACCCGATCAGTCGATTTTCTCGGAAATCGATTTTGCAAAAATCACGGCGAGTCAGGGAATGAACATCACGTTTGTGACCACTGCCAGGAGCGACGCCGAGGCGAGGGCGCTGCTGACGGGCCTGGGATTGCCGCTGCGGCGGACGGAAGAACAGGAACAGGAAAATTAATGGCAACAACGGCATGGCGAAATAAGGCGAATGCAGTTCCCAAGTTTTCATCAAGGCGGGTTCGGCGGTGTCAGATCTGCGGTCGCTCTCGGGCGGTCTATCGCAAGTTTCAGGTATGCCGGATCTGTTTCAGGAATTTGGCGCACGAGGGAATGATTCCCGGCGTGCGAAAGGCGAGCTGGTAGCGGCGGGTGCGGCGCAGGTTGAACTTCGCGTTGCGGAGACATTGATAACGATGTGGTCAGATACAGTGGCAGACATGTTGACGCGGATTCGCAACGCTGTGGCGGTTCGCCGCAAGCAGGTAAAGATTCCGGCCTCCAAGCTGAAGGTGGGCATCGCCAAGGTGCTTCTCGAAGAGGGCTACATTGGCGGTTATGACGTGGTGAAGGATACCAAACAAAACATCCTTCGCGTGGATTTGAAATATGGTCCGCGCGGCGAGGAGATCATCCACCACATCAAGCGGGAGTCGCACTCCGGTTGCCGCGTATACCGCAAGGTGGATGATCTGCCGAAGGTGCTTGATGGCCTGGGCATCTGTGTCGTTTCAACGTCGCGTGGCGTACTGAGCGACCGGGGGTGTCGCGAGCACAATGTCAGCGGCGAATTGCTTTGCACAGTGTACTGACGCGGATATGGGAATCCGGAAACAAGATTCGATTCGGCACAGAGGTATTTGAATGTCGCGGGTAGGAAAGAAATTAGTCGCGGTTCCTTCGGGAGTAACCGTCAAGGTCGCCGGACGCGACGTGACGGCGACGGGTCCGAAGGGTACGTCATCGCTCAAGGCCCCTCCGGGGTCGCAGGTGGTGCTTGAGGACGGGGCCAAGAGTGTCCGGGTCAATCGCCTCGACGACAGCAAGCAGAGCCGGGCGAATCACGGGTTGACGCGGGCGTTGATTGCGAACCTGATTCGCGGTGTTGAGGCCGGTTTCGAGAAGAGACTGCAGATTTACGGAACAGGATATAACTGCTCTCTCAAGGGCAAAGTGCTACATTTGAATGTGGGTTTTTCCGGACGGAATCGCGGCAAGGGATCGCAGTTCGAGCTTCCCGTTCCCGCGGGCGTCGAAGTCACCGTGGAGCGCGATGCGGCCCGTGGCGACAACGAGCCGGCCCAGTTTGTGATTCGCGGTGTGGATCGGCAGAAAGTTGGACAGTTTGCCGCTGAGATTCATTCGCTCCGAAGGACAGAGCCCTACAAGGGCAAGGGCATCCGGTACGAGGGCGAAGTCATCAAGAAGAAGCAGGGCAAGGCGCTTACTGCAGGCGGCTAGAGTATAGGATTATGAACACGGTAGATTTGAAAACCGGCAGGCGCAGGCGGCGCAAGATGGGACTCCAGAAGCGGATTCGCGGCACGACGGAAAGGCCGCGACTTACCGTCTTTCGCAGTCTCGAAAATATTTACGCCCAGATCATCGACGACACATCGGGCGTGACGCTCTGCTCCGCCAGCACACGCGACAAGGAGTTGCGCGGCCAGGTGAAGGTGGGCGGCAATATTGCGGCAGCCAAGGCGGTGGGAACCACCCTGGCCCAGCGAGCGCAGTCCAAGAAGATTTCGGCGGTTTGTTTTGACCGCAACGGATACAAATATCACGGTCGCCTCAAGGCATTGGCTGACGCGGCCAGGGAAAACGGCCTTAAGTTTTAGGAATCTCATTACGATGGCGAAATCACAACAACGGGGCGGCGAAAGCGGTGGCGGAGGCGGGCGTGGAGAGGGCCGTGGTGGTGAAGGCGGCCGCGGCGAACGCAATCAGCGCGGCGAGGGAAATCAGCCCAAGGGGCCCCAGACCGGCGGGTTTGGCTCCGGCGGCGGCGATGATGGCGGTCTGGAGGAAAACGTCGTTCGCATTTCCCGTTGTGCGACGGTGGTGAAGGGTGGCCGGCGGTTTAGTTTTGGTGCTCTGGTTGTCGTCGGTGACAAGAAGGGCCGTGTAGGCGTTGGCTATGGAAAGTCGATTGAAGTGCCCTCGGCCGTGGAAAAGGCAAAGAAGATCGCCTCTCGCAATATGATCAAGGTTCGACTGGCCGGTTCGACCCTGCCGCACAGAGTGGTGGGCAAGTTTGGTGCGAGTCGCGTGGTTTTGGTTCCGGCGAGCGAGGGTACCGGTGTAATCGCAGGCACAAGCGTTCGGGCCGTTCTCGAACTGGCCGGCGTTCACGACGTCCTTACCAAGAGTTTTGGCTCGAACGGTCCCAAGAACCTGGTGCAGGCGACACTGAATGGGTTGACCTCGCTCATGCACCGTGACGACATTGAACGGTTGCGTGGAGTCAAGATCGCCGGGTGATACTTTTGATTTTTCCGCATTCCGTCTCGTGACGGGCATGTGGTTTTGGGCAGGTAGTTATGAATATCACGGAAATAACAAGTCGAGCCGGTGCGGATAAGCGTCGCAAGCGCCTGGGGCGCGGCGAGTCGTCCGGTTCAGGAAAGACATGCGGTCGCGGCGCCAAGGGTGCCGGTTCGCGTTCGGGCTGGAAGCAGCGCGGATTTCAGGAAGGCGGGCAGATGCCCATTTTCCGTCGAATTCCCAAGCGCGGCTTTTCCAACGTTCAATTTGGACTGCGTTACGAGGTGGTCAACCTGGCCGAGATTGATGCGAAATTTGAGGCGGGTGCCCATGTCACGCCCGAAGCCCTTCACGAAGCCGGGTTGATTCGCTCGCTGCGAGTGCCCGTCAAGGTTTTGGGCACAGGTTCGTTGTCCAAGAAAATGAAGATTGAGGCGTCAAAGTTCAGTGCTTCGGCATTGGAGAAGATCAAAGCGGCCGGTGGCGACCCCCGGGTGTTGCAAACCGCCTAACGAAAGCAAAGACGAATGCTCTCAACCTTTTTCAATATCTTCCGGATTCCGGAGCTTAGAAATAAGCTCCTGTTTACCTTTGGCCTGCTCGCGATTTATCGCATCGGCTACTACGTGCCCATGCCCGGAGTCGATCAGTTTGCCATGCTGGCGAACCGCCCGGTCAGAAGCGGCGGGGCGGCCAGCCTCATCGACACATTCGAGTTGTTCACCGGCGGAAATCTATCCCAGAGCACGATCTTCGGTCTGGGCATCATGCCGTATATTTCGGCGTCGATTATCTTTCAAATTCTCGCAACCGTCATTCCTTCGCTCGAAAAGCTCCAGCAGGAAGGCGAAAGCGGGAGGCGGAAGATTTCTGAATATACGAGATACGCGACGGTCCTTCTTTGCATCATCAATGCGACCGTCTGGATGCGATACCTCGCCAGTTCGAACTTTATTTTTCCGGATTTTACGGGACGATGTATTGGGCTTTCGTTTAACTACATGATCCTTTCCCTGCTCATGCTCACCACGGGAACGCTGTTCCTGATGTGGCTCGGAGAGCAGATCGACGAATATGGGATGGGTAACGGCATTTCGTTGATCATCATGGCCGGCATCGTCGCCCGCATCCCCAATGCCATTTTCCAGGTGATAGAGAATTTCAGTGCCCGCGGCGCAACGGCGACAGGCCAGATGGATATCCCCAAGATTGTATTCCTCGCGGCGATGTTCGTTGGCGTGGTTGCAGGAGCCATCCTGATTACGCAGGGTCAGCGCCGAATTCCGATTCAGCAGGCCAAGCAGACGCGGGGCCGGCGCGTGTATGGTGGACAGCGCCACTACCTTCCTTTGCGTGTGAATCACGGCGGCGTCATGCCGATCATTTTCGCCAGTTCCATGTTGATCTTCCCAGGCGTTATTTTTGGTGCGATCCGCAACGTCTGGAATAACGGTTTCTGGCGATTCCTGGAGGAGTCGTTTCGCGGTGGGACGTACCTCTACACCGTGACGGAAATCGCTGCGATTTTCTTCTTCTCGTACTTTTGGACCACGGTCCAGTTCCGGCCCAAAGAAATGGCCAACAACCTCCGCGACTATGGCAGTTTTATTCCGGGTTTGCGACCGGGCAAGCGGACTGCAGACTACCTTGAGAAGGTCATGGGCCGGATCACCTATGTGGGAGCCGGATTCCTTGCGATCATCGCGATTATTCCGACCTTGGTGGCGACCTCGATGCAGATCCCATTTGCAGTGTCGGCGTTCCTGGGTGGAACTGGTTTGTTGATCGTCGTCAGCGTGACTCTTGATATGGTCCAGCGAATCGAAGCCAACTTGATTATGCGAAATTACAAGGGCTTTTTGGGAGATGTCGGACCCATCAAGGGATCGCGGACGTAGAATTGTTAAGCAGTAAAGTTCAGAGTTCGAAGATGAATCTTTTTTTGAACTCTGCAATTTGAAATACGGATATGTTTCGGTTGTCCAGCGGGCGAGGGATTATTCTCAAGAGCGATCGAGAGGTCGCTTTGATTCGCCAGGCGGGCGGCGTGGTGTTTCGCGTGCTTTCGCAGATGAAGGAATTGGCGAAGCCGGGCATTACCACCGCACAGCTCAATGCGGTTGCCGAAAAGATGATTGATGAGGCAGGGGGCACGGCTCTCTTCAAAGGAGTCGAAAATCCCCAGGCCAAGTGCCCGTTTCCGGCGGCGCTGTGTACCAGTGTCAACGAGGAGTTGGTGCATGGCATCCCGAATAACCGTCCGCTCCGCGAAGGTGACGTGGTCAGTATCGACTGTGGCGTCCGGTTGAACGGCTATTGCGGCGACTCGGCGACCACGCTGCCCATCGGCAAGGTTTCGCCGGAGGCCGTGCGACTTTTGGATGTGACGCGCGGGGCACTGGATGTCGCCATCGCCGAAATGCGGCCCGGCCGCATGTGGAGCCAGGTCGCTCGAAAAATTCAGGAGTTTGTGGAGTCGCACAAGCTTTCAGTGGTTCGTGAATTTGTCGGCCACGGGATTGGCCGCGAAATGCACGAGGAACCCAAGGTTCCCAATTATTGGGACGCCAGTCAGAAACGGCTGGATTTCAAGTTGGTTCCGAGGATGGTCCTCGCGGTGGAACCGATGGTAAACCTTGGGACTCATAAGGTTGAGTATTCCGGCCCGGAACGATGGGTCGTGGTTACCAGGGACCGCAAGTTGGCGGCCCATTTTGAACATACGCTGGCCATTACGGAAACCGGCGTGGAAATTTTGACGGACGGAAACTAAGGGAACAAGTAGTCTGGCCGGCCGCCATTGAGCCGGAGGTGACATATGAAAGTGCGATCGAGTATTCGGCGGATTTGTGAGAATTGTAAGGTTGTCCGGCGCAAGGGCGTGAATCGGGTGATTTGCACCAATCCGCGTCACAAGCAGCGACAAGGCTAGGAGGTAGCTACGTGCCACGTATTGCAGGTGTGGATTTGCCGGCCAACAAGAGGGTGGAATTCGCCCTCCGGTATATTTTTGGAATTGGCCCCAGCAATGCCCTCGACGTACTCAAGGAGGCGGGCATCGAGGTGGGCGTCAAGGCCAAGGAGCTCACCGAGGAAGAAGTTGCCCGCATCGGTACGGTGATCGAGCGGAATTATCAGGTTGAGGGTCAGCTTCGCCGGACGATTCAATCGAATATTGCCCGGCTCAAGGACATCCGGTGCTATCGCGGCCAGCGTCATCGGGCGCATCTGCCGGTACGGGGTCAGCGAACGCGGACCAACGCCCGAACTCGCAAGGGACCAAGGAAGACAGTGGCAGGCAAGAAGGGCGTGAAGGAGCTGACGCGTGGCTAAACGAGGCGGAAAAAAAGCGGTCCGGCGCAACGTGGCCAGGGCGATCGCCAATATCAAGGCGACGTTTAACAATACCCTGGTCACCATCACCGATGTGAACGGCGAAGTGTTGTCGCGGGCGTCGGCGGGGACCGTCGGGTTCAAGGGAACTCGCAAGAGTACGCCGTTTGCGGCCCAGCGGGCGGTCGAACAGGCGGCCCATGCGGCCCGTCGATTTGGTGTGCAGGAAGTTGAGGTCCGTGTGAAGGGCCCCGGCAGTGGACGTGACGCGGCCATCACCGCGTTACAGGGTTCGGGTTTGCGGATACACTCTATTGAGGACATAACTCCGCTTCCGCACAACGGTTGCCGACCGGCCAAGCGCCGCAGAGTTTGATTGGGTGGAATTTTGTTAGCTGGCGGGCGATCGCCGGCCTTTTTACTTAGGATTCAGGTAAGACCGCATGGGACGTTACGTAGGACCAGTTTGTCGCCTTTGTCGTCGTGAAGGCTTGAAGCTTTACCTCAAGGGCACGCGCTGTGAGACAGCCAAGTGCTGCATCGAGCGGCAGTGGCGAAACCAGCCGCCGGGCATGCACGCCTGGCGCCGTCGCAAGGCCGGCAACTACGCCGTTCGCCTTCGTGAAAAGCAGAAGGTCAAGCGCTATTACGGCGTGCTGGAAGCCCAGTTCATGATTTATTTCAAAATGGCCGAGCGCGGCAAGGGTAACACCGGTGAAACGCTTCTCACCCTGCTCGAACGCCGGTTGGACAATGTCGTCTGGAAGCTGGGGTTTGCAGGCTCGCACAAGGCGGCCCGCGTGGCGATTGCGCACGGTCATATTCATGTGAACGGGCGTCGAATGAATCGTCCCAGTTATCAGGTGCAGGTCAACGACAAAATCACCGTGAAGCCCTCGGAGCGAAGTCAGAAGTTCATGCGTACGACGCTCGGCGAAGGCGGCCCCCCGGTACAGGCATGGCTGCAGCTGGACACGCAGCGATTGGAGGGTGTGGTGGCGGCTCTGCCGACTCGCGAAGACGTGCAGATCCCCGTTGAAGAACAATTGATTATTGAAATGTGCAGTCGCTAAACGCGGCGCTGATATTTTTCTCCAGGTGGTCTGGGCCCAGACCTATGGGGAATGCTTGCAGTTGGAGATCTCCCGATGCGCATGAGATGGCGAGGTTTGGAATTACCCGCCCGCGTGGTACGCGACGAAGCGGTGAGCTCGGATTCGTACGGCAGGTTCGTCATCGAACCCTTTGAACAGGGCTTCGGTACGACGATCGGCAATTCGATCCGGCGCGTGCTGCTTTCGAGCCTCGAAGGCTCCGCGGTCACCACGGTCAAAATCGCCGGTGTCTCGCATGAATTTACGAGCATGGATGGCGTGCTGGAGGACGTCACGGATATTCTCTTGAATATCAAGGGAATTTTCCTGGACCTCTCCGGTTCCGACCAGAAAACCATGACCCTCAAGGCCGGCAAGGCGGGGGTGGTGACGGCAGGTGACATTGTCACCGATCCGGCCGTTCGTATCGTGAACCCGTCACACCACATTTGCACGCTGACGGCGAACGTCTCGTTCCACGCGGAAATGACGGTACGGAAGGGCCGTGGTTATGCCACGGTCATTGACAACCGCAGTGCCGAACAGGAGCTCGGCGTCATCGCGATCGACTCGGTGTTTTCGCCGGTCGTCCGCGTTCGCTATCGCACCGAAGACATGCGCGTGGGTCAGCGGACGAATTACGATCGCTTGATCCTCGAGGTCTGGACCAAGGGCACGATTGCGCCGGAAGACGCTTTGGTGGAGGCCGCACTGATCCTGCGCAAGCACCTCAATCCGCTCGTCACCTATCATGAGTTGGGTTCCGAGCTGGTGTCGAGCAGCAGTCATCATTCCGGCGCCGCCGCCCCGAAGGACGCGGCGCTGCTCGAATTGCTGGATCGTCCGGTCAGCATGCTGAATCTTTCCGTCCGGGCCAGCAACTGCCTGGAGGCGGCCAGGGTGGCTACGCTCCGCGAGCTTGTCACCAAGACCGAGTCGGACTTGCTCCGCTTCCGCAGCTTCGGAAAGACCTCGTTGCATGAGGTGCAGCGCAAGTTGAGCGATATCGGGTTGCGGCTGGGAATGAGAACGATGGAGGATGGTTCGGTCGCGTTCCCCAGTGATGCGCCCAGTCCGACAGGACAGTGGATCGGCGATGGGGGGATCGAAGGAGCCATTCCCTCGCACGGACCTTCGGGTTCGATGGAAGTTTTTACCATGGGTGATTGAGTGCCACGGCGTGGCACAGGATGTTGACCAATGAGACACCGCATACATTTTCGCAGATTGAACCGCACCGCCGAGCATCGCTGGGCGCTGCGGCGCAACCTTGCCCAGAGCCTGTTCGAGCATGGGTCCATTACGACAACGCTTCCAAAGGCGAAGAATCTGCAACCCTTCGCCGAGAAGCTTATGACGATGGCGATCAAGGCCTACAAGGCCAAGAAGGCTGGCCAGCCGCAAGACGAGCTGGCTGCCCGTCGATCCATTCAGCAGTTGATGGGCGACCGGGTGATCATTCCGGCCGCCAATCGCGCCGACTACGAGGGTATGTCCGACGCCGCACGTGCCAAGACGCTGCGTATGCCCTCGGGCAGGCGCCATCGCACCGGCGAAGCCAAGGGACGCCTGGCGTTCACCGCGGATTCCGTTACCCGTCGTTTGATTGAGGGAATCGCTCCCAAGTACCTCGAACGTCCCGGCGGATACACGCGCATCGTTCGCACGGCCTCCCGGCGTATCGGCGACGCTACGCATTTGGCGGTGATCCAATTGGTCGGCAGTGAGCAGTCGCCCGGTTCGCTGAGCAAACCGGAAAAGGGTGCCCGTCGCCGCAAGGCCGACGCCCGTTACGGCCTGGCGATCAAAGTTTCAAAGAAAAAACCCGAATCTGCACGCGCTGCAAAGTCGGACGGTGCGGCCGATGCCGAGTCGTGACGGCGATTGATGGCGGTAGCGATTGGCCGGCATCGCCATAGGGATTAGCTTGTAGCGCAGGTGGTGTCGATGCATCGCGATCCCGACTGTATTTTTTGCAAGATCGTCGCCGCGCAGGTTCCTGCCCTCGTCGTTCAAGAGGATCAAAATACCATCGCATTCCTCGATGTAGGTCCGCTGGCGGAGGGCCACCTTCTCATTGTCCCCCGCGAACATTTTTCAAAACTCAGTGACATGCCTCCTGGGATTGTTGCCGATTTGTGCTCCAATCTTCCGAAGCTGGGACGGGCATTGATGAAGACGGTCGGCGTCGCGGCATATAACGTTCTCTGCAATGAAGGCGCTGACGCGGGACAGGCGGTCAAACATGTTCACTTCCATCTGATCCCGCGGCGCGGCGCGGACCAGCTGGGGTATCGCTGGAATGCCGGTTCGTATCCTGCGGGCCGCGCCGCTCAAATTGCCGCCGCCTTTCAAAAAGCCATCGCGCAGCATGCATCGTAAAGTCGATTTCGTTGCGGTAGACTCACTCACATGAACGTCGGATTGATCGGTGCGGGAATCATGGGCCAGCCCATGGCGAGGAATCTCGCGCGGGCGGGTTACTCCGTCCATATTCATACGCGAACGAAGAGTCGGGTAGCGGAATTGCTCTCCCAGGGAATGGTATGGAGTGATTCGCCCGCTGAGCTGGCCACGCGTGTCGATGCCATCATCTCCATCGTGCCCGACTCGCCCGATGTCCGTGCGGTATACCTTGGGTCAGGCGGCGTTTGTGAGACGCTTCGCCAGGGAACCCTGTGCATCGACATGTCCACCATTGATCCGGCCGTCGCGCAGGAAGTGTCGCAAGGCGTCCATCGTCGAGGGGGAAAATTTCTCGATGCTCCCGTTTCAGGCGGAAAAACCGGTGCCGAGGCGGGAACGCTTACCGTTATGGCAGGCGGCAGCGCAGACCATCTTTCCCAGGCAATGCCTCTGCTGCTGGCTGTTGGGAAAAACATCGTGCATTGCGGTGGCGTCGGCAACGGCCAGCTCACCAAGTTGTGCAATCAGATTCTCTGCGGACTCAACCTCCTCGCCGTTTGTGAGGCAATGGTTTTTGCGAGAAAAGTCGGCCTGGACCCTTCCGTGATGCACAAGGCGGTGTCCACCGGCGCTGCCGGTTCGTGGGCACTTCAAAATCTTGGGCAACGCATGTTGGATCGCGACTTCGCGCCGATGTTCATGATTGATCTTCAACAGAAGGATCTGGGAATTGCTCTTGCGCATGCGCACGGGCGCTGCGTGCCAATGCCTGGCACTGCACTGGTGCGGGAGCTGCTGGGCGCGGCGCAGGCCGCCGGAGAGGGCCGCGAGGGCACGCAGGCGTTGCTCAAAACGCTGGAACGAATGGCCGCCATCCATCCATGAAGGCCGGCGCCATCCTCGGGGAAGTGAAGGATCCAACCGATTTCAAACAAGTTCCGCTGTTTCGTTCAAATCGAAGTGGGCTTTGTCAAAAGAAACAACCGGCTCCGCGGTCGAACCGCGTCGCCGGTTATTTTCTTCCCCTCCCAGTGAAACTGTCGTCCTCGACGGTGCGGCTCTTTCTCCCCCGATCGCACCGGAGAACAGCTAGTGACGGGTGCACCTGCAAGGCGCACTCCAAGCACTAATTGCTTCCCTACCCCTGCCACATTAACCAATTATGCCTGCCCTTGGTGATCGATGAATGCGGCTCAACCAACCAAACGAGCAGCTTCAATTGCGATTGGCATAGTAGCGAAGTGGAAAAACCATGTCAATCGAAATATCTCCCAAATTCACAATTATTTTTTACGCCATTTCACGTTGTCGCTGGAATTTTTCTTGTCTTGTCAGAGCACTCTAATGGATTCAGTGCGGCAACCTCCGGATTCGGCAGTACAATTGCCGCGATGACGCCATCTCTTCAACCGGTCTTGGGTAAGGACGTGTATATTGCGGAAACATCCTTTGTTGGCGGTGACGTCCACATTGGAGATCAGTCCACCATCATGCACCATGTCATGATTCGAGGCGATATTGCCCCCATTCGCATTGGAGCACGGGTAAACATTCAGGATGGTTCGATCGTTCATATTCAGCGCGGCGTGCCGCTTGATATTGCCGATGGAGTAGGCGTGGGGCACAGGGCCGTAGTCCATTGCCGTCGAATCGGCTCGCGGACGCTGATTGCCACCGGGGCGATTGTGCTTGACGGATGCGAGGTCGGCGAACGTTGTATCGTAGCGGCCGGCACGGTGTTGACCCCCGGGACGATCATTCCTGATGGACATGTGGCTATGGGCGTCCCTGGGAAAATTGTGCGCCAGACAACAGAGGCCGACCTGGCTATAATCGACCATGTCGTCAGAAGTTACGTCGAATTAGGACGCCTCCACGCCGGCGGGATGTTTCCGAATATCGCGACCGTGAAACCGAAGTAACAAACAGCATTCGTATCTGGTATTTGGAGTCGGGTTGAATCTTTTTGCAATAGAATGACTTTCGAGAACATCGTGAATTCGGGCGCATAGAAGTCGAGAATTGCCTCTAAAGTCATGTATAATATATGTTTATAGATTTGTTGGTTAGCCGCGATTTCGTTGAAGCCCCGCCGGCAATCTTAAGGGGCGTCATTTGTACAACGGATTGGCGGCCTGCTCGAAGTAATGGATCGGAGCTGCAAACCTTCGACAACCCGAAGCGTCTTATGAACGGTGAGTGTCGTCATGCAAATTGAGGACATGGCTATAGGTATTCGTATTCGCGTACCTTCGAAATGAGCCGTAACGACGGGAGTGCATCGTTGCAGCCGGAACCGCAAAAGATCGACGAGAATCCAACTTCTTCCAAGGCGGAAACAATGCAATTCGCCGTTCTTGGCGACTTTGAACTTCGTCGTGAAATTGGCCGGGGCGGGATGGGAACCGTCTTCGAGGCCTGGCAGATCTCACTTCAACGAGTCGTCGCCTTGAAAGTACTGGCTCCCCACGTTGCATCCACTTCCAAGGCGGTCTCCCGCTTTCGGCGCGAAGCCCAGGCCGCGGCCAAATTGCACCACACGCACATTGTGCCCATCTACGCACAGGGGGAGGCGCTGGGTTCGTATTACTATGCCATGGAATTGGTGGACGGCGAGAGTTTGCACGCTGCAATTCTGAATCTAAGGGAGCAATACCGCCTGGAGCCGGTCGTCGATCAGGCCGAAACCGTTGTTTTGCCGCATCGAAGTTCGAGCACTGCAACCACGACGAAGAAAATCGATGTTGCGGGGATTTCCGATTCGGCAGCTCGCAAGGCGAGTGCAAGTTCGGGAAAGAGTCTGGCGTTTGGCACTCACGCATTCTTCCACGACGTCGCCCGGCATCTGGCCGAGGTGGCCGATGCGTTGGAATATGCCCATGCCAATGGCGTGATTCACCGCGACATCAAACCACACAATCTGCTGTTTGGCAGCGACGGGCGCCTTCGGATTTCGGATTTTGGTTTGGCGCGCCTGGCGGAGCAGCCCGGCGTCACCATGACCGGCGAAGTACTCGGTTCACCGTTGTACATGTCGCCCGAGCAAATCACCGGCGATCCTAACGCCGTGGATCATCGGACGGATATTTATTCGCTTGGGGCGACCATGTACGAGTGGATTACGCTGAGTCCGCCGTACCCGGGAGAGACGCGCGAGCGTGTCATCAGCAGGATTCTCAGCTCCGAGCCAAATCATCCGCGAAGCGAGAATCCGGCGGTCCCGCTCGATCTGGAAACAATCTGCATGAAGGCCATCGATCGTGACTTGAACCGGCGATATCGGTCTGCCGGAGAAATGCGCGACGACCTGCGCCGGTATCTCTTGAGCGCGCCGATTTCAGCGCGTCGAGCCGGACCCGTGGCCCGCGGCCTGCGGTTCCTTGCCCGGCATCAGATTGCCTCGTTGCTTGTCGCCGCCATCATGCTGGGTAGCGGTCTGCTCATAGCCCTCTTTATGAAGGATCGCCGCGTTCAGGTGGAGCAGGCGGCGGCGGTCAAGGCCAAGGCCGAAGTTGTCGTAGCCAAGGAAGCCGTTGTCGATGCCATGAGCGATAAGGATATTTTCAAGGCATTGGCGAACATGGTCGTGCCGGGGGGCGGCGCAATTGCCGAAAAGGTTGCCAACACCGACTTATCCAAAACCTCCCTGCCGACGCCCTCCATCAGCAGCCTGACCCCCAAGATTTTTACGCCCAGCGAAATTGCCCTGCGCGCAGTCAAGACGTTTTATAGTTCCGTGGCCGACAAGGACTGGCCGGATGAAAAGATCGTCCCTGCGGCTGGAGTTGATTCGATTGACCGGGCTCGATCTCGGTGGGCTGAAGGAGATAACAACTCGGCCCAGGAAATCATCAGCCAATACATTGCGCAGTTGCCCCCCACGACAATTGATGCTGAAGCCTTGCAAATGCGGGCGGCGTTGAACGCGGTATTGGGCAGGTATGACGCCATGCTCGCCGATGCCGACCAGCTTCTGGGAGCCGGCACTCCCAATGGGTACGTATGGCGGGGCATTGCCAAACTGCTGTTGAACGATATCAAGCCGAGTCTGCGCGATCTGGATTCAGCAAAAATCGGCGAACAGGGGCAACAGTTTCAATGGATCAACGTCTTCCGTGGGTTTGCGCTGCTGCAATCCGAAAAAATCGATGAGGCTCGCGAGCAATTTGAGGACGTCTTAAAGGAACCACCGACTTCGCTTGCGGCGCACCTGGGGTTGGGGGTAACCGCACACTTGGGGCGGGCACTGGCGTTACACGCCCAAGAAAACTGTCCGGCCGTTCTTGAGGAGGTCGAACAAGTACTCAAGTCCGACGCCAAGAATATTTATGCCTTGACGCTCCGGGGCGATTGTCGAACCTACATGCGCGATTACGAAGGTGCATTGCGCGATTACAAGGAGGCCATGAGCATTGCCGGATACCAGCCGGAGCTTCTTGCGCGATACCTTGCGGTCACAAATCGGCAGGACGCGCTGAAATCGGGCCTTCCGGAAGGATCCGAAGTCAAATCACGCCATGGAACTGAGCAGCCCGATAAGTCCGCTCCGCCAGTTTTCAAGTGGCTACGTCAGCGAATGCCTGCGAATGAATCGGGCGCTATGCAGCCCGAATCGCGAATCTTACCGTTGGTCAGGCTCCGATTTCCCATCCCATAAGTGCTGTCAGATTCTTAACTAACGAATAATGGTGGTTTGGGTAAAATGGCCATTTTGTGTGGTTTGACAACGATGCCGAATTCTGGATAATGCAACGGAAGTTGGACTGTCATCTTGAAGGGGAATCTATGCGACAACGGACAGGCTTTTTCTATCTACTCAGTTTCACAGCAGGATTGATTTGTGTCGCAGGGCAAAGCGCACATGCTGCGCTTCCTTCACTTGGACAAGCGGGCAACTATGCCGTCTATGGATCAAGTACAGAAATTCTGATTAACAGTGAAGGGACCGCTGTCAACGGGAATGTTGCATTGGGACCGTTGGGTACTCTGAACTTCCAGGGCGGAATCATCACTGGTGGTCTGTACCACGACGCTGGTAGTACCTTGAACATCGCCGGTGGATCGCAAATTCAAGGCGGTGTGTTTCTGATTGATCCCACGCCGATCGACAACGACGCACATGCTGCCGCGCTGGCCGCTGAAGACCTGGACTCCACGCAGTCGTTTAATACGCTTGGAAACGGTCAGACCATTTTCGGTGACGGCGGGCTCAACGTCATCAACGTTGTCACAAACATAAACCTGAGCAACGGTGGCGTCCTCACATTGATTGGTAACGGAAGCACGGACGAGTTTCTGTTCAACGTCAACGGAACGATGACCTTGACCGGAGCATCTTCGATCAACCTCATCGGCGTCAAGCCCGAACAAGTCCTTTGGAATTTTGTTGGCGATGGTCAGGAAGTCCTGTTTGAGAATTCCACGGGCTACGGCAACATCCTTGCGATTGACCGTGACATTCGGTTCGAAGGTGGATCAAACGAGGGTTCGCTGATCAGCAACGGAAACCGCATTAAATTACAATCCGGTGCTCAAGTGACGTCGCTGGTGATACCGGAACCAACGGCCGGTTTGCTGGCTGCCCTGGGTTTGTCGATGCTCCTCATGGTGCGCCGACCTGCCGCCTGATTTCCGAAAACATTCTGATTATTTCTTGATTGCGGTGGGGAATCCCGGTCCTTTGGGAACTGGGATTATCTTGTACCTTGTACTCTGCTGCCGCGCAGGCATTCGGGTGGCGTCGCGAATTGAGGTCCACCGGGCATGACATCGTCGGCGGACATCCATCGTCCCACGTCAAATCGCATCCGTGCATTCCGGCCCGGCCATTCAGCGCTGACCATGTAGGGTAGGGCGGGTCCGCCCGTCGCCGATCGGTAGTCGCTCAAATCCGAGATCATCGCCACTGAGCCGTCCGCGTTGCGGAAGACGACCTTGCGGACGAGTCGGGGCGCACGGCGATCAAGCCAGTATTCCTTCCCCTCAAAGCGGATCTCCTGATATTCGCGTTGGACGCGCATTTGTGCTCCCGCCCCATTCGCCGGAATCGGTGTGAGTCCCAGCGCTTCGATGATTTGATCAGGGCGCAGAGGAATATCCTCTTCAATACCTCCGCCCGTGTGTCCGCAGACGTAATCGTTGTCTTCTTTCGTGTACGCCCAGTAGTACTGTTCATTGGAGCCAAACAAGACCTGACGGTCGCCCAGTTTCTTCAGATCGAAACGGAAATAGCAGGGGGACAGATAAAAGAGTGTGCCGTCCACGCTGTAGTTCACGCGTCGTCGCGACTCCGGGCTGACAAAGTGGCCATCCACTGAACCGGTCGCCCGCAGTGTGCCATGAATCTGCGCAATGTTGTTGTTCACCAGTGCAACAGCAGCTTCTTTCGAGAGCGGCTCAAGTACCGGGCCGGAGCTCTGGTGCGATCCGCCGCTTCGGCATCCGCCCATGAACCCGGCTGCACAGGACAAGGTGATTAGCGGAAGGCTAATTCTTCGCATGATCGAGAGCCCCCTGATCGGCGACTTGAGTCTTGCTGTCTGCATCGCCGGCTTCACTCCATTGGCCCGCGTCGCCGTGCAGGATGGCTCCAAGCTGGCCGCTTACGCCTTCAATCTGCTCTTCGGTCAGCTTCGGATCAACGACGCGATGCTGCGTCTGATCGGCGTGCAGGGTCATTTGCCAGACTTCCTGGCCGTCCACTTTTTCGCAGCCGTCGTATCTGAGAATTTTTTTCCGCATGAGGATCAGCGCCAGCACGAATCGGAATTGCACGCGGAGCGGTTCAGTCTCGTCGGCCAATCGCGAGAAGAAATTGATCAGCACATCGTTGTCCACCAGGAGCCGCCGGCGTTTTTCGCGGATGGGTACGTGTGTCTTGAACGAACAGAATGCCCCCTCCGGAACGCCGCGCCACGCCTCTACGCTGAAATCCATCCGCCGGAATCCGGTCTCGGCCGCTTCGTCCTCGAAAATCACGCTGTAAAACTCTTCCCCCTCGACCAGAGGCCGATCGGTCACAGCGCAACGGCCCTTCGGAGCATCGAGTTGCCAATCCTGCTTCATTCCCACACCCGCCATTGAAATACCCCGTGCGGTCAGACTTCTTCGATTTCCTTGGTTTTCGCAGTGATGACCGCGTCCACCTCGGTTTCGTATTTCGTGGTGATCTTCTGAATGCGATCCTTTGCGTTCTTGGAGTCGTCTTCAGTGACAGTTTTGGCCTTTTCAAGTGTTTCAATCGCCTTGTTGGCATCGCGGCGGGCGTTTCGTATGGCGACCTTTTGGGCCTCCGCCATTTTCTTCACCTGTTGGAGCAACTGCTGACGCCGTTCGCCCGAAAGAGGAGGGATCGGCAGGCGGATGGCCTTGCCGTCGCTTTGCGGAGTCACGCCAAGACTCGAAGTATGCAGTCCCTTTTCGATATCCTTCAGCGTTCCGGGGTCGAATGGCTTCACCAGCAGCGTGCTGGGTTCGGGCACGCTGATGGTCGCCAGCTCGCGAAGTTCCATCGCGCTTCCGTACGACGGAACTTCGATTTTGATGTGCTCGACGAGTCCCGGATGGGCGCGCCCGGTGCGAATGCCCTTCAGCTCGGCCTTGAGGTATTCGATGGCCTTGGCCATCTTCGATCCGGAGTCTTTTTCAATCGGTGCCGTCGCCATAATCACTCCCTGGTCGCGAATTTCGGCTGGATTGAGCCTCCCCCATGAACAAGGGGGATCGAGGGGCGTATCATCAATTACTTCCCTGCATCAATCAGCGTCGCCCGGCCCTTGCCGAGCACTACATCGCGCATATTTCCTGATTCCTTGAGGCTCAATACGATAATCGGAATTCCACTTCGCTGACAAAGATCGACGGCGCTCAAGTCCATGATCCCCAGCCGCTGGTCGATCACCTGATTATACGAGAGATGGTCAAGCCGCTTGGCCGACGGGTCAAGCACCGGATCCGAAGTATAAACTCCGTCAACCTTTGTCGCTTTCAAGAGCGCCAGGGCGCGAACTTCCGCGGCGCGAAGCGATGCTCCCGTGTCCGTCGTCACATAAGGGTTCCCCGTCCCGCCGGCGAAGATGACGACGCGGCCCTTTTCCATATGACGGATGGCCCGGCGCCGGATAAAGTTTTCGCAGACGTTTTGCACGGGAAGCGCGCTCTGCACCCGGGTGGCTACGCCCAGCGATTCGAGCGTGTCCTGCACGGCCAGGGCGTTGATGATGGTGGCCAGCATGCCCATGTAGTGCCCGGTGGTTTCCTCGATGGGTGCCGACTTGGCGATCACTGACCCCCGCACGATATTGCCGCCGCCGACCACCACACCGACCTGCACACCAAGATCAACGACCAACTTGATCTCTTCGGCCAGCCTGAGCAGCGAAGCACCGTCAATGCCGCCTTTTCCGGGCACGCAAAGCCCCTCGCCGCTGATTTTGAGCAACACGCGCCCGTATTTTGCTTGCGCCATGCCGACACTGTACCGTCTACTCTGCCCGCGCCAAATCCGCAGCGTAGGGCGGGCTCCGCCCGCCGAAAGGATCGATCGAATTCCAAATGTCGCCACAGGGTGTGGCATTGGTTAGACCATTCTTGCACCTCAGGCCGACGCAGCGCTAAGGGCTTGCTCCTCGACCTCCTGTCGTCGGGCGAATACCTCGGCAACGATATTGCCAAGAATGATCAATGCCGCCCCAATCCATGCTCCAGCATCGATCACCCGTCCGACTGCAATCCACGCATAGGCCGTGGCGAACAGCGGCTCCGTCAAATATGCCAGCGCGGCGCGTGTCGGCGTCGTTTGCGGCTGATAGCGGAACATGAGGCCAAACGTGACCAGCGTGGCCAGGAATACCGCGGCGGTCGTCAAGACCACGAAATTCCTCGATTCAAACGCATTCGCTATTGCCTCTGGGGCAACGGCGATATTGCCGCCGAACCGCCACGCCGCATAGGCGATGAAGATAAGGCTGGCCGTGCCCAGTTGGGCAAGCGTGAATCGCCACGGATCCTCCCGTTTTCCGACATGATCGACGACAAGCATGTGGCCGCTGAACACGACGGCGCAGAGAAGCCCCAGAAACGCACCAATCTCAAACCGGCCCTCTTCTCGATACAGCGTCATCATTCCCACCCCAAGCGTCGCCAGGCCGATCGCCGCCCACAGTGCCCGCGAAATCCGATGCTTGAGCAATACTGCGGCCGCGATCGGTGTAAAGATGATCGTCAGCGACGTGAGGAAGGCACTCAGCGATTCGCTCGTATACGAGAGTCCATAGTGCTGCAGGAGCATTCCGGTGGAAAGCAGGACTCCGCCGGCGGCCCCGCCGCGCACCGTGCCTCTGGTCCATCCGCGCAGGGACCGTGGAAAAATGATCGCCCAGGCGAGCGTCGCCAGCGGAAATCGGATGGCCAGAAACGTGGCAGGACCATTCAAGACCAGTGATCCGACATGCCCGGCCTCGACCCAGTGCTTGCCCAGGATTTCCTGCGCCTGCTTATTCCAGTTGAACGACATGCCCCAGAATGCGCAGGCCACGAGCAGCATGGCGATGGCGAAGCGCTCGCGACTTCGATCAGTGTGGCGGGTCGTAGTCATGCGGAAAATGCGGTCCGATAGACTTCGAGCAGCTTGGATGGATTGACCGTGACAGGATTGAAACCCGCCGTCCATTGCTTTGCGGCTTCTTCAGCCAATGACGCGAAGGCGCTTTCCGGCACGCCGAGCTCACGCAGGTAGGAGGGAAGTCTGGCTGCATTGCGCAACTGTTCCACGCGACAGGCGAGTCGCTCGGCATCGGAATCGAGTTCGTCGTAGAAGTTTGTGGTCGCCGAGTTGAATCGAATGACCTGCGGCAGCATTACGCCGATGGCCAGGCCGTGCGTGATTCCGAATCGTGCAGTCAGCGGATTGGCGCAGGCGTGTGCGGCCCCCAGCATGGATTGCTCAATCGCCGCGCCGGCCAGATGCGCGCCCAGCAGCATATCCGCCCGGGCGGAATCATCGCCGGGATTGCGAATCGCCGCTTCGAACGAACGATTCAGAAGCGTCCACGCCTCCCCGGAGAGCGCCAGCGAGCCCGGGTTTCGCCGCTTGGTTGCGGCCGTCTCGATCGCGTGGGAGATGGCGTCGATGCCTGTCACTGCCGCCACGGCTCGCGGGCACGTTCGGGTCAGATCAGGGTCCAGGATCGCCACTCGGAACGCCGCCTTCGCGTCGCCACAGGCCATTTTCTGGTGCGTCGCAGGGCCGGTGATGAGAGCGAAGGATTGTGCTTCGCTGCCCGTCCCGGCGGTGGTGGGAATGCCGATGGAAGGGAGCATCGTTTTGGCCGCCTTCCCCACGCCCCAATAGTCCTGCATGCGCCCGCCATTGGTAAGGATAAAGTTGATTCCCTTCGCGCAATCCAAGGCGCTGCCGCCGCCAAGACCTACGATGAAATCGATCCCCGAAGCCCGCGCAACCTCGACGCCCGCTTCCACATGATGAGTCGTCGGGTTTTCCTCGACTCCCTCGTACATCGCCAGAGTCAGCCCCGCAGCGCGTAGAGAATCCGCCGCACGTTGAGCATGACCGGCGGCCACAATTCCCCGATCCGTAACCAGCAATACACATGTCGCCTTTTCGGCGAGTGCGCATGCGCCGAGTCGTTGAATCGCTCCGGGCCCGAACTCCAGTCGCGTCCGCGAATGGGAAAGGAGCGTGGAGTAATCCGTTCGTGTGGCGCTCATCGGCATGGATGGTATGTGGCCTGCTTGTTGCATCAAATTTTTGAACTTTGAACTTCGGATTTTGGATCAGTCTCTAGGCCGCCGGCTCCATTTGAAACGCCCGCTGTCGGTACAGGTGTTCAAACAGATTACCTTCGTGCGGTTGGTCCCAGCTCAGTTGATAGGTCGGAATGGGGCCGATGTTCAGTCGATCCACGTTGGCCGACGCCATGAGCGACCGGATGAAATCCTTGTCGCTCGTGATAGCCGTGACGACGAGCGATTTCCCGATCGCCGACGGCATTTCAGCGGTGGGACACTCAATCACCGACGCGAACGGAAACAGATACTCGCGGTTGGCGAGCGGATGTTCGCGGTCGGTGCACTCGATGATCGTCGGAAGGAGATAGGCTACGCGGCCTTTCCTGACCAACCGTGCCGAGCCGCGAAGTCGCTCCGTCACATCGGTCGCACCCGAAACGCGCAGTTCGTGGTCGATGATCGTCGAGATCTTCTCGGCCATGCCCGTGTTGGCGAATGCCGCGATGGTTGCCTTCGGGTCATCCACCGGCCGGGCCTCAACCCTGCCGAGTCGGGCGGCCAGTGCCTTCGCGATTTCATGTCCGTGCCTGGGCGTCCAGACGGCTGAGGCGTTGATGCACGATCGTCCGCCGTTGGCCGCAATCGATCCTTCCATTACGTCCAGATAGCGCTCCCAATAGTCTGCGGTGTCGTCGCCGAGAATCACCTTGCTGAATCCGGGTCCGTGAATTTCCACGCGGTGGTCGCTGCGCCACGGAGCGGTCGTCGACGTGTCGCCAAACAGCATCGATCGATCCACGTGCCGCAGCAGTTCGCCCGCTCCTGCGTGATCCGTGGGATAGAACCCAAACGCCTCGCGCGGTATTCCTTCGGCGGCCAGGGCCTCGATGATCCGCAGCGGCGTCCACGGCTCTTCCCGTCCGGGCTTGAGCACTACCGGGGCTTTCAGGGCGATCGCTGGAATCCACAGCCCATGCACCCCCGGCGAATTGCTTGGCAGCACCGCTCCAAAGATCCGCCCCTCGCGATAGAAACTCAGCGTCCGGGTCTCTCCTTGTTGTCTTGTTGCCTCGTTGCCTTGTTGTCTCTGTGTGCCGTATCCCCGATCGAGGATCGACAAATCGAATCCCCTCGTCAGCCCCGCGATAATGGTTTCCATTTCCGCCATCACCCGGCGAATCTTGTCGGCGTTGGATCGGCAGTACGCAACGGGCATTCCGGTCGTCGCCGAAAGACAGCGGACGTAATCGTCGAACGATTGTTTGTCGTCGCCGACGGGCAGCACCCCGTCGATGAACCGCCTGGCCGCCCGGCCGCAAATCTCGATCAGCTCCGCGACGGTGAAGCCTTCCAGGGCGGTGTCGTCCATCCGATTGATATCGCGTACCACCATGCCCGGATTGGCCTGACTTACGCTGGCCACCGATTCCCCCGTGGCATGGTGCACGAGCTGAATCTTATCCACGCTTTCGTAGGCCTTACCGTGCCGAAGAACCGGTATATGGATCATGTCCAAAACTCCAATGTTTGATTGTCTTGCGCGATTCATCCCGTCACGCCATTGAATTCGATGGTTCCGCAGTCTAGCATAAAACGCGAGCCAGTTCTTCTGCCGTCGAGGTTTGCCGTGCAAAGTTGTACTAATTCCAAATCGTTTCGGAGAGCCCTTACGCGGATTGAGATTTTCGCCGTCCTGATTGTCGTTGCTGTTTTGGGGTTTGTAGCGTACGAGGCATTCCGGCCACGACGTTACATTTGCCGCGAGGTGTCGACTCGCCTCGTATGCGCCTCCAACTTGAAGGGCATCGCCACTTCCTGCAAAATCTACGCCAACAATAACGGAGGGAACTGGCCGTCTCCGGCCTTCGATGAGGATCTTGTCGGCAAGATCGACTATCGAATCCCTGTGGGAGCCGGCGTTGGAACGGTCCAATCGCCAAATCGATCACAACCTTCTTTCTCAGGCCCGCAGGGAACAAGAGAGCTTACCGTGAGCCGCGCCTACTGGATACTTGTACGAAGCGGCGACATTACCGCCAAACAATTCATATGTCCTCAAAGCGGTGACGTGAATGACCCAACGGAAAATCTTGATCGCAACTACGATTTCACTGCGCAGAACAATCTTAGCTACGGATTCCAAGTTCCTTTCGGACCGGTCTCAACTCGGGCGCGAGAAGGTTTAGAAAATCGTATGATTGTTGCGGCAGATAAGGGGCCATACAAAGATGTGACGATGGCCATCCCACCAGTCGATATCAAGCATCAAGCAGAGTCAGAGTATGCTCAAACGAATAGGCTGCCAACAATATGGAAGTCCTACAATTCGCAAAATCATTCAGGCGAGGGTCAGAACCTACTCTTTGCCGATGGGCACATCGAGTTCAAGCGAACCCCCATTGTTGGCATTGATGAGGACAACATTTACACCATCATGCTCGAAAATTTCAACGAAGCTTCGCGAACTTCTGGCGAGTCTCCCTGGATGCGCGCCTCGCCGCCCTACTCAAGCACCGATTCCGTCATTTTTCCATAACTGGGCAGGCTGCAACTCAATGCCCCCAATGCGGCTGCTCCAACCGAGGGTTGATGTAAAAGAGCCCCGCTCACGGGGCTTGCCCGCCGAAGGATGTGATTTTGAAACATAATAGTATTCCAGGCGGTTCAAGATTTTCGTCCGCATTCCGGACACTGCCCCGAAGTATTGCCGCGCAAATTGTATCCACAACGTCGACAATGTCCTGCAGGATAGGGTTGCGTACGCGAAACGTGGATCGCGGAAATCAAGCGAGGCAGACCATAAATCATCAAAATGATTCCGGTCGTGAACAAGAGCCCGATCTTTCCCGATTGCCGGTAATCGTAGATCGCCCATACACAGCAAAGCAATCCGGAACCCAACAGTAGCACCGGTAGGACGAATTTGCTGCTCTGGGAGGATTGCACCACCCGGTTGACGTAGGGCATGTTACGAATATTGTCGCGGATCATGGTGTCGATGAGGCGAATTTGGTCCTCGCATCGACCCTTACAGGCAATACTTTCCCCAACTTCGACAATGCAGTCCGGGCAAACTGCACGGCCACAGGCTTTGCAAATGCCTACTGACTGACGATCATGATGGTTATAGCAGGTCATCGGAGCATTCCAACCTCATCCTCCATGGGTTGCAACTCTTCGGTAAGGTGCATCTTAATACACTACGTTGTGCCTTAAACCTCCGCTTCGCGCTGATCGCGTTTTCGCAACCAATTCCGCGCGCCCTTGATGTTATTACTTTTGATGCAAACCACCGGGCATACTCCGCGCGCACGCCCTTTTGGCTCAGGAAGACTCGAAAGAACTCAGAAGAACCCCTCTTCGCCCTCCGAATTGAAATTTGCACGAACGAACCCATCCTTGACGGAAAACGGCATCCGCACGCTCCAAACGCCGATCTTGCGCCTGCGCCCCACCCTTCGTGCGGCCTTCGTCCCGCCTTCCTGCTGCCTTCGTCCCGATACCTGGAACCCGAACCCCGAAACCCAGCCCGGCCCGTCTTCTACTTTCCGCTTTCCACTTTCCGCTTTAGGATGCGTTCCATGAAAATCGCAATTCCAAAAGAGATCGTGGATGGCGAGCGGCGGGTCGCGGCGGTGCCGGAAACCTGCAAGAAGCTCATCAAGGCCGGGTTTGAAGTCGTCGTCGAGAAGGGGGCTGGGGCGGCAGCCTATACCCCCGACCAGGAATTCCTGTCGGCCGGGGCGGTGATCGCCGAAGACGCGGCTGCGCTGCTGAGCGGCGCCGACCTCGTGCTGAAGGTCCAGCACCCGGTCAACCACCCATCCGGGCGGCATGAGGCCGAGATGCTCAAACGCGGGGCGATTCTGCTCACCACGCTCTACCCCACGCGAAACACCGACGCTGTTCGGCGGCTGGCCGCACAGGGTGTCACTGCTTTCGCTACCGATGCCATTCCGCGCACCACGCGGGCTCAGACCATGGACGTGCTCTCGTCGATGGCCAACATCGGCGGCTACAAGGGCGTAATCATCGCCGCGTCGGAGCTGCCCCGATATTTCCCCATGTTCATGACCGCCGCAGGTACGGTCTTTGCCGCCAAGGTCTTCGTCATCGGGGCGGGTGTGGCCGGCCTGCAGGCGATCGCCACGGCCAAACGGCTCGGAGCGACGGTCGAAGCCACCGACACCCGGCCGGTCGTGAAAGAGCAAATCGAAAGCGTCGGCGGCAAATGGGTAGGTGTCGAAGGCGGTGAAGCTGCTCAGGATGCACGTGGCTACGCCAAGGAGCTTTCCAAGGAATTCTACGAAAAGCAGGCCGCCCTGATCGGCGACCGCTGCGCCTTCAACGACGTGGTTATCACCACAGCCCTGATCGGTGGAGTGAAAGCTCCCAAGCTCATCACCGAAGACATGGTGAAGAAAATGCGGCCCGGATCGATCATCATCGATCTCGCGGCCGAGGGCGGCGGTAACTGCACACTCAGCGAGCCGGGTCGAACGGTGGAGAAACACGGCGTGAAAATCTTCGCACCGCTCAATTTGCCTTCAACGATGCCGCTGCACGCCAGCGTTCTCTACGCGCGAAACCTGGCGAATTTTGTGCTGGCTTTCGCCAAAGACGGCAAGTTCAACCTCGACCTCAACGACGACATCCAAAAAGCCGCCGTCATCACCCACTCTGGCGAAGTCGTCCACGCCGGCACAAAGGAGGCGTTAACCCGATAGCACCCACGGAGATAGTGTAATGTATGCCAGGCAGGGTCGCATTTCGTTGCTCATTCTCTTTCATCTATTGACTTCTTGCAGTCCCTCGCAACAAACCCAGCCTAATAGCTCCAAACCTGACGATGAGGCGATTTTTCATTTTCGGTTGGGGTCAGCGACCATCGATTCTTATTTCGATTTTCATATGACTCGCGGTCTTCTCAATCGAGTAGTTCAACCTGACAACGAATTTGATCTTAAGACAAAAGGCAAGATCTATGGTGACCTGGACTTTGTGTCAGACGGAAAGAAGGAAACTTACTTATTCTTTGTGGAGCCGATGCGTGCTTTTTGTACAACATCGAAGCCGTGGCGGTGTTATCACCTTTCGGAGTCAGATTACTACTTGATCATCAATACAATACGTCAATCCTTGAATATGGTCCCTGTCAGTGAGGGAGCGCCAATCTTTCCGGAATTTGGCATTACCGTTCCCTAACTAAGCTCTCCAAATCCAGTAGCTTTTTTTTTCGCCATAGCCCGCCGCCGTAGCCGCACAGGGTGCCATCGTTGCGGACGACGCGGTGGCAGGGAATGAGGATGGCGATACGGTTGTCGCCGTTGGCCTTTCCGACTGCCCTTTGAGCACCGGTCCGACCGATGTGCCGGGCGAGTTGGTCATAAGACCAGGTCGTTCCGTACGGAATCTCGCGGAGGGCATTCCAGACTTCCAATTGAAACTCCGAGCCGGGTGCTACGAGCGGCACGGTGAACACGGAGCGCTCTCCGCGAAAGTATTCGTCAAGTTGGCGACGCAGGTCATCCAAGTGTCGATGCTGGCCCGGAACCGTCGGCCCGATCTTGCGGCGGAGTGTTTCGATTTGCTTTTGAAATGCGCGTCGATCGGCAAACTCCAGCAGGCATACCCCTTCATCCGTCGCACCGGCCACCAGCGGGCCGATCGGCGTTTCGATGCGGGTCGTCATTACGCACGTGATCTTCTCGCTTGCCCCGGGAGTCTTCCCAAACGTGCGCTCGAATGCGTCGCGGAATCCGCTGGACGACTCGAACCCGTGATCGAGGCCCACGCGGAGCGGGTCTCCGCCACGGCGAAGGCGTTCGAGGGCTAGCCCCATGCGGCGGGTACGTTGATAAGCCTGAAAAGTCATGTCGAAGTTCCTTGTGAAGTATCGCCTGGCGCGGTGCGGATCGACGCCGATCCGCCGCAAGTCCGTATCAGTAATGCGAGAGCAGGGGTCTCTTTCGATGGTGGAGAGCAATCCACCCAGCCAATCCGGAGCGTCGCCTCCAACGGTCAGCGGATGGCAGCGGCGGCAGGGACGAAAGCCGTCGAGCAGGCAGTCTCGGACCGTCGAGCGGTAGACGACGTTTTTGGCGAGCGGCTTGCGGGCCGGACACGACGGCCGGCAGAAAATCCGGGTGGAACGCACGCAGACGTAAAACACGCCGTCGTAGGTCCGGTCGCGGCTCAGCGTGGCGCGACGCATTTCTGTGCTGGCGGGCATCGTCTTCATAAGGGAAGTCTAGCCCAGAGAGCGAAATGAACGCTACCGATTTTTTTGCGCGGAATTGAAATCCGGAGAAATCACGGGTCGGGCGGTCGTCCCCTGCTCAGCCCAGTCGGCGCAGGGCATGGACCGTCTTCAATTTCATGGCCTGATAGGCCGGCCAGAGTCCCGCAACTAGCCCAACGAATACTCCGATCGTCAGTGCGACCCCAACAGCTGACGGGGATAGCGCCAGACTTCCGACCGGGCCCATGCGAACCTTGATGGGAAGCCAATGAAGATAAAGAGCAGCGGGTATGATTCCGGCAGCAGAACCCACGAGAGCGAGAATGATGCTTTCCGCCAGTACAATCCGGAAGATTCGTCCCGCAGGAAAGCCAATTGCCTTGAAGACGGCCAGTTCTCGTGTACGCTCCCGGAAGCTCATCATCATGGTGTTGCCTGCCACCAGGGCGACAATGAACACGACGACGATCGCCATCGCCCGCATGAGTCCGGGGATATCACCCATCGCCTGCACGAAGTTGGCGCCAAAAGCGTTTTCATCCTCGGATTTGGTGGCGTCCGGAGTGTTGGCAAACGTTGTGTCGATTTCCTGCTGCAGCGACCGAAGGGCCTGCGCAGACTGGCACTTGACCCAGAAGATGTTGCACTGCGTATCGTCGATGCCGCGCTCCTTCAGGGCCTCGACGAGGTAGTCCCTGCGAAACCAGAAGTTGTTGCTCTTTTCCGGATTCGAAACAATCTTTACCAGATGAAATTCGAGTTGCAGGTAAGGAGGCACGGAGCTTTCCAGCACGACCCGGTCGCCCGGCTTCCACCCGTACAATGCCGCAGGGTCCGGTCCGCTGACCGCTGCCATCTTGTCTTTGTTCCAGGCCTCCTGCTCCGATTCGCTCATGTCGAGATCGCTATGGACCAGGGGAAACGTATCGGCGTCCGCGGCCAGGCTGGTCAGTGTGTTTTGCGTTTCGGGCACGTGACCCCCGAACCAGCGCATTCCGCATACTGCGCGAAGCCGTTGGTGATCGGGGTCCAGCGCCTCGATCTTACGGCGCGTGCCTTGCGGAATGCCCATGATGAGCGAAGTGCGGTGACGAACCGCCAGACGCAGCTCTCGCTCGTTCATCTGGCCGATCTTGATAAACGTCACCACCAGCGAAATTGCGGCGACAAATACGGCCATGGGTACTGCGAAGGCGGCGGCGGTGAGGGCCGTCCGCACCGGATTGCGCTTCAGGTTTTGCATGAGCACGTACGTGATGTTCATTACGCAAGATTGAACACGCTCACGAAAGGCGAGTCAATTTTTCTCGTGCAGAAATGGTGACAATGCAGAGACGGGTTGTTTTGTTGAACGTTGAACTTGAATCAGATCACTTCAAGCCCAATCAGGGAAATATCGTCGCTGGGATGAAGGGAGCCATCCTGCCCATCGAGGTGTCGTTCCATGCAAATCATCAGCTCATCGACAGGCATCGCGGCATGTTGTTCAAGGAAATGGTGCAACGGCGGCAACTGGGATGCGGACGACGTATCTGTGCCGAAACCCAGTTCGATTCCGTCCGTATGGAAAATCACCTTGTCGCCTCGTTGAAGCGTCGAGTGATGCTGGCCGAATTCCTCTCCTTTGAACAATCCCAGCAAACCACCCGAGGTCTTGATGTCGCTTACCGTTCCCTCCCGCGTAATCAGGATCGGGTAGGGATGTCCACCGCGGGCGTATTGAAATTCAAGGGTCCGGTGATTGACGAGTGCGTAGCATGCGGTGACGAACTGGCATTGGGGCAGTGATTGTTCCGCCAGCGCGTCGTTTAGAGACGCGATGATTTCCGCAGGGCCCAGCACGGAGTATCCGGTGGCGTCGATCCGTTTGGGGACGATCGCCCGCTTGATGAACATGGTCAGCAGCCCGGCGGCCATGCCGTGTCCCACCGCATCGGCAATGTAAACGCCCGAATGGGTTTCATCGATGCGGAAGATATCAAACATGTCGCCGGACACCCACGACGCCGGGCGGAACACGGATGCAAACTTGAGATTGCCGATGGGCTCGCGCGTATTGGGCAGAAAGTCGCGTTGCAAACGCCCGGCCAGACGCATCTCCTGATCGATATCTCGGAACTGCAGATTCAGTCGCTTGCTGAGCCGCTCCATGTTGTGCAGCTCCTGTTCCAGCCGTTTCACCACTCCCTGATAACGGCCAATCATCGAAAGCCGGCCGCGAAGCTCCGCTGCCGAGATGTCGGTGGGGACGGTTTCCAAGAGCGAGCGCGGGTCATCGACCATGCGTGCATTGCCGTCAGAGAGAATCAGTGTCGCGATGCGCCGCGAATCCAAGATGCGGACCAGGTTGTCAAACTCTCGAAGTTCATTTGCCGCGCCTGGCCTGGGAGCGTGGATTACGGCGGCATCGACGGAGGCCTGGCCGGCGGGCTTGAGTGCCTCCCTGTAGTTCGCCGCGCGAGCGACAGACCAGCCGCAACCGTTCCCGACTCCAACCAGAGTTTCGGGCACGGGCCGGCTCGCCGAATCGACAAAGAGTACCTGCATCAATTCACGTCGTGTAAGAACAAATACTGTGGTGAAAGTCCCGATGATTCAACGGGTTGCTAGGGTCGGCGCTTGAGCAGGGAATCGGGGAGGGTGAGCCGATCGTCCACTTTCAGCCCCAGGTCCGCAAAGACGCCCGCGTTCACCTCAATGGCGTACCGCGCCGGCTTACCGGACGGATATTGATTGGGACGTTCGTCGAGTGCGGCCATGGTGTGCTTTGCCACAACGACTCCGGACGAATCGAGATAGGCGATGTCGAGAGGGATGATGGTGTTGTGCATCCAGAAGTTGAGCTGATGTTCGTGGTCGAAGACGAAAATCATGCCGCGCTGCGTGCCGTCGGGCAGCGGGGCCATTCGCTCCGTGGTGACAAACATGAGGCCGTTTTGCTGTTCTGAGAAATCGTCGGCAATCCAAAGGCGAAAATTCGCGGACTTGATGGTCATGTCGACCGTCCCCAGCTTGTCCAGTTCTTCGGGCCTGGGTGGTGAGCAGCTTGATCCATAGAACATGACGGAGGCTCCAAGCAGCAGTGCGATCAAAGCTGTTGTGTTCATAGGCGACCCCTTCAATCCTCCCCTCGTTGGGGGGCTGGCGTCTCGCTTCCGCCTACCTGTCGCGGCTCCGTGCCGGCGCGGTCGCGCATTTTGATTCGCCACTGCCGCGCGAGTTTTCGTGTGTACATGATATCGCGGACTGCCAAAACGAACAGCCAGACCACCAAGGCGAGCATGATAATCCAATAGAGCGCATAGGGAACGGGGCGGTCGGGAATATCCACAATGTAAATCCCCAGCACGAACATGACGGAAATAAGCACGCAAAGCGCCGCGCCGACCTTTCGCCATGGCCGATCCCCTGCCAAGGGATGACGCCGTGACGCAGCATCCTCCGACCCGCGAAAATGA
This sequence comes from uncultured Phycisphaera sp., assembly GCA_964501365.1. Lineage (GTDB taxonomy): Bacteria > Planctomycetota > Phycisphaerae > UBA1845 > UBA1845 > CAZAMB01. The sequence goes on along the minus strand of CAZCST010000008.1, from coordinate 12,289 downwards.
GTCCAGGCCAGCAACCCGGCCACCGCAAGCACCGCAGCTGATAGCAGCAATTTTGGAACCATTGACGAATGATAGCACGAAGTACGTAAAGTGAATCTTTCAAACGGCTTTGTTCCGCAATTTGCTTGTTTGGCAAGTTGATTCCCCAGGAGTGGAGCTCCAAGTCCTGAATGATCGTTCCGCGGATGAAAATGTTGCTGGTACGGTTGCGCATCATGAAAGAGAACATGTGCGGCGCGCGGATATTTAATTCAAATAGCGATCGGGCGTGATTGGCGCGTTTGAGAATTCATGGTTTCAGGTGTGAAGATCTGGGCCACTCGTTCAACATTGCGAAAAGGCTCCTACATCAATATCACGCCGAAATGCCGGGGCTTGCGGTTCATGAATAGCATGGTGATAATCCGCAGCACTCTATGGTTTCGAGACAATACTTTTCCGGCTTGGCGATGCTTGTCGCGCACCTGGGCTTTATCCTGGGCCCGGTGCTTCACGTACCCGAAGGCGCGGATGAAGGCAATCATTTCCATGCTGATTCCCTTCAGCCCGTCGAAAGGTCCGTTGAGCAGGGCTTCGTCTACACGAATGCCGCCCACCCAAGAGAATCTCATGACCACGATCATTGTCCTGTTTGCCAGCTCCTGATTTCCACTTTTGTATCGGTCCATACGATTACCTCCGTTGGCGCAGACCCGGATTCAGGATCGAAAGTTCTGATTTTCGTCGATCCGTTCACACTCCAGCATTCCATCCCCCATGCCCCCATTCGCGGGCCTCCGACCTCTCTTCTCGCCTGATTTCAGCCACTATTCCCTTACTTGCGTGCGCGGTTCGCCGCGCTGATTTCGCTGCACATAACAAGGAGGTCTCAACATGATTCTAGCTGCGCGCAATTGCGCGCTTTGCCTACTAACTCTTGCGACCGCGACGAACGCCCAACAGGAAACGCCCGATTCCAAAGAGCTGGCTGAGCAGCTTCGGAAACTTCAGGAGCGCATGGAAGCCCTGGAGAGCAGACACGATGCCGATCAAAAGCGAATTGAAGAGCTCGAGTCGCGGCTCAATCGCGTGGAGGAGAGTCCGCCTGCGCAACCGAAAGAGCTGCCTTCTGCAGAGCCGGCACAGACCCCTGCGGCGCCCGAGACTGCGCCTTCATCGGGGCTATTTGATCTTTCCGCATCGGGAATCTCCGGGAATTCCTACAACCCGCAGATGACCGTCATCATTGATTCGGGCGGAAGTGTTTCAAGCGACAGTAATAACAAGGCCCTCAATCGCTTCAACATGCGTGAGGTGGAACTCGATCTGCGGGCGGCAGTGACGCCGGAAGCCGACGGCGTTCTGATCTTGTCGTTGCCCGAGGAAATTGAAAGCAACCGACGGGGAGAAGTGGAAATCAATACGGGTTCGCTTGAAATTGAGGAGGGCTATCTCAATTTTCATACGCTCCCACACGACATGGCGCTGAAGTTTGGAAAGTTTCGGGCGGACTTCGGCACCAACAACACGCTGCACACCCACGATCTGCCGCAGGTCACGCGGCCGCTCGCAGTGCAAGCGTTCCTGGGGCCTGAGGGGCTGTCGTCGCTTGGGGCGTCGTGGAGCTGGCTTGTTCCGAATCCCTGGAATCAATATGTCGAGCTGACAGCCGAAGTGATAAACGCCGACGGTGGCGAAGCATCGCCTATTCTTGGCGGACCCAACGCGGACAATCCCGCGATCAACACCCATCTGAAGTGGTTCAAGGAACTTACTCCCGCAAGTTCACTGGAGCTTGGGGGTTCTTATCTCTACACGCACACCACCAGCGACAGCGATTTTGATGCCAATGTGTTTGCGTTGAATGCCGCCTACTCCTGGACGCATCCAGATCCGTCGAAATTCCGCAGCTTCCTCCTGCAGGCGGAGGCCTACTACGCGCAGAACGACGTGCAGCGGGCATGGTGGTGGCATTACCGGAACACAAGTTTCGGCGCTTATGCATTCGCTCAATATCAGATCGGCCGCGATTGGTATGTTGGACTCCGTGGCGATTACACCGAGTTCCCCAATTCGCAGTCGCGCGGCAACAGTGATTATGACATCGCGTTCTCCCCGTATGTCACGTGGTACTGGACGGAGTTCCTACGCTTCCGACTCGAATACCAGCATCGCATGGCTGACGTTTGGAAAGGCGAAATCTGGGGTCACGATCAGGATGAGGATGCCGTATTTCTGCAAATGACCGGAGTGTTTGGAAGCCATCCGGCCCATCCGTATTGGGTGCGCCGCTGATTTGAACCAAGGAGCTGATGAAATGAAAACCAATGCGAGGAACAGACAAAAAATTCTGGCCATTGTGCCGGTATTGGCCATCGGGGGCTGCACGCCCGTTGTCACGGACGCAACGATTGCCGCGCTGCATGATGGTGCGATGAATCTTGTGTCCGGAATAGTTGACGCGATTTTCGAAACGATCGGAAATACGGAGAGCAATGGCAATGACCTATTCATTCACAACTAGACTGTATTGTGGGGTACTCATCTGTCTGTGCACGCAACGCGTTCTTGCAAAGGTTCAAGTGGTGACCACCACTCCGGGGTACGCGGACATCGTGCGACAAATCGGCAAGGACTATGTTGTCGCCGAGGCAGTGATGCGCGGTCCGGAAAATGTTCACAACGTTTCTCCGACACCCGCCCAAATGATGAAGCTAAAAAAGGCCGACCTTTGGATCCATTCCGGGCTTGATGCCGAGCCTTGGGCGCCCCTTCTCGTCAAAGGTGCCCGCAACGAGAAACTTCTTCCCGGCCAGTCCGGCGACGTCGATGTTTCGCGCGGCATCGCGCTGAAGGAAGTCCCCGGTCGCGGCGGACTCACCCGCGCACTCGGTGATATCCACATGTACGGCAATACCCATTTCGGTCTTGATCCACTCAATGGCGTGATCATCGCGCGAACCATCACCGATGCGCTTAAGCGAGTGGATGCAGCAAACGAAGCGTTGTATGAGTCCGGCTTTCAGGAATACAGCCAGCGACTCCGCGATCTTGCGACCAGGCTGACCGAAGAGATGAAGCCTTTTTCGGGAGTGCCGGTGGTCACGTATCACCGTTCCTGGCCATACTTTCTCGATCGTTTCGGACTTCGATCCATCGGGGAAGTCGAGCCCAAGCCGGGCGTTACGCCGGGGCCGCAGCACCTTCAATCCTGCATCGATACGATGAAATCCGCCAACTGCAAAATCGTCATCGTCGAGACGTACAACAGTAAGAAGGACGCCGATTTTGTGGCCAACCATGTCGGAGGAAAAGCCGTCGTGCTGGCTCAGGAAGTCGGAAGCATACCGGAGGTCGATACGTACGAAAAAATGTTTGAGCACAACATTTCCGTGTTGATCAAGGCGTTCAAGGAAGTCGGTGTGACGGGCTCGGATGATTCAGCGGCCAAGCCCGCTCCGTCCGCCGCGACGAAACCATAACAGAAAAAGGAATAACGAATATGTTGGAGATTCTCGCCGCCCCTTTTGCTGCGTGTCTGGTCCTTACGGGAATTCACTGTTATCTGGGCATTCATGTCGTAATGCGCGGAGTCATCTTTGTAGACTTGGCGCTGGCCCAAATTGCGGCCTTGGGGGCGGCCGTTGGCATTCTGATCGGCTGTGAGCCGCACACGACTGCGAACTACGCGGTGTCCCTACTGTTTACTTTCATGGGTGCGGGTCTGTTCGCCGTTGCCCGGTTCCGCGATCGCCGAATTCCGCAGGAGGCCATCATCGGCATCACCTACGCCGTCACAGCCGCCGTGGCCATTCTCATTTTGTCGAAGACGGCCATCGATCGCGAAGAAATCGAAAACATGCTCGTGGGCCGCCTGCTTTTCGTGAATTGGGGCGAGGTCGGGAAGACAGCCATTGTTTATGCCGGGGTAGGCGCCCTCCATTATGTATTGCGCGACAAGTTCTTTGCAATCTCGGCCTCCCACGAAGATGCGCATGCGGGCGGTCTGGCAGTCCGCATTTGGGATTTCGTTTTTTACATGAGCTTCGGGCTCGTGGTGACGAGTTCCGTGGAGATGGCCGGCGTGCTTCTGGTGTTCAGCTTCCTGGTGGTGCCCGCAGTTTGCGCGATGATGTTCTTCCGCCGCGTGGGAACTCGTTTGCTGGCCGGCTGGGGATTTGCCTTTGCGGCAAGCGTTGCAGGTCTGTGGGCCAGCGCCCAATGGGATCTGCCCACGGGTGCCTCAGTGGTGGCGGCATTCGGTATGCTTGTTTTGTTTTCGGGAATAGTATTTTGGTCGGTTCGATCCGGTTCGGCAGCGTCAAGTTAGGGCGGCCGATCTTGCGGCAACAGGTCGAATCCCGATGCCCTTTTCAGCGGCCGTACGATACAAAATTTGTCCGAACAAAGCGATTCATCGGTGGACCGTTACGCAAAGGCAGGTGCTTCCTCTTTCACTGACTCGGCGCCGATGACGGCGAACATGACCCACAGGATCGTGACCCAGAAGGCGGTGATGAAAAACTCCTCGCCAGCCATGTAGGCAATCATCGCGACGCAGCCGGCCAGAACGCTGCGCCCAAAGAGAACCGTGCGATCGCGAGCGCCAGGCCGTGGAAGCAGAAGCCGCGCAACCATCCAAAACAAGGGAATGCTTTGCAGGCAGAAACCGATGATGCCGGTTTCGGAAAGGCTCCGCATCCAGGTCGAGTGGCTGTTGCGGAGCGTGTAGCCGAATCGGGTCTTATCCTCGAGGAGGTACCAGCGGTCTTCTCCATTGATATAGCGAAGCGAGTCGTCGTTGAGCTTGGAATAGAGTGCGCCGTGACCTGTGCCGAAGAGCATGGTCTGCGGATTGACTGACCAGGCGCGGAGGGCTGTTTCATAGGTGTCGAAACGGGAGCGATCCTGAAGATTCTGGAAGCGCTCCGGGATGCCGAAGAGCAGGATGACGAATGCGATGATGACGCTGATTGGGACGAGGAACATCATGGAGCGGATGCGCACGGCAGGAAGCAGGAGAACGCAAAAGGCCACAAAACTTACCAGTCCGCCTCGGCTGCCTGTGAGGACGATGCAGGACGAGAAGAAAAGCGCTGCCAGCGCCCACACCGGCTTCCACGTGTGTGGCAGGAACATCATGCCGACGGAAATACCCAGCAGCGGGAGCAGGGCGAAATTGAGCGTGGTGGACGTTCCGAGCGGGCCGAACATTCGGATGAAGCTAAGGCCCTTGCTGCTGGGGTCCACCCAGTCGTAGCTGGGACGCCAGTTGGGGAACACAAGCGAAAGTCCCATGTAGACGGCCATGATCCCGCCGACCACCCATACAAGGCGGCGGGCGAGGCGGAGTCGCTCGATCGTGCTCATTCCCGATGCGAGAATGGTGGCCGAAATCACGGCCGCGCACATCAGCAGGCTTTGCGAGAAGGAGTACAGTCGCATTCCCGCGTCCCGCTGATTCCAGATGAGCGAGACGGTTTGCCACAGGCCAAGCAACATCATTGGGGCAACCAGCCAGCGAAACGTCGAGGTGCAAATCCGAGAACCGGTAAGAAATTTGTAGGCGATGACCAGCAGAGCGAATAGCAGCAGGACATTTTCCGTCCACCAGATGTAGGGGAGCAGTGGAATGTGAAAGAAGGTTCCCCATGTCGACGGTATCAACGAAACCGGCAGGAGAAATAGGGCCAGGAGCACGATGACGCCTCGTGCCGAGTGGCGGGTCGGTACGACAAAGGCAGGGTAGGCCGGTTGTCTTATGCCGGACTGGTACGCGACTCCATAGGCTGCAGCGCTATTGTGCATCAAGGTTCCCTGGCATTGTCGGCGTGATCACTCACTCCGTACAGCCTCTTTAATGTACGAATCGATGACTCAATAGCAAAGGGAAAGGCTGCGAGGGCTTCGGCGCGGCGCGGCTGGCCCCATGGGGGGCGGTTCAATCCGGCCAGAATCGCGTCGGCCCAGGTTTCGGGAGATGCGTCGAGCGGCAGGAGCACGGGGGACTCGCAGGCCACGGCCGCTTCGCGGACGCCGGGAATGTCATGAGCGATGACCGGCAATCCGGCGGCAGCGGCTTCGACGACGACGATGCCGAATCCCTCGTTGACGGACGGAAACGCAAAGACGTCTGAGGCGAGCCAATAATGGTCGAGGCTCGGCGCACCCTTCACAAACCGAAAATGGTCTGACAGGTTTCCGACGCGCACCTGTTGTTCGACGTGCTCATGCGAGGGTCCGTCTCCGATAAGCAGGAAATAAACATCCGCTCTGCACGCGAGTACTTCGCGGGCGATTTCGACCAGAAACGCCTGGCGCTTGTGAGGCACAAAGCGACCCACGTCGAGAACGATCCTGGCGTTTTGAGGGATGTTCAGTTCTGCCCGCACGCCGGGTCGGTCGATCGGCTGAAGAAAGCGATCGACGCGAATCCCGTTGTACAGAACTTTCTTGTCCGGTGCTGATTCCCAATCCGGCCCCCAGAAAGCGTCCAGACTTGCACGGGTTGGCCCCAGGAACATCGTTCCGTATTGGCACATCCACCTTCGCATCCATTTGGTGTAGACCAATCGAATCAGGCCGCCGGCCTTGAGGTCCTCGACCGGGTGATTGTGGGCGATGCGCTGGGGTACGCCGGCCTGTGCGGCAGCGCGGAGGACGACGCCGGAAAAGTAATAAAGGTGGCTATGTACGACGTCGTACCGCTCTCGTTCGAGAAGTCGCCGGAGGCAATTGCCAAAAATCCACGGGTTTCTGCTCATGGGTACGCGATGCACGGCTCCGCCAAGCGTGCGGAATTCGTCTTCATAGGGACCCTTCGATGAGCCGGTCAGACAAACATCAATGGCGAGTTCGTCTCGTGAAACGTTGCGTACGACATCCATGAGCCAGGTTTCGGCCCCGCCGCGATTCAACGACGAAAACAAGTGCAGGGCGCGCACAGGGGTCAAGACTGGCTTTGACGATTGCAATGGTTGGATTGGAGTTGTGAGCGTGGCTTGCGTCATCGTATTCTTGTGATCCGATGTTTCGAATCCCTTACCGTCACGCTGCATTCTCTCGGAAAGGACGGGGGACTGCACGAGCCGTGCGGACCACCCAGAACATGGTCAGTGAAAACCCGACCGCTACGGTGAGTGAAGTAATCAGCACTGCGAGCGCCGCGCCCATGACGCCATATTGTGGAATGAAAGCGGAGGAAGCGGCGAGCGTGGCCAGGCAGGAAACGATGGATAGCACAACCTGCACACGAAAACATCGGGCGGCGGTCAGGCCATAGCCCCAGCAACTGCTCACCAGTTGAATACCCCACGCGATGGCGACCACTACAAATTCCCGTTCATAGGATGCGTATTCGGGGCCGTACAGGACTCCAAGGGTCCAGGCGCCCAGAAAGTGAGTGCCGAGAATGAGTGCAAGCCCCAGGGCTCCGGAGATCATTGACAGGCGGAGCAACAGGCGAACGAAAGCGGTAAGATCGTCGGCGAAATACCGGGCGAGTCTCGGCGAGGCGGATTGGCCAAGAGCCGTGGTAACCATCATGCCGGCCATCATGGGGTAGACGATGGCTCCGAAGTAACCAAGAAGTTTCGTGCCGGAATGACTCTCCAGGACATATCGCGGGATGTTTGTTTGCAGGCTGATGAGCGCCATGACAATTCCAAGAGGCAGTGATATCCAGCTGAGCCGGGCGATGGAGGGAAGGAGAAATCGCGGCCGCAATCCACTTGAGGAGTCCGTCAGGGCGTCGGATTGCAGGAGGCGTTTGGCAATGGTCAGATCATAAGCGACAAAAGCCACAAACCAGGAAATCGAAGCAGCTGCGACGGCGACCACCACGCTTCCCGTAAGTTTCATGGCGAGGGCGAGAGCGAGCAGCGACAGCGCGCCCTTGGTCATCAGGCTGATTCCGTTGAGGTCCATTCGTTCTCGGAATTGAAACAATCCGCGAACAATGTCGGAAAGGCTGTCCACCCCTTTCATCAGGCCTACGAGCACCACGACCCAGAGTGTCGTCCGGTCATCGCTAGCCAGGGTGCCCCAAACGATGATGGCGATCATGGCGACGATGGTCCAGACAATTCGCGTACCGAAATAGTCGGAGAATTTGTATTTCCGTTGGACGTCAGTGATTTGCACGTTGCGAAGCTGGAGCATGGCCAATGCCGTGATCGGCGACGCGATGGCGAGACCCAGCACGAATTGACCGACGGCGACGGAGGAACCCATTCGAGCCAACACCGAGAGCATGGCCCATTGGCAGAACGCGTAGACACCGTTGCCAACCAACGCCCAGCGAAAGTTCGCGGTCAGTGATAATGGGCCCTTGCTGTTACTCAGGGGAGCGGATGTCGGAGTGGAGCGCACAAGAGGCTCACGACTCTGCAAAGACATCGCGGGATGGGTTGGTTCAAGTGCGTCCGATGCCAAGAATCAGCCTCAAGCTCCGAGGATTTCGGGATCACCCTACGAGACGATCCATCATCGTATTATCGGCACGCCGAAGTCAAAGACAAACCTGATATTGCGTTCACGAGTTTCGGCGAATTATGAGACAAGCCGGGCACGGCTGCGGTCGCTCCGCATCGTAGATTTGAGTCTGGAAGCCATAGCGGATTTGAGGGAATCCGCCGAATTGAGCTGGCGGACAGACTGCGGGGAAAGAGCATCCATGTTAGTAGCTGCACCACAGCGGCGATCCAACCGCCTTACGCGAGTGATTTTTGGCAGGTTCCTTGCCATTCCGGCGCTGGCCTGTTTTTGCCTGAGCGGCTGCGGCTCCACTGCCACCGTTCCAACGCAAACACCGACGCAGGGTTCGGACGTTGCATCGGACCCGTCGGGTACGGATAACGAATCCATCTCTCCGTCCGGGACGAGTAGCAAGCCAACCGTTGCCTTCACCATGACGCCCGTCTATTGCTGCAACCCAAGGTCCATGGTGTTTGAGGCTCAGGTCGAAAGCTACTCCAACGTCAAAGAGATCGTATTCCGATGGGATTTTGGCGATGGTCGAACGGCTTCCGGCGTATCGGTCGAGCATACGTATGGCTGGCCTGGGAAATATGTCGTTTCACTCCACGCCGATCTTCCCAATGATTCCACGTTGACTTCCGAACAGGAACTGACCCTGCCCGGCGAAACGATTCCACCGGAAAACACAGACAACCCGGATGCCGGCGAGCCCACCGGACCAATGCCGCCTGACGACTCTGTCGTGGATGGTGATACAACCCCGCCGGGAGACACGGCAGATGAAGATCCCACGGATGGCGATCCCACCGATGGCACAACCGACCCTTCGGGAGTCAATCAGAACGCGATTGCTCAAGTGATGGCCGGTCAGGTGACCACGGCGGACGCATCCTGGTGGGGATTTGATCCGGTCGATTCAACCAATGCGATTCAAAGCGCGATCAACTCCGGCGCAAAGACCGTCATCATTCCGAACATGGGCTCCGACTGGATTGTGCGGCCGTTATTTCTGGTCAGTAACCAGGAGATCGTATTTGCGGACGGCGTGGTTTTGACGGCCAAGAGCGGAGCGTTTCGCGGTATGTACGATTGCCTGCTGTCCGCCTCCCGGGTGTCAAATGTCAAGCTGCGGGGAACCAATGCCATTTTGCAAATGCGAAAAGCCGACTACATGAGCTCCAATTACAGTGTGTCAGAGTGGCGGCATGTTCTTTCCATGGAGGGAGTGAATAATGTGCAGGTGTCGGGACTGTCGTTCCAGAGTTCGGGCGGCGATGGATTGATTATTAGTGCGTACGATGACGCATTGCACCTGGCATCTCGAAACGTTCTGATTCAGAATTGTGACTTCTATAACAACTACCGTCAGGGAATCAGTGTCTTATCCGCAGAGAATCTTACGATCGACAATTGCACGATTCGCGGGACGATCGGCACGGCCCCGCAGGCGGCCATCGACCTGGAGCCTGACGACCCGAAGGACGTTCTGATCAACGTTCAGATCACCAATTGCAAGGCAATCGGCAACGCAGGAAGCGGCTTTATGGCCAACCTCGCACAAATGGTTTCCACCTCGCGGCCGATTTCCGTATCGGTGGTGAATCACCTTGTGCAAGGTTCGCGTCAGCCGGCGATGCGTGTGCTGGTCGCCAAAAACGGACAGCCGGGCGGTCATCTTGATTTTCGCAATTGCATTGCTGAAGGAACGGAGTACTCCGGATTGGGGATTAAATGGAACATGAGCTCCGCCTTCGAGGTGACCTTCGATCATTGCGAATGGCGCAATAATGCACGATTCATCGAAGATGCGCCCATCGATATGGAATTCATGGGGTCGGGCACAGCCACTTCGCCGGGCGGAATTCGATTCGTGGACTGCGTGGTAACGGATCAAAAGGCGCGCGACACCGTCCAGATCGCGGACGACCAGTTGATCAGCGGAACTCCTGATGTGACCGGCACGATTTACGTCACCAACCCGATGATCAATTCCCCCATCCCGTCATCCGGATGGCTTCTGCCGGACCTCAACGTGCAGATGACGCCTGGGTCATAGTCAGCTCGTACGGCATGGGAACCGGCTTTCACTTACTGCAAACGCAGTAGAGGCCTCCGCGCAGCGCCGTGGCCATGAGTTCGCGCGTGTTTTCGCACAGCATTCCGGCCTCGACTTGCAAGCCTGATCCCACACCCTTCAAAGTAAACCCCGCGCCTTGCAGATCATGGACCGCCTCTTCGGCACGATACCAGTACACATAGGGACCAGCATCGATAAGGCTTGCAAAATTGAAGCGACCTCCCAGGCGCAGCCATGGCCATGTCTGCCGGGTGCGCGAGACCCCACGAAGCCAGCGGTACGCCTGTAGATAGTTGGAAAAGAGCCGGTAGGGAAGGGAATGTGAGCGTACGTCGTGGGAGAGAAAGGAGAACAAGGCGACGCCACCGGGCCGAAGAATTCGGTAGGCTTCCGACATCGCCTGACGACGGGATTGCGCGTTCTCAATCATGCAGATGACCTGCTGCAGGTAAATGATCTGATCGAACGACCCATCGGCATAGGCCAGTTGCGTCGCGTCTTGCGCCGAGAGTTTCAGCCGCCGCCCCGAATCCTTCGCTTGCGCTGCGAACAAGAGTTGCGGGACATAGTCATAGCCGAAGAGTTGGGAGAATCCCAGATCCGCAAGAGACAACAGGAGACGCCCGCCCCCAGTGCCCGCCTCGACGGTACAACCTGAAGGATTCAGATAATTGCGCAGAAGGTGGCCTTCGGCCGCGTCGATGTCGGCTCGCCCGGCCCAGGCGTCGAATTCGACAGAGCCATAGACATCGCGATTGGTCTGCATCACAGGCTCACTTTCGGTCCGAAGGACTACACAGGCGTATCTTCAGAGGATAGAATAACTGTCTCAATTCGGAAAGCGGTCGAGGCGGAGGTACGGCGTATGCATCAAAGTGAAATCCAGCACGCGGCACTGTGGCTCATCGGACCGGACATGCCGGGCCTGCTCCGTACGGCGACCAAGTTTATCGCGGAGCGCGGCGGCAACATCGACAAGGACATCGCGGACAAGTTCGGCGAAAAAGTCGTGGTCTTCATGAGCATCACGGCCAAGCCCGAAGACATCAAGCGGATGGAGCGGGAAAAGGACGAGCTTAGGCAACACACCAAGGACCTGGGCGTAGTCTTCCAACCCATGAAGGAGCCCACCATCCCGCCCGGGTATCAGGAGGACCTCTACGGCGTGGACATTGTGACGGATGACGCTCCGGGCCTGATTGCAGAACTTACCGGCCTGGTTGCGGAATTCGGCATGCTGATCGTCGGCCACACCGGCGAGCGGCGCATCCTGCCGGGCCCGCGTCCCAAGGCCGTGGGCGGCCAGAAGATCATCGTCATGCTGCCCCATGAGTTCGATCATGTCGGCTTCACCACGCGGCTCACAGGATTGGTGAAGAAATACAACGGCTCGGTGAAGACCCCGCTTCGCACGGTCCCTGGCCTTCTCTGGTGGTGGTAACTATTTTCTCCTCTACTTGGGGAGAGGGTGGGGTGAGGGTTGCGCCTCCCCACATACCAAAGGGGAACGCAGGGGGGTCGGGCTGCACGCCTGAATTCGCGGACATAAATAAAACCGGGCCAACAAATGACTTCGTTTGGAGAAGTACTATTTCCACGTCGATGCACGCTACTTGACTAGAAGCCATTTCAAAACTCATTCTTTTGTAAACTTGCGCCATACTTGAACTTATGTACATTCAGGCCGTTTTGTGCGAAAGGAGTCGCAGAAATGGCCAGGATGGTGAAGCCTTTTTTGGATGATGATCGTTGGGC
>CAZCST010000007.1:0-112167 GCA_964501365.1 uncultured Phycisphaera sp. | reverse complement strand
GATGACGCTGGGGGCTGCTCGCCCCCAGACCCCTCGGCTTCAATCCCCCCCCGGAAAGTGGGGCTGACGCCGATCAGAGAATGCCACTATGAAATAATACTATTGACAACGACAGCCTCTTCATGGATGGGGCCATGATTCGACTTTCACCATCGTCACCACCAATCTGCGTTGATCCGCGGTTCGTTGTTCCATTCTGAAATCTCAAATTTCAAATCCGCTCCCTCCCTAACAGCTTCGTAGCCTCGTAGGGTGCATCTTGATGCACCTTCCTCAAGCTTTTCGTGTCTCAAGATTCTTCGCCTTTCTTCTCCTCCGCTCCCCCATGATCGCAAATTCACCTTAAAGAGCGCGCGCCCCTCATGTTATCTATCGTTGATGAGCCAAACTCCGTTCCGACCCGCCGCCCTGGCCGCTCAGGCTGGCCATGCGCGCTGCATGAACTTGTCGCATGAAACTCTCATAAGCGAGCGCGCGCAAAATTCATCGGAAACCGAATCACATTCCCGCCGCGCCTTCGCACAACTTGGCCGCGAAGGCTGCACGACCCCTGGCGAAGACGGAAACCTTCATTCCGCGGCTGCCAATGCGGATTTCCCCCTTTCCGCCAAAAAAAGAAAAATGAGGGTTCGAACCCATCTTTCAGCCCGTCTTTATTTGCATGCTCCGAAATCAGAGGAGAAATCGATGCGACTTACGACTAAACTCCCCGCCAATGACTTCGCACCTCATATTTCTTTCCGTTCCCGGCCTGCGACCGCGCGACATCGACGCCGCCAACACGCCGACGCTGTACAGCTGGGCCAATCGCGGGGGCATGGCGGAAATCACGCCGACTTTTCCGTGTGTGACATCCAGTGTGCAGGCGTCAATGCTTACAGGGACTCCGCCCGCACAACACGGCATCATCGCCAACGGCTTCTACTACCGCGACCGCCGCGAAGTCGAAATGTGGACGGGGTGGAACAACCTCATCGAGGCCCCTCAAATTTGGGATGCACTCCGCGCCAAGGGCCTGACTTCCGCAGTGTGGCACGCGCAGAACATCAAAGGCGCGGCCGCGGACTTCATCGTAACGCCCGCGCCGATTCACGAACCCGACGGCACAACTAAACTCTGGTGCTACTCCAAGCCCGAAGGCCTGTATCAGCAATTGCTGGACGAATTCGGACACTTTCCTCTTCAGCATTACTGGGGTCCGCTCTCCAACATCGAATCGACACGATGGATTCTTCGCGGGGCCGCATGGCTTGTCGAAAAGCACGCACCGAACTTCCATTGGATTTACATACCGCACCTCGACTACGCCATGCAGAAGTTCGGCCCCAACAGCCCCCAATCCACGGCCGCGCTGGCCGAACTCGACCGCGAACTGGCCGCGTTTGCCGATCGTGTCGCGGCCTCGCGGATTGGCGGCGATGCAGTCTTTCTCGTCGCTGGCGAATACGCTATGACGGATGTCACTGGAGTCGTTTATCCCAATCGAGTTCTACGCGAGGCCGGTCTGCTGGCCGTGGAGGAGCGCGATTCTAGCCTCCCCCCTTTACAAGGGGGGACCAAGGGCGGTCATGGGAGCTTAAGTACCGCCGCCGAGTTCATCGATTATTCTCGTAGCGCGGCTTTCGCCCTTGTCGATCATCAATTTGCTCACGTTTACATCGCCAAATCGCCAAATCACCAAATCGCCACATCAATCGCCGACCTCTTTCGCCGTATCGCCGGCATCGCCGGCGTCTACGCAGGTGACGAACGTGCCCAGGTCGGCATGACCCATCAGCGTTGCGGCGACATTGTGCTTGTTTGCGACGACGCACACTGGCTCGCGTACTATTGGTGGCTCGACGACGCCAACGCGCCGCCCTTCGCCCGCACCGTAGACATCCACAACAAACCCGGCTACGACCCCGTCGAGCTATTCTTCGACCCCAAGACTCGCGGCATTCCCCTTGATGCCTCCCTTGTCAGGGGTTCGCATGGCGTACCAGCCACGGCCGCTCACCATCGTACTGCGCTCATATGTTCGTTGCCGAATCCCGGAATCTTCCAGCCGGGGCCTATTCGCGACACCGATCTTTTTTCGATCTTGCAACGGCTTTTCAGTCGCTGAGCGGATCAGTTTTGTGTCCGGCTTGAGAAATTCAATCTATTTCGCCCCAAAGAGAGGGCGGCATGAGTTGGGGGCGCCCGTCGCGGCCCACGCAGGCCAGAGTCGTTGAGGCGTCGCAGGTGTGCTGTCCTTCGCGTTCGATGCTGTAGGTGTGGTCAACGCGGGTTCGGGTGATGCGAGCGACCGTTACGGTTACGCGAACCAAGTCGTCGTAGTGGATCGGAAGCATATAGCGTATGGCGGCCTTATAGACGACGAAGAAGCAGCCCTGGGTTTCGAGGTCGCGGTAGCGAAATCCGTTCATACGCAGTCGTTCGGTACGGGCCTGTTCGAAGTACTCCCAATACCGGGCGTGGTGGAGATAGCCCATCGCATCGCACTCGGCATAACGGACGCGGATTTCGATGGTGGTACTTTCGCCCGGCTTACCAAGAGATAGGCTCATATGCCCAAAACGTACAACGAAGTGATGGATCATCCAAGGGGGATGATTGGTTCTGCAGCAAACACCACAGCCCGATGGTTGCATGGCCCAAATGCTCAAGCTCCAAGAGTTCCAGTCTTTTGCTCGCTTGACCGGACAGCAGGGACGAGGATACTTAGCCGTGGTCAGGCTTCCTGGGATTGATTTTGGGCAAGCCCGGCAATCACAGGCACGACGATGGCATCGTGCCAGACCCTGCAAGCGTCCGCGGTTGCGGATCAGCCTATACGGAGACTGTTCTTGATAGCAAAGCGTTTTTCTTATTCGACCGCGCTGGGTCACGCCGTGCTGGGTGGAATCGTCCTGGGTTTGGCCAGCTGCGACGCGCTGAATCCCGCGTTCACGAGTCTGGTCGCCCCGGAGGCGTCTTCCGTCTATGCCACGGTGCCCAATGCCCCTGGATATGTGGTTCTTTCCCTCCAGGACAACGTAACAGTAGATGGTCAACTCGTGAACTATCTTACCCAGCAGGGTCTCGCGCTTACTCCGGCGGAAATCAGTGCGTTACGCGCCCGGATTCGTATGCGACTCCGAATCACCCATTCCGACGGCACCTTCCTGACCGTCGAGCTGGTTACCGGAAGCGAAAAATTCGTCGAGCCTTCGTTCGATGCTGACTCACAGCCGGACCTGACGGGCAACTCTCTCATCAATGTCGTCGTTCCATGCGATGTTACCTCCATACAGTTGGAGCCCGGCACGACAATCGATGTGTTTATTCCCGTTACGCTGGAGATATGGGAAAAAGTTGAGGTTACTGTCGGTAACGAGACTGATATTGTGCCGACCCTTCGCGGTTCCGTGCCACCCCAGTTCACTGCGCTTCAAGTGGACGATGTGGATGGGGACGGAAACGTGATTCTGCAACGAAATATCGATGTGCGGGACGTGCTGAGCCCGATCAACAACGTCGTATGTGGCTCGGTAGTACCCGTCGTGATGAGCGGGATTTTGACTGTGCCGTTCTTCTCGGAATCGACTACGGGGAACCCGGGCTATGACCAGGACGATGTGAATACAGTCGCGGGTATTGGTGGACGCTACCAGTTCCGCATTACGGCCCAGTAATCCGTTCAATAGTGAGCCCGACGATCCTTCGAGGAGTATTGATTCGTGCGTCTACGACAAATCATTGTTGGACTTGGAATCGGTTTCTGTGGGTTACTTGCCGCCGCAAACCACGGATGCGGAAATTCAGCGAGCTTTTTTAACCCGGCCTTTGTCAACAGCGTGCTGGGCGGGGGAGTCGTGCCCCAAACGCCGGGACCCAATGCCGACTTCATTCTGGTGCGCGTGGTGAATTCCACAGGGCAGCCTGTCCAGTTTATCGTGACGATTGATCGCGACGTGCTGGATCTCGACGCCGACGGCAATCCCCAGCGTGATGAGGATGGCAATCTCCTGACCGTGTCCAAGCGTGAGAGCGTACAGCTTCAGACCGGGGCCACCGGAGATGCCAGCGAATCGGGCGTGCTGTTTGGATGTGCCAATTCGCCCATCAAGCGGATCGGGCTCGGTGAAAACCTGCTCTCGACCGATGCGGGCGTTTTTGTCGGTGGAACGGGCGCGGCCGGTAGTGCCGGTTTCGGCGTTCCCGTCGGCTCACTGAACCCGCTGAGTCTGGACGCAGGAAACTTTAACTGTGGCGATACGGTGATCTACCGGGCAATCGTGCAAACGAGTGTGGCGGGCGGCGTCGCCCTTCAGTCATTTCTTTTGCCTGGCTTTGAACAGCCTTCGGAGTTTTCCGGCCCCAATACTTTTGTCAATTATCAGCAGTTCCTTGAAACACAGGTGAGCGAGGGCCCTTGAGTCGCAGGGCGTTATCCGGGTGGAGAGCAATATGAAAACGCAAATACGTTCCGGGCGATTTCGCAAGGCGATGCTATCCTTGGCGGCGGTACTCGCTGGTGGGTCAACTTTTACCAGCTGCGATACCAAAGTGAAGGTCGCAGTCACCAGCGCGCTGGAAACGACGTTGCTCACACTGTTAGATCCGGCCATTTACCTGGGTGACGGTGGAACGGGCGGGACAGGCACCGGTGGATTGCTCGATCAACAACCGTAATCAGTATCCACCCGCACAGCCGTCTTTTCGGAAATCGGACCCAGCCATGTACAGGTCGCGTGCGGCATCGAAGAGGATCGCCTGATACCCGCCAAAGCCGTCCGATTCAAACCGTACTTCGTGACCCTTTTGGGACAGGGTGCGTTGCACCTCCATGGATACGCCGGACTCCAGTGCAACGTAACCCGCATTCGATTCATGGCGTTGCGAATTGATGTTTTCCTGCCTGATTTCGTCGGTTGGCTCCGTGGAACCTTGGTGGTGGAATCGTGCGGCATCACCCGCCTCCTGCACGTTCATTCCGAAGTCAATCAAGTTGCAAAGCACCTGCACATGGCCTTGAGGTTGCATATCGCCGCCCATCACGCCAAAACTCAGCCAGGGCTTGCCTGCCTTGGTTACGAATCCCGGAATGATGGTATGGAATGGGCGCTTGTGGGGGGCGTACGCATTGGGGCGCTTCTCGTCCAATGAAAACAGCTCACCGCGATCCTGTAACACGAATCCCAGCCCGTCGGGAGTGAGGCCCGAGCCAAAGCCGCGATAGTTGCTCTGGATCAGTGACACCATGTTCCGATCCTTGTCCGCTACGGTGAGGTAAATTGTGTCGCCAGTCGCGAGTTTTGGATCCCCCGGTTGAAGGCCATGCGAGGCAACTCGCGGATTGAGCAGTTTGCGACGTTCTTCGGCGTAGGCCTTGGAAATCAACACGTCCGTGGGGATGGTTGCGAATGCCGGATCGGCGTAGTAGCGGGCCCGATCTTCAAAAACAATTTTCTTCGCCTCGATCAGTCGGTGGAGGTAATCGGCTGAATTTTGCCCCATGGATGTCAAGTCGTACGGTTCGAGGATGTTCAACATTTGGAGCACAGCAAGGCCCTGTGTGTTGGGTGGCATTTCCCAGATGTCATATCCGCGATAATTCGTGGATACAGGATCGACCCATGTTGATGCATGTTCTTCAAAGTCCTTTTCCGTGAGAAAGCATCCGACGCGCTGACAGAAGGCGGCGACAGTCGCGCTCACTTCGCCTTTGTAGAACGCATCGCGCCCGACCGTCGCCAACAATTCATACGTGTGCGCGAGGCGTGGGTTGCGAATGATATCGCCATGTCGGGGGATCTTGCCGTTTGGAATGAAAACTTCTGCGAAGCCGGGTTGATCCTTGAGGACGGCCGCTCCACGCGCCCAATAAAACGCGATCAATTCGGTGAGTGGAAATCCATCTTTGGCGTATCGAATCGCCGGAGCCAGCACCGTCGCCATCGGCAATTTGCCGAATCGTTTGTGCAATTCGAACCAGCCGTCAACACATCCGGGAACGGTGATGGGCAGCGGTCCGCGGGGCGGGATTCCCCCCGGTACATGCTTTTGCAGGTATTCGAGTGTTAGAGAATTCGGGCTGCGTCCGCTGCCATTGAGGCCGTACAGCTTTTGCGATTTGGCGTCCCACACAATGGCGAATAGATCGCCGCCGACTCCCGACCCTGTCGGCTCCATCAATCCGAGTGCGGCATTGGCGGCGATGGCCGCATCAACCGCGCTGCCGCCCTGTTGAAGAATGTCGATGGCGATTTGTGTCGCGAGGGGGTGGCTGGTGGCGGCGATGCCGTTGCGTGCGATGACTGGCGATCGTGACACAAATGGCCGGCCGGTCATTCTATCACCACCGCCTTGAGCCCAACATGGATTCACGCAGCCGAGCCAAATAATTGCACTGCCTATCGCCCGATGCATTTTGCGGCCTCCGTAGTGCCTGATCGCCAAAAGGCCCATTGTATATCGGACGGTGACACTCGTGCGAGTTTGCTGCAATTGGCCGTTGGCGACTTCATTGGGTGGGAGGATTTTGGTACAGTCTCATCGGGAGAATCGGCACGGCGGGGCGGGGAATAAGCAATGCCGCAGGTGGAATACTACGGTCTATTGGTTACGGCGGTGCTGGCCGGTACGCTCATAGGCGGCCTGGCGACAGCCAGATCGCTCAGATTGGCCCGCCGGGCGGCCCACGAACAACAATTCATTGACTCTCTGATTGCGTGGCTGGCGGCGCGACGCGCCTGGCGACAATCTGCAGCGACGACGGTCCGAGCGATCCGGGCACTGGCCCAGGAGCCGCGCGATTCCGCCCGTTTTGACAGGCTCTGCAAGTCGGCAAAAGTTTCCAGGAATCGATTTCGCCAATCGAATGACAAATTGACGTTGACCGAAGCGGCCATGGAGACGTGGCGCGGCGATGCGCTGAGCAAGCTGACGGATCCACCATCCCAACCGACCTTTAGCCAGGTTAGACGCGTGGCAATGCGCGGCGGGGCCGACCGGCTCGAAATGCTATGGCGGCATCTGGAACTCGCAGATAAGGCGGACTTGGAATGGGTTCGAGCCGAACGCATCGCCATGCGGGCACGACGCTCGTTAATCGCCCATTTTGGAGTATGGGCGCAGCGGATCGTCTGGAAAGTGGTCCGCGCGTGGGAGCGACCGCGTTAGCCGGACCGCCTTGTGTTCGAGCGCTGGAAGTGGCTGACCAGTCTGGCCAGGCGATCGAGCGTACGGAGTCCTTCGGTGCTGGTTTCAAGTCCGACGAATTGAAATCCCAGAGACGCCCGGCCCTTTTCCACAATCTCGCGATGACGCAGCATCGAATCAAGGACCAGTGCCGGCTTCCCGTTGCGAGGTGTAAACACCACTTTGTAGGTCCGTTCCAATTCTACGTTGACCGCGTCGGCAATTTTGAGCCGCATGCCGCCGGCTGAAATGTCCTCCAACTGGCCGTGCCGGACATCCCGGGCGTCCGGCGGTCGCTGATCCCCGCCGTCGATCCAAAATCGTACGGCGATCACGGTACCGCGCGGCGGGGCGGCGCGCTCATATGCCCGGCGCTGGAGTTGCGACAAATGGTCAGGCCAGGTCAACATGATTGGGACGGTTTTGCCTCTAGCGCCGCAGGAGCGAACCGCGGCACTGAACAGGCATTTCTTGTGCCCGAGTCGAAATGACCCGCCCACGACCATTCCGAGCGTTGGAAGAATCACTTCGCTTTCGGTGTCGGGCACGAGTGCATGAACGAGTGTTTCGCGAGAAGCAGCGCAGCCCGACACAAACACCGCCTTTTGCCGCCTCCATCCCTGCGGCAGGTTGTACGTGAGCACGAGTTGCCGGCCCTCGCGTATGGCTTCGGCGAAGACCTCCTCCTGATGCGATCGGTCCAGCGAATGCGTTCGACTCATGTTTCAGCCTGCCTCCTCGTGCGCTACGGCCAGCGTTTGCTTGAGCCGCATTCTTTCGAGCTTTCGATCGGCATCGATGAGGAACTCCATCCCGATGATGGTGTATCCCGGCGTGCCGGCCAGCGTGGAGTTCGTGATGCGTGCGTGGAAATCAAAGGGTTCCTGCTGCATGTCGAGGCGGAACAAGGCGCGTACGATGCGCCCGGCGGTGAGTCTGTTCGCGTCACAGTTTTGGATGCGACATGCGAAGCCCCCCGCGCTGGCGTTGAGCACGATCCCGGTACATTCCCAGTCATCGTGGCGGCCGTTGCCCATCAGCGTTGCCTGACACGGCTGGTGCAGAATCCGGCGTCGCCCATTGCGGCGGTCGGTGAGCACGGCGTGGTTCGTGCGCGGCTGGTTCGTCGAAGTGATATTGAACATCTGCCGCTCCCGATGCTGGTGAAAGACTCAAAATCGCGCAGGCCGCCCCGGCCGGCGCGAGAATGATACTTTCCTTTCGGAAGCCACTAACGAAAGCGTTAAGTGGATTTTGGTGAGCCGATAAGTTCGCATCCGGATGAGGAGATCGAGGAGATGTCGGAGTTAGCGGACGGGTCTTCGAGCGCCTCGATCGCTTCCCTGGGCCTGTAGGAACCGGTGAGTGCGACCAGGAGGCCGGGCAGAGAACTGACAAGGGCGATCAGGCGGATGGCGAACGCCAAGCAAATGATTTGGGAGGGACTGCCATAATCGGCAAAGAAATGGCGATAGGCGAGTTCAACCGTGCCCAGACCTTGTGGTGGACCGGGAAGAGCCTGGATCATCGCCCCTGAATAAAAGTATGCGAAATACTCGGGGATTTGCACGATCGAGGCCTTCATGGAAAGTGCAATGGCTGCCACGAAATAGGAACTCAGTGCAACGAGCTGGAGTATGATCGTCAGCAGGACCGATGCCGTGAGAGTCCAGCCGTGTCGAGCCAGAACACGAATGGCCTGATCCACGCGAATGATCTGTTGGACTGCCGCGATCGAGTGAAAGCGCTGCGGCAGCGAAAATCGCCGCGCCAAAGGGGAAAAAAACAGCGCAGCACCCACACCTCCGGCAATCAGCAACGTTAGCATGTACGGTCGCAACTCCGCCAGCCGGCTTTGCGATGGTGCGAATAGCGTGATTGCGGCTGCAACGACGATAAGCGTTCCCAATCCAATGATGCGGTCGAGCACCACGGTGGTTACTGCCTCCGTCTTGCGCGGAGTATGCAGCGATGCAAAGTACGCTTTGAAGAGATCCCCGGCATTTGACCCCAGAGGAGTTGTGAAGTTCAGAAAGTTCCCGGCAAAAGTCAACCGAACGGATTCGCGGAAACTCAGATTGATTTCCTGGACCCGCAATAGAATTCGAAATCGCTGGGCGAGCGGAAAGACCACAGGAAAGTAGATCAAGACCGCAAAAAGAAGCAGCCCCTTGTTGCTCCAGCGCCAAGCGCTGAGCAGCCCGTAGGAAATCTGGGGAACTCCGTCCGAATTCGTCGCAATCTGCTCAAGGGTGAGGATGCGAGTCTCGCCTCCAGCCAACTCGAATTGAATCGGATCGTCATGCGTGAGGACCGAACCCTCCAGTGTGCTTCCATCGCGCAGCGTGACTCGATCGCGAAGTGTTACGCCACGCACTACGAACCAGAGTGCGGCCACGCAGATGGCGATCCGCAATGCATCCAAAAGGTATTTGCGATGTTTCCTTGCCATGGAGATTGCGGGCTATTGGCCCCCCTTGTGATCGGCAAAAGCGCGGCCAGAGCCATTGGTATTTTTGCTGCAGCCTGGGGTTGAGCAGCGGTTCGACTGTTTCCAATCGCGGTCGAGGCGTTCTATGGTCAAGCCGTCAAAGCTCGACGACATTGCGGTCGGAAGGTCAGTTCCTTGTTTGAGGCTCTTGATAAGGGTGACAAAGGCCTGTGGTTTTTGGCTGTCGAGGTAAGTAACGATGCTGCACGCAAGCGGGTACTCATGAATTTCGATTGTCGATAATCGGGCCAAAAATGGCGTGACGGGCCAATCGAAGCGGGCATACTGTTTCGCAAGAAGTGCCGCATTTTCACCCGCAGGGCAGCGATCGCCCAGAACGCGCTCCGCGGTTAGTTCGGCATAGCCCTCATTGATCCAATGCGGCAATAGGTGCGTACCGAACAGCCGGTGAAGGAACGCATGTGTGCCTTCGTGAACCAGCGTGCAGGCGAAACGATCGTAATCCGACGGCGTGGAGCCCATGCGAGCGAATGCCATATGCACGTGCCCGTTGGATTCAATGGACCGCGTGTAGCCGATGGCGTTTTTTGCGTCGTACCCGTCGAAATCGCGGGCAAACCTGCGGAAGCGCGCCTTGGATCGAAAACAAAAAACCGGACACTTGGCGAGGAATACATCATTCTTCGCATCAAGGCCAAATTGGATGCACAGCGCTGCATACATGCTCTCGCACCACTTCGTGAGCTGAGCCTGTTGTTTTGGCCCCCAATCGGTCCAGATCAGGAAGTGGTCGGACTCCACGAGGCGTATGTCCGTACCCATGACGTCACGGACCTTTTCTCCGAATCGAAGATAGACCTCGCGAATATCCTCTCGTGCAGGGCTCGATGGCGGGGGGAGGCGTTCGAAATTCGGTCCGGCTTGGACCTTCTCCGCATCATTGTCGGTGTCCTCGTGCGCCCCCGGTTCCGGACTGATTTTCAGGTCCTCCCCCTGACTTGTCCGCCAGGACTCGGCTTCCTTGCGGAACTGCGCGAATGCATCATTGATTTGCGGCGCCATCTTCGGATCAAGACGCCGCGCCAGGTCGAATTCATTGGAGGCCAGGTCATTGCGTCCGTTGCGCAGCACGAACATTCCCAGCTGAAAATGATCGTCCACCGAAAGACGATCAGCGCCTCCACGCTCTCTGGCAAGGAGTGTTCGTTTTGTGGCGAGGGCAGCGCCGGGGTCCAGCTCGCTCCAGGAGAAAACGTATGGCGTGTTCTGGCTCAGGATGACAATGGCGTTTTCGTCATGATCCAGAACGGCCCCGGAAAGCTGGCCGCCTGTGCGAAGTTTGAGTGTCAGGGAAATCGTGTTCAGGTCGCGCTCTTCTGCGACAACAAAAGGATTACCCACAATCGCGGGGAGAAGGACTATGAGGGCGTGAGGTAGTCCTGCAGGTAGCCAATTCATGGATTGTTGTCTTCAAGTTGCGCGCCGTTGATATTGAGACTGGGGTAGCGCCCGATCAGCTGGCTGAGTTGATTCTTGTTCACGCGAAGTTTCAAAATTACGGCATCTTCATCGTATTGGCGGCTGATGACCTCGGCCACGCGGGTCAATTCTGTCAACAGCTTGCCGTCGGTGTGTGCGATGCGCACTTCAAGTACCTTCGAATCGCCCTCGGAGCGACGCAGCACCGTGGTAATCAGTTCGTCGAGTCCCTGTCCGGTGACCGCTGAAATCGGCATGGCGTTGATCGATCCGCGTGCCAGAATGTCTGCGACTGCCGCATCGTCCGCGATGTCGATCTTGTTCAGCAGTGTCAGGCGCGGAATGTCGTCTGCCCCCAAGTCCGTCAGGACGCTTTCCACGGCCTGTACCTGCCGCCACGCCTGCGGTGACGAAGCATCGACGACATGCAGAAGCAGGTGTGCGTGCAATGCTTCTTCCAGCGTGGCGCGGAAGGATGCGACCAGATGGTGGGGTAGGTCGCGAACAAATCCCACGGTGTCCGAAAGCAGGACTGATCGGCCCTCGCCGAGGTTCCAGCGGACGGTTTTTGTATCGAGAGTGGCAAAGAGCATGTCGGCGACGAACTGCCCGGCATTGGTAAGCCGGTTCATTAGCGTGCTCTTTCCCGCGTTCGTATAGCCCACGAGCGAAACGGTGTATTGTTCCGACCGAGCCCTGACTTCGCGTTCTTTTCGATGGAGGACCTCCTCCAACTCCCGCCGCAAATAGGTGATTCGGTCTTTGACCACGCGGCGGTCCACTTCGATCTGCCGTTCACCAGGCCCGCGCGTTCCGACGCCGCCGACTGCGCCCGCGGCCGTTCCGCCGCCGCCACCGGCGATGCGCTCAAGGTGGGTCCACATGCCGCGAAGTCGCGGCGCAGTGTATTGGAGTTGAGCCAATTCGACCTGCAACTGGGCTTCCTTGGTTCGTGCCCGGGCGGCGAAAATGTCGAGAATCAGTTCACTGCGGTCGATGACTTTTCGCTGGGCTCCCTCTTCGAGCCCCCGAATCTGGCGGGGGGCCAGTTCATTATCAAAAATGACGACATCAGCCTGCGCATCCTCAGCCCGTTGTGCGAGCTCCGCCAGTTTGCCCTTCCCAAGTGCGTAGCCGACCGTGAGTTGCAATCGCTTTTGTGTCATCGTGTCCACGACTTCGACGCCGGCGGCTTCGGCCAATGCCTTCAGTTCACCCACAGGATTCCGCAAGTCGGCGGTTGTGTGCGGCAGGAGTATGGAAACGAGAATCGCCCGCTCGGGGCGTTGCTCGCCTCCCGCACGCGCCTGCTCGCGGACCGCGCGAGGCATGCGCTTGGGGGCCAGATGATCGCTAGGGGTATCTGAACGGATGGAATGTCGCATAGAAACCAATTGAATCATAGCAGAATCAACCGGATAAAACCATACGGCGCGATGCTTCTGAAGGGCAGGCCGATGCCGTGGATTGTCAGTTCAATCGCCTGCCTGTTTTGTCTGCGTCAAAGAAATGCAGCTTATCAGGCTGGAATCCGATCTCGACGGTAGCTCCGATGGTTGGTGCGTCGCTGGCGGAGCTCTTCGCAACGAATTCCACTCCATTTTCAAGGACCGTTCGCAGAACTGTAGCATCCCCGAGAGGTTCTACATCTCGAACGATGCCCCGATGAGGGTTCATCCCACCCACGGCCTGTAGTCCGCCGACCATTATGAGGTTGACGTCGTGAGGGCGAATGCCGAGCACGACTTCCCTTGGGCTTGCCGCCTGCATCCATCCAGTTTGTCGAAGGCCTTCAATTCGAAGTGCGCCACATCGAAATTCAGCACCGGTGCCATTTGTTTGGACCGTGCCGTGAATCAAATTCATGGGAGGAGAACCGAAAAAGCCGGCTACGAAGCGGTTGGCGGGCCGCTGATAGATTTCCAGGGGTGGGGCAAACTGTTGTAAGCGCCCGTGATTGAGTACGCCAATCCGGTCCGCCAGGGTCATTGCTTCCTCCTGATCGTGAGTAACATAAATCATGGTGGTGGTCAGTTCGCGTTGAAGTCGCTTAATTTCGCTGCGCATGGCCGTCCGCAAGGAAAGATCCAGATTCGACAGAGGCTCATCGAGGAGAAAAACTTGCGGCTTGCAAACGATCGCCCGTCCCAGCGCAACGCGCTGTCTTTCGCCCCCCGATAGCTGATGCGGCCTGCGATCCAGGAGCGGTGTGAGGCCCAGCCGGGCAGCGAATTGTTCAACGGTTTGCACAATCTCCGCCTTTCGAACGGATTGCATCCTGAGTCCAAACGCCATGTTCTCGTACACGGTCATGTGCGGATACAGGGCGAAGTTCTGGAAAACCATGGCGACGTCCCGGCCGCGCGGCGGTACATTGTTTACCATCCGATTGCCGATACGAATGCAACCGTCTGATGGCGATTCCAGTCCGGCGATGAGCCGAAGCGTCGTGGTTTTCCCGCAGCCCGACGGTCCCACGAGGACGACAAGTTCACGATCGGCTACGTCGAGACAGAGATCGTCTACTGCCCGGATCGTGCCGCGGCCTGTTTGATAGTCGCACGAGAGATGTTCAAGATTCAGGCTTGCCAAGGTGGTTGCCGCCAATTGTGTTTGCGATCCCTTGCGTCCCGCACCAGACCATGTTGTACTTGAGTCTTTGACTCAGGCATAGCGAATGGGACGCGAAATGACAGACGACGTATACGATGTAGCGATTGTCGGCGCGGGGCCTGCCGGAGCGACGGCTGCAATTTTGCTGGCGCGAAAGGGCCGGCGCGTTGTTCTGTTGGATCGAAAAAAGGCAGGGCATGCGGCTCTATGCGCGGGTTGGCTCAGTGCCCGGGCCAAGGGTCTGCTCGACGAAATTGGTTGCCGCTTTCCTGACGGCTGTATCGTTCCATTTTCGCATGTCACTTTCTACAACGCAGATTGCTCCAAGAGCGCGTCACCCAAGGTGGAGGGTCCCATCGGCTATCTTGTGAATCGCGTTCGATTTGATGAAGCACTGATTGAGAACGCGGCGTCCCTTGGCGCAGTCCTCCTGCGGGGAGAGGAAGTAAAAGACGTTCGGCTCAATGAATCCCAGGTGATCCTCAAACAAACATCAACCTCGATTCAGAGCCGACTCTTGGTATTGGCTACCGGCCGTGCGCAGGAATTGGCTTCGCGAGTGGGATTTTCTCCACGCGGGTCGGATGTCCCGACTTGGGTCGCGCAGGTTAGTGAGCCGCATCCATCAACTGTTGCACAGCCGCAAGTCGCAGTCATTTTGGGGTTGGATACGCGCGGCAGCTTTGGTTTTTGCACGCAGGGTAAGGAGCGTTGCACGCTCAGCGCCAATCTGATTGGCGACGAAAGCCAGGTTGTGCCGTCACTCGTGCAGCTTGCCAAAACCGTCGCTTCGAAGGGATTGGCCCCCGGTGACCTCTCCTTGCAGGCGGCAAAAGCGAAACCGATTCGTTGTCCCGCCGGCTGGGCCCTCGATATGGACACGCACGTCGCCAAGCACACATTGCTCATCGGTGATGCCGGCGGATTTATCGCAGCCGCAAGCAATGAGGGGATCTATCCGGCCATGTGGTCGGCAAGAATCGCGGCGGAGGTCATCGACAAAGCGCTGGGTAGTCCTTATTCGCAGGATGAACTGATGACTTTTGATACGCAGTGGCGAATGCAACTCGCCGATCATCTCCGGTCTCCACACACGGACATTCGATTCCTGCTTCCGCTGATTTTCTCAAACCAGGCGATGGCCGACCGCATGGCCGCCGCCTTTTTCTTTGGTGAGAACATCTAACCCAAACTCAATATCCGCCAAATACCGTAAGTACGATGTTGCGCAAGGCGGCGACACATCTACCCCGTGTCTGATCCTGCACTTCGTTTTTGGTGGGTCTTTGGAGCCCCGATGCAAGGGATCGGGGAGTGAATTAACGAAGCCATTGGACAAGATTAAACAGGATGGAAATGCCCAGAACGACCAACAACACCAACATCCACTGTACGGAGACCTTCGGCGACGACGAGGTCAATTCTGACTGGCCTGCAGCTGGCATGATGACGGTGCCGCCCGTTGCCAAATCGGAGAGTAGATTGTGATCATACTTTTTCCGGGCCTGGAACGGAGGCTCGCCGTTCAAAACAGCCTGCAGGTCGGCGATGAGTTCGGTCATCGACGGGTATCGGTCGTCGGGATTCTTGGCCATCATCACTTCGATGATTTCTCCCACGCCGGCGGACAGGGACTTGTTGAGATGGTCGGGTGGGATCAGCGGCTCTTTCAGATGTTTGTGCATCACTGCTGATGGAGTGGTGCCATCGAATGGTACGCGGCCGGTAACCATGTGATAGAAAGTAGCACCCAAGCCATAAATGTCGGCGCGGGCGTCGATGCTGATTTCTCCGCGAATCTGCTCCGGGCTGATGTAGTACGGCGTCCCATAGGCGCGGCCCGCTTCCGCCGTGGCCGTGGCGTAGTCGCCCATTTCGCGGGCCAGACCCATGTCTGCGAGCTTTACGTCTCCGGATTTGGTCAACATGAGGTTTTTGGGCTTCACATCGCGGTGAATCAAGCCCTGTTCATGGGCATGCTGGAGCGCGGATGCGCACTGGAGCACGACTCGAATCGCTTCCTTTTCCTGGACCGGCTTGCCATCGCCGATCAGGTCATAGATGGTTTTTCCGTCGATGTACTCCATCACGAAGTAGTGGTAGCCGCCTGATTCGCCGACGTCGTAGGCCTGCACAATGTTTGCATGATTGAGCCGCGCTGCGGCCCGCCCTTCACGATAAAACCGCTCGACGAACTCCGGATTCTCGCTCAGTCGTTTAGGGAGAACCTTGATGGCTACGATGCGATCGAGGCTGAGCTGCTTGGCCTTGAATACCACGGCCATCGCACCTTGTCCCAGTTTGCTCAGCACCTGGAAGCCCGGAATCTGCTGGGCCGGGCGGTACATGGAGTCTTCGTCCATGGCCATCTGGAGCCGTTTGACTTGCGTATGGGTCACATAACCATGCTGGATAAGCATGTCACGGAGTGTGATGGGCTTGCCCTTGTCGCCGAGCGCGCGTTGTTCAGCCCGGACCAATTCCAGTTCATTGGCCGTGCAGAGTTTGCGTTCGACGACCAGGCGGGCGATTTGTGAGTCGTCGATCGACATTCAAATTTCCGATTCTGTGACCATAAGTAGACAAAAGCCGTAAAGCAAAATCTTCATGCTACAGACTTTAGGGCGTGCAAATTCACGCTTCCACTTTCGCTGTCCTGACAACCGGGTCACCGAATCGCAAGATCGGTCAGTATGCAAGCAATTATAGGGCCTGACCATTGGGCTACGCCAGCCGGTTTTCCAGAAGTACACGACAAACATCCTTTGGGTTGCGGGCGGAATCTGACAATGAAAGTACCAATTCTCGCTGTCGATCGGTGAAAAACGACACGGAATATCGGGAATCGGGCAGCAATCCGAAGCTGTCGATCACCGATTGCTTCAACAATTCACAGCCTTCGCCGGTCCGCGCTGAGACCGAAATCAGCTTTGATCCGAACACTGCCTCCACCCGTGCAAAGTCCTCACTGCTCCAGCAAAATCCCAGATCAGTCTTGTTTGCAAGAACCCAAAACACTTGATTTTCCCTACGTAGAAATTCAAAAGAGGTCCTCGGAAAGGGAATCGACCCATCCAAAACGAGCAGAACCACGTTGCTGTTGCCCAATGGATCGTTGCCGGCCTCGATGGCAAGTTGTTCAAGTTTGCAATCGGTCTCTCTCCGGCCGGCAGTGTCCACCAAGGCCGCCGGGACTCCCTGGAACTCCACCAACTCCATTACCCAGTCTCGCGTCGTGCCGGGCACCGGTGAAGTCACGACCGCCTGGCGGCCTAACAAGGTGTTGAACAATGTGGACTTGCCGCCGTTGGGCGGGCCGACCAGGCAAATCGTAATTCCGCGAAGCAATGCACGAGCAGCACGGAATCCAGCCGTGAGCTGAGTCATCGACTCTCTTGCCTCGTCAGGTCTGCCGTCGCAAATCGCGAGAATGTTTCTCAGCGTCTTGGGCAATTCTTTTCGCAGAAATGCTGCGTACCGTGCTGCCCGCTGAGTTCTTGCGTAAGTCAGCGATTCTATGGCCTCTTCCTCAATCTTGTCGCAAGCGCGCCAGTGCGAGAATGCGCCGCCGCATCCCGTCGTCACCTGC
Source organism: uncultured Phycisphaera sp. (assembly GCA_964501365.1). Classification (GTDB taxonomy): domain Bacteria; phylum Planctomycetota; class Phycisphaerae; order UBA1845; family UBA1845; genus CAZAMB01. Next base: position 94,867 of record CAZCST010000007.1, on the reverse strand, counting down.
GCTCCGCGTCGCTCCAACAATTCGAGGATTCGCTGAACTATCCGTATTCCGCCATGACAACTGATTTCAACGGCCCGCCCAGATTCGTTCACGTTTTCCGAGCTGACCAGCACATCGTCAAGGATTTCCTCTCCATCCATCAGCCGGCCGTAGTACAGCTTGCCGTCTTGCGTCGGAATTTGCCTTTTTGGATGGATGAACAAATCCTCAAGGAGGCCAAGTGGACCCGGACCAACCAACTGGATGATGGCAATGGCTCCCGTGCCGGGAGGCGTCAGAACGCAGGCACGATGGCAGGGGGGGGTCATGCACCCAGCGCCGTCAGGTGCTTCGAATACGCCAGGCCGATGCCACGTAGCGTGAGATCGGTCGTCCAGGTGTCTATGAAGTCGCACAGCGGCATCAAGAGAGCCGCGTCGCCGCCTGTTGCAACGGCCTGGGGCCAGCGGTGCAGGTGAGTGGCGTAGCCCTCTACGATCTCCCGAACGGCTCCGGCCAGTCCACGACAGACACCGGTTTGAATGGCTTCCGCCGTGTCGGTTCCATAGGGCAGTTCGGGGACGGCCGGGGCAACCTTGGGCAGCGCCGCTGTGTGCTCGTGAAGCGCCGCCAATTGCAGGCTGACGCCCGGAAGAATCGCACCGCCAAGGAATATTCCTTCGTCATTCACGAGATCAATGGTCACGGCCGTGCCAAGAGAAACAATAGTGCAGCCAGTCTGAATGCGATCGTAAGCGGCGGCGGCCTGACAGACGCGGTCCACGCCGACGGTCTTGTTGTCTTTCAATTCCAGGTCCATCGGAAGTGGCAACGTATCACCAACGACAAGCGGTTCACGGCCTTCCAATCCTGCGACGTAGGCGTGGATCCGTTCGAGTGCCTTTGGTACGACGGAGCCGATGATCGTGGCCGCATGAAGCTGTTTTCCAGTGGCCTGCCGATGAGCCATATACGCTTCTTCAAACGCGCTCATGTCGCCGGTGGGGACGGATAGGACCGTTTTCAGGTTATTCCCATGCCAGGTGGCGACTTTGGTGTTGGTGTTACCGATGTCGATGACGATGACAAGTGCGTCCGGATCGTAGGGGGGGAGCTTGATCATAGTCATGTGATTCTAGGCCCCAATTGTGCGAGTTGGAAGCAAGGTAATCATTCCTGCGATTATGAAGCAATTTCTGCATTGATCGCCGCCAGCGCCGCTTCACGTTCCTTGGCCCGCTGAATCAATTCCCACAAGCCCTCCGTAAGTTGTGGGAGACCTTTTCCGGAGACGGCACTGATGGGAAGCACTGGCCTGCCGATGGAGGCTGAGAATTCTCTTGCAGCGGCCGCGCCTCCGGTTACGTCAATCTTGTTGGCTACCACCAATTCTTCCTTGGCGGCCAGTTCCGGGCTGTACTTGGACAGCTCGTTGCGGATTGTCGTGTAGGCCTCGACCGGCGACATGGCGGCCATTTCGCCTCCCACGTCCACGAGATGGACGATTACGCGGGTCCGTTCGATGTGCCGCAGGAATTCGTCGCCCAGTCCCGCACCTTCGTGAGCACCGTGAATGAGTCCCGGAATATCCGCAAGCACAAAGCGGCGATGACCGGATAGCTCAACGATCCCAAGCTGCGGCTCAAGAGTCGTGAAGGGATAGTCAGCGATTTTTGGCTTGGCGCGAGACAGCCGCGAAAGCAGCGTGCTCTTTCCCGCGTTGGGCAGACCGACGATTCCGACATCCGCGAACAGCTTGAGTTCGAGTCGCAGCCAGCGTTCCTGGCCCGGCGTTCCTTCCTCGAACTCACGCGGGGACTGATGCGTGGACGTGGCGAAGCGGGCGTTGCCCCGGCCACCCTTGCCGCCTTCCGCGATGCGAACCATTTCACCGTGCGTGCTGAGGTCTTTGATGAGTATGTTCGTATCGCGGTCGAGAATCAGCGTGCCTTGCGGCAATTTCAGGATCAGATTTTCACCCTGTTTGCCGTACATTTTCTTACCCATGCCGGGGCGACCATGTTGTGCAATCCAATGGTGTTTCCCGGCGAAATCGAGGAGCGTGTCCACACCGGGCGTTGCGACGGCAAATACATGGCCGCCATCACCGCCATCACCGCCGTCCGGGCCGCCCTTGGGCTCGAACTTCTCGCGGCGAAAGCTGACGCATCCGTGCCCGCCGTTTCCGGCTTTGATATAGATTTCTGCGCGATCAACTAGCATCTTGCGATCCTTATAGTTTTCGATCGAGGCGCCGGTAATGGATCGCTTCGAGCAAGTGTTCCGAGGTAATCGATGATTGACCTGCGAGGTCGGCGATGGTTCGGGCAACGCGGAGGACTTTGTCGTGCGCCCGGGCAGAGAGTCCCAATTCGCTCATCGCCTGCCGCAGCACCGCTTCGCCGGCATCGTCAATCGCGCAATGCTGGCGAAGCAATTTCGATGTCATTCGGCTGTTTGACAGGGTTGAATCAGAGCCGAAGCGTTCCCGCTGCCGGGCACGCGCCTTGAGCACCTCCTCGCGTAATGTTGCGGAAGGCGTTCCGTCGCGATTGCTTCGCAGCTCAGCGAATGCAATCGAAGGAACTTCGAGGTGGATGTCGATGCGATCGATGAGCGGCCCGCTGATACGCGATAGATATCGCTCAATTTGGAGCGGCGTGCATTTGCAGGCCCGGCGCGGATCAGTGAAATATCCACAAGGGCAGGGATTCATCGCGGCAATCAAAATGAACGAGGCCGGGAAGTTGACGGTATTCTGGGCCCGCGCGATGGTGACACGGCCATCTTCCAGCGGCTGCCGCAATGATTCCAGCGCTGCCCGCGAAAACTCAGGAAATTCGTCGAGAAAAAGCACGCCGTGATGGCCCAGCGACACTTCCCCGGCCTGTGGAATGCTCCCGCCGCCGACCAGCGCCGGCGTACTGGCCGAATGGTGCGGCGACCGCACGGGCCGGGTCGCCAACAGCGACGATCCGGGAGCCAGTTCTCCCGACACCGAGTGGATTCGCGTGGTCTCCAGAGATTCCGCTAGTGAAAGGGGCGGCAATATGGTTGGCAACCGTTTGGCAAGCATGGTCTTGCCCGAACCCGGTGGACCGATGAGAAGGACATTGTGCCCGCCGGCCGCCGCGATGGTCAGAGCTCTTTTCGCCTGTTCCTGGCCACGGACATCCGCAAAATCTGTGTCGTAACGCGACGCCGCTGAAAAAACCTCGGCGACATCCACGGTTGTCGGTTCGAGTGGCAGCGCTCCAGTGAGAAATCCTACGGTTTCCGTGAGCGACGCAACCGGGATGACGTCGATTCCCCCAACCACGGCGGCTTCGCGGGCGTTTTCCATCGGGACGATGACTCCGCGAAGCTCGTGCTCTTTCGCCAGAAGCGCCGCTGACAGCGCGCCGCGTACTGGACGGACGCGGCCATCCAGCGCCAGTTCGCCCAACATCAGAAATCGTGATGCATCATCGACTCGAACGTCGCCCGCTCCGATGAGGATCCCCAACGCAATGGCCAGGTCAAAGGCGGGGCCCTCTTTTTTCAAGTCAGCGGGAGCGAGATTGACGACGGTCTTGAATCGCGGAAATTCGTAGCCGGTGTTTTGAATCGCACTCCGGACACGTTCGAGGCTTTCCTTGACTGCGGCGTCCGGCAGGCCCACGACCGTCGCTCCGGCAAACCCGTGCTTGTTCACATCGACTTCGACCTCGATGCGAAGAGCGTCTATCCCGACGCAAGTGGCGGTTTGGAGTCGTGCAACCATCCTGCGATTCTAGCAGGAGACCCACATGTCCTATAGAGCCCGTGCCCTAATAGGAGAACCCGCTATTCCTTGTGTGGATGTACGGCATTTCGCCCTGCAGTGGCGCCGTCGCATGTTCGATTTGCCCCACGAATAGATCGTGATCGCCGACTGGAACCCTTTGCGTGAGTTTGCACCCCAGGTGAGCGAAACAGGACTTGATCAGAGTGCCATATTCCGTGACCGCAATCTCAAGCCCGGCGAATGCATCCTCTTCAAGCGAGAAGCCCCGACCAAAATGCCGGAACATCGGCGTTGGGTTTGAGCCTACGAGGTTGAGCAGAAAATGTCCGGATTTTTCCACCAATTCTGCGGCAGGCCTTCCTTTTCGCAGCGCCACGCTTACGGATGGCGGATCGAAAGACGCCTGTTGAAACCACGAGACCAGAACACCCGTCGAATGGCTGTGGTACTGCACGGTAAGGATGGCACATCCGCTGGGAATCCGCCCCAGTGCGGAGCCGATCGCCTCGCGCTGCTCGGATAGTAGACTGGGCCGCGACTCCGAATTCTTGCCAGATGTCATGACGCCATCGTAAGCCCTCAAAGTATGGAGCGGAAGGCAGGCTCCCGGGACCGAAGTATGCCGGCTTGAAACAACACATTTGAGGCGGTATCTTCAGCGAAATAGAGCACGTGTCTTGTGTACAAGTTTGGTCGCCGGACTATCCGGTTTTTGCAGGGAGTGGGAGCGTCTCATGGGCCGCAACAATCGTTCTGGACATTCCGCCAAACCCGAAACCCAATTATCCGCATTCCTGGCCAACCAGCCGGGTGTGGTCGCTCGCCTTTGCGAAGCCTTGGCCGAAAAAGGCGTCAATATCCTGGCGATGACCGTTCTCGATACGGTCGATATCGGCACGATGCGCATCGTGGTGGACGATCTCGACGTGGCCAAGGAATCCCTTGACGAAGTAGGTGCGGCCTATGTCGAAGTACCCGTGATCACCATCCCGATTCCCAATATGCAGGGCGGGTTTGGCCATATCGCCCGCGTGCTGGCCGCAGCAAACATCAACATTGAATATGTTTATGCCACTAGTACTCCGGGAACGGATCACAGTCTCGGAGTCTTCCGGGTTTCAGACCGCGATGCCGCGCTGGAACTCGATTACGAAATGGAACCCGAGCCCGCGGCGCGGTAAAGCGAGGCGGCGCTCTCTTTGCCTCGTATCAACACCCTCATCGAAATTCCGATTTATGGACATGAAGCAATCGTGAACGGATACGGCTTTCCCTTAAACGCATCGACACACGCCGCGATGTGTTCGAAATCCAGATCGAACGACATGTCGATTTCTCCTGCCAGGTTCTCTCCCGAGAGAAGGGTCCGGGCTTTGATTGGCGCGCCTGCGACATCCTTGAATTTGTTCACCATTGCGGAGACGTCTGCCAGGTCCGGCTGAGTGGTGGTTGACGGTGGGTTGAACGGCGTCTCCACGTCGCCCCAACGAGCCGTCGAAACGCTCAGAGGACCCGAAACAGCAACGCAATTCCCCTCCGCGCCCATGCAGCTCGCCGAAACGTTGACGATTTCATACGACGAACTTGGGACGATCGCCGACCCCGTGACATGGAGCAATGCAATCGTCGACCAGTCTTGATAGTACGGAGTGCATTGCAGTTGTGCGGCCATGAAGGGCGTACCGCTCGACGTTGACTCAACAAACTGTGTGGGTGGGCCGACCCAGCGAACCTGGCCTTCAAATACCGTGAACGGAGTGGTCGCTCCGGCCGCATATGGCGGATTCACGTGATGCAATGAAGTCAAGTTCACGCGGAGTGCGGTCTCGGCAGTCCCTCCCTGAGACGGAGGAATCTGAAAGGAGATGAACCGCGGCTTGACGATCGGCGCGGGTTCAGCCAGTGGCGTGGACGCGGTTGCTGTGATGCATTCATCGGACAGTATTTGAACGTCGTCAATATTCCATCCGCAGTATCGGGCGGCACTGTCCGTAGGCCCCATCGTCCACCGCAGGTATACGGTCGGCTGATTGTCGGCGAAATCGCCCAACTCGATTTCGTGGAGCGTCCACGCGGAATCGGCAATCTCGCTCGCGTTTTGCCAGACGGTGGTCCAATTCGTGCCGTTCGTGCTGATCCGAATGGAGGCATGGTCATACTGTGATTGCTCCACTCCCAACCACCGCCAGTACGAAAGTCGAACGCCGCTTCGGCCTGTGCAGTTGATCGGTCCGGTCGTCAAGTTTTGCTCGCCCAAGTTATTCGCGTAATCACCGCTCAGGTTGTAGCCGTACACGGAAGTTCCAGTGTGTCCGGAGGTTGGATCGTGAAATCCATTCTGGCCGCCGGCACCCGTTGGCGTTCCAAAAGCCCATTGCCCCTGCGTGGTCCATCCGGGGTTGGAACTCATCAATTGCTCAAACGCGACGGCTGCATTCGTCGTTACGGTCGTTGAATACGTTCCCAGCGACGGTGCGTCCTCGGGACTCTTCACCTGTGAGCCGCCGGTTGCCGACGCGCTGAAATAGTATTCCGGTGAGGCCCCGCAGCTCATCGCCGGAAGGTCGGCTTGATAGCCATTTCCGCCCGTGGGAGTCATGACGATCTCTGTATAGGAATCCGTCGGGCTTGGGCGGTAATACATTTTTACGCCGCCGGGGGACACCGTCTGCGATTGGGCGATTACCTCAACATTGATCGGCGTAATCACACCGGCCTGTAGGCGCATTGGCAAACCGTTGGGGAAACGGAAGCGAAGCGGATCACGCACCCAGTTCGAATTGGCCAGGAGCTTCAGTGCGCCGAGCAGCTCCAGATTACTGGGAACGATCTGGTCCGCAGGCAATTCGAATTGATAGAATCCCTGATCGCGTAATTCGTACGAAAACGAAAGAATCCCGCGCGCGTCGTACGTCCAATCGCACGACCCACCGCTGGCCGGGTAGATTGTGGAGTAAATCGGGCCGGCAACGAACTGTGTGCCGAATACACCCTCCATCAGTGTTTCCATCCCGAACCCGACGTCAGCGTATACATCCTGATCCGCCGGTAATGTGTTGCTGTAACCGTAGGGCCAAAGGATCAGTTGCGAATAGCTGTGCAGGTCAAGTTGTGCGCGCACGTTGGGATGAGCGATAAAGAAATCTCGCATGGCCTGTGTTTCCGGCTCCGAAAATGCAGCCGTTCCACGGTATGTTTCTGAGGAACCCACGCCGCTGGATCCCTCGCCTCCCCAGCCGGCCCCCCAATTGCGATTGATGTCCACGCCGAATGTGCCATTGCCATTGTTGCGGCGATTCTTTCGCCAAAGACGGTTCGTAGTCCGCGTGTAGTTGTAACCGTCAACGTTGTATACCGGAATCAAATAGAATTCGACGTTGTCTACCAGGTCCGTCACCGTCGAGTCGATTCCATAATTGCTCAACAAATAATTGGCAAAGTAAGAGCCGACGGTCGTGGAAATCCACTCCCGGGCGTGCTCAGCGCCGAAGTAGACCACAGCGGGCTTGTTGGAGGTGGCTTGATTGGTGACTTTGATTCCGTAGATCGTGTTTCCCTGCAACGTCGTACCAACGCTGACGACTTGAGCCAGGCCCGGATACCGCGACGCCAGTTGGTTCAAGTACCAAATGATTCCCCCGGTCGCATTGGAATAATCACGATAGTCGAGAAAAAAGTCGTCGAAGGGGTCGGCGGTTCCAAGCACCGCGACGCGTTGGGCGTTTGCAATAGCTTGGCGGTTCATCGCGTCTTCGACATCGGCGACCTGAATCTGATAGGGAATTCCACGTCGAGTGAGGTCATCCAGTTGTCCGGCGTTGGCGATAATTTGCAGGGGTCCCTGGCCGACGTGGCAATTCAGTATGTTCACGCCGATCTGCTCAAGGGCGTCCAATTGTTCTTTGGACGTGATCACAACTTGAACCTGGCTGAAGCCCTGGTAGGAAACTCGCGGCTCTGCGCCGAGCGAAACAATCGAATAGGCCAAGGTAATAAACCCAACCATCCAAATGGGCATGCGCATGGAATAATCCTCTTTGTGAATCGCAATTGGTCCGGGCACGAGCCGGCAATGAATCGAAAACGGAATACCCCTCACGTCCGTGATTATAGCTTCCGCCCGGTTGATTTCGCAACCCGCCTCATAGGCCATCCATCATGCGTTTTTCCCCGGAATCGTGGGATAAACGTCGTAACGAACGCTTCGGCCCGCATATGTGTAACAAACCCCGTCAGCCAGTGGTGCAGCACGGAGGTGGCGCTTCACCACGACCCGGTTTTTCGCTTTCGACCGGGCGATTTGCAGTAATTCTCCGGCGTCTTCGTCTCCGCCGACAAGAGCCCGAAGAATTCGCATCTCCTTCTTGGCCAATGCCGACGACGCGCGCGACGTATACATCGGGTCAAGGTAGATTACGTCCGGGCAATCGTTTGACGACAGGTTGGCTAGGAACGACTTCGAATCACCCGAAACGACCGTGATCCTCTTTGCGATCTCGGTAAGTGCTCGTTCCGAAGCCCGCGAAGCACGTCGCACGGCATCATGAAGCATGGCTGCGAGGATTGTCGAACGCTCCACGGCGCATACGCGACATCCCAGGCATGCGAGCAGGAACGAATCGCGTCCCAGTCCCGCGGTGGCATCAATGACAAATGGGCGTCCCTGTCGCAATCCCACCGCCTTCGCCAGAGGCTGCCGAGTGGAGCCCGCTGCTATTCTCCGGAAAGCAGTGGGGCCGGTGATGAAATCAATGCGAATTCCGCCACCCGTGGCTCGGTCAGTTGGCACGAGTGTCAATCCCTTTGCTCCCGCTTGCAGAACAAATTCGAACCGGGCCCTGTCGTCGTTCGGCGAAATGAACGGAAGCGACAACTCCGAAGCCAGTTTGATCGCTTCAGTTTCTGTCGCATGAGTTTCGGCGAGGACGGCAATGCCCGGAGCGGCCCCTCGGTGGTCAATGGCTTTTTCCGAATTGTTCATGCTGCTGATGCAGTGGACGGCTCGCTTCGCGACTTTATTGCCGCAGAACTCAAGCGGAGTACATCTTCGCGACGCACCGTTACCATCACGAAGACAAGCAACGCCGCGATATACGGCACAACCGGAGACATGATCAGCACCTTGATTCCTACCTGGATGATTCGTCGTACGAACGGCCCGAGCGAAATCGCTCCCATGCGCGGCTCACTCAACGCGTTCACCAGATTCAGCCATATTCCAGCGCCGCTGTAGATGCTGATCAGGACAAGCCCAAGAATCGCCGCCAAAATCTTTCGACGCCAGGCAATGGGTGCGGCCACGATCAGGGCCAGGGTGAAGGCTGCAGGTAAATACATCCTGCGACGCGAGTTCACGGTCATTTTTGCCGTGACACCCGTTTTCACATTCTGGAGCGTTACGTCGGTGTCCTTGTCGAGCGTAGGATACTCCATGGGTGCAAATGTAACCCGCCCATCGCCGATTCGCCCCAGGAACAACTGGCAGAGTGCAGCGGACGCACTCCGATATCCGGTCAGCAATCCCGGCCAGGGAATGAGCAGAACGCCGTAAACCACGGCAGTGATGACGAAAAAGAGGATGAGCGACCTACGCGAGGGCATGCGCGGCCCGCGTTCGCGGCTTGGTCGCCCACAAGGCCCAAACCACCCAGAAGAAAAGGGAAAACACAATGAATGCCGGCTGCCAGATGTCCTCGTGCATTCGGTCGAACCACGTACTCCAGAAGATGCCGACGTAAAACAGCGAGATGATCCGCACAATATTCAGTGCCGTCAGCACGAGCGTGCCGATCAGCAGGCCGGGCCACTTGGAACGCAGCGGCGCGGGAAACGCCAGCACCGCCGCTACGAAAAGTGCGATCGGCTCGATCGCGTCGCATCCATGCGCGATATTCACCGAGTTTCTCTTGGAGGAAATCGTCGTGTCGATGGCCTGAGCCTGTTCGCCAAAAACGTTCAGCACCGCCACTGACGCGCGTGCATTGATTTTCAACATGCCTGGCAGAAACGTCTTCTGCATGAACGGAATAAACGTGACGGCGTAGAAAATTCCCATGAGCAGGACAAATACGCCGACGAAAATAAATACCGGTCGCTTCGACCCAACCCATACGGCAGAATTCGTCTTCGTTGAAGTCGAACTCTGGCCGGGCACCTTGGATCCGCGAGCGTTTGAGGTCTGCGTGGACAAATCGAGATTCTTTTTGCTCATGTGCCGGGGCCGATCGAATTCACGACATTAGGAATATTCAGCTGCCATTCTAGCAGGTACTCGGCAATCCGAAAACTCGAAAAGAAAGCGTTAGCGATCGCTTTTTGAATTACGGTTTTTCAGAATTGAAAGCCTCAACCGTTTCCGCCGATTCGGAAAGTTGTTTGATGTGTCGAAGTACCCGCAAGTGAATGCGGTGAATGATGGCGTCTGACCAAAGACGCCAATAGGCGCTTGGGCCCATGTCGTTCTGATACCACGTCGTGCCTTCGAGCAACGTCTTACCGCCCGCCAGCGGGGTGAGCCGGAATTGACCGGCTCGGGAAACCAAGAAGCCATCCAAGTGGGGCGGGTGAATCTCCCGATAAAAACTCAGTTCGCGTAATGGCGGGGGGTTGTGCGTTACCGAAAACTTGAGGAGATGCGGTTCATCCCATATTTCAATCGGTTCGACAAACGCACCTGTCGAGAAGTTGCATCGCCGTTCCGCACCAACACCATATCCAACAATCGTCGCATCTGTGGGGTAAGCCACTCCCAGGCGAAAATAGATTTCTGTCGGTTCCTTGAGTCTTGGAAAAGCAATGACGCGCCGCCAGACTTCGTCAGGTTTCGCATCGATTTCTAACACCGTACGAACACACGAAACGTCGGAATCTCTTTTCAGCAGTGCCTCAGCCCCCATCATTATTGGAAGGATCAGTGTGAGGCCAACGATGGCAATAGCGACAGCCTTACGGTCTCTGGTGTATTGTTGAATGAAGTATCCCACGACGCCGCCTAGCGCAGCGCACGTCAACCATATGGGGGCGGCCATGACTATGCACAACATTCCTTCAAATGCGATCAAGAACAAGATAAGGGCAGCGATCGTTACACTTAGAAGTGCTGCCGTGATGCACGCTTTGAATCCAATCGGGCCGCGCTGATCTAGAAGTAAAGCACTGATCAGGCCCAGACAGAAGGGAAGGCTGGCGAAGAGTCCTACACCGTAGTTTCCCATGCCGTGGACTCCGAAGAAAGTGAGCCCAGTTCCGACAAGCGCCGTGGTCAAAATGGCAAGGCCGCGATAGACCAACGAACTTGGTGCGACATCGGACTGTTCAAAAACCGAATGCTCCCTTTCTTGACCGGCGGGTTCAGCGGTTGGCAGCATGGAAAGAAGGATAAATAACATGATGTTGATTATTGGTACAAAAAACACCATCGCGAGCCAGAGAGGAAGTCCTGCGCTGCGTAATCGCCGGACAATCAGAGCAATGCCGGCCCAAACGAAAGGAATGGAAAAAAGGAGCATCCACACAAGGAAACGGCGCTCCGTCTCACCGGCGCTCAATAGCAGAACAATTTGCCTTCCTGCCCAATAGTTTTCTAAAGACCACGAGTGATTGAAAACCAGTCCGGCAATCGCGCTGTCCACGCAATACTTTGTAATGGCCAGCAATAGCCCCACAGCGAAGAAGGTGTTTCGATCGGTGTAGCCCTGCATCGACAAGAACCTGGAGATTTTGCTATCTTGCGTTCTCATTTCGCCTCATTTCGTTGCGACGACATGCCTCCGTCAAGTATTTTCAGCTTTTTTGGCGGGCAAGTTACTTGATGTTTCCAAGTCACTCATTGGGTTGATAACGCTTCAAAGACCGGTCATGATCGTTGGTGATGACGCAAAGATACGACATCGTAGTAGTGGGTGGTGGTCATGCCGGGGCCGAGGCTGCGTGGGCGGCAGGGCGGATGGGGGCCCGGGTCGCGCTGGTGACAATGAAGGCCGACGCGATTGGCCGGATGTCCTGCAACCCGGCCATCGGTGGCATCGGCAAAGGCCAGATCGTCCGCGAAATCGATGCCCTCGGCGGCATCATGGGCCTCGCCACCGACCGCGCTGGCATCCAGTTTCGCATGTTAAACCGAAGCAAGGGCCCGGCCGTCTGGGCCCCCCGCGCCCAATGCGATCGCGACGCCTATCCAAAGGCGGTGCAAGAAATCCTCGCCACCAACCGCAATATCACCGTCGTTGAAGGTAGCGTAGAGACGATTGAAACGAGGCAGCAAGGCAACGAGGCAACGGGGCAACAAGGAAGGTCCGAATTCAAACAGTCTCCACATCACCACGTCACCACATCGCCATATCACCATATCACTGGCGTTGTTCTCGCCGACGGTCGGCTTATACGCTGCGACGCCGTGATTCTCACCACCGGCACATTTCTTCGCGGCCTGATGCATTGTGGGGAACGGAAATCAGAAGGAGGACGGATTGGAGAAGCTGCCGCCACCGGCGTGAGTAAAGCACTTTTGTCACTCGGGTTCGAACTGGGTCGTCTGAAAACCGGTACGCCGCCACGAATCCACCGCGACACCATCGATTACGCCGCCTGCGAACCGCAACCCGGCGATGAATTTCCCGTTCCGTTCTCCGCGATGACGGACGCCATTCTTCAGCGACAGATCGACTGCTGGGTGACTTGGACGAACCAGGGCGTACACGACCAGATTCGGGCAAACCTGCATCGTGCGCCAATGTACTCCGGCCAGATCGAATCGCGCGGCCCGCGTTACTGCCCCAGCATCGAAGACAAGGTCGTGCGTTTCGCTGAAAAGGATCGCCATCAGGTTTTCCTGGAACCGGAAGGTTACGACAACGAACGCATTTATTGCAATGGCATCAGTACTTCCCTGCCGAGCGAAGTTCAGGACGAGATCGTACGAACCATCCCCGGCCTCGAAAACGCCCGAATCCTTCAACACGGTTACGCCGTTGAATACGACTTTGTTCCGACGCATCAGACAAAACTCTCGCTGGAAACCAAGCTGGTAGGGGGTCTCTTTCTTGCGGGCCAGATCAACGGCACAAGCGGTTACGAAGAAGCAGCCGGACAGGGTTTGATCGCCGGCGTCAATGCCGTCCGCGCGATTCGTAATGAGGAGCCGTTCGTCCTTGGCCGCGATCAGGCCTACATCGGGGTCATGATCGACGACCTCATCACCAAGCCTCCGACGGAACCGTACCGGATGTTTACCTCCCGCGCCGAGTATCGATTGCTCCTCCGCGCCGACAACGCCGATGTGCGATTGACTCCGGCAGGCCGCGAACTGGGCACTGTCGATGACGCCCGCTGGATGCGATTTGAACGCAACGCCGGAATCGTCAACCAGATTGAACGCCTTGTCCGTCGCGGTTCCGTCGATGGTTCGTCGCTCTCCACTTGGATGCGCCGCCCCGACGCCGACCTCGCGTCCTTTGCCGTCGCCCTCGCCGGAACAATCAACAAGGACCGAAAGTACGATGACAACAAAAGTGGCGGGGATGACATCACCACATCATCATGTCACCATGTCGCCACATCACATGACCACATTACCACGGTACCACATTACCATGTTTTTTGCTGCGATGTTCTTGATCAAGTTCTCACCAACGCGAAGTACTCCGGATACGTCGCTCGCCAGTCGCAACAGATCGACCGCTTTCGAAAACTCGAATCGATGGCCATTCCCAACGGCGTAGATTACGCCAGTATTCCCGAACTTCGTTTCGAGGCCCGCGAAACACTCACTCGTGTTGCTCCCGCAACCCTCGGCCAGGCCGCTCGCGTCAGCGGCGTAAATCCCGCCGACATCACGGTCCTCTGGATTCACCTCACCGGCCGAAGAAATCGCAACGTCAAGATTGCGTGACGCGCGAATTCCAACGACGCGTTTTGTCGCTGCTGAAGGAATCGTTACAAATCGTTCATGTTGCCTTCAATGATTTTCCATTGGTTATAATCTGGCACGATATTGCACTCAGGCTCGGGTTGGGTTGCCAGTCGTGTTTGCAAAACGTGAAATACGAATTGGCGTTGGGCAGCTTGGAGCTAGGTTTATTGCGCATGGTGCGCTGGCTTATTTTGAAACCTTTCTGGAGAAACAAGTATGCAACTCAAATCGTACAAAAATTTGCTGTTCCTGACGTTGGGTCTGGTCTTGCTGGGAATGGTAAGCACTGTCCCCGTGCGCGCTGACGATGACGATGACGACGATGCAGACATGACGCCGTCGGTCGCAAAGAAAATCGTCAAAGCCATGGACGACGCCAAGACCAGCCTCGCTGCCGGCATTAAGGCCGCCGAAGATTCCAGCAAGGGCAAAGCCGTCGTAGCCGAAGGCGAACTCGACAAGGACAAGCTGGTGTTCGGTGTCCATTGTCTGGCCGGCGACAAGCTGATGGATGTCGACATTGAGGGCAAGACCGGCAAGGTCGTCGAGTCCAAGGAGGCCGGCAAAGACGAAGCCAGGAGCGCCAAGGTCGAAGATGACAAGGATGAAGATGACATAACTCCGGCCGACGCGAAGAAGTGCGTTCAGGCAATGGACGAGGCCAAAACCACGCTTTCGGCTGCGATCAAGATTGCCGAGGATTCCGTCAAGGGCAAGGCTGTCATGGCCCACTGCGAAGTCGCAAAGGACACGGTCGTCTTCGGAGTCTATTGTCTGGCAGGTGAGAAACTGATGGATATCGACGTGGACGCCAAGACCGGCAAAGTCGTCGAATCGAAGAAAGTCAGCGACGAAAAGGGTAAGGGCGAATAACTACTCCGACAGAGCCTCGTGGGAGTCATCATCAACCCTTGATGACCCCCACCGGCCGAAGTCTGGCGACCTTCTGACTGATGCCGGCTTTGTGCAGGACGTCCACGACGTGCGTGACGTCTTTGTAGGCGTCGGGCTGCTCTTCTTCGAGGCCGGTGCGGCCCCGCGCGCGGGCAATGACGCCGCGATCGGCGAGTTCCTGCTTGATGTTGCGGCCCTTGCTCGCCCGAATGGCCGCACCGCGAGACATGCATCGGCCCGCACCGTGACACGAGCTGCCAAAAGTGTGCTCCATCGAGCCAGGACGTCCGACCAGGACATAGCTCGCCCGCCCCATATCACCCGGTACGAGCACGGGCTGGCCGATCGGCCTGTACCGCGACGGCAATTCCGGATGGTTCGGAGGAAACGCCCGCGTCGCTCCCTTGCGGTGTACGCAAAGTTTCGTGCTGCGGCCATCGACATCGTACGGCTCCATCTTGGCGATGTTGTGGGCAACATCGTAAATCAAATGCATTCCGAGCCGCTCCGCCGGTTGTTCAAACACTCGCGCAAACGCCTCACGAGCAAGGTGCGTCATGATCTGCCGGTTGCACCATGCAAAGTTCGCCGCCGCCCGCATCGCCCCCAGATACTTCTGCCCCTCCGACGAGTGGACCGGCGCACAGACAAGCTGTTTGTCCGGAAGTTCAATCCCGTACTTCCGCGGCGTATCTTGCAATTCCTTCAGCGCGTCTTCGCAAACCTGGTAGCCCAGCCCCCGCGACCCGGAGTGGATCATCACCGTAAGATTGCCTTCGGACAGTCCCATCACGTTTGCAGTAGGCGCGTCGTCGATTTTCTCAACGACCTGCACTTCGAGGAAGTGGTTCCCGCTGCCCAGCGTCCCGCATTGGTCCGATCCGCGATCCAGCGCCCGATCCGACACCAGGCTCGGATCTGCATCTTCAATCAGTCCGCCCGCCTCCGTGGCTTCGAGATCGCTGTCCCAGCCGAACCCTCGCTTGACCACATACGGTGACCCCTCGGCCATCAGTTTGCATAACTCGGACTTGTTGAATCGCACGATGCCGCCCTGACCGACGCCGCAAGGCACGGTTTTGTACAATTCCTCTACGAGTCGGCTCATTTTCGGTTTCGCATCGGCCAGCGCGATGTTGGTGCGAATCAGCCGCACTCCGCAATTGATGTCGTAGCCGACGCCGCCGGGACTGATCACCCCGCCGCGCTCCGGATCGGTCGCCGCCACTCCGCCGATGCAAAAGCCGTATCCCCAGTGAATATCCGGCATGGCCAGCGAAGCCCGCACAATTCCGGGCAGACACGCGACATTCGCCACCTGCTCCGGCGCTTTGTCGTTCTTGATTGAATCGATGAGCGCGTCATCTGCGTAGATAATTCCATCCACGCGCATGTCGGAGCGATACGCTTTCGGAATCCGCCAGCGCGTGTCGTCAATCCGCTCCAGCGGCCCGGAATATCCTTCCGTTTTTGACATGTCCGATTTCCTTGGAATCAGCCTCTCAATTCCATTTCGGAATTCTCAATTCAGAAATCTGAAGTTTGAGATTTGAAATCTGAGATTTCAAATTCAATCATATGTCCACAATCAACGTCGCTTCGTATCCGCTTTCCATCTTGCGAATTTCCAAATCGTGATAGGTGATAGCCTTCACTTCGCGGCAATAGATGCTTCGCTTCAAATCCACATCCACCGCTTTTGTCGATACGGTCAGAACCCCATTGCCGAATGAGGCCGATTCAATACAGACCAGTATTTTCTTTTCGCGTTCGAAGAGGATGAGAAGCTCGGTCAGAAAATCGCGAAGTAAAACCGCATCGTCGCGACCCTTCGCTTGAAAGGTGAACGGAGTTGGCTCAGCCTGAATCGCGACCAATTCGCCAAACGCTGCATACAAGCCCGCTGCGGCAGGCCAGAGTAATGCCTCCAGCGTGTCCGCCCGAACACGGATGCCCATGTCCGCGGTGTGTTCGAATAGCTCAAAGGAATCTGCCACGAGGGCATTGTACAGGCTGAACTGTGCGTCGCGCCGGCGATGTCGAATTCCTCAATTCAGCATTCCGCATTCGCCATTTCGCATTCCTATGGCTGCCGCGCTTCAAGTCCCCGCAGCCGGCTCACAAATTTTTCCGCCGCCGCATCGCTTTCGCGTCCCTTGACCGCATTGCGATATGCTTCCACCGTGTCGGCCAGATAATCGTCATGACCAAGCAACACCATCAAGTACATGACGCCCGCGCCCTGCGCCGTCAGCGTCCAGTGCCGATCCGCGTTCTTGTAGGCCTTTTCGAGCGCCGCCATCGCCAGTTCGACTTCTTTGATGCTCGCATCCCTGGCCGCATCGGCCTTGGTCCGCTCGGCGGCCACATCCACTTCGCGCAGCGCGACCTGATCCGTTACCCGCCCAAGCACCGTGGCGATTCGATTGGCTTCGTTGAAGCGATCGTAATAAATCCACGCCTTCGCGCTCTTGGCGTCCGCCACTTGCGCCCCGACAAACCCTGCGATCCATCCGTCGTCGGCCCGGCTGTTGCCTGCCGACCGTTCCTTTGCCTCCGGACTCAAATTCGACGCACTTTCACGGCCTTCCAAAATCCACTTGTCGGCCAGTCCCGCCGCCGTTTGGGACGCCGTCACCGACTGATCGAGGAACTTCAGTCCGCGTTCCTCGATCGCCTCGGCCTCTGACGCGACGCGGCTGACATCCTCATAGACTTTGCCGGCCAGCTTTTGGATTTCAGGAAGGCGTTGCGAAGCACGGGTCTGTTGTGATTCGTAGGGCTTGCGGGCATTTTCGAGGCTGAGCAGATCACCCCGAATGTCGTCAACGCCCGCCTGCTCGAGTTCGATCTTTCCCGCCAGCGCGGTCCGCTCGGCCTGATGGTGACTGAGGCCCGGTTGCACCGTCAGCGTCCGACCGCCGTCCTCCAGATACTTTCCTCGAAGGAAATCCCCGGTGATGTCGATCTGCGCCTTGGGGAGCGATCCGGCCTGAAGCTCCTGGGTTTCTTTCAGTGCGGCCCGGTAAACAACATCCTGATCGCCAAGCCGTTTCGCAAATGTTGCCGCACCGTTGGGATCAGAAAAATCGACGCCGGCCGCCCGAAGCCGATCCATCTCGTCCCGCGCCGCCTTGGACCGGGCCTGCGATAACGCCACGCGACTTTCCAGCTCCCGAATCGTGCCATCCAGCTTGGCCAGTTCATCCTTTTTCGCGGACACACGAGCCTCAGCCTTCGTCATCTCTTCGCGCGTGCTCTTGATTTGTTCGTCGATATTGCTTCCGGCCAGCACGCCTTGCAGCGACTTGAGTTGTTCCGCCTCATGGGCAAGGTCGTCCAGTTCGCCCAGAAGTGGTTCCAGTTCTTCGCGCTTGACTCTCGCGGCCACTTGCTCCGCGATGCCGCGATGGAACAATGCAACTCCCTTGAGCCGCAGCGCCTCCGCATAGTCCGCCCCCGACGCACCGCCCGCCTGGATCCGCAGCGCTTCCTCGATTTCCTTCATCGCATCGTCGAGCAGCTCCGCATTTTCCTTCACCAGCTTCGCCCGCGCCGTCACGCCGTCGCGTATCTGGCCCGGCAAATTGCCATAACTCGGTTTGACCGCCTTGCCAGCCCCGTTCTGCCAGTCTTTTGGCTCGAATGCCGTCCATAGCGACGTATGCACGGTCTGATATTCGTCGGCGATTTTTTCCGCCATCTCGCCGGCGTCCTTGGCGTCCACGGCCACTTCGGCATCGCGAAGCTGATCCAGCACCAGCGAGCGATACGCCAGTTCGGCGTTGTAGCGATCGAGCAACCGCCGCGCCCGCTCAAGGTGTACCGAACCCTGCGACTCCACCTTGGCCTGCCCGCTTTGCAGACTGGGCAAAAAGAACCAGGTCGCTCCCATGACAGCCAGCGCGACTCCGCCAACCAATACCGGCAGTTTGCTCGATGAATTCAACGAAAGCCCTTTCGGAGTAATGTAGGGTGGGCCCAGCCCACGCATCAGTACCGCGACCGCGAGGGAGCGGTGTCGGTATGCCACAGGGATCCCCCAATTGGGGGTCTCCGATCCATTGTAGCTTGCCCCTTACTCTTGAAAAGTCCGGTTATGGGCATCCCGCCGCTTCGGGCTTCTCCGTCCCGTACCAAACGGTAAATCCGTTCGCGCCATTGAGCAGGTCAATCAAGGTGAGAATATCCGATGGCTCGATGAGGCCGTTGTGATTCAAGTCCCCACTGTACATTCCCCACGGCAGCGTCCCGACTCCATTTAGGAAGTCCACGAGCAAGAGAACATCGGCCCCGTTCGTTTGCGAATCCGCGGTCACATTGCCTGGATGGGCAATGATCCGGCCGACGGATTTGTAGCCGTCCTTGTCGGTGTAGGTGATCAGGGCAACCGCGCCTGGCGCAATTGCCTGATTCAATTGAATCGCGTACGTGCCGGGTGGTGCTTCCACGACGCTCACAATCTGAACGAACGCGGGGATGTCCGGCGACTGACAAATCGACCAGCATTCCTTCGATGCGCCGCCGGGTGCAGTTGCCACAATCGTTCGTATTCCCTCTTGAGATTGCGGACTGTTCGGCGGAAATGGACGCCGAGCGTCGACAACGTTGTTCGGAGGATTGACGAAGGCAACATCACCAACCGGACAGTTCGGACATGAAGGTGTCGTTCCATTGCACACTGTGGAAATAGTTACGATGTACTGGCCGAGCCGATTTTCCGTCTTGGCCGCCAGCTCAATGTAATAGGTTGTGCCGGGTGTGAGATTTCGCAGGCAAACCCGCGAATTCCTTCCCGTCGATCCGCAGTTCGCCGTGTCGTCGTTGCACGCAATCGGTGTCAGCGAATTGCAAGCGGCCTGTGGCGACGAGTTGTCGCCAACCGTGAACACTTGCAGGATCGAATCCAGCGCCGGCGAATTGCTGGTGCAGGTGCTGATTCCCGCCGAAGTTTGGCCCACCGGTTGGACGAACTTAAACCAGATGGTCCCCAGGCCCTGACCGCCGGGGGTGGGAATTTGTTCGCTACACACGCTGCTGGCGCAATCTTGATTCACAATGCAGGCATCTCCGGCGTTGCTGCCGCCGACACAAGCCCCCGCGCCATTATTGCAACAAAAACCCGGCTCGCGTGGGGTTGTCGTTGCTTTGATATTGCTGGTGGCTTTGCTTCCCGGCATGGGTATCGTCAAGGCTCCGTCGCATTGGTCATTGGGAGGAGGTTGCGAGCAATGAAATTCGGCATAGTACACGCACGTTTCGTCCCAGGCCGTATTGCAACAAAATGCGGCCGCCGGACCGGGAATGGAACAGGCTGCACTGCAGCAGAATGGATCGTTACAGCCCGCAGTAGGATGCGTGATATAGCACGATCCAGTCGCTCCGATGCAGTCGACATGCGGACAGGATGTGTCACAGAAATTGCCAAGCTGCCACAGTGTTTTCGACTCGACGGGTGTGGCCGCGTCGCACCAGTTCTTGGTGCTGAAATCGCAGACTTCTTGCCAGTTGGGGCGTATGCCGCAGCATTGGCCCCAGCCGCAATGGGTGGGGCCGAAGGGATCGGGTTCACACGCTTTGCCAGCCTGCCAACTTGGCCGCAGATTCTGTTCATGCGGAGGGAACGGGCAGTTCAGTTCCGTCGTCTCCCGGCAAACGGCCTCGCATGTACCCGGCGCTGCGCAGTACGGCGTGCAGACGCCGGGCGAAGCACATGGCTTATTGGGGCTGCAATCCCTCCCATCGTCCGCGCCGCCTACGCAAAGCGCATTGGCGGGGCATCTCTTGCCGTCGTCGGGCCCGCCGCGACACTCGGTCAAATAAGGATCGCAGCACGCTCCCCTCGGCAATTTTCCGGCGCACGTAATAGCCAGATTGATGGCCCCATGCACACCCGTGGTCGGCGGGACTACTTCGCATCCATTCGCGGTGCTTTTGAAATAATCGCTACCGCTTTCGCCAATGATGGGTCGGATTCCGGCAACGATCGCGCCGGAACTGTTTGAGGTGCATTTGAAACCCAGATAGACGCTGTCGGTGTTCAAAGGGATTGGCGGGTCAAAGTTGAACCGGGCCACCTGAAGCTGCGGCACGGTGCTGGCGTTCACTTGAAATGTTCGCTCTGTTCCCTCGATGATTTGGCCGGTACAAGCCCGCCGTAAATCAAACGTGTAAAAGCCCAAACCTTTCACGGCAACCTCATATCCGGTCATCTGGCAGTCGTTCACGATGAGTTTCGCGTCATCGACGCCCTGTACATTCGCGCCGAGAGTTGCATCGCCTCCCGACGGCCGTTCGGCTTTGTAGGCGACAAACGTTTCCGCGCAATCGTCGCTGCCAAACATCTCCGCCCAGAAACTCGCGTGCGGCAACTCAGGAAAACCGCCAAGAAATCCGTTGCACGGAAAACCCGGAAAGTCCCAAATGTCGCCGGAGTATCCGATCATGGCCGGCGCCCCGACCACCGTTCCACAATTGCCGCGATTGAATCGCAGCGACAAATACACATTCGTGGGAAGTGCCACCGGCGTCTGCGCCGGCACGATATGTTCGATGAGGCGAGGCCCGTCGTCCGGAAAATTGAGAACGCCCTCAGTTCCCGGAATTCTCACCAAGTCCCGCGTTGCATTGTTCGATCCCACGGCCAGCGGACAGGTCGTGTACAGACCATAGGTGACCGTAAAGGGCCCCGTCGCGCCCGTGGGCAGAACCTTGCCCACCACCTTGAACCGATACCGTTTCAGCGCGCATCCGTTCGGCGCAGTTGTCGCGATATCATCCGACACCGGCTGGTTCGTCGGAAAGTTGATCGAGTAAATGCCGAGCGTATTGCTGTAAATCAGCCGCTCGCCCGCCCCGGCCACCCCGCCGTCATCCGCTGGCGCACTCCGCATTACTCCGTCCGCACCCACGATCACACGCTCAAAAACCATGTGGGGGCTGAGCGCGACCGGCACCGCCTCCTCTGCAACCTGGGGAGATGGCGACTCGGCCGTTTCGGCAGCCTCCCGTGCGGCGTAGCTCTGCCCGCAAAACGCCAAAAGCACAACCGCCCCCAACCTCTTGAGTCGTTCCAATGCAAACATGTTTTGTCCCCCAAAAATGATTTGCACGCACCCCTGCAAACGCGATGCCACGACAGGCTGATAACAAAGCATAGCCCGCCTGGAAGCACAAATGCAAGCAACACAAGTGCCAATTCATCGGAAAAACTGTGAGTTGTTGAACTGGGCTACCAAAACGTTTGGATGTCCTGACACGATTCAACTCAATGGTTAGAATTGAGATGTGAAAATGCCAAACGGTGAACGGGCCATCGTTGAACACGAGAAGCTAATTGGATACGTGCTGAATCCTGACCATCCCGTAGGAAAACATCATGCGTATCTTTTTGAGCACCTCCTTGGCATCACTCGTGCTAACTCAACGATACTTAGACAGGCTCTCCTTGATGCCGCGAATATTTTGGACGTTGAAAAAACAACAGGTAACGAGTTTGGAACCAAGTACCGACTTCGGTGCCCGGTTTCAGGCCCACGAGGTACAAGGAAAGTCGTTTCTGTTTGGGTGTTGAATGTTGATTCAGATTCGCCTCGGCTTGTCACTTGTTTTGTGGAGTAAACCATGCTTAGAGAACATGACGTAGTGACGATTACAGAAGATATTCCCAATGAAGGCGTCGCTCGCGGCGACGTGGGAGCGGTAGTTCATTGCTACCCTGATTTGGGGGTGTACGAGATTGAAGTGCTTGACGATCAGGGCCGAAGCAAGTGTGTGGTCACGGCGAAAGAAAAACAACTGCTTCGCCTGAATCTGAAATCCCTGGTCGCGTAGGGTTGGATATGCAAATTACTAACGGGGCAATCCCATCTGCACAACGCTCGGCGCAACTTCGTAGCCTGATCGCGCGCGGTGTCGTCACGCTCCCCGGCGCGTACAACGCGCTGTCGGCGCGGCTCATCGAGCGCGAAGGCTTCGACGCCATCTACTTGTCCGGCGCGGTGCTGGCCAATTCCGTCGGCGGCGTTCCGGACATCGGCCTGATGTCCCTGACTGAAGCGCGCGACCACGCCGACCACATCGCTCGCGCGACCACGCTCCCAATCATCATGGACGCCGACACCGGCTACGGCGGCCCCGAAAACGCCGCCCGCACTGTTCGCGTGCTCGAATCCGTGGGCGTCAGCGGCATCCACCTTGAAGACCAGGAATTCCCCAAACGCTGCGGCCACCTCGACGGCAAGCGCCTCGTCCCAGAACACGAATTCTGCGAAAAAATTGCCGCCGCCAACGCCGCCAAAACCAGCCGCGATTTCCTCATTCTCGCTCGTACCGACGCCCGTGGGGTTGTTGGTTACGACGAAGCCGTACGGCGTGCCCACCTCTATCTCAAGGCTGGGGCCGATGGTATCTTCCCGGAGGCCCTCGAAACCCGCGAGGAATTCGAGCGCTTCGCCCGGGATGTCGATACAATCCTGCTGGCCAACATGACCGAGTTCGGCAAGACTCCGCACCTGACGGCTGACGAATTCGGGGCCATCGGTTACAATCTGGTCATCTTCCCGGTGAGCCTCCAGCGAATTGCGATGAAGGCCACTCAGGAAGCTTTGCGGGTACTCAAAAAGGAGCATTCGATGAAATCGCAGCTCGATCGAATGCAGACCCGCACCGAGTTGTACGACCTTCTCGGCTACGACGGTAAGTAGGGTGGGCCGTGCCCACCATCTTGGCAGGGCGGGCAATGCCCCCCGTTTGATCCCAAAGCAAGGCTGATACATGACCACCGAAACCTGGAAACCTGGCCTCGAAGGCGTCATCGCCGGCGAAACGAAAATCTGCTGCGTCGATCAAGGCCAGCTTCTCTATCGCGGCTACCCGATCGCTGAGCTGGCTGAAAAGTGCAGCTTCGGCGAAGTCGCTCACCTTCTGATTTACGAAGAGCTGCCCACCAAGGCACAGCTCGAATCCTTCCGCGATCAGCTCGCGGGATTTCACGGCCTGCGGGCTGAGGTCCTCGACACGCTCCGTAAGATTCCTCGCGGCGTTCCGCTGATGTCCGCGCTGCGCACCTGCATCTCCATGGCCAGCCATTTCGATCCCGTGGAGGGTCAGCAGCTCGAATCGCTCAAGCGTCGCGCCATCTGGCTGCTCGCTCAGGCATCCGACATCGTTGCGGCGCGCTATCGACTTTTGAAGGGTCTCGATCCGGTCCAGCCCAAGCGTGGCCTGGGCCATGCCGCCCAGATGCTCTACATGTTCCACGGCAAGGACCCCGATGAACTTTCCTCGCGCATTCTCGACCTGACTCTGGTCCTCTACGCCGAGCACGACTTCAACGCCAGCACCTTCACCAACCGCGTTGTGGCCTCGACCGCCTCTGACATGACTTCGGCGACCGTCAGCGCCATCGGCGCGCTCAAGGGCCCGCTGCACGGCGGCGCCAACGAGGAAGCCATCGAGTTGATCCTCAAGTTCAAGTCCGCCGCCGAGGCCGACAAGTGGGTGCGCGACGCCCTGGCCAAGAAGGAAAAGGTCATGGGCTTTGGCCACCGCGTCTATAAGCACGGCGACCACCGCGCGACGATTCTCGAACGCGAAATGCGCAAGCTCGCCAAGATCAAGGGCCGCGAAGACCTGGTGGCCATCTACGACGCCATCAAGAACCCGATCGTCAACCGCGACAACCCCATCTATCCAAACGTCGATTACCCCTGCGGCGTGGTCTACTACCTGCTCGATCTCCCGCCCGATCTCTACACGCCGCTGTTTGCGTGTAGTCGCATCGCCGGCTGGTGCGCCCACTACATCGAGCAGATTTCCAACAACCGCATCTACCGCCCGCTCAGCAAGTACATCGGCCCGCCGCTCCGGTCCGTGCCTCCTATCGAAAAGCGCGGATAGAAAGAGGCAGCAAGGCAATTTGCAGGGTGGGCTGTGCCCGCCAATCCGATCCACAGATTGCGATGACTTGCGCAGATGAGCTGTCATTGTGTACCCTGCCCGCAACTGCATCGGGGGAGTAAAGCAGGGCCACAAAACGGGTTCGTTTCGTAATTACTGTTTTTGGCGTTGTGGTAGGTTTGCGTTAGGACGCCATATGTAGTCGGTTGGTTCGGCCCTGCGCCGTTGGTGGGATGAGTCTGGCGAATTCTGTCCATCACCATACATAACATCCCGGGCGCGCGCAGATTTGAGGCGAATTGCAATCAGGGTTTAGGGGATAGGGATCAAGAGTTCAAAGGTTTAAGAGTTCAAGGGGGCTCAAGAGATCGGCGGCTCAGCGAATTGGATTCACGGCCCCACGTAGCCATAAGCCGCATCGTGGGCCACGTGGCCGACCCCGACTCATGACAGAGGTTGAGAAGGGTGGTCGCCTTTGGCTATAATTCAAATGGGAGGCCGCTATGCGCTACCAGGAATTGCACGACACGTTACGGAAATCGCCGTTTCAACCCTTTCGTATCAAGCTGACCACGGGCGAGACCTTTGACGTTTCCCACCCGGACTTCGCCGCATTGACCCGCTCGAGCATCCTTGTGTTCACTTCCTCGCAGCAAGACGAGATTCCGGACCGATTCAGCCAGTACGATTTGTTGCATGTAGTAGGGATTGAACCGGCAGAAGACGTCAAGAGTTCGGGCGGAAATGGGAAACATCATTGAAAAGGCCACATCGCTGAAGGTTCGACACACGCGTCGATTCATGGCCGACGTAGCGAAAAAACTGCAACATTGGGCGTACTTGTTGGGAGAAACGCACTGCTCAAGCGCAGTGGCACATCGTCGGTGCCACCAGCCCATACGATAGTTGAACATGAAGATGATCCCTGTCTTCAGATTCGAGCAAATGAACAAGCGTCGGCGAATACTTTACGAATTTGCGGGTATGCTAATGGTCGCGGTCATCGTTTACGCGGTCATGTTGGGTACTCCCAAATTGAAAGACAGTGCCTTATGGTTGAATGCGATCATACCGATTATTGGGTTGGTGACCGGCTGGCGAGCAATTGAGGTTGGTTTTCGTCGTCGCCAAGGAAATGATCGTAGGTGTGCCCAATGTGAATATCAGCTTCCTCCTACTGCCGAGAGCGTTTCGACGCGATGCTCTGAATGTGGAGCGGACTGGCTTGCTGATAATGCCGTTGTGATCGGAACAATTGAAGAGGATCGACCATTGTGCTTTTTTGGATTCGCCCTGTTTCTGGCAAGTCTTTTGCTAAACTTTCGTTCCCTGATTTTGTAGCGATGACGTGGCAAGAATATCAACTCATGTGGCTTGAGTACCACAAAGGCGTCAACGATCTATTACAGCATCAAGCCAGGTAGGGTGCATCGTCGTTTGATGCACCACCCAATTGCCTACTTCTTCTCATGCGAACACCGTTCCTTGAACTGATCCTTGAACGTGCGGAGTTGTTTCCCGATCGGGGAATCGACGGGCTTGGAGGATAGGGCGGCGAAGATGCGGCGGTCTGACTGGCTCACGTCGATCACCATCATTTCTACATTCAGCGTCAGGGGTTTGCCGGTGACGAAGGCATCGACGATTTCGGCGGTCGCGCGGAATTGCCGGGCAGATTTGTCCTCCGTTTGATCGGCGCGAACTTGCGCAGAAATTTTCGACGTGTCGATTTCGAGCTTCTTGTCCTTGGCCACCGCTCCGCAAAGTCCGCGGAAATACGTTTCCAGCAGCGTTTGCAACGCCGCGGCCTCGAGCGTCGCATCGCCGGTGATTTTCATCGCGAAAATGTAGGTGAAATACGTTTCGGATTCTGGTTTGAACATGCCCGGCGCAAACCGAAGCTCCTCGAACCCCTGGTATTTGAGCTCAGGGGCGAACGGGAGGGGAAAGTCGATCCGTTCAAACCGCCAGTCATCGGGAGTCGGCGGCAACAACTCGGACTGGAGCTTGGGCTGTGGCTGGGCGGCGATGGCCGCAAATACAAGGGTCAGGCAGCTTATGGTCATGCGATTTCCTCCTCGTTGGAATCAACATGGTGGAAGTTATCGCAAAACAACGCGAGCCGCGAATTTCAGTGCGCCCCGATGTTCGCGCATTTCCGCAATGAAATTACGGGAATGCCGTCATATCACGATCAACAACATGGGGATCGCGATGCCCAGCGCGACAAGGATTGCGGCGGCGCGTCGGGATGCCTTCGAGTCAAAAGCCATCCAGATTCCCGACGCGGCGTTGAGGAACAGACCGCAGGCGCATAAGAAAATGATGACGGAAGAGATTTTGCCCTTGAAGCGGTTCGTTGCGACAGTCTTCTGGCCGGCCTCCCTGCAACGCCGGGCCTCCGCCGGGTCGGCGATCTCGGAGCAGCCGTCGGTGGCCTTTGCCTTGCCTTGAAAGAACTTGTTCTGATGGAAATTCGACATCACCGCCACAAGCCACGGAGCGCGGTAGGAGCCGTCCTTGGCGCTGCGATGGAGATCCCAGGCCTGCAACGCGCCAGTGAGCGCGAAAAACAGAATCATGGGGGCCGTAAGACATCCGATCAGCATATGGATTCGGCGAACGCGTTTCATGGTCAGGCCCTTTGCCGGCAATGTGCGAATCGGTAGGTCACTGGTGCAAGATTGGACGTCCAACGATCGTCACCAGTTTCCGCCGTACGCCGCTAACTCGTCAGACTGGCGGGGACTGAATGACGAGCAGCCTGGATCGCAGGTCATCGGGGATTGACATCGTGGAAAACGATCCGTCTTTCATGCCGCAGCAGACGGCGGTGACCTTGCCGGAGGCGATGAGCTTGCCCTCGCGGAAAAAGTCAACCTCGAAGCCGATCGAGCGGGTCCCGACGTGCGTGAGGCGGAAGGTCAGCGTGACTTCGTCCTCGAAGCGGGCGGGCGCGAAATATTCGCAGGAGACGGCGACACGCGGCCAGCTCATGGTGTGCAGGCCTTCGGGCGTGACGACGCTGCGGCCCAGAGACCGCCAGAAGGCGTGCTCGACCTCCTCCATGTAGCGGAAGTAGTTCGAGAAGTGCAGCACGCCGGCCATATCAGTGTCCGCGAATTGCACACGGCGCGTGATGGAAAAAGGCTCGCTCATCCGCCGCCCTCGCGTCCCCATCGTTCGGTTTTCTTATCGACCGGCGAGAAGAATTTCTGGATGGTGGCCGTGGAGGGCGGCCTGGTAATCAGCGAAACAAGAACCAACGCGATCGTAGCGGCAGCGAAGATCAAGGTGACAGGCGTGAAGCCCCAGTGTGCGTGCTCGCCAAGCTTCCCGTATCCGGAATCACGGAAGAGCCAGAACCATACGGAGGCAGCCGCAAGCACGGACGCATACGCACCGGCCTTGGTCACGCGACGCCAGTAGATCGAGGCGAAAAGCAACGGGAAGAGACTGGCGAATCCGCTAAAACACCAGACTCCCAGGGCAAACACGCCCTGTTTCTTCTGGATGTACATCAACCCCAGGCCATAGGAGATCGCGACGATGACGATGATGAAGATGCGCCCGATGAACACGAGCTGCTTCTCCGAGAATCGGTCGGGGCGAGCATAGCGGGCTACGATATCGTTGGTGAACATACTGCCAAGACTGAGGAATTGCGCGTCGAGGCTCGACATGACGGCGGCAAAGATTCCGCCCGCAAGCAATGCACCAAGCAAAGGAGAAGAAAGCTTCTTGACCATCATGGGCAGAACCTTGTTGGCTTCGGCGAAGTCCGGCGGGATCACGGGCTGGCCATTGTAGATCGCGGAGGTGGCCCAGATGCCGATCATTACGCACGGAGCCCAGATGATCATGATGAGCAGTGGTTGTCCGATGATGGACAGGCGGAATTTTTTGGCGCTGCGGGCAGTGAGCCAGTATTGGAAAAGGTGAGGGAACATGGCCACGCTGAGCGGGATGAAAAGGTACGTGGTGAATTCGATTTTGTCAGCGGCGTGCGGTTCCCTGGGTTTGATGATGGCGGCCTTGGGATCGGCCTTGAAAGCGGCAAGTTTCTCTTCGTAGAGTTTTCCATCCGCCTGGGTGACGTCTCGTTTGAGGCGTGTGGGGTTGTATTCCATGACCATTTGCGTCGCCTTGACGGGGCCACCGAGCTTTTCGGAAATCGTGTAGCAAGCCGCGAAGCCGAGCACGAGAAAGATGATGGTTTGCAAAGCATTCACCCATGCGGTTCCGCGTACGCCGCCGGCTGAAATGTAGTAGAGAACGACTACGCACGTCACAAGCGACCCCAGCCAGAAGGGCACCGCTCCCACCAGTTTGGGATCAGCGGACGGGAACCAGGTGGGAAAGGCTCCTGCCGTGACGGCCTCAATCGATGTGCCCGAGCTGATGACGCCGACCAGGACGTACGGAATCAATAAGGCGACGAGAATGGGGAAAAGCAGCAAACCCAATTTGTCGGATTCGAAGCGGTCACGGAAGAATTGGATTTGGGTGACATAGCCGTATTTCTTACCGAAGGCCCAGAGCTTGATGCCGACAAGGAAGTACATGGCCGCATGGATGATGCCGGACCAGGAGGCCATCTTGCCATAGACGACGATGCCGGATTCCCACGCTTCACCGGAGCTGCCGATGAGCGCGAAGGCAGTCATGGTGGTGCCAATGAGTGACATCAGCAGCATAACCGAGCCAAGCCCGCGTGAGGCGACGAAATAGTCGGCGACGGTGGCCCGCAGGACAAGTTGGCTGAGAAGGCCCAGTGCGACTAGGGCCACGAGATAGCCTGCGATGACGACGACGGCGGTTTGTCCGGGATTCATAATCGAATTCCTAAGAACTAAGATCGAGGCTCAAAAAACGAAAAACCGCCCGTCGCTTGCGCTCTGGGTTCGGATGAAATTCCTTACGGTTTCGCCACAGGATCGGGAACGTCCACATCATGCGGCCAACAGTAATGAACGGCCATCGCCCACAGGAGTGCGGCAGCAATGGAGACGCCGATGTGATAGGCCAGTCCGATGGGGATGAATCCGAACACGAGCGGATCGATCGAATTCCACCACCAGTAATCCTGGTGCAGAAGTCCCAGAAGAATCAACAGGCCAAAGACGAACTTTTTCATTTCGAATTGCCTTATTCCAGAGTAATGGGTTCGGGCAGCGGAGCCCGTTCGACGACGCGGGCGAAAACTTCGGCGAAGTCGTCCTTTTCGAAGACGTCCCCGATGAGCAGGCGGACGACCTGATCGTGATACTGGGGATAGTCGCGATTGAAAGCCCCGAAACTGAAATTCGGGTCATAAAAGGCATAAACCAGCTGGCGGATGAGTTGCATGCCGCGGGCAACCTTGGGGCCGTGCTGTCCGAGGCGTTTTCCGCTCAGATCGTTTTCCTTCAACGCCGCGTGGACCGTGTCGGCGGTGAGCTCGCCCATCTTCAGGGCGAGAAACACGCCTGACGAGTAGATCGGATCGAGAAATCCGAACGCATCTCCACAGAGAACCCAGCCGTCGCCGGAGACTCTCTTCGCGCGGTAGGTGAAATCGCTGGTGACATAGGCATGGGATATGCGTTCTGCGTTTTCAATTCGGCGAAGCATGCCGGGCGTGCGGGCGATTTCCTCTTCAAGCGTGGCGAGGGGATCGTCGCCGCGCCCGGTAATCAAGAACTGCGTCTTGCCGACGACCCCGATGCTGGTGATGTCGTTTTCCTGGGGGATCGACCAGAACCAACCCTGTTTATCGGGGGTGCTGATGACGAGCGTGGCGCCGGCGTTGCGCCCGGCATCGCGTTTCGCGCCCCTCCAATAGGCGTAGATGGCCGCGTTTTTCAGCCCCGGCTCGCCCTCGCGGATGCCGAGTTGTTTCGACAGGAGGGCATTGACGCCGGTGGCGTCGATGACGACTTTGCAGCGGAGGTCGCGCGATTCGCCGTTTTCGACGGCCCGAACACCAGTCGCACGCGTTCCTTCGAAGAGCACTTCCTTGACGCTGACGCCCTCGCGCACTTCGACACCATGCTCGCGGGCGTTATCGAGCATCAGTTTGTCGAACTTGTCACGTTGCACTTGCCAGGTGTAGGACCATTCGGCCGGGTCTCGATCGGGAAAGAAATAGGGCTGGGAATCGCGGCCCGACGCAGAGACGAACTGCACGCTCTCCTTCACAACGAAGTTGGCCTGAGTCATTTTCGGCAGCATGCCCAGGCGCTTGAAGACCCAGTAGGTCTGGGGCATCAGCGATTCGCCGATGTGGTGGCGGGGGAAGCGTGCGCGCTCCAGCAACAACACCTTGTGGCCGTATTGAGCGAGCAGAGTGCTGACGGTCGATCCTGCCGGTCCGCCGCCGATGACAATGCAATCGTACATGGAATTCATGTTCACCCGTAAACCTATTTTCGATTGTCGATTTGCGTTTGTCGTAGGAACGACAATTTCGCGAAATCGACGATTTCAGATTTCCGATCTCAAAATTCAGATCACGAATTCAAGACATCAAAATTCGGAGTCCCATGGGCCATATCATGCCGGGACGACTTCCAAAAGTTCCACGGCCGGCCGGCCGTTGCAATGGATCACGCCCAGCCGTCCATACGCTTCCCGAGTCGGCCCCGGTGCAAAGTATTGTACAACCGGGCTCGTGGCCGCAAAGCGAAGATACCAACGCGGTTCGACGCGAGTGAGCACGTCGTACTTCGCAAGGATTTCACCGAGTGGCAGCTGTCGCGCCGCAACATCATTTCGCGCATCGGGCGGAAAAACATCCAGATTCAGTCGCACGAGACCGAATTCCACGACTCGCTCGCCGGCATCCACAGTGAGCATGATCATCCGGCGATAGGTCGCATCGATTTCGACATGACGCAGCACGCGGAGGGCGACCGGCTGGCCGTAGTGAGCATTCAGCGTGGCCGTCATGTGGCGATTGTGAACGAGAAGACTGCGAATGTCTGATGGAATGTCGTTGGCATGAACTTGCTTGCAGTCTTTGAGCCACGATAGGTCATCGATCAGGCCTTCACCAAGCGAGGCAAGGGCGGTGCATGGGTCGCTAGAAGCATTGAATGTTCGGTTGGCAGGATTCACGTGTAACGAACGTTCTGAAATTGCGGTTCAAAAAAACGGGGGAGCAGAGAGTCCACGCGGAGCAGCCCTGCACGGCTCAGGAGAATTTCATCGCCGTGCACAGCGAGCAGACCATCATCCTGCAACGCGTTGAATGCGTTGGCGAACGTGCCGGCGATGGGCTGACCGAATTTGCTTCGGAAATAGTCGGCGTCGAGCCGGCCAAGTTTCATTTGGAGGATCAATTCGCGGATCAGGCGCTGCCGGTCGGTGATGGGCATCGCGCGACTGATGGGCAGCTCTCCGCGCCCGAGTGAATCAATATAGCCCTCCCACGAATCGACATTCTGATAATGAACTCCGGCAAGATGTCCAAACGA
This sequence comes from uncultured Phycisphaera sp., assembly GCA_964501365.1. Taxonomy (GTDB): domain Bacteria; phylum Planctomycetota; class Phycisphaerae; order UBA1845; family UBA1845; genus CAZAMB01. The sequence continues at coordinate 62,961 of CAZCST010000007.1, read as the reverse complement.
CGCGACGCCGGTGCCGATGAGGTCGGCTCCATGCCATAGTGCGTCACGATAGACGAACCCCCTATGATTGCCGGGCTTGTAGAGCGTGTAGCCGCTGGAGACGACGTATCCGGCCTTTTCAAAGGCACGAAACGCGTATTCCACCCACCATCGCTTGGTGGACCAGCTTGCGACCGGAGTTGATTCACCGCTGGTGCGGGCCTGTTTTGCAATCTCGGTGTTGTGCGGCACTTCCATCTGGTAAATGGTGACGCTGTCAGCATCCAAGGCCAGTGCCTTGTCCACCGTTTCCTTCCATTTGGTTTCGGTGTCGCCCACCATTCCGGCAATCAGGTCGATGTTGATCTGCGGGAAGCCGACTTCGCGGGCCCATTGAAACGCCTGAAATACTTCGCCGGAGCGATGGGCCCGGCCGCCAATGGCCAGAACTTCGTCATCGAAGTGCTCTATGCCCAGGCTGAGTCGCGTCGTACCGATGGACTTTATGGTTTCGAGCTTGCTCTTTTTGAGCGTGCCCGGTTCACATTCGAACGTAACTTCGCGAGCGTTCTCCCAGCGCCAGTGTTCGCTAATCCGGCTGATGAGTCGTTCGAGCTGCTCGGCGGACAGGAACGATGGCGTGCCCCCGCCGAAGTAGACGAAATCGAATTCGCGATCGGCCAGTGCGCGGCGGTCGGCGTATAACTCCGCCTCACGGGCCAGCGCAGTCAAATAGGTGTCCACGTCGGAGGAGTTCTTGTCCGTATAGACGCGGAAGTAGCAGAACTTGCAACGCTTCCGGCAGAATGGGATGTGAATGTACAACCCAAGTGGCGGCGCGGAACTGGGCGAGGGAGTGTCAAGGGCGGCAGTGTAGGCGGGAATCTCCCCGGCGTTCCATGCGGAAAACGGCGGATAATTGGCGACGAAGTAACTGCCAACCTCCGTGTGCTCGTCTTTGTGAACGCTTAGCTGCATCGTTTCCTCCGCCAGTCGTATGTCCAGTATAGCGACTAGACATTGCGGATCGTCGATTCACCTGTCGGAAGATGTAGTTCCAAGCGCAACGAAAGTGTCACTTGCACGTGTGATCAGATCGACGCGCCGATATGCTCGCGGATTTCGTCCACTGCCCGAATGGCTTTGCTGCGGAGTGACGCCTTCGCCTCGATCATTTCGCCGCGTCCTGGATGTCCACCAAAGAGCTGAACGTGGAAGCGGAGCGCGTTGCTGGTTCCAGAAGGTCGGATTGTCAGGTGCGATCTGCGCTGCGCGTCGAAATAGAATCGATATCCTTCATCAGGGAAGCCGGGGTAGTTGATGGCGTCGTACTTGCCGGTGGGATAGACCGTCGCGCCGACCACGGGCATTCCGCCCAATTCGAATGCAGATGCGACCGACGGTTTGTTTTGGCCGTTGTGGCTGGGCCCGCGGGCGCTTCGCACGGCGTCAAAGAGCGCCTCGGCTTTGCGAAGAATTTCGCGCTTCTTGGTGTAGCCGGCCAGTCCCTCGTATTCGCCGTCGAGCGGATCAGGCTCGTAGTGCGTCACGTACAACCCGATGTCGGGATCGGAATAGATTTTCTCATCCATGAGGTCGATGAGGTTCGTGCCGTTCTTTTTGGCGTACTGTGCGAGTTCGGCCACCAGCACTGCGGCAAAAGTTCCGTCCTTATCACGAACGTGCCCGCCGCGGCCCAGGGATCGCTCATCTGACGGAACGTCGCCCAGGAGCGTGAAGCCGTTGCTTTGTTCGAGCGCCGCGACGTTGATGGAGCGCTGCCGATCATCCATCTCAATCCAGGAGTGGATCGTGCGATTGCATTGTTTGTCCGAGGAGCTGCGCCGGCCTTCATCATACGTGGGGAGCCTTGTGCCCTCAGTGATACCAGGTGTGTCCTTGTTCTGACTCAAATCCCAAATCGCCCGCGTACCGGCTGCAAGTTGGGCGAACCCGACCCATGTCGTAAGCACGCCGAGACCATGCTTTCGAGCGAGACAAGTGAGCAAATCCGTCGTGGTATGAGAAAGTACGATGAATTTGCGTTCGGCGTCGCGTACGCGGCCAGCCGTCTCGATTTCGTACTGAAGGCGATACCAGAGGATGAGCGTCCAGGCTTCGTCGGCGGATAGAAGTGAATATTCCCGCTGGTCGCCGGTGCCTCGATGGAGGTACGCAGGACGCTGTTGGGTTGGAACCTTGACGATCACGCCGCAACGGTCGGCATCGGGGTCGGTTCCCACGATCAAATCGACGGAATCCCAGAAGCCAGGATATTCGGCCTTGAACGCGTCCACGGCGATGTCCGCCGCCCGCCAGTCGCCGGGGTCGGGTTGCTGCTCCTTGCCGGGATCGCTGCAAAATGCAGGAAACATCCCGTCGAGGGGATCGAGCTTCATGATTCGCCGGACCTCGCGAAATCCGATTTCGCTCAACAGTCGCGGCACGGCCTTGCGGCCTGAACCATTGAATGCGGAAAACCCAATGGAAAGAGGCCGCTGCGACGAGGAAATCATGTCGGGGCGCAACAGGAATTGCTTGACATGATTCATATGCTGCGTGTGCAGGTCGATGATGCGGTCCTCGCGTCCGGCATAGTGCTCGCGTGAAACGTCAGGCAGTGGATCGCCCACCAGCAGCCCTTGATGATCGCCGGAACCGAGGACTTTCCCGTCGCTGCGTTTCACGCCGCCCAGAAACCAAAGCTTCTCGCGAGTGGCCTGGGTCAGGGGAATGGAGCGGATATCCGAAAACGTCGTGGTCTTTATGTAGTTGCGATAAAGGTCGTCTCGCTCCGCCGGATCGAATTGCGATCCATTCCAGCAGGAGAGTTTGTAGCCGTTGTAGCGAAAATCGTTGTGGCTCGCGGAAATGAACACGCCGATGTCGGCCTTGAGCGTGGGGACGGCAAAGGTCACGCTTGGGTACATGCAGGCCTCGTCGAAGAGATAGACCGTGAAATCGTAGGCGAGGAAGAGCGACGCGATCATTCGGGCGAAATCACCGCCGCGTACGCGGCTGTCGAATCCGATGACAATTTTTCGGAGAGGCGGCTTGCGGGCGCAGCCAAAACGGGCGACTCCCGCCGACGTAAGCAACAGCACGACGTCGTTGATGGTGTTGGGCCCCTTGATTATGGAGGCATGGATGCCTTCGTTCTTAAGTCGCAATACTTCGTCGCGCCGCGAACCCATTTTCTCGCGAATGCCGCCCGTTCCGAAGGCGACCTCGCGCGAAAACGCGTTGGTCAGGGCCTCCCACTTCGACTCTTGAATTGCGTGGCGAAGTCCATCCCGCAGATTCGGGGAGATCCGATCAAGCTCATTGGCCAGCACCCATTTGCGGAGATTCGGGAGGGTCTGCGAAATCGCGTCGTCGTAATAGGTACCCGTAATGCGACCGGCATCGCGCTCGGCCGCCAAATGAGACGTAATGCCGGTTTCCGCCGCTGCAAGCAGTTGCAAGTCTGATTGACTCATGGAACTCCTATTTCCTATCTTTCAGCGTTCGAGAAAAGAACGCGCAACTCAAATTCGTTTACACCAGAACAGGCGGCTACGTCACACGCAAGAAGCGAGCCAATATGACGGCTGGGATCAGTAATGCAAGTACGCAAAATCCCGCAAGCGGTCCGGCCGCGACCCATGCAACGCAGGCGTCCAGCACCACAATACCGAGGACCAGCGTTCGGACCGCCCGTTGAACCCGACGCGGCGATGGGTCCCACATCGTAGTCAAGCCCAAATACAGCACTACCACGAGCAACGCGCCTGCAAGAATCCTATATTCTGGGTAACGGGCGTTGTATCCGTACCACCGAAATCCCCACAGGCTCAGCAGCGCAGCGGCCATTCCCAGCATGCCCATGGAAAGTTGGAGGCGTGACCGTCCGCTTGCCTCTCTCCGTGCAAATACGGTTAAGGAAGCGACATACAGGAACATGGCGCTCATGGGGCGCACCGCCGGAAGCGGGATCAGTGTTTCGAGGCCATACATTCCGAGCAGGAGATTGAACGCGCGGCAAAGACCCATGAATAAGGGCGCAACTGGCATTGACTTCAAGAAATCATAGATAATGATCGAGGAGAAAATCGCCATCGCAACGAGCAATGCCTGAGCCGACACCGTTGCGGAAATGGCAACGCCGCCGATCAGCAGTGCCGACGACATACGCAGCGCGGTCGAGTGTGAAATCAGTTTCGCGGGGATGGGGCGGTGGGGGCGCTGCGTCGCATCCTGATCCGCGTCACAGACGTCATTGAGCGCGACTCCGCCCGCATATAGGCACACCGAAGCGGCCATGAGCCGGAGGAGAATGTACCACTCGTCCGAAGAGCCGCCGGCAAACAGGAAACCGGCAAGCACATCAGCCGCAGCCGTGAACAAATTCGGGAGTCGGACGAGATCGAGATAAGCCCTGCGCGAACTTCCGGGATCGGGGACTATCTGCGGGGCAGCATCCATCAATCAATTCCAACGCTATCCGGCCAGGAATGGAGTGAGGAAATCCAATGCCTGCCGGCCTGCGCCGTCGGGGTCGTCGAGATACGGGTAGAGCTCGATGGTCATCCAGCCGTCAAAGCCTGTCGCACGAATCGCTCGCAAGACAGCGCCGAAATCTATCGCCCCCTCGCCGGGAATAAGATGTTCGTGTACCCGGTTCGCGGCGATGTCCTCAAAGTGGTAATGCCGCGTCCATTTCTGCAATCGCCTGATGGTTTCGGGGAGGGGGTCGCTCACGCAAAAAAAATGTCCGATGTCGAAATTGAGACCGAACATCGGAGAGTCCATTTGCGCGGCTAATTCTTCGAATTGACCGGCGTTTTCAATCAGGAGCCCCGGTTCAGGCTCGACCAGAAGCATCACCCCAACCTCTTCGGCCACCTTGAGCGATTCGCGGAGTCCCGCACAAAACAAATCGAGGGCAGAATCACGCGATAATCCATGGGGAAGCGGCCCTCCGGGTTCAGTCGAGATCGTCTTGGCGCCAAGGCTCGAAGCCATGCGCAATGACGCTTTGGTGTGCTCGATGCGCAGGCGACGAAAGTCCGCGTCGGGCTCGATCCACGAAGGATGCCAGAAATCCTGCACGGCGTTCATCATGAACGCATTTACGTTTGAAATCACCAGTCCGCGGTGCTTGATTTTTTCACGCAATGAATCGATCGCGGCGGCGTTCATGTTGGCCGGCCAGGCGTGCGGCTCATCGGCCATCAACTCGAATCCGGTATATCCAATCGCGGCAGTGCGACGGATTGCTTCATCGATGGACCATCGGCGGTAGGCATTGGAGCTGTAGGCAAATCTCATTTTTGAACTTTGAGTTTTGGATTCTGAATTTTTCCGTTCACCTGCTCGACAAGCGATCGCCACTGGGATGCAAGGTCGTGCTCCTGCGCGGCGATCGGATCCTTGAAGAAAAATGCCAAGTGCCGCATGGGACCGATTCCGCCGCGGCTGTGCTCCAGGGCCGCGAAGCGTGCGAGATCAATCACCAGTGGCGCGGCCAGGATCGAATCGCTCCCGCACCACGAAAACTGCAGCGACATTTTCGTGTCCAAAAATCCGCGAAAATGGATGTAATCCCAGGCCACTTTCCAGTCGTCGAGAGAGGGTACGTACTCGATCCCAACTCTCGTGGTGGGCGATCCGCCGACGATGCGGGCGACCAGGCCGTCCTTGGATAGAATTTTCGATTGCCGAGTGGCCGGATCGTTGAGGACCGCTCCGTCGCGGTTGCCTAGAATATTCTGCCCGACCCAACTCAACACTTCGAGATTCCGCATGGCGAACATCGGCGCGAGCGCGGATTTCACTAGCGTTTCGCCTGTTTTTCCGTCGTTGCCCATGTACGGCAGGCCCAATTCGTGGGCACGCTGCAGAGTGGCCGGGATGCAAATACCCGTGGAGGGTGTGAAGTTGACGAAAGGGCACCCGGCTTGAAGTGCAGCCAGCGCGTAGATCGAACTGGAAGGGATCAGGTCCTTGCCCGGCTTGGTGAGCTCTTTCTCCAGCTTCTCCCAGTCGTTGAGTTTCTTCGTCCGTGGCATGGGCGGCTCGGAGGAAGCTACATTTATCACGATGCAGTCGTCAACGCGATTGCGTTCGCGAAAGGCAACGATGTCAGAAGCCAGTCGATCAATGGCGTGGGCCACAGATCGATCGCGGGCCGTTCCGCGTCGATCAGACATTTCGCGTACGACCCTGCTGCAACCCAGGAGAGTCCCGGGTCGGATTTCCCTTTGGGCGGCGCGAAGTCTCGGAGTACATTCGCGAATCAACTCAGTTGAAAACAAACCCGATCGGTGATGCAGATTGGTCACGGCTCCGACGAACGTTTCCTCACGAATTTCGTGCCCGCCGAGGATGATACTGGCCGGATTTACCAGTGGGGCATCGCGAAACGGTGGAAGTTCGCTGACCAGGCCGGTCACGCTCGCCCGGCGATGGGACAGGGCGCCCAAACCGAGCGCGACGGTACTGCCGACGCCGCCGCAGGCGCCGACCAACCAAAGCCCAATCTTGTTGGATTTTGAAGCCAATCTTCCTCCAAACGCCTTCCGGTGATGACGTTACGAAATTATCAGGTTACCACATTCCTTCATCGAATGCTGCTATAATGCGCAAAGATATCGATACGTCCAATTGAGGATGCCCATGCCGCTGGATCGTTTTGGCCGCCAGATCAACTATCTGAGGCTCTCGCTGATTGATCATTGCAATTTGCGATGCGTCTATTGCATGCCGCTGCGCGGGCTGAGCTTTGTCCCCGGGGAGGAGCTGCTTACTCCCGCCGAACTTGAACTCGTCGTCCAGGCGGCCGCAGACGTGGGCTTTCACAAAATCCGGCTTACCGGCGGCGAACCTACGTTGCGCAAAGACCTCGTGGAAATCGTCGAGCGCGTCAGCAGGGTTGAGGGCATCACCGATGTGGCACTTACCACAAACGCAATTCTGTTGCCGGGCCTGGCCGGGCCGCTTCGCAAGGCGGGGTTAACACGCATCAACATCCATATCGATTCATTGAATCCCGAGCGGCTCGCGCGAGTCATGCGTTTCGGGAATATCAAGCAGGTGTGGGAGGGGGTGGAGGCCGCGATCGCCGCAGGATTCGCACCCTTGAAGTTCAACGCCGTGGTGGTTCGCGATTACAATGAGGCCGACGTGGTCGATCTCGCGCGGCTGACTGTTGACCAGGACTGGCATGTGCGATTCATTGAACTGATGCCCCTGGGAGGCGGCGAGTGCGCCCGAATTTCGCTCAGCCAGTTCGTGCCCACGGCCGAGACGCGCGAGCGCATCGAGGCAGAGTTGGGGAGCCTCACAGAACTGCCTGCGATAAACGCCTCGGACGAGTCACGCAATTTCCGGCTTCCGAGCGCTAAGGGCGTGATTGGCTTCATTTCACCCGTGAGCGAGCCGTACTGCGGCTCGTGCAACCGCATGCGGCTGACCGCTGATGGCAAGTTCCATCTTTGCCTGCTTAACGATGACGAACTCGACGTGAAGCAGGCCATCCGCAGCGGCGGCGGACGCGATGCCGTTGCAAAAATCCTGCTGCAGGCGGTCTTCCAGAAACCTACCGGCCACCACCTTGAACAGGGCATATCGACTCAGCGCCGCTCGATGTTCCAAATCGGAGGGTAAGGCTCAGTTCTCCGCGTCCACTGCGTCTCCGCGGTGCATTAACCCGGAAACTGTGCCGGACTGGCGCCGATGTCGATGATGCTGCACGCGAGGATGGGGTCGAGGCGGAGCTTTTTCGCTTCGGCGACGAGTTCGTCGCTCTCTGCGCCGGGGTTGATGAAGAGTTCATCGGGATCGATTTTCGCGATGTCTGCGAGTGCCTTCACCGCCACCGGCGGCGGTAGATAGACGGTAACGCGATCCACTTTTCCGGGAATCTCCGCCAGCGAAGTGTAGGCTTGCAGGCCTTCAATCGTGCCGCCCTTGGGATTGACCGGATAGACCTGCCAGCCCTCTTGCACGTATGCGCGCACGGCCTTGTTGCTGTACTTGCTGCGATCGGCCGAAGCGCCCAAAACCGCCACTGACTTTTTTTTCACGTTGAAACCCTTTTGCAACAAGTCTTCAGGAACGGCTATGCCAAAGGAAACACGTCCATCTGGAGGACCCTTCCTTGAAATCAGCCAGACTAGGATCACAACAATTACAAGCGAGCTAGAAAGACAGCAACAGCTGAACAGCGGCTCCAAGTTCGGAAAGAACATCAACCTAACTCTTACTTCACTTCTAATTCTTCATCAATCGTTAATTGGTTTTCCGCTCCCGTTGGTCGTTACGGTTTTAGCTGCTTCAATCCAGCCAAAATGTCCTCTGGCTCCATCCGTTTGACGTAATCCGTATTGATAAAAACATCCTGAATAATGCCATCGCTGTCTAATAGGTAGGTAGCCGGCAGAGGCAGGCGCCATGACGGGTCGCCATTCACCGTCGGCAAATCTATCCCGATTGCCTTATAGAATTCGCGCAGCTCGGCTGGAAGCTCAAACACCAACCCGAATTTTTCGGCGACACGGTTGCCTTCGTCCGACAACACATGGAATTTCAGGCCGTTCTTTTCGGCGGTGATTTGCGCCTCTTTGGGCAGCTCCGGAGAAAGCGCCACGAGACTGGCGCCCATCTTCTGAATCTCCTCCAACACCTGCTGGAGCGCCGCTAGCTCGGCATTGCAGTACCTTCACCAATGTCCGCGATAAAACGCGAGCACGACCGGGCCGGCTTTCAAGAGCATGGAAAGCGATACATCTGCGCCGCTTGCCGACTTCAAAGTAAAGTCGGGAGCGCGATCGCCTTTCTTCAGAATGCGATCGAGAATTCCCGAGCGGGCAAGGTCTTCGAACGAGCGGTGAAGAATCGCGACCTTTTCCGGGGCCCATCGCCCCCACGACGCCTGACGCATTTCTTCGAGTTTTTCGTTGAGTGACATAAGCGCAACCCTTGGTGGGCATGGCCCACCCTACAATGCTACACAGATTCAGAGGGCGGATGCTCGTCCGGCTTTTTCGGCGGAGTCAGTTGGATCAATTCCAACCGCGCCTCGCGAAGAAGCTGATTGTCCGACCACAGTTGAACGCGGTACTCGCCCGGCTGCGGAAAGACCAGTCCGTGAAATTGCAGGAACAAGTTCGCGATGGTTCGCGGGTCCTTGAAACTCACCGAGCCTTTGCCCTCGACGATTGCTGCGCGGGCTTCGTTACTATCCACCACGCGGATGGAAAGGTCGGTCTTTCCGTGCCCGTCGGTCAGGGCGACAAATACGCAAAGCTGCGGGTGGGTGGCCGGAAAGCCCATCGCATGGATGCGGCTGAACATGCCGATGAGCGATTGCTTGCTGGTAAGCCGGTCGGTGATGATTTGATCGCAGACCAGCATGGCCAGCACGTCGGGTTTTGGAAGATTGGGCATTGGATTCCTTTGTTAAAACATTCTATTTTTCCGCATGGTAGAGGAATCGCTCAATCGGGAAAAGAGGCATCGAAGAGGAGGCAGTGAGGCAAACACTTTCACCCTGAGCACCGCAAAGGGTCTCGCGGAGATGCTTCGCTCCGCTCAGCATGACGATGGATTTCTATCTGCTGTTCAGCCTGACATGCGTTCGAGGGAGGATTTCAGAATTTCGGCGACTTCCAGTGCTCCCTCGCGCACGCCCGTCATGAATTCCTTGTCGCGAGTGATCTGCTTTCGGGCGCGTTCAGTGCTTGTTCCCGGCGCGAGTTCGATTCGCCGATCGGCAGAGAACCGTCGGAATTCGGCCCACTGGCTGGCGGCATTGACGATCTGATAGGCACGGCTCTCCCGATAGATTTTTGCGCGCAATTCGTCCACGCGGATCAGCCGCTGATTGAACCGGTCAGGTACGTCGACGAGTTTGTCCAATTCATCCAGCAACAATTGAAGTTCGTCAGTCACCTTTACGACATTTTCCAGTTCTTCGATCCGTTGCCGGACCTCGGTTTCCGCCTGATTCAATCGCTTTGAAGAAACCATTCCGACCGAGCCGTGGCGAACAAAGCGCCCAGGGTCAATCGGATGCTGACAAAACCTGCTGGACGCGTCGCGCAGCGACATTGGCTGTGTCCCGCGAATCACCGCGCCGCCCTGTGTGGCGTTGATCACCGTCCGCCCACACCCGGCGATGTCCTTTTCGAATTGTTCCAGGTACGTGAACAGGAGTTCATCGCTATACAGCGTTTCGCCGTTTTGGCCCGGAACCTTGCGCAGGATCGGGCGGTTCCGAACGATCCGCTCCCACTCCTTATGTTCGAGACTTTGAAAGCGATTGAGTTCGCTCCGCCAGGCACGGTGAATTTCCACTCCGGGGGTGTAGAAAACGTGGCCGGTAAAGGCCAGGTCCTGACCCACGAAGATGATCGGATCGCAACCGAGATAGACGGCCAGATAGAAGGCTAGGTGTGCCACCGTCGCGCCGGCCGGCAGACCGCCGCGAGCGCCCAGTTCCTCTCCCAGAATGAGCCGTGCCCAGGCATTGTCGAGCAGCGACATGGGCCCGGGGTATTCGTCGAGCACCTTCCATGCGGCCTTGGGTTCGGCGATCAGATGCGTCCGACTCAAGTCGCCGACTTCCTCGAAAAATTTCTTCGACATTTCGTGGAAGTCCAGCGTGGTGATGAAATCGGGGGCGATTCCGCGAATCATGAGCGGGCGGACGGCCGTCTGCACTGCGCAAAGCACGGCGCGCCCCTTGAGTTCGCCAAGCTGATCGATGTTTCGAGAGAGGCTGGGGCCCGCCGAGACCACGATGCCGGGATTGCCTGCGAATCGATCACGCAGATGGTCGATCGGCGACGTTGCAACGTAGTGCCTGAGATTCATGGCGATGTTACGGCAGGTAATGAGCGAATTGGCCATCAAGGTGGTCAGCGACATGCGCGTGTAGGTGACAAATTCGGTGAGCGCACGGTTGATAGGCTCATGTGCAGCACCGGCCGTACGGCGGGCGGCATGTCGCACGAATTGCATGCCCAGCATCATGAGCGTGCTGAAGGGTTGGAGCCGGGAGTGCAGAGAATTCTTATCGTCGTCGAGAAGCAGAACAAACTTGCCCGACGACAACAGCTCGGACAGTTCGACACAGCTCAAGGCTGTTGAAACCATGCGTACGTCCGGCTCGGTGCAGATCAGAAAGGAGTCGCCCTGTAGACGGCGGTGGAGGGCGGCGATGTGATACCCCAGCCCAAAGCCCGCCACCACAAAGCAAAAAGCGCTCTCAACGTCCACTGCGGCGGCCCATTTCTCCGCTTCCGCCGCTGGATCGTATCGACTATGGAGAAACGGGCCCATCCCGCCTTCCCCAACAGTAGGGGACACATGGGGGGGCACGCGCACGGTCCAGTCGCCGCTCCTGGTCGATTCGACAGGATATCGCTGCTCATCGAGGACCGCGTCGATGAGCAACGCATTTCGCGCATCGAGCCGCCAAAGGTGCCGCATGTTTCGTACGAAGATTTCGTTGGCCGCGATTATGTCTGTTGATTGGTGCATCATTCTCCGTACGCAGCAAGCGCCACTTTCGCTCCAAGTGTGTGCCGCGAGTCCGAAAACGAAACAGGCAGCCGCACGGCCAGTTGCAGGCGGCGCTCGTATTCATGCCGGGGAATTTCTGTCGCGCCGAGGCTGTTCAAATGTGGCGTCATGAATTGTACATCCAACAGGGTCATGCCACGGGCAAGCATTCGCCCGACCAGGTGGACCAGTGCGGACTTGGATGCATCAGTTTCGCGGTGGAACATGGATTCCCCGAAAAAGGCGCCGCCGATGGCCACGCCGTACAACCCGCCGGCCAGGCAGTCACCGTTCCATGCTTCGACGCTGTGGGCGTACCCAAGGTCGTGCAGTGCGCAGTACGCCACGGCGATTTCCTGCGAAATCCATGTTCCTTCGGGGCGGTCCGCACAGGCCAGGAGGACTTCTTCGAATGCTGTGTTGAACTTGAGGTCGAATGTATTGCGTCGAAGTGTGGTTCGTAGAGATCGGGAAACTTTGAGGTGACCGAGTTCGATGATAGCTCGAGGATCGGGCGCGAGCCAGTGGACCTCTCCGAACTCGTCGGCCATCGGAAAGATCCCTGCGATGTACGAAGCCAGTAATCGCTGGGGTGCAAGGTCGAATCGCATGATCCGATTATAACAATTTGGTTGGGCTTTATGTCATGCCGATTGAAACGAAGCTTTCCCCGGACAAACTGCGCGAAATGCCGCTGTCCTGTTCAGCGAAGCGAAACATCCCGGAACATCCGTTCGCTTGGTTCAGATTGACACCATGTTGAGACGTCGAATCGCCAAGCGGGAACTCAGGACTTCAGGAGGTCGTGAACTTCCGACAGGGCGCGAATTTCGTGATCAGGGCGGCATCGTCCCCGTCGGACGCCGCCTGAGCGGTTGATCAGGGCGGTTCTCATGCCGACGCGGGCCGAACCCTTGACGTCCTTTCGCAAATGATCACCAACGTACAACGCCCGTTCAGGCGAGACGCCCATCCGGTGGAGGGCTGTCCGGAAGATCTGCCGGTGCGGCTTCATGAACAAGACGTCCGATGAATAGACCCTGACAGGAAAGAAATCGAGCAGACCTTCCTGTTGTAGTGCGCTGTCTATCGAAATGCCCGGGAAAAGAGTGTTCGAGATCAAGCCCAGCTTGTAACCCTGGGCCTGAAGCCGTGAAACTACGGCCACGGCCTCTCCGTCAGCCCGGAAAAGCGGCCGCAGCGCCGGTACGCCAAGCATCGCAAGCTCTGAAAGCTGCTCGTCATTCAACGCGATACCCAAATGGTCGTGATAGCGTCGAAAGGTACTGACGATCTGCATTTCGCGGCGGCCAAGCCTCGACCACAGAAAATCCCACACGAATCGTCGGCGGAGGGCCCGCCCATACGGTTTGTATGGCGGCAGCGAATACCCTTGCGAGATGAGCCGGTCATAAACGGAATGGGTTAACGCATCGAGAAACGGGCGGGTACGTCCCGTTGCAAAGTGGATGAGGGTGTCGCCTATGTCAAAGATGACTGCTTCAATCATTCTGGTGTTTCTACCTCCGGCCTTATTTTGGCGCGATTAGATTTTCGTCCTTAAGATCATCGGCGCGCGTCGCGTCGCCTCCAGAACTAAACGCGACAATATGGGCCTCGGGCTGCACCAAAAAAAGCAAAACCAGGGAATATTCTCCTTTTAGATCCGCTTCCTTGATGCGGTCAAAGGGCCGCATCCGGCCGGCCCCACCCTCGGCCCCGCCAAAATACTCCAGTTCCAGAAGCTCTGTCCCACCCACTTTGGCAATGGCATATTTGCCGACCACTTCGTAACGGTTTCCGGCAGCATCCATTACGGAGTAGTTCTGAATGGTTGTTACAACCTGACTCAAAATTCGGCCCAAACCGCTTTGAGACTGTAATTTGCTCATGTTCAGCTGCAATAACCGCTTGTCATCGGGGACTGCCAGCTTGCGAATGGGGTCGTTCTTTCCCTCGGCTTGCTTGTCGAGTTCTGCAACAAGCGATCCTGAGGCCAGTGTTGCGCCGCGGTGCTCGATGTTCGATCCGCGATAGTCCTTGAGTTCGACAGGCAGTTCGTCGCCAAAGAAAGAGCGGCCCACCTTGGTGGTGACTCCACGAATATTTCCGGCCCGCCCATTGCCGGTTCCCGTTTCCCGCGATCCTCTTGCGGGTGCAGTGGGGGCGGCGGGCGGCGGAGCGGCAGCGGTCGCGCCGGCTGCTTCGGGCTTTTCCTTTTCGGTCCGTCGTCCTGCGTCACCTTCGCCTGCTGCCGCAAACGAAACGGGCGCCGAGGCTCCCCGTTTGTAAGAGATGTGCGTGGGCTGAAAATTCTTGGGCACTTCAAACACAACTTCCACGGTGTCGCTACCCTTGGGGGAGTAGACGTTATCCACCACGGGAAGATCAGTCCGCCCTTTCTTGTAACGGATGTAGTGTTGCGTAGGGTCGTTCTGCTCTTGCTCAATCCCGATTGCGTGCATTTCCACCATCGCCGCGCTTCCTGGTTTGCGGCCGGCAAGCCGGAATTGCCGCAGGCTGAACAGGTGGGCCTTGCGTTCGTCCTTTGCTCTTTCGCTGAGCTTGACCTTTACCAGCCGAAATTCGTTGCCCGCAGTCGGGTCGAGCGATTCGTATGTCGGAGGGTTGTTTTTCGGGTCCGGAGCGGGAACGACGCGGTACATGACAGGTAGCAATTCAGTTCCCACGACAGAGATGGAGCCGGGGGGCGCATACCGGGAAACGCTGGCGGGCACGGCGTTTGTCCATGCCGATTCCTGCACCAGGTCAGGGTGTGCCATATACAGGGAGGAATCGCTTCCAAAGATTCCGGCGGACATCATCGTGCCCAGTCTTGCGGCAAATCGATCGGGGCTCAGCCAGAGATTCGTCTGCTCCATCCCCGAGGGCTTTTCAGCGGCAGGGTCCGCCACGTCGACTCGCGAGTATCCAAGAACTGCACCGTTATCAAAAGGGAGCAGTTGAATGGTCACCGCAAGAACTCCGACCATGGTGAGGGCCGTCAGCAATCCGCAGAATCCGCCGCCAACACGATCGATCATCATCGGGAGCAGAGTCGTCCTGCGGATGGTGCGATCGAAAAGGAGCCGTAGCACCACCAGCGGTACGCCAAAAAGGGCGGCTAGTGCGATTGCGTGGGCAAACGACGGCTTCCAATAGCGCGCGAGATAATTCACGGCGACGTAGTCAAAGGATCCAAAGGCGAGAGCGGCGCACGTGATCGTGAGCACCGTCATGATCATGGCGCTGTACCATCCCTGCGTTGATTGCACGAGGGCAATCGCGAAGATCAACACCACAATAATGGCTGATAGCAGCATACCGGCTCCGTTGTTTTACTTGTCGTTGCCCCCGAGGCAGCGAAGGACCTCGTTCATGCTTGTTGTTCCGTCGATCACCTTCAAGAGCCCCTCCTCCTGCAGGTAGTACATCTTGTTCTTGCGGCACTGCGATTTGATCCGATTGATCGGCGCTCCCTCCGCAATCAAGGCCGCCACGGACGGATCCACGTTCATCACTTCAAACACGCCGACGCGCCCGACGTATCCAGTTCCCTGGCAGCTGGGGCAGACCGTGGGCTTGCCTTTGCGATCCAGCTTTTGCTCGGTTGGGGGGCGGTAGAAACGTTCGATTTTTTCTGCCGGGAGGTTCAATTTTTTGAGCGTTGCCTCATCGGGGTGGAACGCCTCACGGCACTCCTTGCATAGGACGCGCATGAGCCGCTGGTTGGTGACGCCGATCAGCGCCTTGGCGGCCATCGCGTGATCTTCCAGCAGGGCGATATACTTGCTCAGTGCGTCAAAGCAATCTTTCGCTTGAATACCCATGTAGATTTTTCGATCTTCGGCCGCGGCACGTGAAGCAATTCTGGCGGTCTCACGATCTTCGCAATTGTCCACCAGTACGATGTCGGGCTCGCGGCGGAGAATTGTCTGAAGCATTCGGGCGTAGTTGACGTCGCTGTTGGCGCCCTCATACACATTCTGCGTCACGTTATCGAGATCCACCATCTTGCGGCGTTCCAGCGCGTAGATGTTATTCATGTACGCGTCGTGGCTTCGCAGGATGGCGTATTGAGTGGTGGTCAACCCGTGGCGGGGCGGAGAGCTGATCAGCACGAGGCCTGTTTTCTTATTGAGAAAACTCTTGACGACTTCTTCACGCGGGGCGGCCAGGCCGATATCGGTGAGCCGCATCAGCGCCGGTCCACTCTGAACGTGGAGCCCCAGCCGTTCGCCGGCCATCGATCCGGACGTCTTGACTTCCGTGGTTCCCGGATCGCCGGGAGCGTTGAGCAAACCGGCCTGAATCTTGCCCGATTGCGGACGACGTATCTCATCGACTTTCAAGCCCGCCAGTTTCTTGAGGTACAGGACGATTCGTTCGCCGTCAGCGAGCGGAATTCCGTCCGGCCTTTCGTTGGCGACTCCGTCGATCCGGTAGACCACGCGGTATTCTTCCTTGCCCGGCGTCATGTCAAGGTCGGAAACCCGCTTCCACAAGATCTCGTACAGGAAATCTTGCAGCAATTCGAACGATTTCATCTCATCGGGCGTGGTTGGCATTTCGACGAATTTGCCTGCGTGATCATTCAGTCGAATCTGCAGGCCTTTTGTAGACTTCGCCTTGGCCTGGCCACCGCCGCCGGGCATAAGCCGTTTCACATGCCCGAGGGTTAACACTCTAAGATCGGGAACCACCCGGCTGTTGCGATGAAAGATGTAAGCCAGCATCGTCGCGCCTACGCCCAACACCCAGAACGCCACACCCAATCCAAACATCTTGCCGGACCAGGCAGGAACAAATAAGACGAGAAAGGCCACGAAGCTGCCCGACAGGACAATAAGATTCCAATGTTCGCGCTTGGTCTTGACCACATCGGTGTCGCGGTCAATCCACTGCACCGCCCACGCCCAGGCGAAAAAGAGCGCAACGCAAATGACGATTTTGATTGGGTTAATGTATAGAGGGACGTCTGAGGAAGCGGCCAGAATTTGATAGGTCATGGTGGTTCCTGAAGAGGGATCACAGGTTAGGATACAGGGGACTACTTTCGCAACCTCGCCTAATCCTATGGAGTCAAACTCCAGTCCCTCGCCAAATTTAAACAGAAATCATGGAATAATAGATCGAGGTTCGATCGGGGGGCGACAAAGCCCTCTCTCCGGAACCCGTGTCCCTATCCAATAATTCCTCCACTGCTCACTGAAATTCCCTTGAGCCGCATCTTCAGCTCGTCGGGGTTGGGGGCGGCCGTATACGCCGTCTTGGCCGAAATATACTCTTTGTCCACCAGAAGTCGAATCGACTCTGTAAAATCGATCATCCCCTCATGGGCGGAATTGCGGATGACCGCGTTTAGCTCGTGGTCGCGCTCTTCTGCGATGAGTTTCCGCACCGTGCTGTTGCAGATTAACACCTCACATGCGGGCACGCGGGGGATCTGCGGATTGATGCCCGGCAGGAGCTTCAGTCCGATGATCGCCTGCAGATTGAACACAAGCGAGCTTCGGATCAGCGCCCGGGCCTCCTCCGGGAAGAGTTCCAGGATTCGCGCGATTGTGCTCGATGCACTCGATGCGTGAATTGTCCCGAAAACCAGGTGTCCCGTCTCTGCGGCGGCCAGCGCCGCCCCGTACGTCTCCTGATCGCGCAGTTCGCCGATCAGCACGACGTCCGGGTCTTCACGCATCATATACTTCAGCGCATCAGAAAAATTGTGTACGTCCAGCCCGATTTCGCGCTGGTTTACGAACGCCATCTTGTCTTCGTACAGGAACTCGATTGGATCTTCGATGGTCATAATGTGGCAGGCCCGCGTGCGGTTGATTTGTTCCAGCATGGCCGCGATCGTCGTGCTCTTGCCGCTTCCGGTGATCCCAGCGAGTAGGATAAGCCCCGTATGCAGGTTGCAAAGGTTGCCCAGCGAATCGGGGAGATTCAGGTCTTTGAAGCTCTTGATCTCCTTCGGAATGCGGCGTGCGGCCATGGACATCTTTCCGCGCTGTCGGAAGACGTTGACGCGGAATCGATCGCCTGTATCGAGCTGGTACGCCATATCCACGGAACCCAGATCGCGGTACATCCCTTGTTGCCGCTCGTCCATGATCTCGAACATCATGGCCTGGATTTCGCTGTTGAGCAGTGGCTTTCCGTCGATATTGCGAATGTCGCCCTTCATCCGAAATTTCGCGGGGGTGTCGGCCTTGAAGTGCAGGTCCGAGGCCGAATGCTTGCACATCGCGCGAAAGTACCGGTCCACCTTTGGAGGCCGGCCGTTCGCGCTTACGGCATCCTTACCCGTCGGCGTTCCGTCCGTTTTTACGCCGGGGAAGTCCTTGCCGGATCCGGTGGACGGAGCCGAATCGACCATGGGAACGCCCGGCGATGACGGGGGAGTGGAAGTTTGAGCATCCGCTCCTGCTTGTCCCGATGATCCATGTTCAGCGGCGTTCGACACCGTTTGATTACCCTTATTTCAACACAATTTGGCCAGCTCGCAGCTTGATGAGCAAGGCCGTCTGGTTGGCCAGCTTTGCCCTCTCTCGGCGAGAGGTTTTTGTGGCGGTTACGGTTGATGCAGTCCACGAGGCGCGCCGTCTGCCGGATCGTAACCAACTCGTTTCGCACAGAGGGCGGGCGATACCTTCCAGTGGCATCAGCCAGCCGATACTAGACTCACAAATCCCGGTGTCAGGTGGGCGCGGGAAGCCCACCGCTTATGACTACGGTTTTACGCCGCAGTCATCGCATTCTATTCTTTGCCCGCCCTCGTTCAACCCTCGACGCAGCCCAAAGAGTATCATGGCCAATGGTTTGGCGTTTCCGTGCCCGTTGCGCCGAACTCGAAGCGAATAGGCTCCGCACAGGCTTCCGGGCGGAATTGGCTAAAATCCGCATGAACACTCGCAATATCATCCTCGGTTTTGAGCACGGAAGACGCTTTGAGGTTCATGGGCTGTTCTCTGAACACAAGAGCTGGCATATACAGGAATCTCGAGGGTATCGAACATCACGCCCAAAGAGGGGCAAATATCTGTTCGGCAATGATGGCTTGGTAGTGGTATTATTTGGGGGCCTCGGGCGGTCCGTTCGAGTCGGCACGTGGTCGATCAAAGTTGCCAACGACAAGTCGCCACGGGTGGAGCAGGGGGGAACCTGAGGCACCGAAAAGTGCTGACTCCTTCCGACCCGGAGCGAGTGAAGGAGCAGGTTGAGATTGCATAACCATCGTGGCTTCCAGCGATTAGGATGATCGAAGTGCCAAAAAAGTTTTCTTTTTTTGCACCCTCTTGACGGACGGATGGACTCGGTTATGATTCCTGATGCGGTGAGGATACGTGCGGGGAAACACCCGTTACCATTCCGAACACGGTAGTGAAGTCCGCACGGCCGATGGTAGTCGCAAGGCGAGAGTAGGTGATTGCCGCACTTTTTCGTTTTAAATACCCGCTTCGGCGGGTATTTTCATGCGCCTATGGCGGATTTCTTCGGTGGCGCGGTCTTCCGAATCTGCCAGAATAGGGGTGATAGCGTGACGGTCAGGGATTGGTCGTCGCGGTCGAACCACCAAGGTTCGCTTGTTTGCTACGGAGGTTGAACAATGTCTGGAATATTGGGTTCCCTGTTGAATAGTTTGATACCAGTTTTGATCCAAATCATTATTGCCATCATGTTTGGCGGAACTGGATCCACCCAGTAGACGCAGCGAATCGCCGAGAATGCATGGTTATTGACGGATGCCTCGGTATCCGGGCTTGATCCTCTTTGCTCTTCCATACGGCCAAACGAATCGTCGTCTTCACCGTGGGCCTGACGGTCTTGTTGATTGGCTTCGCGCTTACCGTTTTGCCCGGACCGGCAGTGATCGTCATCCCTTTGGGCCTGGCGATACTGGCTTCTGAATTCGCCTGGGCGAGGCATTGGCTGAGGCGATACAAGACCGCATCGACTTCCGTTTTCGCCACGATTCGCGATCGTCTCTTCCGCAAACATCCAAAAGGACCCGCACAAAAAAAGGCCGAGTAGCACCTTTTCTCGAATCCTTAGGCTACAAGCTGAGTTTCGCACAGCGTTCGATACAGTGCACAGCGACCCAGCAATTCGCGGTGCGGGCCGGAGTCGAGAATGCGACCGGCGTTCATGACGACAATGCGGTCGGCGAATTGAATGGTGCTCAGTCGATGGGCGATGATGATCGTCGTCCGGCCTTTGGCGAACTCGCGGATTGCCGTCTGGATTTTTAGTTCCGACTCCGAGTCAATCTGGCTGGTGGCCTCGTCAAAGATGAGTACGGGGGCGTCATGGTAAATCGCCCGGGCAATGGCGATGCGCTGACGCTGCCCGCCTGAAAGCGTACTTCCGCGTTCGCCGATCACGCAGTCATATCCGCCGGGCAATGCGGCGATGAATTCATCGGCGTAGGCGCGCTTCGCAGCCTCGATGACGCGCAGCCGATTCGGAGTCTTGTCGCCGTAGGCGATGTTTTCAATGGGTGTCCCGCCGAATACGACTGATTCCTGACTGACGATGCCGATGCTCCGGCGCAGCGAAACCAGATCGGCGTTGCGAAGGTCCAATCCGTCATAGCAGACTTCGCCGGAATCCGGATCGTAGAATCGCGGAAGGAGATTCATCAGCGTGGTTTTGCCGGAACCGTTGGGGCCCACGACTGCAATCGTTTCGCCCCTGGGAATCGTCAGGGAAACGTCGTGCAAAGCGCGGACCGCCGCCCCGGGATACGTAAACGTCACACGGTTGAACTCGATGCAGCGTTGAAGGGGTTTGACGATCTCGCCGGTTGAGGAAGCGGCCTGCTCGACCGGTTGATCGATCACTTGAAGAACGCGCTCCGCCCCGGCCGTCGAACGCTGGATGCGAACGTAGACATCTGTCAGCTTGCGCAGCGGATCGAAGAGCATCGACAACGCAACTCCCAGTGCGGCGAATTTGGACATGGTGAGTTGTTGCTGAAGTACCAGCCCCGCGAGCCATACGGTCAGAATGCTGCCGGAGATGATCGCCACGGATTCCATCATCGGGCTCAGGAAGGCATCGAGGCGGGCAAGCCGCAGTTGTTGCTTGAACATCTTGCGGTCGACGACGTCGAGGCGTCCTTGTTCGTACTCCTCGGCTGTGTACGCCTTGACGACTCGCAGGCTCTGCAAGCTCGCGGTCAGTGCGGCAATCATCTCCCCATAACACTGCAGCAGTTTGCGGTTGGCCTTTTTGACACTCTTTCCGACACTCAGAAAAATAAAGGCAATGATCGGGACGATAATCCCCAGCGTGAGCGTGATGCGCCAATCCAGGAACAACGCCCACGATAGAATAAACGCAGCATTTATCGGCTCTCGAATGGCCTTGCCAAAGAGCGTGAGCAGCCCTCGCTGAATCTCCTGAATATCCTGCACGAACCGCGTCACGACGTCGGATGTATTGGTGCCCGCAAAATACTTGAGCGGAAGATGAAGCGTTTGCGAATAGAGCTGATCGCGCAGGTCCATCAGCGATCGCAATACCGCGCCGGAGACGAGCACCTCACCAATCACGCGGCAGGCGTTGGACACAAGTGCGACAAGGACCACCACCGTCAGAATCCAGGCCAGCGTGCGCATCCTGGTGCCCGCCGTGTCCGCTGGAAGCAGCGATTGGGCATATCTTAGCGCTCGAATGTGAATTTGCGGATCGGAAAGGCTCGCGGTGACGGTTTTCTCGCCTTCGCGCGTCCGGAGCAAAACAGTTGCGCTTCCTTGCAACGGCGCGGAAGCAAACGAAGCGAGCTCCTCCTTGATCGTGCGATCCGGTGGGGCCAGCAATTCCGCACCCGCGGGGATTCCTGCCGAGTGGGCCCCGGATTTGGAATGAACCTTGAGGATTCGGACTGCATCGGGGGAAACCAGCGGAGCGAAGTTAACCCCAAGGCGGTCGCCGGCCACCGTGCGATCAATCCAGCCGTGAAGTCCCTCATCCTCCAGCAGAATCTGAAAGATCGGGAACATCCCTCCGATGCTGGCCGTATGCAAACCGGCAAAAAGAATGGAAAAGATCAGCCCCAGGGTCAGGGAGCGGCGATACGGCTTGACGAATGCCAGGATTCGGAAGAATTCACGAGGGCGAAACGTGCCCTTGGGAGCACGTTGACTTTCGTCGGCGACAATGAGAAGGGGATTCACCAAATGTTGATCGATTCCTCAAAGTCCGACGCACGCCGCGTACATTGCAGCGTATTGCGGTCCAAGCACTGACCAGTCGAGCACCTCGCGGGCCTTTTCCCGTGCGGCGTCTGCCATCGTCCGACGTTGCAATGCAGACATATCCATGACGCTTCGCAGGGCCTCACGAAGTTCGACACGGCTGGGCTCGCATGTGCGGATCGCGCCATTCAAACCGGGTGGAGCGACGAACCGGGTCGCTATCACCGGGACCCGGGCTTCTACTGCCCGCATGATCGACACTGCGGGCGAAACATGCAAGCTCGGGGTGACCAACGCCGTCGCGCTGCGAAGCATTTGCATCTGAGTTTCAGTAGAATCGGCAAACTCGAAAACAACGCGATCTTCGCCGCCTTTGCGACGAACGGCGGCTTCGAGTTTCTCCCTCCAATGACCCCGATCGGGGCCGGCGAGCGTAATGGTCCAGCCATCTGCCGAGGCGCCGAGTTCTGCAAACGCCTTGAGTAGAACAACGCATCCGTATTGCGGTTCGAGCGGGTCCAGCATGAGCACACTTTGCCTGGCGGATTCCTGTCGATTTTCCGCCATGGAGCTAATGGCATCGACCTTCGGGGAATGAAATTCGGTTCCGTAGGGCAGGAGTCGGAGCATTGGGTGGACCCTTTGCTCCCGCAAGGAACTCAATTCTGCGTCATTCATGGCGGTTACCACCGCGGCACTACGAAGCAACGGACGTTTGACAAAATATTCACGCAGACGCAGCGCAAACCCCTTTCGGAGGTAGGGACCCGGTGTCAATTGTCCCAGCGGGGACAGTATGTAGGGTTTGGCAGTTTTTCTCGCAGACCGAGCAGCCTGCAATGCAAGGGGGTAATTCCATCCATGCACGTGAACAATCTGCGATTCTTTGATGGTTGAATCCCAATCGTTGGGATTGTCGATCATCGAGCCTGCGATGCCCGATTGCGCCAGTACTTTCAATAACCCTGGAAGGCAGGACGAAATGCAATCCGCTGAAGGATTCAGCGATTCTACAACGTGAGTTACGTGAATTCCCACGTGGGACATTTTATCGCCAGGCTCACTGGCAGGAAGTGGGGAGATTCGGTCGATTGCCTCCTTCAGAGTGTGCGGACTGATATTCGTGCCTCATCATGCATGGGATTCATTTGCACTCCGCCCAGGTGCGTCCCGTCGAGATGTCCACAACCAAGGGCACTGCAAGCTTGATGCAGTTCTGCATCCCTTCGCGGATGATTTGCGCTTGGGATTCGAGGTTTCCTCGCGATATTTCAAAGACCAACTCGTCGTGCACCTGCATGAGCATCCGTGCTGGGTCGGCCTCTTGCTTCAGGCGGCGATGAATGTCCACCATGGCCCGCTTGATGAGGTCCGCAGCCGAGCCTTGAACCACGGTATTCACGGCGATCCGTTCGCCGAACTGCATCTGTCCGCGATTGCGCGAGGTGAGTTCCGGGATCGGGCGTCGGCGGCCCAGAATGGTCTGTGCAAAGCCGAGCTCACGGGCATTCATGACGCACTGGTCGATGAAGGCGCGGATTCCCGGATAGCGGGCGAAGTACGACTCTATGAAGGCCTTGGCCTCGCTGGATGATATACCCAATGATCGCGACAGGCCGAAGGCCGTCTGTCCGTATATGATGCCAAAATTCACCGCCTTGGCTGCGCTTCGCTGTGCAGAGCTCACCTGATCCTGCGGAATTCCATTGACCTGTGCGGCAACCGCACGATGAATATCCTGACCTTCGCAGAAAGCTTCGACAAGGTTTGCATCCTGCGAAAAATGCGCGAGCAGGCGTAGCTCGACTTGCGAGTAGTCGGCAGCCAGCAAAATGTGATCCGCATCTGCGGCGATGAAGGCTTCGCGTATGCGACGGCCAGTCTCCGTGCGAATCGGAATGTTCTGCAGGTTGGGATCATTGGACGAAAGCCGCCCGGTGATTGCGCCGGTTTGATTGAAACTGGCGTGGATTCGGCCGGTCCGCGGGTTTACCTGGGTGGGAAGCGTATCGACGTACGTTCCCTTGAGTTTGGAGAGTTCACGATATTCGAGTAACAGCCTTGGAATCGGGTGATCCGTTTCGGCCGCGATCGCTTCCAATGATTCAGCATCGGTGCTGCGCCCTGTTTTCGTCTTTTTGACTACATCGAAGCCCTGTTCATCAAAGAGCACCGTGGCGAGCTGCTTGGGCGAGTCGAGATTAAACGGATGACCAGCGGCCTGGTGAATTTCCTGCGTCAGGGACATCAAGCGATCGGACATCTCCACGTTGAGTATCTTGAGAAACGCCGAGTCAATAGCAACACCGTTGAACTCCATCTGAGCGAGGACCTCGACGAGCGGCATTTCTGTTTCGCGGAACAGATTCTCGACGTGCGTTCCCGTGATCAGCGGGTCAAGCCTCTCTTTGAGCCGCCAGGTAATGTCCGCATCTTCGCAGGCATATTCTGTGATGTGCTGCGGATCGACGTGATCCATCGTGATCTGGTTTTTGCCCTTCCCGATCAAATCGCTGATCGGGATCATGTCGTAATCGAAGTACGTTTTCGCCAGGAAATCCAGAGAGTGCGAGCGCCGCATCGGATCGAGCAGATAGCTGGCGATCATGGTGTCGAAGCGCAGACCAAGTGTTTCGACGCCGACATTGCGGAGCACCAGCATGTCAAACTTGCAATTCTGCCCCACTTTTGTGACGGCGGGATTTTCAAAGATCGGACGCAGACTGGCCACGACGTTGTCGAGGGGCAGGGTGCTCCCCATCATCGAGCGAATGGGAAGGTAGTAGCCTTCGCCTTGCTTCCATGAAAAAGAAAGGCCCACCAGGTTTGAGCCAACAGCGCTCAAGCCGGTTGTTTCGGTGTCAAAAGCGAACTCGCTTTGCAATTTCAGTCGTTGAAGAAATACACCTAATTTGTCCGGCGAGTCCACGAGTACGTAGCCGGAATTCGGTTTTCGCGGCTCAGCCGGCTTTGTGGCCTCGAAATCGAAACCTCCCTGTGCTCCGTCTTGCAGGGGGGCGGCGCCGACACCGCCCAATTGCTCACGTTCGGGGTCGGAATGTTCGCTGGAGCCTCCCCCTTCACGAAGGGCGGATTGAGCGGGGGCGCGTTCAGCCAAAGGCGCGGTGGCGATATCCAGGTTCTGCAGCGTATCCATCAGTCGGTGGAAACGCAGCTCTTCAAAGATCGGACGCACGGATTCACAGCGAAGCCGCTCGCGCGAAGAGTCCGCAAGGTTGAAATCGAACGGCACGTCGCGCCGGAGAGTGACAAGCTGCCGCGTCGCATCCAGGCGCGGTGCGAATTCCAGCAATCGCTCGCGTAATTTGGGCGTTTGCTCATCCGCGTGGGCGATCGCAGCGGCCGCGCTGCCGTATTGGGAGATGAGCTTGACGGCGGTTTTCGGTCCCACGCCGTCCACGCCGTGGATGTTATCCGTGGAATCGCCAACGAGCGTTTGAATTTCCACGGCCTTGTCCGGCATGTATCCTTTTTTTTCCAAGAGTCGCTGCGGATCGGTAGTCTCGCCGGTCGTGGGGTCGAGGAGTCGGACCCGGTCCGAAAGCAGTTGATCGAGGTCTTTATCGCGGCTGACGAGGTAGATCATTACGTCCTCGTCTCGCAGTCGCTCGACTATCGTTGCCATCAAGTCGTCGGCTTCAAATCCCGGCTGGCGATAAATGGGGACACCCAGGGCCTGTACGATGCCGACAATCCGGTCGGCCTGAATGCCGAGTGCTTCGGGTGCGGGATCACGATGGGCCTTGTAATCGGATGCGATCTCGCGGCGAAAGACAGTCTCGTCGCTGACATCCATGACCATCGCCAGATAGTCGGGTTTTCGGTCGCGGATCAGGCCAAAGAGCATCGCGCAGAAGAGGTGCGTCGCCCCCGTCGGCTCGCCAGTGGGGCTGGTCAGCGGCTGTTGCAGGCCGTAAAACGCGCGATAAATCTGGTAGTGCCCGTCGATGATGTAGAACGATTTCACAACAGGATTTTAGAGGAGGGTGCATCTTGATGCACCTTGGGTCAGTTCTGGTGAACGCCGCTACCCATGAGCAAATCTAGGAATTCAAAAAAGTCGGGCGATGTTCGTCGAAATTGACGCACACCGCCCGAACTGATTTCTGAGAACTAACTACTACTGCTCAAGCACGCGGTGGCTCAATGCACTATCGTCCGCGACCGCCGCCACGGGGAGCGTCGCCACGCTTGCTTTGATAGCAGTCCCGGCAATACACGGGACGGCCCTCGGTCGGCTTGAAGGGCACTTCGGTCGGTCGGCCGCACTCGGCGCAGGTCGCCGTATGGAACTCGCGAGCGCCGCCGCCACGACCGCCGTAGCCGCCGCCGTCACCACCCATGCCTCCACGCCCGCCACCACCACCGCCGCCAAATCCGCTCGCCTTCCTCTTGGCCCGGCAATCCGGGCACCGCTTGGGTTCATTGGTGAACCCGCGTTCCGCATACCGTCTTTGGTCCTCGCCAGAGTGGACGAATTCCGCACCACAGTCCGCGCACGCAATGTTTTTGTCTGAAAATGTCATCTATTGGGCCTCTCAAATTGGGTGAGGCCGCGACGCTTCTTTTGGGGATCCCTTAGGCCGAGCGGCCAGATTGTCCGAGTGGATGCTCCTGAGGAAGATCGGCGGTCATAACCCTACGTTGACTTAGTATAGCACACCATTTTAGGACCTTTGTCAAGTGGTCCAAAAATAATTCTCCCGGAGGACCTAAATTGCAGTTTTTGGATCGCCAGAGCCACTTTGCGGGTCCTTCAATGCCAAATGGCGGACGATCAGGGTGATTTCGCGTCGAAGCCGCCGCAGGCGAACGTAAACCATCATAAAGCCGACCAACATGACGCCCACTGCGCAGTACAGGAGAAGATCGGCCCCCCGGCCAATCCCCAGTTTTCGGGCAATCGTCATGGACAAATCGGGCCGAAAGACCCCAGCCCCTGCGCAAACCCAAACGATGGACCAGAAAATGGCTTCCCCGCGAGTTGCCTTCTTAAAGATGGCAGCGGCAATGGTGAGCAAAAGGAGTAGGGCGATTACCACTAGGGCCAGCAGCTGGAAACGCATGGGTGAACCGGCCGCGCCAGTGGATGACAAGTTGCTGATTTGTTCGACCGGGTTCATGGCAACACCTTTCCGAGAACGTAGTGCAGGATGATGCGAAATGCCCCGCGGGCCGACTGCCCCTTCGCA
Source organism: uncultured Phycisphaera sp. (assembly GCA_964501365.1). Lineage (GTDB taxonomy): Bacteria > Planctomycetota > Phycisphaerae > UBA1845 > UBA1845 > CAZAMB01. Next base: position 36,023 of record CAZCST010000007.1, on the reverse strand, counting down.
AGCGAATAATCGGTATACCGGACATGGACGGGAACCTCGCAGTAGGGGAGTCCGGACTGGCGAATCTGGTCGAGAAGTTCCGAAGCGTGGGCCATGCGGTCGAGATGTAGATCAATGCGCTCCGCAGCCCGGCGGGAAAACGCACGCATCCCGTTGTGCGTGTCGGTAATCTTCAGTCGATTGACGATTCGAGTGAACCAGATGGCGAGTCGCAATATGATGCGCCGTCCCCAGGGCATGCTTTCGCTTGAGGCGTCGAGGAATCGTGAGCCTAGCACGATGTCGCACTGGCCGCTTACGATCGGAGCCGTCAAAGCCGCGATGTCCTCCATGCAATGCTGGCCGTCGGCGTCGAACGTGACGATGCACTGCGCGCCGCGCCGGAGTGCAAAGGCCATGCCTGTTTGCAGGGCCGCACCCTGCCCGCGATTGACGACGTGGCGCAATACCGTCGCACCCGATCGGAGTGCGGCTTCGCCTGTACCATCCGATGAACCATCGTCTACAACGATGATGTTCGAGTACGCGCTTGCCAGTTCATGCAGCACGCCGGCAATACGTTGCTCTTCGTTGTAGGCAGGTATCACAACATGGATGGGCACGTTGCGCAAAGTAGTTTCTGTGTTCATGTTGTGGAACGCACCGGCATCGCTCATCTACTGGATTGTACGAAAAAAGAGACCAACGCGAGAAGCGGTGAGGCCAATAAGTTTGCAAGTCTAATTGCGTGGCATCAGACGGTTATCATCCCTGATCTGTTTTGGTGTCGATGTCGCGGAGATAGTGGCCCGAAACGCCGAGGTCGCCGCCAAGTTGCCAGTAGGGCGACATGGGCCGCTTCAGGCAGCCGGAGAGCAGGGGGGCCACTGCATCGCGAACTTCCTTCTGTTGCTGCGTAATGGGTTTGGTCGCGTCGATCACGTTCAGGCCGCATTCGGGAACCATTTGTTCGTATTGCTCCAGGATGCGGCCCTGGAAGAGTCGAAAACTTTCGTAGGGATCCTCGCTGAGTCCCAGGTCCATCCCGGCCTCGTAGTATTTCAACTCCGGTCGGCCCATCAGGATGCGGCGCATGGCTTCATCAAGGGGTACGCGAAAGTAAAAGGCGGCCGACGGCCGGGGAGCAAATCGGTACAAACGCCGGACGTAGTCGGGATCGATTCCGCGCGCCACATCGCGTGCGAAGGCGGTATACACATAGCGATCGGTGAGAACGACAGCGCCGGCTCGCAGCGGCGGCAGGATGGTGCGCTCCAGCCGGTCGGCGAAGTCGGCGGCATGAATGAGCGAAAATGTCATCGGGCTAAGAAGATGCTGCTCCTTTCCGAACTTTGTCGTGCTGCGCACCAGGGGCGACGAGTTCCATTCGCTCAAATAGGCGCAGTACCCCTGCGAGAGAATCCACTTTCGCATCAAGTCCAGCTGCGTACTTTTTCCCGATCCGTCGATGCCTTCGACGATGAACAGCTTGCCGGGCAGGTCTTCAATATCTGTATTGTTGGAATTGGAAATCATATTCTCGCCAAACTTGCGGTCGCCGGCTCGCGGATCTCCGAACGAACCGCACACTTCACCCTGGTGTGAAATGCAGATTCGAACACGTCCGCCTTGGCGGCTGCACGCTTGAGTTCGATGGCGGGATCGTCCTCGGCCGAGACTTCGATCAAGGATTCGTTCCCCATCATGTGGACAACAACATCGGTCACGTTTTGCTTTTGCGAATAGTCCAGCCCGTCGGCCACACGCAGTATGCCCGCCAAATGGGCAACGAGCCGCTGGTCGTCGGCCCCAAGTTTTCGGAATCCCGGATCGCCGCGCTTTGGCCCTCGTTTCCGATGATACCGGCATACGTTGGCGATGATTTCAATTTCGCGGCGCGTGAGAGTCGCCAGATCGGCATGGGTGATCATGTCATACGCGTGCTTGTGGTGGGCCTTATGCGAAATTCGCAGCCCCACATCGTGCAGCAGCCCTGCGCAGCGCAGCAGATCGCGGTGCGCCGGCTTGGCCCACGTACCCTCGGCGTCGGGCTGGAGTTCCGCCAGCGAATCAAAAATCTGTAACGCCAACCGGGCGACGTGCTCGGAGTGTTCCCGTGGGAATTGCATCCGGTCCGCATACCGCGCGACGGCGCCGAGGACCTGTTCGGGATGGGTCCGCGGATGCTCACACCGGAATCCCAACTCATCAATCATTTCTGCCACGAGCCCGTCACGAATGCCTCCGTCATGGATCACCAGGCGATCGACCTTCATGTGCTCCATCAATCGTTCCACGATGCACAGGCCGGCAACGATGATTTCGGCGCGCTGGACGCTGAGGCCCTGAACGCGGCACCGCTCTTCGAGGCTCATCTGCCGCAATTCGTTGAGCACTCTCGACACTGTTTTGTGATGAAGCTCGCAGCCCCGGACCGCAAACGGGAAGCGGCCAGCTTTGCCTTCGCCATGACCTCCACGAAGAGCGACACGCGCCAGACTCGTAAAGGTTCCCCCGGCCCCGACGATGTATTCCGGGCGGTAGGGAACGCGACGAATGGACTTCCGCAGCACTTTGTCGATTCGCCTTCGCATGTCGCCGAAACGATAGCCGCCGGGCTTTTGCGGATCCTGGTACGATTCGGTAAGTCGTACCGCGCCAAGCGGAATGGGGCGGATGGCGTCAATCACCGCACTCGATGCGAAAACCAGTTCGGTGCTGCCTCCTCCGGTGTCAACGACGGCAATCCGCTGGTCCGCCAGATCGAAATCGCGTGAAACTCCGGAAAACGCAAGTCGTGCCTCGCGCTGCGGCTGGATCACTTCGATCCGAATTCCCACGCGGCGTCGGATCAACTTGACGAATTCACCGCCGTTGGCGGCCTCCCGAACGGCGGAAGTCGCGACGGCCCTCAACGAATCGACCTTATGACTCTCTGCGATCGCCCGCATTCTCTGCAGCGCCGCAACGGATCGCTTGACAGCGCCCACCTTCAGTTTGCCCGACCGAAACACTCCGGTGCCCAGTCGGGTGGTCTCCTTGACATCCTCGATGATGCGAAAACCGATGGCTGGATCCGTTTCCGCGATGGCCATGCGAATGCTGTTCGTGCCGACGTCGATCGCGGCCACTCGACGATGGCGCGCACTTGGGAGACTTCCGGAACTCTCCAGTCGATTGGAACGCCTGGTGATCCGCCATTGCCGCGGTGCGGAATCCTCTCTTGACGGATGTTGCGCGCCGTGGGAGGCGATCAAGGCTGCGGCGGCATCCAGCAGGTTTCGTTGCCGCAGCGCATCAAACCAGTGCATGAATCGACGGGTGCTGCGTTCGTATTGGCTCTTATAAAACTCCCATAGGGCAAGCATTTCGTTGGGTTGATTCCCTGGCGCGGATCCGTTTGCCTCGGCCTTTCCACCGTGAGATTTTTCAACATGTTTGAACAGTTGTTCCAGCCGGCGGTTGATTTCGAAATAATCGTTGATGCGTCCGAGCCGGGATTGCAGTTTGACGAGCTCCCGATAGGCGACGGCTGCGGACTCGCGCGGCAGGCAGCAGGTGAGAATCTCAAGCGCGTAGCGAAGCTTCTTCCCGGCAATACGCAGGCGATGAAGCGAGGTTGCCTCGGAAAAATCAATTTGAACAGCCCTCGTAAATTCTTCAACGAGTGCCGGCAGGACCGCATGGCTCAGAGCCCCAAGCGTGTAGGGAGGGTTGCCCGGTGTCCGCGAATCGCTGATCGAAGGCGGATTTCCCGGGTCGCTTGGAAGAATAAGGTTGTTGAGCAATTTCCTGCCGGATTTCGCACCGGAAGATTTTCTGGCCGCGGCGATCAAAAGGCTCTGTACGCGCTCGCGGTCGCTGTGTATCGCCTCAAGCGCCCCGGACAGGGCGCGGCGGGCCTCGGTCGAAAGCTTTGCGGCCTCCTTGCCCATCAGAGCAACGTGCACGTCATCATTCCGCGCCATCGCGGCTGCCTTGCGAATCTTGCGCAGATTCCTTCTCACCCGCAGAGAAGTACGGGGCGCGAACCAGGGGCGAAACAGTCTCAATGCGGCACCGGCGCGGCGACTGGAAACGCGCAATTGGTGGACATATTCCGTGCTGTCATCGGGAGGCGCGGCGACCAACTCCATCATTCGCTCCACAGCCCCCAGGCGGAGTTTGAGGACCGTGTGCGCGGCAAGAACGCAGGGCGTATCTGGATAAATCCCTTCGATCCATTTGGAGCCGGCGAGTGACTCGATCATGCGGGCTCCTTGCGCGGTTCGGCCAGCACGCGTATGACATGTGTTCGCAAATCACGAAATACGTCGGCAATATTTCTCGCTGCGTCGATAACCTGAAAATCATATTGCTTTGCAAGTTGATCGAATGTCTCAAGCAGCCGCTTCTGGTAAATGACGAACGAACGGTACAGGTCGCTCTCGCCCAGAAAGTCCATTCCCGATTCCCAGAAATCGAATCCGCCGCGGGCCAGCACGCGGGGCAGCAGGTTGTCGATATCCGTCTTCAAGTACAGGATCGCATGAGGCGCGGGCGCGAAACGGTACAAATCCGAAAGCCATTGGGGGTCGATCCCGCGAATAATCGACCTCGCCATGATGGAATAGATGTAGCGATCCGTGAGCACCACAAATCCAGCCCGAAGGGCGGGCAGGATCTCGTTCTCCAGTCGATCGGCAAAATCCGTCGCATAGAAAAGATCGAGAGTCCGCTGGCCAAGCGTCGTTCCGAGTTTTGCCTTGCGAAGTCCTTCCCCGGCCAGACGCCCGCGAGAGAGCGACGTTCGCACCACGCCGTAGCCCTGGGTTTCGAGCCATTCTCGAAGGAGTGCAATTTGCGTGGATCGCCCAACTCCGTCGGTTCCTTCGAGGGCTATAAGTCGCCCGGCATACGGGCTGATGTCCACCTGTCGGTCGCCCTTGGGGTGAAATGCCTGATCCACGACGGGTCGGCGAAATCCCTCTTCTTGTGCCTGGGATATGACTCGTGTACTGGAAATCATGCTTGATCCTGTGATACGCCTTTTTTGATCTTCAATGATGCTACTAGGTCCGAAGAGTTCCTCAAAGGCGCAATGCGGCTTAACGCATTTTTAACAAACATGCGGAGGAGGCGGTGTGCCAATCGGGTCGCCAATTCGGTAGGCCGGGGCACTCTCGGGTGGAATTGGCATGTTCTGACAAATCTACCGCTGCTTTTCGCCTTCGCCCTTGAGCGATTCGAGTTCGGCACGCAGCCCGGCGAGTTTGTCCAACTCCTTTTGGTGTTCGGCCTCGGTTTCCGTAGCGATCAAGCGGTCGATTTCCTCATCGGAGACGATTTCACTGGCGCCGCTCAGCTCGACATCCTGGGCAGCGGTCTGTTCGACGGATTCGAGGAACATGTTCATCCGTTCTTCCATCGTCTGCGATTGCACCATCGCTTTTTCCCAGTCGGCCTGCGTCTGGACGAGATCCGTCTCGCCAAACATCCGGCCGATCTCGCGGGCCATCATGCCCATCGCCTGGGCGAAGTCGGCCGAGGCCTCAGCCTGCCGCTTGATGAGCAGGGCGTTCTTTACCGAGAGCAGTTGCCTCTCCAGCATTTTGCGGATCGTGAATGTCTTCTTGAGGGAGCTGCGTATGAATTGATACTGGGCGTTGTCGCCGATGCGACGCGCGTTCTGCGCGTTCTTGATGAAATCATCCTGAAACTTTGCCTGCTCACGGATCGACTTCTCGATGCGGCGGATTCCCTGCCGAATCTTGATGTCTCGCTCAATGCGACGTTCTTCTGACGACTTGAATAGGCCCATGCCGGATCGCTTTCAGTAGTACTCGCGCTCAGGAATCAGGAACCACAAAATGAGATAAACTAGTATACCCGGAAACGCGGCAGACAGGATCGACAAGAGGACGTACCCGACGCGCACCACCGTCGGATCGAGACCCAAATAGTCCGCCAGTCCGCCGCAAACTCCGGCCAACCAGCGGTCGCTTACGCTTCGTCGTAACATTCGGTTTCCAGTGCTCATGTGTTTCGATCATTATGGTGTACACGGCGGCAAAGTCCATCTTTCGGTGCTGATGCCGCTCTTACTTCTCCGCTGTGTATCAAGGTCTTTGACCCATCTCTTTTGAACCATACAATCGCCCGATGCGATCGATTCTCCTCTTCTTATTTTCCATTCCGCTGACGAATATTTTGCTGGGTTGCGGGGGCGAAAAATCCGGCCCGGAATCCGCCCTGAAAAATCAGAATGTCCTGCTGATCACCCTCGATACGACTCGGGCCGATCGCCTTGGTTGTTACGGATATTCGCCTGGCAAGACCCCTGCCCTGGACGCCATCGCCGCTCGAGGTGTGCTTTTCGAAGATGCCGTTTCGCAGGTTCCCCTGACGCTTCCCTCGCATTGCACGATTATGACCGGCCGCTATCCCAAAGAATTCGGCGTCCGCAACAACAACCAGGCGGCCCTCGGCACGACCCACCCGACACTCGCGTCCATCTTCAAGGAGCATGGCTATCGGACCGGCGCGTTCGTGGCCACTTTCGTGCTCGATTCTCGCTTTGGACTTGACAGAGGCTTCGACGTCTACGACGACGAAATGAGCAACGTCTCGATGCAGACCCAGCCGCTCGATTGGGAGCAGCCGGCCAACATTATCGCCGACCGGGCTCTCGCCTGGTTAGGCGCCGACAAGAGCAAGCCGTTCTTCGCCTGGTTGCACTTTTACGATCCGCACGATCCATATACGCCGCCCGCTGCATTCCCCAAATCCTATGACGGCGAAATCGCCTTCATGGACTCTCAGATCAAACGAATCACCGATTGGCTCGACAAGAGCGGCCAGCGTGATCGAACAATTGTCGTTGTGGTAGGGGACCACGGCGAATCATTTGGCGAGCATGGCGAGGAAGGTCACGGCATGTTCCTCTACCACACCAGCATGCACGTGCCCCTGCTTTTTGCTCATCCGACGTTGACCGCCAAGCCGGGCCGAATTGCCAATCCTGTCGGTGCGGTCGACATATTTCCAACCCTTCTCGATTTGTTTGGATGGCCCAAGCCGCAAGGACTTCTTTCCACTTCGCTTGCGGATGCGATACGCACCGGCCAATCGAAAGCGCGGGATTTATATGGCGAAAGCGATTACGTCTGGCATTCTTACGGCTGGGCCCAGCAACGCAGCTTTACTAATCCCGATTGGAAGTTCATCTCCTCGACGCGATGCGAACTCTACGACCGCAAAAAAGACCCGGCGGAGAAGAACAATTTGTGCCAGGTGGAAAAATCATTGTCCGTCGAGCTTTCCAACCGACTCGCAGGCTTCTATTCCGGTCTGGCGGCGGGTGAGGCGGGAAAGGTCGCGCCCAGCGCGACAGCGAGCGCAGCCCTGGAGGGTTTGGGTTACGTCGGCGGCGTTCTCCACAAAGATGAATTCCTCACCGAGGGCGTCGCCGATCCCAAGGACATGCTGAACGTCGTCCACGACTTCAAGGCCGCACGAAAGTTGCTCAAGGAGGAGAAATTCGAGGAAGCCGCTCAGTTGCTCAGCAGCGCCGCCGGGCAGGCGCCCGATTCCCTTGCCATTCATGCAGCGCATGGCCTGGCCTTGATCCAGTCCAAGCAATACAAGGAGGCGCTTGATGCCCTCGACAAGGCGCTGAAGCTCGATTCCGAGCATCAACCGGCACTGATTTCCAAGGGGGACGCGTACTTTCTGCTCAACGATTTGGATCAGGCCCAGCGTGCCTTCAACGACGCCGTGAAGAATGATCCCCTCGATCCCACTGCCCATTACAAGCTGGGAAAAACGCTGCTGGGGATGCACCGCAACGACGACGCCCGGACGCAATTTGCCGAGGCGGTCAGACTCTTCCCCGATTTCCCCGAGGCCCACTTCGAGCTTGCGACGCTGCTGGCCGACGCCGATCAGTATCCGCAGGCGATCGAGCACTTTCAGCAATCCATCAAGCTCAAGCCCGACAATGAAATCGCTCAATACAATCTCGGCCGGGCGTTGCTTCTCACTCGCCAGTTTGCACCGGCTGCCGACCGCCTGCGCGACGCAACTCGCTTGAACCCTCAGCACGGAGCTGCATGGATTAACTTGGGCATCGCATTGCTGAGTTCCGGAAAGGCATCGGAGGGTAAGGAGGCCTTGGAACGGGCTACTGGAATTCCCGAGAGTGCTGTCGAGGCCCACAAGAATCTCGCCATTGCGGCATTGAAGGAAAACGATCGGTCGGCGGCCCTTCGGCATTACGAAGAAGTCTTGAAGATTGCCCCAGGTGATTCCGAGGCCGCGGAAGCGTTAAAACGCCTCAAAGCTCAACCCTGAGACTGGAAATTGCGATTCATGCGCAAAATTAGCGAATCGACGCATTTGGAATTCTAAAGTGTTGCCAATAAAAGACTTATGAACGTCCAGGTGGCCTTTCCGGGCGATTGGTGCATTTTTTTATCATTTTTTTGTTGAAATGCGCAAGGTAGATGGGGTATGTTACGCGATAGTGAGGAAATCCAGAGGTACGTCTAATGGGTTCTTCATGGAAAGAAGTGGGCGGGTTGTAGGGCAGCGTCGAATGGCTGAAGTCCAATCGAAATACGCACGCACTGCAGTACGCGGCGTCACGCTGGCGCTGAGTGCCACATTCATGGCACTCGCCATCGAAGCGCCTCAACACTTCTGGATCGGTTGGATCACTCTTCTTCCGCTCCTTCAGGCCGCACGGGTGTTATCTCCGCGAGGGGCCTTCGGCGCGGGATCGTTCTGGGGTGCATCGCTCTTGACCGCGTCAGCCGCGATGGGCTCGCACAATATTCAATTTACCCTGGTTTCGGCTGCGATTCTTATTTTAGGCCCGGCGGTGTATGCCTGCCTTGGCGCCTGGCTCACCCGCCGCGTTGGCTTTAGTCCGTACTTGATGGCTTTGGGCTGGGTCGGCGTGGAATTGTGTTTGCGTCCCGTGGGTCTGCAGCATGGTCTCCTGGCCGGCACACAAAGCGATGGCATGTTGTTCCGCGTCGCGGGCAGCTTCGCCGGCTATTTCCTCGTGGCATTCGTTGTCGCGTACATTAACGCCTCGCTTCTTTGCGTCATTCATAAAGTGGCGGGGGGTTCAACCGGTATCCGCATCGTATCGTCGTCGGGCGGGCTCGTAGGCCGCCTTATGGCGTTGGATGTCCCGTTTATTCCTTCGCGTGTGCTGTGCGTGTCTCAGCCCCGCGCTCCACCCATCCGGTAATCATCCCTGATTGCTCGCTCACGCGACGTCCGACTTATTTGCGTACAAAGCACCAGAAAGTCGTACTGTTGAGTAGTGGTTGGACCGTCGCAATCGTTTGCAAATTCGTGATTGTATTGCCCGTCGAATGTTTCGATCCGGGCAGAATGAAAAAAACGCAGGGATGACAGCCTGGTCATCTTTTGCAGATCCAATTTGGAGGAATGGAAAAATGAAGGCAACTCATAAAATCGTAGCCGGACTCGCGATCGCGGGCCTGACGGTAACGGCGGCCATTGCGTCCCGCCCGATGCCGCACAAGGTCGTCAAGAACGCGATTGATCCGACTGCCGGCGTGGCCGCTACGGCCGCCGGTCTCAACTATGCAACCGGTTTTGAATCGACGGATTCCCCGTCGTATTCAACCGGTTACATCAACAACGGCGCTGGTGTGTTTCCGGCCGGCTGCGGCGGCGTTGCTGCTCCCTGCTGGGGCCATACCGCGGCCGCTAATGCCAGTTTGATCACACCGACCATCGCGGCGGTTCACCCGTTCGCCGGTACGCAGCACCTTCGCCTGACGTTCGATACAACGACCCGCACCAACATCACTGGCTTCAATCTCGGTGTTGACGCCCGTTTCCCGCGCACTGCAGACCTGTCGGTTCGTCCCGTCGCCGCCAACACGGCAAGCGTGATGGTGTCCATTGATACACCGTTCGGACAGGACTATCGCATTCAGCCGCAAAGCAACTCGCAAGGGTTCCTCGCGACCTCGGCGTTGTTCTTCTATGCCGGCGGTATTTACGTTCTTGACGACGTCTGCGGCGCCACTGGTTTGAACTTTATCTCCACGGGATTTTTCTGGGACACCCTCGGTGGGTATCAGAACTATACAGTGGCCATGGACCCCTGTGGGAATGTCATCAACTACAACTACGGCGGTCAGTTGATCTATAGCAGCTGCACCTATGCCGGTACGAACCTCGAGCAGTTCCTCGTGTTCGGCGATAACTATCCGGGTTCCACGATGGATATCGATGACCTCAGCCTGTCGTCGGCCGAAGATTGCCCGTCGCTTTGCGGCAACGGCATCGTCGAAGCCCCCAATGAGAACTGCGAGCCGGGCAACGTCCCGACGGGTTGCGGTCCTGGCCACGCCTGCGGTGACGTCGGAACAGCTGGTGCATGCCAGTGCAATCGTATCTGCACGCTGGCGGAACCCTGCGTTCTGCACAACGGCACCAACGGTCCGTTCGTCGGTCCGTTCGACCAGGCCTACGGCGGTATCTTCGTGTATGACGCTCCGGCTGGCGTTGATGCTGTCTCCGTTGAGCTTTGTGGCTCGACTGGTGTCGACACCAACATCCAGTACTGGGGTAGCTGCTCGGATCCTGGCGATGCCGGCTCGAGCAACGATGACTGCTGCGATCCAAGCGATCCGAACTGCGGAACCTTTGGCGCCGGCAGCGATCCTTCGGCTTCCTGCTACAACAACGTAGGTGCACCGAACTATGAGTCCTGCACCTGCCACGATAACCCACTGGCTGGCGACAGCTGCTACCTGCTCCAGACCAACGGCGGTAACAGCAGCACGGCGACCTTCACCATCGAAATCAACAAGAAGGCGACCTGCGGCGGTGGCCACCTCGGCGCTTGCTGCGACACCAACGGCGCTGATACCGGTTGCACGGACAATGTTCTGGCCGGCGCTTGCGTCGGTGCGGACAAGGTCTGGACCGAAAACGGCAAGTGCGCTTCGATTCAGTGCGCCTGCATCCCGGATTGCTCGGGCGGTCGCAACTGCGGTGATGACGGCTGCGGCGGTAGCTGCGGAACGTGCGGCGATAACGTCGCCTGCAACGGCGTAGAGACTTGCGATCAGACGGGTCATTGCGTTGCCGGTACGCCGGTGAACTGCGATGACAGCATCGCCTGCACTGTCGATGCCTGCAACGAACCGGACGGCACTTGCAGCCACACTCCCAATAACAACCAGTGCAGCGACGGAAACGTCTGCAACGGTATCGAGACCTGCAATGCCGCAACGGGTTGCGTCGGTGGCACCGCTCTGGTTTGCGATGACGGCATCTTCTGCAACGGTGCAGAAGGCTGCGATCCGCAGGCCGGTTGCGTCCCGGGTAGCGATCCTTGCCCGGATCCCGACACGCACTGCGACGAAGCAGGCGACACCTGCGCTCCGAACTCCATCCCGACGGTCAGCGAGTGGGGTCTTGTGGTTCTGACCCTCATGCTCCTGATCGGCGCGAAGGTGTACTTCGGCCGTCGTCAGGCAGTCGCGTAATTTGACGTAACGATTGCTGGCTCCGCGGGTCTCGATGATTTCGGGACCTGCGGTCGCCTTTAGGCGGCTCAATGATGTAGTGTTGCATGAAGATGCACACTACGGCTGCCTCACACGGTAGACTTATTTGGTGCTTATTCGGGGAGGCGGGTTCTTTCGACCCGCCTCTCTCTTTTTTGGTGACAGAAACTCCGTTTGCCGGCATGAGAAGCTGCCACTCCGGTGTGTAGCTCCAACCGTTGATCCCACGCGGGAAGGAAGAGGGCTTAGGAGGATTTTCGAAGGAATCCGACGCTGGATTGAAACATGCGGTCGTTGTCGGCGGGGGCGTGAACGTCTTCCTCGGCCTCGAGATCGGCGAGGTTGGCAAGGCACATCGGGCAGCCGACGACATCCAGGTGAAACTGCGTGTAGCTCTTCCACGGCTCGTCGAGGACACCCATCAAATAGCTGCCCAGCGTGCTGCGTTTCAGGCAGGTGAGCCGCTGTTCGCGCCAGACGCGTGCGACGGTGACTTCGGCGTCCTCCTCAAGGCAGGCGGTTGCGGCGGGGTCGCGCTGGGCCAGGAAGGCCTGCAGCTTCTGGATCGCGCGGAATTTGATTCCGGCCACGGCCTTCTGGTCGATGTCGAGCAGTTCTCCCACGTCGATGTTGCGCTTGCCGGCGTAGAAAACCAGTTCGATCACTTGCAGATCGTCAAAGGCATTGCGATCGCGGGCTTCGTGAATGAGTTGCCTGAGCAAGTCGGCCAGCAGCTGCGCCTGTTGAAGATTGGCCTCGTTCATGGCGGCAGCCTGGCTGGGCGATTCGGTTGAATCGGGCAAGACCTGTTCCCACCAATCGGTCAGCTCTTCAGGTCCGGCGACATTGGCGGGCCGCTTCTGACGCAGCACGTCGTAGAGCTTGTAGCGAAGGATGGTGAAGAGGTAGGTTTCAAGGGAGCGGGCCGGATCGTAGTGAGCCAGCGATTGGAGGAAGCCGACGAGGGCTTCCTGGACGAGGTCTTCGGCGTCGCTGAAACTCGGTGCCCGGGCGCGGGCGAAGGCGAGGAGCCGGCCGGAGTAGCGATCGATGAGTTCGCGCCAGGCGGACGGGCTGCCGGCCTTGATCTGCTCGACGAGAAATTGATCGGCGTTGGTGGTTGGTTCCATGATCTTGAATTACGCGGCGATTTTAGCGAATCTGCCGGCGGTCTCAACTGGGGTGGGGGAGGAGTCCGCATCCGGGATCGCGTTTGATTCAGGCAAGGCGATGACACAAGTTGCCCCGGCTCGGCTGGTGAGTACACTGTGCCCCTTACGTCTTTGGCCTCGCATTGAATTTGCGATGGCGGAGAAACGTCGTGAGCAACCTCGGGTATTTCATCGCCAAGAGCGGGATTGAAGAGCACGGACTTCGCGGGGCAGGCGAAATTCTATGGAATCTGCCGGCCGCCGAACTGTACGAACACGCCACGCGTGCCCGAGAAGGGGTGCTCGCTGACTCGGGAGCGATGGTTTGCTCGACCGGTCAGCACACCGGTCGCTGTCCCAAGGACAAGTATTTCGTTGAGGATCGTGAATCCAAAGACGCCCTCTGGTGGGGCAAGGTCAACCAGCCGCTAAGCGAGACTCACTTTCAGGCCCTGCACCGCCACGTGAATCAGCACGTGCAAGGCCGACGTCTGTACGTGCGGGATATGTTTGCGGGGGCCGAAGAAAGCAGCCGCGTCCCCATTCGCATCATTACGGAATCGGCGTGGCATAACCTTTTCGCGTCGCAACTGTTCATTCGGCCCAGGCCCGGTTCCACGAGCGACCATCAGCCGCGATTCACCGTGATTGATCTGCCAGGTTGCAAGGCCGATCCGAAGATACACGGTACGCGCTCCGAGACGTTTATCGTGGTCAGCCTGGCTCATCGCCTGGTCCTTATCGGCGGGACAGCCTACGCGGGCGAAATCAAGAAGAGCATTTTTACGCTGATGAACTATCTGCTCCCGACTTCGGGTATTTTGAGCATGCATTGCTCGGCCAACATCGGGAAAGCGGGGGATGTCGCCCTCTTTTTCGGCCTGAGCGGCACGGGCAAGACGACGCTTTCCGCCGATCCGCGACGGCGCCTCATCGGCGACGATGAGCACGGCTGGAGCGATCGGGGCGTGTTTAACATTGAAGGCGGCTGCTACGCGAAGTGCATCAAGCTCGCCCGCGAAAGTGAACCGCAGATTTTTGACGCGATTCGTTTTGGAACGGTTCTCGAAAACGTGGTCGTGCGCCCGGAAACACGTGAAGCCGACTTCTTCTCCGCGTCCATTACGGAGAATACGCGGGCGGCTTATCCGATCGAGTACATCGAGAACGCGGTGATCCCCAGTCTGGGCGGCCATCCGCGAAACATCGTTTTCCTGACTTGCGATGCGTTTGGTGTTCTTCCGCCCATCGCCCGGCTCAGTGCAGATCAGGCGATGTACCATTTTCTTTCCGGCTACACGGCCAAGGTTGCCGGCACGGAGGCGGGGGTGACCGAACCGGAGGCGACGTTCAGTGCGTGTTTTGGATCGCCGTTCCTGCCGCTGGCTCCAGAAAAATATGCGACGATGCTGGGCGAGAAAATGTCGCATCACAAGGCCGATTGCTGGCTGGTGAATACCGGATGGTCGGGCGGAGGTGTGGGCACGGGGCAACGCATCAAGCTCCGGCACACCCGGGCCATCGTGAGCGCGGCTCTCGAAGGCCAGCTCGCGCAGGTTCCCTATGATCGCGACCCGGTTTTCGGATTGATGGTACCGCGAAGCTGCCCGGACGTGCCCGGCGAAATTCTGACGCCGCGAGGTACGTGGAACGACAAGGGGGCCTATGACGCAAAGGCCGCCCAGCTCGCGAAGCTTTTCACTCAGAATTTCGCCAAGTTCGACACGGCCTCTCCGCAGATCGCTGCGTGCGGGCCCAAGGTCTAGGCCTTTCGGGCGGCGGCATTCCGTTCTTTTCCTATTTTCATTTCGGCAGATGTAGAAAAATGCAATCCGACCCACTTCTCAGTGCTGATAATTGGCCCGGCGCCGAGAGAAGACAATATTGTTGCGCGTTCCGGAACTTCGCCCCACCCGCGAACCTATAATTGAATGATTGGCAACTTCGGGTTGCCCGGCTTGTGAGGTGATGGTGCCATGTTGAGTCTGATTGGCGTAGTGTTATTGGGGATTCCATCGCAGGTTGCGGCGCGTGATTCAGGCCTAGATAAACTGTTTCGTGCGATTCGTCAGGTGGAGACGGGATCAGAAGTCCATCCGCACAACGCCATCGGCGACGGCGGAAAATCACTTGGACCGTATCAGATTTCGCAAAAATACCTGACAGATAGCGAAGTCGGCGGGGACTGGCGACGGTGTCGTGACCGGCAGTATTCTGAAGCGGTGATGATCGCGTACTGGAAGCGTCACTGTCCCGACGCGCTGCGAACCCTCGACTACCAGACGCTTGCGCGCATTCATAATGGCGGTCCCAACGGGCCCCGCAAAACGGCGACGCTTTCCTATTGGAGATTGGTGCAGGCTGCTCTACGGTCTGACCAATCGGCCTTGCGAAGCAAGGTCAATGGTTCACGACGACGCAGCCGAGCACTTGCCATGCCATGTTTGTGTTAGCGTAGTAAGTTCCGATCGGGTCAGGCACAGCGCCGTTGAAATCGCTATTTTCCTGAGTCAGTGCCCCGTGCCATCGAGAGAAAAGAATGGTATGCGGCATGAACTTCGCGCAGGGTGTCGCCTCCGAATTTTTCGAGAAATGCACGCGCGATTTCAAACGCGACGACATTTTCTATTACAACGCTCGCTGCCGGAACGGCACAAACGTCGCTTCGCTCGTAATCCGATCGTTCGGACCTATGTGTCACAAGGTTGACACTGTCCATGCCCTGCAGGAGCGTACTGATGGGTTTCATTGCCGCACGCAGCACGATCGGCTGTCCGTTGGACATTCCGCCTTCGATGCCGCCGGCGTTGTTGGAGCGGCGGGAAAATCCCGCGCTTTGCGTGTTCCGTAGCGCCGTATCGTAATCAATTGGATCGTGGACTTCGCTTCCTTTTCTCGCGGCGGATGCGAATCCCGATCCGATTTCGACTCCTTTGATCGCCTGTACCGACCCGATGGCCTGCATCAATCGCCCGTCAAGCTTGTCCTGCCAGCGCATACACGAGCCCAGTCCTGGCGTCGCGCCATGCACCTGGACCTCAACGACCCCACCGACGGTGTCTTTTTCCACCTTTGCCTGTCGAATCTCCTCGATCATCGCTTCGGCGGCGGCTGCGTCCGGGCAATAGGCCTCGTTGCCGCTTCGCGCCTCGCGCAGCTCATTGACTCCGAATCCAAAAGGCACTCCGCCAGTGACTTTGCCGATCTGAACCACATAGCCCACGACGTCGATCGAGAATTCTCGAAGGAGCGAGCGAGTGAGGGCACCGGCTGCGACTCTCGCGGCTGTCTCCCGCGCCGAGGCCCGCTCCAGCACATCCCGGCAATCAGTTGTCAGCCACTTGAGGCTTCCGGCAAGATCGGCGTGGCCCGGCCGGGGTCGGTGAACGGGCGGCGCATCGTCAATGCGAATATCCATGTTGGCGATCTGCATGGCGATCGGTGAGCCCATCGTCACGCCGCATCGGAGCCCGGACAAAACCACCACCTGGTCCTGCTCGATCTTCATTCTCCCGCCGCGGCCATAGCCTCCCTGGCGGCGTTTCAGTTCTGCGTTGATCCAATCCAAATCGATGGTCAACCCGGCGGGAACGCCCTCCACAAGAGCGATCAGCGAGGGCCCGTGTGATTCTCCGGCAGTGCGATAATCAAGAGCAGTCATGGAATCCCATCATAGTGAATGGGTTCAATAGGACCCATATGTCACCTAAACGATACGATAATCGAAATCGCGATCAGCAGAATAATGATCCATTCCAGCACTTCCATGCGCCACGCGCCTTGCTGATCCGAGATTTTGGAATAAATGCTTTCGACTGCGCCAAGTTTTCGCAGGATGCTCGCATCCCACTCCGCAAGGTGAAACCGATGCGAGGCGAGGCGATAGACGCGAGCCAGGTACGGATCGCCAAGAAGTTTGAGCGTGTTGTTGACGCTCTCAAACAAGAACGCGCCATCCAGTTGCAGCCGGGCCACGTCTTCCATTGCGGTCGCGCGAGATCGGGGTCGCCACTGTCCCAGGCTGCGACGCCGCGCAAAACTAGCGTACGCCTGGGTTTGCGCCCGATCCAGTTGATCGTCAAGGAATCTCATTTCCAGGAGTTCCACGTTGGCAAACTCCAGCACGGCAAGAACATCGTCCATGTCGTCGCCCAATACAAACGCCGCGTTCCAGTCGATGATGGTGAGGTCGCTGGTTCCAAAGGCAATTCGGTGTTCCATCGCGTCCGCCATCTCCTGCCCGGAAAGCGGCACCGACTCGGCGCGAAGCAGCTGTGTCAGGGGTAATGCAAATCGGGTCAGAAGTTGCTGCGGATCCATCGCAGGCGTCGATTTGCCAAGTTGAAACACGACATAATCTTCGACCAGGTCGGCGAAATATGGTTTCGTAATGGCCGGTTCGATTCCATTCATCAGTTGTTGAACCTGAAGATTCGAATTCTTCAACAGTACCTCATTGTCATACAGCGATAATCCGAGTTCCTGAATGTCGGTAATGAATCCCGCAATTGGAATTCGATAGATGACGGTAACTGCTCCGAAGTCATAAACGACCATGTCGATCGTTGCGCTTGTTGAATAGTCCCCAATTTTAAGAGGGTCGTTGTCAAGGCTTACGCGAAGCGGCGGCGGATGGTACTGGAAATATCGCGGCGCCTTTCGCGTGCGACGGATGAACTCGCGCTGCTTGGCATGGCGGATGTGACGCTCCGCGTTGTCCAGATCGATCGCAAATCCAATGTCGTAGGCGAAGTGAACGTGGCAAACGCCCGACTCGAAATGCAGTGCATTCTGCACAGCGGAGTCGGCATGTTCGACAGGAACGATTGACTTCGAGTTCAACAAGATAGGCACTCACTCCTGAAAGGGGTCCCGTAGTAACTATTGCGACGTGGCAACTTCCGCCATTTCTGAGATGCGAACGTGATGATTCAGCATCGATCGCAAGGCTTCTCCGCTGAATTCCTGCACACGACTACTGGGCCATTGGATTGTCATGCGCCGTACCGCGGCGGGATCGGGAATGCCGAAATGCACCGCGTGTTCGGACTGCGACGCAAACCCCATGCCGCCCTGCACTTCTCGCACCATCTGGCCGCCATCCATGTACAACGTGACACGCGCGCCGACGGCGTCAGCCGTGCTTGCCAGCTTGCGATTGCCGGGCTGCATGGGAAGGTCGGGCCGGCCCGTAAGTTTCAGCCACAAGAATCCGGAATTCCTTCCCGGCTCACTTTTGGCCGTGGTATTGACGTAATAACAGGACGGGGCGCCCTGATTGGCGACGTACATGTCCAACCAGCCATCATGATTGAAATCCGCAACCGCAATTCCCCGTCCATTGTACGTGTCGGTGATTCCGGACGGCCGCGCCGCTTCAACGAAGCTCGGCGTCATTGCTGCTTCGTTGGTACGTTGCGGTGTTGCCTCATTTTTGTTCGCCTGCTGGAGGAACAGCCGACTCGGTTCGCGTCCTGACAAATCACGGTCGCCCATGGCCGGCCAGTCGCGGGCGTCAGCCGTCTGATTTTTCGTCTGAGTGACCATCTCCTGAATCGCAAACCAGTAATTGCGCTTGAGGTCGCCCGTCACAAACCCGTTGACGGTGAAAATATCCATGAGGCCGTCGTTGTTGAAATCGGCAAATTTGCCTCCCCAACCCCAGCCGCCGTCGTTGGTCGCGGTGGCCTCGCCAACATTGCGAAATCCCCGGCCTCCAGGACACGACGGATCGACACAGTTCAGCCAGAGCATATTGCCTTCGTCCGTTTTGTAGCTGCGTTCGAGGATGTTCGTGACGTAAATGTCTAGATAGCCGTCGTTATTCACGTCCGCCATGTCAACGTTCATCCCTTTCCACCAGTCGTTTCCAACTCCGGGATGCCCTTTGGGGTCGATGACAATGCGAAATCGCGGCGGGTCCTCGGTCGCGCCCGTGTTGAGATAGAGTTCGTCGGGGCCGAAGTCATTGGCGATGTAAATGTCCGGCCAGCCGTCGTTGTTGAGATCGCCAGAGCCGACCGAAAGCGCCCAGCCGCCGCGCGTCAGGCCCACGCGCTGGCTTAACTCCTCAAATCGTACGACCCCGTTCTCCGACACATTATGGTAAAGCACGTTGCGACCGCCATTCCGTGCGTGCGTGAACGTCTCGTGCATGACCCGCGTGCTGCGCGGATGCCAAAGGTCGTTGCGCACGGGTTGGCCCGTATCCTTGTCGATCACCGTGTCGGCAAAATAGTTGCCGACCAGCAGATCGAGCTTGCCGTCGCGGTCGTAATCAAGAAACGTGGCCCCGTTGCCGTAACCCCAGTAATCCACGCCTGCGTCTTTGCTGATGTCCGTAAATGTTGCGTCATCGTTCTGGTGAAAGAGTTGATTCGGTTCCGCCCACTTGACGACGTACAAGTCCAGCCGGCCGTCGTTATCCACATCTCCCCAGACAGCGTGCATCGACGCCCCCTTCGGGTTGCCGCACTCCACGCCCGCAGCGCTGCTCACGTCTTCAAAGGTTCCATCGCCGCGATTGTGAAAGAGGCGGTTGGTGTCGCCGCGTCCGCTGTTGGTCACATAGAGGTCGGCATATCCGTCGTTGTCGTAGTCCGCCGCTGCGGCCGCCGCTCCGACCGACGAAAGCCATGGCATGACATTGGCGAAATCATCGGCCAGCCTGACCATCGTATGACGATTGAGGCACCCGCTTGCCTCCGCCCGCTCGACGAAAGAAACCTCAACGCCCTTCAAGGTTTCGTTGTGCGGACTCAGCCACCACGATCCGGCGGCCAGAATGGCGAGCATGACAGTAAATCGTCCGATGTGAATCACGTATCACTCCTGTTGGGAATGCCTCTTATTCTACCCGACTTCCATTGTGATTCCATGAAACGAGCGTCGAACAGCCCTCCACCCTGCAAGGCGCGAGAAAGCCATCGATGCAGCTCATCGAAACCTTTTTACGATGCGCGGCATTCCAGGCTTTTGTTCTTCATCGAACCTGTCCGACCACTTTCTCCCTGCGTCCTGGTCCAATGCAGAATTGCTTCCGGCGAATGCCGCATCGAGCAAATCGTCCAACATTCGCCAGTATCCGTCATAATCCATTGCGTCCGGCTTGAAGCGGTCCGCCCAGCGATCGCGTGTTCGGTTGATCAACCGGTGCTCGCGAGCCTCGCGCCGTCGGGCGAAGAACCCTTTTTTCTTTCCCACCGCGTCGTCCTCGGTGGTTCCCGGTCGATGCAGTGCAAACTCCGGATCGAACGATTCGTCCACGGCCAGTGGGGCCATGTGATCGGCGGCATCTTTCGGCATGCTGCGCTGGTCTGCGGCAACGGTGATATACGCCTTTGCTGCAACGTGCGACCGTCCCAATTCCTCCCATATTTTGGACGCGCCCTTATCGCCCACGACCGTATCGGCGTCGCCCGTCACGAGCAATGTCAACGTTGAATCCGGCACGGTTGACATATCAACCAGCTTGAGTCGCTCGCCTAATTTCCGCATGCGGCCTTCGCCGTCGCCCGGTTCGATGATCATCAGCGCGCCGGGGGCCGGCAAACCATTTGCGGATGCCAGCGCCGCCAGGTTCGCTGCAACGAAACCACCCATGGAATGTCCGACAATCGCCAATTTTCCGGTGGCTGGGCGCACGGGACCTTCCGTTTTCAATAGCGTATAAGCGGCCTGCACTGCATGCAGGGCGCCGGGCGTCATGTCATCCAACTTGGTTTTGATGTTCGCTTGATAACGTGGATAAATAACAATATTGCCTCGCCGCACGAGGTGTCGAATCCACGCTCCATAAAGGTAGGGATCCATTCCAGCCCAGCCATGAAGAAACACAACAACCGGCGCTTCCGACGGGCAAGGCTCATCAGGCGTGAAGATCCAGTATTCTTCACCGCTCGTCCCGCCTCGCTGCATTGCATACGAAGCGTGCGGTCCGGCCTTTTCGGGTGCGGCGGGCTCAGCGTAACACGCTTGAAATACGACATTGAAGGTGATGGCCAACAGCCATAGGGCAGCGAACCGATGCGCGATCATTCGATTCTCCTTTCACCACATTCCGGGCATCGATCTGATTGAAAGCCAACCAAGGAGTACCCACAACTGCAGGCGCTGGGATCGGGAGCAAGACCAACGCGTCGAAAAGGCCGAAGCAGCAGAACGGTGAATGCACCGAGGGCGAGGTAGCCTACGGTCGCCACTCGGACGATCGGGTCCATCTGGCCGACAAAATCCGCCAGCCAATAGATTCCAAAGGGCGGTCGCAAACCCGAGGCGGAGAGAAACGCAATGGTAGCGATCAATCCGCCGACGATTGTGACGATCAATCTTGGATACATCGCGGCTAGCGCGACAACGAGCGCGGGCATGGCAATGTTGATGACGAAGAATACGGCTAGCCCGCTGCGCCCCAGAGCTTGAAGCGCAAGCGCCTTCATCGCCGGCAGTAGCAATCCGATCGTCAAGCCTCCCAATGCATACAATGGCAGGACCAGCCGAATCCATCTGGGCGACACGTAGGTCATGGCGATTTACATCTGCTCGATGGTCTCGATGCCCAACAGATACAATCCGAGCTTGAGTGTACGGGCGGCGAGGTCGCATAGCCGCAGCCGCGAGAGGCGCACTGATTCCGGCGATGCGTCGATGACGCGTACGCCAAGTTTTTTGTCATAGAAGCGACTGAATGTCTTGGCCAGTTCGTACAAATAATCCGTCAGTACGTTCGGCCGTAATTCGTTTTCGACCACCGCAAATTTCTCCGCAAACTGCGTCAGCTTTTTCGCCAGTGCAATCTCGGTAGGGTGCTCCAGGACTATTGGTACATCCGACGATAGTGCGGAAAAATCGACGCCGGCCTTGCGGCCGATCGAACGGATTCGTGCGTACGCATACATCATGTACGGCGCGGTGTTGCCTTCGAGCGAAAGCATGGTGTCCACGTCAAATGTATAGTCGCTACTAAGCGAATGCGAGAGATCAAAATACTTGATCGCTCCCAATCCGACGACTTCAGCCACTTGATCAGCATCCACAATCGATGATTCTGTCTCATCGTCGTCGCCGTCCGTCCGGCTTTCGATAACCTGCCGGGCGCGAGCGACGGCTTCGTCAAGTAGCCCCTTCAGTTTGACCGTCCCGCCCTCGCGAGTTTTGAAGGGACGTCCGCCCGGAGCGAGCATGTTGCCGAATCCAAGATGTTGCATCCGCACGCCTGGCCCAATCTCAACAACCTTGGGAACGGCCGCAATGAGCATGTCGAAATGTTGCTTCTGCGAAAGGCCTACTACGTAAAGGATACGCGTTGCGTGAAGGGTTTCGACGCGATGGATGATGGTCGCCAAATCCGAGGTCGCATAGTTGAATCCGCCGTCGGATTTGCGGACGATGACGGGAAGCGGTTCGCCATCGCGCGTAGTGAACCCATCGGGAAAAATGCACAGCGCTCCATCGCTATCCCGGACGGCCGGGTCCGCGCCGCTGTCGCGCTTGCGCTCCAGCCGCCGAATCACCTCATCCATCAAGTCGTTGTAAAAGCTCTCCCCGCGATCGATCAACTCGACTCCGAGGCGGCGATAGATTGCATGGCAATGCCGCAGCGACTCGTCGCAAAAGGCCTTCCAGATTCGTCGAATCGTGGCGTCGCCCTTTTGCAAGGCCACAACCGTTTCTCGTGATTCGTCGCGAAACCCCTCATCGGCATCGAAGAGAGTCTTGGCCTGTACATAAAAGGATTCGAGGTCCGCGATTTCCAGCGAGGCGGGCCGGTCGATCACGCTGGGCTTGGTGCGTCGCAAGTACGCCACCAGCATTCCGAATTGCGTGCCCCAATCGCCGACGTGATTTTCGCGGATGACATTGTGGCCGGCGAACTCCAGCACCCGGGCGACGCAGTCGCCGATCACCGTGCTGCGCAAGTGACCAACATGCATTTCCTTCGCCAGGTTGGGACTTGAGAGATCCACGACCACCGTTTCGGGTTTCCTGGTTCGTGCAATTCCCACGCGATCCGCATGTTGTTCGCGTGCAGAAGAACCAAATCCTTTTGTCTGAGGGGACGCAGGGGGATCGGTCTTGATCCCTTGCAATGTCGCGGCAAGAAACGTCGGCTTGAGTCGAAGATTGATAAATCCCGGCCCGGCAATTTCCGGCGTCTCGCATACGTCATCGATTCGCAATTTTGCGATGATCTGCTCGGCCACGTCGCGCGGTTTTTTCCCCAGTCGCTTGGCGAGTCCCATCGCTGCGTTCGATTGGTAATCGCCGAACTTCTCGTCCTGCGAGGGCGCTACCATCGCACTGCCCGGCGTACCCAGGCGGTCCAGCGCGTCGGCGACCCGACTCGAAATGAGCGCAAGAATTGATTCCATGGCCACGTTGTACCAAACTCCTGCCCACAAGGCACGAGAAGTTGCGATCGGACTGAAACGTCGACGGCGAGCAATATTGACGCAATCGGAGGTCAGATTACGATGCTGATTGCGGGGAAGGCTCTGGCACCCCGCTCTGAGGAATCCAACTTGCAACCCCGCGAGCGAGCGACATTTGACGCCGCAGAGCTTGCCGTCGTCCTGAGTTATTACGATCTGGGCGTGCTGGAATCGATCACGGATTTTCCGCGCGGTTCGAGCAAGAGCCCCAAGGTCGGGATCGTATGTGATCGGGGAAAATTCCTCCTGAAGCGACGGTCCACGGCCCGCGCCCATCCCGAACGGGTTCATCTGGCCCACCGAGTGCAAGGGCTGCTGTCGGCGGCCAAATTCCCTCTGCCGAAATTGATCGCTGCGCGGGACGGGAAGACAACGATCATTCAACTTCGTGACCACCTGTATGAACTGTTTGAGTTTGTGGCCGGTCACGCGTTCGAGCACTCGGTTGAGGAGACGAGGGGCGCAGGTGAGACGCTGGCCTGGTTTCATCAGATTACAGCCCCGATTCCCAAACTCGAGGAACTGCCGCTTGCGCGTGGAGACTATCACGATGCGACAGGCATTCGCACCGGGTTGTGTGCGATCGGGGCGTCGCTCAAGTCGCACGACAGTTTCGCGGGGCAGGAGGCCGAACTTGGCCCACTCACCAGCGAGTTGCTGGCCTCGTATGATAAGTGGTGCGGGCTGGCGACGCAGCGCGGGGCGACGAAATATCCAAATCACCTCATTCACGCGGACTGGCACCCTGGCAATCTCCTCTTCCGGCAGGGGAAGGTGATCGCCGTCGTTGATTACGATTCGCTGCGGTCGTCACGGCGGGTCATTGACATAGCCAACGGCGTACTGCAGTTCTCTATCATGGCCGGCGGCGACCCGGCCACCTGGCCCGACCACCCTGACGAGGATCGGTACCACGCGTTCCTCGAAGGCTATGAATCCCGCTGGCCGCTCATGCCGGAGGAGCGCAACTGCCTCCCGCCGCTGATGGCCGAGGCTCTTATTTCCGAGTGTGTGCCACCCATCGCCGAGACCGGGTCTGTGGGCCCCTGGGCGGGCTTCCGCGTCCTGCAGATGGTTCGCCGCAAACTGGCATGGCTCGCGGCGAACGAGAATAGACTACTGCAAGCGGAGTGATTTTTGCTGATGACCAATTACATAAAGCGTCTCTGAAAGATGGGTTCGAGTTGCTATTTTCTGTTTTTCGGGGACCCAGGGGGAAGGCAAAGGCAACTGAATTCTGATTGCCATCGTGCCTAGCGATTCTGTCCGCCAAATGCGCATCCGATTGCTCCGCTTCCACGCGCGATTCATTCTCGCCAACAAAAGATAACATGCTGGGCGCGCGCAGATTGTCGTGAATTCTCGATCAGCGCACAGTAAGGGTTCAGGTCTCACCGCGGAAACGCTGAGGATGCGCAGAATGGTCGCCACGCCTGACAATGCGGGCGACATAATCGTTTGATTGTCATCACCCCACGCATTGGCCTGAGTCAATCGATGGGGTACCCAATTCGGTTATGAGCCGCCAACCTTGATTCTTTCTCGTCGGTGCCTGGATCGCAACGGCGGTTCCTGCGCAAAGTACGGCGCCGGCGGAGGGCGCCGGCGCCGAGGGAAGAGGAGGCGCCGCTGAAGATCGGCGCTCCTCATTGGGCCCAATTTTCTGCGCGATGTCCGGAGCTCCGGAGGCCAATTGCGGCGTGGGTTTCCGATTGGCCCCCGTGGGCGGCTCCAGCCTGGCCGTTCGATCCATAGCAAGCTCGGGCAACATGCCCGAATCCACCACCCGGTGTTGCATGTTTCGCAACGACCTTCACCCATTAACGCGATAGTGAGATGGAAGTCCGCAAACAAATTTGCGGACTATGAGCGTGGGAAAAGGGGTTGCTAAATGAGCATCGGGGATCCGCTGCCGCGAAAATGGCGTTTGGAAGGGGATGACGCCGGTGTCCGTGACGACGCCTCGGGAGTTGGCGTCCAATTGTGTCGAATACGGATACAATAAGGCGGGCAACATAACCGCCATTTGTCCCGATTGTGGAACGCGAGCGTGATACGATACCGAAAGCTAGAGTGGCTGAGCCTTGTTCTTGCCGGATTGTTCGTCGTGACCGCTCTTGCATCAACCCATTACGACTTTGATTGGTCCAGCCAATCTGGATTGGTGGGCTTCCATGGGGGTTGCCTTATCGTCGCCTCGGGGCGACCACCAGCCAATTCTCTCCCACCAACTTGGTCTTGCCGTCCGTCACGTAATACAATCCTCTGGAAGCCACAAATCATTGGCGCTGGTTCGTTTAGCCCCAGCTCTCCCCCGATCATGCTAATTCCCTTGTGGATTCCTACGATTATGACCCTTACTGTGGCTTTGTTTTTCCACCGCAAAGGTCGCTTTCCAATTCTCGGCCACGGCGTCAAATGCGGCTACAATTTGACCGGCAATACCGGCGGGGTGTGTCCAGAGTGTGGGGCTAACTTTGAACTACGATTTCCGCCCCGAAGTGGCGAAGGGAATTCATGCTGAGAGTCTTGCGGCAGGCATTAGCGTTGGTTCTGACCGCCGCGTCAGCAGTGACTCTAGCTCTGGGAATTGCCTGTTTCCTACCGTCTTTCGACGCGGCCTTGTGGACCAAACCAGAAACCGGCGGATACTTCGGGCTTCAAACTGGAAATCGTTGCGTTCTGATTCTTTACGCTCGGGAGATAAAAGAGTGTGCGAAAACAACCAGCAAACGATTCGGCGATCGCTACTACTTCAGTTACAAATATCGTACCCGGTCCCTTACTTTCGCGGCGGTAAACTATGTCCGTGCTCCAAGCGGACTAGGGTTTGGAACTGCCATTCAGAAGGGCAATCCCACGGAGTCCTTGCGCTGCCATGCGGAAACAGAGATTGGTTGTCGCGGTTCGGTCTTGCTGTTTACCACCCCAATGCTATTGGGATTTCCAATCTTCTCCATGAGTCGAGGACCGGTTCGGCGCTGGCGTCGCCGCCGTCGCGGGCTGTGCATCCGATGTGGATATGACCTGACGGCCAACTCAACCGGCGTATGTCCGGAATGTGGAACGCACGTGGTGGCGGTGGCCAAAACAAAGCCGCCAGCATAGCAACGATTTGTATCAAGTTGATTCGTGCAATACGTCATCCTCCGCCCGCATCGGGGCGGGATTCATTGCGCCATATGCAACCACGGGTTCCGCGTCGCTCCACCCGTGGCAACATACCTTGGCCCCTTTGGGGCCATCTTGCTAGCCTCGTACTAAACGTTGAGATAGCGTACTGAGCTATTCTTTTGGGCGGGCCTATTTTCAGGCTGCCTGGATCGTTCGAAAGGTAAAACATGACCAACTTTGCCAAACGCCGCGGCGATTTTCGAGCGCTTCACGAATCCGGATGCTTCGTCATCCCCAATCCGTGGGACGTGGGGACGGCGAAGTTCCTGGAGCGGCTGGGGTTCAAGGCTCTGGCGACGACGAGTGCGGGGTTCGGGTTTTCGCGTGGGTTACCCGATTCGCCCGTCGCCATGTCGCGCGACATGGTGCTTGCTCACATCGCCGACCTCGTGGCGGCTACCGACTTGCCCGTGAACGCCGACTTTCAATCCGGCTATGCGGGCACGACTGAGGGCGTCGCGGAGAGCGTGCGGCTCTGCATCGAAACGGGAGTGGCCGGCTTGTCCATTGAAGACGCGACGGCTAATCGGACCAAGCCGCTATTTGAGCTTGCCGAGGCAGTGGACCGCGTGCGAGCCGCCCGCGAGGCCGTCGATTCGTCCGGCGCGGAGGTGCTACTGACGGCACGGGCTGAATGTTTTCTGGTGAATCATCCCAACGCGTTGCGAGAATCGATTCGGCGGCTGCAAGCGTATGCAGAGGCAGGGGCCGATGTTCTATTCGCACCAGGAGTGAAGGAACCGGCCGACATACGAGCCATCGTGGATTGCGCTGGTCCAAAACCTGTCAATGTTCTGATGAGTTCGCACACCGGATTGAAGGTTGCCGATCTGGCGGCGTTGGGAGTCCGCCGTATCAGCGTGGGATCGGCATTGGCCCGGACGGCGTGGTCGGGGTTCCTGAAGGCGGCCCGGCAGATCGCTCAAGAGGGAAGTTTCGCAGGGCTGGAGGGGCTGGTATCGTTCGACGAACTGAATTCGGCGTTTGAAGAGGGGTTCTACCAGGCTCTATCTTGAAACTATTTGCGTCCCTCCGGTGCAAGGAACTGCGCCAAAATCTCAGAGCGATTTTACCCTCACCCTGCCCTCTCCCTGGGAGGGAGAGGGGTTTTGAGACAGAGCCGAGCCCAAATAGTTGTCGCCTTTGGAGTCAAGTCAGTCTTTTACCATTCTGCTCCAATAAGGGAAGGTGTGTAAGCCCAGCTTCTTGTCATTCTTGCGCCGATTTCGTATGGTATTTCACATGGCCTCCCGACCCCGAGTCACCCTCAACACGCTCCAAGCCCGCAAACAAGAAGGTCAAAAAATTTCGATGGTGACGTGTTACGACTATTCCACTGCGCGAATCATGGAGGAAGCGGGGATTGATTCCCTTTTGGTAGGCGATACGTATGCGGAAGTGTGTCTGGGCCATTCATCGACGCTGCCGATGAGTCTGGACCACTTGGTGACGATCGCAGCGGCCGTCCGGCGAGGGGCGCCCTCGGTCTACCTCGTGGGAGACATGCCGTACCTTTCGTACCAAATCAACACATCGGAGGCGATTCGCAATGCCGGTCGATTTATGGCGGAGGCCGGCTGCGATTGCGTGAAAGTGGAAGTTGACAGGCGGCTGGTCGACACGGTCGAGGCCATGAGTGCCGCAACCATTCCGGTCATGGCGCACCTGGGTTTGAAACCCCAGTCAGTCCACACCGTCGGGGGCTACAAGGTCCAGGGGAAACAGGCCGGCGGTGCGCTGCGGATGATCGAGGACGCCCAGATGATGGAGTCAGCCGGAGCGATAGCACTACTGCTAGAAGCCGTGCCCACGGAAGTGGCGAAGATCATCACCGAGCGGGTGTCGATTCCAGTCATCGGAATTGTTGCAGGACCTCACGTCGACGGGCAGGTAGTTGTCTTCCACGACATGATTGGATACGGTGGGGGGCATCCTCCGCGATCAATAAAACGATACGCTCAGGTGTACGAAATTCTGCTGACCGCGTTCAAGGGGTATGTGTCCGACGTAAACAATCGTGTTTTTCCCGAGGTCGAGAATTCCGTCGCGATGGATCCGAAGGAATTGGACGGCCTGAACCAATTGCTCAAGCGTCATACGGGGAAAGAGTCAAGGCCCAACATCCAGCATCATCCCGAAAACTGAAGCGCGCTCGAATCGCTTCATCTTGACTTTGGCGGTCGTGCGGTTACGGTTTTGCCTTGTCATCGGAACGGAACCATGCTCGTCAAAATGAATCTTGCCCGCATCGTGATTGTTGACTCCGAGGATGAAAGAATGTCCATGATTGTGCTTCGAGAGATCGAAGGCGACCGGGCGTTTCCGATTTTGATCGGCGTCAACGAAGCCTACGCCATCGATCGGCGGCTCAAGGGAATTGTCGTGCAGCGTCCGCTTACGCACGACCTGGTGGAACGCATGATTGAGCAACTCGATTGCCAGATGGAACGGATCGTCATCAGTGAATTGCGCGACTCCACGTTTTATGCCAAGCTGATCTTGCGTCGCGACGGAGAGTTGGTGGAGATCGACTCGCGGCCTTCCGACGCCATCGCCATCGGTGCGGGCACGCCGACGCCCATTTTTGTTGACGACTCGATCCTCAAGGACGTTTGTTGATCGCAAAGGCGGGTAAGCGCAGATGAAGCTGGAAGAAAACAGAGCGTTGCTTGCTTCACGGCATGTTCCCTTCGAGTCTGTTCGGAGCGCGCCGGATTTCTCCAGCTGGGTTGTCCGACAGTTGCCCGGAGAAGTCGAGAAATTCGTGGCGTTGGCTCCGGGCCGGCTTGACGTCCTTGGCGGAATTGCCGAATACACCGGCGGTCTTGTGCTGGCGATGCCCCTGTCGGAGCATGCCTGCGTCGGGGTGCAGCGGCGCACCGACGGACTGCTAAAAATCACTCATCTGAAATCGGGGAAGGACGAAACAGTTGCCGATTGCGAAATTCCCATGGCGCGGCTGCGCGCCCTCGATGAGACATGGCTGCATGCAGCCGCCGGACGAGAAGTGCTTGGCTCCGACGACAACCTGGTCGTCTGCTGTGCTGGAACTGTTGTTGAAGCGTTGAGGATGCGATGGTTCGGCAATCTGATGTGTGGATTGACGTTAGCTGTGGCGACGGACCTAGGCGGCGTGAATTCGATGAGTCCCCTGGCCGCGACTTCGAGCGCATTGCTGGTATGCCTCGCGGCACTGGCCGGGGAAAGCATGGAACCCAATGTTGCCGCGCATGTCGCCCAGGTCGTTGAAAATGAGTGGCTGGGATTGGCCGTGGGTCCATCGGGGGCATTGTGTGGATTGCTGGCCGAGGCACACCAGCTCATGCAGCTTCGGTGTGACAACCGCACGCTCGGGGGCGCGCTTCAACTTCCGAATGGCTTGCGGATCGTCGCAGTGGAATGTGGCGGTACGCCGTCGGATCACGTGGAAAAATTCATGCAGGTGCGAACCGCAACGTTTATGGGCCGGTTTCTCATCGACCGGATCGTTTGCCACGAAAGGATGCTGGGAGACCAATGGGACGGTCATCTTTCGCGTATCTCTGTGAATGATTTCGTGGAACGTCTCCGCGATCGTTTGCCGACCCGGATGCTGGGTCGGGATTTTCTGGACCGTTTCGGCGAGACCGGAGATCGACTTACGAAAATTGATCCGAACCAGCAGTACAAGATCCGCTCCCGAACCGAACACCATGTGTACGAACATGCGCGGTCCCGGCAATTCGTCGAAGCCATTTCGCGGGGGAGCAGGAACGGGGATCGTTCCGCATTTCTGGATGCGGGTAGCGCGATGAATGCCTCTCACTGGAGCTGTGGTCAACGCTGCGGTATGGGGAGCGTCCGGGCCAATTCTCTGGTAAGCCGCCTGCGGAAGGCCGGCCCTGCCAAGGGCATTTTCGGC
Organism: uncultured Phycisphaera sp.; assembly: GCA_964501365.1. Lineage (GTDB taxonomy): Bacteria > Planctomycetota > Phycisphaerae > UBA1845 > UBA1845 > CAZAMB01. The sequence continues at coordinate 5,845 of CAZCST010000007.1, read as the reverse complement.
GCCAGAATTGCGGGGTGGGGATGCGGGGGCATGGTTGTGGCGCTGGCCGACGATACGCAGGCGGCACAGGAAACCATCGAAAACTCGCTTCAAGCCTATGTCGATGACTATAATGTGCCGGCTCGGATTTTGAGCGGTTCCCTTTCCGGAGCCATGGTGAGCGGGGCCGTGCGAGTTTGACGCCCGGAGTGCTCTCTTGATCTTGGATCAGCAAATCGCCGCAACGCAGCGCCGACTCTGGGCCAATCGATTTCTCTCCAACTGTACCGCCGCCTTCGCCATTGCGTTCTTTTTGTTTACTTCGATCTGGATCGTGGAACGTCTGTTTGATTTTCACTGGCCGATGATGTGGGTCGGAGTGAGCATCGCCGCGATTGCCTTTGTCACTTCGGCGATTTGGACATGGACCACGCGTGAGGACGCCTTGACCGCCGGAGCCTGCCTGGATCAGGCGGCCGGTCTTCGCGAGCGCGTCAGTACGTCACAGTATTGCACACCGGGCCAGGACGAATTTGCGGATGCTGTGCTGGCCGACGCAGAAAAAGCGATTCGCGGAATTCGAGTCGGGCGAATCATCCGGCTTACTCCGCCATCACAGTGGGGCTGGGCAGTTGCTGCGGTGGTTTTTGCCATTTTGCCGTTGTTGATTCCCGTTGGCTTGCTTAAGCCGGCCGAGGCAAAAGCCAGCGAAGAAAAAAAGGCGGTGGTTGAGTCGACGCGCGTTGCCGTGAAGCACGAAATGGATCAGCTTCGCGAACTGGTTGACAAAACGCCGGTACTGGAAGATGTCAAAGCGAAGGACGAGCAACTTGACCTGGGCGGCGTCACCAAGGAGCAGTCTCCGGCGGACATCCGCCATGAAGCCTTGAAGAAAATTGACCGCTACGAAGACGCATTGCGACAGAAGAAAAATTCGGAACGTTACGATTCGCTCGCGGATACCCGGAAAATGATGCGGGCGGTCAAGCCGCCGGAATCTGATGAGGCGGCCACGCAGAAGCTTGCGAAGGCACTTCAGCAGGGGGACTTCAAATCGGCCAAGGAAGAAGTGGAAAAGCTCCAGGAGCAACTGGCCACGCTCAAGTCCGATGAAGACAAGGAAATGGTGCAGAAAATCGGGCAGCAGCTGGAGGAGCTATCCAAGCAACTCGAAAAGGCCGCGAGTGAGGAAAAGCTCGCCAAGGAGTTGGAAGACGCGGGCATCAAGAAGGAAGATATTGAGAAAATGCTCGAGCACCTCAGCAAGAAAGATCTTGAGCAACTGCAAAAGAAACTTGAAGAGAGCGGCATGAGTAAGGAGAAGGCCGAGAAGCTTGCCAAGCAGTTCGAGCAAAAGCAGGGCGCCAAGTCGATGGCGAGCAAGATGGCCCAGAGCATGAAGGGGAGCGCGTCCGAGGCCAAGGCAGGCCAGGGCGAGAGTGCCGCAGCGAAACTTTCCCAGGCCGGCGAACAGCTTGGCGAACTTGAAAAACTCGAGCAGGAAATGTCGCAACTCGATGCGGCGGCCTCAGCCATGGCGGATGCAAAAAAGGATATCGAGCAACATTGCTCCAAGTGCGGCGGTTCCGGCCAGTTGGGTGGCAAGCCCTGCGACAAATGCGGCGGAAAAGGGAAGCAACCGGGTAACGGAGGCATGGGACAGCAGCCCGGTCAGGGGCGGGGAGGCCAGGCCGAGAAGCAGGAGTCTTCCGTGGCCTTCAAGACCGAGCGGCAAAAAGTACATACCGGCAAGGGCGCGATCGTTGGACAACTTGTCTTTGAGGGTGAGCAGATCCCCGGCACGGCCTCGTCCGAAGTGACCAAGACCGTGGCGGCGTCGGAGCGCGAAGCAAGCGACCTGATCCATCGGGATCGCGTCCCCCGGCAATATCAAAAGGCCGTGAAGACGTACTTCTCGAAGGTCAATCGCAATTCGAAGCCCGAAAGGGGCCCTGCGGAATCTGAATCGAAAAAGACAAACGAGGACCAGCCTGCTGACGAGAAAAAAGACTGAACGCCTTCTGAGTCTTTCCTTATTTTGCGCTGCGTGGAGCCGGTTCGCAGCATTGGAATTCGGGTCTTAGCGCTGCGAGCATTAACTCCATCGCGCCACGTACGTCTGCAGTGATCCGCCGGTTGTCCTCTTCTTCATCCACGTCAGACCGCAACTGCGGGTAACGCGGCGCACCGATCGACACGCGGACTTTTCCGCGCCACACCATACGGGCTTCATAGGTGCGATCATCCACTTTGATATCCCATCGGGGGTGCCTGCGGATGCGTTCGGGAGCGACTGCCATCGCGATGGGTACAATGGGGGCCAGACTCTTTCGGTAGATTTTTGCAAGGCCGGAATAGAAATGTCCCAATTGAAACGGCGGTTGAACATCCCCTTCGGGAGCGATGTATACGGACTCGCCGAGTGTCAGGTAGTGGCACGCCTGATCCACTACATTCCTGCGGTGCTGCGGCATGGCGTTGATCTGCTCAAAGAATCGGAAAGTGGGTTGCAGCCAGCGGACGGCGAAAGGCGGGCCGATGATGACGTGTAGGAATTCAGGAACGGCCATCATGGCCCAATAAGGGTCCACGGAAGCAATGTGATTGGCAACGTAGATTTTGGGACCCCGAGGGATCAGGTTGCGGCCCTGGACTTTGAAGTCCCAAGCGATTCGCCCGTACGCACGCAGCATGCCCACGAAACCGCGATACAATGCGTTCTTAAGTTGGCTTTGTGGCATGCCGAGCGTTGCAAATTCGGGGCGACAGGATTCGAACCTGCGACTTCCTGCTCCCAAAGCAGGCGCGCTACCGGACTGCGCCACGCCCCGTTAGTTATAAAGCTTTATTTTGTAGATATTTACGATCAAGGCATCGCAAGTCGAAAACAGTTTGTTTCGTCTATCATACGTCCATCATACTTCGCGGAAAGTTCACGTTTTTTCGTGTTCGGTATTTGCTTCGTTCCGCTTGCCGTGTCCAACAGTCGCATGAGTTGAATTCTAACGGCGGGCGCATTCACCGTCCACCGCCTTTGCTCGTTTAACGACCGCGCCGCTTCCAAGCGGTCGAAGGCTTCTTCAGCAGGCTATGGACGATGTAAATGGCACTTTTGGACGACAGCACTGTGGCGAGTATCTTGAGCGTCCGTAGCCGTGCACATTGTCGATTTGGGGTCATTTCAAATGAGCATCGGGAAGAAAGTTGAAGAAGCTATCGCAAAGATGGACGTTGGCGATCACGAGGAAGCTCTCAGCCAAATCTCAATCGCCATCGACGCTACTGCCAAGTTAGAGGCCTCCAAAGGTGGACGTGAAAGCTACAAACAGTTCATTCACAAGAACCTAGGCCTTATCACGGCTGTCGCGTTCGAAGACAAGTCAATTCTAAACCTCCACCTCGCTTACCAGCACCCTGACATCGAACTCGATGAAAAAGGACTCTGCACAATCCAAGAGGTTATGTACCACGCGGTTAGGTGTGGCCTTATGCACGAGTCCAAACTCCCGGCCAACCTTCGGTTCACAGACGATGGGCAAATCCGAGTAGACGCAGGAGAGGTAGTGCTACCGTCGTCATTGATCTACGGCCTCATAACCGTCGTAGTTCTTTCGCCGCTTAACGCCGATGAGCGCGTGTCGGGGAATCCGATCTGTAATTACGGAGGGGTCCCTTTGCTAGTCAATTGCCTTTGGGGAAGAAGAGCCGAGTTTGAGTGGCTTCACTCAGCCAGAAAACATACCATTGCGTTCCTGAGCAAGCAGAAGGCGCAAGGGACTCATGGCAACAGTTGTCAAGGTGCAGAGATCTGACTCCGACAAGGCTGCCTTCACGAATTGTCGCAAGATTCTTGCCTCGCTAGGAACTCTCGCTTTCAATCTGAAGACCGCACGGGCGCACGCCACAGCCAAAGAATCGAAAATTCATCTATCGACATCGTCTGATTCGGGTTGAAGTCGAAAGATCTTGCGCGATATCGTCTTGCAACCAACGATAATAACTGTACTGGACGGTATCGCACCGTCTTAGCTTAACTTGTTTTGATGGGGACAGCAGCATGGGTAACTCAACAACAGAATGTGTGGACCGATTGCTCACGGAAGCCGACGCAGCGAGGATGCTCGGCCTTGCCCAGCAGACACTTGGAGTCTGGAGGTCTAACAAGAGATATGATTTGCCCTACTGCAAGGTGGGCAGGGCTGTTCGATACCGCTTGCGCGATATCGAGGATTTCCTTGAGCGTCGCACGATCGGAGGTCCTAAGAGCAACTAAGCAGGGGAACAAAAACCTATATGACTTTAAGCCCCGTACATTCTTTACAATTGGGCGTCTCTCGGCGTATCTTATTCCCGATGCCAACTGTAAAGAAATACGGCGTCTTATCTTTGATAGCCGACCTTATCCACGACCGGAGATTCGAGCCTGCCGCTCGATTGATCCGGATCGACCTTATCGTCGGAGGCCGAGCGACAATCCAAGAGTTGATGGCACGGACGGGCTGGTCGCGACCAACCTTATTGAAACATCTAAAGGCGTTGATGACGCGCAAAGTGATCAAATCATCCATGAAGGGACATGCCAAACTCTATAGTGCGCGTAAGCGTATTGGCCCGATACATCCGAACCGTAAGCGAGCGCTTCTGCGAATAACCAGGCATCACGATCTTTCGCCAGCAGAGCGGATAGTGCTCTTACATCTGTGCTTCTTCGCCCGCCACTACATCCCCGTGAATGATCGTGCGGGGATGTTGGATATCTCAGAGTCTGGATTCGAAGAAGCCCGTAGCGGACTAGGTCGGCGCGGGATTATCGAGCATAGCGGTCAATACAATGCATCCATCCCAAAAGATGGCTACACGCACTATCTCAACATTCCTATTGCAGAAAAAGAGGATGATCAGTACTTCCACAAGGCCGCAGAAACGCTGTGGGAGGCGAAGGGCGGTACCAACGCACCCCCTAAGTGGTGGTGGCAGGCCTTTCGTCGCTTGGCGGAACACGAGCGAATCAAACCGCAAGGTTTGCAAAATCTAGTATTTCAGTGTGCCGATCATGCGAACACGAAGGCAATTCGGAAAATCCATAATCCCAATCAGGTGAAGAAGAATCTGTCCGTTCTAAAGCGCCTGCGCGATCAGATGATGGCAAAATAGATCGGTTGCTCAATTGATTTTGTACGAGATCGGGCCTTCCCGTCTGCGCAGGGCGGTTTCCAAAAGAATCTTGTCGAATCTCCAGAATCTTCCTCTGATTGTGTTTCTGCTGGCGATAATGGTCCTTGTATAGACCTCGGTCTACCGGGTTCGGGGACTCCGTTGCCGGAATACAAATCAACGGACAAGCAGGGGATAAGTGCGGGGGAAGTAGCATGTTGGCGATGGCAAATCGAAAGCATGTAAGGGCGCTCCGGTGTCCCACTAAACGGGGGTTGCGAGACGTAAGACTGATTTTCCTGGCTCCGGGCTGGTGATAGAACAGATCGCGATAGCGGTTTCCAGCGCAAAGCGGCTACGCCCAGGTCTGTAGTGCCCAAGAATCACTACTGCAAATCCCTGATCGGTCGTGATCGACCACCCTGCCACAGAAGTACCGGACACAAACCTCGTTGGTGTGATTGCCAGATCCAACACGAGGCCGGATCAAGGTTGTTTAGATTCTGGTGTATGACCCAAATAAGGCTTTTTCTCTGTAAGAAACCAGTTCGGTCCGGGCATGAGAAACCCTGGTAAAGAACTTGGTAAGGGGAAAAAGCCATACTAAGGGCCGAGGGAAGCCGCTCTGAGAATATTTAAGAATAAGGCACCGGTTTTTTTTACAAGAGTTGATGCCGACGACGAAAGGGCATGTAAAGAAAATACCGGCCTT
>CAZCST010000006.1:0-140900 GCA_964501365.1 uncultured Phycisphaera sp. | reverse complement strand
CGCCCAGAGTTATCTGCGCGCGGAACGTCCAGACCATACTCTCCAAGCCACGGCGGTGGTTCATGAAGCCTATTTGCGCCTGGTGGGAGGGGGGGCAGTTAACTGGGAATCGCCGGCTCAGTTCTTCGCGGCAGCCGCCGAGATGCCGGCACCGAAGCATCCCGGGATGGAATATCGGCCCGACTCGCATTGGTAAACGCTCTTATCAACTTGGGGCGCTGGAATGAGGCAGAAGAAGTCCTCTTGTCGGCGCTCAGCACAGACACCACTGCAGAATTATCTTGTTTGATTGAAGAGGCACTACGCACCCCTTGAGATTCTGGAGGCAGCGCTCGCCATGCGCCGCAAAGTCCGCGGGCCAACTCACCCGGAGACCCTGGATACCCAACACGTCCTTGACCGACTGGGCACTTGAGTTACGTACATCATTTCGCTATTGCCAATGTGCTACCGTATCGCGCGTTTTCAAGATCACCAATAGCGCAGGCGCAGGATCCCAAACCAGAGCTTCGAACAAAAACGTGGAAATTGTTGTTCTAAAAAAGTTGAACCGCCGCTACAAAGAGCGAGTGACGGAACATGCCATTGCAATGGGAGGCTCTTGGAACGATCCAAGCGGCATGGTTATCACATGATGCCGAAGTCAGACCGCGTCGATGGGCTGCTCATCCGCATCGGGAGTACGATCCTATTGCCCCAGATGGGCGAGCGCAAGGCGCAGCGGCTCGCCTGAGATGCGGATCAATCCTTCGAAGGGTCGATCCAGTTCCAGGATGAGAAAGATCGTATTCGCCACCGAGAGCGCACAGACAAAAAGCGTCACGAGCACCGTGATATTCGTCGGCGCGAAGAGGCTGAAGCTCGCAAACAAAACGCTGAGCCAAAATACGAATACGACCAGGAAAACCGTCGGAACCGAACTGCCACGTTGTTCGAACAGCAACCAGCGTGCCTTCCCAAGGTCAAACGCGAGGTTCAGCGCCTGGGCCTTTAACGAACGCTGCGCTTCGTTGCCTGGCGAAAGATCCTGCAGTCGAGAATAGACCAATTCCCGTCCCGATGCGGCTGGGTCTAACTGTGGAGCCGACGCCCCGTCTTTCGGCCAGATTCGATTGAAGAAATCCGACACCGTGTGCTGAAGCAAATCACGAGCCTCATGGGTTTCCGGTCCATATTGGGCCAGGATGCGATCGAGCAGAATGATTTTTGTAGACAAGTCCGTCAATTCGGATTTTTGTGTATCGTAGGAGCTCTTGGCTGACGCGACGAGCAAGGCGAGCACCAGCGCGGAGGTAGACGCAGTCAGGCCCATGCCGAGCTTCACGACATCCCTTGACTCGGTGCTGAGATGATGCCTGGGAAGGATGCGTTGCAGACCAACGCCAAGCAACACGCCCGCAGCAAGACAGGCGGCGACCATCAAACTGATGGATATTGAACTCATGATCGTATCAGGCTCTGCCCGTTACGTTCCACATCCGGGACAGGTGTATTCCACGCAACGCGTTCCTCTTTTGCTGACGATGAGGATGCCAGGCACGGAGCCTCCGCGCAGCGCTTGACGATCACGACCGTGAGGTCGTCGGGCTGCACTGCCCCGCCGGCGTGAGCAATAACATCTTCATGGAGTCTCTTAATAAACATCGATGGCGGCTCGTGACCATTTGCTTCGACGAATGCCTTGAGTCGGGTGATACCATATTGCTCCCCCTGGTTGTTCGCCCATTCGAAAAACCCATCCGTAATGAGAACCAATGCATCACTCGGTTCAAAGCTCACGCGCCGCGCCGCCTCGAACTTGACGCTGGGCGCGATGCCCAGGGGCAAACCGTCCGCGATCCATAACTCGACCGATCCCGTCGCGGCCCGATAGAAGAGCAGCGGCCCATGACCAGCCGAGATGAGCGTCATCTCGTTCTCGGCCAGCCTCAACACACCGACGGCAGCGGTCACGAATCGGCCCGTGGGAATATCCTTCTGGAGCAGGTCGTTCACACGCGCAATCGCCTGTTCGAGCGCCACGCCAATATCAACGGTCGCGGCCAGCGTGACAAGCCAGGCGATGGATAGAGACCGGAGCGGAGTCCAGTTCCAGCGTACGGACTTATGGTTCATCATCACTCTTATCATGCCCGCGGCGATGGAACGCGAACCGGAGGCACTTTATTCACTTGAGGGGCTGAACTGCCGGCATCGTCCACGACCCGTCAAGGATTGATGGGGCCGTTGCCCGCGGCCAGTAGAGGCGAAGCATCAGGATGAATCGACCTTCGGGCGCCGGCAACCAATTCGTTTCCTTGTCGGCACCGGGGCTCTCGTGCTGGACGTACACATCCACTGACCCATCCTTGTTTTCGAGGAACTTGGAGCGACTGCTGACGTTGTAGCGGTTCAGCCGATTGTCAACAAAGAAGTATTTGTCGTCGTACATCGTCAGCGACCAGAAGGCGTCCGCCGGCGGCATCTTTCCCTTGTCGAAATGGATGACGTACTTATTTTCACCCTGATAGGGTTTGCCTTCGGCATCGATCTCCGACGTTGGATATACCGCGTCCTCGGGCCGGTTGGCTCCCAATCCGATCGCGGTAATCAGCGCCCGGTTCACATAGTTGGTGCCGTATATCCCCGTTTGCGTGGTGAAGACCCAGCCGTTCTCGTGTTTTCCGGCCTCCTTGAAGTAGCCCATGATCCGCTCAAACCCGACTTTCGGGACATCCTTCAGGGCTGCGCCCACTTCGGTGCCGAGGTCGGCAAGTTTGAAGTCCGAGCCGGGCACGATGCCCAGGCGCGCCATGTTCGCAACCATTGGCGCATCGGCCGCTGCCGGCGGATTGTCCTTCATCAGTTTGGCCAGAAGCTTGAAATAGGATTCTGTATCCATCCCATTGACGTGATCGCGCACCGCCATCTTCATGTCAATCGTCGTATCAACCTTTCCCGCGGGCGGTGTAAATGCCTTGCCGTAGGCACTCAGCGGAACGAGAGAGACCTCATCCTGCATCGCGTGAGTGGCCGCGTAATCCTCCGGTGTTCCCGTGCAATAGATGCGCCCCAGAATCCAGACCATTCCCGTCGGCGACTTATACTCGACAACGCCATCGGGAATTTTCCCCTGCCAGCGCGGGCCGGTGATCGCGTACGCTTGCGCCTTATCGCCTGTCGTGCGCTTGCCCGGCACCTGGAATACGTTCGTCCAGCCGTCAAGCATGGGCATCAAGTAGTACCGTCCCTTGGAGTCCGGGAGTTTGAGCACCCAGGGCTCCTCCGTGACATCGATCCATGCGGTCGTGTAAAGCGTATCCGCGTTGGGCGCGGTGACGTCCCTGAATTTCGCGTCAGGATATTGACGCAGCTTGATCAGATTCCCCATGGGCGCACGGGTGCCTTCGGGCTTGGCGACATTGGTCGAGACCCGGCGCGTCCATTCCATCGTAACGAGCGGATACCCGTAGATGTAGGCATCAATCGCAAGCTGGCGCGCCTGGTCCGGCGAGAGGGGGCCTGCTGCCGGTTTATCGGAGCCAAGTACCTGGCCACTCAGGTTTGCCAGTCCGATCGCCAGCAAATACCCAACCGTCATCATTTTTCGTCGAAGCATTACACTCCATCCCTTTCCATGAGTTGATCTTCTATTCGAATCATCCTGCCGGCCATCATGGCTTATGCCGTTTCGGTAACAGCGGGACAAACTGCACAACGATGTATTCCCTCTGCACTCCGGACGATTGCGGGAGTTCATTTCCTCGCCAGCTCCTCCGCGAGGATTGGCACACCCATATTACAGGCCTGAACACCTTGAGCAACGCACAGCTTCAGCACCTCCATGATTTCTTCCATTGTCGCGCCGGCCTTTAGCGCGTTCTGAATATGACGCTGCGTGCCCGGGGCGTACATATGTGTGTACGACGCGTCAAAAGCGATGCTGATCAGCTCGGTTTCCTTGGCTGGCATCACACCGCTCCCGTAAATCCCGGCGCCCGTCGCCATGAATTCGTCGGTCCAGACAGGATCGAGCTGATAAAACGGATCCCACGCGGTGTTCCACTGCCCGATTGACTTCATCTTGTCGCAGGCCGGTGTTGCGGCTGCAGGCTTTGGCCCCGGATGTTTGCCGGCCGCCTTCGACGCCTCCAGCAGGATGGGCGCACCGAGGCTGCATGAGTGTATGGACATCACCGACGCGCATTTGATTACGAACAGAATCTCATCGCGCGTTGCGCCGGCGTCGAGCGCGGCACGAATGTGCCGGCGCGTACCGTCCGGATTCAAATTGGTACAGGCCGCATTCAGGGCAACACATATGAGTTCGACGAGCTTCCGTGACAGAATTCCGCTGGTCCAAGGGTTCGTGCTCATTCTCACGCACGCATCAGCCCATTTGGGATCCCACTCGCCCAGTTGAGTCACGGCCGGATCCCATGGCCCGGGCGGCGTTTCTGTCGCTACTGTCGTTGTCATGATGTGCCTCCGATTCCCAAGTACTGATGGATGTACGAAATCGCGAATTTTCCGGCGCGCCGACAAGCCCCGCCCTCCAACACAGATGGGAGGGCGGGACTCACGGACGCGGTTGATTCATTATTTCTTTGCCATCAACTTTGCCTGCGCGGCACGAACCGGCTCAGGCGCGATCATGCAGGCAGCGATGGGGTGCGAATCTCCACCGAGGACTGCCTCCTTTTTCTTCCCGTCGGTTGGCCAGACGAGGAAGCCGGGATCGTGATCCGTAGGGTTGGGCGGCATGCCATTGTTCTGCAGCGTTTCTTCCACGCTGTTGTACCAGGTGCCGACTTTGCAGATCTTGCGGGCCTCTGCGGCCGTCGCGACTTTGCGGCCAAATGCCTTGCAGATTCGCACCACACCTTCGATTTGCTCCACTGTGGTCTTTCGCTGGCGGTCCGCTCCCCAAAGATTGTCCTCGTTGCCGACGCGAACGTGTTGCCCAAGCACGATGGCCATCGCCGAGTAGGAAATCAATCCCCTCATGCTGGACCAGAACGTATTGATGGACCCTTGGGGCACCCTTTGCAGGAAATGCATCATGTCAAACGGGTTCCTGCCCAGAGTCCCGCCGCCGTAAGCACAAAGCGCCATGTTCAGCGGCCCCATATAGACGCCCGCGCGAATGAGCCGCTCAATGATTTCCCACTGGTGTACATGAGCCGGAACGAAGTAGGGCTGGATGCCATTCTTGCGAAGCCGTTTCAGGTGCTCCAGATAGAAAGCCGGCGTGGAATCCACCACCATCCCTGCCCACGCAGCAAGCACCTTGGGATCGTCCATGTGCGTACCCTTGATGTCTTCCTTGCTGAACATCGAGGCGATGTCCCAGAGCGTCGTGCCGGTCGTAACAGTCACAAACTCCGGCTTGGGGTCCAGTTCTGTCAGCATGTGGCGGGTGTCGTAGTCCAGCCATTTCGCCTTGGCGTCTTCCGTATGCGGAGAGAAAGAGATGGAGCCGCCGACCTGAATCATCATGTCCGGCACGGCCTCTTTGATGCGCTTCAGCAGGTAATTGTATTCGTCGAAGTTCATCGAACCCATGCCGGTGACGGGGTTGCGAACGTGGAAATGCAACATGGTGGCACCTGCCTTGTAGCAGTCCACCGCAGCCTTGACTTGTTCATCCCATGTGACCGCGATATCGCTGGCGTCACCCGGCAACCACGCTGGTCCATAAGGCGCCGCCGTAATGATCAGCGGCTGCATGTACTCAGGCAGGATCGAATTGTCTGTGTAATACATCTGATTTCTCCTTCTTCTTTGTCTTCCAAGTGTGTTAGAAACGCTTTTGTCCGCCAGATGGTCTCAATGCTTCGTTGGTATGGCTCTTTTCCTCATCAGTCGGGATGCAGCGGCGGAAAGGCGCTGGAGTCCGCCTCCCAGACGCCAAAGATGTTTTTCGCGGGGTCGGCAAGGATCGTCACCCATGCGGTTCTTGGAACTGCCGTCTTGGGACGAACGATCGAGCCTCCCATGTCCTGGGCGCGCGCTACCGTTTCGTCAATCGACGCGACGTTTACAAACATCAACCAACTATTCAGGTCCGGAATCGCGCGATAGGTCAGCCCTCCATGCATTGGCTTGACGTCCTCGGAGGGAATCTGAATACGCCAATAACCCAGGCCCTCCATCTTCTCAATCTCCCAACCAAGCAGGCTTCGATAGAAGTCCGCCAGTCTGGCTGGCTCCGGCCCATATATCTCGAAATGCGTAAGTGAACTCATCACAACGATCCTACACGATCAGGCTTCGGTACGGACTCTCCTTTGCTGCGCAAGAACATCTCCGCGAGTTTGCCCGCGCCCAATGCCTGCCCGATCTCCTTGAGACCAAAAAACGGAATCAAAGCAAAAAAAGTCACAACGCACTTGCCGATGAGGGCAAACTTACCGGCGCCGCCAAACTCGCTTAGTGAGTTCGTCGCCCCCTGGCCATCGATCAGCCCCCTGATTACGGCCTCGACGATGGCAAAGCCGCCCACCAGCAGGCTGAAGACAATCGACTTCCATAGCGTCGGAAAAATCAGCGGGTTGTTTCCAAAACCCCGATCGATGTGCATCAGGCGGCCCAGAAAGAGGATCTTGGCGAGAACGAGGGCCTCGACGAGTGTGATTCCGTAGTGCAGATAGCTGATCTGATATTCGGCCAAAATCAATCGTCGATACATCGCGAAGGTGCCCAGGAGGAAAAAGAGATAGAGGGCGTCGACGAGGTACACTTTGAATTCGGCGAGAAGCTTCTCTCTCCGAGCAGGTGAATTTTTTTTCATGTAGTGCTTGGCCCCAAACCCCTAGCGCCAGACCCCCCTTCGCACCCCTGTTGGAACGGGGAAGGCTTCGCGGAGTTGCTTCGATTGAACTCATCACGCTTTACGCGTTCACCAACTTCATACACAGTATTTTCGCTGTGTTCAGTACTGAAACGTCTCATTGTACAGTGTCGAGGATAGTCGACCACTCCGGTTAACGACAGTCGAAGGGTTCGCGGTGTGCGGGAAAAAACGCATTGGTGCAAGACCGTCTTACTAACGCCTTGCGCTGTGAATACCTCGATAAAATGAGTATGCATACGAAGAAATGCGATCATCTGATCATCGAAAGGTTCTCGCGCAAACTGCGAGCGCAAAATAACTTCCCGCATTTTGGGCGTGACTCCCCCCCCGCAGTGAACTGCCCGGCTTTGGGTTGGAATCCAGGAATCAATTCCGCCTTCGTCTCACGGCAACTCGGCCATACGCATCATGTCCGCCATCCCGCTGTCTGCTCCTGGAATACAACCTCGCCACACTTCGTAGGCCGTTACCGACCGATCGTTTGCGATCAGGGGATGCATCAGATAGCGTCTCTGGTGACGACGGGCTTGTCCGGACTGCGCTTGGATGTGAGGAATGAGTGTGATTCATCGTATTCGAATTGGCTTTGTGCTAGTGCTTTTGTTGCTGACGGCACCGCTGATACAGGGCTGCGAAAAGGAAGAGACCGCCCGTGCCCCCAAACCAATAACGGCCCTAAAGCAAGGGAAAACTATCGGTGTTTCGCTTCTGACACTGCAACACCAGTTCTATCAGGAATTGCGTGCGGGACTGGAGTCGGCCACCGTCGAATACGGATACCGGCCCGTCATTGTTTCCGCCGAGTTTGATCCTTCACGGCAGGCCAATCAGATCGACGAATTCATAGTCCAAAAGATGGATGCCATCGTGGTATCTCCGTGCGACTCGAAAAGCGTTGGCGCCAGCATTGCGGCGGCAAACCAAGCGAAGATTCCCGTGTTCACGGCTGATATCGCAAATCTTTCGACCATTGGCATCGTTGTCAGTCACATTGCCTCTGACAACCTCCAGGGGGGTCGCCAGGCCGCAAGCCTCCTGGCCAAGGCCATCGCGAACAAGGGGGCTGTGGCGATCCTGTCCCATCCGGAAGTCGCGAGCGTGAGTGATCGGGTCAAGGGATTCAAAGAGCAAATAGCGAAGTATCCGGAAATTGCGGTCATGGCGGAACTGTCTGCAGATGGCAGACGCGATAAAGCTGTCCGCGTTACCGAGGACTTGCTGGAATCACATCCGGACCTGGTGGGAGTTTTTGGAATCAACGACGACACTGCGCTCGGGGCGCTCGCGGCCATCGAAGCGGCGGGCAAGGTCGGAAAAATTCAGATCGTGGGCTACGACGCGACGCCGGAAGCCCGCAGCAAAATTGACAGTGGCGTGCTGTATGGCGATGTCATCCAGAATCCGCGGCGCATCGGGGAACTCACCATGCGGGCGATTCACGATTTCTTCAGCGGTACGTCTCCGCCCTCAACAATCGCGGTTGAGGTCTCGACCTATGTCGGCGACCGAAAGTAGACCTGCGGAGAAGCCTGTCCTTGGAAAACGTGCCCGCACGCGTTCACTTCGCAGGCCTCTCCAAGCGTTACCCGGGTGTCCAGGCACTCGATCAGGTCACCTTTTCCATACTCCCGGGATGTGTGCACGCGCTGGTCGGTGAAAACGGCGCAGGCAAAAGCACATTGATGAAGATCATCGCTGGCGCGACCTGCGCTGATACGGGGTCGATCAGCATGGACGGCGAGCGTGTGCAGATCGACAACGTCCGCCAGGCTCAGGCCCACGGCATCGCCATCGTGTACCAGGAGCTGAGTCTCGCCGGACAGCTGACCGTCAGTGAAAACGTATACCTGGGTCGCTGGCCCCGAGGGCGGCTCGGGCTCCTCTCCTTTGGCGAGCTGCACCGGCGTACTGAGCAAGTCTTTCAATCTCTTGGTGTGGATATGCCGGTGCGCTGCAAGGTTGCCGATCTGAGCCTCGCACAACAGCAGATGGTGGAGATCGCCCGGGGATTTGCCGCGCAGGCGCGCGTGCTGCTGCTTGATGAGCCGTCAGCGGTTCTTACGCCGCGAGAGCTTGCCGTGATGTTCGGACTGGTCCGCGCGCTAACCAAACAGGGCTGCAGCGTAGTGTATGTGTCTCATCGGCTCGATGAGATTTTTTCGTTGGCGGACCACGTTACTGTGCTTCGAGACGGGAAGCATATTTCTACTCGTCCGATTGGCCTGGTCAATCGCGATCAAATGATCCGCGAAATGGTGGGCCGAACGATTGAGGCGGAGTTTCCGCGGCGCAAAAGCATGCCGGGCGAAGTCGTGTTGCGGGTTCAAGAGCTTTCGGTTCCCGGTCGCGTGGAGAATGTCTCCTTTGACGTGCGCGGTGGCGAAGTTTTTGCCCTCACAGGGCTGGTCGGCTCAGGGAGGAGTTCGCTGGGCAAGTCGCTCTTTGGTTGCATCTCAAACGTATCTGGCCAGGTTGCGATCGGGTCAGCGCGCGGACCTTTTCGCTCCCCCAAATTGGCGAAACGCGCAGGAATCGCATTCCTCCCTGAGGATCGAAAGGCGGCAGGCCTCCTGCTCGACCGATCTCTTCAGGAAAACATTTCCCTTGCCCATCTGCACGAGGTTTCCACATTGGGGTTCTTGCGCCCTCGAACGGAGCGGCGCCTGGCTGAAAAGATGATCCTGGAATACGGAATTGCGGCAGGCCATCCCGGCGTCGCGGCAGCCAGCCTGAGCGGGGGAAATCAACAAAAAGTAATGATCGCTCGCTGGCTTCGGGGCCACTACCGTGTCATCATCCTCGACGAGCCGACACGAGGAATCGACGTCGGGGCAAAGGCGGAGCTCTACGCGCTCATCAACCGTATGGCGGCGGCCGGCGCAGCACTGATCCTGATCACCTCCGAGCTACCGGAAGCCATCGGCGTGGCTGACCGAATCGGCGTGATGCGGCAAGGTCGCCTTGTGGGCATACTCGACAACCACGCCGGTGAGGCGACGCAAGAACAGATCATGAGGCTTGCCGTCACGTGAACCATCGATCGCAATCGGCCTGGTTACGTGGGCTGATCCATTTCCGCATGCCGCTGATTCTGGTGCTGCTGGTTGCAGCTGTCACCGTATTCACCGACGGGCGCTTTGCTTCCATCGATAATCTTGTGAATGTCATGCGCCAGGTTTCATTCGAGGGCATGATCGCGTTCGGGATGACGCTCGTGATTGTCACCGGCGGAATCGACCTCTCGGTGGGATCGCTGGTGGCCCTTACCGGTGTGGTCGCTGCGGTGGTGATGCAGGGGATGGCGGATGCGTCGCCTGCCCTGCGGATCGGGGCTGGCTTTCTCTCCGGCATTGCGCTGGGGGCGGCGGCCGGCGCGGCCTCAGGAACCATCATTGCACGTTTTTCGATTCCACCGTTCATCGTCACCCTCGCATGCATGCTTATCGCCCGGGGGCTTGCATTCATCTCTTGCAGCGGCCAGCCGGTGTACAAGCTGCCCGATGGCTTGATTTGGTGGGGCCGCGGATTTGTCTTTGAATCGGTCCTGGGGCGCTTGCTGCCCACACCTGTGCTGATGTTGTTCTTTGCATACGGTCTGTTCCTGGTCTTGCTCAAAGGCACCGTCTTTGGCCGCAGCGTTGTTGCCATCGGCAGCAACGAGCAGGCGGCTTTTCTGGCAGGGATTCCTGTTCGACTCACGAAAATGAGCGTGTACGTGCTGACCGGTTTGCTTTGCGGGCTCGTTGGTGTGATGCAGGACGCAAAGCTCATGGCGGGCGATCCGAAAGTCGGAGAGATGTGGGAGCTAAACGTCATCGCCTCAGTGGTTGTTGGTGGAACGAGCCTGTTTGGGGGGCGCGGGACAATCACCGGAACGCTCATTGGCGCCTTCATTATCGGCGTGCTCAACAACAGCCTCAATCTCTTGCACGTGGAGCATTTCTGGCAGAAAGTTGTACTCGGCGTTGTGATTCTGGCGGCAAGTCTGCTGGATGCGGCACTGCGGCGTCTGGAAACGCGATGAAGGGCGCCTCCTGGGGAAGCATGGAGTACGAAGCAAATGGCGCAATTTTCAAGATTCATTCTGCCGACAGCAGTAGCGATGGTCACGATCGTCTCTCCCGGCTTTTCCGAAGAGCCGATGTACGACCTGTCGAAAGACAAGGTACTCTATTGTGTCGGCTACGCGCACCTCGACACCCAATGGCGATGGGACTTTTGCACCACCATCGACAAGTTTGTCCGCGATACGCTGGATCAAAACTTCTCCAGATTTGAGAAATTCCCCGGATACACCTTCAATTTCACGGGCTCCGTCCGCTACGAAATGATGAAGGAATATTACCCTGAAAAATACCAACAGCTGAAGAAACACATTGCAGACGGGCGCTGGTTCGTCTCCGGATCATCGGTAGACGAAGGGGACGTCAATGTCCCGTCCGCGGAGGCAATCATCCGGCACGTTCTTTATGGAAACGATTTTTTCCGGAGGGAGTTCGGCAAGGAAAGCCAGGACTACATGTTGCCCGACTGCTTCGGATTTCCTGCGTCACTGCCCTCCATCTGGGCGCATTGCGGCCTGAAGGGTTTCTCCACGCAGAAGCTCACCTGGGGGTCGGCGGTGGGCATCCCCTTCAAGATCGGCGTGTGGGAAGGGCCCGATGGCAAGTCGGTGATCGCTGCATTCGACCCAGGCTCGTATTCCAGCGCGATCCAAGGCCGCGTGGACCTCAATGCCGAATGGGTTGATCGCGTGCTCGAAAACGGTCGCAAATACGGGGTTTGGGCCGACTATCACTATTATGGAGTGGGGGATCAGGGAGGCGCACCACTCGAAGCCGACGTGCAAAATTACCTGGCGAGTATCGGGCAGCCCGACAGCAAAATCAAAGTCGCGCTCGCCTCGTCCGACCAGATGTACAAGGACATCACGCCCGAGCTGAAGACGAAGCTGCCGCGATACAAGGGCGATTTGCTGCTGACTGAGCACTCCGCGGGCACGCTGACTTCTGAGGCCTACATGAAGCGGTGGAATCGCAAGAATGAGATTCTTGCGGATGCCGCGGAGCGGGCAGCGGTCGGGTCTTCGTGGCTTGGCGGCGCCCCCTACCCCCGCGAGGCGATCAATCGGTCCTGGGTGCGGCTGCTGGCCAATCAAATGCACGACATCCTGCCGGGCACGAGCATTCCGCGTGCCTACACTTTTTCATGGAACGATGAAGTCGTCGCCCTGAATGGATTCGCTTCCGTGCTCACGGATTCAATGGGTGCGATCGCTCGAGCGATGGATACGCGCGGCCGCGGCGTGCCGCTGATTGTCTACAATCCACTCGCCATCGAGCGGGAGGATGTGGTCGAGGCTACGGTTCACTTCGAGGGATCACCGCCGCGCGTGGTCGAAGCGTACGATCCGGGCGGGAAGGCCGTGCCGACTCAAATTCTTGAAGCGCGAGAACACGATCTGCACATTCTCTTCCTTGCGAAAACGCCCCCCGTTTCGTGGAGCGTATACGACATTCGACCGGCGCAGGCGCCGGCCGGGCCCGATCCGCAAATGCAGGCCACTGAACGCAAGCTGGAAAACGAGCGATACCGCGTGACCCTCAACGAGGTTGGCGATGTATCAAGCGTCTTTGACAAGGTCGAAAATCGGGAATTGCTCGCCGCACCCGCGCGCCTCGTCTTCACGCATGAAAAGCCGCAAAACTGGCCCGCCTGGAACATGGACTGGGCTGATCGCCAGAAACCACCCATCGACGCTGTAACCGGACCGGCCCGAATCCGCGTTGTGGAAAAAGGACCGGTTCGCGTGGCCATCGAGGTCGAACGCAACGGGCGCGATTCCGTCTTTTTGCAGCGCGTCCGGCTTTCACGCGGCGACCCTGGAAATCGGATCGAGTTCGCTTCAACGATTGACTGGCAGTCCGCTGAGTGTGCCCTGAAGGCTTCCTTTCCACTCACTGTTTCGAATCCCAAGGCGGTGTACAACTGGGGAATGGGCACGATCGCGCGCGGCAACAATGAGCCGACCAAGTACGAAGTTCCCAGCCACGAGTGGTTCGATCTGACCGACGCGTCCGGCGAGTATGGCGTTTCCGTGTTGGAGGATTGCAAGTTTGGATCAGATAAGCCCTCAGATAGTGAACTTCGACTCACGCTCTTGTATACGCCCGGCGTGCGCTACGGCTATATGGATCAGCACAGCCAGGATTGGGGCCGGCATGACATGACCTATGCTCTGTACGGGCATCGCGGCGACTGGCGCGAGGGCCGCAGCGAATGGCAGGGTCGGCGGTTGAATCAGCCACTTCGCGTCTGGCAGGCAGAATCCCAACAAGGCGGCCCTCCGGACGTCAAATCAATTTCATTGTTAAGCATCGATACACCGCAAATCGACGTGCGCGCCTTGAAGCGGGCCGAGCATTCTGATCGCATCATCGTTCGTTTGCAGGAACTCTGGGGGCGCGACGTCAAAGACGCAGTGATTGCCTTTGCCGCCGGCATTGCCGAAGCCGAAGAGGTAGACGGCCAGGAGCGCACAATCGGGCCGGCGGAAATTCGAGGAGGTAAACTGCTTGTCTCGATGACCCCTTTCAGTCCAAAGAGTTTCGCGATCAAGCTGGCCGCCCCGCCGCATCTCCTGCTCCCGCCGCAATACAAGGCAGTGAACATTCCGTTTGACTCTGACGTGACGTCAAGCGATGGCAATCGAGCTGACGGTGCATTTGATTCACGAGGGCGAAGCGTACCCGCCGAAATGTTGCCTTCAACGATTGCAAGCGGAGGAATCGAGTTCACCCTTGGTTCAACCCGCGATGGCGACCGGAACGCTGTTTCCTGCCAGGGGCAGACCATTGAGCTTCCCGAAGGAATTTTTGATCGCGTTTATGTACTTGCCGCTGCGGATGATGATGTGCACTCGTACCTCAACGTTGGCGGCCGATCGATGCCGTGGAGCGTACAATCCTGGACGGGGTTCATAGGCCAATGGGACGATCGGATTTGGGACCGGCCCTTCGAAGAAGTTGATTACAAGGGCGAAGGCAGGGTCGTCGGCATCAATGAGGGTTACATCAAGCGCGACCCCATTGCGTGGTTCTGTACGCATCGTCACGACCCTCGAAAGGGCAACGAGGCCTATCGATTCAGCTATCTGTTTCGCTACCCGTTCGCACTGACCAAGGGCGACCGTGTTTTGCGACTACCCGACGACCCGCGCATCAAGGTGCTGGCCGTCTCGGTGGCGAACAACTCAAATGACTCCGTGCGACCCGCCGCTCCCTTGTACGATGATTTCGCAGGGCGCCAACCGATCGAATTTCGGCATGTATATCCCCTTCCCCAGACCCCGGTACATGAGGGTTTCAATCAACTGGCCACTGTAGTGTTGGATCGCCGCCCGCGCGCCCAAGATCTTCGCATGGGAGCGCCGTCAGCGACCGACTATGCCGATCAGGCCTCCGGTCACGGCGTGGTTTTTCGCTACTTTGATGGGGATGGCGAGTACCGCCCGCACCGCCGGGCGGGCGCCCAGGGCGATTCGCTTCCTCGCCTCAATGATGGGCTTGATTCTCAAAATGACGATGACATATCCCGGTGCGTGTGGTTCGATGGAGAAGGCCGTGTATTTGCGGATCTGCAGAAAGAAACCCGCATAGCGCGAATCAACACCTACTCGCACCATCAGGCCGAGCGGGCGCCGCAGTTCTTCTCCGTTTGGGGATCGAATGCCCCCGAAATGCCCCCACCGGGATTTCATCATGGCGATCAAAACGGATGGGCATTACTGGCCGTGGTGGACACTCGTGAACTCGGAAAAGGCGGGGTGCACGGCTCCTCGATCGAACCCGCGAATGGACAGACGTACATGGGTCCCTTCCGCTATCTGCTATATGTCATTCCTGGCGGCCAGGGGACATTTTTCACGGAAATTGACGTGCATGCTGCCAATTAGGGCGACTTGTATTTCCTCATTCCGGCTTGTGCGATGGTTTATTGTTCTCGCCAGTTTCATTGTCACCCTGACGTCGCAGGTGGCGCTGGGTCATACCTTGCTGGTTACCCAGGGCGAAGTGGTGGTTGAGGAATGCCGTGCGTCTGTGGAGTTGGACGTTGCGTTTGAGGATCTTGTTCACTGGTATGGTGTTGGCCCGGATTCCAATGGCTTCATTCCCACGCGGGCACTTGCGGACATCGTCGAGCGCCACGCCCTGGCACTCCATCGGATCTTCATGATTCGTGACTCGGCCGGCATCCCGTTGCCCAGCGAGCCATTCGGCGTCCATTTCGAACCGCCAGCCGATACTCTGATTACCCTGGGAACGTTACGATCGCTCCGTGCCAAATACACCACAACATTCTCCTATCCACGGGCGCCGCGCTTTCTGACGTTTCAACTGTTGATGGGTAACGACTGTCCGAGCGTCTTTTGGCAAACCCTCCTCAGTGTGCACGGCGGCCAGGATGAAGGAGGCCGTGTGCTGCGTCTTACAAGCCGTGGCAATGCTGAAACGGTTGAGTTGTTGTGGAGGGACGAACGCGCCAGCCTTGCGCCCAGCGCTACGCAGGGAGACTCCTGCTCTGGCGAAGGCGCGGCGAGCCTGAAACAAATCTGTGCGGACATTCATGTCGGCACGGAGACCATCGAAGCTCAGATAACGATTCCACTGACGCTACTTCAGACATGGCTTGTTCAAGCTGACCACGATGAGGGGTCTCTCACTCCCGACGAACAAAAATCGGCCACGAGCGAAATCAGGTCATTATTGGCCGACGCACTTTCGGTGGAGAGCCAGGGACGCAAGTACTCTGGTGATATCTTGGGAATCACATTTCTTCCGCTTGAAGCCCGGAACCGCGATTCGCCCGTCGAAAACCAACGCGTAAGCCTGCTCACGGGACGCGTAAAAGCACTGATTCGATTCGGGCCATTCGCCACTTTGGAGCAGACTGATTTTCAATGGAATCTCTTTAACAACGCAGTGCTTTCGGTCAGCGCTACGTTTGATGGTAGTGACCCGGTCGTTCGGCACGAATTTTCCACATATCAACCGAAATATCACTGGCAACGCAGGCCATAGTCTTTCCGCGATACTTGCCATCCTCCAAGCCCAAACCGGGTGGCATTTGTATGTTTGAGGATCAAAAAGCTTATGCAGGTGACCCATCAATGCGCAAAACAAGCTTTAGACAAACAACTGTGCCCCCAGATTAACTAAGAGATTACCCCCACTCTGTTCAATTTATTTTAAATATTGATGCAGAATTTTCTTGAAAATTGGCAATGGAAGGGTATTCTTTCTTTCACATCTTTCGTCAATCAAGCTATTTTTGGAGAAGCGACATGTGCCACTCATTCCTCTCCGAGCGCGTTTGTCTTCCATTGTCATCGTCTGTAGCAGGCCCTGAAGGACTCAGGTCAAAGTGCGATTCGTGGGTCTTTGGGTCGGCAAGACCAATTCTATTGATGATGGTTTGCGCTTGTTTCGTGCTGGTTCGTTCTGCGAACGCAGAGGTGAAGGTGGGCACGATTAAGAACAAGGCAACCTCGGGGGCCAATTGTACTTCTGCAAAAATCGCAAAGAACAACGGAAACATGACCATTGCCGCGCCGGCGGGAGCCGTCGTCAAGGGGCCTGCCGCTGGATCGACTGGCACATGGGAAGTGACCGGTCTCAACATCCCACCAGGAGGTCAGGCGAACTTCACGTTCACCAATCCCGATGGTACGGCCAATTACCGCTTCATTTCCTTTGACTATCAAAACGCCGCAGGCAAAACCGTGTGGACGGGGAAATGCAATGACCCAATTGCGTATCACGTTCTGTCGGGAGGACCGGCCGGAGACAATTATCTTGGATATCCAATCCCCGCCGGCCAATACGGATATTTCTACCAAATGTTTCCAAACGCGACCAACAACACGACAGTCCTGCAGGCTCGAATCAACCTGGGTGTCGGCAGCGGAGCGTACAATTTCCAGGTGCTCAACAACTCGTTTCGACATTTTCCCGATCCTGGTTTCGATCTGGACGACATCCAGGTTCCCCTGCGCGATCCCCCGAACGGGTACAACTATGATGTGCTGGTTCCTTACATGGGTCCGGAGGCGGCGACAGGCATCCCGGGCATCCCCACTGCTTGGTCATACAACAGCGGAACAAACGTCGCCACCATGGACTTCACCGGCGCGGGCGGGCTGGCGATGGGAATGACAGGGTCGATCGTCGCGTTCACGTCTCCGTATCCGCCAACCGTTTTGCCGGGTAACGTGGCTGTGGATTACCAGGGGGGCGTTGAACCACCCTGCACAGGGACGTTTGCTCCCGATGCGCTCGTTCCCACGCCCCCACCGCTGCCCGATCCTCTGGAAACCATTCTTCCTACGCGGGTCTTGTTTGGCTCCAGCGATGTGCCAGTCATCCCGTCGGGCTTCTTTGGACCTGGATCGCTGCCATTTAGCGGCCTCGTCCAATTGAAGGGTGGCCGACACAATTCCGACAACGCGGCGATTTCCGTTCTGATTCAGCGCTCTTCACCCATGAATTGTCCGGGTTCGGGATTTCCCCGGCCTTGCGACAATATTCCCATCGAAATCGTATCGCTCGACCTTGTTTCGACAAATCCAATCACAGTAAACGGCCCGCAGGTCACGACGTGGAACGTAGAGGTCGCACTCTCGCAAATCCCGTCGCCTCTGGGCAGCATGGGAGCGACCATTCAACAGCCAAATGGTGGGACCTATGGCTGCACCCTGCCGGTGAGCCCCAAATTCACGTTCACCAACGTGAACAACCCCGGCGACATTCGAGTTCTCGATTATGGGATTTCAGGGAATCTGCCAATCCAAATTCAATTTAGCAATGTTCCATGGGTGGTCACGTTGGGCAGTGAAATCCAGTCGCAAATCGTCGCACCTTCGAACGGCAACTTCGTCCCTGGAGTTTTCGAGCAGGCGCCGGGCAATCCATCATCGCAAGTGGTGGTGACTGCGACGGGCAATAGTTCGGGAGGCGGAGTCATCCATCGCGTGGAACCACCGCCCCCGCCGCCCCCACCCGATCCGCATAGTACAACCAGCCCCACTTTCGCCTTTTTTGGATCGTCCGACATACCGGCACTTCCGTCCGATTTCTTCTATCCCGGTTCTCAGCCATTTTTCGGGTCTGTTCAACTCACGGGAAATACCGCGGATTCGAGAGACACATTGGTCCAGCGCTCAAGAGCATTGGACCCGTCGCAACCTACAGAAACTGTGCCGATCGAAATCGTTGCTCTCGATCTTCGGTCCATCAATCCCATCTCAGTCTTTGGCAGCCAGGGACCCACGCAATGGAATGTGCAAGTCCAACTCTCTGCCACGCCCGAAAGCGCCGGCTCACTGAGCAAGACGTCCAACGGCCCCAATGGGGGGACGTTTGATGCCACATTCCCCGTGCAACCGCTGTTCATATTCACCCAGGTGGAGAATCCAACCCAAGTAGCAGTCCTGGACACGGGACTGCAAGGGATGCCGCCGGTCATCATCAATCTCAATAGTGTCCCATATGTTGTAAATCTCGCACCGCACCTTCAAAGTGTCATATCCGCGCCGAACGATGGCAATTTTGTGCCTGGAGTCAGCGAGCAGAATCCCGGTGATCCTTTGTCCCAGGTGATTGTTATCGCCCAGGGCAATAGTTCCGGCGGCGGGGTAACGCACGCCGTGGAACCGCCTCCTCCTCCGCCACCACCGCCTGATCCACACCGGACGGCCAATCCAACGAATGTTAATTTTGGCGCGCCGGACGTTCCTCCCATTCCAGCTGACTTCTTCTACCCCGGCTCCCAGCCCTTCTTTGGATTTGTCCAACTCGAGGGAGCTGCGCAGGATTCGCAAGATACGCTCATTCAGCGCACAAGAGCACTTGACCATTCCTTGATCAATGATTCCGTTCCGATTGAGATTGTGTCGCTCAACCTTACCTCGGTCGCCCCGATTTCCGTGAACGGCATCCAAGGAACTTCGCTTTGGAGCGTTCAAGTCCAACTCTCAACGACGGCGCAGAATCCCGGCGTGCTCAACAAGACGACGACCGGGCCCAACGGAGGAACGTTTGACGCGACGATCCCCGTACGTCCACGATTCATTTTCACTCGAGTGGATGATCCTTCCCAGGTGCGAGTCCTTGATGCCGGACTTCTGGGAAATCCACCGATTCAAATCGAATTTCATGGCGTTCCCTACGTTGTGGACCTCGCGCCGCATCTCGACGGCGTGATCTACGCCCCTTCGGATGGCAATTTCGTGCCGGGCGTCATGGAGCAGGTTCCCGGTCAGCCGCCTACGCAAATCGTTGTGCAGGCTGTGGGCCAGAGCCAGGGCGGCGGTGTAACGCACACGGTTGGCCCGCCCGTGGGGCCGCGGCTCATTCCGGCAGGCGAAGATTGCTGGGCCACCACCTGCGGTCGAACGCAATATGATTTCCACGCCACGCCCATGCCGCTTGGCTTTTTCAATGTGGAGCCGGATGACAACACGTTGGGATTCTCGGACATCGTGAAACTGGAGGGCGCCACTGGCGGCGACACGGACACGTCGGTGCGGCGATGCGGCGATGTTCTGTTTGATACATCACTGCCGACAACGACATCAGTTCCCATTGAACTGGTTTCGCTGAATCTTCGAAGTTGCGCGCCGATCGCAGTGCAGGATTGCTGCAAGCCGGCGGAACTTTGGAATGTCGAAGTCACACTATCGCAGGTACTGCCGCCGCCGTGCGCCGGCATGATGACGCTGACCAAGACTCACGCCAACGGTGGGACATTCACCTCCCAATTCCCGGTGCAGGCAAAGTTCACGTTTACGCGAATCAATCCGCCGGCTGTCACCTATGTGTTTGACACGGGCCTGGCCGGATTCCCGCCGGAGAATCTGCCGTCGGAGGAACCGTTTGCCTGGGTGCAACATCTCTACAACGAAAGCACTGCGCACGCGTGCGGAATCAACTTCGTGCCCGGCGTCGAGGAATTCGTTGGCCGTAACCCCACCGAACAATATCCGCAGTGCTGCACGCCGCCGCGATGCCATCAGTTCCTGGGCAGTTCGCTTCATTGCACGGCGCCGGCTGATTGTTCCGGATGCCCCGGGGCCTGCTGCAATCCCAGCGATGGCTCATGCTCCGATGTCACCGAAGCGCAGTGCACGGGTATATTCAAGGGAATTCACTCGAAGTGCGCAGATAGCGACAATGACGGAATTGCCGACGATTTCGAGACAGGCACGTGCTGCGGCCCGCGCGATGCGTGCAACACGGGCACCGATCCCGCCAATCCGGACACGGACGGCGACGGCGTTCTCGACGGCGCTGAAATGGCCATGGGATCAGATCCCTGCAATCCGTGTTCACCCAGCGCCGCCAATCCGGCCTGCCCCTCCGGCGGGACCGATTGCAACGGCAACGGCAGGTTGGACATGTGCGACGTGGCCGGCGGTTTCAGCGCCGATTGCGATGGAAACTTGATCCCCGACGAGTGCCAGCCGGATTGCGATTTTGACGCCTGTGCGGACGCTTGTGAGATCATTTGCGGAACGCAGACGGATAGTAATAACAACGGAATACCCGATGACTGCGAGGGCGGAGCGCCGCCCTCTCCGGTGGCTGATCCGAGTGGAATCAACAAGGTGCGGTTTATTTCCTTCTCGGTTCCGGGCGGACCGGGTGGTACTGCACTTCGCGTGAAGCTGACGTCGCTGCACCACGTTTCCCCGCCGTATACGGGCGATCCGACGGTTGCCTACACTGCGTTCGAGGGGCAATCGGTGTATGTCGGTCCCCCGCAGACGTGGGTCGAGTCCAGCGCCAGCGGGACTCCATTCAAGTCGGCGGTTACGCGATGCACTCCGTTCTACCACGATTGGACTACGGAGGGGTTACTGCACGTACGAGGTTCGGCGATCGTGCCGAGTTCGTTGTATCATGTGGAGAACCTGGCCGCTTCGTGCAACGGCGTCGAAGGCTCTGCTGCCTGCGTCTCGGGCGGTCCCAGTGTTTCGGGTCAGCTTGCGATCGCCACCACCCGCTGGGGCGATGTCATGAATCCGTTTAACCCGCCGTCCACGACCGTTCAGCCTAACTTCACGGACGTCGCCGGGCTCATCGACAAGTTCAAGGATGTGCTTGGTGCGCCGATCAAGGCCCGGACGTTGATTTCTCCGAACGATGCGTTCGGCAATATCAACGATGCGACCATGAGCGTGAACGTGGGCTTCACCCACATCGCGGCGTGCGTCGATGCGTTCAAGGGCAAGGCCTATCCGGCGAAGATGGGTAAGTGCAGCGGAGCCGGGACCGCGGCTTGCACCACGGCTGCGGATTGCAACAGTGGCGGAAACATCGGTCCGTGCAACCTGTATTGTCCGTGACGGAGAACGTGAGCTCGGAAGGAACCTGGATTTCGCGGGCGCCTGCGGAGCCGGGCCTTGCAACAGCCGGCTACATCAATAGGGAAGGCGCATGGAAACCTACTGACTTGGTCCAATGGAATTTTCGGATCGTGAGTGGCAAGGTCGGGCGAAGCGCGGCCATGCTGTTTTGGAGCAAATGCGGAGGCCATCAAAATAGTTGAGACGAAGCACTGGAACGACCGCAGTTTTCGTCTTGCGAGCCGCGAACTTCAGTTCGCGCGGATTCGGGAACTTCTTTGGCCGCCCCGCACAACAGAAAAACTGAACCCGCTCCAGGTCAGGTCATCCCAGGCTGGTTGCCTCCCAAAGGGTTGATCGATCAATCTTTTGCAGGCTTGTATTTCCGGTGAGCGCCATGGCCATTTCCAACTCGGTCCGCAGCTGTCGGATGACTTGAGCGACACCCTCAGCCCCTGCAACCGCCAGGCCGTAAATATAGGGTCGTCCGATCAAGACCGCCCGCGCCCCAAGCGCCAAAGCCTTCAGGACATCCGTCCCGCGACGAATGCCGCCATCGAACAGAACCGGTATTCTTTGGGCCACGGCATCGATGACTTGCGGCAACGCCACAATCGAGGCCGGCGCGGTATCCAGATTGCGCGCTCCGTGGTTGGAAACGACGATGGCATCCACGTTGGCGGCCGCGGCCTGTGCGGCATCTTCGGGACAAAGGATCCCCTTCAAAACGATGGGGAGTCTGGTGATCGATCGAAGCCAGTCAATGTCCTTCCAAGTCAGCGAGGCATCAAGAACGGGGCTGTAAATGTTCATTTCGTCCGGGCGATGTGCGGCGCTGCTCGCGGCGGAGCCAAGGGCCCTCAAATTGATGCGTTCGATCCCTGGGGGCAGCGCGAACTTGCTACGAAGCTCGCGCACACGAACGCCAAGGACCGGCGTGTCAACCGTCAGCATCAGGGCCCGGAAACCGCTTTGTTCAACTCGTTGTACGAGTTCCTTCGTGAATCCCCGATCCGGTTGAACATACAATTGGAACCAGAGCGGTGTGTTCGCAGCGGCCGCAAGGTCTTCCAGTAGTGTTGTCGCAAAAGAACTCACCACAAGGAGTGTATGTTGGGTCGACGCCCCGCGAACAGTCTCCAATTCGCCCAGACGATGAAACAGGCGGTGGTAGCCCGTGGGCGCAAGAAGGATTGGGCTCTGAAGTTCGCAGCCCAGGAGATTGAGCCGCAGGTCAATGCGTGACACATCAACAAGAACGCGGGGACGAAGCGCAATTCGATCAAAAGCCTCGCGGTTCCAGCGGAGTGTGATCTCATCCCCGGCGCCTCCGGATAAGTACTCCCAGGCGGCGGCAGGCAGAATGTTTCGCGCCGCCTGCTCGAAGTCGTCCAGCACGATGAAATGGGATTTCTCCATCACACTTCAACCTCCAACGATGGTTTCGTGGGGGATTGTATTGTACCGCGCGGCACCGATCGATTAATCGACTTCGTGAATGCATTCGGGCGAATCGTTGGCAGGCGAGTTCACTTTCGTGCTCACGGGCTTCGCCACGAAATCCCTGGCCGGAAAGGGCGAAAAAAGAGAACGCAACCGAATCGCGTCCTGCATGTTGGGATCGAGCCAGAGTGCGTATTCGTCGGGGCTGATGATTACCGGCATACGATCATGAAGCGTACTCAGCAAATCATTCGGGGCGGTTGTCAAAATGGTGTACGACTCCACCGTCGAACCATTCGGAGCGTGCCATCGTTCCCACATGCCAGCCAGGGCGAACACTCGCTCGTCGGCGCGGCGAATGTAGTATGGCTGCTTTCCGGGCCTGGTCGAGTTTCCATCGTCGAGCACCTTCCATTCAAAGAATCCGGTGCATGGCACAAGGCATCGCCGCATCCGCAATGCATTGCGAAACGCTGGCTTGCTCTCCGCCTCTTCAGAACGAGCGTTGATCATCCGATTGCCGATTTTGATGTCCTTGGCCCAATGAGGAATTAAACCCCACCGGAGCGGATCAACACGACGCCGGCTTTCGATGACTCGGACGACCGGGGCATTTTGAGTCGGAGCGATATTGTATCGAACCGCGTAATCTCCGATGTCGCCGGCGATGAGGTCAAATTCAGCGATCAGGTCCTGTTCCTGAACCGTGAGAGTGTAGCGGCCGCACATCGATGCCTTTCTTAACCAGAGTACCTGAAAACTTCAAACTTCCCTGGCGCCAAACAACGGATCATGCGGAATTCTGTCAATGTCGCCACTCGCAGTCGTCCCTCAGAATTCCGCCGAAAATCCCCAAGCTGGGCAAGGTAGTGAAACGCCAACTTCGAACCGTTTTTCATCGCGGAGCCCTCCTTGACCGATTGCCACAACGCGAATCAGATAGGCAGGTGAATTCATCGCGCCCGTATTCCCTTCAACCCTGGCACCTCCCCGCGATCGTGCTGCTCGCCTGGGCCTTGCACCTGCCCACGTTGCGAATGGGGTTCTTCGCCGATGACTATGGACAGCAGGTCGCGCTTCGTGGTCTGGCGCCAGAGGCCCCGATGAAACCGTGGAGCCTTTATGACTTCGGAACGTCACCACCACCGGGGAAGGTTGTTTACCAATCGGGTGCTTACCCCTGGTGGACGCCGGCCCGGTGGAAGGCGCGATTCTTCCGTCCGCTTAGCAGCATGTCGCTTTGGCTGGATCACGTAATCTACGGCGGATGGGCTACCGGATACCACCTCACGAGTCTGGCCATCCTGGGCGTTTTGGTAGTCTTGTTGTTCAGCTTGTTCCGCTCTGCGGGTCTTGGCGACCACACATCCATCATTGCGCTGCTCATCTTCGTCTGCGGCGACAGCGCCTTGCTTCCCGTCGGCTGGCCGGCCAACCGCAACACTCTTCTCGAATGCACGTTTCTTGTGGCATCGCTCCTGCTCACGATCCGCGCCGCTCAGTCGGGACGCAATGGTCTACTTCCCTTCGCGATCGCGCTGGGGATTTGCGCTCTGTTCTCGAAAGAGTCTGGAATCGGCGCCATGGTTCTCATCCCCGCTTTCCTTTACTGGTTCCACGACCGGCCCGCCGGCCATGCGCCCAGCCGGATCACGAAGCTCACGGCACTGGGCTGCTTTTTCGTGATCGCAGCCTATTTGACGGCCTATGTCGTCGCCGGACTGGGAACCACCACGGCTTTTTATCCCATGCCCTGGACGGAACCGATGGCGTTTGGCCGTCGGCTTCTCGTTCTCATCGCGCTCGCACCGTTCAGCTTCCTGGGAGTCGCGCCGATAGACGCCTTCTCCCTCGCCCCACATCTCGCCACCCCCACCGGACTGGTCTGTGCCGTACCCGCTGTGCTCCTTTGCACCGCGGTGTGGCGACGGGTTCGACTTGCACCCACTTCACTCCTTTGGGTGCTTTGGATCGTGGTGACGATTCTGCCGCAAGGGACGCCACCAGCGTCCGACCGATTGCTGTTCGTCCCCGCGGTGGGCGCGGCCGCCCTCCTTGGCATCCTGCTGACATCCCCCGCAACTGAGCGATTCACCCTATATCTGCGCCGGGCGGTAGTCGTTGGCGCGCTCATCGTCTCGCCCATCACTCTCATGCTTTCCGGAGCGCTCCTGAGCCGGGTCGCCCGTCATGGGCGCGCCGCATTGGTGAAGTTGGACCTGCCCGACGCCAGTGTGGGATCACGTGAATTGTTTTTTCTTCAGGGACCCAATGACCTGGTCACAGCGATGGCCTACTCCACGCTCGCCATTGAACGACACGAGTCGAACTTTCGCGCCTGGCCCATCCAACTCGGGGGGCGTGCCATCCGCTGGACCCGCGTCGACGAACGCACCTTCGATTTCGAAACGCTGGATGAGCCTTTCTTCACCAACCTCATCGAAGTCGTGTTCCTCGACACCACCGACGCACCGCGCGTCGGAACGGTGTGGCACACCGCGCTCTTCACGGTTGAGGCTCTCGATTCTCATGACAACGCTCTGCGGCGCATCCGCGTTCGTCTTAATGAGCCGCCCGACGACGCTCGTTACCGTTTTTTCGCGGTTGATTCCAACATGCGATTCCAACCCGTCTCGCCGCCGGCCGTTGCGGCCTCCATCGACCTGCCCCGCGTCCCGCCGGCCCTTCCGTGGCTTGATCTTTTGCATGACTGATGCAAACTGACAAAAGGAAACAGTGATGACGAGTTTGTTTCAAGAGTTTCAGCTGAAGGACGTCGTGCTGCGGAACCGCATCGCCGTCTCGCCGATGTGCCAGTACTCGTCGGACAACGGGTTCCCCAATGACTGGCACTTTGTTCATCTCGGCTCCCGGGCCGTCGGCGGTGCGGGGCTGGTGATCGTCGAGGCCACGGCCGTGTCGCCGGAGGGACGAATCAGTCCAGCCGACAGCGGCATCTATCTCGATGATCATGTCGAGCCGTTTGCCCGCATTGTCCGCTTTCTCAAACAGCATGGCGCTGTCCCGGGTATCCAGCTTGCGCACGCCGGACGCAAGGCCAGTGCCCGCAAGCCGTGGGAAGGCGACAACCACATCGAAACCGGCAAGGGCGGCTGGGACATCATTGCCCCGTCCGCGATCGCCTTTGGAGGAAATCTGACGAGAGTTCCGCAGGAGATGAGCGTAAAAGACATCACCCGTGTACGCGACCAATTCGTCGCAGCGGCCAGACGAGCCCTGGCGGCGGGGTTCGAGTGGCTGGAGCTTCATTTCGCACACGGATATCTCGCCCACGAGTTCTACTCTCCGCTTTCCAACCGCAGGTCGGACAACTACGGGGGCAGCTTCGAGAATCGGATTCGGTTTCTTCTGGAGACGCTGACGGCCGTCCGCAAGGTCTGGCCGGAGCGATTTCCGCTGACGGCGCGGCTTTCGGTGACCGACTGGCTCGACGGCGGCGTGACCGTGGAAGAGTCGGTCGAACTCGTGCGACGGTTGAAGGCTGACGGCCTCGATCTGCTGGACGTGAGCCACGGATTCAACACGCCGGACATTTCGCACGTTCCGTGGGGGCCGGGATTCATGATCCCCGTCGCAAGCCGCATCCGCCGCGAATCGGGCGTGCCGACTGCCGTGGGCTGGATGATCACCGATGCGCAACAGGCCGAAGACGCGGTGCGCGACCAGCACACCGATCTGGTGATGCTGGCGCGGGAGATGCTGCGCGATCCGTACTGGCCGTACCATGCTGCTGTGAAACTCGGAGTGGAGAAGGCCTTTGAGATATTGCCCGTTCAATACGCCCGCGCCGTAAAGCGGTAGGCTTTGACGAAGAACCTTCGCGAGGCGTGAGTTTTCGGGGATACTCCGTGCTTGCGTTAGAGTGCTTCAGAAAATCAAGTGCGAATGACAACCAGGTTCGTTTGGAAAAACGCTGTTCTTGCGTTGTGGTAGGTATGTGTTTGGGTACTACCCATTGTGTGTTGGGCTCATCGGGGAGCTCGCGGGCAAGGAATCTGGCAATTGCGTCCATCACCATACATAACATGCGGGGCGCGCGGAGATTTGTAAGGGATTGGGAGCAGGGGGAAGGCAGGGGTTAGGGGAGAGGGTTTAGGGATCAAGTTCTGCGGAGCAGGTCACACTCATCGCGACAGCGCCAAGGATTGGTTAACAACAAAATGCGCCGTACTGGAATATGTATCGCTCAAGTATGGGTGGTCGAGCTCATTACGAACGCCAAAATCGCCTGACCGTCCGCGCGAACTGAAGTTCGCGGCTCGCAACACCAAAACAAAAAACGATCTACTCTTTGGAATCCAATGCGCTGCGTCGTGTGATCCAGTTTCGTGCGGCCAGGACATCATCGTTACCGAGTTCATGACCGCCTTCGTGGCGGTGCACTTCGACGACAGCGCCGGCGCTCGAAAAGAGTTCCACAAGCCGCAGAGTCTGCGACTCATGAGCGATCGGGTCCTGGCGCCCGCCGGCGACGAATATCGATTTTCCAGAGAGATTCGGCACTGGGGCGGGCACAAATGGCACCATGGGACGAAACAAAGCGGCCGAGGAAATCGCATCGGGGCGAAGGAACAAGGTGCTCGCTGCGATGTTGGCTCCATTCGAGTAGCCAACGGCGATGATGCCGTGGCGGTCGAGCGAATAGGCCGATGACGCCTCTTCGATGAAATCCGCGAGTTCGTGCGTACGCCGCCGGAGATCGTCGAGGTCGAAGACGCCCTCGGCGAGCCTGCGGAAGAAACGGGGCATGCCGTTCTCCAGCACCTTTCCGCGCGGGCTCAGCAGCGTAGCACCGGGCAGCAGCTTGCCGCCGAGTTCGAGCAGGTCGTTTTCATCGCCGCCGGTGCCGTGCAGCAGGAGGAGCGTCGTACTTGCGGCACCGCCAACACCCGGAACGAATCGATGAACGAATGACAATTTTTGCTCATGCATATTTTCCATCCCAGGCTTCGTCTCAAAACGATGTTGCGTCACTAAGTTGCGACGACATCGCATCGAGTTTCTGATCGCTTTTACCCTCACCCTACCCTCTCCCTGAGAAGGAGAGGGGCTTTGAGAAAGAGTCTAATGGTAACGAAGGCGCGGAAGAACACTTTCGATCCGGCTACGCGCCTTCTCGTACTGGGGCGGGAGTTTCAGCGAAGTACCGAGCGAATCGGGAGATTCATCCACGGTGAAGCCCGGGCTGTCGGTTGCGATTTCAAATAGCACGCCGCCGGGCTCGCGGAAGTAGATCGAGTGAAAATAGGTCCGGTCGATCACCGGGGTCACGTTGTATCGCTCGCTCGCAAGGAGCTGTCGCCAATGTCGCTGCGCTTCATCATCGGCCGCGCGGAAGGCGACGTGATGGACGATGCCCGCGCCAAGGGTTCCCCGGACGCCGCCAGGCACGCACAACAAGTCCACGATCCCGCCGTTGGGCGACCCCCCAATGAGGCGAAATCGATTTCCATCCTGGCCGCCGGGCTGGAAACCAAGGGTACGAGTCAGAAGTTCCGCCGTGCGTTCGTATCCTTCCTCGGAGAGCGAAACACTGTGAAACCCGCGGATGGCATGTTCGGCCGGAATGGGGCCGGCCGGCCACGGGCTGCGCGGGTCGGCCTCGGATCGAGCGACGATCTCCAAACCCATTCCGTCGGGATCGTTGAATTCCAGAATCTGATCGCCGAACCTCGTAGCGGAATCGACACGGGCGATGGCGGAATTCGTGAGTCGCGTCCTCCAGTACTCCATGGACTTCCCCGGCACCGAGAAGGAAGTCGTGACCACCTGTGCCGACCCCTGACGTCCGCGGTGCGCGCCGGGCCACACGAAGAAGGTCATGATCGTTCCGGGCCGGCCCTGTTCGTCACCGTAGTAGAGGTGATAGCTTTGCGGATCATCGAAGTTCACCGTGACCTTCACGAGGCGAAGTCCGAGCACGCCGCAGTAGAAGTCAATGTTTTTCTGCCCATCGGAGGTGATGGCGGTTACATGATGAATTCCCGAAATCCGCTGAGTCATCTTTTCAGTCTCCCACTGTCTCGCTGCGCATTGATACGGTTACGGTTTACGTCAAAACGCGAAGCAATCGCATCCGAGGGCACCCCAGAGTGGTGCATCCGGCCCGAACCATTGCGTGGCGCGATTCGGGGACTTTGGCGCGCTGCAAAGACAGGAAGCACTCGCCATCGCGGTCGAATTCGCCATCGCGGCATATCCTGGTGCACCGTAACCGCCGTACCTGAGCACCGGCGACCAGCCCGGGCTTGCCGGCGGCAGAGGCGGCGCGAGCCTTGCGTATTCGCCTTTGCCGTACACGACTTTTCCCCCGACCATGGTCAACACCGATTCGATGCCCTTGATCTGTTCCTCTGGAACCGCGAAGTAGTCTGAGGACAAGACGGCAAGATCAGCGAGCTGGCCCGGCACGATGGCGCCCTTGGATTTCTCTTCTCCGGAAAACCACGCGCTGCCTTTGGTGTAGAGGCGAAGCGCTTCGGTTCGATCCAGGCGATTGGAATCTGCGTAGAGCGAAGTACCGCCCACCGTCTTGCCCGTGACGAGCCAATAGAGGGCGACCCACGGATTGTAGCTGGCTACGCGTGTCGCATCCGTGCCTGCGCCGATCGGCAATCCGGCGGTCAGCATGCGTCGGACTGGCGGCGCATGGCTGGCTGCGTCGGCCCCGTAGCGGTCGATGAAGTACTCGCCCTGGAAGGCCATGCGATGCTGAATGGCGATTCCGCCGCTCAGCGCCTTCACGCGATCAATGTTTCGATCGGAAATGGTCTCTGCGTGATCGAAGAACCAGCGCAGTCTGTCAAACGGAATTTCCTGGTTGACCTTCTCGAAGACGTTCAAGAAACGGGTGATTGATTCATCGTACGTCGCGTGAAGCCGGAAGGGCCAGCGATTCTTCACGAGGAGTCTGACCACCTGCGTCAATTGTTCTTCCATCGCCGATGGCAGGTCGGGGCGCGGCTCAAGGAAGTCTTCGAAGTCGGCCCCGGAGAACACCAACATCTCGCCCGCGCCATTCACGCGATAGAAATCGTCGCCTTTGCCGGGATTCGTCATTCCGATCCACTTGTCGAAATCGGCGAGTTCCCTACCGGCATTTTGCGTGAACAAGTTGTAGGCCAGCCGCGTGGTGAGCAGGCCTTCTCCATGCAACTTCTCGATGACCTGATAGTCCTCCGGGTAATTCTGAAATCCGCCGCCGGCGTCAATGATGCTGGTGAGGCCAAGCCGGTTGAGTTCCCGCATGAAATGGCGGGTGGAATTTATCTGGTCTTCGAAGCCAAGCCTGGGGCCCAGCGCCAGCGTCTTGTACAGGATGAAGGCGTTGGGCCTGGCGACCATGAGGCCAGTTGGATTACCCCGGGAATCGCGCTCGATCAGCCCGCCCGGCGGATCGGGCGTGTCCCTGGTATAGCCAACGGCGCGAAGGGCGGCCCCGTTGAGCAGCGCTCGATCGTACAGATGCAATACAAAGACGGGCACGTCTGGTGAAACTGTGTTGATCTCCGCCAATGTCGGCATGCGGCGTTCTTTGAATTGCAATTCCGACCAGCCACCCACGACACGAACCCATTGCGGAGGAGCGGTTCGCTGAGCGTGCTCTTTGAGCATGTTCAGTGCGTCAGCCAGCGAGGTAACGCCGTCCCAACGCAGTTCCATGTTGTAATTGAGACCGCCGCGAATGACGTGCAGGTGCGAATCATTCAGGCCGGGGATCAGTGTGCGTCCGCCGGCATCGATGACCTGCGTCCTGGCACCTCGAAGCGCCGCCACGGACTGCTCCCCACCCACGGCAACAAAACGCCCGTCGCGAACCACAAGACTGGATGCGATGGAATTTTGATCGTCCAGGGTGGCAACGCGCCCGTTGGTGAGGATAAGATCAGCCTCCCGGTCTGCATTTCCCTGAATTCGTTGTTCACTCGTCATCGTGCAGCCGCCAAGTACGAGGGCAGCCCCGGCAGCGGCTCCCACCCTCAAGACATCCCGCCGTGTCAATGGGTCATTCATCGACAACTCCTTCGCTTCGGGGCGGTCTCTGAAGCATTCGCTGAATTCCCTTATCGAAATGCCCGCGAATTCGAATCGCAGAGGGATTTCCCGGCTATTTTTTCTCTGCCTTTAGAAGTTCCTGGGCCTTCTGAAAACTCTCGATCACGGCCGCGTAGTTAGGCGCGAGTTCACTGAGCAGCTTGCCGAATTCGGCGGCGTTGGGTCGCCTCCAGGTCCGTTGGAATTCGCACGCCACGGCATTGGTACTCGTCGGGATCACCCCAGCCTGCGCGAGACGCGCGACCGTTGTTCGCGAGGCCATTTCACTCGGATCACCGGAGGCGTCGATGACGGCGTAGACCTTGTAGCCCTCGGCCTTGGCGTCGAGCGCCGGAAATGCAACGCAGACGCTGGTCCACACACCCGCCATGATCAGCGTTTTCTTTCCGGTTGCCTTCACGGCCTTGACGTAATCTTCGTTGTCCCACGCATTGATTTCGCCATGACGCGGCACGTAAATCGCCTGCGGGGCGAATTGCTGAATCTCGGGCATCAGCGGGCCGTTGGGGCCATCGGGAACCGACGCAGTCGTGATGATGGGAATCTTGAGCATGGTGGCCAACTTTGCCAGGACCGCCGTGTTGGTTCGAAGTTCTGTCACTCCGATGTCTTTGACCGTTTGAAACAAACCGGTCTGGTGGTCGAGCAGCAAAATGACGGCGTCATTGGCATCGAACAATCCCTTGCCGCCCACCAATTTGAGTTCACTGGCCGTGGGCTGCTGGGCGACGGCATCGTTCCTCCCCGCGTTTTTCACAAACGCGCCGGTCGTCACGGCGGCGACAGCCACAACGCAAACCAAAGTCTTGAAATGCTGGTACGACCTCATAAGAATTTCCTTTCTTCCCGCAAGGGGAAAACCATAACCCAATCCGACTTCAAACCCTTTCCAATCCATCACGTATGTGCGCGGTTTTCAACGGAGTCCTATTGCCTGTGATGCGCCGGATTACATGGTAGAAGACCGGCGTCAGGAAGAGTCCGAAGAATGTCACACCCACCATCCCGAAAAACACGACGGTTCCCAATGCCTGTCTCATCTCCGCCCCTGCGCCCTTCGCAAGAATCAGGGGCACGACTCCGAGAATGAATGCAAAGCTGGTCATGAGAATGGGGCGCAATCGCAAGCGCGCGGCCTCTACCGCGGCGTCGAAACTGCCCAGCCCCTTTTCTTCCTGCTGCTTTGCGAACTCGACAATCAAAACGGCGTTCTTTGCGCTCAAACCCGCAAGCACAACAAAACCAATCTGCGTGAAAATATTGTTGTCCATGCCGCGCAACCAGACACCGGCGATCCCCGACAGGAGACACATGGGAACGATGAGAATGATGGCGGTCGAGAGCGCAAAACTCTCGTACTCGGCCGAGTGAACCAGCCATACAAACAGCACACAGAGCGGGAAGATCAGAAGCGACGTATTGGCCGACTGCTTTTCCTGAAACGCCAGTTCCGTCCATTCGAAATCATATCCCCGAGGCAGAGTCTTTCGCGCCATGTCTTCCATGATGGACATCGCCTGGCCGCTGCTGACGCCGGGGACCGCGTTGCCGTTCACGTCGGCGGACTGATAAAGATTGTAGCGGCTGATCCTGTCCGGGCCGGTCGTATCCTCCAGGTCCATCAACGCGCCGAGTGGGACCATCTCTCCGGCGCGGTTGCGCGTCTTGAGCTGCGAGACGTCAGCGGCGGTGG
Source organism: uncultured Phycisphaera sp. (assembly GCA_964501365.1). Lineage (GTDB taxonomy): Bacteria > Planctomycetota > Phycisphaerae > UBA1845 > UBA1845 > CAZAMB01. The sequence goes on along the minus strand of CAZCST010000006.1, from coordinate 108,449 downwards.
CGCGAAACGGCGCATCGGCCTGTGCCGTCACGCGATAGGTGCGACCCAGAAAGTTGAAGTCGTTGACGTACAGGCTGCCCAGGTAGACCTGCAGTGCTTCGAACACGGCGGTGACAGGCACGTCCTGCATCTTGACCTTGGTTCGATCGACATTGGCATACAGTTGCGGAACATTGGCACGAAAGGTTGCAAACAAACTTTGAAGCTGCGGGTTGGCTCGGGCCTGTAAGGCGAGTCCATCGATGGCGGCCTGCAATTCCTGCGGCGTCGACCGGCCACTGCGGTCCTCAACCTGCATCTTGAATCCACCGGCATTTCCGATGCCGCGCACGGGGGGCGGTTGCAAAACAAGAGCAAACCCCTCCTGCACCTCACCGTATTCCCGCGTCAAGCGTGCCGCGATCGCCGCCGCTGATTGCTCTGGGTGATTTGCCCGCTCGTCGAAGTCTTTCAAAGGAAGAAACATCGCGCCCGCGTTGGTTTGATTGACTCGGTTCAGTGCGGAGAGGCCGGAAATCGCAATCGTGTGTCCCACGCCCGGCACAGTGCGGGCGATGCCGGCAAGTCGTGTCATCACTCGTTCCGTGCGATCAATCGTGGCCGCGTCGGGCATCTGAAGGCTGACAATCAGATACCCCGTGTCCTGCGCCGGAATGAAGCCGGTCGGGACGCTCTGAAAGCCCAGGTAGGTCAGACCGACCAGCCCCGCGTATGCCAGCAATGCCAGGGCACTGAACCGGACGACGCGGCGCAGCGACGAGGCATATGTTCGCGTAGCGGCCGCCAGGCTGCGGTTGAAGAAACGAAAAAACCAGCCCAACAATGATTCCAGCGATCGGGCGAACCAGTCCTGCCTGGCGTGGCGAGGCTTCAGCAGCAGGGCCGCCAGCGCCGGGCTGAGCGTCAGTGAGTTGAACGCCGAAATCAGCGTCGAGAAGGATATGGTCAGCGCGAACTGCCGATAGAACTGGCCGCTGATTCCGCTGACGAACGCGACCGGGATAAAGACCGCCGACAGACCAAAGGCGATCGCGATGACGGCGGCCGTTACCTCGTCCATCGCCTTATGGGCCGCCTCACGCGGCGTAAGTCCCGCTTCGATCCAGCGCTCGATATTTTCGACAACAACAATGGCATCGTCGACAACAATGCCCACCGCCAGAACGATTCCGAACAGGGAAAGATTATTGATGGAGAATCCGGCGGCAAACATCACGGCGAACGTGCCAATCAAAGAGACCGGAATGGCCAGAAGGGGAATGAGCGAAGCCCTCCAGCTCTGCAGAAATACCAGGACAACAACGACGACGAGTCCGATGGCCTCGAATAATGTAACGATGACGTCCTCGATGCTATGGCGGACAAAGACGGTTGTGTCGTAGGGGATGGTATACGCCAGGCCGGGCGGAAAGTTTTTCTTGAGTTCCTCCATGCGGGCATAAACGGAATCCGCTGTTTGAATCGAATTTGATCCCGGACGCTGAAAAATGCCCAGGCCCACGCTGGGGCGGCCGTCAAAGGAAAATGCTGTGCCGTAGTCGGCGGCGCCCAGCTCGATGCGCCCCACATCCCGAAGGCGCGTAAGCCGCCCATCGTCGCCCGTTTTGATGACGATGTCGGAGAACTCACGCGGTTTGGAGAGTCGGCCCAGAGCACTGACAGAATATTGGAATCCGTTGGTATTGCCGGGCAAGGGAGGACCGCCGACCACACCGGCAGCTACCTGGACGTTTTGCTCCCGCACGGCGTCGATGACGTCCCCTGCGGTCATGCTCCGCGAGGCGAGTTTTTCCGGATCGAGCCAGAGGCGCATCGAGTATTCGCGGGCGCCGAAAATCGTAATGTCACCCACTCCCGGCAGTCGCGCCAGCTCGTCACGGATTTGGAGCGTGGCGTAGTTGCTCACGTAGAGCGTGTCACGGCTGGCGTCGGGCGAGTAGAGCGAAACGGCCATGGTCAGATCCGGGGATGATTTTCTGACCGTGACGCCCTGCCTGCGCACGTCTTCCGGAAGTTGCGGCTCGGCGATGGCCACCCGGTTTTGGACTTGAACCTGTGCGATGTCGAGGTTTGTGCCCAGCTTGAACGTCACGGTAAGCGACATGCTTCCGTCGTTCGTCGACTGGCTGGACATGTAAAGCATGTTCTCCACGCCGTTGACCTGTTGCTCGATGGGTGTGGCGACGGCTTCGGCGACGACTTTGGCGTTAGCACCGGGATATTTTGCGCCCACGACAACCGTAGGCGGCGCGATTTCCGGGTATTGGGCGATGGGGAGTGTGAAAATCGCCAGTGTTCCGACGATCACGATGACGATGGAAAGGACCGACGCGAAGACCGGGCGGTCGATGAAGAAGTGGGCGAATTTCACGGCGCGCTCCTCTCGACAGCCGGAGGCTGCGCGGCTGGCGGGGAAGCCGACTCGGCCTGTACGGCCAGGCGCGGAGCAGGCGGTAAGGTATCAATAGAGATCGACGATTCTTTCGGAATGACTTTGCCGCCGGGCCGGGCCTGCATGATACCGTTCACAATCACTCGATCGTTCGTGCTGATCCCCGATTCGATTGCGCGCAGTTCGCCAAAGAGTGAACCGAGCTTGACTGGCCGCATTTCGACCAGATCACTTGTTCCGACGACATAGAGCAGCCTTTGGTTCTGATCCGCAACGACCGCCGAGTCGGGGACCAGGGTTGCGACATAAGGCCCGCTTCCCGGAATTCGCACGCGGGCGAAAAATCCGGGGGTCAGGAAACCGCCCTGATTCGCAAGCACGCCGCGGCCTCTGATCGTTCCCGTCATCGGATCGATCCGATTGTCAACGAAGTCGACGACTCCTTCGTGGGAGAAGTCCGTTTCATCCGCCAGCTGCATGAGGAATGGAATCTGCGCATCACGAGCACTGACCCGCTTCTTCTCGCGGGCCAACCGCTGGTATTTCAGCACGGCACGCTCGTCCGCGTCGATATAGCAGTAAATCGGGTCAATGGAGGCGATCGTCGTAAGTAGCGTCCCGGTTCCGCTCCCGCCAGTGATCATATTCCCAGGGTCGATATACCTCCTGCTGACGCGACCCGAGATGGGAGCGGTGATCCTGCACCACTCCACGAGCAGTCGCGCCGACTCCACCGCCGCCTTGGCGCCCGCGAGCACCGCACGTGCTTCGCTCAACGCCGCCTCGGCACGTTCGCGTTCGATCGGCACGGCGGCGGCAGGCGGCATGTCCAGAATTCGATTGAGTTCGATCTCCGCCAGCTTCACCTGCGCTGCCGCGCGGGCCTCTTCGGCAATCCGGCTGTCGAGGTCAGCCTGGAATGATCGTACGTCGATCTCCACCAACACATCACCCTTCTGGACGATGGCTCCGGCCTGAAAGGGCGCCGACGTGATCGGGCCGCTGACCCGGGCGCGCACCTCGACGAATTCAGCGGCCTCAAGGTGCCCCGTGTATTCGTCCCACTCAACCACTTCCTGCTGGATGGGCCGAGCCACGGTAACAGTGGGGAACATTTCGGGAACGGCGTTATGTGCGTCTTCTCGATTGCACCCCGAGAGCGCGCACGCGGCGGGAATCAACAGGATCAAGAATCGAAAGCGAATTGTCTTTCGCGCCCATTGCGATATCTTCATTTGTGTTGCGTCTCCTGGCGCTATCATCAAAGGGTTCTCCGCGGCAAGACTCAATCGAGGAACGCAACAATTGCGGGGATTACTTCCTTGGGTGCTTCTTCCATGAGCCAATGGCCCGAGCCATTCACAACCGTTCCGGTTACTTTGTTGGCAACCAGTTTCGCCTGATCGATGAGAAATGTCCCCGAGGCCTTCTCGCCGGTGATCACAAGTACAGGCATTTCAAGCTTCGTAGCCGAAAGGGCGGCGAAGTCCTGTGCGTCACGCTCGAAGTTGCGGAAGTATTCGAAGCCGGCACGCATTCCGCCCGGTTGGGCGTAGGCCTCGGCGTACAATTTCCGGTCTTCCTCCGGCACCGATCGCTTCGGATCGGCGGCGAAATCGTTCCAGAAATGTTCGAAATAGATTCGCTCGCGGCCCTGAACCAAAGCCAGCGGGACTTCGCCGTAGAAATGAAAATGCCAAAGGTCGCGCATCAGCCAGACATCCTTCCAATTGCCGATACCGGGCAAAAATGCGTCCATCAGTACTACTTTTTCAGTCCCTTTTTGAAACTGTGCGGCGTACGCATAAGCGACCATCAACCCGATGTCGTGTCCGACGATACTGACGCGATCGAACTTCAGTGAAGTCGTCAGCTCGTGGATGTCCACGGCCATGTTTTTCTTGTCGTAGCCCGTTTCCGATTTCGACGATCCTCCGGCGCCGCGAAGATCAGGAACGATCACCGTGTGCTTCTGTGCGAGTAACGGCATGATTGGAAGCCACATGTGGCCCGTCTCGGCGTAACCATGCAGGAGGACCACAGGACTGCCCTTGCCGCCAATGAGGTAGTGCAGTCGGACGCCATTGACTTCTGCAACGCGCTGATCGAAACCAGCGGGTAACTTGCTATCACCAGCAGCAAGCGGGGAGATCGCCAGTAAAAGCACGGCGATCCCAAGGAACCATCCGAGGAATCTGCGTGCCGATGGACGGAGCTTGGAAATCATTTGCGTACCTTTCGTGATTTTCCGTCACCAAAGAAATCCAGCAAATCCTGGTTGACCCGGTCTTTTTGCGTTGAGCAGATTCCGTGATCTCCGCCCTTGTAGATTTTTAGTTGTGCGTTGGGAATGAGCTTGGCTGACATTAGTCCCGACGCGCCGATGGGGACGACCTGATCGTCATCGCCGTGCAGGATCAGCGTGGGCACGTCGAATTTCTTGAGGTCTTCGGTGAAGTCCGTCTCGGAGAAAGCCTTGATGCAGTCGAACGTGTTCTTATGTCCCGCCATCATTCCCTGCATCCAGAATGAGTCGATCATACCTTGCGACTTCTTGGCGCCGGGCCGGTTGAATCCGAAGAACGGTCCCGCAGCCAGATCCTTGTAAAGTTGCGATCGATCCGAGAGCGAGGCCGAGCGGATGCCGTCGAAGACATCCATCGGCAGCCCGCCGGGATTCGCGGGCGTCTTGAGCATCAGCGGTGGAACTGCGCCGATCAGCACGGCCTTGGCCACACGTTTCGTGCCATGCCGGCCGATGTAGCGAGCCACCTCCCCACCGCCAGTCGAGTGCCCAACGTGGATCGCGTCTTTCAATTCAAGCTTCTTGACCAGCCTTGCAAGGTCGTCAGCGTAGGTGTCCATTTCGTTACCGTCCCACGGCTGACTCGAACGCCCGTGTCCGCGGCGGTCGTGGGCGATGCAGCGATACCCATGTTCCGCGAGGAACAACATCTGGTCTTCCCACGCATCCGAACTCAGCGGCCATCCGTGACTGAAGACCACAGGTTGCCCTCTGCCCCAATCTTTGTAATGGATTTCCGTCCCATCTTTCGTCGTAATCGCGCTCATTGTCTCTTCCTGCCAAGCCTCACGAACCAATATCCACATCAAGACTCACTGATCTTGAAAGAGTTTCTAGTTTATCCCTTGCGGGTGTCGCGCCTCAAACAAAAGTTTGCTAAGCTGGCGCAGTTTCCGTTCATTGAGATGACCGAGCATTGCATTGTGAAGCTGCGCCACGGGCCGATCCAATTCCTTCAGGAAATCAAACCCCTCATCCAGAAGTTCAACCCAAACAACCCTGCGGTCCTCCGGACATCGTTCCCGACCGACCAGGCCTCGCGCCACGAGCCGGTCCAGCAATCGCGTTATGTCCGGTTCACGGGTGACCATTTCGTCCGCCACCTGATACGTTTGCATCCGTTCGCCGTGGCCCCGCAGAATTCGAAGTACGTTGTATTGCGGGCCGGTGATCCCGTGCGATTTGAAAAACATCGCACACATGGCCGCGAGATGCTCGTGAGTCCGAACCAGGTTGAGGTACGCCTCCACTTCGGGACGGTCGAATGGCTTTTTCTTGCCAATCTCTTCCGCAAGATTCTTCGGCGTACTCTTCCGTCTGGCCATGGCGGAATTATATGTTGCAACAGATACCGTGTCAACGGATACTGGGAGATACGACCCGGAGCCGCACAGCCGAAATGTCAGTCTGGGTGATCTGCGTCGCCCTTTGGGAAATGTCGATGCGTCTAGGCGGATGTCTCGCTATGCCGCTCGGGCCGCCTGTTCGGCTGCGGTATTCGCGGCCGCAGAGTCAATCGTTGGCTGTGCCACGTCCAGCGCCTCCAGGAGCGCCGTGCCCAGCAGGCGCGGAGCATCGAGATTCTTGATGAACACTGCGGTGAGTTCGTACTCCTGAAGGCGTTCGTACAGGGCAAGGTCGCGGGTTGCGGCGACGATTGGAAAACTCGCGTTCATCGCACGCAGCCCCTTCATCAACCGGCCGGAGAGCGCTGGATCCTCGACCAGGATGACCATGCCGCGAACCATTCCGGCAGCTGCGCGGCTGAGAGTCCGGGGACGGTCGGGATCGGAAAAATGGACGTCAAATCCGCGACTTCGCGCCAGAAGAATTCGCGACCAGTCACGATCGTGGCCGCGATATCGAACCTGTGCCCGGACCAGGATGGCCGCGATCTCCCACGCGATTTCGTCGAACTCCACGATGATGACCTCACCCTCGCCGCGCGCTGTCGATTCCTTTTCCGATTCACTTCGCGCCAGCTTCCGGGAGATGATGCAACTCAAGTGTCCAACCAGCGGCGTCAGCGCGAGCGTCAACGTCACCGATGTGGTCAGCACGACGACCATCTGACTCGTAAGCAAACCGGCCGTCAGCCCCGCGGCGGCGACGATGAACGCGAATTCGCTGCCCTGGGCGAGCAATGCGCCGGAGCGCACTGCGGGACTCAGCGGAACGCCCGATGCCCGAAGCGAGAGGGCGGTCAGGAGGAACTTTGCCAGCATGATGCTCACCGAAACAGCCAGCAACATCGGCAGGTTGGTTACGACGTAGGCGGGGTCAAGCCCCAAACCCACCGTGAGAAAAAACAGCGACAGCAACAACATGCGGAAGGGAGCGATCTCCGACTGCACGACATAGCCATAGCGGCTTTCCGCCAGGCAGACACCGGCAAGAAAGGCGCCCAGCGGAATCGACAGGTTTGCCTGACTTCCAAGCCAGGCAAGGGAGAGAACCGCAAACAGGGCGGCGCCGGTCACGACTTCGCCTGCATCGAGCCGGACAACCCAGCCGAGAAACGGCTGGAGAAGCCAGCGACCCAGAGCGATCACGACAATGAGGCCGGAAGCCATCTTGCCCAGCGTGGCGAGAATCGCGCCCGGGCCGGCCTCACCTTCGACGAACGCCGCGATAAACGCCAGCAAGACAACCGCAACGAGATCCTGAAAGACGAGGATGGAGGCGACTTGCTGGCCTGTGGGCGTGGTCATTTCGTTGTGCTCTTGAAGAAGCCGGAGCACGACAGCCGTCGAGGAAAGGGAGAGTATGGCTCCTACGAGCAGGGCTGTGGGCCATCCCAAGCCGAGGAGGCGAACCAGCAGCGTCAGGCCCAAAGTGCAAAAGAGAACTTGCAGCGGACCGAGTACGAACAGTTCCTTCCAGGCAGTGATGAATCGACGCAGTGGAAGGTGCAGGCCGACCTCGAAGAGAAAAAAGGCAACGCCCGCTTCGGCGAGCAGATGAACCGTCGCGTTCTCCTTCACCAATCCCAGTGCATGCGGTCCGGCGATCGCTCCGCTGATGAAGAAGCCGATCAGCGGCGAGAGTCGCGCCGCCCTGGCGAAGCCGACTCCGACAATGCCCGCCCCCAAAAGCACAAGAACCGGAAGGATCGCCCCACTATCCATAATGGAATCGTACCCACCCACCAACTCCCGTGCCACCAATCCTGCCGTTGATTGATGGTTCGTTCGATGGAAACATCAGCGTAACAATGTCGCGATTCGTCTGGGTGCAAGTCACGCCAGGAGTGCGCGGAGGTCGTTGTTACTGTCCGCTGAAAAGGTTCTGCAGCACGCGTACGTCCCGCAGGTCAATGTGCGAATTGTCCGCAAGATTGACCACGTCACACCCGGGCGAAATCCCCACGGCCGGCCCGAGCATGCAACCCGGAACAATCTCAAAATCGAGCAGGTCCGTATCGTTGTCGCAATCCATGTCGCCGTGAGCATGACATTCTTCGAAGTTGCGCTGTTCGAAAGCGCCTCCGCCACAGCAAAGCGCATCGTCCGCGCTGAATTGGCCGGTGAGTGTGATGCCGGTGACCGAGCCGAATTTCTGATACGAAATCACCTGCACGCAGTTCCGTCCGGCATGGAAGCACGACTGACTGGTGACGTTGAAGTTCGTCGGATTCGGCAGATTGAATGAACAGGGCGGTGTGCCGGTGCAGGTCGGAGTGGCCACGACAAAGCAATTGTTTAGGAGAATGACGGCGTCGTCGTCCGCCCGGAACGAGCCGGAAACGTGTGCGTTCTTGAAGCCGCCGTTCAGACAGAAGCAGCTTTCGTAATAGTACGGCCCTGCGGTGGCCTCGGTGGCCGGAAAACTGAAATTGGCAGCGCCGTAGATATTTTCGCTGATCCACCGGCTCGGCGGAATCGTATGCCAGGACTGGATGCCCCCCTGCCCGTTGACGGGCTCGATGGTGGCGATGGCCGGTCGCGGCAGCGGCCCGGGCTTGGGCGCCCACGTGATGTCCCATGAGTCATCGCTGAATCCCGGCTGGATCGGCAGCAAGGTAATGTCATCCTTCCCGCTGGTGAGATCGCCGGCGATGTTTTGCAGATCGCAGCAGCATTGCACGCGATCGGCGGTCAGTTGCCCCTGAAGCGTGAAGCCGTTCGGGCCGGTCCCGTTATCCACGCGGACCTGGATGCAGTTGGTTCCGAGCTTGAGCGAGGGATGATTCGTCGCGGAGAACACGGTGGGCGGCGCAGTGAATCCGTTGGCCGGAGTGACCACCAGCGGAGTCGCATTCGGACCGCAACCGCTGTTGTTCAGATAGACTCGCGCACGATTGTCGGCATAAATGGAGAAGTTCAATTCGGCGTTGAGGTAATCCCCGTTGAGGCAGAAGCAGGCCTCGTAGCAGTCGCTGTGCTGCGATGTATCGGCCACGTTCTTGCTGATCCACTCGGCTGGCGGAAGCACCGCCCATGGTGAGGGACTCGGCGCGAAGTAGGTAGCCGTATCGATGACCAGTGCAGGAGCGGGCCCAGCGGCGCGCCATGTATCATCCGGCGCGCCAAACGCGATGGGAGCCCCCGTAACATCGTTCTGCCCCGTGGTCAGGTCGATGACCGTGACATCGTTGAACGATCCTTCGGTGCAACACGCATCGTCAATGTGGTCGCCGTTGGTGTCTCCCGCACAATGAACGCCCAGGCTGATATAAGTTCCACCCAATTCGTCGCAGCAAAACGGATTCAGCTCGCGGCACGTTCCATTCGGAAAGCAGCATGCCGCAGGCCTGACCTCCGCGCTCCCGGAGCCCGGACCCTGGGGCGTTCCGCCCGCCAGCGTACAACAAACTGGATCCTGCACGTCATCCGTGCCATCCGCATAGCAACACATTTCGGGCTCCGTGCAGCTTGTGCCAGGACCGGCGGAAATCCCGCCTTGTTGTGTGCAACAAAGTGGGTCGTCATTGACGCAGTGGTTGGGCGCAGTACAGCAGGCCACCGGCGGTTGCGAACAGTCGGCGCAGCAATTGTAGGTGGTGGTTCCATCATGGTTCGGCGTAGCCTGCAACTGACATGGCCTACCCGTGGTCCGACACGTACCACCCGTACAGATGGCAGGATGATACGGCGGCACGTCGCTGCGTCTCATGAAGCAATCACACCCGCACTCAATGACGGTCGTCTGGCCGGTCGCGGGGTCGTCGATCACCTTTGTCGGACGGCAGAGCGAACCTGGGTTCTGACAGGCGGCCTGCGTACAGTCTGAACCATCCGGCAGGGGCTCGCACTTGGCGCTGGTGACGGAAACATCGTCGATGTAGTAGTACGATCCGGGGTAAAAGCCCCCAAGGCCGGTCACCGGCGTCGTCGAGGGATTGTCAGAAAAGTTTCCGATGATCAGATGGTCCTCTCCGCCAGCGGCAGTGTAGCTCCCGCTAATGAGCGTCCAATTGGTTTTGTCCGTGATGAAATTACCGAGCGGGTGAGCGACTTGCGGGGTGTAGGGCAGCGTCGGCGCGCCGCTCACCGGACCAATCACGCCTACGGAAAGGTACGCGCCGAACTTGTCAATCGCCCATTGCGAGGCATCCGAAAGAGAAACGTAGAACGAAACATCGTACGCGACGCCGGCCACCAGAGGCGATGTGAGCGGCACTTCGATGTATTCGCGGTAGTTGTTGCTGGGGCGCAGGATGAATCCGGCGTAGGCGTTGCCCGAATGTGGAGTCTGATTCCCCAAACCGTTTACGGGAACGCCGACAAACGGACCGCTGCCGGCACAGGCATTGTAATAATCCGGCGAACCGCCCGTGGGCTTCATCCAGGGAGACGCGAAGTTGAGCTGGTCCTGTGTATTGGGGCACGTCGTGAAATTTTCGAAGCTGGGATTGGGGACGAGATTTTGAGCATGTGCCGCCGAGCAAACCCATCCCAACTGCGCGACGAAAAAGCCACCAAGTTTTTTCCATTGCAATGACATGCCAAATTCTCCCCGCCACCGAACGAATGCAAAGAAATGCTTTAATTATTGTAACGATTCTGGGTATTAAATTCAACTATTCTTTATAGGCGGGAATTATTTGAGTGGTTTGGAGATTCGGCACGCAATCGCTCGGGAAATTGAGCCTTTTTTTTGGCACTGGTATCGTTCGGAGTTCGGGTGCCACTGGCAGCTGGCTGCCAGTGCCGGCACGGGCGGACCAGCCGCCCGTGGCACCCAAACGATACCAGTACCTATTTTTTTACAAATGTCAGGGTGGCGCGGTCTTTCATGACGCCGGGAAAACGCAGGAGGCGGTTGTGCATGGCCACATACACGCCGGGGGCACCGAGTCGGCAGGCGAGCATGGCCTCGGTGACGTTTTGGACGGCGTCGGAGTCGCGGAATTCGTAGGGCCGCATCGCGCCGGTCAGCACAATGGGAACACGGGGGTTGGTGAGATCGCGGCAGAGCATTTCGCCGGTGAGGCTCAGCGTGTCCGTACCGTGGACGATGACGACAGCGTCGGATTCAGTGGCGGCCTGTCGCACGGATTCGAGGATCAGCCGCCGGTCTGCATCCGTCATTTCGAGAGAATCTTTGTTGAGTACGTGCAGGAAGCGGGTCGTGATATCGGGCAGGCGCAGGGCGGCGATCAGGCCTTCGATGACCGGCCGGTCATTACGCAGCGAGCCGTCGGACTCGTTGAAGGTCTTCGCGATTGTACCGCCCGTGGTGATGACAGATACATTCATAATAGATTCGATATTCCAACAGAAGCGAAAGGGATCTAACTCAAATCAGACCATTCCTGCTGACTGACTCCACTTTGCCTTAATACGCGTTTCAACAGCTCAACGCCGATTTCGGTGCCATGCGGGTTTGGTATCGTCAGAACCAAATCGCCTCGAACCATAAATGGATGTTTGCCACCTTGATAGGGTCCTTCAAAGCCAAGTGCTCTGAATCGCCGAACAAGTTCTCTCCATGAGATTGGCGTGAGTTTACGTCCCAAAGCGGAGCGCCTTTGCGGCCTCGATCTTGTTCTTTCCGATAGGAGGAATTGTTAGTCCCTTCCTTAATCGAACAATGATCCAACCCTCGATGACCTCAGCCAACCGATCACGGCAGGCCTCGAGACTCTTTCCCGTTGCCCACACGCCCTTGAGTGACTTTATCTCGCCGTAATAGGGCTGATCCTCGTCATCTAGTTTGTCGTAGGTTGCCTTTGCCAGGGCTGCGCTGATGTATTCCGAAATCATGACGTTGCACTTTCACGTAAAGGATAGAACGCCGCGAACTCCTATTTCCATATTATCGACGGCGTTTGCGTTTGTCCTTTTTGTTGAGGACGCGTTTGCTGGCGGTTGAGCCGGCTTTGAACTTGGGGATCGCGCCGCCGGCCATCATCTTGGAAAACTGCGTGCCCATCTTGAGCCGCTGGAGGAAGCCCTGGCCGCTCATCATCTTCATCATCTGCCGCATCGGCTCGAACATCTTGACAAGCTGGCTCACGTCGTTGGGGTCGGTCCCTGCGCCGCGCGAAATCCGCCGCCGGCGTGAAGAATCGATCAGCTTGGGGTTGGCCCTTTCCTTGGGCGTCATGGACTGAATGACGGCTTCGAATCGGGTGAATTCACTCTCATCGATTTCCTGGTCGCCGAGCATTTCGCCCATGCCGGGCATCTTCGCGACGAGGTCCTTCATCGATCCCATTTGCTTCATCTTGCGAAGCTGCATGAGGAAATCGTCGAGCGTGAATTTTCCGGAGGCCATCTTGCCTTCGAGCTTTTCGGCCTCGGCCTGGTCGTATTGGCGATGGGCCTGCTCGACGAGCGTAAGAATGTCACCCATGCCGAGGATGCGGCCGGCCACGCGGTCGGGGTGGAACTCCTCGATGGCCTCCATTTTTTCGCCGACGCCGATGAACTTGATCGGCTTGCCGGTGACCTGCTTGACGGATAGCGCCGCGCCGCCGCGTGTGTCGCTGTCAAACTTGGTGAGGATCACGCCGTCGAGTTCGAGTTTTTCGTTGAACACCTTTGCGGTGTGAACGGCGTCCTGACCGGTCATGGAGTCGAGAACCAGGTAGACCTGTTGCGGGCCGACGGCTTGGGCGACCTTTTGCAACTCATCCATCAACTCTTCATCGATGGCGAGGCGGCCTGCGGTATCGAGGATGACCACGTCACGATCGGATTTTTTTGCAGCGCTGATTCCGTTGCGGCAGACCTTCACCGCGTTGAGGTGGCCGCGCTCAGTATAGACGGGGACGCCGACCTGCTGCCCGATCACTTCCAGTTGATCGATCGCCGCCGGGCGTTTCAAGTCAGCCGCCACAAGCATGGGCCTCTTGGCCTTGTCCAGCAGCATCTTGGCCATCTTGCCACAGGTGGTGGTCTTGCCGGAACCCTGCAGGCCCGCCATAAGCAGCACGGTTGGGCCCGGCGAAACAAAAGGGATTCGCGGATCGACAGGACCCATCAGGCGGACGAGTTCATCGTGGACGATTTTGACCATGACCTCGGCGGGCTTGAGCGTGTTGATGACCTGGGCGCCGATCGCCTTCTGCTGCACCTCGTCGCAGAACTGCTTGGCGACTTCGAGATTGACGTCGGCCTCGAGCAGAGCGGTGCGAATCTCGCGCATCACCTCGGCGACGTTGGCCTCGGTGATCTTTCCCCGACCTCGAAGGCCGCGAAACACGTCGTTGAGTTTGGTGGTTAATGCGTCAAACATGTTATCCTGCCACAGCGTATTCGAACGATCGCGGATTCTTCACCCGTTTGGAAGCGTCGAGGATTTCCAGGCCAACCACGTTGCCGTCTTTGTCGTAGTCAAGTATGACGCCGGGCTTATCCTCGTCGCTCTCATCTACCGGCGTATCGTTGAAGATCACGGACAAAGTATCAGTCTGTGGGTCATAGACGGCTTTCATGGGTCTCTCCAGTATTTGGCGATCTTACTTGTTCGATAGACGGTCACGACAACTCGTTCGTCGGACACGTCTTCGACGATCGCCCTGATAAGCATGATTCTACCATCGGAAAGCTTAATTTTCGACTGATAAGCCTTGCGGCCTTCGGATACGGGCACAATCTGCTGCGGGTTTATCAGCACGGATTGAATATGATCCTCAGTAAGCCCGCGACGGGATGCCTCGTCAGCAGCGTGTGGTGTAAGTCGGCATGGCTTCAATCAGATAGGCCTCCAAGTGCATTGCGTTCTGGCCTGAATACGAAAAATAGCTCCAGCCGCCGGCAGCGCGTTTTGCAGCATAACGCGTCAAACATACGAAATGGTTGTAGATTTCCCCGTGGTTCAGGTCAAGCGCGCTGCGGGAGTACGAGGTAGAACGATCTTCCTTTTATCCGCCTACAACGACGACGCGGTTCTTGCCGGCGCGCTTGGCGGTAAGGAGGGCCTGATCGGCCTTGGTCAGCAAATCGTCTGCATTGGCGGCATCCCACGGATAGGTCGCCAGGCCGCCGCTGATCGTTACGCGGCCACCTTCGTGACCCAGCCGTGAAAACTGCTGAGCCCGAAGAGCCTCGGTGAATCGATCAACCACGGAAAGCGCCTGCTGCGGATGCTTTGAGCCGGCCTCTCGCGGGCCGGACGGATCCCAGAAGACGACCGCAAATTCGTCTCCGCCATAACGGGCGACAATATCCTGCTCGCGGCAGGTCTTGCGAAATAGCTCACCCACAACGCGAAGAATCTCGTCGCCGGCGTCGTGCCCATGGCGATCGTTGAATTCCTTGAAGTTGTCCACATCGAACAGCAGGACCGTCACGGCGAATTGCTCACGGGACGCCCGACCCAGGATTTGCGATAACTGTTCTTGTAGAAATCGGCGATTGGGAAGTCCGCTGCCGGGGTCCGTCACCGCCAGCTCGCGCCAGTGCCTGTGCCGCGCCGAAAGCGCCAGCATGCGGCCAATCAGACCGGCGTATTGCGTAAGCCTGGTCACATCGTCCGGCGAATAGGGTCCGTTTTCTTTTTCCCCGGCCACCAATTGTCCTGACGTTCCACGATCTGAACCCGGAGCGCTGGCTACGGGCGGTGGTGCTTCGCAAGGCAGGGGAATGGCCAGAACCGCTTTCGTAACGGCCTTGCCTGCCGTCGCTCCCGCCCCTTGGACGGAAAGCGTTACGCCGGTCGCGCCGACTGCGGCACGTGCGAGCTCCGCCAGTTTCTGCAGCCATTCGATGGGCCGACCATCCAGGCAGCCGATCGCCTCTGTCACCCGCTCGATGACCTCCACATCTGAAATTCGAATTGGCTCTGCAGCCGGAATCGGCGGGACAATTCCGATCGCCGCTTCCAATTCGGCGACATCGACCGGTCGGACGATGTATTCATCCGCACCACTGCCTAGCGCCGCTCTTGCGGCCGGTTCCGCCTCAGACCCGCAGCAGAGGATAACGCGTGCGTCGCGTCCGACAGCCTCTCGCAACCCTGCGACCGCACGGGACAATTCCACCTGCGACGGCTCGACCATCGCAATGATGGCTCGCGTGGGCTTATGGCAAACCTCTGCAATCGCTGACAAATAGGTTGCTGTGCGGACGACTTCCCAATCAGCGTGCTTCGCAGAAAAATCGTCCGCCAGCACCGCATGTCCATTGGATGCGCCGACCACTACCACGCGGTCGCGCATCGCCCTGTTGTCCAGTCCGCTCGTCGTCATCTTGTGCCACTCCCTGGCACTTCGCCTTCGCCGGTGAGCATCTCCCGCTCATGAAGGGACAAATCGTCGAGATCATCGCCCAGCAGTGCCGCCAGTTCCTGCTCAGTCAGCAATGGTTCGTAATCGCGATCTTCGTCGCACTGTCGCAAACTCGCTGAACTGCGAACTTCGACTTCCTTTCCTCCTTCGGGCGTCCCGTTGTCCTCTTGTTTTTTGCCTGTCGGGGGGCGCTGTCTTTCGGGTCCGCCGTTGTAGCGAAGCCAGGGAACCCTGGCGCCGGATGCGGATGGCGTATGAGACGGCGCATTGTCATCTGGCAACTCCGCAATGTCATCATTCGTGCCGATCGCACCGGGCGGTGGCGATGCCGCCGGCGCCTCAGGAATTTGTGCCGACGGAGGGGCAACCGGCGGCGCTGCCACGGGTGGCGGCGCTTCGGCGACAAGACCCGGCTTTTCGGGTTCCGGGGACTTCGGCGGAGAAGGCGAAACAACAGGGCCTGTTGGAGGCGCAGCGTCCACGATTTCCATGGTAGCGGCGCGGCGTTCCAGCTTCGCACTCAAGGAAACTATCGCGTCCCGCGAAATCAGCCCCCCGGCCCCGGACTGCAAAGCCCGGACAATTCGTTCAGGACTTCGCGCGCCGTAGACAAGAACGGGAAGCTCGCGTCGCGCACGGGTGAGTAGCGTGAAAAACTCAAAGTCTTCCGGAGCCATTCCCTCGACGCAGACCACAACCGCCGCCGGCTGAAGGCCGACGCTTCGCAGTGCCCTGGCCAGACCGAGATAGACATCGCTACAGCGCGCGACCTCTATTCCGCTCTGGCTGATCCATTGCTCGACCTGCACGGTTTCCGCTGGCTCGGAGGAAAACTCGGCGATGTGAAGGACCACGGCCGGGCTGGGCTGCTTCGTTGCGTCAATCATTGGCCAACCCCATTCCCTCCGTGAAGGCGCGACATGCACCCAAACATGCAAACCAATGCCAGATTCCCCACTCTAACACTGTACCGCCGTATTTCCGGCCAATCAACGCGGACGGGCCATCGATTTCCATTGGGACTGTTTTTCGCCCGCAATGTTGTGGGGCCACACATCCAATTTCGCGCGCCTCCCATGTTCTGGAAGCGACGGACAAAGGAATCCGTCGGTGAGTTTTGCGGGACGGGAAGAGGGGCGAACGTCCCGTAACTCATGATCGCAGCGAGGTGGATGATGAAGCAATTGAGGGAAATCTTGAGAACTGTCGGGTTTTCGATGGCCGGCTCCATCGTCTGTGGATGTGTGTCCGCGCCGGCCGCTCAGCTCTCGGCTGCCGATTCGATGGACCTGGTTGCCGCCTCGCTTCGGCAGGCGATCGATGAGTATCGACTCGACCTTGACCAACTCGACGATGAGCGGCGAAGGGCCGTGGTTGAGGCGTTCGTCACACGTGTACGAACCGACCATCAGGACGAAAAAGCACTCGCAAGCCATACCGCCTTGTTTACGTCCGCTCTCGACAGGATCGACGCGGATCGTCGGACCGCTTCCGATCGTCGCCAAAATGCGGTTGAAAGTCTGGAGTCATTGCAGGAAGTCGCGGACGGCTTGCGCCGGCTGGCCGTCGAATCGATGAGCCTTGATGACGAGGCGCGTCGCTACCTTGGCGGGCTGATTGCCCAATCCCGCGCCGCTCATACATCCCCTTCCGGAGAGAACAATGCCGTCGCAAAACGAAAATGAATTGGACATGCTGCTGGATCGCATGGAGGCCATGCTTTCGCAACCCCCCGGTGACGCGATTGATGCCACGCTTCGTTCGGCACCTCGTACGACGCGGACCGCTTCGATCCGCGAACACGAGATTATTCGTGAATTTCGGCAGGAAATGACAGACGGCCTGATTCGTCTCGATACGGCCAATCAATTCCTGGGTTTGGTGCGAAGCGTCCTCGACGCGGGGGTGCGGCTGTGATGGCGTGGTCCTGGGAAACCGGACAGGCGCTGGTCGCAACGCTCGCGCCGTTGGTCGGGGTACCGCTGGGGGTGATCACGTTCTACCTGCGGTCGCTTTACGAGCATCAGACAAACCGCCATGCCGAGCTCGTGCGGCGATTCGAACTGGTGGAGCGCCTGGCCGGTGATCTGAACAAAACCGTGTCGAATTTCGCCTTGGATTACACGACGAAAGAGGAGTGGCTGAGGGAATGCATGTATGCGAGGGGCCGGATGGAACGCATCACCGAAAAGCTGGCCTGCGAGACGAGCAGCCGGTCCACCGAGGTCATCCCGGAAATCACCGTCGGGGATTCGGCGCCACACTGTTCCAACGAGAGCGAGTCGGCAAGGAAGTTTATCTCAAAAGGAATTACTCATGGCTAACGGACGCGACGCGCGGCAGATCAAACGGATGCGAAATGAAATCCTGGTAGCGCTCAAGGTTCTTTATCCGGGAGCGCTGCAGGCCGATCCGCTGCTGCGCAGTCTGCTCATGCTTTTTCCCGATGTGGAATTCGATCACTTCCGCCGCGACCTGGCCTATCTCATCGAGAAGGGCTACATCGAGCGAATCATCCCCGAAGCCGACCGCGAGATGGAAGGCAGTGCCACGCAGTGGCGTCGTCGGTGGTTCAAGCTCACGCCCGCGGGTCTCGAAATCGCTGACCGCTGCATCCACGACCCGGCGCTGGATGAGTAGTTTTCCCGGCAGAGGATGCGCGCGAAAGGGGAAAAGATCATGCCCGCGAGAGTGAAGAAAAAGCCGTCAGACCGCATCGCATTCCTGAGCATGCGCGAGCGTCAATCGGCGGCTGCGGCGATCATCGCCAAAAAATTCGGCTGGTTTGCGGAATCGCAGCCTAAGCTTTGGTCGCAGCGAACGTTTTTGCTGATTGTGGCCAAGGCGTACGAGTATCTGGTTTTGTGCGAGAAAATTTCGCCCAGGGAATTGGTGGAACTGACAAGGACGCTGGTGGAATACAACAAGGTTGATGCGGGGAAAAACCGAAATCCGCCGCACAAACCCAATGGAGGAAGCGTTGTCGATGAGCTGGAAGAAATCGTCCGTCGCATCTACGGAGCCAACCTGCAGTGTGGCGACTCCGGCGGGCCGACAAATCGCCCGTCATGACAGATGCGTCAGTGATTTTCGCCTACCGTGAAAGGAGTCGGCCGAAGAGGCCTCGCTTTGGCTCGCCTTCCTTCTCCTTCGCCGCAGGCGCCTGCACCGTTCCGGTCATCACCTTCTTGGCGATTTTTCGAATCGCGGAGCGCACGGCGTTGTTTTGATCGAGCGACGCGATCGGCTTGCCCACGTCGATGGAGCGGGCGACGAATTGAAAGTCATTGGGAATGGTAGCGAAGATGGATTTCTTGATGGTTTCCTCAACATCCTTTTCCGTAAGCCGGCCTGAACGCCCGTCCGCGCGATTGATGATGATTTCGATGCGTTCCAGCGGCACGCCCAACAGGTTGAGCGCGGCGCAAAACCGCTTCGCGTTGCGGATGCTTGGGACGAGCATCTGGCACACCAGCAAGATCAAATCTGCACGGGCGAAAATCGGCAAGGTCTGCGGTTCAAACTGGCCGGGAACATCGAGCACGACATTTTCGAATGAGCTGGAAAGAACCTCCAGAATCCGTTCGACCACGTCCGGCGTCACGGCTTCGCACTGCTGAATGCTCTCAGGTCGGGTGAGCAGCGATACGCCCTCGGGAAGGGCGGTCATTGTTCCCTCCATGATGGCGCGATCCAGCTCCGTTCCAGACGAGGCCAGATCATAAATCGTGTACTTCGGATCGCAGTCGAAATTGATGGCCACATTGCCCATCTGGAGATCGAAGTCCACCAATGCGCAACCTTTTTGCGTGAGCTGGGCGATTTCCAGTGCGAGGTTGCAGGCGATGGAGGTCGCTCCGACTCCGCCGCTGGCGCCGCAGACCGCGATGCACTTGCTCTTGGTCGTGGCGAGCATCCGGCGGCTGGCCACTCGCGCCACCGCGCTGGCCAGATCGGTGTCATCTATGGGTTCACAGACAAATTGATCGCATCCGGCGCGCATGGGGGCCAGAATCGCGTCGGGGCCCATGTTGTGGCTGATGCCGATCAGCGCGATTTCCTGGCACTTGGCTGACACCTGCTCAATGACTTCGACCACCGCCTTGGGGTCAGGGTCGAGATGAAAGAACACGAGATTGACCGGAGAATCGTGCAGCAACTTGGCGAGTTCCTCGGGCGAACTCACCTCGGCGACGAGGCGGACAAAATTCAAGCCCGCAATGTGGCCGGTCAGTTCCGCTGACGACTCGGGTTCAATGTTGTAGAGGCAAACGTGAAGTAGATTGCTCATGAGGTTTCCGTCTCTGAAGTCCAGTTCTCAGGTCAGGCCATGACCCTTCAATCTATCGGTACGGATTCAAGGCGAGTTGTTGAAGGCAGGCATTGAAACCCGGCTGAAATATGGGTCGCGGGACTGCACGTGAAGTCGTGGCTTTGAGTGGTCCCATAAGGCGAGTCACGCTCGGAGTGGATGAGTACTGCGTACCAACGATGTCATCGGAGCGTTGCAACGTCCGCTAAGGCGACTCGACGTCGGGTGGTTGGATTCCTCCGAAACGGCGTTCGCGCCGGCCAAAATCAGCAATGGCTGAGTCCAGATCAGCGGGAGTGAATTCCGGCCAAAGTCGATCGCAAATGTAAAATTCGGCGTAGCTGATCTGCCACAAAAGGAAATTGCTGATGCGGCTCTGCCCGGCCGTGCGGATCAGGAGATCGGGATCGGGAAGTCCAACAGTCGTAAGGTGATTCGAAATGGTCGCTTCACTGATCTCCTCCGGCTTCAACTTGCCGGCTTTAACCATTTCCGCAATCGTCCGTACCGCGTCGACGATTTCCTGTCGCGACCCGTAGTTGAGTGCGAGGCAAAGCCGCAGCCCGGTGTTGTTGCGGCTCAAGCCCACGGTCGCATCCATTTCGTCGAGCACGTTTCTCGGGAGGCCCTCCCGTCGTCCCACGTGCACAAAGCGGACATTGTTGTCCATGATGGTTTTGCGTTCGGCGATGAGATACTGAGCGTACAGGCCCATGAGGAACTCGACTTCCTCGCGCGGCCGCTTCCAGTTTTCGGTACTGAAACTGAATAGCGTCAGGGCCTCGAGTTTCCGCTTCGCACAGTGGGTGACGATTTCGCGGACGGTCCTGGCCCCGGCCTCATGACCCCGGATGCGCGGCAGACCCTTTCGTTTCGCCCAGCGCCCATTGCCATCCATGATGATGGCAATATGTCGGGGCTGGCGGGGTGAACTTTGCTGCTCGTCCGGTTGCGTCATCAAGGGGAAGGGTATCAGCAAATCGGTGTTTTCGCATCCAAATGCGCGAGTCACGAACCTGCCACGTCCGGGAGACGGGCAGCTTCATTCTGAATCCGCGTAATGACTCGTGCGCAGTGCCATCCCGGGCGCGAAGCTGCTGCTACGTTTACAACCGGCATGTCAGGTTGGGCGACGCTGTCGACGCCGCTTGGCCGATGTTGGACGGATGACCACCGACCCACGACCGGCGCGCGCGAACGGCACGCGATTGCGGGCGAGGGCCTCGTCGATCAGGCGCACAACCGCAGGACGAGTGAGTGTGGATGCACCCTCGACGTCAATGAAGCGCGTCTGGCTCGACCCCTGCAACAATTTCGCAGGATCTGGCAATTCCTTACCACGATTGAAGTAGAGCCTGACGCCGTCCGCGCTGGCGCGGATTCCAAGAACGCCCTCGAACCCGCGCTCGTTCGGTGAATAGCTGATGACGACGAAGTCTCGATATTCATACACCACTTCATGTACGGTGGGCAGACGCTTTCGCAGCTTCCGTCGCATTGTGCCTATGAGCTTCAGATGCGCGGACGCGAACTTGGCAATTAGCGCCTGCAACTCGGCTTCTGCCGATCGTCGCTCAACCGCAGTCTGGGTGCTCAGCTGTGAGGTGCTCATGATTTGACCGACATGTCCAATACGGCCTAGTTTCCCGACCAAGCCGGAACGCCACGGCGTCGTGATAACGGTTCAGCCTCCCCTAGGCAAGGGTCTGCATGAACATTCGGATGCCGGGTGCTGATTTTGGCGCCGCGGCAAGTGTCATCAGGGAAATCCGGGTTCATGGAAGCGGCTCTGCGATTGACTCGACAGGTGAAGTGGGTAGGATTTGGACGTTGAAGAAGGTCCCCGCCGGGGAGCGATGCGTAAGGCGAATTCGGTGGAACAAAGTTGCGTGGTGTGATGATGATCCAAAGAAAGTTTGCATTGGCGTTGGGATTGGGTGTGTTGGCCCTTGGCGGAGCAACGGGATGCTGGTCGGCGGGCTCCCGTCCCCATACGTGCATGGAGACCCTGACTGAAACTCCGGACGAGCATTATCACCGTTCGGAGATGATCCTGGATCGTGATCACAAGGCATTGGCTGAAGATCTGGATCTCCTGTTCATGACCGATCGGCCTACGCGACTTTCGCGGTGGCATGGAAAATAGTTGATTGAGCGGGAATCGGAAGCTGGAAATGCCAGAGACCGCCCGACGAGATTCATTAAAGTGTAAGCCGCAACCGGGGATGACGAATCGACTGGTTGTGCATAAAGAACCTCACTTGTCCTTCCAAAGCGCAGTTCCATACGATCGGGCACGAATTCACGCCGCCGCCATCTATTGTTCCGACGGCCGCGTCGGCGAACAGTTCGACGATTTTCTTCAGAACGGATTGCAACTGCCGCGATATGACCGCGTCGCCCTTCCCGGCGGGCCTGCGTGCCTTGCCGACCATCCGCAGGCGCACATGCAGGCCCAAGGCGTGGTGGACGAACTGAAATTCCTCGTCGAGGTGCATGGTCTGCGGCGCATCGTCTTGATCGCGCACGAAGGATGCGCGTTTTACACCACTCGGCTGGAGCTGAAGGACCGAAGGCTGGAGATTTTGCAGCGGGCGGACCTGGTCCGGGCGGCCGCGGCGGTCCGGCGCATCACCAGCATCGAAACCGTGGAGGGCTACTACGCTCACCATGTCAAAGGCAGCATCGCGTTTGAACCGATCGAAGTCTGACCGCATTTTCGCTCCAACGGGCCTAAAACCGCCTTTTCAAAGAATCGATTGCGACATCCACCCTCCGCGGGATAATGCGCCCTGGCCACAGCGTGGTCGTTGCGGCTGATGGGACTTGTTATCCCTGCCCTTTTTATAGTGAGTCCATACATGAAATTGGGTCGGCGTTTCGCATATCTGGCATGGAGTGTCGTCGGGTTTGTTTCCATTGGGTGCAACGGACCCGCACGGTCGGGCCAGTTCCGCATACAACCCAGGCAATTCCAAAAGCACATTCAATATCTGGCGAGTGATGAGCTGGAGGGGCGCGGAGTCGGTTCGAATGGGATCGAGGCTGCAGCGGAGTACATTGCGGCAAATTTCAAAAAGGCCGGACTGAAACCGGGGGGCGTCGATGGAACGTACTTTCAACCGTTTCCCATTGCTCTGGAACGGAGGCTTGTCGAAGGCAATCGACTCAAGTTCAGCGGCATTGACAAGACGTTGGAGCAAGGCAAGGAATTTATTCCGCTTTCGTTTTCCGGGAGTGGTTCATTTTCCGGAAAGGTCGTCTTGTGCGGATACGGGATCGTCAATCCGGACAAGAGTCATGACGACTTCAAGGGCGTCGATTTGAAGGGCAACGTCGCGCTGGTTGCTGACGGCGAGCCGGCTGCGTGGGCCGACAAGGATGGGAATCCGACTCAGCACGCACATCGGCGCAACAAGGTCTACAACGCGAAGGACCGTGGAGCCGTCGCGATTTTTTTTGTCAGCCCGGAGCCTGCCAAAGGCGCGAAGGAAGAACTCACACCATTCAGGTCTGAAGGCGCTGATGACTATGGCCTGCCCGCAATTGAGATCACTCGGCAACTCGCATCGGAATTAGTTGAGAAATCCGGAATCGGAGGTGCGAACTTCAAGGAGGCGCTTGAAGGGGGTGGAATCAAGTCGAAAGATTTGCCCGGCATCACAGCCGATGGCGACGTGAAATTCGAGAAAAAGACGGCCACGACGCGGAATGTGCTGGGGGCGCTGGAGGGGAGCGGCCCGCAGAAGGACGAGTGGATCGTGATCGGGGCGCACTACGATCACCTCGGGCTGCGCGTGCCGATGATGCGGACGTTCAAAGACGGGAAAATTGTCGAAGGCTCGACCAAACCTGAGATTCATAATGGGGCCGACGACAACGCGTCGGGAGTCAGCGGGCTGATCGAGATTGCCAGGGCGATGGCAAAAGAACCGAAACTCAATCGCAGTGTCTTATTCATCGCGTTCAGTGCCGAGGAATCGGGCCTCCAGGGCAGCAAGTACTACGCCGACCATGCGACGCAGCCGCTGGATCACACGGTGGCCATGCTCAATATGGACATGATCGGGCGGCTGACGGGCGACAGCGTAATCGTGTTCGGAGCGCACAGCGCGGATAGCTTCATGCCGATCCTGGAAGCAGCGGGCAAAGTCGGCGGATTGAAGATCCATCCCGGCGTGGACAGTGGCGGACGCAGCGACCACGCAGTATTCGCACGCAAACAAATTCCTTCGTTGCACTTCTATAGCGGGAACCACGCTGACTACCACAAGCCCAGCGATGACACCCCCTTGATTAACTCGGACGGCGGAGCGCGCATCGCGACGATTGTATTGGAAACAGCCAACGCATT
This sequence comes from uncultured Phycisphaera sp., assembly GCA_964501365.1. Taxonomy (GTDB): domain Bacteria; phylum Planctomycetota; class Phycisphaerae; order UBA1845; family UBA1845; genus CAZAMB01. Next base: position 84,408 of record CAZCST010000006.1, on the reverse strand, counting down.
GGCGAGCGCAAGTGACAGGCTGACCTTCAAAGACGACAAAACGGAAGGCAAAAGCGATCCGGCCAATCCGCACGCAGGAATCAGCGCGAGCGATCCGGACAAGCTGCCGACGTATCGCGTGGTCATGGGGCTGTCGCCGAGCTACGCAGAGGACGGACAGGCCGGCATGGGTGTCGATGCCGTGAGTCCGGAGGGGCCGGCGCAAAAGGCGGGGATGAAGGCGGGCGATCGAATCATACGGATTAACAACAAGCCGATCGCAAATATCTATGACTACATGGCCTCGACGCGAGAAAACAAGGGCGGAGACACGGTGGAAGTGGTGGTCACGCGCGAGGGGAAGGAAATCGTGCTGAAGGTGACGCTGTCGGGAGCAAGGTAGATCGATTCAATCTGATTCGCCCTTGCCTTGTCCCCATGGGAGAGGGAGAAGAGTCATGAAGGAGATCCTCCCCTTTGCCCGTGCCCTTCTCACCATGTTGGTCATGGTTAGCGTGACGATTCTGCTTGGCGGCCTGGCGCTCGTCGTGGGAATCTTTCATCCTTTTCGGCGATTGATGAATTTCTGCTCCTGGGCCTGGTCCGGAGTCATCCTGTTCACTGCCGGAGCGCGGGTCACGATCAAGGGCTGGGACAACGTCCTCGGGTCACGTCCGGCATTTTTTATCGGAAATCATCAAAGCGATCTGGATATTCCCATCCTCCTGTTGGCCATGGGCGGGGACGTACGGTTCATGGCCAAGGACAGCCTGTTTCGCATTCCGCTTTTTGGATGGGTGATCCGGCGGTATGGCTTCGTTCCGATCGATCGCCGGGACGTGCGAAAAACGCTGCGGACGCTCACAAAAATGCTCGCAGTCATGCAGCGGCATCCGAACTCCATGACGGCATTCCCGGAGGGGACGCGGAGCCGCGACGGGCGATTGTTGCCGTTTCGTCGCGGGACGATGAAGATTGTGCAGCAGGCGGGATTGCCGGTGATTCCCTTTGCGATCGACGGGTCGAATCGCGTGCATCGCCCGGGCAGTTTGCTTCGTGTGCATGCCGGGCCGGTGACACTGACCTTTGCCGAGCCGATCCCCGCTGAGCAGGTGGTCAGCATGGATCAGGATGACCTTCAGCAGATGGTGGTCAGCGCCGTGGCAAACGCCCTTGGACAACCCGTACCGTCGCGCGAGGAAGTGGCCATTCAGAGTGAGCCTGCGATCCTAAGCGAAGCGAGGTCAACCTGAGCGGAGCGAAGGGCCTGACATGCGAAACCTAATGAGATTCTTCGCTGCGCTTAGTATGACGGCCGCGTGAGTATTGCTCAGCATGACGGATTGCGTGGCGTAAACAAAATCGTGTGCCTATGAATCCTCAGACCTCAACAGCACAGCGGCGGATTCGAGACCGGCTTGCGGGACAGCACCTGCTGATCACCGGCTCGACGGGGTTTCTCGCCAAGGCGTTCGTGGAAAAGCTTCTGCGAGGCGTGGACACTGTCGGCGGGCTGCACCTGCTCGTCCGCCCGCGATCCGACGGGGCCTCGCCGCGCGACCGTGTTACGAAGGAAGTCCTGCGCTCGCGGGTGTTCGACCGGCTTCGGGCATCGCTGGGCGAGGGCTTCGCACGGCGCTGCGATGAAAAGATTCACGTCGTCGCCGGCGACCTTACGCGCGAAAGACTGGGCCTGGACGCGAAGGCCTATCGCGAGCTGACGCAAACGATCACGATGGTCGTAAACAGCGCTGCGACGGTGACCTTTGACGAGCGGCTGGATGAGGCCGTCGAACTCAACACCATCGGACCGGGCCGCCTGCTCAAGCTGGCCAGGGAATGCGGAAACGCGCCGATGATGCACGTTTCGACGTGCTACGTCTGCGGCGTGCGGCGGGGCGTGGTGGTGGAGGATTTCAGCGCCCCGGAGTCGGCACGGGAGTCGCTGCCGCGATTGAAATCCGGCTCGTTCGACCTGGACGGAATTGTCCGGGCGATGGTGGGCGAGGCCGAGGAGATTCGCCTTCGGTTCGGCGCAGATACGGAAGCCTGCCGCCGCGAGCTGATCGACGCGGGGATGCGCCTGGCGCGCTCGCACGGCTGGAACGACACATACACGTTTACCAAGTGGATCGGCGAGCAACTGCTCGTGCGCGATCGCGGCGATGTGCCGCTCGTGATTTTCCGGCCTGCGATTATTGAAAGCAGCTACGAAGAGCCGCTGCCGGGATGGATTGACGGGCTGCGGATGGCCGACCCGATCATCGTCGCCTATGGACGTGGAAAACTCGCCGAATTTCCCGCCCGCGAAGACATTCCCATCGATTTGATCCCCGTGGATTACGTCGCCAATGCGATGATCGCGACACTTCCGGCTGGCGATTCTCCCAGTCATTTTGAGCGAAGCGAAGAATCTCCCCCTACCGACGAGAGATCCTTCGATGCGCTCAGAACGACAGACCCGCATGCAAAGGACGCGGGCCGCGGATCGCTCGCAGTCTATCAATGCGGGTCGAGCGAGCGGAATCCGCTGCTCATCGGCGGACTGCGGCGGGGGCTGGAGCGGTCATTCGAACTCAAGCCGATGCAGGGGGAGGATGGAAAACCGGTCCACCCCCGCCCGCTGCACATGATTTCGCAGCAGGAGTTCCTGTCGCGCTGGGAGACGAAGCAACATCGCACGGCGAAGTATCGCCGCTGGCTGAGTCGCGTCGGATTCGGCGAGCGGCGGTTGCGCAAGCTGACGGCCATCGCACGGCAGGTGGAGCAGGTCATCTACTTCGCGAAAATCTATTCGCCCTATACGCACCTCGACTGCCGCTTTGCGGACGACGGTCTGCAACAGGTTGCCCAGCGATTGCACCCGGAAGATCGCGAATCGTTCCCCTTCGATACGCAGCGGATCGACTGGGACGATTACATCGTCCATCGCCATGTACCGGGGCTGATGTCGTTTGTTCTCGGGGCGGGCTCGACGCCGTCCGCGCGGCTTCGCGGGGCGGTCGATTGGCAGGAACCCACGTTGGTGGCGCAGGCGGAGCGGCCCGGCGAAACGATTTTCTCCGTGTTCGCACGAACAGCGGCCAAGTTACCGACCAAGACTGCGCTGCAAATCAGCCGCAGCGGGAAATGGACCCGCTACACTTTCGACGACTTGCTGCGGGCAACGGGAACGGTCATGCGACGACTGCTGGAGCACGGCCTACTGCCGGGCGACCGCGTGGCGATCTGCGGCGACAACGGGCCGGAATGGGGATTGATGTATCTCAGCCTGATGCGCGGAGGATTCACGGCCGTCCCGCTTGATCCGCAGCTTACTCCGGAGGATTTCTGGAACACGGTGCGCTATGCGAAAGCACGTCTGGTATGCATCGGCCCCTCGTTGTACGACAAGATCGCGCAGGCCCGCGGCGAATCGGATGCAAGCATGGTGTGCCTGAGCGAGCCATTCCTACCGCCGGCTGGTGCGTCGCGTGACCGCGAGCCCGACCCCGTGCCGGTCGATGACACGGCCGTTGCGTCGATCCTGTTCACGTCCGGAACGACGCTCAACCCCAAGGCCGTCCCGCTCACGCACCGCAACCTGCTGGCCAACGCCACGGCCCTGCTTCGCGTGCAGCCGATCCACCCCAGCGACGAATTGCTTTCCGTGCTGCCGATCCATCACGCCTTCGAGTTCACCGGAGGATTTCTCGTGCCGATGGTGTGCGGGGCCACGGTCACTTACGTCGAGCAACTCAAGGGGGCGGCAATACTGGGAGCCATGCAGGCGACGGGCACGACGATCATGCTGGCCGTCCCGCGTTTGCTGAAAATGTTTCACGATTCCATCGAAAACGGCGTTGCCGCCCGCATGTTGCCCGTTCGCTGTCTATTTCGCCTGCTTGGCCTGCTTTCGGACTGGAGTCGTCACCGCCTGGGCCGAAAGCTATTCGGCTCGGTTCACCGGCAGTTCGGCGGGCACGTTCGCATGTTGGTCAGCGGCGGATCGAGCCTCGATCCGCATCTGTTCCGCGCGTTTTCGCGGATGGGATTTCCTGTCTATGAAGGATACGGCCTGACGGAAACGTCGCCTGTACTGACCGTCAACCCGCCAGGCGGAGCGAAGATGGGGTCCGTGGGTCCCGCGCTGCCCAACGTCGAGCTTGTCGTCCGCAACAAGAACAATGAGGGCATTGGCGAGGTCTGGGCTAGAGGCCCCAGCGTGATGGCTGGCTACCTCGACAATCCAGCGTCCACGAACGAAATCATCACCGAGGGCTGGCTGCACACCGGCGACCTTGGCCGCGAAGACGAGCAGGGTTACCTGTTTCTCACCGGGCGCTCGAAAGATTTGATCGTGACTCCGGCGGGCAAAAACGTGTACCCCGACGAAGTCGAGACCCGGTTCAAGGACGTTCCCTACATCAAAGAATTGTGCGTACTGGGCCTGCCGGTGGAGGGCGGACTGGGTGACGCAGTCCACGCGGTCGCGGTGGTGGACGAGGCCAAGGCGCCGGAGCTGGATCGTTCCTCGAGAGAAAGGGAGATTCGCGCGGCCGTCGAAACCATCAATGCTGCATTGCCTTCGCACCAGAGAATCGCCTCGCTCCATTTGTGGTATCGGGAGCTGCCCAAAACCTCGACGCTCAAGGCCAGGCGCGGCGTCATTCGGGATATGGTGCTCAGCGGCGGCGCACCCGCATCGGCGGCGTCTGCCCCCGCCAGTCATGGCAGCTCTTCACCCGAGGAGCGCAAGGACGAAGTGTTTGCGACCATCCGGCGCATCATCGCCCGACAGGCGAAGCGACCCGATGAATCGGTTCACCGCGATATGCATCTGCTTCTGGATCTGGGCATCGACAGCATCGGCAAGGTGGATTTGATCGGCGAGCTGGAATCGCAGTTTCGCATGAAAGTCGAGGACGAGCAGGCGGGGGCGATCGCGCGCGTCTCGGACGTGGTGCGATTGGTCGGGCGCCGCACGCCGGCGGGACAGCAATCCTGGCCGGTGAGCGTCTGGCGGCGGTTCATGTCCGCGACGGACTCGGAAAACGGAAATGGTCATGAGTCGAGCGTCCTGAAGCCGGCGCGATGGCTGGTGCGCGGGACGGTGACGGCGTTCATGCATTCCTACATCCGCGTTGAGACGAAGGGCGTGCAGAATCTTCCAAAAGGAGGGGCGTTCATCATCGCCGCCAACCACTCCTCGCATCTGGACGCCCCCTCGATCATCACGGCAGTTGGTGGAATGCGGCGCGTCTGGGTGGCCGGTGCGCAGGACTATTTCTTTGACACGCCCGTCAAGCGTTTCGTGTTCGGTAAACTCATGGACACGATCGCGTTCGATCGACATTCGGACGGGGTGGCCGGCCTGCGCCGCTGCGGCGGGCCGCTCGCCGCCGGAGATGCGTTGTTGATGTTTCCCGAGGGGACGCGCTCCCATAATGGGCGAATCCAGCCGTTCAAAGTCGGGGTCGCGGTTCTGGCGATTGAGCATGGCGTTCCAATCGTTCCGGCGCATATCAAGTCGGCTTGTGATTTGCTTCCCAAGGGCAACCGATTCGCGCGGTCCGGCGTCGTGCGAGTTTCGTTTGGGCGGGCCATCGCGCCGCCGGTGCTCACACCCAACATGGATCCGGCCGCCGCGCGGCAGCAGCTCACGCGCCAACTTCAGGAAGCGGTCGAACAGCTGGCGGGTCGGGATCGGCAAGTGGCCTGAGCAGATATGGGAAATCATTTCCGTCAATAAGGAAAGGATGTCATTCTGAGCGAAGCGATGCATCTGAAGCGCACAGAGAATGAGATCCTTCGCTGCGCTCAGGATGACAAATTCGCTCCAAATCAGTGCAGGTCAGCGGCCTTTTTCGACGTGGATGGCACGATCATCGCAACGACGATCGTTCACTATTTCATCCACTTCAAGCTGCGGCACATGCCCCGGTGGAAAACGTGCATCTGGTATCCTTGGTTCATGGCGAAGTGCGTGGCTTATCTCATACTCGATACATTCGATCGCAGGCTCCTCAATCGGATCGTGTATCGCAATTACGCTGGCTTGCCTGCGGAGACGACCAAGTCAGCGGCGACGGATTGCGTGCGAGCGATTGCGAAGGGAAAGTGGCTTGTCGGCGCGCGCGAGGCGATTGCTGAACATCGAAGGCCCGGCATGCGCATTGTGTTGGTGACAGGGTCGCTCGATTTTTTGATGGAATCCCTGGCCCGCGACCTTGGTGGGGCTGACGTATTGGCGGCAACGCTTGCGGAGCAGGCCGGGCGCTTCACGGGAGAGCTGGTGGGCGGGCCGGTGATTGCCGAGGAAAAACGAACGCGAATGTTGCGATACGCCAACGAGCACGGGCTGGATATGACGCAGTGTCATGCATACGGCGACTCGATGGCGGATGTACCAATGCTGGAGGCCGTTGGCTTTCCCCACGCGGTGAATCCTGACAGGAAACTGCGCATGCTGGCGGGTAAGCGTCATTGGCCCATCCACCACTGGCCCATCGAACATTCCATTCATCGAAAGCAGCCATGAAAGCACTGCAATATCGCAAAAGTGTTCCACGTTATGCGCTGCTCAAGCTGCTGGGCTCACGCATGAAGTCGCTCTGCACTGGCGCGGCCGCGACGATTTCGCTGGTCGATTTGCCGGAGCCGAAGCTGCCCAACGAAGGTTGGATGCGGATTGCACCGACGCTGACGGGCATTTGCGGATCGGACCTGGCCACCATTTGCGCAAAGGGGACTCCCTATCTTTCGCCGGTCACGTCGATGCCGTTCACCATGGGACACGAAGTGGTCGGTGTCGTGACGCACGCGGGCTCGGCGGTAACGCGGGCAAGGGTCGGCGACCGGGTCGTATTGAAGCCCGCGCTCGGGTGCGTCGTGCGCGGAATCGAGTCAAAGTGTTCGCAATGCGCCGATGGCAATGCGGCCCTTTGTCGAAACGTGACGCGCGGCGTGATTTCGGCGGGGATTCAGACGGGGTTTTGCCGCGACACAGGCGGAGGATTCAGCGAAAGCCTCATCGCCCACGAATCGCAGGTGTACAAGGTGCCGCCGGAAATACCGGATGAGGCGGCCGTGCTCATCGAGCCGTTTGCGTGCGCTTTACACGCGGCGCTGCAAATAACCGCGGAAAAGGGCCAGACCGCCCTCGTGATCGGATGCGGTTCGATCGGGCTGCTGATCATTGCCGCGCTTCGGGCGATTGGCTGTCCGGCTCGCATTGTCGCGGTCGCGCGGTACGATCATCAGCGTCGGCTCGCACAGGAGCTAGGCGCGGATGCATTGCTCGATTCGCCCCGGGATCTCAAGGCGAGGTATGGGCTTTGGGCGAAGGCGCTCGCCGCGGAGGTGCATGAGGCCCAGCTCGGCAAGCCCATGGTCATCGGCGGCGCCGATGCGGTGTTCGATTGTGTGGCCTCTTCCGAATCGATCGATGACGGAGTGCGGTTCACGCGCAGCGGCGGCACATTTGCCCTCGTCGGCATGCCGGGAATGCCGCGCGGCGTGGACTGGACGCCGATCTGGTTCAAGGAACTGACCGTGCAGGCTGCGTATGCTTATGGACGCGAAGGCGCGCGCGGCGGCAGGGATACGTTCGAGGTCGCCCTGGAGCTGATGAAGGATCGCGCACCGCGGTTTGCGAAACTGGTGGGAACACCGTTTCCGCTCCGACAGTACAGGGCGGCCATCCAGCAGGCTTTATCGACCGGACGAAGCAAGGTGGTCAAAACGGTAGTCGCACCGCAGGACGGGCGGAATTGATGAGCAAACAAAATGGACATTCAAATATTCACTCTGTCACCAGCGATGATCCGCCGTTCCTGTTCCATCGCGGCGAAGGGTATACGCGGCACCGTCTGCCGGTAGGCACGGACGTCGTCTATCCGAATGAGCCGCTGGCTCCGGTGCCTGATCGCCGCGCGGCCATCGAACATGCCATCGACCATCCGCTGGGCAGCGAACCGCTGGACGCCCTGCTGCGACCGGGGATGAAGGTGACGATCGCCTTCGACGACGTGTCGCTGCCGCTGCCGCGCATGCAGGCCCCGGACATCCGTCAGTCGGTGATGGAGATCGTGCTGGAGCGCCTGGACCGCGCGGGCGTCACCGATATCGAGCTGATCAACGCGATCTGCCTGCACCGCCGCAACACGCCCCAGGAGCTTCGGCATTTCGTAGGCCCTGCAATTTTCAAACGATTCTGGCCCGCCAAGCTCTATAACCACGACGCTGAGGACCCCAAGGGAAATCTGTTCCTCGGCGAAACGCCCAAGGGCGAAGTGGTCGAGATCAACCGCCGGGCAGCGGAATCTGATCTGCTGATCTACGTCAACATCAACCTGGTCACGATGGACGGCGGGCACAAGTCGGTCCCGGTGGGGCTGGCCACCTATCGCTGCGTGCGACACCATCACAACTGTCACACCATGCTGCACGAATCGAGCTATATGGACCCGCCCAACAGCGATTTTCATCGCTCGTGCGAACGGATGGGCGAAATCGTTGCCAAACAGGTCAAGATTTTCACCATTGAAACGACGCTCAACGGCGACCTGTTTCATTCGATGCTGGGCTTTCTGCAGAAGCGCGAGCAGGCGTGGGGCATGCTGGACCATCTGAATTTCCACGGCAGCCGGATTGGCTTGAGCCTCCTGCCGGGCGGCCTGCGGCGAAAAGCCTATAGCGCGCTACCCGCGCCTTATGGGTTGACCGGAGTGCATGCCGGCGAGACTGGCGCAGTACACCAGCGCACGCTGACCAACGTGGACCGGCAGGCCGAGGTCGAGGTGCCGCATCAATACGAAATCATGCTTGTCGGGCTGCCCTCGATCGGACCGTACAACGTGAACTCGATCCTGAATCCGATCCTGGTGCAATGCCTTTCCGCGGGCTACTTCTTCAACTTCTACCGCAATAAACCGCTGGTCCGCAAAGGCGGCGTGATGATCATCGACTATCCGATCACCGACGAATTCAATCGCCTGCATCACCCTTCGTATTACGATTTCTACCACGACCTGTTGCCGCAGACGCGCAGCCCGCGCGAGCTGGAGCACCGCTTCGAGAAGTCCTACGCGGAGAACGAAAAATACCGGGAGCTGTACCGCAAGTCCTACGCCTATCACGGAGTGCATCCATTCTATATGTGGTATTGGGGCGCTCACGGCATGGCCCATCTGGGTAAGGTGATCGTCGTCGCCCCGCGCAACCACGAGGCCGCCAGCCGGCTTGGCTTCGCGATCGCCCCGACAATGGACTCCGCCATCGGCATGGCCCGTGATTTTGCGGGGCAAGGCGCGAGCATCGCCTATTACCACTGCCCGCCGGTGATCATGTGCAAGCTGCCCGCCTGAGTTCGACATGAAGCCAAGCCGATTTCTGATCATCTCCAATCCCGAGTCGGGACGCGGCCGCGCGACCAGCACTTTTGAGGCGGTGCGGGGACTCCTGAATCGAGCGGGGGCCGGCACTGACGTCTTTGACACCCTGAAAAAGGGAGAAGCCGAAAAAGCCATTCGTGAGGCGTGCCGCGCGGTGACGCCGCCGGACTGCGTCGTCGCGTGCGGAGGCGACGGCACGGTGCAGGAAGTGGCCGGGACGCTGGCCGTGATCCGCCGCGAAATGGGCGACGCGTGCCCGGCCCTGGGGCTCGCACCCGCCGGTAGGTGCAACGATTTTGCCCGGGCGATGGGGATCAAAGCCGAGCCTGAATCCATTGTGGCGGCGTTGCTTCGCGGCCAGCCTCAATTCGTCGATTTGGGGCGGGCGAATGGGCGCTACTTTTGCACAGTCGCGGCGCTGGGCGTCGATGCCGACGTGTCCAGCCTGGTGGATGAGATGCAACTGCCACTGCGTGGCACTCCAGCGTATGTCGTCGGCGCACTGCGGGTGCTGGCACGATACAAGCCGCGCTGGATGCGCATCGAAGGTGACTTTGGCGTCATGGAGCGCGAGCTTTTCATGGCCTCAACGGCCAACACGCCAGTCTACGGCGGGAACATGCGCATCGTGCCGCACGCCGACCCGGCGGACGGCCTGCTCGACCTCTGCCTGATCGACCCCGTACCGCGACTGAAGGCCTTCACGCTGCTGCCCAAAGTGATGGCCGGCAATCACGTCGATCTGCCCATCGTTCATTTTCTGCGTTCACGCCACGTGAAGATCACCACCGAGCCAATCATGGACATGTGGGCCGATGGCGAGCGCCTCACGCGGACCACCGTGTCGATCGAAGTCGTGCCCAATGCCATCCGAGTGTTGAAACCCGAAACAACATAGCAACGATTACCAACCCGTCGCCTTCGCGAGGAGCGCCAGACCCGTGCCCAGCACCAAATCCACGGGCAGGCGAAGATAGCTTAGCACATCACTGTAGAGGGCGAGCACAAAGATGAGGAATCCGTAGGGCCGGATGACGGCATACACGCGCCCCAGCGTTCGAGGAAAGAGGTGTTCCAGAACCCACGAACCATCGAGCGGGGGAATGGGGATCATGTTGAAGAACGCGAGGGCGACATTGACGAAAAAACTCAGTTTCAGCAGTGTGCACGCCACTCCGAAGTAGGAGGCGAGTGCAAATCCGGACGCTTCGACCGGGACGGTTACGCTGATTGCAGCCAGATACTTCACCGCTGCGCCGGGAACGGCCAGGCGCAGCGCGCACACGCCACCCAGTAGTAATGCCATCGACGCGGCGGCCAGCAGGAGATTCGATCCCGGCCCCGCAATGGAGATGAGGATATGCGCACGCCGGTATCGCGGAAGCGTCTCCACATACACCGGGACCGGCCGGGCATAGCCGAAAAAAATCGGGGCTTTCGAAACAGCCAGGATGATCGGCAGGAGCACCGTCCCGACCGGATCGATGTGGGCCAGGGGATTGAGGGTCACACGGCCCTGCGACCTCGCCAGTGAATCCCCCAGCCACCATGCCGTGATCGCGTGAGCGCACTCGTGCACGCTCAGCGACGCAAGGACGACCAGAATTCCGCAGATGATCATTCCCCAGTTTTGCTCAGGCGCAGGCGGGGGCGCCGAGAGGAAGCTTGTGTGTTCCAAATCACCCGCGCCGTGGCTGCGAAGGCTCCACACGGCCAGGATGGAAACGCCTGTGCCGACAATCAAAAAAAGAAATGCCGCCATGCACAACCTGCGGGAGTGCGCCATCGCTGCCGAACGACGAACCAGCGATCGATGAAGGACCAACAGGATGAGAGTGGCGAGCGCCGGCAGCCATCCGATCACAGGAATAAACGTCAGCGCCGAGCAGATCAGCGCCCACACAGCCAAAGGCGAGACTTTCGGCCAGAGAAGGTCCTGTGCGGCCGGCGTCGATTCCTGAATCGCAGGTTCCGAAGTGGCTGTCGTCGCCGGCGCCTCTGGATGCGGCGGTGGCGCGATTAAGGAGATCAAGTGCTCTGCCTGGGCCTCTGTCAGGATGAATTGAACGCTTTGGGCGAAGGTTTCGACGCGCACCAGAAAGCCGCTCAAATATCGGGCAATGTAGAGATCGAGCGGCCATCGTTCGCGCGGAAGTTCGATGGCGGCGTCGCCGCCTTCGAGGCGAATGTGCCCGGGTTCGAGGTAGACCTGATAGTCGCGGCCCTGCGTGTCCTTCCAGTGCGTTGCCGCTGCCCGTGCATCGCTCATCGGTCGAATTCGTCCCCGCGAAAGCTGCTGCCCAGATAAATGGCGCGGACGCGCTCATCGCGGATGATGTCGCGCGGAGAACCCTCGGCCAGTTTGTGTCCTTCATTGATGATGTAGCTGCGATCGGTCACGCGAAGCGTTTCGCGGACATTATGATCGGTGAGCAGAATGGCGATGCCCCGGTCGCGTTTCAAACGAAGAATCTCGACCTGCAAGTCCTCGACCGCCTTGGGGTCCACGCCGCTGAATGGCTCGTCGAGCATGATGAGCTTGGGCTCGGTCACCAGTGCCCGAGCGATTTCCAGCTTGCGACGTTCGCCGCCCGAGAGCGTGCGGGCGAGCTGCTTGCGCTGCGTGACCAGTCCGAATTGTTTGATGAGCTGCTCGGCGCGATCCCTTCGCTCGGCGCGGGACAGCGGCATGGTTTCGAGGATCGCGATGAGGTTGTCTTCGACGCTGAGCCGCTGAAAGACGCTGGGTTCCTGCGAAAGATAGCCCATGCCCAGCTGTGCCCGCTTGTACATGGGCATGACCGTGACGTCCTGTCCGTCGAAGACCACGCTGCCGTCGTCGGCGTCGATGATCCCCACCGTCATGCGAAATGTCGTGGTTTTTCCCGCCCCATTGCGGCCCAGCAGGCCGACAATCTCGCCCCGCCCGACCGTGTAGGACAGTTGATCCACGACCGGCCTGCCGTCGTATCGCTTGACGAGGTTGCGGGCTTCAAGAAGGGTTTGTTGTGCGGGCATTGGTCAAACGTTCAAGTCTTACCGAGATTCCGGACGCGCCACGCCCGATGCCTGCATTTGTTACCATAAAATGCGTCCCTGCGAAAGCTGATGAGCAATTGCCTGCTGTCTATGGTTCTTGCTTTTGACCTTTTCCTTCTTCTCCGCTTCCATAGCACTGATGACCTTGTCCCGTCCCAAATTCGTGGACGCCGTGATCGTGCTGGCGGCGTGCGTCGTACTCGTCATGTTCCGACTGCACGCATTTCACCTTCCACTCGAAACCGACGAGGCGAATTACGCGTACATCGGCGGCAGGCTGCTCCAGGGCGACAGGCTGTACATCGATGTGTGGGACCATCAACCCCCCGGTGTGTTCATGCTGTTCGCAGCAGGGACCGCGCTATTTGGCGATTCTCCTCTGACGTTTCGCTGGCTGGCGACCGCATTTTCCGCCGCTTCATTGTTGCTGATCCTTGGAATTCTACGCCGCATCTCAGGCCGCCCCGCAGCGCTGCTCGGAGCCATTCTCTTTTGCGTTGTCTCTTCCGATCCCGGCACGGGCGGCGAAGGCGCCAACCGGGAAATCTACATGAACACCCTGGTGCTCGCGGCCTGGTGGCTGGCCCTGCGCGGATGGTCGGGCGAGTGCGAAATTGCTCCGCTCACATCGAAGGATCATTCCCTTCCGCATTTTTTCTTCGAACCCTGCAGCCCGGGCCACCGTATGTTCTGCACGTTTGCAGCCGGGCTCGCGCTGGGCGTCGCATCCCTCTTCAAGACAAACATGGCGGCGTATTGGGTCTTCCTTGCCATCGGGATCATTGCGGGGGCACGAACCCTGGATCGCGCCACTCGCCTCCGAACGCTGTTCACCGCGCTGGCGTGTTTTGCGGCCGCTCCGGCTCTGATTTGGGCGGGGACTCTTGGCTATTTTGCCGCAACGCATCGGTTGCACGAATTTATGGAGGCCGTTTTCCTCGTCAATCTTGATTACGCCCGCACCGAAGATTCATTCTTTGTGCGATTTTGGACTTTTTTCGATCCGCCGCGGTTCGCTCACATCTTCGACAGCGCATTTCCTCTTTGGATTGGAGCGGCCGCCGCATTGGTCTGGTTGGTTGTCAGGGCGGTCATTCGACCCCGCGCAGTGATTGTTCAGGTGGCGGCCCTGCTGCTGGCGGGCTACGTTGCCGTATGCCTGCCGGGGCGGTTCTGGCCGCACTACTATTATCTACTGATTCCACCTGCGGTCATCGCGGTTTCGCTCTTGATTGTGGCGCTGCTTCACGCATCCGCCGAAATCATTCCCTATCGCAAGCCGGCAGCCACCGTAGCCGTCATCGCTTCCGGCTTGACGATTTCCGCGATCTTTGCGATGCAGTACGTGCACTATCTCAAGAAGAAGGAATTGGACATCACCATCGAGCGATACAACACCCGCGACTTCTGGGGGCGGGCACAAGGCGAGAACGTCGCCCGCGTCACGTCGCCGGGTGATACAATTTTCGTGTACGGCAGCGATGCGGCCATTTACTACTACGCGAAAAGGAAATGCGCTTCCCGGTACACCATGATTACCGGCCTGCATTCCGCAATGCGGGGCGCAGACCAGCGTCGCCGGACGCTCATCTCCGAACTTGAGGCGTCGCCGCCACGCCTGATTCTTGTGGTTTTCGATCAGGAGCCTTTTGAGGAATGGAAATCTTTCCTGCGCAAGTATTATGATGAACCTGCGGGTTGGGATTTCAACGACGCGACCGGCAAGCCGATCATGTTCGTCCTGGCCCGCAAGGATGCGCCCATCGAGTCAATTGACTGGAACTGGGATCGATCGCAGGCGACAGCCAATTTGGATTCGCATGGGTCAAAATGACCCTTCGCCGGGCGCTCATTAGAGTTTCCGGGCACAATATCCTACGATCCACGGGCAGGGAGGCTCGCAGCTTGTCACGCAAGACCCGACAGTCAGCCAATTCCTTACCGACAAATCGCGTTCCGCGATCCGCCGTTCACCATCGACGGCGCAGGGGATTGCGCAATTTCCGAAAGAACCCATCGCCGCAATGCTCATCTCGAAAGGCGTTCTCATTCCCGGCATTCACGATCAGGCGGAATTGGGCGATCCATTGGCCTGATCTCGTGCCCATCGCTGCGATGCTTCTCCTTGGCCTGTCGTTCTCGCTTGCCGTCGCGGGGATTTTCCTCAACCTGCCCGATCAATTCGATTCGCCCGTCGCGCCGCTTGTTCGCGCGGTCCATCTATTACCCCTGGCCGTCATCGCCCTCGTTGCGCTCGGCGTCTTCGGTCCTTCCATCCCGCCATTTCCCCCCGACTGGCGATTGCGCGGCGCCTCATCCACAACGATGGGACTGGCCGCGTTGATCACAGGCATATGCATGGCGTTGCTCCCCTTCATCGTTTCCTGCACGATTGCTTTGAGCAGGTGGGCACAAGATCGTTTCGTTCTCTCAAATCTCCCGCTGCGATTTTGGCAATTCGTGCTCTTGCTTCTGGTTTGTGCCGGCCCGCTGCTTGGACTGAGTGTCGTCGCGCGTTTGATGTGGTCATCGTTCTACCAGCCTCGCGAGGGCCAGCCACTGACGGCGCGAAGGCCATTCTCAATGCTGATGGCGGCAGTCTTCGCAGGCACAGTCGTCGGAACGCTCATGGCGGTTATTGCCGCATCGCGTCCGGCAGCGCTGCTGCCGGCGGCCTCGCTGCCTATGTTCCTTCTCGCCTTGACCACCGGAAAAATGGCGGAAGCCTGCGCCCCTCCTGCAATTTCCAATGTCGCTTAACCGCGCCCTCCCAAAGGCCGATAACCTCAAGAGTCTCACGATTTCAAAGGCTGAAGGAGGAAATCCAAATGTTCGAGAGTATGCAACAAAGCAAGAATCCGGCCGTTCGTTTCATCCTGCGCGCCATCGGCTGCTTCATCATTCTTGCAACTTGTCTGCACGTGTGGATTGGGCCGTTTTCCATTCTGCCCGCAGCCTACGGCCAAATCCCCGATGCGGGGATGCAGCGAAAAATGATCCTTGAAGAAGCCGTTCGCACCAACCAGTTGCTCACAGAAATCAAAGGCATTCTGACCGAGCGAACGCTCAACGTCCGAATACAGGGAGCCGATAACTCATCGAATACCGGCGCGCCGCACAAGTAATCCTTCGGAGGCATCGAGTTTTCGCTCATGCCCAAACGGTGGACCAACTATGACTCACGGATTGAGAAAGGCCTGCTGCGGGCTTGTTGTCGTCCTCCTTGGGATGCATGCAATGACCGCGCCCGCACCGGCTCAGTCGGAGCCCCCCCCGCCGGCGCCTCCTCTCGTACCGACGGATAACGGTGCTCATGTTTCAGTGACGCCGCGCGGCACGATCGAATTGCACGTGGCCGATCTGCCGCTCTCGACCGTTCTGCAAATGCTCTCCCTGGAGACCAAGCGCAACATCGTGGCTTCTCCCAAGGTCCAGGGCAGGGTGACCGCCAATCTGTACAACGCCACGTTCGACGAAGCCCTGCAGGCGGTGCTGGTTTCCAACAACGCCGGATTCCGGCAGGCCGGTAACTTCATCTACATCTACACCAACGACGAACTGGCCGAACTCGCCGCCGTCGCCTCCAAGCAGTCGATCACGAAAGTCTTTCCCCTCAGCTACGTTTCCGCCATCGATGCGCAGGCCTACATCACCCCGCTTTTGGGCAAAGAGGGCCTGGTCGCCGTCTCCCCGCCGCCCACCAAGGGACTCGCCAGTCAGGCCGAGGACGGCGGAGGCGAGGCCGATGCGGGACGCAATTTCATCGTGGTGACGGCCCGCGCGGAAAACATGCGCGAGATCGAGCGCGTGATTCGCGAAGTGGACATCCGCCCGCGACAGGTGCTGGTGGAGGCCACGATCCTGCGGGCCGCACTCAAGGACGATAACGCGTTGGGCATCGACTTCACGGTGGTGGGCGGAGTCGATCTCGAAGGACTGGGATCAACGTCGAACGGTATCACGAATATCGCGACGGGCCCCCTCCCGGTGGATCGCTTTGAGAAATTCAATTCCGTGACTTCGACCGATTTTGCCAAGAACGTCCCCAACGGCGGTATCACCGTCGGAGTCATCAAGGATCACGTTGCCGCATTCATCCGCGCGCTTGAAGAAGTAACCGACAGCACCGTCCTGGCCAACCCGAAGATCCTTGCTCTCAACAAACAGAAAGGGCAGGTCATCGTGGGGCGCCGCGACGGCTACCTAACGACCACGGTGACAGAAACGCAGGCCGTGCAAACCGTCCAATTTCTGGAAACCGGCACGCAGCTCATTTTCCGACCCTTCATCGCCGAGGACGGATTTGTGCGCGTCGAATTGCATCCGGAGGACAGCGTCGGCTTCGTCAGTGCCCAGGGGCTGCCCTCCGAGCAGACGACCGAAGTCACCACCAATGTTGTCATTCGCGATGGTGAAACGATCCTGATCGGCGGTCTGTTCAGGGAATTGACCACGGATGCAAAATCGCAGGTCCCCGGACTGGGAACCATTCCGGGCGTGGGACCGCTCTTCCGATCGAACAAGGACAGCAGCACCCGCGAAGAAGTCATCATCCTTCTGACGCTTCACATTGTAAAAGATCAGGATAATTACGCCGCCAAATCAGAGGCGGACTTCCAGAATATCGAACGGACACGCGTGGGCATCCGCGACGGACTGATGTGGCACGGCCGTGAGCGGCTCGCTCAGTCGCACTACAGCCGCGCCGTCGAGGCCATGCAGTGCGGAAACAAGGACAAGGCCCTCTGGCACGCGAATCTTGCCCTGCACTGCTACCCGCGACACCTGCCGGCCATTCAGCTCAAGGAAAACATTCTGGGCGAGCGGGCGTGGGAAGAGGATGCCACGATCACCCGTACGTTTATTCATGATTTGATCGCCAGGGACAAGGGCTGGTCGTCACCGGCATTCGGTCGCCCGGATCCGATTTCGTCGCCGGCCGATCCGTCGCCCGCCGATCACGCCCCCACGGCTACTCCATAGTCCAACTTACAAGGGAGTGATGTCATGCCTTTCTGTGCCTGTACTTGCGAAACCAGCTCGAAACTGAAACTGACAGAATTGCTCTTCAGCAAGCGATCGCGTGCCCCGAAGGAATTTGAGGGTAATGCCGAGGGCGCAATTTCTCCGAACTTCGATCGACCCAGGCGCAAAGCCCCGAAGGGGCGACGGTTGGTAGCCGGGGGAGTAAGCCTCCGGACCACGGTCCAGGCCGGGCTCCAAGCCCCAACGGGGCGAAAGAGCTGTCAACACGTACCCGTCTCCGCCTTGATCCTCGCCACTGCGTTGTCGTTCCTGCAGGGCTGTCAGACCTCGCCCACTCATGCTGAAGCCAAGGTCCAGGCCGAGCAGCGCTGGACCAAGGTCCGCGGGCAGGTCAAGTTCCAACTCGCCCGCCAACAGTTCGATCGCGGACTTTTCGACGATGCCATCAAGACTCTTCAGGAATCCAATGCGCTCGATCCCACGAATGCCGACGCATTTGCCTTGCTGGCCAAAGCAAACCTGGAGTTGGGCAAGCCCACAACCGCCGAACAGGCGATTCAAGCTGCCGCAAAGTCCGGCCTGAATAACGCTGAATTGGAGTACCTTAAAGGCCTGATTCACGAACAGCGTAACGAACTTCCACCTGCCCTGTCGCAATATGAAAAGGCATGTGCTCTTGATTCCACTCGCGTTGACTATCTCCTCGCCCGAATCGAAACCCTGGTTGCCCTCGATCGCTTCAGTGAGGCACTCGCACTGGCTGATGCCAACGCGGGGCAATTTGACGACGACGTCTCCGTGGCACTGCTCGCCGCACGGATTGCAGTGCTCATGGGTGATTCGAAGGGCGCCTTGGAACGCTTTCAGAACCCGGCCATTCAGAATGCCGGAAGCACAACCGCGATCGAGGACTTCGGCTCGCTCCTGGCAAGCCAAGGCCACTGCCACGAAGCCATTCGTGTGCTGCAACCCCTTTGCGACGCCTCCGAGTCCGCAAGCGAAGCAGGGCCTCTGTCTGCTGGCGCCTATCGCAGCCTCGCCGATTGCTACATGAAGGGGAATGAACCAAAACGGGCGATGGAAGTATTGGGCAAACACCTTGCCCGGAATCCAAACGACGCAGCCTCCCAATTATTGCTCGCACGGGCGGCGCTGGCGGCCGGTGAGTACATGACCGCGCTTCAGGCCATCGAAGCCGCCCGGCGGGGCCATTCAGACGACTCAGACTTCAACCTTCTCCTTGCAACCACGCATTGGAAACGTGGCGACATGCAGGGGGCCTTGCGGGTGCTGGATGGCATCCTGAGCTCCAACCCGACGGATGTGGATGCCTGGTGCCTGAAGGGGGAGGCCCTTCTCGGCCAGCATCGGGCCGACGAGGCTCGGGATGCGTTCGAGCGGGCCTTGGACTTGGATCCGGATTGCCGCTGGGCGTCGGATCAACTCGGAGACTCTGAGGGCCGTTTGAACCACCTGAAACCCAGCGAAAAAAAAATCACAAAAAAGTCTTGACAGATTCGTAGGATCGGGTATATTACCTTTATTGGACGGGATATGTTTTTTTGCAGGTAAGGTGAGCGCGAACAGGTAATATCGATTTATACGCCCAAGTTTATTATACTCAATATCGATACCGAATCGTTCCGCACTCTTTACTCAATCTAAAAGCTAACCAACGCTTTCACTCCTGCATCGTCCCAATTTTGACAATTTGATCTTTGCTGCGCTGTTTTGGTCGCTCTGCGCTCGTCCTAGGCGGGTTTTGGGCTCCCAATCGCGTGGATTGGTTGTGCATGAGCGCCCGTTCGCGCTCCTGCACGGGCCTTGGGGACGAGAACTTGCCTTCATACTCCCACCTAGGGTCGTGCTCGGCGTCGTGCTTTCGGGATGGCCCGAAAAACGACGGGTCATCGCGAGGGCGCTGACGCCGGCACGCCCGGGAGGAGAGGGCAAGTCGGGGGACTTAAAAAGGGTAGTTTTTCCAAAAAGCCGCGTTAGGGCGCCTGCGGGAAATCTTGCGATTGGTGGCGGTGGGGACCGGCAACCAAAAGCTTGGCCAGGCGACTTAAGCGGCTTTTTTTATGCGCCTGCCTGGCTCAAACCAGCTATTGCCTATCTTAACACTTGCTGTTTGTGGCTTCCGCAAGCAGTCGGTGGAAGTGATGCGTTCCCTGTTCGCGGGTTGGCGAATACCGGCCTTGGGCATAAAGCCGGGAGTGCAGCCCCTTCTGAACCGCCTCGACGATGGCCTCATCCTCCCGTTCGACCCGGTCGAGAGAAGCTCCCGCCCCCGCCTCCAGCTTGGACGTGTCCCATACATATGCCTGAAATGACACCCTCGTTCGCTCCACACCCAGCGGGCGGACGACGTTGATCGAAATCCCCCAGGGGTAGACATTGAACATGAGATTGGGGAACAACCAGAAGTAGTATCCGGCGATCGGCTTGCCATGGTCCGGTGAGCCCGATGGCGGAGTCAGAACGGAATCCCCGCCGCGCCCCACGCCGATTTGCAGATTACTCATTCGATGCAGTTCCGTTCGGTACGCATCATAGTCGAGCGCCTCGGTGAGCCCCGCATGGACATAGGGGATGTGAAAGCCTTCGAGGTAGTTCTCGCAGTACAGCGCCCAGTTACAGGCTACGAGGTAGTCGCGAGAGCGCGACGCGTCGAACTTGCATTCGTTCACGGGCAGCCAGCCGATTCGTTCGCGCATCGGACCGATCCAATCGTCAAAGGAGTAGGCGGGGTCAAGCGCGGCAAAAAGAAACGGTCCCCACTGGGCGAGTGGAACATGCGCGAGATCGTCCTTTTTTGAGGGGAAATTCGCGGTCCGCTCAAATTCCGGCATGCTCACGAATTTGCCGTCGAGACCAAAACGGCGGCCGTGATACCGGCATCGCAAATGATTCTCGACGCCGCCTTCCTCGCAAACGAGCATGCCGCGATGCGTGCAGACGTTCGACATACATTGCAGCCGGTCGTTGCGGTCGCGCACCAGCAATAGCGGCTCGTCGAGGCAGCCTTCAAGCATCGTAAACGGGTGCACCTGGCCGGGAACCTTCGCCGCGTTCGCATCGCCGATCAACTGCCAGCTTCGCGCGAAGACGGTCTGCCGCACCCGCTCATAGAATGCCACATCTGTATAGACCCACGATGGTGGAGTCGAAGCCTTGGAAATGTCGGGGTCAATGTGAAAGGGCTGGTTGGACAAGTTTGCCTTCGGCGGGCACAGCCCGACCTGCATTTCGCCCCGCTCCCTCATGGTCGCGGTACTGATTTGCCTTCTTGCCTCGTTGCCTTCGTTATTCGTCGCTCTTCACGGTGAAATACGTGACGGCCAGCGTCTGCTTGCCGCTTGCTGAGTTCACCACGGCTCCCGCGATCGCATACTTGCCCGAAGGAAGCGGGGCGATTTCCTTGACTTCATCACCCGTCAGGCCGTTGCGAATCACGAAGTTTTCGCCGGGATTGAGCAGTGAATACTCCCTCCCGATCTCAAAGGTGCCTTCTTTGGCGGCGATGCCGTAAACAAGGTCGCTTCCGTCGATGGCCTCGATGGTGCGGAGCACGGCCTTAAAATCCTTGGGTGTTCCCAGCAACGGCTCAAACGCCTCTACGCGAAACTTCGGCGACGCGGTCACCGAATCGTCGATAAACCATTGCAGCAGCTTCTGGCCGCCCTCTTCCTTGAACTTTCCAGCCTTACCATCAAGAAACACCCAGGCAGACGGGCTTTGCGGATTGTCGAGGTCAGGTGCACCGCGACCCCCCTTGGTCGTGGGATTGTTATCCGCCGTGAAAGACATGCGTTTGGCCGAACCCGCCCTGGCTTCGGCCTTCTTTTCCGCCGCCGCAGATTTCTCTGAGTTCACCGGCTTGACGGTAACGGTTGTAATCGGTTCGGGCTTCGACGAGCCGTGCGAAGACTTGGAGTCCGCAGAAGCGTGAGACGAGGTCGTCTTCTTGCCGGAATGACCTTTGTGGCATCCAGCCAGTGTGAGCAAGCCGAACATCGACAAGCCAAGACCAATGCGATGGAACATCTGGATTCGTTGAATCATTTGAACTTTCCTCAAAAAACCTGCGATATCGATGCAAAACGCTACGATCGGCCTGTGGGCGTGTCAAGTTGGAAGCCGGGCGTTTGGCAGTACAATGAGCGATTCGCCGCCTCAGATGTGGTGTTTCGGCAATCTGGTCATCTGGCAATGTAACGGACGACAGCAGGGTGCATCTTGATGCACCATTTTTTCGGGATGCATAGATAGATGGACGCAAACAAGATTCGGCAGGAATTTCTCGACTTCTTCCGCAGCAAGCAGCACGAGATCGTGCCCTCCTCGCCCGTGGTCCCCTTCGACGACCCCACGCTCATGTTCACCAACGCGGGCATGAATCAGTTCAAGGACGTATTCCTGGGAACCGGATCGCGCCCCTACAAGCGATCCGCCGACACGCAGAAGTGCATCCGCGCCGGCGGCAAGCACAACGACCTCGACGACGTGGGCCAGGACACCTATCACCACACCTTCTTCGAGATGCTCGGCAACTGGTCCTTCGGCGACTACTTCAAAAAGGAGGCCATCGAGTGGGCGTGGGAGCTGCTGACCAAAGTCTGGGGCATCGACAAGAGCCGCCTGCATGCGACGTACTTCGAGGGTAATGCATCCGAAGGCGTCGAGCCCGACAACGAAGCCCGCGACTTATGGGCGAAAGTCGCGGGGATGCCGCCGTCGCACATTCATCCCGGCAACAAGAAGGACAATTTCTGGGAAATGGGCGACACCGGTCCGTGCGGGCCGTGCAGCGAGATTCACATTGACCTGACCCCGGACAAAAGCGGCGGGTCGCTGGTGAACAAGGGCGACCACCGCGTGATGGAAATCTGGAACCTGGTGTTCATCCAGTTCAATCGCGGCCCCGACGGCAAGCTCACCCCGCTACCGGCCAGGCACGTCGATACCGGGATGGGCTTTGAGCGCCTTTGCGCCGTCCTGCAGGGCACCCGCGAAAACCGCATCGGCCAGGTGACCAACTACGACACCGGCGTTTTTGCGCCGCTGTTCGAAGCCATTCAGCGACGAACGAATGCGCCGGCGTACGCGGGTACTTTGCCGACGAGGGAATTCGATCGCCGCGAAGATCAAGGTTCAAAGTTCAAAGTTCAAAAAAAGCATGAGGATTCGTTTGATCCATCGCCACATCACCATTTCGGCACTTCGCCAAATCAATCGACTATCGAAAATCGACAATCGCAAATCATGACCGACGTTTCCTACCGCGTAATCGCCGACCACATTCGCTGCCTGACGTTCGCGCTTACTGACGGTGCGATTCCCAGCAACGAGGGACGCGGCTACGTCCTCCGCCGCATCCTCCGCCGCGCGGTCCGCTATGGCCGGCAGTACATGAACATGCACGAGCCGTTCCTCTGCGACCTCGTTGCCCCACTGATCGAGCACATGGCCGGCGCATTCCCCGAACTCCGCACCGCCCACCGCAGCAAAAACGTCGAGCACGTCTCCGCCCTCATCCGCGACGAAGAGGCCTCGTTCCTCAAGACGCTCGACCGCGGCATCAAGCTCTTCGCCGAAGCCGCCGAAAACGCGCGCCACAATCACAACGGCCGCATCAGCGGCGAGGACGCCTTCAAGCTCCACGACACTTACGGCTTCCCCATCGACCTCACCGAACTGATGGCCGAGGAACAAGGGCTGACCATCGACATTGGCGAGTATGAACGTCTTATGGATGAAGGGCGCGATAAAGCGCGAGGGGTCAAGACTCAGGAGAGTCGCGTTTGGCATCAACTCGAAAAGATTTCAGACCCTTGTGATGATTCCAGTAAATACGCCTATCCTCCGAAATGCCAGGCAACGATTATTGCTTGTTCTCAACAGACAGCCGGCAATGGCCCTACGTATATTCAGTTTGCGACTGATCGCACATGCTTCTACGCAGAACAGGGTGGGCAAATCTCCGATGTCGGGTGGGTCAGGGCAGACAATGGCGAAGCGAAGGTTACGGATGTAATTCGCAAGGGAGCCACTGTCCTCCATACCGCCCAAGTCGAGCGCGGTCGCATTACGTCAGGGAGTTGTGAACTTCAAGTAGACCTTGCCCTTCGTTTGCCGACGATGCAAAACCACACCGCGACGCATGTGCTGAATTGGGCGTTGCGCGAAGTGCTGGAGATTGAAGGCGGCGGCAAGGTGGATCAGAAGGGGTCGCTGGTCGATCCGGAGAAGACACGATTCGACTTTTCGCACAATAAGCCGATGACCGATGAAGAACTCGATCGCGTCGAAAGACTCTGCGGCGAGCAGATTGCGGCCAAGCTGCCGGTCTACGCTGCCAGCCGCGAAGAAGATTTCCAGCATCAGAAAAAAGCCCGCGAGATCAATACGCTCCGCGCCGTCTTCGGCGAAAAATATCCCGACCGTGTTCGCGTGGTTTCCATCGGCGCGTCGGTCGAAGACCTTCTCCGTGATCCGAAAAATCCCAAGTGGATGAAATACTCCGTCGAATTCTGCGGCGGCACACACGTAAATAACACATCGGAAATCGAGGCATTCGTCCTCACCTCCGAAGAAGGCGTGGCCAAAGGCGTCCGCCGCGTCGTCGGCATTTCCGGCAAAGCCGCCCGCGATGCCGAGGCGCTCGGCGCGCAACTGCTCACGGAAGCCGAATCTCTTCGTAGGGTGGGCCATGCCCACCAATCTCAACCTTCCGATCAACAAGGTGGGCACGGCCCACCCTACACGCTGGCTGATTTTCAAAAGAAACTATCTGAAGCGGCGATTCCATTACGCATTCGCAAGCGGATTCAGACTGTCCTCCTCGACGTGCAGAAGACGATGAAGGAACAGGCCAAGGAGTCCGCCGCCGTATCCGGCGACGCCGCGCTCGATGCCGTCAAGAAGCTCTACGAAGGAGCACAGACCATCGGCGGCATCACGGTTGTCGTCGGCGAAGTTCCCCCGGCCTCGCCCGACGCCCTGCGCGGCGCGATCGACTGGGTCCGCAACAAGACGGAAAGCTCGGCCGTGCTGCTGGGCTTCGCGAGCGAAGGCAAAGTCACGCTCATCGCAGGCATGAGCAAGACCGCCGTCGATCGTGGCCTCAAGGCCGGCGACCTCATCAAGGAAATCTGCCCGCTCGTGGGCGGCAAAGGCGGCGGCCGTCCCGACATGGCCCAGGGCGGCGGCACTGACCCCAACGGCCTGGCAAATGCACTGAGTCAAGGGTCGGCGTGGATTCGCGGCAAGCTTACCTGAGGTCGGGGCGAGCGAGGCTTCACGCCGCTTCGGCAAAGAGCCGGGCCAGCTCGGCCTTCGCGGTCAGCAGCACCTGACAGTCGCAAAACGCCCGGTGGCGGATCATCAACAGTTTCGCGTCGCGAAGCTTCGCGGCGGAAAATCGCTTTGCCGATAGCAAACGGGCCATTTCGCGAAAGTCCCCACTGCAGCGCTTGTCCGGCGACGCCCCCATCGCCTCGGCCAGCGAATCAAAAAGCTCCGCCTTCATCAGCTCCCCGTAAATCTTCGCCTCGCGATCCGCAACATCCTCGCTGCGCGGCAGCTTGAGAAACTCCTCAACCGTCTCGCCCTCGGTCAGCTCCAGCCACACGAACCCGGCCATCTTCTGCTCGCGAAACTCCGTCGGAATCGCCGCCACCAGCCGATGAAACCGCTCCTCCGGCAGCAGACCCTCAAAGTCCCGCCACCGAAACGTCACGCAGGGCCGCTTCCATTTCGCGGAGTGCGCAATCTCGATGCTCATTCCCGGAAACTTGCCCGATAGCATTTTCGCAAGTTCGCGCTGAATCGGTTCAAATGATGATGCGGCTTTCATAGACACCCCCTGTGTTGCCGTGAGTAACTCTCCCTCCATCCGATATACTATCATCGCAACATGGAATTGACACGATACAGGACCGGAGATGCGCCATCCATGAGAATCGTCCGATGAGCAGCCGATGGAGCGCCTATTTTGGCGCGATTGTGCTCATATTGGTAAGCGGCCTCGTCCTTGCGGGGAGCTGGGCAACATACCACGCGCCGGGCCGCAACGATCAATATCAACTGATTCAGCTGGGCCAGAGCGTCTACCACGGCGGGCGGATGTACGTTGATTGCT
The DNA here is from genome assembly GCA_964501365.1 of uncultured Phycisphaera sp. Taxonomy (GTDB): domain Bacteria; phylum Planctomycetota; class Phycisphaerae; order UBA1845; family UBA1845; genus CAZAMB01. The sequence goes on along the minus strand of CAZCST010000006.1, from coordinate 58,887 downwards.
GGGAAAACAAGCCGCCCGGAATCGCATGGATCAACGCACTGGGTTTTCTGGTCGCGCGCGGAAACCCGATCGGCCCGTGGATACTTCCGGGCGTCGTCGAGGCTGGCGTGCTGGTCATCCTGTGGGCCGCACTGCGCCGAATCGTCATGGAGCGCACGGCGCGAAAGGCCGTGCTGGTCGCCGCACTCGTCTATTCGCTTCGAATCTATGACACTCCCTCGATCAATCCCGATTTCTACTCGTCCATTTTTGAACTGGCCGCAATCGCCCTGCTGATTCGCGGCGTGATTCCGCCACTCAAAACCTTCTATCCGCCACAAGAGGGACGCCTTGACTCCATTCGCCGCCTCGATGTTGAATCGCCCGCGCACAACGAAGCGCCAGAAGAAGACTTGGCCGGAAGCGACGATTCATGCACTTACTCTTATCTGCTCTGCGCGCTGGCCGGTTTGCTTTGGGCCGCAGCAACTTCGATCAAGCAGGTCGGCTGCGTCGGGCTTTTCGCCCTGACGCTTTGCGGAATCCTTGCGGCCATCGGCAAACCGCAAATGCGGGCGCACGCGCTCAAGGCCACGGCGGCAACCTGGACGGGCTTTGTCATCGGGCTGGCCGCCGTCGCGGGTGTACTCTGGCGACAGGGCACGCTGACCGATGCGTGGCACGCGATTTTTTCGTTCAACACAGGCCTGCTGAATACGCGCGATTTTCTGGGCGCTGTCGCCAATCGCGCCAGAGTGCGAAGCGAACTGGCCCCGCTGGTGTTGCCGCTCTGGCTGGGGCTTACCGGCGTGATCATGTCGTTCTGGTATCGCCGATTTCGCGGCTTCCCGCTCAGCATGACCATCGGATTGGTTTTGTGGTGGGTCGCCGCGCTGGTCCTGGCCGCGATGGGCCCAAGCCATTCGATGCGTTACTGGCAGGCTACGTTTCCACCCATGCTCATCCTCGCCGCTGTGGGCCTCTACTACATTCAGCAGGTTCAGGACCGCCTCGGCCATCCCGAGCGCCTGACCGCATTTGTCGTCGCGGCGACGGTCGCTGTCATGCTGGCCCGTCCGGCGGTCCTCGAACTCCGTGCCGGACTGGCCGGCTCGTTCGCGGCATCCACCGATCATCCCACGGAACGCGAGCAACTCACCGAAATCGGCAATCGCGTCCGCACGCTCGCCGGCGCCGATGAGTCCGTCTATGTTCTGGACTACCGCCCGGGAATCTACGTCTATGCCGACCGCCTGCCCGCCGCACCTTTCATTTATCCGCGTTCGCCGCAGCAACTCGGCGAAATCGTCCAGCGCCTCAAGTCCGCGAAGGCGAGCCTGATCGTCGTGCCCGAGAAGCCCGCCTCCGAATTTGAACGCCTCAAAGACGACGACTACCGCACCTTTGTCGGCGGAATTCTGGCGGACTGCCAGCTGGTCGAGAAGGTGCAGGACTACATGATCTTCCGCTGCCGCGACTGACGGCATCCATGAAAGTCGTGCTGAAAGACGGGTTCGTTTCGACAAGTACTGTTTTTGGTCTGGTAGGGTATCGTTTGGTTCACACCACATATAGTGTTTGAGGTGTCCGGCCGAGGCGGGAGCTATGGAAAGCAGAAAGCAGAAACGGGGAAAGCGGAAAGTGGCTGTGCCGTTGGTGGTTGGAATTCCCTCGCGCATCATTTCAAAGAACATGCGCGGCGCGCGCGGATTCGATGGAATCTGCGATCACTGGATTGGGATTCACCGCAGAGGCGCAGAGGACGCTGAGGAGGGTATAGGGGCTGGGGTGTAGGGCATAGGGATTAGGCACTAGGGATTAGCGTGTAGGGGAGTCTAGGGACGGGCCGCAGATCAACGCAGATGAACACAGATACGGGATTGGGTTTTGTGGAACGGGGTCGGGTGTGAGCGGATGGGGGAATCATGGTCCATGCCTACCGTAATCATGGCTGTCCTCCTGAATTGTTGGCGTGAAACAACGCCGTCTTTTGGGCCCGACGTAGCGCACAAACGCTCGGCACCGAGGCTGTACAGTACGCGGCTGCGTACCGGAGGACAGCCTCTTCATGACATTACCTTCGATAAGGCAAGATGGCGGGCCACCCGCCCTTAAAGGCTTCTACGCTTTCTCTTAGCATCAAGTGGCCTTGCCTCAAGGACAAGAGGAGCGTCAGGTAGTGGCATTCCATCGGATCGGTGAGCGTTTGCGAAGAATGTATCCGCCCGCTCCGAGAATCAACAGCGTCATTATCGACAGAGCAATGTTGCCCATTGCAGGTACGCTTTGGGCTTGCGTACCCGGTATATAGCCGACTAGAGTCACGACACGTTGATCGCCACTAAGTGCCCCTACTGTCGTGAGCGTAGATGAGCCAACAAACGGGACGCCAGAGGCAAGGTGATAACTTTGTACCCGTACAGTGTTCCCGCCCCCCAAATCCCCCATCACGAATCGCACCTTCGTGGTCGAGCCCTCTTGAATGGACAAGTCAAGCGTTGCAACAGATGCCGTACCGTAGATGATATCAGTAAGTACGAATCCTTGGGGGGGCAATGAGGCAGCGACTTGACAAGCTCCGCTGGCATTACAACCTCCCAAATAGAAACTCACGGTTTGCGGCTCCGCGACCGCGAGCCCACAAAGGGACAAAGAGATAATGGACGCAGCCAACAGGTTTCTACGCATGATACCGCCCTCCAGCTAAGAGTACGAAATGTTGCCGACCAAGCCCGCAGCGGACTTGTCGCAACGGGATAAGCTAAGAGCCTGAACCGAAGGCTGTCAACAAAAATCCGCTAACTTTTGAGCCAAAAACCGCCCCTTGGCGGGGTGGCCCAGGTTCTGGCCGTATCGAACCTGGGGTCATGATTCGTAATCACCATCGGATCGGCCACGACTTGTCCCAATGCGTTGCCAATACAGAGGTATCGCCGAGTTCATAATGCCGAACTTGTTTTGCAAATGCCGAAGTCCGGCCATGGCGATCTGTTTGATATTGTGGTGCCAAAAGAATGTCAGGCGGCAAGAGGTTGAAAATGTCAGGAAATGTGTGTGGCCGGGGATGTCATACCGATGAAGAAGCGCGGGTATGGGAAAGATGACAATCCAACGAGCATGATGAAAGAATCATACCCCCAAATCGGATGAGGCTACGACCTGGGCCACCCGACGGAATGGTGCATCAAGATGCACCCTACTGCCCCACGAAAAATCAAATCTCGGACTATTGCTGGGTCTTGCTTTCGCGATCCCAGACACGGACATCGCCGATTTCGGCAACAGCAACCATGGATTCGGCTTTACGGCCCAGCGACCGGCTGCCATGCAGTACGACGTATCGCGTCTCGCCGGGCATGAGCGGCCCGCGCCAATCGTTGTCCACCGAGAGGGGAGTGGCCACCACTTCGGTCCAGTCGCGGCGCGGCGTGCCGTTCGCGTCGAGGGCCGCCACTCGCAGGGCGAGCATGGAGACAACTTCGTCACCCGTGTTTTTGATGGTAAGAACAGGTTGCAGCCCGGCGTCTTCGTCGTTGATGAACTTCACGTTGACGTCGAGCTTGCCGGCATACTCCGGCGCGCGACGGTCATGGAGCATGTCGGCCAGCGCCGGCGGAAGCGACTTGAGCAGCTCCGGCAGTCCGGTCACTGTGTGATCCGCAAATTGTAGGATGCTCGATGCCTTGTGATCGACGATCCGCATCGTGTAGAGCACGACGGTGGTGGCCGAGGCAATCCCCAGGCCGCCGACAAAAAACAACCCCAGAAACATCGCCGTCATCGGCGACATCCTCGTACGCGGTGTAACAATGCTCATAACCATTCTCCTTCCGCAGCGAACCACAAACTTCTGTTCGCACGACCCCATCCGACACCGCCCGTCGCTGGCGCTCCGGGTTCGGATTTGACGTAATCTGGAGAGGTATTCGGAACTACGGGAAAATTATTTGCTCTTGATTTTCGCAGTTTTTCTGGGTTTTGAGTTCCGATTGGGCTGCGGGCCGGCCTGTTCTTCGCTTCCAGAAGGTGCTGCCGCCGCGCCAAGGCCCTGCAGGGCCTGCGCAAGCGGTTTCCAGCCCGCAGGGCCCATCTTGCTGAGGGCGTTAAAGGCGTTGTTCATCAGGTTGAAGAGTTCCAGGATATCGGTGAATCGCTGGCGATAGGCCTGTGCCTGCTGGGCGGCCTCTCCGGAGACGGCCCCCTCCTGCTCGATGGTTCCCAGGCAGCGCTGGAGCGTTTCGACGATGGGCTCGACTTCGCGGCGGCGGCGTTCGCGGGTGATGGTCTCGAACATCTGCCAGACGTCCTTTTCGGCCTCAAAATACTCCTTTCGATCCGTTCGCCGGTGCACGCGATGGATCAGACCCCAGTTGATGAGCTGCCGCAGGTTGGTGCTCGCGCTGCCGCGCGAGACGGCCAGTTGCTCCATGATGTCGTCGGTGCAGAGCGGCTCGGTGGCCACGAAGAGCAGGGCGTGGATTTCGGCCATGGTGCGGCCGATGCCCCAGCTTTGGGCCATCTCGCCCCACCGACGGACGAACAAATTTCGGACGGGCTCAAAGCGGTCCTGAACCATTTCGCGCTCCTTTCAGAAACTTCTGAAAATTCTATCGTTTCAGATGATCCATTCAATCCCGCGCGAGTTTTTCGAATTTTCTGAAAAATGCGCGAAATCCAGAATTCGGCGGCGTTGCAGAGGGTATGAAAGGGTTTCGTACGTCCATGAAAGGAGATCCAATGAACGCCAGACTGATGATCATGGTTCTTGTTTTGAACGCAGTGACCTTTGGGGCCGCCCAGGCTCTTGCCCAGCAGCCGCCGCCCAAGCCAGCCGCGCCACTCGCGCCGCAGCCGACGGTTTCGATTCAATTTCCAGGCGGCAGCCTGGCCGACTACGTCAAAGCGCTGAAGGATGGCGCGCCGACCTTCAACATCGTCATGCTTGTTCCAGAGGCCCGGGAGATCAAGTTGCCCCCGATCAAGCTTGATTCTGTTGCTTTCGGCCCGGCGGTCGGACTTCTGTCGGGCGAGCATCCATTGGGGGATAGCGTGGTCAAGATCCTGGTCAACGACCTTGGAGGGCCACTCGGCAGCGACGATCCAGGGAGCGTGTATAAAATCTGGAGCGAGCGGCGCGAACTGCACCGCCCGCCCGCCCAGGTGCGGGTGTGGAGCATTGGCGAGTTGCTGGGCCCGGATCGCAAGGCCGACGACGTGCTGACGGCGGTGGAGACGGCAGTGGGGCTACTGGAGGGGTATCCACCGGCGAAAATCCGCTATCACGCGGAAACGAATCTGATCGTGGCCAGCGGCGAGGAAGAGCAACTCCACGCGATCGATCGAGTGGTCAATGGAATTCGTTTGGGCCAACGTATGCCCGGTGAACGCCATTCAGACATGGATACCGATCGCATTATGAGTGAATTACTTGAATGGATGAGTAAGTCGAATGCCCCTCCGGAAGTTATGAAAACCTGGTCGTCCTTGCTATCAGTCATGGGGACGAAGGATCGGATCATTGCCGAATTGCGTGAACAGGTGCGTACCAAGACTCCAACGGACAAACCCAGCACTGCCCCATGAACAGCGCACCGGAACGCTTCGACCACGATGGAGGGTCGCGCGAAGTGAGGTTCGCGGCTCGTTGGTGAGATGATTGGCGGCGACGAACGAGAGTGTGCGCGAGCTGACGGGCGCGATTGCTTCGGGAGACACCGAGGCATTCGGGCGTTTCTATCGCGACTGGTTCAATCGGGCGTTTCGTTATGCAAGGCTGGCCACCGGTCGGGACGAGGCGTTCTGCCTCGACGTGGTGCAGGACGCCATGCTCCGCGTGATCCGATCGATGCGGGCGATGAATACCGAGCAGGAAGTGAGCAACTGGCTGCGAGCGGTGGTGAAAAGTTGTGCGTACGATCGGCTGCGCAAGGATCGCCGACGCATGATGCGGGAGTCGCGGGCCGCGGACAAATCAGAATGCGACGCAGCGACCGCCGGGCGATTGGCATGGCTGGAATCGGAATTGTCGCAACTCGACGCCCGGACCTTTCCACTCCTTGTGCTTCGATTCCGTTTCGGATGGACGCTGCAACAAATTGGGCGCGTCCTGGGGATCAAGCCGGGCGCGGTCGATGGGCGGATTCGCCGCGCGACCGAGGAACTCCGCAAGAGTTGGAATGAGTCAGACCATGGATAAGGATCTACGCGAATCGCTGAGTCCCGACGCAGCGGCGCGCCGCGAGGTTATGCTCGGCGAACTTGTCGGCACGATGTCGCGGCTTCATCGCCGTCGCCGCCGCGTCCGAAGGGGTGTGTACTCGCTGGCCGCTATGGCGCTCATCGTGGGTACGTTCCGCCTGTCGCAGCAACCCGGCGACCACGATACCGTCGTGACTTCCGTTTCGCGGCCCGAAGTTCCGACGCAGCCGGTGACGCAACGAGAGTCAATTGCCGTTGAGCTTGTTCACACGGACCCGACGATTCGTGAGCGTTACGAGGCGACCCCTGCGACGACGATTGTCAGAATCGATGACGGGCAACTCCTGAGCACGCTCGTGGAGATCGGCCGTCCGGCCGGCCTCATCCGTTTCGGCGAGCGAGTTGCGCTCAGCGCACCGGTCACCGATGACGAGCTACGCGGGCAGCAGGAAAATCATTGAGGCCACATGCCTATGCTTGATCGTTCAGTGCTCGAGTGGACTATTGCAGCTATTTTGGTACGTTCACGACCTGTGTTCCTTGGGTATGCTGGCGCTTCACCTGGCCATGCCACCCAACTTTTCAGGTGCAATGATCCACTAGTCCGGACAATAGAGGTTGCACGGCCCGTTCGCTCCGCACTCTGCATGTGTAGAGCACGCCGCAGTGCTGTTTGCGCATTTGCCCATTTTGGCCGGATACGCCGGGCCCCGGAATGCATCGATGCAAGATGCAATCGCTGCAAATCCAACGTTAAGAGATAACTGGTTCGTGGTAATCTCACCAAACGCATTCGAAGGTGTGTTCAAAACCCGGACTTTGATTGGAGCATTCGGAACATCCTTGAACTTGTTCACGACTGCACTGATATCGCCGAAATTCGGCTGAGTCGTTGCTGATGGCGGATTGTACGGAGTCTCCACGTCACCCCAACGTGCGGTTCTGGCCGCCTGTCCAACAGACACATTCGCACCGCCAGTCAGGCAGGCCGCAGAACCTTCCACGCCATTGCAGTCCGAGGCGAGGTGTTCCACGCTGTACTGCGAGCTGGGAACGATGGCCGAGCCGTGAACGTGCAGCAGACCAACCGTATTCCAATCCTGGTAGTAGGGGGTGCACTGCGTCCTGGATGACTTGAAGGGCGTGCCGCTGGCACTGGACTCCACATAGGTGTCGGGAGGTCCAACGTAGACCGACTGTCCTTCAAACAAAGTAAACGGAATGGTAAGCCCTGTGCCATAAGGAGGGCTTACATGGTGCAGAGACACCAGTTGGATGCGGAGCGCCGTTGCGCCGGTTGAATTCGTTGGCGGCGTGAAGGATAGGAAGCGCACCTTGTCGCAGTTCGGATTGAGTTGATCGTTGTCTATGCCTGTGAGTACGCAACAGGCAAATGGGATGCCCCCCGCTGTGCAGGCCGAATTGGTCTCTACCACCACCGGGTCGGGGGCGGCTGCTTCGCAATGTTGGGGAATACCTCCGGAAAATGTGACGGACAACAACATCAGGGTGGAAACCTGCCCAAATTCAATTCGCTTGCACATATCGCTTCTCCCGAGATTGGCCTTGATGACGCTGTTATGCAGTCCAGTCTACCTTGACTAATCGTTCTTTACTACAAAATTCCGGTAGTGGTATCGTTTGGGTGCCACGGGCGGCTAATCCGCCCGTGCCTGCACTGGCAGCCAGCTGCCAGTGGCACCCGAATTCCAAACGATACCAGTGCCCCTTGTCCGCAGGCATTTGACGTCATTCCCCGGCCCGGCTAAGATGCGGCAGCATCCCATGGACGTAGAATACCCATTGGTGCGGCCAGGTACCGATGGTATAGCCAGACGCAAGGCGCGTCCGACACATCTTTCGCCTGGAAAACACAGAGAGAAATATCGTAATGCAATTTGAAGACTTGCGGCTTTCAGAGCCGCTGTTGCGGGCGGTCCGCGAAGCCGGATACCGCATCCCCACCCCCATCCAGATCGCCACAATTCCAAATGTGCTGGAAGGCAAAGACGTTCTTGGCTGCGCCCAGACAGGAACCGGAAAAACGGCGGCTTTTGCGCTGCCCATGATTCAGCGTTTGAGCGCATCGCGAGGGCAAAGGCGGCCGGGACTGGTCCGCGCATTGGTCCTTTGTCCGACCCGCGAACTTGCCCAGCAAATCGTCGAAAGCTTCCGCACCTATGGCGCGCACAGCGGACTTGCCTTTGGCGCGATCTTCGGCGGAGTCAATCAAAACCCGCAAGCGCGGGCTCTGCGCGGCGGACTCGATGTCCTTGTGGCCACACCCGGTCGTCTGCTGGATCTGATGGACCAGCGGATCGTGTCGCTGGCCGGCGTCGAGTCGCTGGTGCTTGACGAAGCGGACCGCATGTTTGACATGGGGTTTCTGCCGGCGTTGCGACGGATTCTGGCGGTGCTGCCGCGCGAGCGTCAGACGCTGCTATTTTCCGCCACCATGCCCGGGCCGATCCGCGAACTGGCCAATAAGATTCTGAAAAACCCGGTGCCGATCCAGATCGAGCGGCTTTCGTCCGCGACTCCTCTGGTGGATCACTGGGTTCATCACGTTGAAAAGCCGGACAAGGCCCAGCTTCTGATTGAGCTGCTGGCAAAGTCGACGCGCACTCGGGCGCTTGTGTTTACCCGCACCAAGCACGGTGCGGACAAGGTTGTCCGACACCTTAACGGTGCGGGCGTCAGCGCCGCCGCGCTGCACGGAAACAAGAGCCAGGGAGCGCGAACCAGGGCACTGGCCGAATTCAAATCGGCCAGCACCGGCGTTCTCGTGGCGACGGATATCGCCGCACGCGGGCTGGACGTGCAGGACATTTCCCATGTCTTCAACTACGACCTGACTCCTGATCCTGAGACGTACGTGCATCGGATCGGGCGGGCTGGCCGGGCAGGAGCCAGGGGAACAGCGATTTCCTTCTGCACGGCGGAAGAGCGCAGTGATTTGAAATCCATCGAGCGCCTGCTTCAGCAACCTCTGCAGCAGGCCGGGCATGCACCGAGCCTTCGCCAAGCACCCAGGGTTGAGACTGGGTTCGTGCGCCGCACACCGGTAAGAAATCAGCCGCGCCGTAACAACAATCGACGAGCGTTAGTGCGATAACATCGCGGAATTCGGCTCTGGCTCGCGTTGTTCCATGTAACACGCGATCAAGCGAGTCATGGTCAAAGTGGAGTGCCACGGGCGGCTTGTCCGCCCGTGTCTCCACTGGCCGCGAACTGCCAGGCCACCCGCCACTTAAGCGTTTCCCACGCCACATGCGTCAGATGCTTGGCAAACGATGAAGATTCGCCTATAATCCAAGCAGCAACGATCTTCGTGATTGTTCCCCTTCCCGAGAATTCGCCCGCCCCCTGCGGGACCTCTCTCCTGAATCGGACTGGTCATTGACGCTCGCCTGCCGTGTCCGGCGGTGCATTGCTGGCCGCAGGAATCACACAGCCAATCAACTCCAGCAATTGCCGTGGCACATGGGCCGCGCGTGCCCGCCGGCCGGAAATGCCGTGCATCGAATGGACTTCGACGCGGAACGGATGTTGGCGCTATCAAGAAAGGAATCGGTATGGCAAAAAAGCAAACCTCAGTTCGCAAACGGGAGCGTGAAGCAACCAAACGCCAGAAAGCCATCTAGAAAGCGCGCAAGAACGAAGAAAAACGCGAGCGCAAGCTTGCGCAGGAGCCGCCGGCAGCTCCAATGGTCGAACTAGGATATTGAACCCGTCAGCCTGGAATCGAGAGAAAGGAACAACATGTTTACTGTCACCGAAGCCGCACGAAGTCGTTTGTTATCCAAGCTGGTGGGTCGTAATGCCGCCGACGATGAGGCCTTCCGCTTCACACGCAAGAGCGGAGGATGGAAGCTGCGGCTGGATCGCCCGCACCCCGACGATACGAAGCTGATCCACAAGGGGAGAAATGTGCTGTTGCTCGACGGAGCCGTGAAACGCTCGATGGCGAAGCTGACCCTCGACGTCGTTGCCGGCGAGGCGCCGCCCAAACTGACGCTGCTTGGTTCGAGGATGTAGCCTTCAGCCAGTGGTCATTCGCGTGATCGCGTCTTGGTGTGGCGCTGATCTCGTCCTATTGCACTGTCGGAACGGCAGTGGCAATCATTGATCCGACAGCATGCTTTGGATGCTTCGAATCTTGGTCTGGATTTCGGCGACGACACGAGGCCGAAAGCGCTGGATCGTTTCCCACGAAAGGCGCTTATCATCCAGCGCCAGCGCTTCCTCGTAGTGCGACTTCGCGGACCGCAATAATTCCTTCGATTGCAGTTGATTCCCCGCTTTCATTTCCGTGTCGGCCAGTGATACAAGGCCCGCCGGGTCTGCCGGGTAGAGTGACAAGGCGGTCTTTGCGGCCTCCACTGCGTTCAAATAGTCATTCGGTTTGTGCGAGTGCGCCGCGGCATACAGACAAAACTGCGCCTGCTGCCGGCGCAGTCCGGCATTGTAAGGATCGCGCAGAATCGCCTGCGAAAGCGACTCCAACGCCACATCCATATCGCCCGCCGCCCGGGCTTGTTCGACCCAGGGAGTGGGATCAAACGGATCAACCGCCGTTGCGGCATGTTGCGCCTTTGTCGAAGCAACTTTTCCGGCGTCGGATGCTCCACTGAACCTTGCCATTTCCAGCCAATCGGAACATCGATACACGGGAAGAAAAGCGAAAACAACGGCGGCGAGTGTCAGGCCGCATGCAATCGCTGCGATAAGTCCTCGCCTCACAATTCCCCGTTCGGCAACAGCAACTGCCTGCGCATCACCATAGGAGAGCCACACGGCGAGCAATGCGAAAAAAGTCGTGGCGCTGGCGGGGATGAACAGAGCAAAACCAATCATGTCCTGCAGGAGGAAGGCAAACAGTCCGGCGGCCAGACTCAGTGTCAATATTCCGGGCCGGTCTTGTTCTGAACCATTGCCGATTTGAAAAAACAAAAGGAACGCGGGGAGCCAGACGATCGCCGTCGTCACGGCGGAATAGTAGACGTAATTTGGGTCTGACGTTCCCAGCAGCATGGACCTTCCCAGTACGACGGTTGCGCCGACGAAGAGTGCAAACGTGAATGAGCGTTTGAGTGTGTGATCCGCCTGAGTCGTTGTACTGGCATTCGTTTTGACATTGGTTTGTAATTGGTTGGTGGAAGGCGACCGCACCACGTGCAAGGTGACCCCCACAATCATCATCAGCACGCCAAGCAGTCCGGGGATTCCCCATTCGGCAGCGGTCTGGACTAACAAATTGTGCGGGTTTGAGACTTCCTCCGGGCTGGCGATGTCCTTGTAGAGCGTGTAATGGCGTCCGAAGTTTTCGCGGCCAACGCCGGTCCAGAAATGGTCGGCAATCATCCCGGCGGATGCCTTCCAATACTGCCAGCGGAATGTGAGCGACCACCCCGGCAACGAGTTGTGATACAGCCCGTGCCCGATGACGGCGGCGACGCCGGTCAGAACGACGCACCATGAAATCCAAAACACCCGCCCTCGATGGGCGCGAATCCATTCATGCTTCCACCACGCCAGTAACAGCAATGCGACACCGACCGCGCCGGCAATCAGTGCGCCCAGGCTGCCTGTCAGAAAAATAGCGCCGGCAATCGCGAGAGCGAATAGTACGGAGGCAAACTGCCCGATGATCCGAAATTGGTTTCGAGAGCCGCCTCCCGTTTGCATTCGGTCGGCCCCAGCCGGGGCCAATGACGACGCGATCACGCCGATGGCCACGAATGCGCACAACATCAGGTAGGCGCCGGCGACGTTGCTGTGGGCGAAGAACCCACTGGCCTCGTCGGCATGCAGACGGCGCTCAAAGGCATCCACAGTGGTTGAATCGAGGTCGACGCCCTGCCTGGCCCAGAATTCTTCCCTGCCCGACTCATAGCGCTGGATTGTGTCTGCGAAGACAAAAAAATGCTGGTCGTAGCACTGTGCGGCCTGCACGCACGCCGTGGCCAGGATCGCCGCCAGCACCAATCGACGCTGCCAATTCGTTCGAAGGAGTTGAACGAGCGTGATGGTGAGAATCGGCAGGCAGAGCCAATCGATCGTGCCGTTCATCGCGAGCCGTTTGTTTCCCGCGAAGTAGCAGGAAATCCCGCCCGCCACGGCAAGGAGCGCCAGGCCGAACTCGAGTCCGGTTCGCAGGTAGCGCATGCCACGGTCGATTGCAAAGGTGAGCAGCCAGATGCTTGAGGCCGTCAGAATGATCAGATCGAAGGCCAGCGTCCGCACGGGCGAAGGGTCGGTCAGCGCCTCCACGGCCCGCGTGATGGAATTGCCGGCGGAGTCATAGCTTTCCAAGACGAGCGGACGGAGGGCGACGACCGCAACGATCACAAACAAACAGAGGGTCTGTGCCGCGCGGGCCAGTTGCCCCTTCGCCGTAACGTGATCAGAGGCCATGCCGATCATTGGACACTGCCAGGGCCATCACTACAATTGCCATTGAAACGCATGTCTCTTTTGGGAGCGCAGTTTTGGCCCGCTCAAAGCCCGCCTATTTGAAAGCCCTGGGTAAGCGCGAACTTCCAAAGACGATCGAGGCGGGCGGCCATACGTATACCCATAACAGCACATTCAAGAACGACTTCTTTGCGGTCACTTCTTTATACGAAGGCGAGTCCGGCAAGGTCATTCTCAAGGTGCAAAGGCAGGCATCGTTTCTCCTGATTCCCATGGGTTGGGCCGGGCGAATTCTCGCGGCGCGCGAACGAAATTCCCTGATCCGACTACAGGGAATCCCCGGCATTCCACGACTGATTGGCACCTGGAGCAAGACGGGTCTGGTGCGTGAATTTGTGCCGGGGGCGACACTGGCCGAGGCCGGCCGCGTCGATGATGACTTCCATCCGCGACTGCACGAACTCATCGGCAGGATCCACGAGCGCGAAATGGCGTACGTGGACCTGGAGAAACCGGGGAATGTCCTGGTCGGGCAGGACGGCAAGCCGTACCTTTTCGACTTTCAGATTGCCTGGTACTGGCCGCGAAAATGGGGCGGGCAACTCTGGCCGATGCGCGGCTTGCTGCGTAAGCTACAGGCTGGCGACAGGTATCATCTGATCAAGCTGCAACGGCGTTCGCGGCCCGATCAACTTTCGCCGGAGGTCCTGCGGGCCTCATACCAGAAACCGTGGTATGTCCGCCTGCACAATACAGTCACGCGACCCTTCACTCGGCTGCGTCGCCGCATTCTTGGCCGGATTGATCCGGAGTCGCGGCAGGCCGGGGGAGAGCGCGGAATGGTGAAACCAACCAACTCCACAGGAGGATGATGATGGGCTTGTCGAATGAGGAACGGAATCGAATTGAATCATTTCGTGAGTACGTGGAAGACTCCATCGCCACGGATGATCGATATGGCGAGGCTGTCCGGAGTGATTCGGATACTGCTCTAGCCACGCGATTTTTCGAGGGCACATCCTGCTGGTTCGAGGTGGCCGTGCTTCCCGGAAGCAAGAAGTTGCGCGTGGGTTTTTTCACGACCGATCCGGCCATTGGCACGGACTGCGAGCAAGTCATCGAGGAATCGGGCGAGACGGCCGTCCGATTCGTGGGGCAGGCGTTTGAAGAGGCCGGGCTGGACTGGCCCAACCCTGACGTAGAGCATGGCAAGGAGGCAAACGCTTCCTTCTACGCGACTCCGATTGCGTATGACGATGTGGTGGAGCTGGATTCCGACGATTTTCGGGACAGGGCCGTCCGAATGATGGAAGGCTACCTCATTGCCTTTGGCCCCGCGCTGAGCGTCGACGAAGGCGACTGACCGACGACAGCAAGATCAACACTAGGGCACGACCGGCCTGGAAGTCAGGTCTTGCAAGGCGCGATTCTGATTCAGGAATCCAAGCGGATCGAAGTTGCTCTGCTGATTGTTGTCTCCGCTCACGCCCGATCCCTGGAGTTCGCGGCGATTCAGGAACTCGATGCCGCTGACGTTATACGTCACGCTGACGCCGGCCCTCATGAAAATATTGCGATTGATGAAATCCTGAACCCGTGTTTCCAGCGTGTCGGGGACCCACAGGATGTCGCCTGCGGCCAGCAGGATGTTCGGCTCTTCGCCGCGCGTCATGCGCTGCAGGTCCAGCTTCACATGTACGTCCGTGCCGTCAGGCATCCGGCGAATCAGCGTTCCCTCGGATGGAGTAACATCCGTGCGCAACCCGGACGCACCGGCCACTGCCTGTAACGCCGTCACGCGAACGCCCGGCGGCAGCACGATCGGTGCGGGACGGTTCACCAGCCCGCCGACAAAAACCGTGTTGAGCGGTGCGGCATGGACGTTGATGATGTCGCCATTTTCCAGCGGCGGCAGCGCCATGGCCTGATTCACCTGGGTGGGGTCGGTCAAATCCAGCGTGATCGTTTCGCCGGGGCTGCGGACGCGCCGCAGAGTGGCCTGTCCGCCGGCCGCCTGCGAAAGCCCGCCCGCTCCCACTATGGCGTGGAGCATATTGCGCTCGGTTCGGCGCAGTTTGACGAACCCCGGCAGCGTCACGGCCCCCGTCACCACGACGTTGGTCGGCTCGGCGGCAAGAAGATCGACGTGCACCACAGCTTCGCTGAAGACCCTGGGGACATACGCAGTCCGAATGACGTTCTCGACGTCTTCGAGCTCCATGTTGCCCACCTGAACCGCGCCAACCACCGGAAGCGTCACGTTGCCATTGCGATCGATCCGAACGTTAAAGGGTGGATAGGGCGCTGCTGCCTGCGTCGAGGTCAATGTGACGCTGAGCAGGTCGCCGTGCCCAACCTTGTATGCGCCAAACTGCTGGTCCACGACGGACGGGGGCATCTGTGCAACGGATTGCGGAACGGCTTCTTTTGAACCCTCCTCCATCTGCATGAACTGATTCATGCTCATTCGATGATCGGTGGACTTGCACCCGACCGCCGCAATGTTCACGACGGACAGTCCAACTCCGCAAGCGATCCGGATATGAATGGAACGGCTATGCATGTGCCAGCCTCGTAAATGCATGGTGGACGCCCTCGCTGATCCCGGGTGATTCAAACGTCAAAAACGATTGCGGTTCCAGAACGTACCGCACCGTGAGGCACAGGCCGCGCACGCCTCGCTGCCTCACCATTGAGCCAATCCATCTATTCATCGGCGCATCGGCGGTCCAAGCGTGAAATGACCCGCGCCGGCCTCAGGCCTTCGGCTGATCCGACAGCCCGTCTGCCAGTGCTGGTAGAGGCGGGAAAACGATCCGCGGCGGCCGGGCCTGAGCTATTCTTCGATGATGGAAAGGAAGGTGGGGTCGATCTCGAGTTCGGCGGACTGGCCCAGAAATGCGACGCCGACGAACACGCGCCAGGGCCCCTTACGCCTGATCACCACGCCCTCAAGCCCCTGAAGGGTTCCGCTGACCACGCGACAGCGAACGCCACGCTTTAGTCGCGGGTAGAAATCCACTGTCTCTTCGCTGGTGACCACCTGGTGAATGTGCTGCAAATCGGTTCGCAGTCCGTTTTGGTCGGCTACGTCGAGAATCTGCGCGATGCGGTTGGTGCGCAGGGCGGCCTCACGGTCGGCCCGGCTTCCGCACATGAACAGGTATCCGGGAAAGAGCGGGATTTCGACGCGCCGCCGCTTGCCGCCATACAAACGCCGATAGCGAATCAGCGGCAGAAAATTCTGAATGCCCAGGCGCGACAGATCGGACGAAGTGGCCTTCTCGTTTCGCGCCCGCGTGTGCAGGACGTACCACATTCCGCTGCACGTTTCGATTGCCGGCGGATTGTATTCGCTGATTTTTGCGGCAGGCACTCTCAGCCCCACAGCTTGATCGCGTCCTGATAGGTGACGAAGAGGAACATTCCGATGATGAGGAAGAGGCCCACGACCTGCGTGGCCACCTGGACCTTCATGCTCACCGGGCTGCCTTTGATCTTTTCGATGAGCAGGAACACCATCAGGCCGCCATCCACGATGGGGAGCGGCAGAAAGTTAATCACTGCCAGGTTGGCGGAAATGATGGCGAGGAAGAAGAGGAACTTCACCCATCCCGCCTGGGCGACCTTGCCGCCCATGTCGATGATGCCCAGCGGCCCGGATACGCTGTCCACGCCGAGGCTTCGCGTAAAGATCATGCGCTCCATCGTCTTGTAGACCTGAAGCACAAAGTAATAGGTTTTGTGCAGTCCGATCCGCACCGCGTCGAGCGCATTCTCGCCGCGCAGCGTTGTGGTGGCCTCCTTGGTCTCGACGCTGGGCGAATATGCGACGCGGCTCAGCCACGGGTCAACCATTTCTTCCGTCACATCGACACTGGCGGTCTGAAGCGGGGCCAGGGGATTGGCGCGATACTGAATGGGAACCTGCGTCCTGCCGACCAGCTCCTTGAGCATGGCGCGAGTTCCTTCGTGATATCCGACCGTCGAGGTTTCCTTTCCACGGTTGGTTTCGATGGCCACAGTCTCGTGCCCGTCAATGGATACGATTCGAGCTTCGGGCCCCACGCCCAATACCGTTTGCAACGACTTCGGAACGCGAAACGGCGTGGTGTGTTCCTTACCGTCGCGCGAGGTGTAGCTGATGTTCACCGAAGTGCCTGCGGCGGCCTGAAAGGCGGTGATGAGGTCGCGCCATTTGCCGACTTTTTCACCGTTGACGGCCGTGATGAGCGCGCCGCCGGGAATGTCGGCCTCCGCCGCCGGACTGGGCTTGCCGTTGAGCGTCGCGATTGGCTCGCCGGTGCGGAGCAGATCGTCGGCCACCAGGCTGTAGCTCGCATCGATGGAGCCGGGGGCAACGGGCCGGACGGCGGTTCGGACGGTGCGGCCATCCTGTTTGTGGATGGTGAGCGTGACAAAACTTCCCAGATTCGTCTGCACAACTTCATTGAATTCGGGGCGCGAAGGATTGTCCTGCTCCGCAACCCTGACCACGACATCGCCCGGCTCGATCCCCGCCTGTGCGGCGCTTCCACCGGGCCGCACGGAGCGGAACACGATCCTGCCTCCCTGTCGGCCATCGCTGTCGGCGACGGGCTGGCAATCGGCCTGAATCGTCGCCATGCCACGCGGGTGGGCCTTGGGGCGCACAAACCCCGCAACCCGACGACCGTCGGCTTTTTGGACGGTGAAGGGCACGTCCCATTCCGCGTTATCGCGGATCGCGCGGGTGACGTCGGCGATATTGGGATTCGGCTTGTCGTTCCAGCTCAGAATCGTGTCGCCGAGCTCCAAGCCTGCGAAGCCGGCCCGCCCGCGCGTTTCGATGTAGCCAAATCGTGCAAGGGGAGTCAGCCCCAATACGTTGGCCGAGCCGGGATCGCCGGGATCGCTTGGATAGAGCGTAAGGAGCGGCGGAATCTCCACGCGAACGCGCTCTGCGGGCTTGTCCGGATTTTTCGGATCTTTTCGCTCGACGAATATGCCGCCCTTGGCGTACGGAAGGTTGTAAAGCACGCTGCTCGCGTTGGCGTCGGTGACCGCCACGCCATCGACCTCGACAATCGTGTCGCCCGCGTGGGCGTGATTGGGATTGTCCTCGTGAATCTCCGGACCCACGCCGGTGATTTCGCCGGTGACGCCCGGCGTGATCCCCACGATCAGCCGCTGAATCGATCGCGTGCTCGGCGGCGTGTTGTATGTCGGTTTGACGTCCAGACTCAGAACATTGCCGTCACGCTCGACGACGAACTCAATCGTCTCGTGCAAAGGCGCGAGCAGGACGGCCATTCGCACTTCGTTGAATTCCAGGATCTTTTCGCCGTTTACTTCGCGGACGACGTCGCCGGGCTGGAGGCCCGCCTTTTCCGCAGGGCTGTCAGGCTCGATGCCCGCAATGCGCGGCGGAGTGGCCTCCATGCCAAAGTGGAACACGATCATGAACGCAAGGCACGCGAAGAGGATGTTCATCACCACGCCGGCGGAAACGATGGCCATGCGGTGGCCTACGGGCTTGTTGATGAACGATTGCGGGTCGTCCTTGAATTTCAGTTCTTCGCTCTTGTCGTCGAAGTCCTCCTGGCCGAGCATTTTGACGTACCCGCCCAGCGGAAGAATATTGAAGGAGTAACGCGTTTCGCCGCGCGTGAATCCAAATAGCTCCTGACCGAAGCCGACGGCAAACCGCTCCACGCGAACGCCCGCCCACTTGGCGACCATGAAGTGTCCAAGTTCGTGAACGAACACGATCAGCGAAAACCCGCCGATCATCACGAGGTAGGGCCAGACCGATGACCACGCCGCGGCAATCGACGAGGCCCCCAGAATCATCTGCGTTTGTGCTAACACGTCATGCATCGAGTCACCTCTTGCCGAGCCCATCGGTCGGCCTTCATTAAATCGTCCAATGTGGGCGACGGCTGGAAGTCGTGCTCCTGAAGCGCCCGTTCCGTAAGCCGGACGATGTCGCAAAAGCCGATCGTGCCGCTGCGGAACAATTCCACGGCCGCCTCGTTTGCAGCGTTGAGCACCGCTCCGCAGGTCCCCCCGCGCCGCGCCACTTCGTATCCCAGCCGAAGGGCCGGAAACCGCTCGACATCCGGCGCTTCAAAGCTCAGCGCCCCCGTCCGAAGCAAATCCAGCGGCGGCGAAGGACAGGCCATCCGTTGCGGATACGTCAGTGCATACTGTATCGGCGTCCGCATATCCGGCGAACCCAGCTGCGCAACCACCGACCCGTCGCAAAACTCGACCAGCGAATGAACGATCGACTCCGGATGAACGACGACCTTGATC
The DNA here is from genome assembly GCA_964501365.1 of uncultured Phycisphaera sp. GTDB lineage: Bacteria > Planctomycetota > Phycisphaerae > UBA1845 > UBA1845 > CAZAMB01. Next base: position 39,996 of record CAZCST010000006.1, on the reverse strand, counting down.
TGATCGGGGTCGAGGTCGAAGAGCCAGCGGGCCTCGACGATCTCCAGGGCCTTGTTCATCATTGTCGCCGAATCCACCGTAATCTTCGGCCCCATGCTCCACGTCGGATGACGCATCGCCTGTTCGAGCGTCACGTCTTCCATTTCGACGGCATTCCAGGTGCGGAACGGTCCGCCGGACGCCGTGAGGTACACGGCGCGAACGTCCTGCCGCCGACCGGCCTGCAGCGCCTGAAAGATCGCCGAGTGCTCGCTGTCCACCGGGATAAGGGTTGCGCCGCTTTTACGGGCCATTGGCATGAGCAGCGAGCCGGCCACCACGAGGGCTTCCTTGTTGGCCAGCGCGATACGTCGCCCCCGCTCCACAGCCCTCAGCGTCGCCGGGAGCCCGCTCGCACCGACGACGGCGCATAACACACAATCCGCCTGAACTTCCTCCACCAGTTGGGCCAGTGCGCCATCGCCCGCAAAAAACTTCGGGGAGTATTCCAGTGCCGCCCGGGTGGCGGAGGCTTTGTCGGCATCGGCAATGGCGACGGCCTCGGGCCGGTAACGGTTGGCCTGCGTGGCGAGCTCCGATCCCTTTGAACCGGCCGCCAGTCCAACGACTTTCCAGTCGGCGCGTAAATGATCGATCACGCTGAGCGCGCTATGTCCAATCGAGCCGGTCGAGCCGAGAATCAAAATTCGTTGTGTCATGAAGTTACAAACGCCGTCCGGGTGGACGGGGGTTCACCGCCTTCAAAAATGATAGAAGCCACTGCCCGCTGCGACAAGTTCGGCCGGAATCCGGTAGTGGTATAGTTTGGGTGCGGCTCGTCCGCCCGTGCCCGCACTGGCAGTAAGCTTCCAGTTGCACCCTGTCGATCCAAGGCGTGTATGGAATTGTGTTTTTTGAAGGGGTGAAGCCATGAACGAGATTCTCCTGACAACATCGAAGTTTCGGGTCGAACGCCAAACCAGTGTGTCACCTCGTGGACAAACCATTACGCGGGAGGTCGTTGTGCATCCGGGCGCGGTGGTGATTCTGCCGCTTCTCGATGCCGGCAGGATCGTCATGATTCGAAACTATCGACACTCCGTTCAAAGGGAATTGCTGGAATTGCCCGCAGGCACACGCGAGCCGGATGAGGAGCCGATCGAAACCGCTGCACGGGAACTGGTCGAAGAGACCGGCTATCGGGCCGGAAAGCTCTCCCCGCTGGCCTCATTCTATACGTCGCCGGGGATCACCAACGAATGGATGCATGCCTTTACGGCGACCGACCTGACGCGCGTCGGCCAGAACCTCGACCCTGGCGAGGAACTCGTCCCCGAAATCTGCGACCTCGCCAAGGCAAGGCGATTGCTCGCCACTGCCGCCATCGAGGACGCCAAAACACTCGCCGTACTGGGAATTTATTTCGCCTCACAAAAAGCATAGGATTAGAGGCTGGCACGGGGTGGCATGCCCAAGCCCGGAAGTGTCGGGCGCCGGCATGGCGGAGCTTCGCTTGGCCATGCCACGAAAGATCGGATAACCCATGACCTGGCGGGATCGAGAATACGCACGAGAGTCCGACTACACGGGCCCGTTCCGCGCGGTTCGCAGTCGCGGCCTTTTGGCGGGCAAGAGCGTGGTCACCATCCTGATCTGGGTCAACGTCGCAATCTTCCTTTTATGTTCCATCACCGGCGGAGTCCTTGGCGTCAAAGGAAGCTCCCTCACCGCCTTCCTGGTCTACTACACGCCCGCCATCCAGCATGGCCAGCTCTGGCGGATGATCACTTCGCAGTATGTTCACTGGGACGGCATGCACATTCTGTTCAACATGCTCGGCCTGCATTTCCTCGGTCGGCAGTTGGAACGAGATTGGGGCTCCAAACAGTTCTTCGCGGTCTACACGGTAGCCGGTCTCATTGGCAACCTTTTTTTGCTGCTGCTAACGCTACAAGGCTGGTTCAGTCCACTTGCCCCGGCCGCGGGCGCCTCCGGGTCCGTACTGGGCCTCCTTGGTGCTGCCGCGATTCGATATCCGCACGCGGAAGTGCTCATCTACTTTCTCTTTCCGATCAAGATCCGCACTGCCGCTCTGATCTTCGCGGGCCTCTACGCCTATAACATCTACCGGCAGGGAACGAATGCCGGTGGAGATGCCTGCCATATCGCCGGTCTGGCCTTCGGAGCGTGGTGGGCTTATCGCGGCGAGGCGTGGTTCTCCCGGCGCGGCTGGCACTGGCCCCAATTCCGCAGCCGAAAGCCCTATCGCCGCCCCGGACCGGTCGCCCCCAACTTTCAGGACCGGATCAAACAACGCCAGGATGACGCCGTCACTGTTGACCGAATTTTGAAAAAAGTTTACGAATCCGGCATCCACAGCCTCTCTGAATCAGAGAAAAACGCCCTCCGCGAGGCCACCGACCGCCAAAAAGCGATGGAATCGTAACCCCCCTTTTGTATATGATGGTCCGGGAGGCGCAGGCAACCTGGGCGAACCCGGATGGCTTGCTCCAATATTCGTTGACCGGGCTGTGAATTCTTGCGCGAAAGGCGCGATCGCATGAACCCCGTAGGCAGGCCGCTCGATAACCCGATCAACTGGTCCTTCACGCTTGGCCGAGTGTGGGGAATCCGCGTCCGCGTCCACGTCGCGTTTATCATTTGCGCGGTCGTGCTAATCTGGATGGAGCTTCCGCGGCCCGAGGAGTCGCGGAGCTGGACGGCCCTGGGAGTTCTTTCCGGCGCAGTGGGAACGTACGCGTTGCTCTTCGCGGTCGTGCTGCTGCATGAGCTGGGCCACTGTTACGGCGCTCGCAAGGTCGGCGGTCGGGCCGACGAAATTCTCATCTGGCCCCTCGGCGGGCTGGCCACCGTCGAGCCCCCCCACGATCCGCAATCCCACATGGTCACCACGCTCGCAGGTCCGACGGTCAACGTCGCGATCTGTTGCATCTGTTCCGCTGTTCTGGCCGTCTGGTGCGGCACGCTCGGCGCGGTGCCGTGGAATCCACTGCACCCCATGCAGCCCGTTGACCTGCCCTTCCTCACCACCGGCCAGCACTGGGTTGTACGACTCTTTGGCGTGAGCTACTTCCTCCTGCTCATCAATCTGCTTCCGATTTTTCCCTTCGACGGCGGGCGGGTTTTGCAGGCGTTTCTCTGGGCCCGCAAGGACTACTTCACGGCCACCGAAATCGCCACCGGTATCGGCATGGTCGGTGCGGTCGTCGTGGGACTGTTCGCACTGTTCACCGAGCAGAGCTGGTTGCTGATGATGGTCGCGTTGTTTGGCTACATGACCTGTTACCAGACGCGGCGCATGATCCGCGAGCAGGGAGCCTTTGGCGGCATGGACTTCGGATCGGAGTTCAGCAGCGGCGGGGATTATGGCGGAGGGCGGTCCCGCGACGGAGAATCCACCCAGCCGCGTGCGAGCCTTCTCGCCCGCCGCCGCGCCCGCAAGGCCCTTCGCCTGGAGCAGCAGGAGCGCGAGGCCAGCCAGCGTCATCACGAGGCCGTCGACGAAATCCTCCGCAAAGTCGCCCGTTCCGGCATGGACTCGCTCACCCCCGCCGAACGCCGCACCCTCGAAGAAGAAACCCGCCGCATCCGCGAATAGCTTCTATGCGTGAATTTATCCCATCCTGGCGGTCCATCGTATTCGTCGTAGGCTGCATTTGGGCGTTTCTTGGATGGTCGCTTTGGGTAATAGCTCCTCACCGAGACTACATGAGCGCATTAGCAAGTGCAGTGTGGCTAGCCCCGTCCTACCTTCTAGTTTCGATACGGAAGCGAAGCGGCTACCCGATGCGCGCATTTGTAGTAACTTCGCTGACCATATTGATAGTAACGGGCACCCAAATTGTGCCGGGCTCTATTGATTTGAGTTTTGTTTACCTGATTGTGCCATTTCTCATATTGATAATTGCCTGCATCTTGCTGAAGCCTCCCGCGAGCCGAAATTCTGCGCGCGCCCCACATGTTATTGAAGAATGATGCGCGACCGGCCAATCACCGAGGGCAAATCAGCCCTCGCCGTTGTTGACCTCACACCCACGCGCCGATTCTCCCGCGACGTGATCCTTGCTGAACCTCCATCGTCGACTGCTTTTTCCGGCACTTTCGTCGCCTACTCGCGCATCAAAATATCCGTTTTTCGATCTGAAAAGGCTGTTTGCTTCCTCCTCGCCCCCAAACACCAAAATTACGGAACAAAGCCGATTGACAGTTTCACTGTACGGACCGGTTCTCAAAATCGCGCAATCGGAAATCAGAGCGATCCGACGCCCCATGAAGCAGCGGTTACGCGAAGTTCCTTTGACGCCGTTTCGGCGCAGGGTTAGGGTTGCCTCCATGCTCAATCAATCACGTCGATGGGTTCTTCCTGCGTTTGCGGTTTGCCTTGCCGGATGCATCCCGCAGTACCACGCGCGGAAGGTGCAGGAGGCCAACTCCGAGAAGCGGCTCACACTCGGCGCGGTGCAGCAGACGGTTCGGAAGGGAATGTCGGGCGGCGAAGTGCTGGAGGCCCTCGGCAGCCCCAATGTCGTCTCGACCGATGAAAACAGCAACGAAGTGTGGGTGTATGACAAGTTCGCCACCGATGTGGTCAGCAGCGACAACGAATGGTCCATCGTCGGCGCGGTGGCCGGGGCCGGGTCAGGAGCGGTCGGCGGTGCGCGGGGCGGCCTGGGCGGACACTCGGGCGCTTCCTCAACGAGCCAGCGAACCCTCACCGTGATCGTCAAGTTCGATGAAAATAAGAAGGTCCGCGACTTCGCCTATCACGCCTCCCGCTTTTGAGGACTCTGCGTTCATGCGGTCGCCCCGGTTTGTCATCATGCTGTTCCTGCTCAGCGGTGCGACGGGCTGCACGTCGCGTACGCCCAGGAATGCGTTTGTGCTGTCCGCGCAGTCGCTTGAGCGTCGCCAGATGAGTTCGCGCCGCTTTGAGGCCGGACAGGAAAAACAACTGCTGGTGGGCTGTGCCAACCTTTTGCAGGACCTTGGCTTCACCATCGACGACAGCGAAACGCAGCTTGGCCTCATTGTCGGCTCGAAAGACCGTAGCGCGGTCGAAGGTGGCCAGGTCGCCGGCAAGGTTCTGCTGGCCATGATCGGAAAGCACATGTCGATCGACAGGAATCAGAAGTTGCGGGCCTCGATCGTCACGCGCCCGATACGCGGGGGTGTGATCGTGAGAGCGACCTTCCAGCGGATCGTGTGGGACGAGGATGGCAGGATCTCAAAGCGCGAACGTCTCGACGACCCGAAAATGTATCAGGCGTTCTTTGATCAGTTGTCGAAGGCGGTTTTTCTGGACGCGCACAACCTATGAAGACTCCGCATTACGCGTACATCCCGGCCATATTCTGCCTGATGCTTTCGGGGTGCGGGACCTCGCGGAAACAACTGCTCGCCACAGATGCCAGCCAGCTCAAGCTGCGGTCGATCCAGACTCGCGTATTCGACACCAATGACCGGGAGAAAATGCTGCGGACTGTGATGGCGACGTTGCAGGACCTGAACTTCGTCATCGACAACGCCAGCTTCGACCTGGGGACGGTCAGCGCGACCAAGCTGGAGGGCTACGCACTGCGCATGACGGTGAGCGTCCGGCCGCGCGGGGAGACGCAGCTCCTTGTCCGGGCCAACGCCCAGTGCAACATGCAGGCTGTTGAAGACCCCAAGCCCTACCAACAATTCTTTGATGTGCTCAGCAAATCGATCTTTCTGGCCGCCAACCAGGTGGATTGAGCGGCCCAAGCCGTACCGATTAGACCTGTCCGCACTCCGGGCAGCGGAGAATGGGCAGGCCCTGGAGCGGGTAGCCGCATTCGGTGCAGCGGAAGGCCGCGCTGCGCAGGAGTCTGCGCCCTGCCGCAACCGTGCGTACCACAACCGGGATGAGCAGGATGAGGAGCGACGAGGTCGCCAGAGGCAGACGCATGATCAGCGAGACCGTCGGCTGATGCCCGGCATAGCAGCGGTCGTAGAGCCAGTCGGGAGTGAGGAAGATGATCGCGGGCCGCTGATCGGTTCGGTACGGGCCGCCGCAATCTCCGTCGTCGCGAAGGATGGAAAGCCCCGTCTGCTGGGTGTAGCCGACGAGATTTTGCAGGCAGTCGGCATCCTGCACTTTCATGAATAGGAGATCGAGGTTGCCGTCATCGACGAACACCTCAAACCAGTGCTGCGGTCCGACGACGCCCTTCCATGCGATGGGCATCTGGCACCCGGCCGTGTACAGGCAGAATCCTCCGAGCCCCAGCAAAAGGAGCAGCATCTCGGCGACCCGCCACAGGCGGAACCGCGACTTCGTGCAACAGGAGGCATCCATGCCCCACACCCCGATGGAAATGTTTCAAGGGAATTCACTGACAAAAACCGAGCAATCATCGACCGGATCCATCCGTTTTCTGCACGAGCAAAATCTGCAATGGTTGTGGGGCAGCCAAACTGGCTGCGGCATCAGCATACCTCTGAAAACAAAACGGGCCGCGGAGAATTCTCCACGGCCCGCGTTGGAATTTCGAAGAATCAGCCCTCACCCGAGGGGAGAGGGAATCAGGCGCCAACCTTCATGATGACCATGTCGGTGACGCGGTCCACGTTGGCGGCCTTGAGCACGTCGGCGATTTTGGCGTTCTTGCCGTAATCGTCGGTTTTGACATGGAACTGCTCCATGAGAACTCGCTCGGCGAAGTAGGCGTTGACCTTGCCGTCGGCGATCTTGTCGATGATCTGGGCGGGCTTGCCCTCGGCCTTGGCCTGCTCCTTCGCGTCGCTGCGGACCTTGTCCACCTGGGCGGCGGGCACGCTGGCCCGGTCAATCGCCACCGGCAGCGAGAACAACGTGTGCATGCAAAGATCAGCGCCGATATTCTTGTCGGATTTGGGCGCGGAACTGAACGCCAGCAACACACCGCTCTTGCCGTCGTGATGCACATACGAAGCAAAGTGCTCGCCGGTCACGCGGCGGGCCTTGGCGAGATTCATCGACTCACGAAGCCGGCCGAACACATCGGTGAATTTGGCGTCCATTTCGGGATCGGAGCGAACCTTGGCTACGTCAGGCGCGGCTTCGGTGCCCATCGCAACCTTTTTGGCGAAGGCATTGGCCAGCGCGACGAACATCTCATTCTTGGCGACGGGCGCGGTCTCGCACTGCAATTCAATGATCGCGGCGGCCTTCTTCGCGCTATCAATGTGGATGGCGATACGGCCTTCGCCGGTGGCGCGGTCGGCCCGCTCGGAGAGCTTGCCCTTGTGCTTCTTGCGGAGCCACTCCATGGCGGCTTCCATGTCACCTTTGTTCTCGGTGAGGGCCTGCTTGCACTCCATCATGGGGAGGTCGGTTTTGGCCCGGAGGTCTTTGACTGCCTGTGCGGAAATCTCTGCCATTGTGCCCCTGCTTTTCGTTTGGGTTCCAAGAGGTGCATCAAGATGCACCCTACCAGCTTTCGTACCACTAATTAAGCATGTATCCCGCGCGAACTGAAGTTCGCGTCTCGCACCGCCCGTCGCTTGCGCTCCGGGTTCGGACATGCAGGACTACGGACAATTCAAGAAACTGCGTCGGTTGCCGGCGCGGGAGTCATCGACGGGCTACGCTCCACAGGCACACCGACCGTCGCTTCCGTGATCGTTCCCGCGTCCCCATCGGCGCGGCCAGCCGGGCGGCGAGCGCGACGGCGTCCACCGGCACCGTCTTCACCGGCGTCCTTATCCTGTCCGGCGAGGCGACCCTTCTTGCCTTCTTCGACGGCGTCGGCCAAGTGCACCAAAATGGTGTCGATGGCGCGAATGGCGTCGTCGTTGCCGGGGATCGGAATGTCGGCGAAATCGGGATCGGAATCGGTGTCGATCAGACAGACCGTCGGGATGCTCAGCTTGCGGGCCTCGCGGACGGCGTTGTGTTCGCGGTGAACGTCGATCACGATCAGCGCACCGGGAAGCCGCGTCATGGTGCGGATGCCGTCGAGGTTGGTCTTGATCTTGTCGAGCTCGCGCTTGCGCATCGAGATCATCTTCTTGCTGTATTGCAGGGCGGTGCCGTCGAGTTCAGCCTTTTCCAGCTCCTCGAGACGTGCGAGCCGCGAGCGAATCGTGCGGAAATTGGTGAGCGTTCCGCCCAGCCATCGCTCGGTGACGTAGGGCATGCCCACGCGCTTGGACTGCGTCTCGACCTGCAAACGGGCCTGACGCTTGGTGCCTACAAACAACACATCCTCACCTTTGGCCACAAGTTGCGCGATAAACTTCTTCGCCCGCAGCAGGCCCTTCACCGTCTCGCGAATGTCGAGAATGTGAATGGTGTTGCGTTTGCCGAAGATGTACGGTGCCATCTTCGGATTCCAGCGGCTCACGCGGTGGCCATAGTGAATTCCTGAATCCACTAATTGACGAACCAACTCCGATGCCAAAAAACACCTCCAAGAAAGACAATAGAAACGCTGACCGGCAAAACCGGAACGTGGCACTTTACCAGATTTTGGGACGTAATCAAGTCGAGTACAGCGGACCCCGTCGACCGGAGGGCTGAAAATGTCACAACCGTCGGAATTGGCCCATTCCTGCGCAGAATGGATCGCAAGATGTTGTGGCAGCCATGCTTATGAATGCCGAGGTTATTTGGGCGGAACCCAGAAGCCGAATGTGAGATATTGGGGGTCTTCGCCCAAGAGGTCGAAAGCTATGTCGTCGTACCAGTCGCGCCAGGCAGGCGGTTCAGGCTCGAGGTGAAACTTTGTGGATCGGATCTTGAGGCTGTCGGGGCTTTGAGCCATGGACCAGCGCACGACGAAGTCGGAGTTAGCCAGCCAGGGAACCCGAAAGGCAGAAATCAGAATGTTCAAAAGCGCCGGCTTGTCGATCTGCTTTTCAACGATGTACGAGCTGGCCTCCAATCCCACCTCTTCGCGCGTGGGGTGTCGGTAGCGCAGACGCTGAGACCCTGCAAACTGTAAGGTTATGGTTTGGTTGATCGCCACAACCGGTCGTCCGGCCACCTCCCACCTTGCACAAACCCAATCGGCTTTCGGCGGTCCCCAGCCCTTGGTGCCGGCCTTGGCGGGCTGCCACGCTATCCGGGTCAACTGGAGTTTGCGCCATGTAATTCTTGCCGGATCCTGCGGAAGGTATTCGGGTTGCAATATTTTTTCCCAGAACGCACGAAGTTGTGATTTTTCGGCGTCTGCGACTTCGCCAACCGGGACCAGATCCAACACCTTTCCGCCGAGGGGAATGTCGAAGCAGTTTTGGCCATTAGCCGCAGCCGCCTGGCACGCCACTTCAAGCTTCCGCCTGAGTTCCGAGGACCAATCGGGCAGGTCGGAAGGCTTTCCGGGCAGGACCTGTGCCGGAGCAGTTGGAGGACTTTTTGGCTGCTCCTGGGCGAAAAGCACCACGGGTAGCAAGACTCCCAGGCATACAGTCATAAACCCGGCCAATAGACAGGATTGATTTTTCTGTCGGGTTGTAGACAGCATGGGATTCCTCCATTTCTTCCTGATTCCAGGGTCGGGCACAAACTTGGCTGTGTGGCGCAAGTCCTGTCTCATCGGACTTTCGCCATTTTTTTTCATTTGAATATTGAATCCCGCCTGCCCGTATTGGTTAGGAATCTTACTGGGTGTTTGGTCGCCCACAATTAACTGGCGACAGGGGCTAACTCTTCTGCAGTTGCGGGTTCTTCGTGAGCTTCGGCCAGAACCTGGTTGATGGCGGAAAGCGTCACACGGCTTGGTGCGGTGATTTCAATTCCAATAGGTCGTCCGTCGGCAGCATAATCCACCAATAATCCATTGTCGCGCCGTTGCGATCGCGCACTTGTGTCACCCTTCTTACGATGAAGGTATAGGTAGGCGGCAATCGGTTTGCCTCGCCGGAACGTGACTTCGAGATATCGCGTTTGCATAAAGTTTCTATTCGATTGAGTACGCAGTCACGACAAGCAGAATAGATTCGTCAATCAGCGGTTCGACGATCACTTCCCAAGCCCGGCCATCGTGCCTTGAACTGATAACCCATCGACCCTCTTCGATGTCCTCGCGGTACCCCGATCCATTTTCGAGCATAGCCCTGAGGTCGATTTCATTGAAACGGCGATCCACCATCCGTTTGGGAACATGCGGCGAGAGTTCAATTTCCCATGACCACCACTCTGGCCACCTCACCATCAGGTTATTGTAGCATCTTCATAAGAATTTGTGGAGGCTGAACCGTGTTCCGATAGCTATTTTGCTTCGAATTCCTCACAAAATATGAAGCCGGCTCTTCGTTGGTTTTGTGAAAAACAGGCTAACCGGGCGGGGGGAGCCATGCCCCCCGTAACTGTTTTCGTTGTGGGTTGCCGGGCAAAGCTCGTCCTGCAAGTTTCACCGTTCTCTCCTTGCCTTGCTGCCTTGATGCCTCAGAATAGGGGCCATGATCATCCGGCTGACGGGCAACCTGGTGGACGTGGACGAGGAGTCGATCGTACTCGATCGCGATGGGGTGGCCCGGGAGATTCTCGTTCCGCGATTTGCCATCGCCGAGCTGGCCGCCTACCGCGGGCAGCAGATCACACTTCACACCATCGAGTTTTTTGAGGGTAATCACGGATCGGGTCATATGGTCCCCCGCGTACTGGGATTCCTGCACCGCGAGGACCGGGAGTTCTTTGAGCGATTTGTGGATGTCAAAGGAATCGGTCCGCGAAAGGCGCTCAAGGCCCTGGCCCAGCCAGTGCGTAAGATTGCGGCGTGGATTGAGGCCGGCGACGGCAAGTCGCTCGCTAGTCTGCCGGGAATCGGGGCGCGGGCGGCGGAAATGATCGTGGCCACTCTTCGCGGCAAGGTTAAGGACCTCGCGATCGGCGCGGAGACGGGGGCCGCGAGCAACATGGCCGTGCAGCTTTCGTCGGCCCAGCGCGACGCGCTGGAAATCCTGGTGGCATGGGGCGATCCACGAGCAGAAGCCGAGCGCTGGATCGAGCGAGCGGCGCAGTTGCACCCGGAGCTTGCCGGCCCGGATCAGTGGGTCCGCGTGGCGTATCGAGTGAAAGCGGGCATAGAAGGTTAAATGTTAAAGTTCAAAGTTCAAAGAAATACCGTCGTCCGTCGCCTTTTTTGAACTTCGAACTTTGAACTTTAACATTCAGGGCGAGCATTATGGCACGCGATCGAATTCTAACTTCCGACGCCCGTCCGGCGGACGAACCGGTCGATGCCGCGTTGCGCCCGCAGCGCATCGACGAAATGGTCGGGCAGCGCGCCGTGCTTGAAAAACTCGAGATCGCCATGGCCGCCGCGAAGAAGCGGCGCGAGCCGCTCGAACATATTCTGCTCGACGGGCCGCCGGGGCTGGGCAAGACGACGCTCGCGCACGTCATCGCCCGCGAAATGAACGACAAGGCTCCGCGAATTACCTCCGGCCCATCGCTTGGCAAGCAGGCCGACCTCATGGCGTTGCTGACCAATCTCGAAGCCGGCGAAGTGCTCTTCATCGACGAGATTCACCGGCTGCCGAAGGTCGTCGAAGAATTTCTCTATCCTGCGCTCGAGGACTTCCGCGTCGATTTCACCATCGAGGGCGGACTCTCGGGCCGCGTCGTGAACTTCGCCTTGCGGCGGTTTACGCTTATCGGCGCGACGACGAGGGCCGGGATGCTCAGCGGGGCGATGCGCGACCGCTTCGGCCACCGCTACCATCTCGACTTTTACGCGCCGGGCGAACTCACGGAGATTTTGCACCGCTCGGCGGCCAAGCTGGGACTCAAGCCAAAGCCACAGACGCTTGAACTGATTGCGGCGCGTAGTCGAGGCACTCCGCGCGTGGCCAACCGTCTGCTCAAGCGCGTCCGCGACTACTCGCAGGTCCGTGGCGACGGTGGCGTTTCGCCGAAAATCGTCGAAGAGGCGCTGGACATTCAGCAAGTTGACGCACTGGGTCTCGACGAGCTCGACCGCGCGTTTCTCGCGTCGCTCATCCGCGTCTACAACGGCGGCCCAGCCGGCATCGAGGCCATCGCGGCGACGATGGGACAGGAGCGCGACACGCTCGAAGACATGGTCGAACCGTTCCTATTGCAGATCGGCTTCGTCACGCGCACGCGCCAGGGCCGCACGGCCACCAAATTCGCCTACGATCACCTGGGCCTGCCCTTTGTCGCTTCTGCAGAGCCGAAAGCAACCCAAGCGTCATTGTTCTAGGCGTTTTCTGCTTTGGTTCGGTTGAATTCCAAGGTAATTTGCGGTTTTCACTTGTTCTTCGATGCCAAAATCCATAGGCTGTGACTTTGGAGGGGCTTCGATGCACACATCGAGTTTTGGTACTGAACAAGTTCTCTTACGCATTATTGCGGTCCTCGCCGGAATTGGTGTCCTTTTCAATACCGTTGGTGATTTCGCGCGGGCCGATGCAAATCCGTTGTGCGCCTCGCCGGAATTGTATGACCTTGATGGCAGCGGGATGGTCACGCCAGCGGATATCCTTGCACTCATCGATGGGATGAACGGCCTCGATCCTCAATCTCCGAAATTCGATATGGACGGTTCCGGTATTGTGGACGAACAAGACATCGATGCCCTTGCCGCCCACGTTCAGGGGTGTAGATCGGGGCAACCCGCGCATGTGAACGGCAACGACACTGAAATGCAAAACCAAGTTGGTGAGCCGCAGGTGGTGGCAACTCTGACGCCATCGGCACCTAGTCCCTATGCGCCCGGCCAGCAAATCGAAATCACCGTATCGCTACAACGTGCGCAACCCGGAATACCCCTTCCCGCGAGATTAATTCAATTTGATTCGATTCTCAGTTACGTCACACTTGGAATTACTTACCCCATTACACACCCGGCCGCCGCTGTCGGCCCGATTGAGTTTTGGGATTTTTCTTCGACACCGATTTGCGCAGCCAATCCCGCAATGTGCGGGGATACGTATTTTCGTGATCCAAGCGTTTTCTTTCCGCCGGACCCCATCGTCGTCATAGCCTTCATCGGCATGTCACCAGACAATTTACGCCAGATCACAGTTCCCGCTGATGGCACAGCGATTCCCGTGGGACTGATTCGATTGACGGCACCCTTGATACCGGGCATTTACCGTCTGGATGTGATGAACGCCGCCAACCTTGATTTGAATTTTGGTGCAGATTTTCGTGGCGGTTTCGGAACGGCACAGGATCCGACGTATTACCAATATCACGCGAGCACTGGGCAATTCGCTGGCGGGATTATTGACTTGGCGGTGGGCGTCGAGGAATGCGTTTCTGGGAATCCATGCATGGACGACGACCTGGATTGCACCGAGGACATATGCATCAATGAGTTGTGCCAACACCCGCCTAAAAGCGCTGGCACTCCCTGCGGTGATTCAACGGTCCAGGGAGATTGCGACCAGCCTGACCAGTGCAACGGCAACGGAGTTTGTTCCCAAAACTTCGTCGGAGCCGACGTGGTTTGCCGTGCTGCGCAAGGTGAATGCGACCAAGCCGAGAATTGCACCGGTCTGTCCGCCGTTTGTCCTCCTGATCTTTTTGTGCTTTCGGGAATGCCTTGCACCGACGACGGAATAGGATGTACGTCCGACACCTGTCTGAGTGGCGAATGTATCCACTTGCCATTCCCAACGGGAACTTCTTGCGTCGATGATGGAATTGAATGCACATCGGACACGTGTTCAAACGGGGAGTGCGTACATCCTCCGCGCGCAGCGGGAACCCCGTGTGGACAGCTGCAGCCGCAGGGCGATTGCGATATGCCCGATATCTGCAATGGTACGGGGGTTTGTTCGCCCAACCTAACTCCGGGCGGAACTGTGTGCCGCGCGGCCGCCAGCGGGTGCGATCAATCGGAATACTGCAACGGACTATCTCCCGCCTGTCCTGCGGACCTGTACGCATCAAACGGTACGCCATGCACCGAAGACGGCGATGAATGTACCAACGATGTTTGCGATGGAGCCGGACAATGCGCCCACGGCGAAATCGTCGGTTGCCGCGCCATCCCCGCCGTTTCGACTTGGGGCTTCGTCATTCTGTCACTCGTATTGATGGTCGGCGCAAAACTGCGGTTTCGGATTCGGTCGCCCCAAAACTGAAACCAACAAGGCTCCTCGATCCCGTATCAACCGTAAACAGTCGCTTTATTGCGATTGGTAATTCCTCAAATTCAGCGCGCGCCCGCTATGTTATGAAATATGATGCGCGAAGGATGCGACAACCAGGCCTTTCCTCATCGCCAACGTCGGCAAACGCGGATTCCTTTCTCTTTTCCTCCCACCAATGGCCTATTGCCGACATGAAAATTTCCAAACGAACCGGGTTGGCAGCAATGCTTTATAATGTGGTTGGCTCGCAAAACGAAAGGAAACCCCAATGCCCACTGCAAGACATACTTCCTTGTTCAACCGCTTCGCCAAAGCTACCTCCCGTCTCACCGGGCTGCCCGTCGCATTCGTCATTGCCTCGAGCGTCATCGCGGCGTGGGCACTCACCGGTCCCATTTTTCATTTCAGCGACACATGGCAATTGGTCATCAACACCGGCACCACCATCATAACTTTTCTCATGGTGTTCCTGATTCAGAATACGCAGTACCGCGACTCGGCCGCCATACAAATCAAGCTCGATGAGCTGATTCGTGCAGTAGAGGGAGCGCACAACGCCCTGCTTGATATGGAGGAACTCGACGAGGGACATCTGGACAGCATCCGGGCCGACTACACGGGGCTGGCCGCCGATGCGCGCAAGCGGCTGGAACGGGGCGATCGTGATACCAATGTGCCGGACGTTTCTTCGCAGCGCTTGGAATGAAACAAATAATCACCGGCTCTGTGTTCTTTTTTCACCCACGTTTCATTTGAGCATTTAAGGTGCGCCAGATGGCGTAGACGGGAATGCCCGTCAGGACCAGCGCCAGCCCCGGCCAGGTGGTCTGCGTTTTGTAGACCATCAACACGATCATGATCGTGGAAGCCCCGACGACATAGAGTGCGGGGATCAGCGGATAGCCGAAGGCTCGATAGGGGCGTTCCGCGTCCGGTCGTTTCCTGCGGAGGACAAAAATTCCAATGATGGTCAGGACGTAGAAAAGCAGAGCCGAAAAGACAACGTAATCCAAAAGGTTGCTGTAGAGGTTTCCATATTTTGCGGCCCCGGTAACTGCATCGACGGTGTACGCCCCCGATGCCTCGCGCAACCGCGTCCGAGGGAGCACCAGGATTGCAGTCCAAATCCCCTGCAACACCAATCCCATCGCGGGAACGTGGCGGGCATTGAGCACACCGGTTGCACGGAAGAAGAGTCCGTCGCGGGCCATGGCGTAATAGACGCGCGCCCCAGCGAGGATCAATCCGTTGTTGCAGCCAAACGTCGAGATCATGATTGCAATCGCCATGATCATGGCTCCGGCCCCGCCGAATACGTGCTGCAACGCGGCCGCCCCGACGCGATCCTCCGGAGCGGACTGGATATCCCCAAGCGGAAGAATGATGAGGTAGGCAACGTTGGCGGTCACATAGAGCAGAGTCACGAGTCCGGTTCCGAAGGCCATCGCCAGCGGGAGGTTTCGCCGCGGATTTCGCACTTCACCGCCGGTAAACGTGATGTTGTTCCACGCGTCCGACGAAAACAGCGAGCCGACTTGTGCCACGCAGAAGGCGATGAACAGGCCGTACATTCCCTGCGTGGCAGAGATGTCCGGCACGAAGGAAAAATCCGGTTTGACGGTGACAACGTTTTGCGGAGTCCAGAAGTTCGTGAAGTTGGCCGCGATCGCGCCGCCCGTTGCAGCGATACCCAGGCCCAGGAGCACGAGGGCGGCGAGGGAAAGCGTCTTGGTAAACGTAAACGTATTTTGAATCAACTTTCCGAGTCGAATCCCCCGCGTGTTCAGGTACGTCAGGAGCGCGATCATCAGGATCGCGCCGAGTTGCTGCACCGAAAGACTGATCGCATACGAAGAGGAGATATTGATGGGCTCGATGATCCAGGCCGTCGCGGAGATTTTTGGAAACAGCACGCCGAGGTAGCGCATGAACGCGACGGCCACGGCGGCGATCGTGCCGCTCTGAATGACGAGGAACAGCGTCCAGCCGTAGAGGAATCCCCACAGCGGCGAGTACGATTCGCGGAGATAGACGTACTGTCCGCCGGCGTGCGGCATCATGGCGGCCAGTTCGCCGTAGGCCAGCGCCGCAGTCAGCGTGAGCAACCCCGTGACGATCCAGGCCATGATGAGCCAGCCGCCCGAGCCAACGTGGCGGGAAATCTCAGCAGGCACGATGAATATGCCTGAGCCGATCATGGAACCAGCCACGATCATGGTCGAATCGAGCAGGCCCAGCTCGCGAAGAAATCCGGATTCTGAGGGCGCGCCGGTAGTTTGGTTTTGCTGTGGATTCATCGCTGTGTTTCTCCCACTCGCAGCGATCGTGAAAGGATTGAGTCAGCCCGCCGCGTGTCGGGATTTTGCTGGCGATGATGCCCTACCGCAAGCGGGAGTGCCCGCCCGCAACGGATGCGGCTTTGCCTTGGGAAGAGTGACGAGTTTCGAGGACTACGATTTGGATGGAGGGGGGGTTGGAGTCGAAGGGCCCGCCGGTTTTCCCTGTTGGGGAGTTCGTGGGATATGAAACTGCACACCGATGCGATGGTGCATTCCGTCAAGAAGGACGCAGCTGCGTACAACACCGTTTAGCGCAGGCTTGCCGGGAAGTGTCTCGAAGAGTACCGCCACTTTCGTATTGATGTGGATGAACTGTTTGTAGATAAAGCTGAAGCCGCCGGTTGAGATGTCATGGGTGGCCACGTCGAGCGTACGCTGCTTTCCAAGCGGGTCTTCGATCAGCAAGGTCAACTGCGTCACCCAGGCGCGGCGCTCAGATTTGCGTTGGTTCTTCTTTTTTTCCTGGCATGAATCGCCCTGCTGGCGCAGTTGCTCGATGACTTCGCTCGCGGCAGCAAGCGGGAGCCCGTCCTGGTCTGATTGGGCTTGTGGAGCGGGCGAGGGAGTGGCCGGAGGTGCGTTCGAAGACATAAGCCATCCGCCATGAACTCATCGATCGCTGACCACCGATCGCGCGAATCGGTCAAAGGCCGCACGATATCCCCCTTATTGATCGGATCATGTTGAGAACCCATTCATTAGTGCGACGAACGAATTCAGCCATCTGAGAAACTGTATCAAAGTATTTTCGAGCCTTGCGTTACAATCATTTCGGGCCTCTCTCCGCCAGCTGAACTCTGTAGAAACCAACAGGGTCGGTCCGATATTGACTCGATATGCCAGCGCAGTTTGTGCGCTCGTTCGGAGAACGTGCGCGCGGCCGGCGACATTCCACTTGTCTGTACTGGGGGAGGTAGCATGGAGGCATGCCGGTCCGCAATTGATCAGCCAGTTCGCAACGCTACATCACCAAACAGAAACATCGGGTGGAGTCGGATAGCGTGGCTGGTGGTGCCCGCCACCCTTTCGGTCATGTCAGGCAAAGCCAATGCTCAATACACCGAAAAGTTCAATTCGTGGTCGGCTACGTCCACGGCCACCTGGCAGACCAAGAGCCTATCCGGCGCGCCGTTCAGCGTTCCGGCCAACGCGGTGGTCGAAATCGCGGTGCGTAATGCCAACACGACCACCGCCCGATACGGCGGCGTGAGGGCGGTCGGCTCCAGCCTTGAGCGCCGGCTCAACATGGACCCCGCGGACGGCGGCGGCTACGACGTGTTCGTCATGCACGTCCAGGCCGACTCAAGCTCGCAAATCCAACATTACGCACAGAACACGACAGACGTCACCTTTGTGCTGGTGGGATACTGGGCTTGTGGAACCTACGTCGAAAAGTGGGACAGCTTTACCGGCACGAGCTCCTGGTCGGACGAAGACCTGGACACCTACGGGGTGAGTGCGGGCAACGTCGCCGAAATTGTCATGACCAATGACCATGCTACCGGCGCGTATCTGGCCGGGGTACGCACCAACGGATCGAGCCTTTCGCGTCGTCGCACGATACAGCCTGCGGACTTCGGGGTCGATGCAATGTCGATGCTGGTCAAAGCGGACAACAGTGCCAGCGCGACCATCGAAACGTACGCTGGAAGTACGACGCATATTGTATTTTACCTTGCCGGATATTGGAGCGCGGCGCCGGGAAACTACGTCGAGAAATTCTCGGATATCGGCGGTCCCGGCACGGATGCCACATGGGCGGATATTGATCTGACCACCTACGGAGTCACCAACTCGGCTGTCGTTCAAATCATGTTCGCCAACGACGACTTGGATGAAGAGAATGAGGTCGGGGTCAGGGCGAATGGATCCTCACTGGCCCGACTTCTTGACCTGCGCGACGACGAGTCGGACGAAGGCGGCGACGGCGACTTCGCCAGCATGCACGTCCTGTCCGACAGTTCCGCTGTGATCGAATTCCGGTTTGAAGATGTCAGCGACGCGCGTCATTTCCACCTGATTGGCTACTGGGACGTCGGCGTGCTGCTTTCCGATCACGTGGCGGGACAGGAATCTGATGCGTTCACAGGAAATGGAGCGGAGACAAACGCGGAATTGTTCGCATTCAAACTCACTCCCTGCGCGGGTACGCTGAACATCACCCAGATTGTCTTTCGCCTCACGAACATCACCGGACTCGTGAACGGCGACTATGCCGGCCTGGAACTCCTCGTGGATACCAATGGAAACGGATCGATCGGAGCCGGAGAGACAACCGCAGTCGGCGGCACGGGTACGGTTAACACAGCCGCGGGCACCATTACGTTTTCCACGACATTCAGTGTCAGCTCGGGTACCTATTACATACTCCGAGGCGACTTTGCCTCGTTATCGCTGCTCGATCGGATCACCATCGGCCTGGCCGCCGCTGACGTTACCGCGTCGGACACCGTCACTGGTTCGACGACTTCCGTGACGCATATCGAAGAAATCGAATGTTACTTTGAGAAGTTTGTGAGCTGGAGCGCCTCCAGCGCGGACACGTGGCAGACGCACAGTCTCAGCGGTGACGGGGTGCCGGCCAACGCAGTCGTCGAAATCGCCGTGCGGAACGCAAACGCCACGAATGAGCGTTACGGCGGTGTTCGTGCCGTCGGATCGAGCCTGGATCGCAGACTGCTACTGAATCAGGCGACGGGCGGCGGCGTGGATATCCTGGTCATGCACGTGCAGACGGATTCCAGTTCGCAAATCCAGCACTATTCAGACGTAACAGCCGACGTGGATTTCGTGCTTCTTGGATACTGGACCTGTGGAACGTACGTCGAGACGTTTGACACGTTCACGGTCGGTTCCAATACCACCTGGACGGACAAGAATCTATGCTCGTACGGAGTCGGCCCTGGTCAGGTTGCGGAGATTGTCATGACCAACGACGACACCGGCAATGAACGCGAAGCCGGCGTCCGCAGCAATGGATCGTCCCTGGCGCGGTTACTCAACATTCACCAGGCCACCGGTGGGGGCGTGGACACGGCAACCATGTTCGTCAAAGCGGACAATTCCACGGGAGCGACCATTGAGATATACGCTCAGGACAACACCGACGTGGATTTTTATCTGGTGGGTTACTGGAGTGCTGCGCCGCTTCAATACAACGAGCTGTTCACAGACATTGGCGGTCCCAGCTCCAGCTCAACCTGGGAGGATGTGGATTTGACCTCCAGCGGCATCAGCGACACCGCCCATGCCGAGTTTGTCCTGGCCAACAAATCCACCGCCAACGAACGCGAGCTGGGAATCCGGGAAAACGGCTCCTCGCTGAGCCGCTACTTGAATAATCAGGAAGCCGACGGCGGCGGGTCGGATTTATCACGAATGCACATTGCCTCTGATGTGACCGCCACAGTGGAACGGTGGCACTCCAACGTGGGCAGTTCGAAGAGCTACTACCTCATCGGGGAGTGGGATACGTGCACGACGTACTCCACGTATGTGGTCGCGGACCTTGGCGCGGTATCGAGTGCCAATTCCAGCCTGGGTTGGAACGTAAGCGAAACGGGGGTTGTGGCCGGTTTTGAAGAAACTTCCGCCGGCAACCCGTCGGCGTGGTATCTCAGTTGCGGGTCATTCACCTCGCTGGGAACGCTTGGCGGGTCGTATGCGGAGGCCCATGGTATCAACGATTCGAACCGGATCGTGGGCTGGTCACACAACGCGAGCGGGAAGCGGCGTGCGTTTACGTATTCCGGCGGAACGATGACTGACCTTGGCGTCATCCTGAGCCGGACCGACAGCGAGGCGCAAGCGGTTAATGCCAGCGCTGAAGTCGTCGGTACGGTGTACAACTTCGGCTCCCCAGCCAGCAACCGAATTGGATTCATCTATCTGCCCTCGGGCGCGCATGGCTTGAGTTCGGGGATGAACAGCCTGGGCACACTTGGGGGGACGCAAAGCGAGGCATTCGGCATCAATAATTCCGGACAAGTCGTGGGCGGTGCACAAAACGCCAGTGGAAACTGGCGACCGTTCCGTTGGCAGAACGGCACGATGACAAACCTCGGGACTCTGGGAGGCGAAACCATCGTGGCCGATCATCGGGCGGAGGCAATCAATACATCCGGCGACGTGTGCGGTCGGTCGTATACTGCCGCCGCTGCCAAGCGGGCTTTCCTCTGGGATGGAACCATGACCAATCTTGGAGTCCTCACCGGCGGTACGGAGAGTTGGGCCTTCGGACTCAACGAAAGTCAGGTAGTCGTGGGAACCTCGAACGTGACCGGCGGCGCCTATCACGCGTTCGTGTGGGACAGCACCAATCTGATGCGCGACCTCAACAATCTCATACCCGCAGGATCGGGATGGACCCTGACCCGTGCAACGGACATCAACGATGACGGTACCATCGTCGGCTGGGGCACCAATGGCAGCAGCCAGGTTCGGGCCTTCCTCCTGTCGCCGACGTGCAGAATCGATGGCGGTGCGGCCGCTGTGGATGCCTCCATCTTGGCAAACGGAACGGGTACAACCGACATCACTGGAGTCTTTGACCAGGTGGTGACGGATACCGAGGGAGCGCCTCTGGCAGTCATCGAACTGGTCACTCCGGCTGAGGGGGCAGAGATTCACTTCGAGGTAAGCGAGCCGGTCATTGAGTCAGACAATCCGGCCACTCCGGGCGCCACCACACTGGATGGATTTGGCGACGAAAAGGCGCTCGGCAGACGGTTAAGAGTGATTACGGCGGCGGAGACGGAGGGGTCAAGGCTGACTGTCAGCCTGCCCTTCACACCCGCGGATATTGCCAAACTGGACGCAACGCCGTCCGAACTTCAGATACATATGCTCGATCCACGCGGCGGCGGAGGAGGCACGTGGGTTCCGGCGGGTTTGAACATCGGCGAATCGTTGCCCACAAACAACGTTGGCGAATCAGGGCGAACGACCAAAAGCGATGGATCCGTTGAGTACTGGTGCGTGCGTGACAGCGGCGGGGAATTCGCCGTCGGAAGGGCTTCGGTTGACGGGCAGCCCACGCGACCCACGCCGCGCGGCTGCGGCACAGGCATGATTCCGGCATTCTTGTTCTGTGCTATCGTTGCGTCGCTATTCAGGATGCACGATCCGAATGACACCAGACGCTCAGATTAAGAACTTTTCATGCTGTTTTCATTTACCCTTCCGAGGATGACCGGCAAAATCAGCTTAAGTCTGATAGTCTGGTCATGAACCAGAGCGAGGAGTGTGCTTGCATGATCCCATCCCAATCGGATGGGAAGCACCTGGGGAGCAGCATGGAAAGGAACAAGAGCATCCGCCTGCCTCTGCTACCAGAATTCTTGACGCCCATCCTGGAACCGCCAAGCGTAGGACTTCTCGTGTTCACCATGGTCGTATGCATAAGCACGACGACCAACGCACAATATACGGAAAGTTTTCAATCCTGGTCGGCCACTTCCACCAACACCTGGCAGACCAAGAGCCTGAGCGGCGCACCATTTAACGTTCCGGCCAACGCGGTCGTGGAAATCGCGGTCATAAACTCCAACCTCAACAACTCCCGCCAGGGAGGGATCCGGGCTGTCGGCTCAAGTCTGCAGCGCCGGTTCGACATTCAGCAGGCTACCGGTGGAGGCGTGGATGCTTTCGTGATGCATGTGCAGGCCGACGCCAGTTCGCAGATTCAACATTACGCAAGCAACACGACCGACGTGAGCTTCGTCCTGCTGGGGTACTGGGGCTGCGGTACGTACGTTGAAGTATTCGATTTTTTTGACGTGACGGCCGGAGCGTGGACGGACGTCAACCTGAGCTCGTTCGGCGTGGGGCCCGGCGAAATGGCTGAAATTCTGATCACCAACCAGAACGGCGGCACGGCGTACGACGGTGGCGTGCGAACCAATGGATCGGCACTAAATCGCCGGGTCGTGATTCAATCCAGCCCTGATGGCCTGGACGCAATCACCATGGTAGTCCAGGCAGACGCCACCGCGAATGCGACGATCGAAGCCTATGCGGGCCACAACCTGCGAATAGATTTTTACGTGATGGGATATTGGACTTCGGCACCGGGCCCCTATGTCGAGAAATTCTCTGATGTGGGTAGTCCTGGCTCCAATGCCACGTGGACGGACCTGAATCTTTCAGGATACGGGGTAGGCGGCGGAGACGTGGCCGAGTTTCTTTTTTCCAACCACGTCACCACCGAAGAAAATGAGATGGGGGTGCGGACGAATGGATCGTCCATTTCGAGATTGTTGAACCTGCGGCAGGAGGACAACACGGACGGGGATTTCGGCCGGATGCACGTCGCCGCGGACAACAGCAGCATTGTCGAATTCTACCATCAACGCATCACGGACACGCACAAATTCTACCTGCTTGGTTATTGGGACGTGGGTGTGCAGCTGGAAGATCACGCGGCCGGTCAGGTGAGCGACGCCTTCCACGAACACGGGACGGAGACGAATGCGGAGCTATTCGCCTTCAACTTCATTCCGTGTGCGGGGGGCATGACCGTAACCCAGCTCGTGTTTCGCATCAGCAGCATTTCGGGCCTTGTCAACGGCGACTGGTCCGGCCTGGAATTGGTCAAGGACACGAACATCAACGGCCACATTGGCATCGGGGAGACCACCACGGTGGGTGGCACGGGAGTGGTAAATCAGGCCGCGGGGACGATTACTTTTTCGACGTCCTTTGCCGTCAACACCACGACGTCGTACATCCTGCGCGGAGACTTCGCGTCGCTATCCAGCGGCGATCAAGTAACGATCAGCCTGGCGGCTTCCGACATCACCGCGAACCAGGGGGTCACTGGTACGACGACGGCCATTACCCACAAGGAATCATCGCAATGCTATACTGAGACGTTTCAATCCTGGCAGGTTTCCTCCAATGCCACATGGGAAACCAAAGACCTCAGCGGATCGCCATACAGTGTGCCACCCAATGCCATTGTGGAGATCGCAATGCTATGTTCCGCAACCGCGAATACGCGGTCCATGGGGGTCCGGGCTGTCGGTTCGAGCCTGGATCGGCGCCTGACACTGCGAAAGGCGGAGGCAGGCGGCGTGTCAGCTCTTGTTATGCACGTACAGACCGACAGCGCCTCGAAGATTGAACAATATGGGGAGGCCCAAAGCACGACAGAATTTGCCCTTCTGGGCTACTGGACGTGCGGAAGCTATGTGGAGAAATTCGACACGTTTACCGCCGGAGCCAGTGGGTCTTGGCAGGACAAGAGCATGTGCTCGTATGGCCTGGGCCCCAGCCATGTGGCCGAGATCGTTTTGACCAACAACGATACCGTCGCCCCTTCCGAAGCGGGCGTTCGCACGAATGGTTCAAGCCTCCAGCGGCGGCTCAACCTCAACAAGGCGGAGGGAGGCGGAGTCGAAACGGCCACCATGTTTGTCGAGACCGATACGTCGTCGTCGCCGACCATTGAAGTTTACGCCCAAGCCAATGGAACGATTAACTTCTATCTGGCTGGCTACTGGAGCGAAGCCCCTCTCGCCTATACCGAGCTGTTCACGGACGTGGGGAGCCCGACGTCGAGCGCCACCTGGCAGGACAAGGACCTGACCGCCAGCGGCGTGCCCGATTCGGCTCCCGCTGAATTTGTGGTATCCAACGAGGACACTGACAACGAGCGCAACATTGGCGTGCGGACTAAGGGCTCATCGCTTTCACGCTTCGAGAACCTGCATGAATCCGAAGACGGCGGCGGAACGTTTCTTCGGATGCACGTCCCCACCGACTCGACCGCGACGATGCAGTTTTACCACTCCAACCCCGGGGCGAGCGCAAATAGCTATTTTCTAGTGGGCAATTGGGCCCCCTGCAGCTCCTACTACGTTGTGACCGATCTGGGGGCGATCAATTCGGCCCGATCCAGCGAGGGAATGAACATCAACGCCAGTGAGAAGGTGGCTGGCTTCGAGGAGGATTCCAGTGGTAATCCCACGGCTTGGTATCTGGATTGCGGCACCTTCACATCACTTGGAACTCTGGGCGGTTCTTATGCGGAGGCGCACGGCATCAACGCCAGCGGGCGAGTGGTGGGCTGGGCCCACAATGCCAGCGGAAAGCGCCGGGCATTCACCTATTCAGGCGGCACCATGACCGATCTGGGGGTCATCTCCAGTCGCAACGACAGTGAGGCCCAGGCAGTCAATGCCAGCAATGAGGTTGTCGGAACTGCCTTTGACTTGCGCTCGACGGGGAACAATCCCGAGCACCGACTGGCGTTCCTGTACCTCCCAACAGGTGCATACGGGCTCAGCTCCGGAATGAATAGCCTGGGGACGCTGGGTGGTTCGGAGAGCCAGGGATTCGACATCAATGACTCCGGCCAGGTCGTCGGAGGCGCACAGAATGCAAGCGGCTATTGGCGGCCCTTCCGCTGGCAAAGTGGAACGATGACAAATCTTGGCACGTTGGGCGGCGAGAGCATTCGCATTGACCATCGTGCAGAGGCCGTCAACAGCGCGGGGGACGCATGCGGTCGATCGTACACGGCCGGATCGGCCAAGCATGCCTTCATCTGGGATACCAGCATGTTCGACCTCGGCGTCCTCACGGGAGGGACGGAAAGCTGGGCGTTTGGCATCAACAGCAGCCAGGTCGTCGTGGGTACATCAGATGTAACCGGGGGGGCTTATCACGCGTTCGTCTGGGACGGCCAGAATGGAATGCGCGATTTGAACAACCTGATTCCCGGCGGATCGGGTTGGACGCTCACGCGGGCCACGGACATCAATGACGACGGAACCATCACCGGATGGGGCACAAACGGAAGTGGAAATGTACGGGCATTTCTGCTCACGCCCAATTGCAGCGCCGGCGGTGGCGGGTCGGCGGCGGTGGAAGCAGGAATCGTTGCGAGCGGAACTGGAACCACCGATGAATCCGGAGTTTTTGACCAGGTGGTGACGGATTCCCAGGGAGCGCCTCTGGCGGTCATCGAGCTGGTCACGCCGGAAGAAGGGGCACAGGTCCATTACGAAATTAGTGAGCCGGTCTTTGAGTCGGAGAATCCTTCGACTCCGGGCGCGACCACGCTGGTTGGTTTTGCGGACGGCAAGGCGCTGGCTAGACGATTGAAAGTGGTGACATCATCGTCTGCGGCAGATGGCTCTATACTGACCGTTAGCCTGCGATTTACGCAAGAGGAAATCGAAGCGCTGGATGCGGCATCGTCCGAATTGGAGATTCATATTCTGGATCCGCAGGTTGGAGGCGGTAGTGGGACGTGGGTCCCTGCGGGCCGCGACATCGGCGAGTCGTTGCCCACAAACAACGTTGGCGAATCTGGGCGAACGACCAAAAACGATGGATCCGTTGAGTACTGGTGCGTCCGTGACAGCGGCGGGGAATTCGCCGTCGGAAAGGCTTCGGTTGACGGGCAGCCCACGCGACCCACGCCGCGCGGCTGCGGCTCAGGCATGATTCCTGTCTTCCTGTGTTGCGCGATCGCACTGACTCTGTTCAAAAGGCGTGGACGAAATTGAAGCAAAATCACAAGTCAACCACTGGCGACCAGCCTGTCATTCTTCGCTTCGTTCAGAATGACAGCCCGCTCAGAGCTACACGATTTCCGATTTTGCTCTAAAACCGGCCATAGAGGGGAATTTGCGACACGGCGATCCCGCCGTCGCGGATGGTGCTGTAATCGGAGGGGCCCGTCACGTCGCGCAACCAATACGAAGCGCCATAATCGAAGCGAAGCGTCCGGCCATCATCGTGTTCCTTGCGATCAAAGCGCATGGGCATGGGATGGATGGCGACGGGTACGCGATACACATGTCGGTGGGGTTCTGCGGGAACCGGAGCGGGAAAGTTCACGCTCCAGAAGCCGGGGCCTTCCAGCGCCTCGACCAACAGTTCACGAACCAGAAACTCCGCCGCCTTGCTGGTCGCATCCCAGTTGAGTTCCACTTCGCGGCGCAGGGACTGCGAAAGCGCGATGGCCTGAATGCCGAGAATCGCTCCTTCGCGGGCGCCGGCGACGGTGCCGCTATAAAACATGTCCACCCCCGCGTTGGCCCCGTGATTGATGCCTGACACGATCAAGTCGATCGGAGCGTCAATCAGTGACGCATGGGCGAGTCGCACACAGTCGGCCGGAGTGCCATCGACTGCGAAGCAGACCCCATAACGTGGATGGTGCCGCCGTTCCACGTTGATGGGAGTGCGCAGCGTAATGGTGTGGCTGCAGGCCGACCGTTCCGAGGATGGAGCGACGACGTGGACCGTGCCCAGCTCGCGGATGGCGTTATAGGCCGCTTCGAGTCCGCGGGCGTCAATCCCGTCATCATTGGTAAGAACAATGTTCATAAGTTCTATTGTCTTAATGTAACGAAAACTACTCTTGATTCCCCCTCAGTAAGAAGATCGCTTCGCTTTCGAGAGCCCATAATTGGGCGCGAAGGCGCATTTCGGGCGAAACTTGCCGAGTCATTGTCCGCAATTGTACTCTTTTAATCGGAAACGGCACTCCAGATTACGCAGTTGGAATTATGCACGCCGATGCGGGGGCCGGTGGGGAAATTGTACTGACCAGGCGCTTCGCCCGTCATCAGGCAAGCTCAGCATCTGGTCCGTCGGGGGTAAGAAATGGCTCAATCGTGTCCAGTAGCAGAGAGCGTCGTCGAATTACCGGCATCCGCGCCGCAAATTCGAGTGAGCGCCGGCGTCGGTTCGGCCGGTCAAAAGACGTGGAACCTGCGGCGCCCCGTGACGCTTCTGGGCTCCAAGCGTCCGGCCCACATCGTCCTGCACGATCGCGGCGTCAGCGCCGCCCACTGCGCGATCATCAACACCGGCATGGATGTTCTCCTCTTCGACTTGCACACTACCGGAGGGACGTTTCGAGGAAAGGACCGGATCGATCTGGTTGCTCTGCAGGATGGCGACGTCATCACGCTGGGTGAGAGCATCCTTCAAATCGCCATTCGCATGCCTGCCACGGACGCGGACGATTCCGGGGCGGGCATGGAATACAACGACCCGACCTCGCTGATCAACCCCGCCACCTTCACACTCATCCACACCGACACCCGATGGACCATGGAAAAAGCGGTGGCCTTGATCGGACGCAACGAACATGCCGCAATCCGCCTCGATCATAACGATGTGTCGGTGCGGCACGCGTTGCTGTTTCGATTTGGCCGCGAACCGGCAGTCTTTGACCTGGGAAGTCGCGCGGGAGTATGGGTCAATGGACAACGCCGTGAAGTAACCCCCCTGGGAGACGGGGACCGAATCACGATCGGGCCATTTGGACTTCAGCTGCAAATCCATGAGCGTGCTGCGGCGCTGGCCGGGGCCAATGTTGCGAAATCGACAGACGCATCACCCTCGTCGCCCGCTCCGGACGAAAATGCGACCAAGACTTCCCCGGCGGTTGCGAATATCCCGAAGAACGCACCTGCGACGACGCCGGCGGCCGCACCGTCCGCGAGCGTCGAACCAACGAGCGCGGAGGCGGCACCCGTGCCGGGAGAAGTGAAAGCTGATCCGCTGCAGACCAATATTGCGGAAGCCTGGGAACGACTCAATCAATGGCGCGCGCAACTGCGAAGCGACGCAGCGGCCATCAGCGAGCAACAGACAAGCCTGACCGCGCGGGAAGCCCAGATCGAGGCTCGTGATGCCGCATTCCGTGGGCAACTGCACGACATCACTCGATTTAACGAACAACTCGCCGAGCGCGAGAGGGAGCTGGCCAAGGTCGCGGCCCAGGTTCAGATTCAATCCGATGCTCTTAGCAGCACTCAAAAGGAGTTCCTCGACAAGCAGATCGAAATGCAAAAGAAAGAAGAGGAATTCCATCGCCGTGAGCAGGTGCTCAATCAACGCTGGTCGCGCATGCAGTCCACCGTCTGCCCGCACTGCCAGAAACCCATCACGCTTGGCCCATCCTAGCGCGATCCGCCCACGAAACTCCTGTCCCGCAGGGCGCTCGCTTGCCAAAGCGGGACGCGGCGCTATCCTCGCCCTTCCATGATACGACTGATTCAGGATGGCGCGTCGGACGGTCCGACAAACATGGCCCGCGATGAAGCCATGCTGATCGAAGTCGGAAACAAATCCGCGCCGCCCACGCTGCGGCTGTATCAATGGTCCCCTCCGACAATCTCGCTTGGATATTTTCAGAAATACGCCGACTACGAGGCCTTGCCGCCGCCTGCGGGAGAATTGCCGGTGGTTCGGAGATTGACGGGCGGCGGAGCGATTCTGCACGATCTGGAGCTGACCTATTCGATCGCCCTGCCCATGGCTCACGAGCTCTTGAAGGAAGGCCCCAATCGACTCTACGAACTGGCCCACGACGCCGTCATTGCGGCGCTGGCATCACTGCAATTGACCACGGCACGCTGCGCACAATCAGACGACTCCGGAGCCGCACGCGGACCATTTTTTTGTTTTGAACGACGCCATTGTTACGACGTCCTTCTCGGCACGGACAAAATTGCCGGCAGCGCCCAGCGCCGAACACGTCATGCTGTGCTTCAACACGGCTCCATCGTCCTGGGCAATCGCTTCGCCCAGCAACCCACGGCCGTGGCGGAGGGAACACCAGACAATTTTGAGATTTTTGGAAAGATCACGGAAATGGGGCGTATTTTCGCAGGCCGGATCGAGAGAGTTTTCGGAGTGCCAACCAAAGAAGCGGAATGGAGCCAGGTCGAAAAAGAATTGGCTTCGACACTCACCCAAAAATATCAAAGTGACCAATGGACGCGCCGCACCTAAAGTGATCGAAAGAGTCAATATCGGCTCATTGGTCGGCCACTGGAACGAGACACCGAATTTCAAGAAAGCGTGCAAAGTCGTTGGGGTTAAGGGGGACAATCGTAGTTACTCCGAGCCGACTCATCCATGCAACCAATCTCGCATCATGAGCACGTCGGCCAGTGACCTGGTATTGCGTGCAAACATCCAGCCAACATGGAAGGAGGTCAGGGGGATCGGGTGGAAGCGAAAATGCAGAAATCAGGAGGTCAATTATCCTGCGAGTGTCAGCCGATGACAGGCCAAGGCCATTCGCGCTGATTGGACGTGACGCTACAACCCAAAACTCATAAAGGCACTGGGATGCCACGAATAGCTCGGCACCGTCTCGAACAAGTTTTTGCAGGAACGCTGCGACCATTTCATGCCGCGAATCCTTGTGGTTCATGTTGTGAACAAGAATGTTGGTATCGAGAAGGATTTTCACAGTCGATCGTCGTACATGTTTTCACGACGAAGGGACTCGGATGAAAGCGAAGATCCATCCAAGCAACCCGTTACGGCGGCCAACCGCTGCAACCGCTGCTGCACGGTAACTTCATCGGCATGGCCGTTGGCCTGACTGGTCTCGACAAGCTTGAGGTGCAAGGGTGTATCTATAGGCAAATTCACCGGCTCATCAGGCACGATGACCCTGCCGTCGAAATGTGCCCGAATTAACCACATAGTCTAATTCCCCAAGTTCTCATCATATAGTCTATGATTCGTCGTTGCGTTATTCAATCCCTTTTTCGCCGAGCCAGCGTTCCGCATCGATGGCGGCCTTGCAGCCCATACCGGCCGCCGTGATCGCCTGGCGATACACGCTGTCCACGCAGTCGCCGGCGGCAAAAACACCATCCACGCTGGTGGTCGAACGATAGGGGTCCTTGAGTTTGATGTATTGTTTCGCATCCAGATCGAGTTGGCCCTTGAGAAACGAAGTGGCCGGTGTATGGCCGATGGCCATGAACAGTCCGCCCAGTTCCAGTGTCGAATCCTGGTTTGTTTTTGTGTCGCGAAGTTTCACTCCGGTAATCATCTGGTCACCCATCACGTCGATGACCGCCTTGTTCCATTGAAATCCGATCTTGTGATTCGATTTCGCGCGATCGATCATGATCTTGGAGGCACGCAGTTCGTCGCGCCGGTGGATCATCCATACTTTCGACGCAAACTTGGTCAGATAGCTTGCTTCCTCGACGGCGGAGTCTCCCCCGCCCACGACCGCCAGCACCTTGTCGCGGAAGACGGGCAACGCCCCGTCGCAAACCGCACAGGCACTCACGCCCCCGCCGGACTGCGCAAGCCGTTGCTCATTCGGAAGATTCAGCCAGTTCGCCGTCGCTCCCGTGGCCACGATCACGCAATGTGCCCGATATTCCGTGTCGTCCTCCCCGATGACCACGAAGGGTCGCTGTGAGAAGTCCACGCGCGTGCAATCGTGATAGGAATAGCTGTGGCCGTCGTCAGGGTTGGAAACGTCCGGGCTCAGCCCGTGATCGGTAACGATGCGGGTCTGGAATCGTACGGCCTGTTGTTCAAAGTAGGCCATCAGCTTGGGACCGGTGACTCCGTGCGGAAAGCCGGGGTAGTTTTCCACTTCCGTAGTCAGCATCAATTGTCCGCCGGGCAGGAGGGTGGAGGGGACGGTCTTGGGGCGTCCGGCAAAGATGAGCGGGCTCAAGTTCGCGCGGGCGGCGTAGATGGCTGCGGTCCACCCGGCCGGCCCGGAACCGATGATGATGACTTTTTCAACCTGGTTGTGCTTCGGCATGTATCCATTGCTCCAAATTCATCTGGCGATCGTCAGCAGTCCAAATCATAGTCGGTGAAAATCCGTGCGTCCAAGATAGGTGGGGACTGGTCACTGGTATCGTTTGGAGTTCGGGTGCCACTGGCAGCTGGCTGCCAGTGCAGGCACGGGCGGACTAGCCGCCCGTGGCACCCAAACGATATCAGTACCGGGGACTGACTCGGATCATCGAGCAGACCGGTCGCCAAATTCCTCCCACCCCGGTTTTCCGGACACTTTGGCACTGTTACATTTTGATGACGGCCATGCCGCGTGGTGGGCCGACTGGCGCGTTTGATTCATGAAGGGATTTTCTCATGCGTTCTTTCCTTGCGCAAAAGCGGTGCGCTCTTGTCATACTTGGATTTGGACTGGTTGGGCTTTGCGGGTGCGGGGTTGTAGGCGGGCTCTGCTCTCCGGCCACACAGGCCGACGACTGCCCGGACAATTCGTTTTGCAAAACAGTAACGGGATCTTGCGATGCCACTGCGATCGGTATTTGTACGACGATTCCCGACGCATGCACGCTCGAATTTGCACCGGTGTGCGGCTGCAACGGCCAGACGTACGGCAACGCGTGTTCGGCGGAGGCTGCGGGGGTCAGCGTGGACCATCAAGGAGAGTGTGAGGGCGGGATTTGCGGCGGCCTGCAGGGATTGCAATGCGCAGAGGGCCAATTCTGCAATTATCCCCAGGAGGCCTTGTGCGGCGCGGCCGACCAGACCGGCATTTGTGAAACCAAACCCGAAGTTTGCACGGAAATCTTCGCACCCGTGTGCGGTTGCGACGATCACACGTACGACAACGAGTGTTCCGCCAACGCCGCCGGTGTGAGTGTCGCCAGCGAGGGCGCATGCGGCGGCATTGTGCCCCGGCAGTGTGGCGGGCTCGAAGGCCTCTCATGCGAAACGGGTGAGTTCTGCAATCATACCGACGGAAGCTGCGGAGCCGCAGATCAACTCGGTGTATGCGAAGCCATTCCTGAAGTCTGTGACGACCTGTTCAATCCGGTTTGCGGCTGCGACGGCCAGACCTACGCCAACGAGTGCCAAGCCGCGGCGGCAAGCGTCAGCGTCGTCAGCCAGGGCGCATGCGTGCAATAGGGGCGAAGCCGCGAGCGCGAGGCTCCTAACGAAAATGGGACGTGATTGTCATGCTGAGCGTAGCGAAGGATCTCCATGTATCACATGATTCTTCGCTGCGCTCAGAATGACGTGTTTGTACGCGAGGCTATTGAATTCACCCCTATGACCGGGCACGATCGATAATCGCCGTCGTGCTGAGTCCTTCGACCAGCGGAAGCAGCACCACGCGGCCACCCGCAGCCTCGACGATCTGCTGACCAACGACCCCCTTTGTGGTCCAGTCGGCGCCCTTGATGAGCACATCGGGGCGCACGCGGCGGATGAGTTCCTCCGGCGTGGTCTCTTCAAAGCCAACGACGTAATCGACAAATTCCAGCGCCGACAGGACGGCCGCCCGGTGCTCAAACTTGTTGATTGGCCGGTTGTCGCCCTTGCCCTGGGCCCGCACGGAAGCGTCGCTGTTGAGACCCACAACGAGCATCGACGCCTCGTTGCGACAGCGGCGCAGGAAGTCCACGTGTCCCGCATGGAGGATGTCATAGCATCCATTGGTAAAAGCGACGGTTTCACCGCGATCGCGGCGCAGCCGGATTTCACCCAGCAATTCGTCAAGTCGCGTCAGCTTCCCATTATGCAGGCGGTCGGCCAGCCGCAGTTCCGCGAGAATTTCGTCCGCCGCAATCGGCACGCAGCCAAACTTCTCAACCTCCAGCCCGCCGGCAATATTCGCCAGCCGCGCCGCGCTTTCGATATCAGCCCCCGCAGCAATCGCCCCGGCGAGCATCGCCAGGACGGCATCGCCCGCCCCGGTGTTGTCGTACACGGTGCGCGGAACGGTCGGGAGATGACGGGCGGGCTTGCCCTTCTCCACGATGACGCAACCTTCCCGGTCCACGGTTGCCACTGCGGCCTCGATGCGAAATCGCTCGATCACCTCCATGGCCGCTCGTGAAACCGAATCAATCGTGTTGGTGGACTTGCCTGATACGATGGCGAGTTCGTCTCGATTGGGCGTCACGATCGTCGCGCCGGCGTAGCGGCCATAATCCTTGAGCCGCGCCGGATCCACCAGCACCGGCACGCCGGCCTTCCGCGCCGCCTCGATGACCGACTGCGCCAATTCGTTGCCAATCAGCCCCTTGTCGTAATCCTCGATGCAGACTACATGGCTTCCTTTTATCTGCTTGCGGCAGATGTCCATCAGTTGACCAACGGCCTGTGCGGTGAACGGGGACGAATCTTCTTCATCGACTCGCAGGAGTTGCTGCCGATGCCGATGCTGGGCGAGACCAACGACTCGCGTCTTCGTGGTGGTCGGACGATCGCCAAGTTCCAATAACCCGGCGGACGACACCTGGATTTCTTCCAGAAGTTTTCGAAGAGTGGCCCCGTGGCGGTCCGCACCGACGGCTCCGCAGCAGATGACTTCGCAGCCCAATGCCCGAAGGCAGGCGGCCACATTCGCCGAGCCGCCGACGGCCTCGCGACGCTCAACCACGCGAATCACCGGCACGGGGGCTTCGGGGCTGATCCTCTCCGCGTCGCCGTAGATGTAGCGGTCGAGAATGAGGTCGCCGACAAGCAGAACGCGGCGTCCGGCGCAGGCCCGCACCCAATGAGCTGATTCGTGTGACATGCTTTGCGGACTCGTTTCCTGCTCAACAACCACGTCGAACGTGAAATAGCTTAAGTGCGTTCCATGTCGGTGGAAAGTGGCGTCCCTGCCAACGCCCTGGCCCCTTGTGGAATCACATGTTGAAGCCCATGGTCCATAAGTCCGGCCGTTCTTACGTCCTCATTTTGCTGCAATCAGCGTCCGAAGTTAGCGCGGTTCTGCCCCGATTGGACGGGCGATTTTCGGCACGATCCGAGAACGATGCGTCCGATTTTCAAGACATCGTGTAACCACTCGGGGACGTTAAGTGGGCGCGGGGCACGGACGATAGCGATACGTCAGCACAACGCGATTGAGAATGGAATGCCCACGACCAGACTTCAAAAAACTTCTCAAGCAGGCACGGTCGATCGCGGCGTGCCGGGATGGTTTGCACGAATCCGCCGGCTGCTTCGCGGAGCCCACGTGGAGTCGATGCATGCGCTGCTCGCGGCTGTCGATGCCAAGGACTCCTATACGCGGACGCATTCGATGAACGTGGCCGCCTATGCCGACGCAGTCGCGCGGCGCATGGACCTCAGCGCCCCGCAGCGGCGCACGCTTCAGGCCGCTTCACTCCTGCACGACATTGGCAAGATCGGCGTGCCCGACCGCATCTTGAACAAGCCCGGAAAGCTCACCGACGAGGAATTCAAGATCATGCGCCGCCACCCTCAGATGGGCGTTGATATCCTGGAGCCTTTCGCGGGCCTGCGCGATCACCGCAAGATCATCCTGCACCATCACGAACGCTATGACGGCGGCGGATACCCCAACGGATTTCGCGGCGAGGAAATCCCGCTCGGCTCGCGGATTCTGGCTGTGGCCGATGCCGTCGATACCATGCTCTCGCGCCGCACGTACAAGGCCCCCATGGCGAAAGTCGACGTTCGCAAGGAACTTGTGGCGCAAGCCGGAATTCAGTTCGATCCGGCCGTGGTATCGGTCGCGCTCGGCTGGATGGATGACGGCGGGCCGGAGATGCGCCCCTCGGCAACAGAGTAGAGCCTCCCTAGCCCATCGTTCACCGCAGAGGCGCTGAGAACGCAGTGAAAAAACGGTAATGGGTCAGTTTGAATCAATTTCCGTTCCGCACTCCGGGCAAACCCCGCTTACGTTGCCAGTCAAGTCGTACCCGCATTTTGCGCAACCACCACCCGAAGGCTTTAGCCTATCACGAAAAATAACGATTATGATGACGACAAAAGGGATTGAAAGAATCAACATCCCAACGATGAATCCTGCGACTGCGAATGCGGTATACAAGAATTTCGTCCCATCGTTGGACATGCGACTATGTTCGCCATAATGCTTGCATGGGCAAGCAACGCAACCCGCCAAGGGACGTAAACGAACTCGCCAAGTTCATCGTGGACCAAGTCACGGGGAACGCACCGCCGCCAGAACGAGTGGCTTAGTCCGACTGGCCCACTACCGAAAAAACCACGCTATTTCTCGACTCTGCGATCTCCGCGCCTCTGCGGTAATATTCCTTGCGATGGTTTCGGGATTGCCTATGGTATCCATTCGCATTTCCTGAATTGCGATTTACAATTCCATCGTGCTCCAAATCCTTGATGCATGCGAAAACGACCTCAACGAAGTGCGCTCGGCGTTTCGTGAATATGCGAACTGGCTGGGTGTAAACCTTGCGTTTCAGGGCGACTTCGAACAGGAACTCGCCAACCTGCCCGGCAAGTACGCTCCGCCTTCGGGCCGACTGCTCGTGGCACGGAGCGACGCCGGCCTCGCCGGCACCGTCGCGCTTCGCTCACTGGGGGACGGCATCTGCGAAATGAAGCGACTGTTTGTCAGGGAGGCCTATCGCGGACAGGGCCTTGGCCGCCAGCTCGTCAGTCGCATCCTCGATGAAGCCCGCAAGACAGGCTACCAGCGCATGCGCCTCGACACGCTCGCATCCATGACCGAGGCCGTCACTCTCTACAAATCGACGGGATTCCAGGTGATTCCGGCCTACTACCACAACCCGCTGCCGAACGTGGTCTATTTCGAACTCGATCTGACTATCTAGCGAGTTTCAAACACTTCTCGATGCGCTGCAGCGAATGTTCGCGGCCAAGAAGTGCCAGAGTTTCGCCGATGGCAGGACTGACGGTGTTGCCGGTGACGGCCACACGCAGAGGCTGGGCGACGCCGCCCATGCCGCTGCCCGTTTCCGTGCAAATCGCATGCAATGCCTGATCAATCTCCGCAGGCGACCACGCCGCAAGGGAACTCAACGCTGCCAGGATTTGCTTTAACATCGCGAACCCCGCGTTGTCATTCTTCTGCAGATTCTTTGCGACAGCCTGCGGATCAAACTCGATCGCGTCATCTTCGACGAACAGAAACTTCGACTTGGCCACAACGTCGGCAAACGTCCGAAAGCCCGCGCAAACCCGCAGCACTTCACGCAACGTTGAGTCATCGGCGCTGCGCATCTTCGCGGGTGCGCTGGCCGCGCACTGGAGGAAGTCCTTGAACGCCTCCAGCAGTCGCTGCGGCGAAACCCGCGTGGCCCAGGTCGTGTTGAACGACAGCAGCTTCTCGCGGTCGAACTTCGCATTGGTCTTGCCGACGCGTTCGATGCTGAATTCCTTCGTCAGTTCGCCGAGGTCGTAATTCTCCCGGTCATCGCCCGCCGACCAGCCCAGCAACGCAATAAAGTTGATCACCGCCTCCGGCAAATATCCCGACGCGCGAAAATCATGCACCTCGATCTCCGGCGGCTGCTTCCCGGCCGCAATCGCCTTCTCCTTGTCGCGCTTGCTCATCTTCGTGCCGTCCTTGTTGAAGATGACCGGCAGATGGGCGTAGCGCGGCGTAGGGAACCCTAGCGCCCGCTGCAGCGCGATATGCTTGGGCGTGTTCATCAGGTGCTCCTGACCGCGAAGCACGTGTGTAATCTTCATCAATTCGTCGTCCACCACGCACGCAAAATGATACGTGGGGAAGCCGTCGCCCTTCTGAATGACGAAGTCCTCATTCTGATCCGCCGGGAGAACGACCTCGCCGAGAATATCGTCGATCACGCTGATCGCCTCGCCGGGCATCTTGACCCGCACGACGACCTGACGGCCGGCTTTTCGGGCGGCCTCGCCCTCAGCCACGCTCGGCACGGGATTCGGACGGATGTAGGTCACGCTGCGTCGCTCGCGCTTGGCGGCCTCGCGCATCTCGCCGAGCTGCTCGGGGGTTTCGAGAGCGTAGTAGGCGTGGCCCGAATCGAGCAGTTGCCGCAGATAGCGGTTGTAGATGTCGAGCCGCTGGCTTTGGTAATACGGGCCGTACGGCCCTTCGACACGCGGCCCCTCGTCGAAATTGAGGCCCAGCCAGTGCAGATCGTCGAGGATTTTCCCCACCGAGTCGTCGACGTTGCGGGCCTGATCGGTATCTTCGATGCGCAGAATAAACACCCCGCCGTGTTTGCGGGCCAGCAGCCAGTTGAACAGCACGGTCCTGGCCCCGCCGATGTGCAGATAGCCCGTCGGCGACGGGGCAAAGCGGACGCGCATTGGAGTATTCCGGTCAATTTTCATCGCCCGCGATTATATCGAATTCCGCTCCCCGTGCCGCACGGGCGACTGAACTCTTTGGGCATCAGTTGAAGCACGAGTTGCCAGGCCCAGAATTGGATGCCTAGAATCGGCACGTTTGCGCGACGGCTTCGTTCTGACGCCCCGGCGGGCTTCTCTGTCGGAACGCAGCCTTCGTCAGGCGGAGTTGGCGAGCTGGCACGCGAAGGGAGCAACAGACGTGGCACATTTTCAATTCATCGCCGATCAAAGTGAATCCAAAGCGACGAATACGAGCGTTTCGAGCGGCGATGCCACCATACTTGACGGATATTCGCAAACCGTGATCGGCGTGAGCCAGGCCATCGGGCCGGCGGTCATCGGAGTCGGCGGAGCGGGCAATCAGCGTTCGCCGGGCGGTTTCGGCTCCGGCGTCATCGTTTCACCCGACGGACTGGCGCTGACCAACAGCCACGTGGTGGCCGGGCGCGCTGCACTCGTGGCCCGGACGCACGAGGGGGACCGGATCGATACGTCAGTCGTCGGGGACGATCCTTCGACAGACCTTGCGTTGCTCCGATTGAACGCGGGTGATCTACCGTACGCACGACTGGAGTCTGCCCGTGCGTCGACTCCGGGACAGGTGGCCATCGCACTGGGAAGTCCGCTGGGGCTGCATTCCACTGTGACAGCCGGCATCGTGAGTGCGGTGGGGCGATCGCTTCGCGGGCGCGACGGCCGGCTGATCGACGACGTGGTGCAGCACACGGCCCCGATCAATCCGGGGAATTCCGGAGGACCGCTGCTGGATTCGCGTGGCCGCGTGATCGGTATTAACACCGCGATCATTGCCATGGCCCAGGGGCTGGGGTTTGCGGTTTCGTCGACGACGGCCGAATGGGTGATTTCAGAATTTCTGCAGCATGGGCGGGTCCGCAGGCTGCGTCTGGGGATTGCGGCGGGTGTGGCGCGTCTACCCCAGCGGCTGCGCCGCATGCTCGACATCCTCAACGAAACGGCTGTGCAGGTGCAGGGCGTCGAGGACGGCTCGGCCGCACAGCGTGTCGGCATTCTGCCGGAGGATTTGA
Organism: uncultured Phycisphaera sp.; assembly: GCA_964501365.1. Lineage (GTDB taxonomy): Bacteria > Planctomycetota > Phycisphaerae > UBA1845 > UBA1845 > CAZAMB01. Next base: position 1,667 of record CAZCST010000006.1, on the reverse strand, counting down.
TCGTTTCGATCAACGACCGGCTGGTGGAAGACGTCGATGACGTCCACCGCCTTCTCAGCCGCCTCGAATCCGATTCGCAGGTCATCGTCGGTGTCGTCCGCGGTGACCGAAAATTTGAATTCGTCATCACGCATCAAGGTGACTGACGTGTAGGGTGGGCCATGCCCACCATGCTTATCGGCGACCCCGAATCCGAACCCAAAGCGCTAGCGAAGGGCCACCTCCGCCACTTGTCTTCATGGTCCAGAGGGGAGACCGCATATCCGCGCCGATGAATACGCCACCGGATACGCCGCCCGATCATCGAGACTTGAGCCCCGTTGACGGGGCTTGCCCGCGAAGCGGCTTAGACCGGCCCTCCTAGGGCCCGTATCAAAGGCCAGTAACCTCATTTCGTCTTAGCCCGTTTGAACGGGCTTCGAAATTCAACTCGCAACCGAATGAGCCGTGTGGCCCAGGTCGAGGCGTTCAAGACCTGGGGCCGCGATTCTTCTTGCAGTAATTTGCAAAAGGACCGCCGTTAAATTGCCGTAGTCGCCCATTCAAAAAATGACAAGATGCGAATGAGAACACAAATATCCGAAATCATGGCCCCACGCTGCGGTGAATCTGCAACATGTGCACTCTTGCCCTACGGTCGCGGCGGCAACGACACGCCATTCCATGGCCGGGACGTATGGATACCATTCAACAGGTCGATTTCGCGAACTAAGTCTGCCGGCGCGCAAATTCCGCTGCGGTCGGTATCGCACTGCCAGTTGTACAACTGCGGTACACGCACCTGATTCAGATTGTTAATCAAGTCGAGAATATCCGAGGGGCTGCTCCTTCTGTCGCCGTTTGCGTCGCCGGGAAGAAAGCCAAACGTGACACGATTTGCAGAAGGTGCCAATGCAACGTCGTCTGGACTGACCGCGTGAACAAATAACACCGTCCATGCGCCCGAAGGGATGGGATCGGACAAGAGCAGATCGTAGATGTATTCCTCACCTGCGACTTCGATCAACGAGAGAACCAACGGCGCAATTCCGCTCGTCGAGGATATTTCGAACGAGTCGACGGAAATCGGCGAATGGGTTTCGCCGTCATATGGTTTACAGGAAAACCGTAGACGCACTCGATCAATGCCCTGCCGGGTTTGACCCGTAATGGAACGATCCTGTCGGGCATCGATGAGGCCGTCGGGGGGATCGCTGGAAACAATGCGAAAGACTGGGGGTTCTTCGCACTCGTCGGGGATGTCGTTCGTATTGCAATCGAAACTCAAGCCACTTCCGATGTCGCACTCATCCGGGCGGAGATTCCCGTTGCAATCGTTATCCAGTAGCTGACATTCGTCGGGGATTCCATCGTGCTGGCAGTCTTGACTTGCGTGGGTGGCGATGTCGCACTCATCTGGATGAAGGTTCGCGTTGCAGTCATTGTCGTGAAGCTGACAATCGTCCGGAACACCGTCGAGTTGGCAGTCCTGACTTACTTCGTTGGCAATATCACATTCATCCGGCTGGGAGTTTGCATTGCAATCATCTAGAACCCATTTCAAAACTGCCGTAGTGCTATGAGAACGCAGGCCACGTGAAAAAACGCTTGATACACTGTGATTTTCCGCTCGTAGCGAACCACCAAGCGGCGGAAGTTGCTGAACCAGGCGATGGCTCGTTCGATCT
>CAZCST010000005.1:0-58653 GCA_964501365.1 uncultured Phycisphaera sp. | reverse complement strand
CGCGTGCTCGAAGGCATTTTGTGGATTCTCCACAGTGGAGCGCGCTGGCAGGATCTACCCGATCGATACCCTTCGCCCAGCACATGCTGGCGCAGACTTCGCGACTGGGAGGAGCAAGACGTGTGGGTGAACGTCTGGCGCACCTTTCTGGCCGATCTGGACGAAGCAGGCTGGCTCGACTGGGAAGAAGCCTTTGTCGACGCCAGCTTTTTCCCTGCAAAAAAAGGGGCGCATGCGTCGGCAAGACGAAACGCGGCAAAGGAACAAAGTGCATGGTGGTGGCGGACGGCCAGGGAATTCCTGTCGGCATCCGTTTGGCATCGGCCTCGCCGGCGGAAGTGACGCTGTTGGAGGCCACGCTCGATGACACGATGGTGCCGCCGCATGATCGACGCCGCAAAGCGCCACAACCCAAGCGATTGATTGCCGACCGCGCGTACGACTCTGACGTCCACCGGATGCGTCTGGCACAGCGCGGCATTGAATTGATCTGTCCTCATCGAAGAGGACGAAAGCGACCGCCCACTCAGGACGGTCGACCTCTGAGAAGATATCGCAAACGATGGAAGATCGAACGAGCCATCGCCTGGTTCAGCAACTTCCGCCGCTTGGTGGTTCGCTACGAGCGGAAAATCACAGTGTATCAAGCGTTTTTTCACGTGGCCTGCGTTCTCATAGCACTACGGCAGTTTTGAAATGGGTTCTACAACCACGGTCCGCGCCATTGGTATCGCAACATGCGCCAGTTGCTTTGATGCCGAGGCTGTGAGATGCACCGGCCGCCACTGCGATGAAACCGGAGTTAGGTATTGGCACGTTTGACTGGCCGTACTCATTACGTCCCCATGCAACGATAGAACCATTTGCCTTTAGTCCGAGACTATGCCAGCTGCCAGCGGCTATGCCGATGAATTCAGCGTTGGGCGCTGGGACATTGGTTTGACCCTCGAAGTTGCGCCCCCAGCCGACAATCGACCCGTCAGCTCTTAGTCCTAAACTGTGGCGCTCGCCCGCGGCGATTGCAACGAAATCCGAATTGGGTGTGGGAACGTTTGCCTGGCCAGAAGTGTTGTCTCCCCATCCAACGATGGATCCGTCGGCCTTTAGGCCTAGGCCGTGAAATCTACCTGCAGCCACCGCAATGAAATCAACATTGGGTTCAGGAACGCTGATCTGGCCAAGCGTATTGTTTCCCCAACCTATGATTGAGCCGTTCGATTTCAGGCCCATGTTGAAATCATAGCCTGCCGCGACAGCTATGAAATTCTCGTTCGGGTCCGGGACGAAGAGGAAGTCATATCCCCATATCACGATCGTTCCGTAGGTAGTTAACCCCAAAACGTGGTGATGATCGTAGTCTCCACCTACCGCGATGGCGCTATAGTTGGCATTGGGCGTGGGGGCAGGGTAAGTGTCCACCCCCCAAACTGCAATTGACCCATCTGACCTAAGGCCCAGGCTTTGCGGATACAACGAATCCTTTCCCGCAGCGACCGCAACAAATTCCGCATTTGGCGGCGGCACGATGCTATCATCGCGTCCCCAAGTTACGATCGACCCGTCTGCTTTCAGCCCAACACTGTGCGGAGTGTAAAAACCGCCGTTAGCGGCGATTGCGACAAAATCTGCGTTCGGGGCTGGTGCATTTATGTGGTAACTTGAGTTTACTCCCCATGCCACGACCGACCCATCTTTTTTTAGAGCGAGGCTATGCCATGCACTCGTCGCGATGCCGACAAACCCTTCATTAGGCGTGGGAAGATTGCCCAATTCATAGCCGTCATAACCCCACACTACAATTGAACCGTTATACTTGAGACCCATACTACGATCCCCACCTGCGGCGATAGCAACAAAATCGGCATTGGGCACCGGGATGTTAGTTTGACCGTTGCCGTTGCTTCCCCACGCCACGACGGAGCCGTCACCCTTAAGGCCCAGACCATGGTAATCCCCTGCAGCAACGGCGATGAAATCGATATTGGGTTCCGGAACGTTTGATTGACCGGAGCCATTGGAACCCCACCCTACGATGGATCCGTCGGCCTTGAGACCTAAGCTGTGTGCTCGACCTGCTGCAACGGAGACGAAGCCTGTATTGGGAGCGGGGACATTTAGTTGACCGGCACCATTGTAACCCCATCCTACAACAGAGCCGTTAATTTTGACTCCTAAGCTGTGTCGTACACCCGCTGCTATTGCAATGAATCCGGTGTTGGGTTCGGGGACGGTAACTTGGTTAGAGTCGTTGTATCCCCACGCGATAATAGACCCGCTTGTATTTAATCCCAAGCTGAACGCATGGAAGTCACCATCCCCCCCAATTGCGACAGCAGCAAATCCTCGTTTCGCGTCTTCTCTGACGACTTCCAATCCCCACCCCACGACAGTGCCTTTACGAGTTTCCGCTTGTGCAATTCCCTCGCCGGCAAGCGTCGCAGTCATCGAGGCGCAAACAAGGAGTCGTATTCCGGAGGAGGCGATGTGTCCTGCACGCGGATTGATTGGAATCGCTTGACGCATGACGCTCATTCCAAAAAATGGTTGCTGCTTTGTCCCTCAACGCAACAAGGAATTCAGCTGTAGTGTACCAAGAATCGCATCGAAAAAGATAGGAGGCCCGTTGCGGTTGGTTCCAACCCCGAAGGGGTTTTAGCATGAAGCCCAGGGGTGTGCCGAAGGCGCTATCCTGGGTAGGCGAGCGGGACGTCTCCAACCCTAACGGGGTTGCGGCCCAAACGTGGGACCTGTTGCTGGCGAAAAGCGCTACAACTCCGTTGGGGTTGTTGTGCCTCTCTGGCAACGGTCCCCAGGGTAGCCGCATAGCGGCAACCCTGGGCTGGAGGATGCAACGCCTTCGGCGTTGGACAAGAACGCAAAGGCAACGCTTTCGGCGTTGGATAAGAATGCGCCGGCCACGCGATGAGTGGTGGGTGGCATGGTCAAGCGAAGCGCCGCCATGCCGGCGCCCGAACAGGCCGGGCTTGGGCATGCCACTCAATCCGAACCCGGAGCGCCAGCGACGGGCGGTACTATGACCGCGAGAACACCGCCGCCCGCGCTTGCGCTTGGGGTTCCGATTGCAAATCGCGACAAATCTCCGCGCGCCGGTGATGTTATCTTCTGATGCACGCGCGGAACGTGCGCGCGGATGACGGAAAGGAGGAGGCGGTCTACTCGAATACGAAAACTACGGAACAAATCGGATTGAAATCCTCACTTTATGACGTCGGGAAGTGGTACTGGTATCGTTTGGGTGCCACGGGCGGCTGGTCCGCCCGTGCCGGCACTGGCAGCCAGCTGCCAGTGGCACCCGAACTCCGAACGATACCAGTGCCCGGGAAGTGCGGCGTTTGGACGGATTCCTCGTCCCGTGCTACCCTTTTCGCCTGGGTGCAGGGAGGACAACACCATGACACAGCGAACGTTCATTTCCCAGCGTGCCAAGGTCATGGGGGCTTCCGGAATTCGCCGCATCTTTGATCTGGGGGCCTCGCTCAAAGACCCCATCAACCTCTCGATCGGCCAGCCCGATTTCAAGGTCCCGGAGTCCGTCAAGCGGGCCATGATCCGGGCCATCGAATCCGACCGCACCGGCTACACCAATACCCGTGGAATCCCCGAACTTCGCGACGCCATCCACGCCCGCCTGATCGAAGAGTTGAACTGGGATGTGCCTTGTTTTGTCACCAGCGGAGTCTCCGGCGGGTTGATGCTGGCCTGCCTGGCCTGCCTCAATCCCGGCGACGAGGTACTGCTGGCCGACCCCTATTTCGTCTCGTATCCGCATCTGGTTCGGATCGCGGGCGGCGTTCCCGTTACCGTCAGCACCTACGACGATTTTCAGTTGCATCCCGAGCGTTTTGAGGCCGCCGTGACGCCGAAAACACGAATGATCCTCATTGCCTCGCCGGCCAATCCCACCGGTGTCGTGTACCGTCCTGCGGACATCGAAGCGCTGTCGAAAATCGCCCGGAAGCACGATCTGCTCATCGTCAGCGATGAGATTTACGAGTCGTTGGTCTATGACGGCCCCAGTCCCACGCCGGTGCAATTCGCTCCGGAGCGGACTCTCCTGCTTCGTGGATTCGGCAAGTCGCACGCTCTGACCGGACTGCGGATCGCCTACGCGGCCGGGCCTGAGCCGATTATCAACGAGATGTCCAAGCTGCAGCAGTACACATTCGTCTGCGCGCCGCATCCGGCACAGCATGGTGCGTTGGCCGCACTCGATACCGACATGTCGAAGCAAGTGGCCGACTATCGCGGCAAGCGGGATTTCGTCTGCCGCGAACTTGAAGGTGTTATGGATTTTGTGCGACCGTCGGGCGGCTTTTATGTCTTCCCGCGCGTTCCGAAACGGTATGCCTCGTCCAACGAATTCGTGTCGGCTGCCATCAAGAAGAATCTGCTCATCATCCCCGGCGATGTATTCAGCGCCGTCGATACGCACGTCCGCATCAGCTACGCGGCCTCGGACGACAAACTCCGCCGTGGCTGCGAAGTCCTCCGGCAGCTCGCGGAATAGCAAATGATTCGGACTGTGGATGTTCCATTCTTTGATCTTTGCGGTTTGAACTTTACCATTCCGCTGTGACTTCGCTTTCTCACTCCGACATCGTCGCGATTTTTCTCGCGCTCTGCGTCCTGCTCGCTGCCGCAAGGGTTTGCGCGGAGATCGCGCGGAAGCTCAATCAGCCCGCGGTGTTCGGCGAACTGCTTGCCGGCGTCATTCTCGGCCCGACCCTTCTGGGCCGCTGGTTTCCCGGCGTGATGGAATCCATTTTTCCGGCGCAGGGTCCGGCCACGCTTGTCGTCAAGGGATTCATCACCGTATCGATTACCCTCTTCCTTTTGGTGGCCGGCATGGAGGTGGATCTTTCGACGATCTGGCGACAGGGCAAATCAGCCGTCTATGTCAGCGTCGCGGGCCTTTGCGTTCCCTTTGCGCTTGGCCTCCTGAGTGGAGGCGTGTGGCCGGAGACGTTTGGCCGCGAGCGGGGGGCAGACAGCCTGATATTCGCACTTTTCCTGGCCACGGCGCTCTCCATCTCGGCGCTGCCCGTCATCGCCCGCACGCTGATGGATCTGAAGATCTACCGAAGCGATCTGGGCATGCTGGTGATCGCCGCTGCTGTGGTGAATGACTTGATCGGCTGGATCATCTTCGCGGTGATTCTGGGGATGATGGGCGGGACGGCACATGGTCACTCCGTTGCCTTTACGGTCGTGGGCATTGTGCTGTTTTCCGGGTTCATGCTGACCGTGGGTCGGTGGCTGGTGCACCGCAGTCTGCCTTGGATTCAGGCGCATACCGTATGGCCCGGCGGCGTATTGAGTTTCGCCCTGGCGGTGGCTCTGGGTTGTGCGGCGTTCACCGAATGGATCGGCGTCCACGCGGTATTCGGTGCGTTTCTGGCGGGCATTGCGATCGGCGATTCGTCGCATTTGCGCGAGCAGACGCGATCCATGCTTCATCAATTCATTTCGTTCATTTTCGCCCCGCTGTTTTTCGCCAGCGTCGGATTGCGGCTGGATTTCGTCGCTCATTTTGACCCGCTGCTGACGGTGTGCGTGGTTCTCGTGGCGTTCGCAGGAAAGGTGCTGGGTTGCGGATTTGGTGCGCGACTGGGCGGTACGGAATGGCGCGAGGCGTGGGCGATCGGCTTTGCCATGAATGCACGCGGAGCCATGGAGATTATTCTTGGCTTGCTGGCATTGGAGCACGGCGTCATCCGGCAGCGTATGTTTGTCGCCCTTGTCGTCATGGCGTTTCTGACGTCGCTGGCGAGCGGGCCGGCGATGCGGCGGCTTTTGCGGCTGCGGCATCCCCGTCGCCTCGAACAATTCCTTTCAGCGAAATCATTCTTATGTCCCCTGGCCGCCCGAACCCGGCGCGAGGCAGTACGCGTGCTGGCGACTTCCGTTGCAGAGGCGGCAGGCATGGAAGGCTCATTTCTGGATGAGGCAGTCTGGGAACGCGAAATGCAAAGTGCCACGGGGATAGGCGGTCAAATTGCGGTTCCGCACGCGCGGCTGTCGGGGCTCAAAACCCCGATCGTGGCCGTGGGGCTATCACAGGAGGGAGTTGATTTTGACGCGCCTGATGGCGAGCCGGCGCGACTGATCTTTCTCTTGCTCACGCCGTTGCATGACGACGGAGCACAAATCGAGCTGCTTTCGGATATTTCGCGAAAACTTGGATCGGAGGGGCATCGCAGCAAGGCTCTGCAAGTGACCAGTTATACGGAGTTCCTAGCAGTGCTGCGCATGTTGTCGGCGTAGGCGCCGAATCTACTGGGATGTGGTGCGGTCCTCCATGGTAACGCCTTCGGGGATCACGGGTTGGAATTGATCCTCGCCGATCGGCGGGTTGATCTTGATCTCCGTCAGCATGATGTGCAGCCTCGTGTCGCCTTTTTCGTCCAGTTCGGACATTTCCAATCGGATGCCATTGGCCTTGTCGAAGTAATGGATTGTTTCCCACGAGCCATCATTGGGGATTGCCTTGATCACTTTCAGGGCGCGATTGGACTTCATTTCCTCCGGAAGGAGGGAGAGCTTGTTGTTGGCGACCAGATCTCGGATCAACGTGGGCCCTGCGATCTGAAGAACATTATCATAATTCAGTTTGTTTTTTGATGCTTCCTTGTGCATGGGCTGATTGATGAAGCTGTACATGTGCTTTCCGTCGATGGTGGTGACGAGTTCTTCGCCGGTGACCAGCATGGTTCCATCGCCCTGTTTCAGGTGAAGCTCATTGCGAAGGTCAAAGTGAATCAGCACGCTGCCGTCTTTTTTTTGCAGCCAGTATTTTCCCTTGCCTCTCGTATTTCCCTTGAGACCTGCGGCCTCGGGCATTTTCGTTTCCACTTCGGCATAGACCGACTGTATGGGTTCCCATGCCGCGAGCAATTCATCCAAGGCAGTGGCGACAGCCGGATCAGAGGCACGCGGAACATCTGCATTCGGCCTGGCCTCCCCCTGGGTATTGGCGGGTTTTTCTGTTGTGGGTGCGGGCGGCGCATGGGCGGTCGGTGTGTCCGAAGGCGGCGTCGATGAACTATTCTGAAACACCCGCGAGCGAAGTAGAAAAATAGCGACTGCAATGGCAATGGCCACTGGAACGAACTTACGCATTTCGATGAACTCCCGTTAAGTCGGTTACGATACCGGACCCTGGCTCCGGCTGTTGCCTCACGTCCATTTTAGCGAAATCGTTGCGGCAATGCACCCGGTGAGTTCACGCGTTCGTCACAATTCCGACACTTGACGGATTTCGGACCACACAGCAGCATGCTCCGGGAAAGGCCACAACCCGGCTGACACCAGCCAAGAAAGGAAGTCCGTCACAAATCGTGGGACGAAAAGCCACCGCAGAGTTTCTGGCCCGTGAACGCCTCACGGCGATCATTCGGACGAACGACAGTGAGGCCGCTCGTAAGGCAGTTTGGGCGGCCGTCGACGGAGGTTTCCGAATTGTTGAGTTTACTCTCACGACCCCGAAGGCCCTTCTGCTGATCGAAGAATTCAAGTCCGTGAAAGAGCTCGTGCTAGGGGCGGGTACGGTGCTCACTGTTACTCAGGTCCACGAGGCAAAATCCGCCGGCGCTGAGTTCGTGGTCTCACCGATATGCGATCCGGAGGTCGTCACCGAGACTGCCCGTCTCGATATGGTGTGCATTCCGGGCGGCTCAACCCCAACGGAGCTGGAGCGTGCCCATCGGCTGGGGGCGGATTTCGTCAAGCTTTTTCCGGCCCCCGCAGGCGGCGTGGAATTCGTGCAGTCGGTCCGCGCGCCGCTGCCGCATCTTCGAATCGTTCCGACCAACGGAATCACGATCGAGAATTTCATTGACTACCTCAACGTTGGTTGTGCCGGCGTGGGCTTTGCCCGCTGGTTGTTCGATCCCGTCGATCTCGCCGCAAATCGCTTCGATGCAATCCGCAATCGAGCGGAATCTGTGATCCGTCGATTCCATGATTGGCGAAAATCTGTTGCAGCCGTTCCGCCCTGAATCACTCCTCGCTGCCGCGTGACTTGAATCTGGATCATCACGTCCGAGAAGGCGGGCGGCCTGCATGGTAATTCTGAGCCCCGGTGATTCCCCCTGCGCGACGTTAAGTATCCCGTGAATTTGTCCGACCTTTTTTTCAGAACCGGCTGGGCGACACCGATGCGCCTCCAGTTCGTTTTGAACCAAGGCGGCAGGGAGAATTCGCTTGAGTCGGCGAACGAGTTTTGTTGGTCTCTTACTGCTCATGCAGACGGCGTGTTTTGCCGCCGGTATCTGGTTGCAGCATTTCTGCATCGGTTGGACGACGCGTGAGGCGATGTGGAAAAAGGACGTTATTTCCATGGACGAAGAGGCATCGCTCGTCGCCCCGCAACTTCAGGCAGAAAACTCGAAGAAGAAGGAGCTGTTTGAATCGTTCACACGCCAGAATCTGCGCGCTTCGCAGTCGCCGTTTGAAGCCCTCCTGGTGGACCCATCCTGGAGAATAGTCGCTGCGACCGGCGCTGCGGAGTTGTCGCGTGAATTGGGCACAACCATTCGATGGCGTACGGGTAGCACCGAGCATCGGATCCCCATCACCGGAGACGTCGGCACCTTTTCGATGGCAGACGGCCTGCACTTCGGAGTCGCACAGGCGCTGGGGAACCAGGGCTTCATCGTTGTTCACCGCAGTGAATCCTCCATGGAGCAGGAAATCGGAGCGGTGTTGTCCGGGCTGACCGGGGCCTCCGTCATCACCCTGGTCTGGACTGCGGCCTTGATGGGCATCTGCGCATTTGTCTTCGCCGGCAGGTTTTACGACGAGGTGGATCGGGAACGATCCAAGGCCACGATTGAGGCCTTGCGACAAAAGCAGAATCTGGTGCGCACACGCGATGCGGTCATTTTTGGACTTGCCAAGCTGACGGAATCGCGAGATCCGGAAACCGGCGATCACTTGGATCGCATTTCCATGTACGCGACGACACTGGCGACCGCGCTCATGAATCATCCGGAATTCAAGGACGTGGTGACGCCCGCCTTTGTGCGCCTGATTGGAATCAGTGCCGCGCTCCACGATATCGGCAAGGTCGGCGTGGAGGACAAAATCCTGCTCAAGCCCGCCAAGTTGACGCCTTCGGAACGATCCATGATGGAGGACCATTCGCGTATCGGCGGCGAATGCCTTTCGGAAATCGAGCGCCGACTGGGGCGGTCGAATTTCCTGCATATGGCCCGCGACATCGCGTTTGCGCATCATGAACGATGGGACGGGACAGGCTATCCGTACGGACTTCGCGGCGAACAAATTCCGCTGGCCGCCCGAATCGTAGCCATTGCGGATGTGTACGATGCATTGTCCTCCCGCCGCGTTTACAAGGAGCCCCAGCCGCACCATCAATGCGTGGAAACCATCAAGGAGGGATCCGGCACCCAGTTTGACCCGCGGCTGGTCGAAACGTGGCTCACCGTAGCCAACCGTTTCCGCGACATCAGTCAACGATGCAGCGATCGCCGCACCCAGGTTTTTGATGAACGTCAGGAAGCAGCGAAGGAAAACGTCCAAAAGCGGGATTACTACCGGACGTTGTCGGCCAGCGGTACAGCTGGATCGGATTCCAAAGGCAACGTCTAGGAAAACCCGATGATCGATACGATGCCATGGGATAGGATGAAACGTGAAGTCGTGCAGGAAACCCGGCTCATTGCGCGCAATGAACGGACGGTGCTGGAGGTCATGCTGGTCATCGTCGTGATCGGCATGACGTATCTGATGCTTCGCATGGGTGGCTACAAAATGGCCGCCCTGAATTTGTTCTTTCTGCCCATTGTGCTCAGCGGATATTACCTTGGCCGCAATCACGCCGGAGTCCTGGCGTTATTCACCGCCCTGGTGGTGACCATTGCCGCCACGCTGGATACCTCCGGATTCTCCAGCTTCGTCTCTCCATTTACGCTTGGGTTGGCACTGACGGTCTGGGCATCTGTGCTGGGGCTGACGGCCATCCTGGTGGGAACACTGTGCGATGAGCGCGCGGCGAAAGTGAATGAACTGCACGACGCCTATGTTGGAGTGGTCGAGGTCCTATCCAAATACCTGCAAAGCGGCAATCCAAGAGTGAAGGCCCGATCCATTCGTACCGCCGAAATCGCGCAGCTGGTTGCCGATGAAATGCGACTTTCCCAGCAGCATGTGGACGACGTGCGCGTAGGGGCGCTGCTGTGGGACCTGGAAAACGTGGAGGTCACGACAAAACTGCTCAGCCGCGCCGTCGATTCACTGGAAGGACACCCGGGTCTCTCGGAACGTCACACGTTCCTGGGAGCGGACCTGGTGCACTCGCTGGCGGAGGTTCTTCGGGGCGCCGTGCCCCTGCTTGTCACTCAGGTCGCCGACGGCGACCCGGTCACCGAAACATCCGCTGACTCAGCCCACGTCTATGAAGTGCCCATCGGCGCACGGATCATTCGATGGGTGCGCACCTTTGATGCGGAAATGTCGAATGCCGATGCTCCCTGGGAGCATAACGCCGTCGAGACGATGAGACACATTCGATCCCGCGCCTCCACGGAAAAGGATTTGCAAATTCTCAATGCGCTGGAGCGGGTGGTCGGGCGGTGGAAGCGAGCGCCAATCGGCGACGCCTTGCAAGTCTGCGAACTATAGGACAGTCACGCCCATCTTTGGCTGGCGGTCTCTTTTGCCATCGCGCAAAACTGGATTAGCCTGATCGTAAGAATGGATTAGAATCGACAGGTAATTCCCAAGCCGGTCGATTCAACAAAGCGCAGCGTAGATCGCCAAGGTCAGAAATAGGATCCACGCCTTGCGACGAATGCTGTTGTAAACCATCACGCGTGTCATTGCTGTTCTCTGTTGGTTCCGCCTGTCAGGATTGAGATCATTATAGGCAGGGATCATGCCAAATTACATCTCATGCTTGCGCCGGTATGCCGGTTCCGATAATGATTGAGGTGCGTTTGATCAGGACAGCAACTCGCTTATGGGTGGCGGGCGGTACCGCATGCCGGAGCTGTACGCCGATGTTGCGTTCACGCGACGTCTTCAAGAAATTTTGAAATAGCGGAACACGCGGCGTGTCCAATCATTTCGCGGCGATCTTTGAACGTCACCATGATGGCAGGCGAAGCGGGGTCCAAAAGGCTTCCATCGTTGGGGCAGCGTAGCCGGTCGCTGATGGAATTTGCTGTGGATCATCAAGTTTCGGCGGGGCGGTGGACTGGCCTTCCCTTTCGTCCAATCGACCTGCTGAATTTCGGCAATTGATTCCCTGGCCGATTCCGGGCAAATCAGCGATTTTCCATGCGAAACATAGGCAATTCGTATCCACGTCCCTCGTTCCGCGGGGTGGTTCACGATTGTGCCGGTCGGTTGTATGATGGCTCAAGCGTTTTGACATGGCAGTCTTTTCCACGGTGAGTAATGGAATTTGAACTGAACGAAGACTTGTTGGCCTTGCAGGATGTGGCCCGGGATTTTGCGACCGAGCACATCGCACCTCACGCCCGGCAATGGGACCGCGAGGCCGACATTCCCCGGGATGTGGTCCGCAAGCTGGCCGAACTCGGATTTCTCGGCATCTTCACGCCGACGGAATACGGGGGTTCGGGTCTGGGTGACCTGGCCGGTGCGGTGGTGATGGAGGAAATCGCCCGGCACTGCGGAGCGACGGCCCTGATGCTAGATGCGCACAATGCACTTTGCTCTGCGCACATCATCCGGGCAGCAAACGAGGCCCAGAAAGCCAAGTATCTGACCCGCCTCGCCACCGGTGAATGTCTGGGGTCGTGGGCTTTGACGGAGCCGGGCTGTGGCAGCGACGCAGCGGCTCTGACCACCACGGCGAAATTAGAAGGTGACCACTGGGTGCTTAACGGAGCGAAGCAGTGGATCACCAACGGTCATTATGCGGAAATCTTTGTGGTCATGGCACGCACTGATGCTGAGAAGGGCGCGAAGGGTATCAGCGCATTCATCGTCGAGCGAAATATCAAGGGCTTTGAACGCGGCCCCAAAGAAGACAAGCTGGGAATGCGGGCTTCGGACACCGTCGGGCTGATGTTCGATCAGTGCAGGATACCCAAGGAAAACCTTTGCGGCAAACTCGGCGAAGGCTTCATCGACGCGATGAAGGTTCTGGAGCGGGGTCGGATTACGATTTCGGCGCTTTCGGTGGGCCTGGCGCGCGGAGCGTTGGAAGAATCGCTGGCGTATGCCAAGCAACGAAATGCCTTTGGCAAGCCGATTTTTGATCACCAGTCAATCCAGTTCATGCTGGCCGACATGGCTATGGAGATTGACGCGGGTCGGCTGCTGACGCACAAGGCGGCGATCCTTTCCGACGCGAAGGAGCCGAGCAACATCGAGGCGTCAGTGGCCAAATTATTCACCAGCGAGATGGCCACGCGGGCGTGCCTGAATGCGATCCAGATTCACGGCGGAAACGGATACACGAAGGAAGTGCCCGTTGAGCGGTACATGCGCGACGCGAAGTTGTGCGAAATCGGCGAGGGGTCGAGCCAGATTCAGCGCATGATTATCGCGCGGCACTATTTGGAGAGCTGATCAAAGGGTTAAGCGCTGCAACAACACAGAGCCGCCACCTTGAGGGAGCGGCCGGCAAGACGGGTAAGAGTACCAATGGATTTCACCTTCGACGACGATCATCGGATGCTTCAGCAGCAGGTCCGCGAGTTTGCATTTCGCGAAGTGGCGAAGGGAGCGGCGGAGCGCGACGAGAAGGCGGCCATGCCCGAGGAACTGCTCGCACAACTTCGCGAACTGGGGCTCTTCGGCATCGCCATTCCCGACGAGTACGGCGGGGCGAACATGGGAACGACGGCCTCAACGATGGTCGTCGAAGAAATCTCCAAGGCTTGCGGCGGAACGGGTGTCTTGCTTAGTGCGCATACTTCTCTCTGTGTCGATCCAATTCTGCGATTTGGGACTGCTGAGCAAAAGAAGAAGTATTTGCCGCGCATGGCCAGCGGCGAACTGATTGGCTGTCTGTCGCTGACGGAACCCGGGAGCGGGTCTGACGCGGGTGCGGCCACGTGCCGGGCGGAACTCAAGGGCGATCAGTGGGTCATCAACGGGACGAAGATTTTCGTCACCAACGGCAAGGAGGCGGGCGTCATGGTGCTCATCGCCGTGACCGACCCGGACGAGCCGAAGCGGCGACTCAGTGCGTTTATCATCGAAAAACCGACTCCGGGTTTGCGTATTGGAAAGCTCGAAAAGAAGCTGGGAATCAAGTGCTCATCGACGGCGGAATTCGTATTTGAAGATTGCATTGTGCCGCGCGATGCGTTGCTCGGCGAACGCGGGCGGGGGATGCGGGTCGCATTGACGACCCTCGACGGCGGGCGAATCGGCATCGCCGGGCAGGCGCTGGGAATTGCTCAGGCGTGCCTGTATGAGGCGAGCAAGTACGCGAAGACGCGGGTGCAGTTCAACCAGCCGATCGGCAAGTTTCAGGCGATTCAAAATAAGATCGCGGACATTGCGGTGGGTGTGGAGGCTTCGCGGATTTTGACCTACCGCGCGGCGTCACTGAAAGACGCCGGCAAGGAGTACGGCCAGGCGGCGGCGATGGCCAAGCTGATGGCCAGCGAAACCGGCTCCAAAGCCGCCAACCATGCGGTGCAGGTCTTCGGCGGCTACGGCTACATCTGCGATTACCCGGTCGAGCGCTTCCTGCGCGACGCCCGCATTACCGAGCTCTACGAGGGCACGAGCGAAATCCACCGGTTGGTCATTGCAAGAGGCCTGTAGGGTGGGCCGTGCCCACCATTTGATCAAATGTCTCAATATCTTCGCTTTTTCGTTCCTGGAGGCACGTTTTTCTTTACGATCGTGACCTACGGACGCCAGCCAATATTCCGCAATGCAAGTGCAATTGGGTTCCTAGGGCACGCCATGCGAATTGTTCAAGAGCAGTCATCCTTCGAGATGGTCGCTTTCGTAATTCTGCCCGATCATCTTCATTGCATGTGGACACTTCCAAAAGGAGATTTCGATTTTTCTACCCGATGGTCGCGGGTCAAGAGGAAATTCACCCAAGCATGGTTGCAGCATATCGGCGGGAGAAAAGAATTGGTGGGCACGGCCCACCCTACATCAACGACGCCGACACATTACTGTACAAGTATGGACACGGCCCAGCCGACGTTATCGGCTTCCCGAATCAAGCACCGCGAGAAGGATGTTTGGCAACGTCGATTCTGGGAACATACGATTCGAGATGAGACTGATTTTCGGCGGCATCTCGACTACATTCATTTCAATCCGGTAAAGCATGGTTATGTCGAATGTCCCCACGATTGGGCGCATTCGAGTTTTCTTCGGTGCGTCAAGGAAGGATTCTACGCAATAGACTGGCAGTGCGTCTGTCGGAGCCGAGATGTAAGTCGCCTTGATTTCGACGACATTGCAGAGACAGCGATGGAGTAGGAGTAGGGTGGGCCGTGCCCACCATTTGTGGATCGGAAAGGAAGAAGGTGGGCATGGCCCACCCTACAAATCATGAAGAATATCGGAGTTATCGGTGCGGGGACAATGGGGCGGGGGATTGCGCAGGTGTTTGCGCAGGCGGGCTACGAGGTCGCGCTGTTTGATGCGTTTCCGGCGGCGTTGGAGGACGGGGTCAAGCAGATCGGCAAGATGCTCGATCGGGCGGCCGAAAAAGGGGTGCTCAAACCCGACGATGCGGCCGCCGCGAAAAAGCGGATCAAACCCACCAAGACGATCGCCGAACTGCCCAAGTGCGAACTGATCGTCGAGGCGGCCACCGAGAAGCCGGAAATCAAGATCGACATCCTCAAACAGGCCCAAGGCTACCTTATTGACTCGGGCATTCTGGCCTCCAACACCAGCAGCATCAGTATCACGCAGCTTGCCGCCGCCACCAAAGCCCCTGACCGCTTCATCGGCATGCATTTTTTCAACCCTGTTCCGCTGATGAAGCTCGTCGAGGTCGTTCGGGGGCTGCAAACCAGCGACGACACCACCGCCCGCACGATCGAATACGCCAAGGCCGTCGGCAAAACCCCGGTCCAGTGCAATGACCACCCCGGCTTCGTTTCGAACCGCATCCTTATGCCCATGATCAACGAGGCGATTTTCACCCTTCAGGACGGCGTAGCCGAGCCGCAAGCCATTGACGACATCATGAAATTGGGGATGAATCACCCCATGGGCCCGCTCGCTCTGGCCGACCTTATCGGGCTGGACGTGTGCCTGTTCATCCTTGAGGTGCTGCACCGCGAACTGGGCGAGGACAAGTACCGCCCGAGCCCGCTTTTGCGTAAGATGGTGGCCGCGGGACGCTTGGGAAAGAAGACCAAACAGGGCTTTTACAAATATGACTAAGACACAGGTTCAGACCAACATCGACGGTTCGCACGCGACGATTACATTCGTTACGGAAGAGGGACTCAACGTCCTGTCCACTGACGGGCTTTATGCGCTCGGCGCGGCCATCGCCAAGGTGCGTAAAGACCCACTGGTCCGCACAACGGTTGTCCAGGCCAAGGGCAAGGTCTTCGTTGCCGGCGCGGACATCAAGGAGATGTCGGGATTCAAGCCCGACCAGGCGCACGAGTACGCCACGCTGGGCCAATCAGTGATGAACGATCTGGCCTCTCTACCCTCGATAACAGTGGCGGCCATTCAAGGTGCTGCGCTGGGCGGAGGGCTCGAAGTTGCGCTGGCTTGCGATTTCCGGATTGCCGTGAAATCGGCCAAGCTTGGGCTTCCGGAGGTGACGCTGGGATTGATCCCCGGCTGGGGCGGCGTGGTGCGGCTCACGCAATTGGTCGGTCCGGCCCGGGCGAAACGAATCTATCTTGGCGCCAGTCCGCTATCGGGTGAAGACGCCCTTTCAATCGGACTTGCGGACGAGATTGTAAACTCTCCCGAGGACTTACAGTCCAGGGTTGGCGCGTTTTGCCGTTCGTTTCAACGGGCCGCGCCTGCGTCGGTTGCCCTGGCCAAGCGCGCCGCCCGCGATCATGACGAAACGGGCGCATTCGTCGAATGCTTCCGAAACAAGGATTCCCGCGAGGGGATGGCCGCCTTCGCTGAAAAACGTCCCGCAAGCTGGATGGAGTAATCGATGAGCGTCAAGCCTGTTCACACGCATGACCCCGCAAAGGCTCTACCCAAAGATGAGCCGTTTGTGGGTCCCGCTGATTTGGGTGCCTTTGATCCTGCACGGCAACTGGCCCAGCCGGGGGAGTTTCCGTTTACACGCGGCGTGCATCGGACCATGTACCGCGACAAGCTTTGGACCATGCGGCAATTCGCGGGGTTCGGATCGGCCGCCGACACGAATGCGCGGTTCAAGTTCCTGCTGGAACATGGCCAGACCGGCCTTAGCACGGCGTTCGATCTTCCGACCCTGATGGGCCGCGACAGCGACGATCCGTTGTCACTCGGCGAAGTCGGCCGCTGCGGTGTGGCTGTTTCATCGCTTGCCGACATGCGCACTCTGTTTGGCGGCATCAACCTCGCGGAAGTCAGCACAAGCATGACCATCAACGCTCCGGCGGCGATTCTTCTTGCCTTTTACATCGCCGTGGCGCAGGAACAAGGCGTTCCTTTGGCGAATCTTCGCGGCACTCTGCAAAACGACATTCTCAAGGAATTTCACGCTCAAAATGAATATGTCTTCCCGCCGGGGCCAAGCGTGAAACTCGTCGTCGATACCATCGAGTATTGCACGAAGCACCTGCCTCAATGGAACACCGTGAGCATCAGCGGCTACCACATCCGCGAGGCCGGCTCGACTGCCGCTCAGGAGCTGGCCTTTACGCTGGGCGATGGCATTGCCTATGTTGAGGCGTCGATCGCCCGCGGGCTTAAGGTGGACGATTTCGCTCCGCGATTGAGCTTTTTCTTCGACGTACACAATGACTTTTTCGAAGAAATCGCCAAGCTTCGTGCCGCTCGGCGCATCTGGGCCCACGTCATGCGCGAGCGATTCAAGGCGAAAGATGAGCGGAGTCTCAAACTTCGCATGCACTGCCAGACCGCCGGCGTCACCCTCACAGAGCAGCAGCCGATGAACAACGTCGTCCGCGTGGCATTGCAAGCGCTGGCCGGAGTGCTGGGCGGCACGCAATCGCTGCACACCAACAGCATGGACGAAACACTCGCGCTGCCTACCGAGGAATCCGCGAAACTCGCGCTGCGCACGCAACAGATCATCGCACACGAGTCCAACGTGACCCAGACCGTCGACCCGCTGGGCGGAAGCTATTTTCTCGAAAAACTCACCAACGAAATCGAAGCCACCGCCTACGGAATCTTCGATCAGATCGATGCGATGGGCGGCGTGCTCAAGGCCGTCGATCGCGGATACTTCCGCCGCTCCATCGCGGAATCCGCTCTCGACCAGCAGCGAAGCCTCGACCGGGGCGAGACGAAGATTGTCGGCGTCACCGATTTTGTCGAGACCGGCCCGCACGGCTTCGATATTCTGCAAATCAGCCACGAAACGGAAGCAGCACAGGTCGAACGGCTCAAGGACCTCAAGCGCCGCCGCGACGCGAAGCGCCATTCCGCGGCGCTCGAACGAATTCGCACCGACGCCGCCGCCAACGCCAACATGATGCCCGCGCTCATCGACGCTGCGAAAGCCGACGCCACGGTCGGGGAAATGATGGACGTGATGGCCGGCCCGTTTGGCCGCTACGACGGCGGGCCGGAGTGGTAGAGAAACCCACTTGCAAGAAGGGTCCACCGAGAGATGGGTTTGTTGAACAGGTTTTTTCGAACGATGTGCCGTTGGGGAACCCCTGGTGGAACTGCAAGATGGGCAGTCAAAGGATATGGCTTCTTCAAGACGCGCGATCCTTTGTCTGATGACAAAGAGATCATGAGTAAACTCATCGACTTTCGCTACAACATTCTTCCCAACGATCGCTGCAAATATCATCTTTTGCAACGATGCAATGATCTGCATGGTCTCATGGGTCTTTCTATCGAAGTACTTAAGGTGGAAGCTAAGCTGCACCAGTTGTCGCCAAACCAAATGGCAGTTGCGCTCGCAGTTATCGAGGAACAACTAGTTCGTAGCGGCCTACCTCCTGAAGTTTTGTTTGGCTCTTGTCACGACCGGGAAAGATACTTTTTGCAAGCAATAGGAGCGGTCCAGTCCCGACCCGTAGGGACGTGATGAAAATAGCCCAGCGATTCATCGCTGGGTAAGCAAGCCGAGTAGCGTCGGAAGTCCCGTAGGGACGATTGAATTCCTTTTTGACAGGAGCCGACCATGCCGCATTCCTACACAAGTTCACTTTTTCATGTCGTTTTCAGCACCAAAGAACGCCGCAAACTCATCACCGAAGAACTCCAACCCCGCCGTTGGGCCTACCTTGGTGGCATTGCTCGCGAAAACGATATGAAGGCCTACGCCATCGGCGGAATCCACAATCACGTTCACATCTTGCTTTCGATACCCGCGACGATCACGCTCGCCAAAGCCGTTCAACTTATCAAAGGCGGGTCGTCCAAATGGATCCATGACACGTTTCCCGTACTCGAAATCTTTGAATGGCAGGAGGGATACGCAGCATTTAGCGTGTCGATTTCGGGCGTCGAGGAAACGATCAAATACATCGAAAATCAGGCAGAGCACCATCGAACCAAGACGTTTGAGGCGGAATTCGTTGCATTCCTCGAGCGGCACAACATTTCCTTTGATCCGCGATATGTTTTCGGCTAAGTTCAGTCGTCCCTACGGGACTTGGCGATGTTCGCCGATGCGTACCCAGCGATAAATCGCTGGGCTATTTTCATACCGTCCCTGATGGGACATGAAACTCAACCCGACACAGATGCTATGCCTGTCCGGTACCGCCCGCCACATTAGGCTCTTACATTGGCTATGCTTATTTCCATGCCGGACGCCCGGCGAGCGCTGAGCGGAGTTCTTCGACGCGCAGCAGCCACGCGGCAGCGAAGTAGGTAGCGACTCCCGTGCCCAGCATCGATGCGAGGCGGACGGCCTTGTGCCAGTGCATGGATTCGCCCGCAACGCGGACAAGGATCAGCGCCCCCGCCATGCATGCGGCCGCGAGAAGTAGCCGGAAGAGCGGCGCATAAAGCCGACGCCACTGAAGTTCGGGGAGTAGTTTTCGCAAGTCCCTCGCCAGCCAGATCGCCTGCACCGTGGCCGCGATTGACGTTGAGAGCGCCAGCCCCGCCTCCTGCAAAATGAATACGAGAATGAGATTGAGACTCAGGTTAAGCCCCACCATCCAAAGCGAAATAGTCGCCGGCTTGCGACTGTTGTGCAGCGCGTAATACGTCCGCACCAGGACGTGCTGAAAGAAATACGCGGGAATTCCCAGGCTGAAATAGACCAGAGCCGCCGCGACGCGCTGCGTGCTTCGCGCGTCGAACTCTCCGCCGTGCTCATAGAGGGTCTGGATCATCGGCGTGGCAATGAAGATCAGGCCGACGGCCGAGGGCAGGGCGATGAATTGCCCCGCGCGGACTCCGCGCTCGAAGACTTCCGCCATCCCCATCCGGTCGCCTTCGGCGGCCTTGCGCGAAAGCACGGGGAAGAGCGCGGTCGCCAGCGAAATACCGAACACGCCGAGCGGCAGCTGGTAGAGGAACTGGGCATATCCGAGAACCGCCGCACCGACGCGCTCGCCTTTTTCGTCGATCACGAAGACATAGGCGATAAGGCTGTCGAGCAGCGTGTTGATTTGCACCGCCGACAGGCCCAGCGCCATCGGGGCCATGAGCGCGATGATGGCGCGAAGCTGCGGGTCGCGCCACGCCCGCCCCCAGATTGGGAAGAAGCCGACCATGTGCAGTGCGAAGCCCGTGGCGGCCACCTGAATCACGCCGGCCAGCAGTACGCTACCGCAATTCCAGTCCATCAGGGCTTCCGCGCTCAGCCCGGCCGCGCCGCCAAGAAACAACGCAACGATGCTCGCCACATTGAGGATCGTCGGGGCGGCCGCCGGAACGGCGAAGTGTTCGCGGACGTTGAGCACGCCGCTGGCGACGGCCGAGGTGCAGATCATGACCATGTAGGGCATCATGAAAGCGGTGAGGCGCAGGGCCGGGTCGTCGTGAATCATGCGCCAGATCGCGATGACCAGTTCGACGAGCAGCGTGAGGCCCATGAGGATGGTGAACGAAGCGGTAAGCGTGCTGCCGACCAGGCGGCGGGATTCCTCTTCGCCGCGCTCCTTGAGCGTGCGGGTGAGCACCGGCACCATCGCGGAGGAAAGAGCTCCTTCGCCGAAAAGGCGGCGGGCGAGGTTGGGGGCCTGGAAGGCGATGCGGAATGCGGAGAGTAGCTCGCTGGTGCCGAAGTAATAGCTGAGCATAGTCTCGCGGACCAGCCCAAGCAGCCGCGACACCAGCGTAAGGGCGGCCATGAGGGTGGCCGCGCCCAGGAACCTCCCTGATCCTGCGCCCATGGATGGATTGTGGATTGGCGATTGAAGATTGTCGATTGCGAAAACGTGGAAACGCTAAAAAGCCGAAACGCTGAAACGAAAGGCAACGAGGCAATAGCGGTCTCCCGTTTTGATGAGGGGGATCGAGGGGAGGTAGGCGCTTACGAACAAGTTAACAAGAAACGAGCCGAGCGATTTGCTAGAATGGCGCTTTTCGGAGATTGGTGACCCACTCGCTCTTGAGCGTTTCGAGGTTGTACGGCGTTCCGCACTCCGGGCACTTCCCGGAAGAGTCAAGTCCTTTCAAAGGATACAAGCATTTAATACATAGCAGATAATTCTCCCTCTTTACTCTCCACCGAATCCGATTAACCCGATAACCTGTCCACCCCAGAAAAAAGAACATCACAATGAGTGAAGCGTAAGCGATGAGTCGATGGATTTTTGGTCCGTAAGATTGCAGATACCAATTGCCCAGCAAGATCATAATCGCGATCGGCAGGGCGATCATTTGACATGCGCGCACGACCCTCGCAATCTCATTCATAATATAATGCTCTCATAATCGTAGTTTATCGAAATGGACATGTAGGATCAGACTGGCAACAAGCTGAATAGGTGTTATGACATGCCTGCATATCTGCCCGGAATGTCAAGGTTGCGGCCTGAATACAACTCTTGTAGGCCGAAGCGATATAACCACCACCCACGACTGCGCAAGTCAGACAGGCAGGGGGAAACTCTATCAATGGTAGGCAGCCCAAGAGAAGTGCCGCATCGGCCGCAGCCCGAAGGCTATCGCAGGTAGAATATGCCGCGTCGCGCCGCAGGTTGCTAGCTGCGGCACAGCCGTTGAACGCCGCCACGCAGGGATGAACCCTCAAGGCAATTGGCGGCGACGTGCAATCAGGGACGAATGCTTGATACATGTTGGGATTCGGGGGCTTGGCATCCACGCAGCCACTTTCATCGGGTTCTTCCTCGTCCATCCCCTCCACGCCGGCGATTTGCTCAGCCAGCATGTGGGCCACTTGATCGAGCGTCCAGTCGGTAATGACAGGGAAGACAGTACTTTGATAATCAACAATGTCCGCCTCGCTTTGTAACGGAATAAAGTTGTCGAGGAAGCCGCGACAGTGCTCGTCGCTCGAATCGCCCCAGGAAGCCAGTGCGCCAATCAGGAGTTTGGGAGGTCCGGCTCCCTGATAGTAGCCCCAGCCGATGGATTGGTAAAAGGTTCCATCATCGTGGGAGACGATGCTGTCCCAAAATTCGCCAACGCCATTCCACGACCCAGAGGCTATCGACCATCGCGCAAGGAGGTCCATAACAGAACTCGGTTCTGTAGGCTCAGGGATCGTAGAATCGACGAGGTACATTTGAATTGTATTGGCGTCGATCCAATAGGGGATGACAACATAATTCTCACTTTCGGGGATTGATTCACCGAACATTTGAGTCCACGCGGAACTGGCAGGCGGGCTGCCGCGCGCCATGGCGGTCTTCGTGGCAGAACGATCGCGATTCGGGTTTGTCCGTACTGTTTGACCGTAGCTCGCACCCGAGATTGCAGCGGTCAAGATCAAGATGAAAATCATGGCCGGAACAATACAAACACGATTATGTGATTGGTGAACCATGAGATTGCTCCTTTCAACGCTTTGGGAATTGTTCGGCAATCGGATAACCGATGGCAAGTAGTCTTTAGGTTCTTGAAAGAAAGTCAAGGAAAATATTGAGAAACCAGCTTGGCAGATTGGGCTTGAGGGCGTTTGGGATTGGCGAGGGCTGATTCCAGGGATAGCGCGAGGGCGACCGTAAAGAAGGTGATGGACCGCAAAAGCGGCGCGGAAGTTTAGGTTAGGCGGGTTTGGAAGCGCGGACGCATGGTGTGCAATAATTGTACTGAATGCGGCGGGGCAGATACAAGACGGCGAGATGAATCGCGCGTGCTGGCGGCATGAGTAGACCTTGGGGTGGCATGCCCAAGCCCGGCTGTACCGGGCGCCGGCAGGGCGGCGCGGCGCTGCGCTTGGCCATGCCACCCGGTTTGGTTGACGTGGTGGATGGACCCTCACCCCCGGCCAACCGAGGTGCATTAAGAAAGTACTTGACTTCTTGCGTGCTACTAGGTAAATTGGTTGCAATTCTCCCATCAAACAGTTAACGGCTCGCGCCGCAAACGAGAGGACATAGCAATGGGAAAGCACCGCCCGATGCACCGTTGGATTGCAGCAATTGCTCTTTTTTCGATGGCGCCTGCTGCGCTTGCAGAACAGTACATTTATTTCGGCCGTTTTACATTGAGGAAAACTCCCGCCGCTTCGCCAGGAAATCCACTGGACACCGTTTTTCAAAACTATTCACCACCCATTGCGGTTTCGCAAGCAGTCTATTTCAAGGACTCGACGGGTCTGCGTCGTGCATTTGCCGATGGAACCAATCCTGTTACCATCGTGCCCAGCATTCCCAATTATGTTTCCTTCACGGCGATAGCCTTGGATGATGCAGCTGGCAAAATCTATTTTGGACGACTTCCGTCAAACAATGACGACGATCCATATCTCGTTGGCATGGCCAATCTCAATGGAAGCGGCTATGTCGCGATCGATTCCCTTGGTAACGTCGACTACCTTGCTGTCGATCACGGTGCGGGAAAAGTATTTTGGGCCCAAAGCAGTGGTTCATCTGGAAGAATCCAGAGCTCCAATCTGAATCTCACGGGTGTCACGACGGTCAGCAATAACTTTTCGGGCGAGATCACAGGATTGGGCATTGACGAGGTGAACCACCAGATTTACTACGGGATGACTACCTCTATTGGCCGGATGAATATCGACGGGACCGGGCAGCATACAATTCTGAATGTGCCTGCTTACCGGATGGCACTCAATCAAGCCGACGGCAAGATCTATTGGGTTCACAACGGGCAGGATATCCGGCGCAGCAACCTGGACGGGTCCAATATTGAAACCGTGCTGGCGGCTGCATCATATGGAGAAACATTTATCGAAACGTTGGCAACTGGAGACGTCCTTGTTGCAGGCCCGGCGGCAACCCCTGCAGTTTCGACCTGGGGAGCCGTTGCCCTTACGTTTGCTCTGCTGATCGTAGCGACAAACGTTCTTCGCACACGCCGACAATCCGGCCCCTAACTCGTATTGGTACATCATGGCCTCGCCGGGGAGGGTCGCGGAGTGCTCCGTTGCGGGTCCACACGTGACACTCTCCTTTGCCCCTTCAGGGTCATTCGGGGTACCAGGGAGGACTCGTCTGGGTCCCACGAACTGAAGTTCGCGGCTCGCTTGAGGTTGGGGCGGGGGGGCCTATAATCGGGCTTGGGTTTGGCAGCCTGCTGGAAAAGTGTCGGACGGGTGTCCGCCCGTTCGCACTGCCGGGACGGCAATGGCACACCCAGTGAAACGGAGATGATTCGATGGCGCATATTGTTGCTGATCCGTGCGTGAAATGTAAGTACACCGACTGCGTGGCCGTGTGCCCGGTCGATTGCTTCCACGAGGGCTTGAACTTCTTGGTGATCGATCCTGAGGTGTGCATCGACTGCGGGCTTTGTCCGCCGGAGTGCCCCACGACCGCGATCTTTGCCGAGGAAGACCTGCCGGAAAAATGGAGCGCCTACATCGAGATTAACAAGAAATACTCTCCGTTGTGGCCGGTGATTGATTCGCAAAAGGAGCCGCTGCCGGGAGCGGACGTGGCCGCCAAGGAAGAGAACAAGATCGGATCGCTTGATCCGAATCCGGGAGGATGATTGCGCCCGGGATTGCGGTTTTGTGTTCATCATTGTAGTTTCCTCCGCCCCTCACGGGGCGGGGTTGTTTATGGGGATTCCTTTCCACGGGTTGCGCTTCGCTCCACTCGTCGGCCCCTTTGGGGCCGATTCATTCCCCCAGGTTGGACATGGTTACAGCCTGGACCACCTAGACACGGCCCTGAGGGGTCACATGGCGACAGGCAGGTTGAGATGGCAAGTCTTGAATTTCCTCGGAAGTTTGTAAAGGCCGGCGAGCGGCTGGAGAGCTGGGAGCTGATTGAGCCATATTTCAATCAACTGCGCGATCGCCCCATCGACACTCCCGAAAAGTTGGAGCACTGGCTCGGGGATTACAGCGAGCTGGCCGCCGCTGTGTCCGAAGTCGGTACGGACCGTCATGTGAAAATGACGTGTCAGACCGACGATCCCGCCCGCAAGGCGGCGTTCGTGGACTTCATCGAAAACATCGAACCGCAATTCAAAGTCCGCTGCCACGAACTCGACGAGCGCTACGCGAAATCTCCGGCCGCCTCCAGGCTGCCGCGGGAGCGGTATTTTGTGCTGGATCGCGCCGTCCGAGCTGGCGTCGAGCTTTTCCGAAAGGACAACGTCCCGCTGCAGACGGAAGAATCAAAGCTCGAACAGCAGTATCAGGAAGTCAGCGGTGCGCAGACGGTTTTCTTTGATGGAAAAGAGCGCACGCTTCAGCAGCTTGCCCCATACGCGGAGCGAACCGACTGGAGTCTGCGTCAGGCGGCCTGGGAGGCGGATGCGAAGCGCCGCCTGGAAGACAAGGACAAGCTCGAAGGCATTTTTGATTCGCTCGTCGCTCTGCGGGACCGGATTGCCCGCAACGCCGATTGCGCCGACTACCGGCAGTATGCCTTCAAGGCCAAATTGCGGTTTGATTATGCGCCCGCAAATTGCCTCGCATTCCACGACGCCATCGAGCGAAGCGCCGTCCCGATCATGCGGGAACTTCAACGCGAGCGAAAAAAATCGCTCGGACTTGATGTTCTGCGTCCCTGGGACCAGTCCGTCGATGTAAAGGGTCGGCCTCCGTTAAAGCCGTTTGAAAGCGTGCAGGAGCTTTGCGAAAAGGGTTCGCGCGTGTTTCGCCGCGTCGATCCCGAGCTGGGTCAGGCCTTTGACGCCATGCGGGGAAAGGGCTACCTCGATCTCGAAAGTCGCAAGGGCAAGGCCCCCGGCGGCTATCAGGCCACCTACGACGAAGGCCGGCATCCGTTTATTTTCATGAATGCTGTCGGCGTCCAGCGCGACGTTCGAACACTGATTCATGAGGGCGGCCACGCCTTCCACGCCGACGCGGCCCGCCATGATCCATTGCTGAACTACCGCAGCAGTCCGATCGAATTCGCGGAAGTGGCCTCCATGGGGATGGAGATGCTGGCGCTGGATTTCCAGAGCGAGTTCTACAATGCGGACGAATTCAACCGGGCCAAGCGGGCGCAGCTCGAGGGAATCATTTCGCTGTTTCCGTGGGTGGCGACGATCGATGCGTTTCAACACTGGATCTACGCCAATCCGAAACACACGCGCGACGAGCGAAAAAAATACTGGCTCGAACTCCACAGGCGATTTGGAGGCACCTCGGATTACACGGGATATGAGGACGCGCTGGCCTGGAGCTGGCAGCGGCAACTGCATTTGTACGAAGTGCCGTTTTACTACGTCGAATACGGCATCGCGCAGTTGGGGGCGTTGCACGTCTGGGCGAATGCGATGCGCGATCGGGCGTCGGCGACGCGGAAGTATCGCCAGGCGCTGGCCTTGGGCGGCACGCGTCCATTGCCGGAACTCTTCGCAGCGGCAGGGGCGAAGTTCGATTTCTCCTATGAAACCCTCGCGCCGCTGATGGAATTGGTACAGCGCGAGCTTGCGAAGCTGCCCGAATGACGTTCGATGCTTGACTGCTCTTGAAGGCGAGCCAACACGATGAACCGCATGTTTCGTGATCGCCATATTGACACGCTTCTATTGGGGGTTTCAGCTGGTATCGGTTATTGCGTTTTTATGTCGGTGGGCAGTTGGACCTTATGCGTAGCCTTGTCGCCTTATTATAGCTTGTCCAATTGGTGGCGCGATTTTTGCGGCGAAATCATCCAACTCGTCGGGCGAGGCGTCATGCTAGGTTTCTTCTGGTCCGTAATCCTCTGGATCACCGTCTCCTCAAAACCCTATAGCGAAGTGGCCAAGTGGATCCTAATTGTCTTCCTGCCGTTCATGTTTTTGGCATTGTTCATTTGCGGGATTTGGATCCCTTACACCTCAATAATTCCGGGAGAATGGTTTTCGCCCCAATACATTCCAACCATCGTCTTCCTAATGCTCTGTGCGTGCTTGTCCCGGTTCCTGAATGATGAAATTCGGACAACTGTTTGCAGCCGTTGCGGCCGTTCCTTTGATCCGGTCTGTTTGAAGTGCGGATATGATCTCAAAGGCAACGAATCCGGCATTTGTCCGGAATGCGGCGCACTGATTACGAGCTAGCGCAAGCTATTGTAGCTTTCCGATGAGGTCGCGGATGGAGATCAGGCCACGGGCGGCGAGGTACTTTTCGAGGCCTTCGCAGATGGCGAGCGGAGTGCGGGGGTCGACGAACAGTGCCGTGCCCACCGCGATCGCGGTTGCGCCGGCCAGGAAAAACTCGACGGCGTCGCGCCAGTCGCTGATGCCGCCCATCCCGATGATGGGGATGTTCGCGTCGCGGGCGACCTGCGTGTACACCTTGTGAACCATGTAGAGTGCGACCGGCTTGATCGCCGGACCGGAAAGTCCGCCGGTGCGATTCGCCAGCATCGGTTTCCAAGTGTTGATGTTGATCGCCATTCCGTACAGCGTGTTAATCACCGACAGTCCGTCAGCCCCTGCGGCGATCGCAGCCCGCGCATTCACCGTAATGTCCGCCGTGTTCGGCGACAGCTTTACGAACAGCTTGGCCCGTTGCACCTGTTTGCGGACTGCGGAGACGAGCATATGGAGTCGTTCTGGTGTCGCGCCGAACTCCAGTCCATCGGCGACATTGGGGCAGGACACGTTAAGCTCCAGCCCCGCAACGCAATCGATGCCGTCAAGCCGGCCGCACACTGCGAGGTAATCCTCCACCGAATGGCCCACGACATTGACGATCGCCGGCACGTTCGCCTTGGACAGAAACGGAACTTTTTCCGCCACGAACTTCTCCAGGCCCACATTTGCCAGGCCGATGGCGTTGAGCATCCCCCCGCGTGTTTCGACGATCCGCTCCGGCGGATTTCCCTTGCGTGGCTCCGGCGAGACGGCCTTGGTGACAAACGCCCCCAACCGGCTCAAATCGATCATTTCGGCATGTTCCGGGCCGTATCCGCTTGTACCGGAGGCCGTCATGACCGGATTGCGCAATCGCAAACCGGCAAGGTCGATGGAGAGGTCAACGGCATGTTTCAAGGCGGACGCAGTCATGCACTGAGGATCGTTTCGTTTATTCCAGAAGTCAATCGCCAAAGGAATGAAGGTTGGTAGAATGTTGGGTGCGTAGAGGTGATTTCGATCCAATGAAGAAGAAGCCGAGACGAACAAAACCTGGTCGCCGTGGTATCGCTCGAGCCAATGGCGTGGCCGTCTTTCCCGGCATGTTCGACCCCGTCACGCACGGGCACCTCGACATCATCGAGCGGGCGGCCCGGCTCTACGACCGGCTGTTGGTGGCCGTCGGGGACAACCCGCTGAAGGAAGAAGTCTTTACGCCAGACGAACGCCGCGGAATGCTGGACGTCCACACCGGCCACCTTGCCAACGTGGAAACGGTGACCTATTCAGGCCTGACTGTGGAGTTTGCACGCAGCGTGGGAGCCAAAGTGATCCTGCGCGGCATTCGCGACACCGTCGATCTCCACGCCGAACTGGAAATCGCCACCACGAACCTGATCATGGGCGGCATCGAAACCGTCTTCCTCATGACCGCCGGAGAGCACATCCTCACTTCGAGTACGATCATCAAACAAATCGTCCAGTTCGGAAAGTACGACCCGGTCCATCTTGCACGGCTGGTTCCGCTCGACGTTGCGCATCGTTTGGAGGAAAAGTTGCGTGACGGGAAATCCCCGTAGTCCCGCAATTCTCCCGTTGATGAGTGTGATTTTCACGCCAGCGGATTGATCGTGATCCCGGTCGCGAGCTTGGGATGGAAATACGTGCTCTTTTGCGGCATGAGGCCTCCGGCTTCGCTTACCGCGCGAAGGTGTGCCATCGGCGTGGCATTCACCAGCAATGCAACCCCGCTTGTCTCGTGTGCAATCTGCCTGGCCTGTTCCACCGACTTGGCGTAGTGAATGTCAGGAGCTTTGCCCAGCTTTTTGGTTAGCAGCTCATCGAGCAGATAGCGGTGCAGGTATGCGTAATCGAGGGCGTACCACGGCGCGACCTCTTTGGTCTCCAGTTTGCGAAGGATTGACCGGTTGGTGAATTGGATGTCCTGCTCTTTTCCGTTGGAATCCCATAGGCGCAGATCGGCCGCGCCGGGTTTGGCAGGATTCGCAGAAGCCGAAATTCCCGCACGCCAGGCATCAACCAGCAATTCGCTGGAAACGCCCGCCACTACGCGAAAGTAGGGGAGAATCAGGCATCCGGGATCGTCCATGCTGGCCAGTACAAACATCACGAAATTGGCCGGATGTTCGGTTGACAGCCCGCCGGCCTGTTCCGCCACATGATCACGGTAGAGCAGAGCTGTGCCGTAGCGGTGGTGTCCGTCGGCGATGTAGACCTTCCTGTCGCGCATATTCGCGGCCACCTGCCCAAGGATTTTCGAATCGGTGATGATCCAAACCTGATTTTCGACTCCTTCAAGCCGCGCATGAAAATCCGGCGGGCGATTGATCGATGAGTTGAATGCAGCGGCGACCTTGTTTTGAGGGTCGGAATACAACCCAAAAATCGGCGACAGATTGCACTGTGTCGCCTTCATCAGCGCCAGGCGGTCTTCCTTCGGTCCGCCAAAGGTACGTTCGTGCGGCAGGATCACGCCTTCCGAGAACGAGGCCAGACGCAGTCGGGCGATGAACTTCTTTCGTGTATATGTCCGGCCCTCGTGTTCAAAAGTCTGATGGTAAACGTAAAGCGCCGGCACGGGTTCGCGGATCAATACCCCTTCGTTCTGCCAGGCTTTCAGCAGTCTCGCCGCGCGTTCGTATGCCTCCGGAGGTCCGGCCGACTTGGGCGGAACGTGGGGCAGATCGACCGCCACGATGTTATGCGGGTCGCGAGCCAGGAGTGCGTTGCGGTCCGCCTCATCGAGAACGTCGTAGGGCGGAGCGATCACGTTCGAGAGGTCGTTCCCGTAGCGTCGGGCGTCGTATCGAATGGCGGTAAGCGGTCGTACATCCAGCATGGACAGCCTCCAAAATCAAGCAAAGCAAGCGTACGCAAGGCGGCAAGTGGCTGCAAGTATCGGGAAAGTGGGGGGTTTCTTTCGCTGCCGCGCGGTTCTGGCCGATAACCCTTGGTCGGGACCTGGAGTTGCCTGTGAGCACAGTACTCATCCTCAGTGGCGGCGGAATCAAGTCTGCGGTGGCGGCTGCGCGGTATGTCCACGAACACGAAATCATCCTGCTGCACGTCGATTATGGTCATCCGGCATCGACCGCTGAATCGCGGGCCCTGGCGATGCTGGCCGCCCACTGGCCCAAGTCGAGGCTCTGTGCCGCCACGTTGCCGCCCCTGAAGCACATGTCCTCGGCTGTGCGGGCCGGAGCGGGCACTGTCGCAAGTGCGGAGTCGCCCAAAAAGCAAACGGACGAAACAAGCCAACTGCTGGCTCGGCGAGGTTTGCTGCCCACTATGCTCTCGCTCGCAGCACAGGCGGCGATGCGTTTTGGGGCGAGTTCGGTCGTCGTGGGGCTCAGCGCTCACGCCAGTGGCGAACACATCGGCCTGCCGGGGCTTGAAGCGGGTCCGGACGCTTGCCGCGAAGCCCTTCATGCCTTCGACATCCTGCTTGAAACACTGCTACGGCCCCGCACGCGAATTCGCGTTGAGGCTCCGCTCATCGATCTTACTTACCCGCAGATGATCAAGTTGGGTCAACGCCTCGAAGTGCCCTGGGAGCGAACCATTACCTGCGAAGCGCCGACGGGCGGTCCCTGCGGGAGGTGCGCACGCTGCCGATCTCGGGCACAGGCATTTCTGGAAGCGGCCGTCCGCGACACCGCCATCCCAATTCAGGCTCCGAAAACTAACCCTGTCGCAGTGAAGTAGCTCTGTCCGGACTTGTGAGTTTGCGAGGCTCTTGCCGTCGCCAATTGAACGCAAGCACGGCCGGCAGAACCACAAGCGTGGCCGCAAAGCAATTGAACAAGCTCAGCACCAGTAACTCACCTAGCCGTGCGTTTGCCGGTACTTGTGAAAGGATGAGCACGCCGAATCCCAGCGTCACCGCCAGCGTATTGGCCAGAATAGGCGGCCCGGTTGTCCGCGCCGCTTCCACGATCGCCGCAATGCGGGGATCGGCGGCCAGGGCCGGGGATGCGCTTCCCTCCGTGCCAGGGAGCAGGGTGTCAGTGGTAGCCGATGAATGTCGATGTTCCCGATAGGCCTGCAAAAAGTGGATCGCATAATCAACGCCCATGCCCAGCGTCATGGACGAAAACATGGAAGTGGCCACCCCAAGCGGCATCCCCATCCATCCCATCACCGCAAAATTCAGAAGCACGGCGAGCACGCTGGGGACCACGCAAAGAAGTCCAAACAGGAACGAACGACCAAGGATGACGGTGACGGCGAGATCGCCGGCCAGCGCCGCGACTACGGAGATCACCTGCGTTCCGACAATCGCACTGATCAGCGTTTGACTGACCGCCACATCACCCGCAAACGATAGTCGAATTCCGTAAGGAGCGAGTTTGTCGCGCTCATACGCCCGGATATCGTCCATGAGTTTTCCGGTATCGATAAAGTTCGCGTCGCGCAGGAACACGGTAATGATTGACCGCCCGAAATCGGCGTCGATCAATTGCCGGATTCGCTTTTCCCCTCGTATCCGGCTGTACTCGCGCCACAGCCGGTCGATCCCTTCCTCGTCTTTCGGGATGTTCCGATTCTCGTCTTTCCTGCCATAGCGGAGGAAACTGACCGTTTCCAGGTAGTCTGCCGTTCCGACCACGCCGCCCACCGCTTGACCCTTGTGGCTTTCAATGAAGGTCTCCAGGTCGGCGACCTGGTGCATGGTATCGGGTTGCATCAGGCGCGAAGGCGTCAGTTCAAAGCGTACCTTGTCGCCATCATTGAGCCGCAATGCAAATTTCGCCACTCCCTGGCTGGGAATTCCCTTGAGATGGAGCAGGTCGCCTTCGGTTTTTGCTTCAGTCACCCAGGTTGTCCAGGTATTGCGTATGTTGTGCAGGCGGAGTTGCTCGGGGTCGGACGGCGGTGCCGGGTCCGTGCGGTGCAACTGCAATCGCCAATGGATCAAGGATTTCGGATCTGGCATATTCACGGCATTGAGTTTCGTCCAGAGTCCGTCAAGCGAAGCAGCGTCGATCTCGCCCTCGATTCGCCGATCTCCCGTATCAAATTCCACCAACAAGATGTGCCCGCCCTGAAATTCCCGGTCGAAACGATCGGTGGCCAGGCGGAATTCGCTCTCCGGTGCGAAGCCGTCGATCCAACTGTCTTGCACGGTTACTTTGCTGATGCCAAAAACGGTCAGCGCCGAAAGCGCGACAGCACAGACCAACACGGCCGTGCGATACCGTATGACAATTCGTGCGAGCCAGGAAAAGAAGCGTCTTGGCCTGGTATCAGAAGGAGTCTCCTTTGCGTGTCGCCTGCCGGCAATTCGCCGTGGGTCGAGAAGCGAGAGCGACGCGGGGATCACCGTCAGCGACCAAGCCATGCAAAACGCGAGTCCGACCGCCGTGAAGATGCCAAAGGCCCGCACGGGCGCAATGGGCGAAAAGACAAACGCGAGAAAGCCCAGGCCGGTCGTAATCCCGGCCATGATGACCGGTTGTCCAATTTCGGAAAGTGTTTCGAGCAGGATCTCGCGATGATCGGCGGCCGGCCTTTCGCGAATTCGGTCGCGGTACCGGGCAAAAACGTGAACTTCGTCGGTTACACCTGCGGCCGTAAGAATGATGGGCATCACCGCGATGGTGAGATAGATCGGCACGCCGACCCATCCCATGAGCGAAAAAACCATGATCAGGCAGGCCGCAACTTCAATCATGGGCAACGCGACGGCCGCCAACGATCGAAAATAGACATAAAATACCATCCCCATCACAAGCAGCGCGATGGGAACCAACCCGGTGGATCGCGCAATCCAACGCCGAATGGCATAAGCATCCAACGAAGCGGGATCCGCACTTGAACCACTGGAAGCGTTCAACCCCAGCGCCATATTGGGCACGCCCAGGTCCTGCAACAGGTACGTACCCAGCAAGGCTTCCGCCACCGGCGCGCCAATGATGGAGACATCCTCGTTGGCCAATTCGTGAGTCGCGATGGCACGCTGCAGCCGCCCAAACAACTCGACGCGGTTGATTCCCGGTGCTGCTCCGACAAGGATCGCCGCACCTTTTTCATCGTGCGAAACCAGCATTCCGTTATAGAGTCGATAGATGCGAAGATCGTCGCGTAGCTTTTCGCACTCCTCCGGAGTTTCGGGAACCGGCTCCATCAACTGTCGAAAATTGAGCGTGCCCGGAAAGACGTGGTCGCCATATTCAGTGGACAGGCTGAATACCTGATCTGGATCCACTCCGTCGAGCTTCTTGAAATCGTCCGTCAGATCAGAAACAAGTTTCAGACTGTGCGGATTGAAAACCCCCTCCACAGAGTTCGACCAGACCACAACCACGACCGGGTCCTGAACGTTGAATCGTTCGCGCACCGCGTGATCGACCGCGATTTCCGGCGCACCGGGCGGAATCAATGCGTTGCCGTCCGTCCGAAGTCGCAGTCGAAGCACCCCCGGCGCCATCCCGGCGCAGAGGATGACCCCAATGCCGATCACCATTCGGGGTCGATAGACGCAAAATCGGTAGAGTCGATCCAATCGAATCCTTCAATGAATGTGTGCCGATGGTCAGGCCCTTGAGACTCGAATACATAGCATCGTAGGGAACAGACCGATGACGTGCAATGATTCCACTGGGGCGTCATTCCAGTAAACTCCCCGGCCATGAGCCGATCCCGCAGACCCGCCGTGCAGAAATACCACGACCGCGTGGCCGGTCGCTACGACGCCAGCTACGAAGACGAATTCTGGCAGTGGCACGACTCGCTCACCTGGGACTACCTCAAGCCCTACCTGCCGCGCGACCTCTCCAAAACCATCCTTGACCTCGGATGCGGCACGGGCAAATGGGCAGCCCGGCTCATCAAGAGCGGTTTTCGCGTCGTTTGCGTGGACATCTCTGCGAAGATGCTCGATCAGGCCCGAACGAAGATTGATCAGATGGGGCAGCTTCACCGTGCAGATTTCCTGCACGCCGATCTCTGCGATTTGTCCGCGCTGCCCGAGGGGGGAGCGGCCCTCGCCGTCGCTCTTGGCGATCCGATCGGATGTACAAGTTCCCCTCCGACCGCCATGCGGCAGATTTACCGTGCTCTCGCGGAATCCGGCGTGCTCGTTGCCACGTTCGACAACAAGCTTTCGGCCATCGACTTCTACCTGGAACAGCGTGACCCTGCGGAACTCGCCCGCTTCCTTCGCAGCGGCAGGACACACTGGCTGACCAAGGACACGTCTGAGCAATTTGAGATCAGCACCTTTACGCCCGAAGAACTCCGCCGCCTCGTCAGCTCGACCGGTTTTGAAATCCTCGACCTCGTCGGCAAGACGATACTACCCATGCGTCACTATCGCGAATTGCTGGCCGAACCCGACGCCCGCCGAAACTGGGCGAAAATCGAAAAATCCATCTCCGGCCTGCCCGACGCCGTTTCCCGCGCGTCTCACCTTCAGATTACCTGCCGCAAACCACCGGCCTGATCGTCGAATCAATTGTCCGGGCTTTGACTGGTTCTCATGCCGCTAAGTTTTATGCAACAAAATGGTTGCATTTTGTTTTTGGCGGGTTAGAATGCGGCCAAAGGAGGTGCATATGATGCAGGCATCAACGGATCGAATTGAACGGCAGATCATGCTCAAGGCGCCGCGCTCGCGGGTGTGGCGGGCGCTTTCCAACGCCGAGGAATTCGGCAACTGGTTCGGCGCAAACCTCAAGGGGAAAACATTTTCTGCAGGCAGGCGTGTTCAGGGGGCAATCACCATCCCCGGCTATGAGCACGTTGTCTTTGATGTGGTCATCGAACGCGTGGAGCCGGAGCGCCTCTTGTCGTGGCATTGGCATCCGGCAGCCATAGACCCGGCAGTTGACTATTCGAAAGAACCGACCACGCTGGTCACGATGGAACTGAAGGACGTTGACGGGGGCACGTTGCTTACGGTCATTGAAACCGGATTTGACAAGGTTCCGGCATCGCGCCGGCTAGACGCCTTCCGCATGAATACCGGCGGATGGGAACACCAACTGAAAAATGTCGAAAAATATGTCGCCGCGCAGGAGTGAACTCGTCAGCATGTGGTTACATCGAACCGCACCGGTTTTCGCCGCGCTGGGCGATGAGACGCGGCTGCAAATCGTCGCCATCCTTTGCGCGGGAGGCGCCATGTCCATCGCGGGACTCACGGCTGGGACGGACATCACGCGCCAGGCCGTCACGAAGCACCTGCTCGTGCTTGCGGATGCGGGCCTGGTGCGCGATGTCAAAGTAGGACGCGAACGATTGTGGGAATTCGAGCCGGCGCGCCTCGACGAGGCGCGCCGGTCGCTTGAAGTCATCGCACAGCAATGGGATCACGCGCTCAGCAAGCTGAAGGCCTCGCTGGAAGGCTGATCCCCAAAATTCGTCCTGCCCGAACCCCTGTCAGTTCTTCACGGGCTCCAGCGACAAGGCCAGCGCTTCGGAATAGACCACTTCCACCTCGTCACCGGGACGAAGCGACTTGACGAATTTCTGCATCTCCGGCCGAACTACATGAAGGGTACGACGGCCGCGCGGTCCGGTGAAAGTGACAAATGTGCCACTCTTGTTGACTTTTTCAATCTTGACGACGGCCGTCAACTCGGATCGCGTCGAACCACTTGCAGCCCCGCTGGTGGGCTTGGAGGTTTCTTCTTTGAGTGTCGCTCGCGGACCCGCTTCGCCCGGCTTGGCCATCTGCACGGCGATCGACTCCTGATACCGGATTCGCACCTTGTCGCCCACTTTCGCCTGCGGGAACGAACGAAGGGACGGATCAACATAAAACGTGGCCGTATCACCCGACGCTTCGCGCACGGTTACCAGCCGATTGGGTACATCGATGGATTCGACGGTCACCACCGCCTCCTGATCGGTGCGGATTTCGGTTTTCTTCCCTGATGAGGCACAGGCGGGCAGCATGGCCAACATCGCACCCAGGCAAACGATTCGCAGTCCACAGCTTGAATTCTTCATTGAGATTGTCCTTTCATTTTGACGTTGATGATCTGCTCTATACATTCACATTTGTACTCAAGACGAGATGCGGTCATGTATTGTCGCTCAAATTACCATTGTTGTCGAATCCGCGCAGGCATGCGATCCTTTGGCTCTGGAAACCGAGATTACAATCCGCCAGGACGTGATTTATTTCAGGACAGGAAATGACCAGGACAAATACCGAATGGGGGTGTGGGTAAACCGTTGAGCCGCGCTTCGCATACCTCGGGACTTCCGCGCGTCGAAGTGCATGACTTGATGCAGCGGGGCTACGTTTACGTTTTGTCCGCGCCTCCTGGCCGAAACTTTCATCCCGAATTCCGTCCCCAGCTTACACCCAAGCAGATGCTGAGGCTCGGCGTGTTTGGCGGGAAGTACATGACCGATTGCGGCGAAGAGTTTCCTGAGGATTGGTTTGAGAAGGCCAAGCTCTGCCCTGACCGGCACGATCCGGATTTGAATTTCTTTGGGGTCAACGCCTCGCAGCCGCTGGCCGTGTGGCGGGCCAAGGGTTGGATACACCCCGATGATCCGCGGGGCTGGTTTCAATGGTACTGCCGCTACTATCTGGGCCGCCGCGGTCCTGACGACGAGCGGCAGATCGGCCGCTGGCGGGCCATTCGCCGCCATCTCGCCCAGATTCAGAAAAACTGCCGCCCCGGCGACCTCGCCTGCCGCCCCAAGCAGCG
The DNA here is from genome assembly GCA_964501365.1 of uncultured Phycisphaera sp. GTDB lineage: Bacteria > Planctomycetota > Phycisphaerae > UBA1845 > UBA1845 > CAZAMB01. Next base: position 22,216 of record CAZCST010000005.1, on the reverse strand, counting down.
ACAGGCGCTGCTCCACTGGGCCTACGATACGCGGAAAATTTGATGGCGATCTCGCTTTGTTTCCTACCAAAATTCGGTGCACACAGGGTGCCACTGGCGGCTTGTCCGCCAGTGTGACTTCAGCATCCAATCGGAATTCCATGGACGGACGGTCGTGCGTCTTTCAATATCGCTTCCGGATTCGAGTAGTAGCGATAACTTGACCATTGCCACTCGGCAGGATCGGAGCAAAGTGCGCGGCGGATTGGATTACAATGAAGATACTCTATGCTCGATCTCAGGGCCGTAGCATTGTGGATGTTCCTGTCATATCCACCGCCTTCCTGCCAGAGGCGGAATGCACTCCTGGCGGGCCGTTCACGAATCGTGAGTTCATCAATGAGGGAGGGGCAAGTGATCTTCATTTCCTGCTTGATGCGAAACGAAGATGGCCGCTTGATCGCAAACAACAACTCCTCAATTTTCGAAGCATCTTCCAGCGGCCAGACGATCAAATGAACGTGCTCCGGCATGAATACAAAAGCGACCAGTTGGTAATTGTGTCCTGCGCATGCGCGATCAATTGCCTCTGCCAATATCTTGCAATAGCTCCCTTCTGAAAGTAGTGGACGACGTTGGTAACAGGAGAAGGTCAATTCGTGAGCGTGGCCAGGAATGTCGTAGTGATGAAGCCGCTTTCGATGCACGTTTGGATCAAAGTCTTGCTTGTCAGACACTATTTCCAATCTTTTGGCACTGGCGGGCAAGCCGCCAGTGGCACCCATCCTTCGCAAGCCGCCGGTGACACTCCAATCAGCTGAACTTTCTATTTCAGAAATCCTTCTGCCACTTGGACAAGCTCTTTCACGTGCGAGACGCTGGTGGCCAGGAGCTTCTTTTCGTCGTCGTTGAGCTTGACTTCGATGACCTTCTCGACGCCGCCTGCGCCCAGCACGCACGGCACGCCGACGAAATAGCCGCCAATGCCGTATTCCTTGTTGCAATAAGCAGCACACGGAATGATTCGCTTCTTGTCCTTGATGATCGCTTCAGCCATCTGCACCGTGCCAGATGCCGGGGCGTAGTAGGCCGAGGTGCCCATGAGCTGCACGATCTCGCCGCCGCCTTTTTTGGCCCGCTCGATGATCGCCGAGAGTTTGTCCGCTCCGATCAGCTGCGTCACCGGGATGCCCGAAACGCTGGTGAAGCTCGGCAGCGGGACCATGTCGTCGCCGTGTCCACCGAGCAGCAGTGCCGTAATGTCCTCCACGCTGCAACCGAGTTCCATCGCGATGAATGTGCGATAGCGGGCGATGTCGAGCGCACCGGCCTGGCCCACCACGCGATTGGTCGGAAAGCCGGTCTTCTTCCACGCCGTATAGACCATGGCATCGAGCGGATTTGAGACGACAATGAGCACGGCGTTGGGCGCGACCTTTGCAATCTGGGTGGCCACGTCGCCGACGATCTTGACGTTGGTCTGCACGAGATCGTCACGGCTCATGCCCGGCTTTCGCGGCATCCCAGCCGTAATAATGACGACGTCCGAGTCCTTCGCGTGAGAGTAGTCGGACGTTCCGATGATTTTGGAATCGAATCGCTCGATCGGCGCGCACTGGGCGAGGTCGAGGGCCTTGCCCGCCGTCTTGTCCGCGAACTCCGGAATATCGATGAGCACGATGTCGCCGAGTTCCTTGGCCGCCGCAAAGACCGCGCAGCTCGCTCCGACGTTTCCCGCTCCGACGATGGTGATTTTTGCACGTTTCATGGAAATATCCTCTTTCTATGAACAATCTTGAACCGCTGGACATGATAGCGAAATGAAAAACGAGCGGTAGTTTTTGGTTCGATTGGGCGAAGCTGCTGCGCTTGCCTGGCGATGCGACTACGGGGTATGATCCGCCGAGCCGCTGCATGGCCTGGAGAGGTGGGTGAGTGGCTGAAACCAACGGTTTGCTAAACCGTCATACGGGTGAATTCCTGTATCGAGGGTTCGAATCCCTCCCTCTCCGATAGATTCTCTAGGCAGATTGTAAGCTCTTGAAACTCTCGCACTTGCGAGAGTTTCTCGTTTTTTGACCCCCCATTTGTCCTCAAAGTGTCCTCAAAACCGTTCGTCACTGGACGAGGAATCGACATGGACTCCGCTCCCGCCGCTAAGGCGAGCATCGCTTGCTGACTGTCGTCATCGTGCAGGTGGTAGTACAGATCGAGCATGTCCGACGACGAGTGACCGAGCCATGCCAGGGCCTTGCGATGGGCGACGCCGTGATTGGCGCAAAGGCTCGCGAAGTGATGCCGGAATGAGTGGAGCTTAAATTCGTCCGCCTTCTCGAACCCACATGCCTTGCACAGCAGCTTGAGGCGGGCCAGGAGGGTTCGCTCGCGGATTGAGGAAAACACCAAGCCGCCTTTCTTTGCGGCTCCCAGGAGGTCCGCGATTCGCGGGTGAACGGGAACGAATCGTTCGTCCTTGTCTTTCGTAGTACCTGCCGAGCCGCCCCGTCGGATATGGAACATGCCCGGCTTGCTGTCCTGAAACCGCACGTCCTCCCAACGCAGCTGCTCGACTTCGCCGATCCGGAGCCCGGCGTACGCCATCATCGCAAACGCGGTTCTTTCCTCGCCATCGGCAGCCTTAATCAAGCTCTCCACTTGGGTGGTCGAGAAGCACGGCTGAGGCTTTGCCTTCGCCTTCGGAAGCGACGCAGAAGCAAGCCGATAGTCCCGCAGCACCGACTGACGCCATCCCCACTTGAACACTTGCTTAGTAAGCACGAGTACGGCATCAATCGTTTTCGCTGCATATTCCTTCTTGATAAGCCACTGTCGGAAGCGATAGACATCGTCAGTCGAGAATCGTCGGGCGAGGGCAGGGCCCATCTCCCCACAGTACTCTTTCAACTTGCCTAGGTCCGCTCGATACTTCCACTCCGTTTTCGGCGCGACGCCCTTGGCTTTCACCGAGTCAAAATACCGATCCGCTAATTCATCGACGCTGATCGTAGTTTCCAGCACCCTGTCCGTGCCGTTGTCCAGCCGTTGCTGGATTTCAAGGGCCAGCCGCCGAGCCTGAGGCTTGTTCGATACTCCAAGCGTCTCGCAGACCTGGCGGCCGTCCGCATCACGGAACTCGGCCGTATAGCGACGACCGGTCCGCTGCTTGCCATCGACGTACGATATCCGCCGACCGATAGTGACCTGTGTTCCGTCCACCCGTTCACGATCCACGAGCTTCATCTTTTGTCTCCGTAAGCACCGATCAAGTGTAGGGCCGCATCCGAAGCTTTCTGTCAAGGCAAGCGCCGATCTTCGGAATTTTTTGGCCTCCACGAAGGAGATGCGACCGGTGCAATGCGTCCAGCCGCAAGGACATTACCGCATATATTCCTGCACCAGCCTATCCCGCCAGAAGCGAAGCGGTTTGCCCCGCTTGATGGCCGACCCATACTTGCCTTCGCTGGCATGTCGGTAAAGCGTGGATAGCTTGATCCTAAGTAGGCCAGCCGCCTCCTGCGGCGTCAAGATCGGCGGGAATCCAGCCACGGCCGTGATGATTTCCGTAATGCTTAGCTTTTGATTCATCTTTGAATCGCCTTACAAAAAGTTCGACCACCGCCGCCGGATCGCTCGCGCAATTCTCGGAACCAACATCGACCAGTAATCAACCATTTCCCGGGCTTCGACTGGATGCTTCTTCGCGTACCAGACGAAAAAGCCCACTGTGGTCACCAATTGATAGATCACCCAGATAGTCCACGTAAACATTGTATCAATCCCTTTTCTACCGTTGGTGTTCGGTTACGCCTCAAGTTACGTGTATTACCGATCGCGACCTAGCTCCGGCTGCTCACGACCCATCTCCTGCGGGCCGCGAATTTGTTCAATGCTCGGTGTGTATTGTCCCGGCCCATACGGCACGAATCCGCTTCCGTTAAACAATGCAGAAGCGAGCTCCATACTTCCCTGGGTACCAAGCCTTCCAAGCTCCGCCTTGGCTTCCGGCACGAGATGCTTTAGCCCTGGCGCTACTGCTTGCACCGTTTCTTTCAGGCCGCTCAGGCTATCGAATAGTTGTTTTGCAATCTCGGACATAATCTTCATTCCTTTCTCAAAGGTTCTTTCGTTACCGCGACCGGACCGTCCGGGCGCGAAAAATCCAGCGTGCTTATTTCCACAGCGTTTCGAGGCTCGAATGCCAATTCACTTCCGACCACTAACGATGCCGCAGTCACGGACAGAAGGAAGAGCAGGGCCGATGCGACGAGCGTCGCGAAAGCGCCACCAACCCGTCGCAAATAACCCGGTGGTATTCCCATTCTTTTCTCTTCGTAGTAGCGAAGCAGCGTCGTGCGGATAGGGGGCATGCCCGCTACGAACGTGATTGCCGTTCTTGGTGGAAGCGTCATGACTTCTTCCGGCTTCAAGAGCCGCCGAGCCTGCTGTTGCCAATTCATGTTTGAATTGCTTGACCACCCATAGCTGCTTTGTTGCTGTATTCCGCTGACCTGGTGCGAGCTACCCTGGCTTCTACCTCCCGAATCAACGACAAGGGTTTCCTCGCCCAGCCGGGCGCTGACGTAATCTGCTGTCGCATTGTCGTTGACGGCAAAGAACACTTGGCTCGCGTTACTGAGTAATGTTTGATCCTGGCCTTCCGGGAAGCACTTCTTAAGCTGTCCAAGACTCTGGAAATAGAACTGTAAGCGGACTCCGTATCCGCGATATTTATCTACCGCATCATCAACGGCATCGAGGTGACCAAGCGATGCTGCTTCGTCCAGAAGAAAATGGACATTTCGCCCTTCCCGAAGCCCACCGCGTGTTACCGCCAGCAGCATCGAGCTGATCCACAATCGCAGCAGGGGTGACTGCGCCCGCATGTGATCGGGCGGCAAGATGAGATATGCCGTCATCTTGCCAGTACGCAGCCTGGACGGATCGAAGCTGCTCTCCTTGGTACTTTCGGCGACCGGAATTGAGTCAAGAAACCTCAGGTGTCGCGATACGGTGGTCAGCACAGATGCTTTTTCTTTGTCTACGAAATTGCCTAGTTCACCACCCTTTCGGGCGAGCATCCCATTCCAGGCCTTGGACTCGCGCATGACCCTGATCGCCGAGTCCAACTTTTCCGAATCGCAGATAATTTCGCGTAGGGTCTGGAGCGAGCGGGTCCCTTTTTCTGCTTCCCCATACTGAACGACGGTTGCAGTTCCCGCTGCAATCACGCCTTCCGCCGAATCATTCCAGTGCGGTTCTTTTTCTTCACCGGTCCGCGTCACAACGGCTTTCGCGAGATCGTTGCACTCATCAATCGCCAGTGGGCTATCCTTATCGATGAAACTCAGAGGATTGAACCGATCGGGCGTACGCGTCACTTGACGGTATGGGTCGAGCAGAACGACTTCGTGTCCCAACACCCTCCGCCGGTGCTCTGCCGTCAAACGAGCGTTCTCGCCCTTGAAGTCGATTACCACGCATGAATCGTCACAATTCAGCAGGAAAGGGACCACAAATGACGTTCCCTTGCCTGCGCCACTTGGACCGAAAACGGCGGTGTGAACTGCGTTAGGCATCTTTACGAGGCATACATGCCGCACCAGACCTCGAAAGAACCTTCGACAGGCGGCAACCGCATCGATGCGCCAAGAGAAAAGGCCTGAAATGGGGGCAAGACGGCTCGGACCGGCACATGTTTTGCCCAGCAATAACCCAGTTTGCGCATCGATCATCCCAGCGCGCCTAAGGTCACTTTCCTCTGCCCACCGAGCGCTTCCCAGCGTGGTCAACCGAATCTGCCGCCGAGCCCTCTTGAAGGCTTCGACAACGACCAGCGCGATTCCACCCGTGACCACCCAAGGACCTCCGTTGCAGATCACGATCAAGCACCCAACGAAAGCGGACAACACTGCAATAATCAGCAGGAACCTAGAAAGTTTGTACATGCGTCACCAAGTCACCTTCACCAAATGTTTCTTATCCCGCCTTCGCGATCAGTTTCGCCGCCTCAGGCATCGCCATGCTTTGATCTTCAAGACCCCTTAATTTTTCCAGTAATTCCGTGAGCCACTCGACTACAGAACGAAGAGATAGTTTTCGCCCGGCCACCGCCACCGACGCGCCGCCGCTAAGGGGGATTTTCACTCGCTCAAGCGAAGCGCTTTCGCGATGTGCTCTGCGCGTTTTGCGATCGGCGGACTTCCGTGATTTGACCCGTTCAATTACTTCGGCACGCGTCAGCCCATCGGCCACGACCTCATTCGCAATCTGACTTTGACTCTCCGCACTCTCTGCTTGCGACAGCGCGTAGGCGGTCGTAAGCGACAAGCTTCCATTGGCAACTTTCTCTTGGACCGATACCGGCATACTGAGCAGGGTGAGAAGCTTAGTCACGGTTGCGGGCGACTTTCCGAGCTTCACTGCTATGTGCGACCCCGGCCACTTGGTGAGCACCATCAGCCGCTGAATCGCCCTGGCTTCATCCAATGGGTCTAGATCCTTCCGAGAACCGTTGGCAATGAGTTGCTGAAGCACGATTTCATAATCCGACAGTTCCCTATCATGAACGAGGATCGGCACATGAGTGACCCCTGCCAGCTTCGCCGCCCTTAGCCTTCGCTCACCGTCGAGAACTACAAAATCGGAGCCCTCTCGCCGCACCAGCAGCGGTTGCAGGATGCCCGTCTCTTTGATTGTTTGCGCCTGGCCGAGCAACGATTCTTCGTCGAAGCGAGTCCGCACTTGCGGGCGGCAGATCAGCTTTTCGACCGGCGTGTTTTGGACCGCTTTATCTTCCATTACAATTCTCCCATGACTTAATTGGCTCGATACCCACGGTTCGAGCTAGGTTTAGGCAGCTGGACGGTTTTCATTCTTGGTGAGGAGCGAACGAACTGTCAGGGCGATTACCGCCAAGTCATCCACTTGGCCCGGGCCGACAATGAAGTCCGGGATTACATCGATCGGAAAAATTAAGTAGAGAAGGCAACCCATGACCATCGCAATTTTCCGCATGACTAACTCCTATTCCTTCCGCGTCACGTTCACAGGGGCTGTTGCCCCCCAATCGCACACATCCACAGTGCCCGATACTCGTTCTTTTTCCTTAGGACGCGCCGGTCCCTTGCGCTCTTGCTCATTCCTAAGTTTTTTTCCCGACGCCTTTCAACCGGCCGGCTTGACGATTGAGGTGCTGACGAATGGAACCTGACGATCTGATCCGGCAAGCGACCAAAGGCGATTTCGACGCCCTAGAGGCACTCTTGCGGCACTACCAATCCTGGATGCGAGACCTCGTTGCCAGGAAAGCGTCCCCGGAACTGCTTCGATACGCAGATGCTGACGAAATCGTTCAGCGCACGATGACGGAGTGCTTTCGTTCAATCGAAAATTTTCGCATCGGACACAGCGCACGAACAAGTTTTGAGGCTTGGTTGGCCACGATCTTACGGCACGCCATTTACTACTTCGCACGTAAGCGAAGACGCGCCTTGCTTCAAATGGCAAGCGACGCAATCGACGCCGTCCCGGCACGAAGTCCCACTCCGGCCACGCTTGAGCGGCGCAGAGAACGCATCGAGCGCCTCACTTCAGCCATCCAGCAGCTTCCCGAGCTTACGCAGAAGATTGTCGCGAAATCGCTCAAGGGCATGACTCATCAGGAAATCGCCGATGCGCTTGGCATGAGCAAAACGGCCGTCAACACTCGTCTGGAACGGGCACGCCGCCGTCTTCGAGAACTGCTCGGCTCCACTTCTATCAATTTCTCGTCTCATTGATAGTGCGCGATCATGGCTCAGAATCAACAAAACGCCTCCGCCATTTCTCGCCTCGTCGAAACTTTTCTAGCCAAAGGGGGCGACACCCCTCAGGACATTGACTCCTTTTGCTCTTCCTACTCGGAATTCTTGCCCGGCTTGCGAGACGCCTTAATGGACGCCGTTCGAGTCCGAAAGGCCCGAATTCGAGCACTACAAGATCCAAGCGAAGAAATCTCCGGTCATTTCTCATCATCGGACTCGGCAGATGGTGGGGCATCACCGCAGCGCCCGTTCGGAAGGTATTTACTCGGAAACCAGATCGGCGGCGGCGGGTTTGGTGAAGTATATGAAGCCATCCAACGAGGCGATTCACACCTGTTCGCCGTGAAGATTTTGCGAGATGAGCATAGAGGTCATCCGGAGATCGTCCGCCGCTTCCGCAACGAAGCGCAAATCCTGGCTCGGCTAGGTCATCCCGGCATCGTCCCTGTTCATGAAATTGGCGAGGTAGACGGTCGCCCCTACATCGTGATGCCGCGAATACGTGGTGTTGATCTTCATCGGTTTTCTCGCGCTAAACCTCTTGACCCCAAATCAGCAGCTCGCATGGTCGCTGAAGCCGCCGACGCTTGTCATTGCGCGAACGAAGCTGGTGTCGTCCATCGGGATATCAAGCCAGAGAACATACTCGTGGATGAATCCGGCCGAGTGATGGTGTCGGATTTTGGACTTGCCAAGCAACTTGATGCCGAAACCGAACTGACAAAGTCGCTTCAACGGCTCGGCACCCCTCACTATATGCCCCCTGAACAGGCCGACCCGAGACTCGGCCCGATTACACGGTCATGCGATGTGTACGGTCTGGGTGCCACCCTATATTTCTTACTAACTGGCCGACCCCCATTTCCCACCACTCCTGGACTAGGTCGCGATGGAGCGCTTCATCAGATCGCATGGAACAGGCCAATCCCGCCCACCGTCCTGTGTGACATTGTACCCGCAGCCATTGAACGAGCCTGCCTGAAATGCCTCGAAAAGTCTCCGTTGGATCGTTACGCATCCGCAGCTGACCTGGCAATTGACCTTCGGAGATTCATTGCCGGTCGGGAAGTTCTTGCTCATCCGCCGGGCCCGATTCTACGAGCTCGGCGTTGGTCTGCCCGTCGTCCCCTCTTGGCCGCCGCGATAGCTACGGCCGCGTTCGCAATAATCACAGGCTCCGCAGCTTCGCTTCACTTTGCATCGCGCGCTGCGACCCACGCCGCAGAAACGGAACAGCAAAAAATCCTGACTTCAACGGCCGAAACTGGGCGGAAGACTGCGAGTTCCGAGCGTAGACGACGCGAATACATCGCAGACATTCGGGACGCCCAGTTGGCTTTCAATCGGGGAGAAACAGCCACAGCTGCTCGGCTGCTTTCTAAATACGAAAACACGGCGAGCACCGACGACCCACGAGGTTTTGAGTGGCACTACTTAAGCCGCCTTGTCCACGCGCCGTCACCGATCAATATTTCGCGCCTAGGAACCGTATGGAATCGCAATGCAATGAGTTCATCAGGCAGCCACATCGCTTGCACCGACCAGGAAGGTCACCTAACGGTATTTAAGGTCAAAGATGGAACCCAAGAGTGTAAGAGTGACATCTCCGTCGCCGACTTCGACTTCTTTCCCGACGGCAGCCAGATCATCTCACTCGTAGCCGATGGGAATGATCGACTCGTAATATTAGATACCGCAACCTGTAGCGTGGTTGCGGAAAATCCGACCGGCCGGCTCGCAACATGCATCGCGATGAGTCCGGATGGAACCAAGTGCTTCGTTGGCGGTCCTGGTAACGACCTCAACTTGTGGGCACTCCCAGGTTTTCAGCCCTCCGATCTTGCCCGTGACCACAAGCGCGGGCAGTGGGAGCGAAGCCTCGATATTCAAAATGGCGCGGTTACAGCTGCGGCATTTCTTCCAAACTCTTTGATGCTTGCCATTGGATACGAAAACGGCGCAACTCAGATTTGGGACATCGCAAGAGCCGCGATTGTCGTGCGTGGACCTCGCCATTCCGGACCCGTCACGGGCCTCTCCTTTGACGAGCAAGGCGGACGAGTCGCTAGTCAGAGCTTCGGTGCGTACAATTCGATTACCTCTCAGAGATCTAACGGCCAAGCCCACATCTGGGACACTTCAACGGGCAACATCCAAAAGACGCTGATTCCTCATCATCAAATGATAGCGGAGCAGCCCGTCATTCCCGGCGACCATTTCCAACCGTATGGTTTTTTGAGATCGTTCTTTGCCAAAGACGGAACGCAGCTAATCACCTCCGGCCAATTCGCGGTTCAGCGGTGGGAAATCGCGAATGCCAAGGTCGTGGGCATTTTCCCAGGAAGCGGGTCATTGGTTCATGCTCTTAGCATGAGCGCTGATAGGCGACTCGTCGCCGCTGCTGACAATAGCGGCAACGTCCGAATCTGGCCTACAACTGACGCCGGACCGGCCCGAACCTTTTTCTGTGAGACCGCTGGCATTCGGGCGTTATGCGGCGACGGCAACCGCCTAGCGGCTCTCGTCGAAGATGGCATCGAAACCTCCGATGGCAACCACGGCCATCTTCAACTTCGGTCCGAGAGGCGCGCCGTTGTTGTTTGGGAGCTTAATAATCAAACGCCGACGCGCCATTCCGACATCAAGCCCGCCGTCGAGACGCTCACCGTCTTACCCGGCGCATTTGCCCATGGCACCTCAATCGTCGCCCCGCTAGCTGACGAAAGTCGATCCGCCGTCGCATCCGCGCTTGAGAGATTGGACGAATTCTCCGCGCTTGCCGTGAGCCGCGACGGTCGTTTGCTTGCAGTCGGACATCGAGACGGCGACGTTGACCTCATACGCGTCGCCGACAACGAAAGGCTCTGGACGGTCACTCCGCATCAGGGTGAAGTGACAGCTATGGAATTTGCGCCAGACGGCAAGCGGCTCGCCTCCGGTGGACTGGACCGTCGAATCAGTCTACTTAGTTCAGAAACTGGTGACCGAATAGCGACCCTTGACGGCCATCGGCGGGAAATCAGTGGTCTCGCGTTCTCTCCGGACGGCCAACGCCTAGCCAGCGGAAGTGGCCTGTTACGAATTGACAGCACCCAGGCTGGCGAAGTCCGATTGTGGGATATCATCACACAGCAACCCTGTTTGGAACTCGTCGGAAGTGATAATGACATCTACCCGGGAGTCGCGTGGAGTGCAAACGCTCGTCAGCTGTTTGCCGCAGCAAACTCCCTTACCGAGGTCCAGGGAACCATTGAGCCCGGCCGCGTGCTCGTTTGGGACATCGCTCACGGAGTACCGCCGACTTCGATTCATGACCCTCAGCCAAACAACGGACAGGACTAATGCCAAAGCCCAATCTGATATCAATAAGACTATCTTCGGAAACGCGAACGGCCTTCACGCCGAACTGAATCTTCCATTAGCTCCAAGTGTGGTGCCGACTCCAACAATGCAGATCGTTGTTTCCTGCCTTCGGCGTTTCGGGCTTCGATTCGGAACCGGCTCCGGTCTTCCTCATCGCTCCATCCTGGCTCAGCGACAAGAATGCCGGGCAAAGCAGAAGGCATGCACCGAATTGCTAGACCTAACTGACGCAGCTCATGATTGACCCATGTAGACACTTTCCGCTTTTCTTCGAGAGTTTCTTGCGGCATCGAATTCACTTCTGCATTGAGCGCTGGCTCAAGGCACGCAGCCATCTCCGCAAGCACTGTCGATTTTACTGCGAGTCCGCGAGAAGCTCGGTCACTGAATTTCTTCGATCCGGTTTCAATTATCCTTCGGACGATTCCCCGAAGCTCATTTGTGTCGGAATCGATCACCCCCGTATTTGTCACAAGCAGCCCGAATCATGCATTCCAGCCGGTCGCAACGACGCAACCCGCACAATTCCACGTATAAAGAGGGATTCAGCCGATGTCACGCGATTTTCTTGAGCCGAAGCGGCGACGAGTGGTCCCGATTCACCATTCAATCTGCTCGATAACGGTATCTTTCTCGTTCGCCAAGAGGTTGGCCGGTTCATCAGCTTCGCGCAACCACGGGACGCGATGACGGCACACTGCCTCGTATAGCCGCACCTTGGGATGTACTTCCACGTTAAGATTCCGGCCCTTGATGTTGATTTTTTGTCCGTTGACATGCAGCACTATGCCATCCGAAGGGTCGAAATCCGCCTTGTCGATGTAACCATAGCTCACTGCGCGGATGCTGCCATCTTTTTTTCGCAATTCAATCATCGTTGCTCGTTCGCGGGATCCCCGAAGGAAACCAAACGTGCCGAAGTCATCGATGGCGTATTCCTTTTGCGCATCGTTATCGTTATCTCCGTCTCCGCGATCCCGGCCTCCGTACCGGTCAAGAATATTATCGATCATAATTCAACCCCTCCCGCTCTTTCGCTGCGACATGCGCGGGCACCGTTATTTCAGGCATTAGCCGTTTGATACGTTCTAATGTTGCCCCGCGCTCTCGAATGTCTCGCCCAGAGACCAGTTCCGTAGCCGTCACCCTATCATCCGAACGGCTTACCGCGTCGAGCAACGCTTCCTTGTCGTCCGTGTAAATCGTAGCGCCGTGTCTGCCGCGCGACACAGAAACGTAAAACTGTTCTCGCGACGAAGCCGGAAACGAATGCGACGACTGCCCGATGAACACCTTGTCCACCGTCTTTCCTTGTGACGCATGCGACGTGACGCAGTAGCCGTGCGCCAGATGCCCATAGTCCTTCGCAATCGTCCAGCCGTTGGTCAGGACGAGATTTCCCTCCCTGTCGAACCGTTGCACCGTCACCAACTCGCCATTGTTGAGTTGATGCAATCCGTCAGCCGTCTTGCCGTTGCGCGTGACCCGGAGCACATCGCCCGGCGCAACCGGCAGAATGTCCGGATGGAACACCTGAAATTTCGCAGCCTCGGATATCGGCGGGGGACCATCGCCGAGCATCACTCGATCACCCTTGGTAAAGCCCTTGGCGTTTTGATGGAAGACGATTACCGAATCGCGTTCGTAATTCACAGGATCACATCGTTCCGCTTCGGTCAGGTTCGCCGGTTCCAGCACTTGCAACCGGTGTTCGCCGTCTCGGAGCTTGCCGGTTTGTTTAAGCCGCCCGCGAATCTCGTCGGTGATCCACTCGCCTTCGATATGCGTGGGCGAAACCACCAGCGCCGTTTCGCCTTTGGATACTGCGCCTACATAATCCGTCGCGAGTATTTTGTACCGATCCGTTGCGGGTACTTCCTGAATCCAACCCAGCTCGTCGAGTTCACTAAAGCCGTCTTCAGTCCGCCCTTCGCTTAACGCTTCCACAGCTTGCTTGTAGTTGCCGGATTGCCGCTTGATCGCACGGATTTCAGCCGGGACTAACCCGGCTTCCTCTTCCAACAATCGCAGCGCCGCGCCACGCTCCACTGATCCGTGTTGCTTGCGGTCGCCGGAAAGAATCACGCGTGCATCAAGTTTATTTGCCAGGTTGAACACCTGTCCCAATTGTTTCGTCCCGAGCAGCCCTGCTTCATCGATCCAGATGACCTGTCCGCGAACGTCCGCCTGCATCCGCTCGTCTTTAAGCAGCCGCGCCACGGTGTCAGCATTTGCGAACCCTTCGCCTCGCAGCACTCCGCGACTGGCGTCCGCCGACGGGGCGAAGGTAAACACATTTTTCCCAGTTGCCTCAATCGCCTCCACTGCCTCCTGCATCATCTTGGTTTTTCCGGTTCCGGCCTTGCCAGAAATCAAAATCACCCGATCCGGCGAATGCAGGACATGCAGCACGGCCTTCTGTTGGCCTTCGTCAAGCCACTCGCGTTTGAATCGGTAATCAGCCGGTCCCAACCGCCTACAGGTGCCACGGCCATTCCGGGCAAAGCCGATCATGGCACTCTCTTCCTTCAGTACTTCCCGTGTCGTCGCCATCCGCCGACCATCACGCTCTGCGGTTATCAATCCTTGCTTGGCGACCTCTTGTTCCACCGCTTGCCACGATGCCGTCCCCACGGAGCGTTTCAATGCCTCCGCCAGAATCTTTCTCTCCGGGATTACCGAGCTTCGTTCCAGACAATGTTCGATGGCCAGGACCGCGGCTTTTACCGCCATATGCGAATCTTCTCCGATCGCATTTTGACCGAACCGATTGGCTACCTTGGAAATGGCGTCGTTTTCTTCCGAGCTCAGGCGCGATTGCCAGTATTCCCGCAATTCGTCGAAAGTGATTTCCTTTTGCTTTCCTTCGCGGGTCTTCGCCCCAAGTCCGTCCTTCTCGGCGGCGTCGGTAATCCCACGCTCTTTCGCCGTCTTCTCGATGAGCGCCGTCCGCCGCGAGAATTTTTCAATCGCCGACTTGGGGATGTCACGAAGCTCCCAGCCTTTTTTCAGCCGCTCAATCGGCAAGCCGAGTTCTTCGAGACGCCGTGCGAACCGAGAATAGAACTTCGCCTCGAAGTACGGCGCATCGCGCTTGAGGTCAGCGAATTGTCCGGCCTTCCAGCGGTTTTCGCTCTCGTCCCATGTTGAGTTGAATACGAAGCAATGGGCGTGAAGGTGCGGATCGGGCACGCCATCCACGGGGCGAGCCGTAGTATGAATGAACTCGCCCCACACCATGTTCCCGGTTGTCCGGTCTTCGTTGCGGCCGCCACCCCGCACACGGGTTTTCATTTCCGCTTCCATGTCCTGCATGGTTGCGTCCACTGATTCCCGGAAGGCTTCGAGAATCCGTTCGTCCTTCGTCAGACCGTACACAATCGAAATGCTCTTCGGCACGTGGAAGTTGAAATCGTAGCCGATGCGCCGTTTCTGCTTTTGCCGCTGCGTCAGCACCTTGTCCGTCGCCGGATTGCGGTTGTCGCAGAGGGCGTCCCATTCGTTGCGGTTGACGACTCCTGTGAGTCCGAGACGCTTCGCGCCTTCACCGCGCCACAACCCGGTTAGTTCCTGGCCTTCGGTGTAATAGTCTGCCGTGCTGTAATAGCTCTTCGCCCCAGCCGCGCTCGTGCTCTGAATGATTCGCAGCATTCCTCATTGTACTCCTGAAATCGCTGACAATTAGTTAAGATTTGTCAATCTTCAATCTAAAGTTGCATCGCGTGCTGAAGCCCGCCGGCTCTTGTCGTTAGTCCAATGATCCTTTGCGACGCAAGCGATTGGTTTTCTCGCGCTATTCTACGCAGTCGTAAATGCCTCAGCGCGCCACGCCGTGACCAATGCGTCCCACTTTCATACGGCCGGTCGCTCCCACCGTTCCGACGGCGGGCATTTTCACTCCGCTAGCATCGTCGGTTCTTTCGCGTCAGGAATCGTCCTCCTTGTTCTCTTCGGTTCCGTCCGACAGACATGCGGCCTAATTGATGAACACGTAAAGCCGTCGCCGGTCGCATCAAGTCAGAAAATCGGCTCCCCCTAAAGGTCGTCCCCCAATTTTCAGACTTGACTCGTTCGCTCGCTTTGGCTCGCCCCGGACTGTTCCGGCTTTTTTCCCGTGTCATCAGGCCGCGATGGTCGCGGCCGGACAACCAAAGAAGGAGAACAATCATGACTGACACGAAGACAACCAAGCAAACCACTACCGGAAAATTGCCCAGCCACGCCGCCTATCACGTGCGGGACCGGGAAGGCCAGAAGAGTTTCTGGACCCGCATCGGTACAGCCTGGGCACACGCCGACGGCAAAGGCTTCAACGTCCAGCTTGAAGTCGTTCCGCTCGATGGACGAATCGTCCTACGCGTCGCTTCGGAGAAGAAGGACTAACGACAACTTACGCGGGCGGGCCTCACCAGCCCGCCCGCCACTTTTTGAAAGGAATCTTGAAATGAATACAAACGTACAACGCATCAATCCGTTTTACGCCGAGCGCGGCAGGCGACGCATCGCTTCCGTACAGCGGCCATCAGGCGAATCGGTTCCCGAAAAGCGCGTGATCGGCAATGCCACGCTGTACCGAGCCGACTGCTTCGACGTGTTGCCGACGCTTAGCGACATCGACGCGATCGTGACCGACCCGCCCTACGGCATCGGCTTTACTTACCGCAGCTACGACGACGCGCCGGACAAGTATGATGCATTGATGCACCGTCTCGTGCCTGAGCTGATCCGCATCACCAATGACGGCCCCTGTTTCGTCTGGCAGAGCCCGCTCAAGGCCCACCGCTGGCACGAATATTTCCCCGGGAAATTCCGCCTGATCGCCGGATGCAAAATCTATCCCGAACGTGATGGCCAACGCTGCCTTGCCTGGGATCCCATCATCTTCTGGAGCGGACGCTCACGGATTCACGATGAGCTACCCCGCGACTGGCACGTCGCCGACCTGCGGCCCTGGAGCGGTTACACCGGCGGGAATCCCGTCCCATGCCCACGTCCACTGTCCCAGGTTCGATACATTTGCGATTCCGTGAACGCCGATTCTATCCTTGACCCGTTCATGGGCAGCGGCACCACCGGCGTCGCCGCCATCATGGCCGGAAAGCATTTCGTCGGCATCGAGCAGGACCCTGTGTATTTCGAGTATGCCTGCCGCCGAATCGCAGGTGCTTTAGCACGTTGATTCTGATACCTTGCCTCAACAACTGGCGGCCCGAATCAAGGCTTAATCGAGCCCTTGTGCCAAAGTCATCGCACCTTCCTCGCCAGCCTCACTCGCAAATATCAGTTCTGGATCGGCTAAGTGTTGAAGAAGATTCGCCTTTTCGTCGGCCGAAAAGTGCTCCGCAACCCATTGCGTCATGGAATCCACCACAACATCAAGAAGTTCTTCACTTTGACTGTCATTGGGGTTCGTCTCAATTAGATACGTGACGATCCAATTCGCAACATTGGCGTTGTCCTGGCCTGCGACCGTATCGTCACTCAGAACCTGTTCGCCGCCTTCACCGCCAAGTGTACTCGCTGACATAGGTTCGATGTCACCGCCACAATCGGCGCTTGCGCAATAGCCGCCACCCCCACCGCCACTGCCGCCACCGCTGGGGCAGGCCGCTGCGAACATGCCGTTCGCGCAATACGCATTAGTCGGTTTCGCCACCGCATTCCAAACAGCCCAGCCGTTCGCTCCATTCAAGAGGTCGATTTCGGCAATAATGTCAGGGGGCATGCAAACACCGCTATGATCAATATCGCACTGGTATATTGGCAGAGCAGGAGGGAGGCCGTTGAGGCTATCTATCAGTCTCAGGATATCAGCCGGGTTCGTTAATGAGTCCGCGTTCACGTTGCCCGGATGAGCGGTGTATTCCACAAAGCTTCCGCTGGGTTCGTAGCGTATAGTGGCTACTCCATTCGTCGTAATTGCGCGGTTTAGTGATATCTCGTATTGTCCGCTTCCCATGGATAAGACTGTCGTTATCTTATTAGCTGAGGCCGTGGAGACGCCAGTCTCGCAAAGCGTCCAGCAAGTAAGCTTGTCGGCGCCAGATACCGGAACACCTGCGTTTTGCAGCGTGATTCGTATTCGATCCGGATCGGTCTGCAAACCCGTCAACGGATAGCCTATTCCCCATGTCGGAAACGGCGTGTTGGGAGCAAATGGAAC
Organism: uncultured Phycisphaera sp.; assembly: GCA_964501365.1. GTDB lineage: Bacteria > Planctomycetota > Phycisphaerae > UBA1845 > UBA1845 > CAZAMB01. Next base: position 4,909 of record CAZCST010000005.1, on the reverse strand, counting down.
CCGAGCGTCAACCGTGCCCGACGGTGGAATCGCCGAAGTAATCGTTCCTGTTGGACACTGCCCGGAACCAACCGGAAACTCATAAGCGCCCATGTCCGTGTATGTATTGGCATTCGGTCCGCTCGCCGGAGCGCCGGCATCCGCCGTGGCTGGGTCATCCATACGACGAACTGAAGTGATAAAAGCGTCCAAATCGCGCGGAATGCGCTCGTTGGTATCCCCGTTGTCATCGATGTCTGCCACGTCGAGCGGTAGATCGTCGTTGTCGCCGCGGTCAATCACCTGGGAACCCGTGAGGACGCGGTAATTGAACGACTGCCATTGCGTGACATCATTCGCTGGACCATCAGAATCTATGAAAGTCGGATCGATCTGGATGTTAGTGAGAGTGTCATAATTCCACGCCGGCCCTGTGTGTAAGACACCAGTGGCACTCGTTCCATCCTGAATGTCGCTCCGCTTCACCGTGGCGGTGACATTGGACACATTTATCTGCCTTCCCGTCGTTCCACCTGTATTTCCCCAGACAATCGAATTGCTTATCAGCAAATTGTTAGCGCCCAGATAAAGCCCGCCGGGTGATGAAGTCGCAGAGTTATCAGCGATCGTACTGTTGATGACATTCAACGTTCCGTGATGAGAGTTGACGGATGCCCCGCCTCCGGGACCAGTGGTCACGCTGTTTCGCGAAACAAGCGAATTAAGAATCGATAAGTCGGTTCCAAAATAGCTATACAAACCGCCCCCTTGGTTTCCCGCGGTGTTTCGCAAAATCTTGCAATTAACAATCACGGGGGAACAATATGCGTCGGCAAGGATTCCACCACCCCAGCTACCAGCGGAATTATCGGCAATGATGCAACGGGAAATGATTGGTCTGCTCAGCGGACTCTGGGAATCTCCAATATCGTAAATCCCACCGCCCTGGCTCGCAGCATTTCCTACGAACCAACTATCACGAATCTTTGGGGATTTATCTTCAATGAACAGCCCACCGCCCTTACCCGTAGTCGCGGTGTTGCAAGTAAGATCGGACCCCGACACCTCCGAGTCCGACATATGGATGCCTCCACCGTTCGGGGCGCTGTTATTGCGAATCTTGCAGTTGCGGATCACGACCACTGCGTGTTTGTCGGAGTAAATGCCGCCCCCCGCCCCGTTAGGTGCGGAATTATTACTGATGGTCGTTCCAATGATCGTGGCCGTTCCGGTGGGCATCATGCGGATCCCACCGCCATTCCATCCTGCTTGGCAAGAATCGACGACGTTTCCTTCAAATGTTGGACTCGAGTTGGTTATGTTCACGCCTCCCCCGAAGTTTGCGAAGCAACCCGTGATATTGTTCTTGCGAAATACTGCGAGAGTGCCGCCTGCGCAGTGGATCCCGCCACCGTTGCCGTTGCCGGCGGCTGTCGCCTGGCAATTCGTCAAGGTGTTCTCCGAAACCGTAGGCGACACGAGTGCATTGATGCTGATGCCACCGCCAAGCGTCGCAGCGAAACAATTCCTAATTGTGTTGTGGTTGATCAGCCCACGGTTTCCGGCAGGCCCAACGACGAGGATCGCTCCCCCCTCATAACCTGAATTATGTGTGGCGTCATCCAACCCATCAAAAGTATTTGATGTGACCGAGGGGTTTCCATATGCGTCAATGATCAGGTATAAGCCACCTCCACCCGCACCGGAAGCTGTTCCGGCAACATTGTTCGTAAACGTATTGCTGGTAATCGTCGCGGTTCCAGGTCCTTGAACATACGCCCCACCTCCCTTGCCTGTCGTCCCCGTAGCACTGTTGTTACTTATCGTGTTTCCGGAAACGGTCTGCGTAATGCCCGTCGCGCCGTTCAAATAGATGCCTCCGCCGCCCACCGTGGCCGTACAGGAATCGATAAGGTTATTGCTGATCGTCACCGCAGCAACGCTTACCGAGATGCCGCCACCCAATCCCATGGCGCTTCCATTCTTGATTGTGAACCTGTCGATCGTACCGCCTCCAGCAGACGTCAGGTTGAAAGCGCGCGCGTTGTTTTGGCAGTCGATCGTGCAAGTACAGTTCGGCGGCTGGCAGGAAGGGTTGCACTGAACGGTGATGCTTTTGCCTGACCAAAAGAGATTCTTGTTTGATGAACCCGTATAAGCCGTCGCGCTGGGTGCAACCAAGACCGTATCGAGGTTTGCAGCTGCAAATATGCCGGCTTGGATTGTTTTTTTCGCACAATTTGGCGCCCCGGCACCGCCGTTGTAGCAAGCCGTTGTGGTGCCATTGCAGGCGGTGTCGTGCCCGCAATTATCAACGTACTTCGTAGAGGCTTCGGTTGACTTGCACAGGAAGGACAAAGCGACAGCGACTATGATCGTAAGGTACCGGGACATGGAATTCTCCTTTCAAGGCATGGCAAGTGGACACGTCAAAACCGTTACCCCTCGACGGGGAGAGCCGATAACGCACGCTATCGCCGCCGGGCATGGCGTCAAGTGTATTTGAAAAATAATATGTGGGACCTATGATGAGGTATCAGTCGTGGGGCGTTTTTCGGGGCCTGCCTTGAATCCAAATTGGGGGTTCAGATGCACTCGGTCGTTTGGCTTCTCGCGTTAACATGGTCGATCGGTAGCGTTGCCGACTGCCCGAACCCGATTTCCGAATGGGTTTCGCAAGTTCTCCCTGCGACATCTTCCTCCCTGGGAGTTGCAAGTGCAGAAGACGGCGGTGCTTATGCAACTGGCTACGAAGGACAGGACGAGCCGCCGTTTACGGGCAGTAATGTTGTGCTGACCCACTTCGATTCGCATGGCGTCCAGGATTGGCGCTTAGCCTTTGGAGGACAATCGTCAGGCAACCAGGGGGTCGCGGTGCGAACTTTGCTCGATGGTTCAGTGGCAGTTCTAGGGAATTTCGAGGGCACGGTGGATTTCGATCCGGGGATTGGTCAGGATAATTGGACCACGCTGGGCACATACAACGTATTCGTGGCAAAATTCAGTGCCGAGGGAGGCTATCGCGGCGTTAACGTGATTGGGCGGGGTCAAGGTTTGGCTTATGCAGGAAGTTTTACTTCTGATCCGCTTGGCAACCTGGTGATGGTCGGCATGTTTTATGGCTCTTTGGACTTCGACCCCAGTCCCACAGCGGATATTCAATCGGCGGCCGCCGATAGCTATGACGCCTACGTTACCAAGCTCAACGCCGATGGCTCGTACGCGTGGACCCGAACCTTTGGCGGCCCGGGAAATGACGAAGCTGCATCGGTGGCCGTCGATTCACTCGGAAACATTCTTGTCGCCGGCGGATTCCGAGGCACGGTGGATTTTGACCCCGGTCCGGGAACCGATCTCCATTCTGCTTCGGGCTTCAACGATATCTTCGTTAGCAAGTTTACGACTGCCGGGTCCCACCTATGGACCCGAACGTTTCCACCTGATGTAAACCTGGATTGGCCTTCGATAACCGTTGATGCTAATGGCGACCCTGTTTTTTCCAGCTATTTTAGCGGAACGGTGGACTTTGACCCTACTGCCGGCATGGACTTTCATACGGCAACAACGGACGCTGATTTGTTTGTCACCAAGCTGGATGCTGACGGCAATTACCTCTGGACCCGGACGTTCGAGGGCGAGGCTCGTGCTATCCCAAACGATATTACTGTTGATCCAGCAGGCAACATTATCCTTGCGGGAGCCTATAGTGGAACGGTTGACTTCGATCCCGGCCCCGGTGTCGAGGAACATCACTCGAACGGAAAATTCGGTGGCGTCGACGCCTTCGTAGTCATGCTTTCCGTGGATGGTGAATTCCGATGGGTGCGAACCATTGCCGGCCCCAATTCCGACAATGAAATCATCCATGACCTCGCCCTGGACAATGACGGCGATCTCATCATCTTGGGACAGGCTGACGCACAGCAGCCGGTGGATCTTGATCCGGGATGCGCGACCGATTTCTTCGTTGCTCCGAGCGAGGAGGGCCTTGGGATTAACTTCGTGCTTAAGCTCACATGTGCAAATAGTACTCCCGATACCAACGGTGATGGCGTCGTCGATTTACGCGACTTCGCCTCTTTGCAAAACTGTTTTACCGAGGAAGCCCGTACCGTCTGCCTTTCAGGCTGCGAGATTCTCGATTTCGACCACGATGATGATATTGACTTAATCGACTTTGCCTCATTTCAAGAGTAAAGACTTCCACCTGGCCCTTGCCCCGTCCTTTGCGAATCTCATTAAGTAGGTATTCACTTAACAGATCCCGCGTAAGCTGAGCCGTCGCGCTCGCCTTCATGGGCCGCGCCACGACCGGCGTCGCCGCCATATTGCCCGAAGCAGCGCCAGCCGCTCCATCGCTTTTCTTATTCCTCTGATTGTTCGTCTGCGCGGGCAACCTCCCTCCTGTTCCGGCATTCGCTGAACCGACACCCCGCCTTGCACTTCGGAAGGCCCCACATTGTAGCGCCCGTACTCGCCGTCAAGGTCCCTCCCCAAAGGGTCCCCTCCCTCCGGGCGTTCCACCGTTGACTGCTGCGCGCGGTCGCTGGGTTCCTTGCCTTTATCGAGTGCAAGGCAGGGTGTGCGTCGGTCGCACAGCCGCCGAAAACCGCTCGGAACGGAGGTTTACCCATGCAGATCGACATTTATCAGAGAGTCACCGATCAGATCATCGCCATGCTGGAGCAGGGGGTTGTCCCGTGGCGGTCGCCGATTCTCGGCAGGCAGAGTGCCGGACTCCCGAAGAACCTGGAGAGCGGCAAAGACTATCGCGGCATCAACAGTTTCTTGCTGGCGTTTACCGCCTGGGCGAATGGTTACGAATCGTCTTACTGGGTCACCTTTAATCAGGCGAAGCAGCGGAAAGGCAGTGTCAAAAAAGGCGAGAAATCCTCGCTTGTGATCTTCTGGAAGCAGTACGAAGTCACTG
>CAZCST010000004.1:0-128330 GCA_964501365.1 uncultured Phycisphaera sp. | reverse complement strand
CGAATCGCGATGACGCTGGGGGCTGCTCGCCCCCAGACCCCTCGGCTTCAATCCCCCCCCGGAAAGTGGGGCTGACGCCGATCAGAGAATGCCACTATGAAATAATACTATTGACAACGACAGCCTCTTCATGGATGGGGCCATGATTTCCATCAGCGCGTCCTGATTGACGACTCCACCAATTCTCTGCGCGCCTCTCATGTTCTCCTCTATGATGCGCAGTCCTGCTAGCAACATCCCGTGTCACCGATCCTCGCGCCAGAAGTTCGGTGGCATCCAGTTTTTCGCTTTTTGCGCTCTTCGCCCTTCGCACTTACGCCCCAAAACCTGGTCTACAGCCCCTCAACCCAGGAAAACGGAAATTGCGGAACAAAGCCGTTTGAAAGGTACACTTTATCGTACCAATTTATCGCAAACCGACTCCCTGGAAAGCCGTATGATAAAGAGGTTCTATACTTACGCCGGGCGCGGTAGGTGGAGGCACAGAGAGAATCGATGCGTTTTGGAGTAAAAGCTGCCCTACTTGCGGTTCTGGCTTTTTGCGTGCTGAGTAATGCAGCCTACGCATGGGGGCCGGCTACACATATCGGTCTGTCGGAAACCGCACTGGGCCAGCTTGCCCTGCTGCCCGGGGCGATCGCCGCCCTTCTTAGCCGCAACGCGTTTGCGTATCTTTATGGCAGCATCGCGGCCGACGTGGTCTTCGCCAAGCGCTGGAGCCGCGTCAAGCAATTCTGCCATCACTGGTCCACCGGCTTCCGCCTGCTCGAAACCGCCGGGGACGAGCGCGCACAGGCCTTCGCCTACGGCTACCTTTCGCATCTGGCCGCCGACACCGTCGCCCACGGAAAATATGTCCCGCATCAGATTGCCACCTGCGGGAGCACGAAGAATTTCGGCCACTTTTATTGGGAACTCCGCGCCGACTCCGCTCAAACCGAACCGATCTGGATTCGCCTGCAGGAGATCCTCGTTACCGACCACTCGCACCATCACCGGGACATGAGGCCGCTCATCACTGACACGCTGCTCTCCTATCCGATGAACCGCGTTTTGTTCGACAGCATGAATGCGCTGGCGGTCCGCCAGAGTTTTCGCCGCACCATGGACACGTGGAGTCGCCTGTCGCGTTACCCGCTTCGGCCGGACTTGCTGCACGGCTACGAATCCGAATCGGTGGACCGCATTTTGTCGGTTCTTTCCGAAGGCCACCGCTCGGCGGTCCTCCGCGAAGATCCCAACGGCACGGCAGCCCTGATGAACCTGAGCGTCCGCAGAGCGGAGGAGCGCCGCAGAAAACGCCGGGGCGTAGCACTCGATCGACGGCTGCGCGAAACCTCTCACGAATTCGCACCGAGGCGGATTCCGGTGATTACCGACGATGTGACGGACGCTGAGTGGAAGGAACGGACTGCACTATCCCCCGCCCATCAGGGAACAGACGATTTCTCGCAAGGGCAATGACTTTGCGGTCTTCGATTCGGGCTTCATCCGCCGCGCCCTTGCCTGCCTGCTCCCACTGAACGACGCTTCGATCAAAGAGAATCTCGCTCACCAGCATGGCCGTGGGATGCTCAAGCGTCGAGAGTTTTGCAACCGCCCCCAGTAGACGCTGCTGGGCGGCGGTGAACCCAAGCGAGCATAGCAAATGATTGTAGAGTCGTTGCGGATGGGTTTCCTCCTGCGCGCGTTCCTCTCTTCCCCTCCAGCGGGCTTGAACTCTCGCTGCAACGAGGATGAAGACGACAATGCCGACCAGGACGCCGATTCCGAGCAACAGAGTACCGACGGATTCGCCCTGCTGGAATTGCTGGCGGACTGCGCGCTGCCAGAGTTCAAAATCCGTGACTTCCGCGAGGATCATGTTCGGGCTCCGGCTTCCCGCGGCATGCGCAGCCCCTCCAGCACGCGCCGTGCCCGCAATCGTACATGGGGATCGGGGTCGGCGACGGCCATTTTTCCGAGCCGTTCGAGAACCTGCCGAAGGCCGAGTCGCTCCACGACCCACAATGCGCTGACGCGGTGTGGCGCCGACTCATCCGCAAGCATTCGGTCAAGCTCCTGTAATGCCTGGTGGATTTCCAGTTTCCAGAGGGCCTTGATGGCGTTGGCCCGCACGCGGCTGTTTCGTGAGCCCAATTTTCCGCGAACGGATTGCGAGGCGTGTTCGATTCCCCTGCGCTCCAGCGATTCGATGGCCGCCGCCTGCACGCGCGAATCCGGATCGTTGAGTGCGTCGCGAAGCAGACGCAGCGACGCCGCGCCGGAATCGTCGCCCAGGATGGTCAGCGCGGCACTGCGCACGGCCGGATCCGCATCGCGCGCGCACTGATACAGGCGGGTGAGGAATGGGGAGATTTGTCCCAATGTTTTGAGCACGCGAATCGTTCGTGCGCGATCGGCGGCCTGCGGACTTTCCAGCTTGCGTTCCAGCTGGAACACGAGGTCCGGCCCGAGCGTTTTGAATTCCGCCACGAGCGCGTCGCGTTCCTCGATCGACAGGCGATCGTGCTCTTCGATGAATCGATTCAGCGCGTCGCGAAGCGGGCCGGGGGTGTCATCGCCCTTTCGACGGATGGGAGTAGTCCCGTCTCGATATTGCCGGCGGTGACATTCGCGCGCGGCGATATTGGCGCGGGCATCCTGGGACCGCGAAGCGATCACCTGGAGTGCCTGCGTGGCCTGTGCAGACTCATCGCCCACCAGCTGCCACAGCACGGCACGTTGAACCTGCTCGCCGGCGCGTTCCCCCAGAGCACAAAGCCGTGCGACATTCCGGTCGCGCGGGCCACCTGCGCAACTGATCATGCGCACGATGGCGGCGGCCTTTTCGGAACTGATGTTCCGATCCTCCACTGCCAGTTGCTCAAACCGCGAGGATTCGTGAACTCCATGGAACGACTTTGCGACCTCAGGATCACCCAGCGACCATAATTCATCCACGATCGCGTTGAGAAATCCGGGAGGAGTCGCACGGGAGATGGCTTTCGCGGCTGTGCCCTTGAGTTCCGAGCGAGAGAGCGACCACACAACAAATCCGGCCAGCCTTGGATCCGTGGCGCGTTCGAGAATTCCGGTCAACATGTGCACGATTCGATTGGGAACGCGCGAGAGTTTTTCGGCGAGCGGTTTTTCGACCGCACCAATCATCCACAGTGCTGCCTCCAGCGCTTCAGGCCGCAGGTGGGATTCCCAGCTTTCGACGACGGTCTTGAGAACTTCGCCCAACCGCTTCGTACACGAATGAAAGTCGGACGCCTCTTCCGGACGGATCCCTGGCTCGCGGTGTGTGATATGAGCCTCCGTCAACTGGCGGATCGCGTCGGCCGCAAGCTCGCGCGTTCGCGGGCAATGCGAACGCAGCGCGTCGGCCAGCGAGTATGCCGACTTGAAGTCCCCGGCCGCCACCACAACGGCAATTGCGGCGGCCCGGTCCTCCAGCTTTTCCGAAGCCATGGCCGCACGAAGTCCGGCTTGAAAATCATCCAGACGTTGATAGACGGCTTGCCGCAAACCAGGCTCAAACGACCGTGCAGCAACAACAATGGAAGCCAGCGTCTCTGGCCGCCCTCTTTCACAGATCAGCTTGATGGCGGCATCACAAACATCGCCCGTGAGGTGTGGAAGTGCCTCGCGCAATGCCTCGTCAACGGCAGGGTCTCTCTCAACACTGAGAAAGCTGAATACGCGCGGTAGCGGACGAGAGCTCATGCTCTACTATCGGTCCATGCGGACGCGCTCCTTGTGCCCGGAGTATGGAGGATGGTTGCCATCCACGTATAATGAATATGGGCTTCGTGTTCCCCGCCACATGGGGGTAAACCAGTAGGTCGGCCCGCTAGGAAACACCAATGGACATGATCGTAGTAATGAAGGCCGGCGCCGGGGCGGACGACGCACAACGGGTGGTTGACCGCATTGCGGAGCTGGGATTCAAACCGCACGTCTCCAAAGGCGAATATCGCACGATCGTGGGGGCCATCGGCGATCATGACCCCGAAGCACGGCAGCAGCTCGAACAGCTTCCCGGCGTCGACGAAGTGATGGCGATCAGCCAGCCCTACAAGCTGGCTTCGCGGGAATTTCACGAAGCCGACACGATTTTCGACATCAAGGGCGTTCGCATCGGCGGCCCCAACGTCAACATCATTGCGGGACCCTGCGCCATTGAAAGCCGCGACGTACTATTCGACGTGGGAAAGGCGGTGAAGGCGGCGGGGGCGGCGATCCTTCGTGGCGGCGCGTTCAAGCCGCGCACATCGCCCTATTCGTTCAGCGGCAAGGGTCGTGAAGGCCTCGAACTGCTCAAAGAAGCCGGCGCACAGTTGCACATGCCGACCATCACCGAGGTGGTTGATCCGCGCGACGTTCCCATCGTCTACGAATTTGCGGATATTTTTCAGATCGGGGCCCGCAACATGCAGAACTACAACCTTCTGCTTGAAGTGGGAAAAACCGACAAGCCGGTGTTCATCAAACGCGGCATCGCAGCTTCAGTCACGGAACTGCTCATGTCGGCGGAATATGTGCTGAGCCAGGGCAATCATCGAGTGATGCTGTGCGAACGGGGCATTCGCACGTTCGCCGATGAAACGCGATTCACGCTGGACGTGTCGGCGATTCCAGTCATCCAGGAGAGGTCGCATCTGCCGGTGTTTATCGATCCGTCGCACGCCGCAGGCAAACGGGACCTTGTGCCGCCGTTGGCGCTGGCGGGAATCGCGGCGGGCGCGCAGGGCGCGATCGTCGAAGTGCATAGCTGCCCGGATCGGGCATTGTGCGATGGCCCCCAGGCCGTGCTGCCCAATCATTTCCGAAAGCTCATGGAACAGATCAGGCAGATCGCCGACGTTGTGGGACATCGCGTGACTGATCCGAGTCGTGAGAACACTCTTCGGAATTCATCCAACACCTGACCCCTTTCGGCATAGGTCCCCGTGCGTCACAATAGGCATGTGCCCCCTATTCCGTTGCAACAACAGCATCCTTACGCGACTGAGCGGAGCAATCTACCATGTGGCGTTATGTCGCTGATTCTTGGATGCATGTTCAGCGGAAAGACCACCGAGCTCATATTGCGGGTCGAACGATATCCGGCGGAAAGTGTGCTGGCGATCAAACATTCGATTGATACTCGATTTGGGCGCGACGCGATCATGAGTCATGGCGGACAAGCGCTCCCGGCAACCCCGGTTTCCTGTGCAAGAGAGATCCTGAATCTCATCGGGCCGAAAACACAGATCGTGGCCATTGATGAAGGTCATTTCTTTGATGTCGAATTGGTCGAAGTGATCGAAGGGTTGAACCGGCGTGGATTGAATGTGGTGCTCACGTCCCTCGAGCCGGACAGCTGGGGTCGATCGTTCCGCATGAACGAGTTGCTTCGCGAAGCGGCGGCGGAGTGTGTGATGAAGTCGGCCGCATGCGCACAGTGCGGAGGGGTCGCCAATCGGACACAACGGTTGACGCCCGTCGTAAACGGCAACATGGTCGTCGATCCTTCGCACTACGAACCTCGATGTCAACGTTGCTGGCGCGAGCCCGTCGTTGCATGAAGATGGCGTGAAACATGGGTCCGTGGATTGCCAAGGTCGTGATTGTCGCGGCCAGCATCGCAATGATCGCCATTCGAGCTCCGCACGGCCAGCGAAGCCGCGGAATCAGGGTGATCAGGGATTGCAAGGGAACGCTGGAGGTCATCCTTGTGACCCTCGCGATGCTCGGGTTTTTCGTGCCGCTGCTGTGGGTGGTCTCCCCGATATTCTGGTTCGCGGAATACGCACTGCGGCCAGGTCCGCTCGTTGCGGGCATCGTTTGCTTCGTGGCCGGGCTCTGGCTCTTCCACCGCTCTCACGCGGACCTGGGTACGAACTGGTCCATCACTCTTCAGGTCCGTGAACAACATCGCCTTGTCGTACACGGCGTCTATCGACGGATTCGTCATCCGATGTATTCCGCCCTCCTGCTGTACTCCATTGGCCAGTTGCTCGTGCTTCCCAATTGGATCGCGGGGCCGTCCTATTTGATCACCTTCGGAATTCTCGTCGCGCTTCGACTTGGAGCTGAGGAACGGATGATGCTCGAAGAATTCGGCGACGAGTACGCGGCATACCGGATGAAAACGAAACGATTTGTTCCCGGTCTCTGGTAGCGACGCATGAAAACAACCGTCGCCATGTCCTGCGAAGGATGATCGGATCAGCAGTGCATCACGAAGCACGCCCGTTTGGATTTATTGGCCCTTTGGTTAGAGGACTTCCGCAGATTTTTTCGTCGATTCGCCTTGCATATCCCGCCACGCTATAGTATGGCGAGGCGGCGAACGAACCATCAACCGTTCGAGCCTCATGGGGAAATCACTTCCGCGTAATCGATCAAAAGACTGATTTTGCTCGCCATTGACTGTCCGATTCGGCGAGCTCATTGGGGGAAGTCGCGACATCTCGATCGACACTGGTGTCGACTCTCTTGTCGCGGGGATTAGAAAGGGGCACGACATGTTCACTCGACGGGTTGCACTCGGATGCGCCCGGCGCCGGGGCGCGGTGGTCGTTCTGGTTGCCGTTTGCATGATTGTTCTACTGGGTTTTGCGGCACTGACTGTTGACGTGGGACTGATGTACAACGCCCGCACCGACCTGCAACGATCGGCGGATTCGGCTGCCCTCGCAGCGGCGGCCGTCCTCAGCGAGTACGACCTGGAAAATCCCGAGGGGGAAGCACTCACGACGGCAAAGGAATTCGTCAAATTGAATCCCGTCCTGGGAAAGACCGTCACGGTCGAGACACAGGACGTTTCGTTCTTACGATCCCGCCTGAGCGGCGGCCAATACACATTTCACCCAATAGACTTTCAGCCTGACGCAGTGCGGGTGAATGTTCGCCTTTCCGAAGACTCGCCCAATGGACCGCTGGGATTGTTTTTCGCGGGTATTTTTGGCCGCAACAACACCAGCGTGAGCGCGTCGGCGGTCGCGGGAATGATTCCGCGCGACATGGCGCTCGTCGCCGATCTCTCAGCGTCTCATACCGACGACAGCGAACTGCGCAAGTACCGTACAACAACAATCAACATGCATGAGGTGTGGGATGCTCTGCCGGGCGGTTTCGGAGAAATCGGCACGGTTTGGGGGCCGGGCGATCCGCTTCCTGGAAATGATCTTCGACAAGCGGCCGGCCCTGGATGGGGCTTCATGAAGAGACTGGGCTATGGAACGCTCGTGGTGAATCCCAATTACAACCCGACGACCGATCAAGGCCTGGTAAGTCTTCCGTACCGCCAGAATTGGACGAATGCGACTCTTTCGGCCTACTTGACCGACCAGAAATATTCGCCGGCAGAGATTGCGGCCATCATGCAAAGCGGCTCCTCGGATTCGACATCAACCTATCCGATGCGCGTTGCCGTCGCGCTTGGGCTGGCGACGTGGAACAGCGGACTTCCGGGCGGGCGCTGGTCCAAGGTGAGCCAGCCGGCCGGCAACGCCAATTCCAGCATCAACAATTCGGAGATGGTCTGGAGCGAGACCATCATGGGCCGAACGCCTGCCGACTCGTCAGCCATCTGGCTCAGCTGGATTCGCGATTACATGATGAGCACCAACAATACCATGTACCACGCCAACTCCGCCTTCCAATACCGCTATGGCGTCAAGACGTTTATCAACTATCTGCTTGAAGAACGCCCGGAACCTGGAGAATCGATTGAACTGGCCGACGTTCCCACGCAGCCGATGCAGGCCGTCAAGGACGGCGTCAGTCATATGATGTCCATGCTCAGCGAAATGGAATCACAGGATCAAATTTCCCTGGAATGCTACAGCACGATCGGGAAGCACGAGGTCAATCTCACCAGTGATTTTGAACAGGTGTCCCAGCGTCTGAGCGAATTGCAGGCCGCGGAGTACGGGCACTACACGAACATCGGAGCCGGCCTCGAACGCGCCATTGAAGAATTGAGCAGCTCGCGCGCACGCAAGTTTTCTAAGAAGATCATCATCCTCTACACGGACGGCATCGCCAACATCGATAAGGAGGGCGACTACAACCTGGGGGCCGCGAAGCAGTATGCGTGGGACATGGCCAAGGAGGCGACTCGGCGTGGATTTAGAATCTATGCGGTGAGCGTCGGCTCGGAGCCTGACCGGTCCTTCATGGACCGCATCGCGGAACTTGGCGACGGCGAACACTTTCACGCCGAGGGCAGCATTCAGCAGTACAGCGCCCAGTTGGATCAAATTCTCAACATCCTTAGCGCGAAACGACCGGTGCAGCTCATTCAATAATTGTGTGCCTCACGCTCTTCGGAGCGATTTCCCTAGGAGTACGTCCCGGCAGTCGGGACGTACTTTTTTTTGCGCGAATGGATTCTAAAGGTGCCGAAGATGCCAGCCGCCATCGACGTCGAAGACAGCACCGGTGGAGAAGGGAAAATGCCCTTTGGCTATGGCGCTGACGGCCAGGGCCACCTCCTTCGGTTTGCCCCAGCGGTTGATGGGGTTCATACCCTTGGCGATGCGCGTGTTGTAATATTCCCGCGTCGCGTCGCTCGAAGTCATGTCGGTTTCGATGATCCCAGGGCAGACCTCGTAGACATTGATGCCGTGTTCGGCGAGCCGAACGGCGAAGAGCCTGGTCATCATGCTGACGCCGGCCTTGCTCAGGCAGTACTCACCGTAGTTACGGGCGGCAGTGTAGGAACGCAATGAAGAGATGTTGACGATCATGGCGCGATCAATGGACTTCGCGTTGATGAGCTCGATCATCCGCCGTGCGACAATTTGCGTGAGGAAATAAGGAGATCGCAGATTGCCCTCCATGATCCGGTCAAAGCTCTCCTCTGTGGTTTCGAGCACGTCCTGACGCACCGGCGGGGCAATTCCGGCATTGTTGACCAGAAGATCAATGCGACCAAACCTCTCCAGACTGAATTCGACGAGCAGCTCGCGGTCAGATTTGGAGGTGATGTCGGCCTGGCACATTTCACCGACGGCGCCGAGGTCCTCGACCAGCCCGCGCGTTTCTTCGGCTGCGCCAAAATTCTCGTTAAAGTTGATGACGACGTTGTAGTCAGAGCGGGCGAGTTCCACGCAGATGGCGCGCCCGATGCCGCGAGAACCACCAGTGACGAGAGCGACGGGTTTGGAGCTCACTGTGAATTCACTCCTTATTGGGTTTGCGCGAATTGGATTTCGCGGCCCGGTTGGGCGCAAAAAAAAGGCGGATTACATCCGCCTTCTGGATATCTATTTTTCTTGTTTAGCGGGCGGTTCTTGGAGGCCGCGTTGTTTCGGTGCCCATGGGCAGTATGTCCTTGCGGACAACCTTGCGAGACTGGCGGCGGCGGCGCTCCGAGGGCTTCTCATAATAGCTGTGACGCTTCATGTCACGAATGAGGCCCTCTCTCTGGCAGAGGCGCTTGAAGCGCTTGAGCAACTGCTGCACCGACTCGTTCCCGCGTGGCCTGACTTTGATCACCCGCTACTCCTATCTACTTTGATTCCGTAACAACTCACAACTCGGTTTTCGATTGTTCCGCTTGCGTATTCACCCTTCCAGCGTGCTCGGCCTGAGTGCCGTGCCTGCCAGAATGGGGTTTCCATCCTACGGTGTTCTTTCGGCCTTGCCTAGCAGAAAAGTTATTTATTTGACGCCTGCGAAACGTCCTATAATATCGCAACTTCGGACAAACAAGGATGGAATTGGCACACAAATTCCACCCTTCGGAGCTGGGTTACACGAACCAACCGACTTCAAGCCCGACATCCGCGACCACTGAAGTCTGCGGCTCGCTCATCAACTATTGAATGACCATCTCGCCCGGCGTAGCGAGGAGGATGCTCTCCTTTTGCAGCGTCGAGAGAAGCTGGAGCTGCCTTAGGACGGCCCGAACCCGCAACGCGTCGGTCTTGCCAAGCACCGGCAAAAGATTTCGCGCGATGGGCATATCAAGAAGACCCGCAGCGGCGATCGACGCCGTCACGTCATCATGGCTCTTTTCCTTGAACATGTCGAAAAGGCTTGCCGGTTCGGGAATGACGCGGATATCGTATTGACCCAATCCGGCTTTCTCCGCCGCAAACTTGATCGTATCCTCAAGCCCGCCGAGCTTATCCACCAGCCCAAGCTCCAGCGCCTGCTTTCCTGTGAACACCCGACCGCCCGTCATCTGATCCAGTGGCTTGGTTAGCTTTCCTTCGCGGGCCTTGGCCACGTGCCCCTTGAACACGTCATAAACGGTATTCATATATTTTCGGATCGCTTGACGCTCGTCGTCGTTGAACGGCTCGGACGAACTCATCATACCCGCCCGCTTGCCGCGTTCGTTGGCATGCCAGTTAATCCCGACTTTGTCCCACATGCCGGTCGTAACCATCTTTCCTGACAGCACGCCGATCGACGCAGTGATCGTATTGGGGTCGGCAAAGATCGTGGAGGCTGCACAGGTCACATAATAACCGCCGCTGCCGGCCACGTTACCCATCGATACCACAAGCGGTTTCCTGGCGGCGACGCGTCGTGCTGAATCAAGAATGATTTCCGAAGCCAGTGCCGACCCGCCGGGCGAATCCACGCGCATGACAACAGCCTTGACCGTGTCATCCTGGGCGGCCTTATCCAAGGCTTTGCGAATTGTCGTACTGTATGCGCCCTCGCTTCCGCCGAACGGGCTCGATTCCGCTTCGCCGGTCTGGATGGACCCCTCGACAAACACAATCGCCACGCTGGGTTCCGTATAGACCTTTGGCGAAGGATTCATGAGGCTCATGATAAACGACATAAACCCGAAGAAATCCTCCGGAGCCTCCATCTCGTCTTTTTCGCCGTAGTTGGTCACGAATTTGGATTCATCGCCATATCGCTTCTTCAGGTCGGCGACGAAATCCTGGCGGTATTGCACCGCGTCGATCAGCCCCAGCTTGAGGGCTTCTTCGGCCGAGTACGGACCCTTGTCGATCAGGTCGCGCACTTTTTCGGGAGTCATGCCGCGCGCTTCGGCGATCCGCTTGACGAACGAATCGTAGAGACCGTCAAGCAGCCACTTGTTCATTTGCTTGGATTGTTCGGATGGCCCGGTATGTGTGAAAATTTCGCCGGCGTTCTTGTAGTCGCCGCAATGCTCGATGTCCGGCGTCCAGCCGACCTTGTCGAGCGCCCCGCGCAGGTAGGGCATCTCGCCATAAAACCCGGTCAGCCACAAATCACCCGTGGGAACAATGCTGATGTGCGAACCGCCCGTTGCGGCGGCGTAAGTGACGGTGCTGAGCGAATCGGCATGGATGTAGACCGGTTTATCCACGGCCGCAAATTGTCGCAAGGACGTGTGGACTTCCTCAAGTTGCGCCAGCCCAAGTGCCGCACTTTGCAAATCCACGACAACCGCCACGACATTGGAATCCGTCCGCGCTTCCTTGAGCCGCTCCAACAGCCCCTTAAGCGACATGGGGGGATGCTGCTCAAACAACGGCGGCATATCCACCGGCGTTTCGGCCAGCGGACCGTGCAGTTTGAAATAGGCGATCTGCTTGGTCGCCTCTTCGCCGCCAAGGGCCGACTTACCCAGCTTTTTGAGCTTCTCGATTTGATCGAACTGCCCAAAGGCCACTCCCGCGACGCATAGCGGCGTCAAGACAGCCATCCATACACGATGTCGATGTTTCATGGGATTACCTCCTCACGCAAAATGAATTACAAATGGTACTTCGGTAGAGCGTAGCATTTGATTTCGTGCAACAACAGGGGTACACACCAATACACACAATTGATTACACGGAGCTACCCTTGGCCGGCGTCATTTCTGATTCCGGAGCCGTTCTTAGAGCCTGGACCTTTCCCCTTCCCGCGACCATCAGGGCCATTCCCAAGCCAAAAGCAAAGTATCCCAAATTTTCCATGAAAAGTTGCGGGCCGCGGTAATTGGCCGCCCCGTGCCGCAGCAAAAGCAATCCGCCAGCCAGAAACGCAAGCGAAACACACATCCGAAGAGGACCAGCCCGGCCCAGAAGGAGCAACCACAACACCCCAAGAAGGATCAGTTCCCGGGGTAGCGGAAACACGGCGATTCCATAGCTCAGAATTTGCGGGATTTGCAGCAGGCCTCGCGCGTTGAATTTCATTCCTTTTTCGGTGACTTCGACCGTCTTTGTCTCTCCGGGGCCCATCGTCTCGCCTTCCGGCGTTGTCACCCAGACATGGGCGAAATCCGTCACGATCCGTGCGTCAAAACCGAGGTTTTTCAGTAGTGAAGCGGCCACGACGGCCCGTCCATCGCAATCCTCCCGCCCCATGCGGACTACTTCTTCGACGGTAGGCAGGTAGTCGGCCATCCCCCACGTGTTCCAGTCCCAATCGTAAGGCACATGATCGTAGACGAACGACTCCACTTGGCTGAGCGTTTCCGCAGCAGAAAGATTGGATGGCAATTGCGCCCGCAGTTCGCGCGCCATGGGCTGGAGTGCCGGACAGTCCGGCTCGATCAGCGCATTGGGGTTGCTCCAGTGGCGAATGTGTCGGATGACGAGATTGGGGTAGGGAAAGCAAACGATAACGTACGCGATTCCGAAGATGGTCCACTTGATGGGCCAGCGGAAATACCAGCGAAGGCGGTTCATGGCCGCGAAAAAGAGAGGAGGTTGAGCGTTACGAGGCAAATTGCGATTCTTTCTCCGCGGCACGATCCGACAACCATGCTGCGGTTTTGGTTTGCTCGATTATAGTCATCGTTAAGCCCGGAGGCAGCCGCAACCCATGACGATCTTGATCGCATCCGTCTTTACGAACACGGTCGGAGACCTTGAGCGGTCAGCCTCCCGCGCCTGGGCGGCAGGTGCGGATGCAGTCGAGGCGAGAATCGACTCACTTCAAGATCCCCCTGCTCATCTGACGCACTTTCTGAATAGCCACCGCGGCAGGAAATGGATCATCACATGTCGCAGCCAATCTGAAGGCGGACGGTTCACGGGAAGCGCAATTCAGGCGGCCATGCGAACCCTTGAGATTGTGCAGGGAACCGGCGCCTGGATCGACATCGAATTTGCGGCGTGGCAGGCGAATGCAGAACTGCGCCGCACGGCAAACGTGCACCTTGGCACTAACCGAACCCTCCGACTCCTTCTTTCGACTCACTTTGTCGATGGGCCGGCGACGAACCTTGAAGCCTTGGTTGGCGAGACATTGAAGGAGGGTCCGCAAGTCGTCGCCAAAGTCGCCTACATGGGACACCACATTTCCAACAGTTTTCACACGCTTGATTTGATGCACCGTCATGGACCGCGTGTCATCGCGATCTGCATGGGCGAGACGGGAACGTGGACGCGCATGCTCGCCAGGAAGCTGGGCGCGTTTGCCACTTTCGCGTCCCTGGATCGAGCGAATCTTACGGCTCAGGGCCAATACAGCACGGACGAGATGCACACCGACTTTGGCTGGGAACGAATCGACGCTGACACAAAAGTCTTCGGCGTCGCGGGCGATCCCGTAGCGCACTCGCTAAGCCCTCGACTGTTCAATCATTGGTTTCAGCAGCATCGCTGCAACGCGGTGTTTGTTCCCCTGCGCGTCGGCACGGAACATGGCGGACTGGGGCAATTCCTCGCCGAGTGCGCGCGCCGGCCGTGGCTGAACGTCAGTGGCCTGAGCGTCACGATCCCGCACAAAGTCGAAGCCCTGCATTGGGCCGCCGAAGGCGCCGACCGCATGTCACGAAGCATCGGCGCCGCCAACACGGTTGTGCTCGGAGAGACTCAAGCCGCCTACAACACCGACTGTTACGCTGCCGTGGATTCGGTGGCCGCGGCACTGGGACGTCAAAGAAACCAGCTCGCGGGACTCTCAGTGGACATGCTGGGAGCAGGTGGCGCGGCGCGGGCGGTGTGTTATGGCCTGTGCGAATCGGGCTGCCGCGTCACAGTGTTTGCGCGATCTCCAAATGCCACGAAGGACTTTGCCAAATGGGGCGCGACGGTTCGCGAGTGGGCGGAGAGACTCGACAGTTGCGGCGAAGTTCTGGTGAATTGCACTCCGGTCGGCATGTGGCCGAAAACGAGCGAGTCGCCCATGCCGGCCGCCGCACTTCGTCGCCGTAAAGTTGTGTTCGATCTCATTTACCGTCCTCTCAAGACAACACTGCTGGCTGATGCGATTTCCGTTGGGTGTCCGACGTTGGGTGGGCTCGACATGTTCGTGCGACAGGCGGCCACGCAGTTCGCGCTTTGGACCGGACAAACGCCTGACACAAAAAGCGCATCACAAATGTTGGAGATGGGGCTGGAGTGTGAAGCGCATCGGTCAGCTCGACGCATCTGCGTGGCACTCATTGGTGCGCGGGGTAGCGGCAAGACAAGCGTAGGATTGTTGCTGGCCCGGATTCTGGGGATGCCACACGTGGACATCGACGACATGGTGATTGCGTCAAGCGGCAAGACCATCAGGCAGATATTCGCCGAGCAAGGCGAGGAAGAATTCCGTCGCCTTGAGTCCCATTCAATTCAATCGGCGACGGGTGCAAATTCTCCGATGGTCATCAGCATGGGCGGCGGCGCGGTGATGGATTTGGCGAATATTTCGCAGGTTGCCCGCGTCGCACGCATTGTCTGGCTCTCGGCCCCGGCGGATGTACTTGCGGGCCGGGTTGCCCTGGACAAGAAATCCGGCGACAACCGGCCAAGTCTTACCCAGCACGACGCCCTGACGGAAATGCAGGAAGTGGTTCGCATCCGGGAACCGTTGTACCGGGCCGCGGCTGAGTTCATCGTAGATACATCGGTGTTGACGGCCGCCGAGGTTGCCCGGTGCATCGCAGACTGGCTCGGACAATAATCAGCTTTTGGCGGCGACGGAAAACCCCTTGCGATCCGCGATGGCCTGAGCGATTTCGGACGCATTTTTGTAGATATACGGGTCGAGTCGGAGAGTGGCCGGCCGGTCGCCCTGCACGTAGTCGAGAGAACTTGATCCGTTGGAAGGGCGCAGTGCCGTCATGGCTTCAAAAGGGATTGGTGACCGCCCCGTCACCAGGAGACCTTCGTCGGTTAGCCGGGCCCGCGTGGACATGACCCGCCCCACATTCAGGGTAGCCCCGACACCGACAACAACGAGCAGCCAGCCTATAAACTTTTGAATCGCCTGATCCGCCTCTGTGTGCGGTGCGTCAGACCATTTCGCAGCTTTTGCGCGCGTACCGTCCAGATCGACCTTGAGCCAGCCGCCTGGTCCAAGGAAATAGGCTGCATCAACCTGCTGAAACGCGGGTGCACCGAATTCGGAGGAAAGTTTCTCAAGCGGTTCGCCTGCGCGGTGCGTCTCGGCCAGCTTCCGGCCGCGCTCGGCAGTGAGATTTGGAGCGGGCATTGTGGCCGTGGGAACCGGAAGGCCAAGCAGCGTCCCCAACTGTAACGCATTCTTTTGCGGGTAACCCACGTAGCCGTCATAGAGAAAATAGACGGCGAAGACATCCACAAACAAGGAAAGCAGCAGGCTGCGAACGATTCGCTCGGTGCTGGTGCCGGAGATGATCGGAGTCATGGCATCATCCTATGGGCGGGTCGAAGTTGGAGTCTCTATTCGGTTTCGGGCACGAGCGGCCTGATAAGCGTCGCGAAGGAGCGGGTCCGAAATTTGAACTGCGGCATCGCGCATGAGTTTGTCGTGCAGATCACGCATTCCGGCATCCGTGACGCGCACTTCGATGCGCTTCTTGAGCATGTCGCGCACGGAGTCGAAGTCGCGCTGCTGGGCGGGAACGGCCCTTTCCATTTTGATGATTTGATACCACTCGCCCACGCGGATTACGTCCGACACTTCGCCGGGGCCTAGCTTGGCCGCCGCCTGGCGCATGGACTGCGGAAAGAATTCGTCGCGGAGGGAGATCGGGTCGAGCTGGCCGCCGCGGCGGGCGGTGGTGGCGTTTGTGCTGTAGCGAGTGGCCAAATCCGCGAAATCTTCGCCGGCTGCGAGGCGCTCCTTGATGCGCGACGCATCAGCCAGATTTCCGGACTGGATGTGTCGTAATTGTATGCGATCGCCAAACGCAAGGTCGTATTCACTGCGAAGCTGTTCATCGGTGACGGTGAACTCGGCAGCCAGCACTCTTCGCAGGCAGGCGTTGCGGCGGACGGTGACCATGAATTCAGGGCGCGACATGGAGCGGCTGGCAAGGATGGAGTCGAGAAGGCGCTCTGCCTCGGCAATGTCAAACCCTTCGGTTGTGCTGAACGCCAGCGGATCGGAAAGCCGTCGCAGGGCCAGTTCGTATTCGAAGTCCACGTCCGCATCGGAGACGGTGACGCCCCGCTTTTTGGCGAATTCCTCGGCGGCGGAAAGTCCGATGAGCTGTTCGATGACGGGCACGCCGCGCGATCGGATCAGCAGGGCGACGAATTCATCGCGAGGGATTTGTGAAGTGCCGACGGTGGCAATGGCATCCGTGCTGGTGGCTGCGGGGGGCGCGGGATCCGGCCTGACGGCCACATTCTTTTTCCTGACGGGCGGCGGTGCGGGTTTTGAACTTGGCGGCGGAGGAGGATTCTTCGCCCGCTCCTCGATTGCCTGCGTGAGAGAGTCCTTCGGCGGTTTGGGAGGAGGAACGCAAACGGTAGCGCTTGCGAGGAGCAAAGCCAGCAATAGCAATTGGAATGATAATCCGTTTGGTTTCACGCAATGGGCAGTGTTATGGAAAGCTTGGGATTGGTCAACGAAACACGCCCTCAGCCTGCCAACATAGTTTCCGAGGCTACATTCCATTATAACGATATTCGATGAGTCGGGAGCCAGTCGAAGTTATTGTGCTGGGGACGGGGACGTCGCACGGGGTGCCGATGATCGGGTGCGAGTGCCCGGTGTGCACGTCCGACGATCCGCACGACAAGCGGACGCGGCCCAGCATCTGGGTTCGATACGGAGGCGTGCGGTTCCTCGTGGACACCTCGCCGGAGCTGCGGTTGCAGTGTCTGGCCAACGGGATCCGGCAGGTCGACGCCGTCCTGTTTACGCATCATCACGCCGATCACGTCGCCGGCCTGGACGACCTGCGGCGGTTCAACTGGATGACCAAACGGGCTGTGCCCTGCTATGGAACGCAGCGAACGCTTGTCGGCGTCCAACGGATGTTTTCCTATGCGTTCGAGCCGGCGGGGAATTCGCCGCACAGCCGGCCGCAACTGGAATTGCGCGAAATCGGTGATGAGCCATTCGAAGTCAACGGAGTCCAAGTCATCCCCATCCCCCTGCTCCACGGACCGATGCCGGTCCTGGGCTTTCGATTCGGGCCATTCGCCTATTGCACCGATTGCAGCACTGTCCCAGAGGACTCCATCTCCCGACTGACCGGCGTAGAAGTGCTGATTCTGGACGCCCTGCGGCACGATGAACACCCGACGCACTTGAGCCTCAAACAGGCGGTGGGGCTGGCCGAGCGAATTGGCTCCCAAAAAACCTACTTCACCCATATGGCTCACCAGCTCAAACACGCGGAAACGAACGCAGGGTTACCAAGTGGGATGGCGTTGGCCCACGACGGGCTAAGAATCATCCTGGATTGATCTTGCGAACGGCGTCCGCTCGAGTCGAAGTTTACGGCGCAAGGGGCACACTGATTTTGCGCGCAAGTCATCAATTTTTCTTCCGCCACATTAAGCATTATTAACACTGGAAACGCGGCTCGTTAATTTGGGGAAGATGGAGCGCCATGACATCCGTGGAATCGCGCGCTGGCGGCATATTGTGGGGAGTGGCTTCCGACAGTTGCAAGATATTGTAGTTCGCATGCGCAGAAATTCACAGGATGGGATTCCGTTTTCCTTCAAGCGCACAAAAGCGGTGGGTCGATACTAAATTCGACGTTAGGACAGTCCGAGGCAGTCAATGGACGGCGCCTCGCAATGCTGGCACGCCAAGTTCCTTCGCCGAAGTTTCACGGATGAATTCGGTAGTCGGGACGGGTCGGTGGCGACCCGTGGATTATCGCGCGCCAGCACCGGTCGAGGTGCCAGTGTGGCACGGACTTTAGTGGAAAGAGGCCAGGAGCGGTACAAACGCGGAATGGCCAAGGACGTGGCGATCATGAGCGAAATCAGCAACATCGGAATGAGCAACTCCTATGCAGCGGGACTGCGTAATCTCAGCAACGCACCCACGGGGCAGGGTTCGCGAGCGGGGCAAAGCGAAGGAATTGGCGAGACCGATCCCGTGGAATTCTCCCGCATGGGACGAATGCTCGCGGCCACAACGGACGCCTCCAGCATGAGGCAGGCGAAAATCCAGGCGCTTCGGGCTCAAATCGCCGATGGGACGTTTGAGACGCCGGAACGTATTTCGGGAACCGTCGATCGCCTCATGAAGGAACTACAATAATCAGAATTGCGAGCCGGATTAGCTCCGGCATTGATTCGATCAACCGAAGGCCATGATCAATCCACGAGTCTTTCACGCATCAACACGAAAAAAGAAGTAACGGGCGAGCGATTCGAAACGCTCGCCTGTTCCATTTTATCCAACCAACGCTGCAATATTTTCCTGTGTAACGGGCGAAATAATGCCGCGGTCGGTGATGATGCCCCCGATGTATTCGGCGGGGGTGACGTCGAACGCGGGGCAGAAGCACTTGACGTCGAGCGGCGCGGTCGCGGGGCCGAATCCCTTGCGGATTTCGTCGGGGGAGCGCTCCTCGATGGGGATTTTTCCGCCGTCAGAGATTGAAAGATCAAACGTGCTCGTGGGGGCTGCGACGTAGAAGGGAATGTTGTGGGCTTTGGCGAGGACGGCCACTCCATACGTTCCGATCTTGTTGGCCGTGTCTCCGTTGGCGGCAATGCGGTCCGCGCCGGTGATGACCAGGTTGACTTGACCCTGCTTCATCAAACTGGCGGCCATGCTGTCACATAGCAGCGTGGCGTCGATGCCTGCCTGCATGAGTTCCCAGACGGTCAGCCGCGCGCCCTGGAGCAGGGGGCGGGTTTCATCGGCGAATACTCGAAATCGACGGCCTTTTTCGTGGGCGGTGAACATCGGAGCCAGCGCCGTGCCGTAATACGCCGTGGCCAGGCTGCCCGCGTTGCAATGGGTCAGCACGCCCGCGCCGTCGCCAATGAGCGATTCACCGTGGCGTCCGATCGCGCGGCACATCGCTTCATCCTCATCGCGGATTTTTCTGGCCTCGTCGAGCAGGGCCTGTTTGAGTTCGGAAATCGTGCCACCGGGCATGGACTCTACGAGCCGCCGCTGTCGTTCCAGAGCCCACGAAAGGTTGACTGCCGTGGGCCGCGAAGAAGCCAGAAAGGTACAAGTCCTGTCGAGCTCGCAGATGAATTCAGCACGCGATTGGGCTCGTGAATTTCGCACGCCGAGCACAACTCCCATCGCGGCGGCCACACCGATCGCCGGCGCCCCCCGCACGCGCAGCACCTTGATCGCCTCCCACATCGTGGCCACGTCGCGGCATTCCAGAAACACCAGCTTCCCGGGCAGCCGCGTCTGATCGATCATGCGGGCACAACCGTCCAACCCCCCGATCCATTCGATTGTTCGGGGAAGTGATTCAATGCCTTTCATCTCTTGATAGAATACCGGCCCGAACAGTGAACAACCAAATCCCCGGAGAATTCTGATGGCCGCGAAGCTGTTTCGAGTGATATTGCCAGTCTCGAATCTGGAACAGGCCGCCGAGTTTTACGCGGCCGTATTGAGCACTCCTGGAATTCGAGTCTCACAGGGTCGGCACTACTTCGATTGCGGCGGGGTGATCCTCGCGTGCTTTGATCCGCGTCAGGACGGCGACGACTTCGACTTGCGGCCCAATCCGGATCACCTCTATTTTGCCGTGGAAAACCTCGAAGCGACGTTTGAGGCCTGCAAGAAAGCCGGTGCGAAATTCGCTTCCGGCGAAGTACACGGCGATGCAGCCGGCAAGATCGCGAAACGCCCCTGGGGCGAGCGTTCGTTCTACATCATTGATCCCTTCGGCAACCCCATCTGCTTTGTCGACCAGTCCACCCTATTCAAAGGTCCCTGAATCCACTCCAGCACGCCCGTATGGTCGCCGATGAATTTCCATGGGGTCTGCGAGCGCCGAAATCGCCGACTCCATCGCGACCGAAAGGCAACGATCATGATCAAGCAAATGAGGTTCCTCTGGCCGACCATCCTCCTGTCGATGTCGATTGGACTGGCTCTTGCAGACGGCTCCAACGAAACTTCGAAGGGGCAGATTCGACTCGAAAAAGGAAATAGCCGGTTTGTCAGCGGCACGGCCCAACACCCTCGTAGCGACGAGATGCGCCGAGAGGAAACTGCGTCCGGACAGAGGCCCTTCGCCACGATCCTAACCTGCTCCGACTCGCGGTTGCCTGTCGAGCGAATTTTCGATCAGGGCATCGGCGATCTCTTCGTCATTCGAGTGGCGGGAAATGTCGCGGGCGTGAGCGAAATCGCCACGGCTGAATACGGCGTGGGCCACTTGAACACTCCGCTCATGGTTGTCATGGGGCACAAGGAGTGCGGCGCAGTGGCCGCAGCCGCCAAGGGCGCTGAAGTTCATGGGGCACTTCCGCACTTGCTTTCGCACATCAAGCCCGCGATCGAATCGGTAAAGCAAAAGAACGGCCAGCTCAAAGATGAGGCGTTTCTGGCGGCTGCGGTTGTAGCCAACGTCCGGCGGACCATGGAAGAATTGCTCCAGACCAGCGAGACGATTCAGGAAAAAGTGGAAAAGCAGGAGTTGCTCCTGATAGGCGCTGTCTATGACATCGAAAGCGGACAGGTTGAATGGCTTGGCCCCCACCCCGAACAAAGCGGGATCCTCGCCGAGAGCAGCAGGCCGCAGCCGGCCAGTCAGGAAAAACCACAAGACGCTTCCGAGAAACCGCACGCAGCGGCAGCAAAGCCGCACGATCACTGAAATGCGAAAGGTCGGGCGGAACTTCGGATCGGGTTACATGGTGGTCCGATATCTCGACCCCTCCTTCATTCAGCCTACTGACGGCGATACCGATAAAACTACGACGCGCATGTGTCTGGAACCGCATTCGGTATGCGCGGTCTCTGTTCTTTTCAGCAAGTAGGTGACCGTGCCCCTGACTCTGGATGTCCTAACACACGCGAATTCGGGCGATGCCGCGCGACCGGCTCCGGCTCGTCAACGCATTTCGCCGTTCAAGATCATCCTTGCCGATCCGCCGGCGATGACCGACGACTACGACAAAGCCTACCCGAATCTTGGCATCCTGCAGTTGATTTCCTATACGCGCGAAAATACGCCGCTGGCCGACGAGGACATCATATTTCTGGATCAGTTTCACACGCTCGAAGATCACCTTCGGTTGATCGAAGAACATCGTCCGCAAATCTATGGCCTGAGCTTTGCTTTTCTCACGCAGCGCGTGGCCTACGACACCATCAACGCGATCAAGGAGAGGTTTCCGGAATTGCTGGTCATCGCGGGCGGGCCGCACCCGACGTCCGTGCCGGACCTGGTCATGAGCAAGACGCGCGCGGACATCGTCTGCATCGGCGAAGGCGAAATGACCCTGGCCGACATCATCAATATCGCGGTTGTAGGCGGCAGGGATTTTTCGAGCGTTCCGGGTCTGATGCTGCGCACGGCGGATGGCACGAAGCGCACGGACAAACCGCGGGCGTACGAAAACCTCGACGAGCTGCCGTTCATGGCATGGGATCGCATCGACTTCTCGAAATTCGTCGGGCAGCACTATTGCAAATCAAACAAACAGACCTGCATCGTGATCAGCCGTGGTTGCCCGTACAAATGCACGTTTTGCTCGCTACCTGTGTGGCGTGCAGCCAAGCCGTTTGTGCGGATGCGCTCACCGGAAAACATCGCCCGTGAGGTGGACTGGCTCTATCGCCTGGGCGTGCGCGAGATCAAAATCGTCTCCGACGAAATCAACGTTACGCTGCCGTGGGCCAAGGATGTTTGCCGGGCGATCGGCGATCTGGGCTACAAAGACCTTTACTTCCAGAGCAATCTCCGCGCCGACAAGATCGACGATGAACTGGCCTTCCTTTTCAAGCGCATGAACATGTGGCTGGTGCACCTGGGGGTCGAGAGTGCGAACGACCGCGTCCTCGACGGAATCGAAAAAGTCATCACCGTCGCACAGGTCGAACGCTGCCTGAAGTTCCTCAAGAAGCACAAGATCCGAGTGCTGCTGTTCATGATGGCGTTTCAATTGTGGGAGGAAAAGGGCGAGCTGAAATTCGAAACGCCGCGAGAGATCCGCCGCTCGCTGCGCTGGGTCTGGAAGCAGTTTTTCCTGCGGAGGATGCACTACATGACGTGGTCGATCGCCACGCCGATGCCCGGCGCTCCGCTGCAGGATATCGTCGAGCGGCATGGTTTGCCGTCTTCGGCACTCGTGCTGGATAACTGGAACCGCAACAAGGACTACCTCGGCATCGATTTGACACCGCTTGGGATCAGCGAGAAGACGAAGATGCGTCTTTTGCGGGCGGGCATCCTCTCCAAGGCTGTCTTCGCCATGTTCAGCGGGAATTTCGACTGGCGACGGCACTTCTACCGCGTGGGAATACTTTTCCGCAGCTTCTTCGGAAAGTGGAACAACGGCCCGGCGGAGAGCCTCGGCCCGATCCTGAACACGCCTTTGCGATTGAAAGTGGAAGGGTAGCGATCCCGTTACCCAGAGGTCGCGGAAATCTGCGAGAATTCCGCCTGCCATTTGGCCGCGTCTTCGGGTCGATTCCATTGCTGGTAAAGCCAGAGTAGACGGGCGATGGTTTCTTTTCGGCGCCGGGATTTTGGATATTTGTCGGTCAACTGCTGATACGCATCGAGCAATAATTTTTCGGCATCATCGAACTTTCCCTGTCCGGCCAGCGAATCGCCAAGGTTGCTCAGAATGCCGAGTCGCAAATACTCGTCGACCGGCTTTCGAGACTCGGTGATGGTGAGGCTTTCCCGCAAAATGGGTTCGGCTTCTGAAAAAGCCAACCGCACCAATAAGGTGCTGGCCAGTGCATTCCCGGCTGTTGCAATATCCGGATGGTCAGGGGGCAACGTCTTCCGCCAGATATCCCAGGCACCGCGGTAAAGCAGTTCCGCGGCAGCGGCATCCTTCTGGTCGAACAGGACATTGGCGAGGTTGTTCATGCTCTGAGCCACACCGGGGTGGTCTGGCCCCAATATTTTGATTCGCATGTCCAATGCTTCGCGAAGCAGCGGCTCGGCCTGGGCGTGCTTTGATTGGTTATGGTAAAGATTGGCGAGGTTGTTTAAGGCATCGGCGACGATCGGGTGCGTATCGCCAAGCGTCTTGCGCCGAATGTCCAGCGCTTCGCGAAACAGTTGTTCGGCCTCGGCGTATTGCCCTTTGTTTTGTGCCAGCAGCGCCAGACTATTGAGACTCTGGCCGACATCCTCATGCACCGGTCCGAAGAGCCTGCGGCGCATGTCGAGGGCCGCTCGATAATGCGGTTCCGCCTCACCAAGTTTGCCTTGAACGCGAAGTGCGGCGGCAAGGCCCTGTTCGGCCCCTGCGACTGCGGGATGATCCCCATGATGAATGCGACGCTGGATGTCCAGGCATTGACGCATGTACGCCTCCTGCTCCGCATATTTTCCCTGCGCGTTGCACACATCGGCGAGGTTGCCCAGGTCTGCGGCCGTGCCGGCGAGCGCTTCATCACCCGGCAGATTTTTCCGTAACGCAAGCGTTGCCCGCAGGTGTCGCTCGGCTTCGGGGTAGTGTCCGAGGGCAAGATAGGTGGTGCCGATCGCAGATCGAAGGTCGGCCTCCACGGCGGGCTGGTCTTTGAGTGATCCTGATTCGACCTTTGCAGCGGCCTCGTCAAGTGCCTGTCGAATGGTCACTTCCTTGCCGAGCGACTTGGCAGGGTCGACCGAAGAAAGCATCTCCTGCAGAAAACTGCTCACCGCGGCGGCTTTCGCTGCGGCGCGCAACGACTCCTCCGATCGCTCCACGGCAACCCGTTCGGCCCTGGTAGCTCTCATGAAACCGAGCGTCGAACCAATCGTTCCCAGGATCAGCGCGATCGAAACCACTCCGGTCACGCCGATCATCGCTTTGTTGCGTCTGGCAAATTTTCGAAGCCGATAGGCCCGGCTGGCGGGAGTCGCCAGAACAGGCTGATTTTCGAGGTGGCGGGTGACATCTGTGGCAAGGTCGTTGGCCGTGGCGTATCGCCGCGACCGATCCTTCTCCAGACACTTCATGACGATCCAATCGAGGTCGCCGCGAAGAGATCGGGTCAGATGCGATGGTTCGGACTGGCGCTGCCTTGCTATGTCAATTGCAGAGGAATGGGAACTGTCGTTTACCTTCAGTGGTGTTCGCGGCGACGCCGGAGTTGAAGACGCCAGAGTCGCAAAACGCAGGCTGGGACGCGGCGGTTCCTCCTCGCGGATGAGTCTTTGGATTTCTGCCAGCGGTGTGGACCGTAGTCGAGTACGCTCCAGAGGCGTGCTTCCTGCAAGCAACTCGTACAACATCACACCCAGCGAATAGACATCGCTACGCGTATCAATATCCACGCCGGACACCTCGGCCTGTTCGGGGCTCATGTATTCCGGCGTTCCGATGAGCTGGTGCATCTCTGTAAAAAGAGTCTTGTCGGTGAGCCTCGCGCCTGTTGCTTTGGCAATTCCAAAGTCGATCACCTTGGGCATGGGCCTGCCGTCGGCAACGGTGACCAGCACGTTTGACGGCTTCAAGTCACGATGAATGATCCCTTTTTGATGGGCATGCTGCACGGCGTGGCAAACGTCACAGAAGAGCTCCAGCCGCTGTCGAACCGACAACCGATGTCCGTCGCAATACGCCGTTACCTGTTCCCCTCGAACAAGCTCCATCACAAAGTAGGGCCGCCCGGTTTCGGTCGCTCCCGCGTCAAGTACGCGAGCAATGTTGGGATGGTCCATCATCGCCAGCGCCTGGCGCTCGGCCTCAAAGCGGGCGATCACTTGTTTGGTGTCCATGCCCGCCTTGATGATTTTCAAGGCCACGCGGCGGTGAACGGGCTGCGATTGCTCGGCCATGAAAACAGAACCGAAGCCGCCTTCTCCGATGAGTTGGAGCAACTTGTAGCGGCCGATCTGAGTTCCGGGCCCTTCGCCGGGAACAGCGGCATCAGGCAGCGCCGCGGCCAGGCCCACGCCAGTCGGCGCGCTCATGAATTCCGAATCATCAAGCGTGGCGAGCAGGTCGATTGCTTCCGCAGCGGTCTGAACGTCAGCACCACAAGCCTGTTGGATGTATGCCGCGCGATTCTGCGCGGGAAGCCGCGCCGCACGGGATAGAAGTTCCTTGACCCGTTCTCGATTTGCAGGGTTCACGGCTGAGATTCCGATATCTGGTCTTGCTGCACGCGCCGTAACAACCACGAACGCGCATATCGCCATTCACGATCCACTGTACTCGGGGCTATTCCCAGTGCCGCTGCCGTATCGTCGATGGAAAGGCCCGTGTAAAACCGCAGGTGAACGACACTGGCCGCGCGAGGATCCTCGCTGCGAAGGGCTTCAATGGCTGCGTCGATTTCGAGGGCGTCGCCGAGAGTTTCCTCCTGTGCCAGATCGGCGACACTGGCAATCTCCCTCGCCCGCCCCCCGTCACGCTTCTTGGCACCAACACGCCGTGCATGGTCGATCAGAATTCGCCGCATGGCCTCCGCCGCGGCCGCGTAAAAGTGAGCCCGACTGTCCCATCCGATGTTGCCATCGCCAACCAGACGTACATAGGCCTCGTGAACGAGGGCGGTGGCCTGAAGTGTGTGCGCCGCCCGCTCGCCCCGCATCTTTCGCTCCGCAAGGTCGTGCAGAGAACGGTAGACAAGAGGGAGCAGCTCGCGTGCCGCTGCTGGGTTCCCGGCTGCGGCTTCACCCAGCAGACGCGTCACTTCCGGAGTGCGCGCATCAGGAACGATCCCGTCGAATGGGGTCGAAAGGGGTTTCATGCCCCTATTATGCGCAAGCCAGTGGCATTCGACACCATGTAATTTTCCCTTGCGGTATTCAGCCTGTTATCTGACGTTCCACGCGCCTGATCTGCGCATATAGGGGCGTGGACAGAGAATCTGCCCGACTTCGTGGCCGGGTGCATCTCTTTGGATTCCAGGAGGCGTTCCTATGTATTACCGTTTACTTTTATTGACCATCGTTCTTGCACCGACTGCCGCCTTTGGCCAACGATCCGCCTCTCATGATGACGGCCGGTTGCAACAGACCGGCAATAAGACGGAACGCCAGTCTAATGTCGCAGTGGCGGGCAATCCGAGCCTCCTGGTCAGCAAGACCGCCTCCGTAAACGGGCAGGATATCTGCGGTGTGATTCGCATTACCAATACCGGATTTGGCCCGGCCGCAATTGTTGGCATCGCAGATTCACTGGAGGTGCACTTCTTCAATAATGTGCCTCCCCCCGGGCTGACGGCCGGATCGACGCCCAATTGGTTCAAGGTGGCCGACGTCCCCATCGCATTGCCGGGACCGATCGCGCCGAGAGCGACCGCGACGATCAATTACTGCTT
Source organism: uncultured Phycisphaera sp. (assembly GCA_964501365.1). Lineage (GTDB taxonomy): Bacteria > Planctomycetota > Phycisphaerae > UBA1845 > UBA1845 > CAZAMB01. The sequence continues at coordinate 101,816 of CAZCST010000004.1, read as the reverse complement.
CTCCCTCTGCGACGCCAGGGATTACCCCGGCGCCAACTCCATGCGCAACGTAGTAACCGTCAGCGTGGCAAATCCTCCCGGACTTCCTCGGGCTTTTGGGGCCCGTTCCAACAGCTTCACGCCGCCGTTCCCCGACTGCCAGGGGTGCTGCCTGCCCGATGGTTCGTGTACGGACACCGTGCCAGCCCGTTGCACCAGCGCCGGCGGCCTGCCACGAGGAACGAATACCGATTGCGCAACCACCGAGTGTCCTCAGGCTTGCTGTCACCTCGACGATTCCTGCAGCGATGAACCCCCAAGCTCATGCCTGGCTGCCGGTGGGCTAGCCAAAGGACCGGAATCGAACTGTGCATCGACCCAATGCTGCATTCCTCTGGGGAGTGGGGATTGCGCCAACTACTTGGATTGCTGTGGGGAGCACACGAGCTGCACGAACGGCACCTGCTGTATACCGCTTTTGGACGAACCTGCATTAGAAGGCTGCCATGAAGACTTGGAATGCTGCAACGGCGGCCGTTGCCACGATTTTGGCGGCGGAGCGACCGGTTGCTGCTATGAGTTTGGCCAGGCTTCCTCGAGCAAAGACGAGTGTTGTAGTCACAACGGTGGCGCGGTTATCAAAAACGGCGTCTGCTGCCTGCCGCTACTAGACAGGCCGCAGTTCAGCTGCAATGACGACTCGGAATGTTGCAGCGGCGGACGATGCCACGACTTCGGCGAAGGAGCGACTGGTTGCTGCTATGAATATGGTCAGGCCTCCACAAGCAAAGAGGAGTGTTGTAACCACAACGATGGCGCAGTTATCAAAAACGGCGTCTGCTGCCTTCCGCTGCTAGACAGGCCGCAGTTCAGCTGCAATGACGACTCGGAATGTTGCAGTGGCGGACGATGCCACGACTTCGGTGGGGGTGAAACCGGCTGCTGCCTGGAATTCGGTCAAGCCTGCACCGACAAGGAAGATTGTTGCAACCACAATGACGGCGCGGTTTGCATAGAGAAATGCTGTCTTCCGAATGGCAAATCAGGGTGCAGCGCTGATGCGGACTGTTGCGGCTCCTCGGCAGCGTGCTTCAACGGCACCTGCTGCATTTCGCAATTTCGATCCGGATGCCTGAGCGACTCCGACTGCTGCTCTGGGTTGTTTTGCAGTGGCGGGATTTGCGAAGGAGTGAATGCGCCATGAGCGGCAGTTGTGCCGTGCCTCCCAACGGCATCAATGAGGCATCCTGAGAGCACAGCGATACCAGGGTACAGCGGGACATGTATTGTTTCCAATTGAAAGGCGACCATCACATATCCAATGTTTATGGAGAACATGCCATGATCAGGCAAATCATTTCAAGGGCTTCATTTGTAATCCTTTTGGCTTCAACTATCGTCAATGCTCAGGTAAGCGACCGACCCGACGGCATGCGATTCGTGCCAGACGTGCCGGGTCAGTTCAGTTCCCTGACGGAGCGGGCGGATGCCCTGGGATTTCACATCGGCTCCACGCCCAATCCGAGCGCGTGCAGGCATTACCAGGCGATCACTCGGGTGGACGGCGCCGATGGCACGCCGTTCTTCCTGATGACGCGCAGCGGTAACCTGCCCGACACTTTTCCGGCGCCAGGGACCTTCTGCGACGATTCCCCGGGGGAGAAGGAAAACGGCAATCTGATCGTGTTCCGCATGGGCTCCCGCGACAAGAACGGCGAGCGCTTGCGAAGCAACCGGCTCCAGAAAGGCAGCCATGTTGACGACACGGTTCCGCCGGCCGAGGACGTCGCTACCACCTTCTTTACTGTCGTCGAAGGGGGCGTCGTTTTCGGAGATAATGGAGGCGTCACTCCGCAGAAGGTCTACCAGCATCCGGGTGGCATGCAGCTCATCGGCAACATGCTGGCGATTGCAGCGGAACGACCCCGCAATCCGCTGGCCGAGTGCATTCACCGATGCGCGCCCGACCCAATCTGTGCCGCGCTCTGTTCCCAGAACGACTTCCTTGTCAATTATCAGGTCGCTCCCAATCCGACGCTTATCATGTTCTTCGACGTAAGCGACCCCGAAGCCCCGGTGTTCAAGAGCATGTTCGCGCCGCGGCGGCCGCTTCCTGACGGATCGCCCCTTGAGGGCGCCGGCTTCGTGGGCGTGACGCCCTTACCTCAAGTTCCCGGTGAACCTGACTGCCGCTACCTGGCCGTTACAACCGGCGGATCACACCCAAGCTTCCTCTACTTTTATCGATCCAGTTTCGATGGACTGAACAGTTCCAACTTGACCTGGGAACCGTTGGCGACCGCACCCTATCCTGATGTGGCGGATGCCCATCAGACGATGCAGTTCCTCCGCGAAGGAGACGTCAACGGGGATTTGTACCTGGCGGGAATCCGGGGCAACGCGAACACCGTTCTCCACGACGATCGAGACAAGATCGATCTTCGCCGCGTGGTCTGCACGGATCCCAGCACCGGGGAGGCTGATCCGCTTTGCCTCCCGGGCGACGAGATTTCGCTCGCGTTGACCTTCCCGTCGCGCCTGATCACTCCGCGACCCAGCACCGGCGGCACGCGCCTGGTCAATCTGGCGGCGGCCAGCGGCTACTACGTGAGTCCCAGCGGGGAAATCATCATGTACGCCACCGAACACGATAACGACGGCCCCGACGAAACCGTCAAGGCCGGCGAGTGGCGGCATATCAACATGGTGCGCGACAACAGCCCGACGCTGCTGCCGAGTGTCTTGTTGAACGGATCATTCGAGGTGAATGAAGGATCCAGCACCGACCTGCGTGGCCGGGCGGAACCTCCCATCTCCAAACCGTGGATCGAGCTTTTCAGCGACGTCGACTTCGGAGGGCCTGACTTCAGCACGTTTTACCCGGTGGTGGATTTCGAAGATTACTTCCTCGACGACTTTGACGACTTCTTTACTTTGGAACAACAGATTCAATTCGGCCCGGGCAACCCGCCGACAATTTCACTGTTCACCCTCAACGACAAGGCTCGATCGTGGAAATGGTTCGCGCCGGTGGGCTGTTCGATCGCAACGATCGATGGCGCGGGCGGTCAGATTCATGCACGCATTTTGAATGGCACGGGATCCCTGGAGGAAGATCCGGACCTGAGCCAGAACTTCCCCGACATGAATGGCAAGGTGGACGCGGTCGATTTCCTTCCGAATTGCGACAACTACTACGCGACGGATTTCGATCTGCAATGGGACCTCGACCGCAATGGTAGTTTTGAGACGACAGGCAACGTCGTGCCCTTCAATGCCGCCGGGCTTGATGGACCTTCCGTGATAGACGTTCCGGTGCAGGCACAGCATCCCTTTGGCGGTTTGCCGGGGCAGACAGCGGCAAGGATCACGATCCGCAACGTGGCGCCTGCGCTCGCTCCGCTGGTTGTCACGGATGGCGCCGGCAATACGGTGAACGTCGACGTCCCCTTTGTGCTCACCAGACTTCCGGTCACTGTAAACACAACATTCTCCGATCCTGGCCTTCCCGATCATCAAACTGCGTTGCTCGTATGGGGCGATGGATCCACGGAATCCCAGGCTTCCTTCACCCTCTTCGATGAGGCCTTCGGCGACGGTACTGGCGCATTGACGCATACGCATCGATACATGACTGCCGGAACAATGCCAATTGTCCTTTCCGTGACGGATGACGACGGCGGCGTGGACACCGATTCTGCGGACGTGCAGGTGCGCACGCCTGAGCAGGCGGTCGGAGATATTATCCAGATGCTGGACGGCGTCATCGCGGGCACGACAAACAAAGCCATACTCAAAGAGCTGGACAAGGCGCGCAAGGCTTTGGCCGGCAGCAATGGTCAAAGTAACAACGGGGCGCTTGCCAAAATCAAAAGCGGCAATACCAATGCGGCCCTTGCCTTCTTGCAACAGGCCATCGACGCATTGCGAAAGGCACAGGCAGGCGGCGCCAATGTCGCTGTGCTGATCGCACTTCTGGAACAGGTGGCCGCGGCTCTGGTCGCCGCATAGAGCGCAGGTGCGGGCGCGCAGGCGATGCACAGAAAGTCCTGACTATGAAATCCTCCGCAGGCGCAACATGCGCACACAGGCGGGAATGGTTTGATCTCATAGGTTGATGCGGAATCAAACAAGCATTCGCTCGAAGAGCGGGAGGCGCGTGACGGGCGCCGTCGGCTGCGTGGCAGGCGACGGCACGCTGGGCTCCATCCCGCTCCACTCCATGTACTGCCGTACCCATGATGAACAGTCGGAAGCGTCCCGCACAGACTGCAATCTGATCTGCAGATTTCCAAAATCTCGCACGTGCCTGTCCGCGTTTGTAGTCGTTACCATATGCGTCTTCCTCGTCTCACTCCTCCGAAAACGGCTGTGGAACCGGTGGTTTCCTGGAAGTTGTCTGTTGCGTATCAAGAGGGTCATCGTCATACCCCAAATCGCGACGGTCGCAGTCCAGCCAATGCGCAATCATATCTGCAATGGATTCATTCGATTCAGGCAATACCTTGTGTGAGCCGTCGCGCTCGATCAGGAGCACCATCCGCATTCCGCAATAATGACATGTAATCTGCATCGATTCTGCGCCGCACCAAAGAAGCCGATGAGCGCAGGTTTGACACACAATGGAAAAATTCCTGAAATGCAGTCGCGCCAATTCGTCGACAAGGAGTGATTCTCGCTTCCCTTCTTGCAACAAGTCATCGCTTTCGTCTTGCATGGCCGTTGAACCGCTCACGGAGTGTCTCCTCGAATCATCGACGCCTTAACCCCAAACAATGTGCCCGGCTCGGGGCACACCGTCCGGGCATCCGGCCCTCCTGGAGATGGCCGGATGACGTCGGCGGCATTCCCCCAAGGCTTGCGATTGTGCGTCGACACTTCGCAGGCGTCATCCGGTATGGCAGGGTCGAAATGTAATTTGCGCATTTCATTCTCATGATTCACCTGTCGCCATCTTTTGGAGTCTTACAAGTCGGGGCACGGACGATGGATCCATACGCGAACTTGCGCGCTTCGCGCACGCCATGGCGAGCCGCTCGTCCGCGGGCAAAGGGGAAGGACATCGGTATCGCGATGCACGGTCAGCTTTAGGCTTTCATTGGGCGGTATCTGCGAGCGGCCAGCTTCGCAAACCGTCTCAAGCCGGGTTTTGTTCTTGACCGGTGACATCGGTATCCAACCCCTTTCCCGCGGGAGCGGCCATTAGAAATTCACGGTTGAATCACAGTCCGCCGCAGGCACCCGGGCTCTGATCACAGCAATGGATGCGCTGCGCTTTGGCACGCGGATTGTGTTTAGAACGTGATCGAAAGACCTGCCTCTCTTGCAATCACCCTGGCCTTTGTCACTGGCATGTCCGGATCACTTCCGATCCGCGTTACCAGTGGCTTTTCATTGGAAACGAGACTCATTCGTCCTGCATGGGAGATGGAAATTGTCTCCTTGGGTATGCGCAACAGGTGCCCGCTCCAATGGCACACATAGACCCCAGGTTCGCGAATGGCGTCAAAGGCCAGCGGAGCCTCCAGGGTTCTGGATTCGCCACGTAAGAAATTCTCGTACTTGGTTTGCGTTGCCATGGGTCATTTCTCCTTTTCTTCATTTACTCCGTGGTGGCAGCACGCGCCGCAACACTGCGCGAAGTTCGTTCACGTCGAAGGGCTTGTCGATGAGTTCGATGGCGCCCAGCCGCTCGGCGTCGATATGCGTCTGATGATCGCCGAATGCGGTGATCAGAATGACCGGAGGGGCTCCGTCACACATTCCCAGGCCGGAAAGGATTTCCAATCCATCGGCTCCCGGCATACGGATGTCCGAAATGATCAAGTCGACATCAAATTCCATTCCGTTGTACAGGTAGGGCCCGATGCGATCGAGTACTTCCACGCCGCTGGCAAACTCGAACACCTCATAGCCGTCCATGCGAAGCGCGAACGCCAGGAACCGTCTCATCTCCAGATCGTCCTCGGCGAGCAGGATGCGGGGGGCCCGGCGTTCGGCTTGCACGTCGTCTCTATCGCGGTGGCTCATGGTCACAGGCTCTTCTCGCTTGTTTGGGCTGATCGTGTCATGCATCGTTGCAATCATGGTATGTCTCACTCTTTTCGCGTGGTTCGTCGTGATCGCATCGATCTCGACCCCCATCTTTCGAAACACTTGGGTAGCAGTAATCGTGCCAGGGTGTGCCAGCGCCATTTTTGGGGGGCGGCATGGAAGACGCGCGCGGCAAATTGCCCCACTCACCTCACGCGCCGAATTGACTTCGCCAGGTCTGGTGCGGCATTCCGCTGAATTCGAATGTATTGAGACGTCGTGGCATTTTGGCGGTTGGGGCAGAATGCCCCAGAATGGATCTTCGTTCGAAGATACTTCTGTGTTTCTCGCAACGCGTGTGACGCATCAGTGACGGCGATCGACAAAGTTCTACGGGACAGGCTCTCGTCCCTCATCAATTGTCAATTGTCGTTGGCGGCGCCTCATATCGCTCCAACTTGCGATAGAGCGTCTTGCGGTCGAGCCCCAGGATCGTCGCAGCCTGGCTCTTGTTTCCGCCAACGGCCTCCAATACGCGGAGGATGTAGCGTCTTTCGACTTCTTCCAGCGAGGCCAGTTCCATTGGGTCATCGCTGGCAATGAGGACGTGGGATCGGGAATAGTTGCGAATCTTCTCGGGAAGGTCTTCAACGGTGAGCTGTTCGTAGCCGGTTAGTGCAATTGCACGTTCGATGCAGTTCTGAAGCTCACGCACGTTGCCTGGCCAGGAGTACGACAGAAGTTTCTCCGCCGCCTGGGCCGATAGCCCGGCGACACGCCTTTCCGCCCTGGCGGCGAATCGTTCGATGAACTGTTGAGCGAGCACCAGCACGTCGTTGCCCCGACTCCGCAGCGGAGGCAGCGGAATGTGAACCACGTTAACACGAAAGAACAGGTCCTCTCGAAATGATCCGTCGGCCGCGGCGCTTTCGATGTCGCGGTTTGTGGCCGCAATGAATCGAACATCAACCGGCGATTCGCTGTCCGCACCGACGGGACGGATTCGCCGCTCCTGCAGCGCACGAAGGAGCTTGGGCTGCAGACTCAGCGGCATGCAGCCGATTTCGTCAAGAAAAAGCGTTCCGCCGTCGGCCTCCATGAAGAGTCCCCGCCTGGCCGTACGAGCATCTGTGAACGCCCCCTTGGCGTGTCCAAATAGCTCACTTTCAAGAAGAGCTTCGGGGACGCCGGCACAGTTTACCGCGACGAACGGCTTATCTTTCCTGCGACTGCCGCGATGCAGTGCGCGGGCAACCAGCTCCTTTCCAGTGCCGGTTTCTCCTGTAATGAGCACAGTCGCCTCGGAATCGGTCAATTTGGTGATCAGTTCAAAAACGCGATGCATCGCAGGGCTGTCGCCAATGAGGTCCTGATAATGGCTCCGTTCGGAGAGTCTGGTTTGGAGGCGTTTGACCTCTTCCTGAAGCCCGCGGAACCGAACCGACCGGTCGAGAATCATTGCCAGTGCATCGGTGTCAATCGGCTTGGTTACAAAATCGTATGCCCCGGCGCGGATCGCTCCGACTGCCGATTCGAGGCTCCCGAAAGCCGTGATGACGACGACAGGGAGATGCGGATGACTTCCCGCGATGCGCTCACACAGACTCAGGCCGTTCATGCCGCGAAGGTTGAGATCCGTCACAACCGTGTCGAATTGGTGGGAACCCAGCGTAGAAAGCGCCTCTTCGGCGCTCGCCACGGCTAGGGGCTGGAACTCGCGTCGCGTGAGTCCCGCGACGAGCAAGTCGCGAAGACTGGAGTCGTCATCGACAATCAAAATGCGTCCGCGCATCTGGTCACCGTAACGGTAGATAGATGGAAAAGCAGGAGCCTTCGCCGACTTTGCTCTCAACTTCGATCCAGCCTCCGTGCTCCTTGATCATACCCAGGGCGATCGACAGACCCAGCCCTGTACCTTCACCGACATCTTTGGTTGTAAAAAACGGTTCAAACACTCGTTCGAGGTTTTCCGGCGGAATGCCGGCCCCTGCATCGTGCACGGAAAGACAGGCGTATTGCGCCTCCAAATCTCCGAGTCCGGCCGGGGGACGCACGCAGCGGGTGTGCAACCGGACGGAAATCGGGCCTCCCCTGGGCATCGCCTGCATGGCGTTGAGCAGGAGGTTGGATAGCACTTGCTGAATTTGATCACCGTCCGCTTCCGCGAGTACGGATTCGGTCACTGCGGAGTCGAGGGTCACACCTCGCTTTCGAGCGGTCGGCTCGAGCAGGTGGAGCGTGTGTTCCACGATCCGCCGAAGATCAAGCTGAGTCTTCGTGGGCTTGTGCGGACGCGCAAAATCAAGCAACTGTCGGATGATCCTGGTGATGCGGGCCGATTCCTTGACAATGATTTCGGCGTTGTCCCTGACATCCATTCCGACAACTTCGCCATCGGCAATCATCTTGGCTCGCGCCCAGACCACGTTGAGCGGCGTGCCGAGTTCATGCGCGATTCCCGCTGTCAACTGCCCCACGGTGCGGAGTCGGTCCGCCTGCCGCAATTGTTCCACAACCTGCACTCGGGCCGATGTTTCCGCCAGGATCTCAGCTCGAGCCAGCGCCAAGCAGTCGCACATTGTGTTGACATTCTCTGCGAGCGTCCCCAATTCATCGCTCTGACGAATATGGACCCTGGCGCTGAGATCACCGGAGGCGATTCTCGACGCTGCGTTACTCAACATACGTACAGGCCGGCCGACAAACCAAACACCCAGGAGCATCGCCGACCCCGTGGATAAGCCAATCATGATTGCGGCGAGCACAAGAACGCTTTTTTTTGTTGCGCGAACATAACGGTCCCGTGCGCCGAACGATTCTGCGAGTTCCAAGGCTCCGGTGTGTTCACCGTTGGTGGTTACCAAGGCATAGGTGTATAGATATTTATTTCCGCCTTCAGCGCCTTCGAAATCGGCAATTTTAGTCGAAGGGGAAAGCGTCTGGAGGTCCCGAGAACCAACGTGCGGCTCGAATTCATCGCCAGGCGGTGCGTCCAGCCAGACCCAGCGAATGCGCACCTGATGTTCGCTTTTGTTGGCTCCCCGGACGAGTTCAAGGACGGTCTTTTCACCGGAACTCTGCCACACCCTCTGCAGCGCGCCCGCCAGCGCTTCTCCGAGCAGTCGTGAATCGCTCCGCATGTCGCTGGCAAACAGGGCTTGCTCACGTTGAAGCATGACAAGTCCGTTTAGAGACAGAACCGTCGCCATGACCAGCAGAATCGTCAATGCAAACTTCGCGGCAAGCCTCATGACATCACGCTCCTGGCATATTGGTCACACCTTTTCGTATGTACGTGCATCCTAGCTCTGTCGGATGAAACAATTGCAACTCGGTGAAGCCGGACCGGGCCCAATGGCAAAATCCCGCAAGTAAAAAGATGTCATTCGCTCGTTCAAGGCCCCGAGGTGTCGGTGCAAAGACTGAGGGCAATCGACGAAGGCTTCGAGGATGTTTGCGAAGAATTCGATGGATTTTTCGACGCCGTATCGATCGAAAGCTGCGCGTCGATCGCGGCCGGCATCCTCATGAATTTGGCAACATGTAAGACTCCGCGACAGGCTATTGCCTTGAGGGGGTGTTGCGGGCCAACTTCAGGTACGAACAGAAGTGCAACCCAGTGAATACCAGCGAGAAAAGAGACTCGCGTTATCGCAAGTCCGTTTCACACAAGCATTAGCAGGGGTTGAACTCGAACCAACGACCTCCATGTTTTGAGCGACTCGTCGGCCCAAATCACAACTTTCAATTCCACTCGGATTTTCGCGCAAGCCCATTCGATGCCGAGACCAAACAAAGTCAGCGGGTTCAGAATGCCGGGCCTCTTCAACGCCAACTGTCGGGACAATTTGTTGACGCTGCGAATTTATCATCAGCGCGCGGGCGGTCAGAATGTAGGCAATGACCTGCCCGTGCTCTAAGTCGTTATCAATTGTGCAACAGAATGCTCTGGCGGTGCGAAGCTACGAATACATGGTAGAAGTATCAAGAAAATTCTTGACAAGCATATCGTCAATCGGTAAATTGCCGCCCTGACGGCCGGATTGCGAACCATCAGGAACTATTTCTTGTCCCTATTGGATCGTTACGTGTTACGAGCCAAACGACTCGAGAACATGACGCAGACGCCGAAAACCATGGGAATATTGTCCGGCCAAACGCATGCTGGCACTTTCACGAACCGCCGGGTACGCAATTCTCGCATTGAGTTGCCTGGACGACGCCGCAGAGCGATGGATTCTCCTCAAAGACATCGTTGGAACGGTCGAAGTCCCTGGTCCTTACCTCGCCAAGATTCTGCATGCGCTGACCAAAGCAGGTGTCATACACGCAAAACGGGGTTATCGTGGCGGGTTCAGGCTTACACGCCCGGCAGCCCAGGTTTCGATCGCGGAAATCGCCGATGCCGTCGAAGGAGAAAGCTGGCTCGGAGGATGCATGCTGGGTTTTGCACAGTGCTCGGAAGAGCGCGCATGTCCAGCCCATACTCTTTGCGTCTCCGAACGGATGAGACTGCGGTCTTTTTTGGAAAAGCTGACGCTGCGCGATGTCGCGAAGTTCGAACGACATCGTGGCGCTATTTCGGGATTTTCGGGACTCAACAACAAAAGCGAGGATAACCGCCCCACTGCTTCGGCAACAAAAACGTCTCGTAGAGCCAGGCGACAAGGAATCGCGAAAGGTCGGAGAAGGCGAACATGATCATCCTCTTCGGCCCGAATTCAGTAATGTTCTAGAGGGATGCATGGAGGAGCAAACCCGCATATTAGAACTCGATCAGCTTCGCCAGCGCCTTGTCCGGCTGGAAGAAGAGCTGGACCAGCCGCGTCGCGTGGAGCCGCCCTGGCCTCCAACTCAATATTACGGCGCCTACAACTTGATGGCGGGGATGGTCCTGGGATTGATCGCGTCGGCAGCGAGCCTTCTCTTCAACGTCGTCGGCGCCGCAATGCTGAACAAGCATCCCCTCGAGCTGATTCGCGTCTACCTCACGTTTCCGCTGGGTGAGAAAGCGTTGACCCTGGATAGCGGCTTCGCCCTCGCGGCCGGTTGCTGCCTGTATCTCTGCACAGGCACGATCGGCGGAATCCCGTTTCACATCGTTTTGACGCGATATTTCTCCCGGTCATCGACGATGGTTCGGTTTCTCGCCTCCAGCGCGCTGGGAGTTGGCGTGTGGATCATCAACTATTACGGACTGCTGTACTGGCTTCAACCCGCGCTCATCGGAGGCCGCTGGATTGTGGATCAGATTCCGATTTTCGTGGCCGTCACGACCCACCTGGTGTTTGGATGGACCATTTTCCTCATGAGCCATTGGGCCCGTTTTACGCCTCCTTCGGGGCAGGTGAGGCAAAGGGAGACCTCGCGATGATCACGCTCCGAACACAAATGCTTGGTCTTTCCCTGCTTTTCTTGATTGGCTGCGGGCCGGATCAAGATGCGGACGTATCGCGCACGGCGGGCACCGCATCCAGCCGATCATCTCCTGATCCGCTTCTTGCGGAGGGACGAGTCGCCTACACGACGTATTGCGCGGGTTGTCACGGGCCGAATGGCGATGGAAAGGGTCCGGCGGCGGCCTTTCTGCATCCACCACCGCGGAATTTTCAGGATGCAAAGTTCAAGTTCAGTTCCACCCGGTCGGGTCGCCTCCCCACTGACGCCGACCTGCGCAGGACGATTGTGGTTGGTCTCAAAGGCAGCGCGATGCCGCCGTGGGATCTGCTTCCAGACCGTACAGTGACGGCGCTGATTGCCTACATCAAGACCTTCTCGGACAAATGGACTGAACGGGCGCCTGCGGCGCAGATTCCACGAGTCAATGACCCCTACCTTTCAAGACCCGATAAATCCGAAGCCATTGCACGGGGAGAAGTCGTTTACCATGGCTATGCCACGTGCTGGACTTGCCATCCATCGTACATACCCGAAGCCAAGATCAACGAATACCTCGTGCAGATGGAAAACCCGCCGCGCGACGGATTTCGACCGGGGCTTTTTGAATCAGAGGTCAAGCCCAACGAGGATGGCGACCTGATCTATCCACCCGACTTTCGGCGAGATTTTGTGAAGGGCGGTTTCGCAGTCGAGGACCTGTACCGGTCCATCGCTGCGGGAATCAGCGGCACGGCCATGCCGACCTGGGTGGACTCCATGGACTTTCAGTCCACGCACGGTGGTTCGCTCACTCGAACCGAGGATCTGTGGGCGATGGCCTATTACGTTCAGAGTCTGATGCAGCAGCGGCCGGCATTGCTGGTTGAAGGCTCATTTGCCGTGCGGCAACGCCCCATTCCAATCTACCTGCACGGTGCGCCTGCCAAGAAGCCGGAGCAGACGGCGCCGGAAAAGGGAGTTGAATTCAACGAGGAATAGGAGTTTTTGCTCGAATGACCACGCACGCCATCAGTGGAACCACACCACCGCAAGAGCGGGCAATTGATCTCGACGAACTCGTGATCATTCCCCTGGTTCGCGCGCATCTGCTCGCAGCACTCGGGTTCATGCTTGTGGCGATGCTTGCAGGCCTCCTTTTCTCGTTGCAGCTCGTTCAGAGCTACTTCTTTGCCGGCTCAGAGATCATGTCACCGGGAAGATGGAGGCTGGTGCATACTCAGGGCGTGGCGTACGGATTCATCACCAACGCGTTTCTAGGTCTGCTGCATTGGTCGGTCCCGCGGCTGACGCTTCGGCCTGTCCTCAGCCGCTGGTTGTCATGGTTCATTTTCTACGCGTGGCAGGGTGTTGTTCTCGCCACGGTGGTGGGAGTTCTTGTTGGGCAAGCGCAGGCCGTGGAATGGGGCGAGACTCCAGTCTGGATCGATCCAATAGCCTTGCTTGGACTGGTTTTGGTTGCGATAAACTTCCTTTCCCCCATCCTTCAGGTTCGCGGGCCGATGTACGTCTCGTTGTGGTATTTCCTGGCCGCTTTCGTGTGGACGGTCCTCGTCTACGCGATGGGCAGTTTCATTCCTCAGTACTTTGTCGGCGGCGCTGCATCCGGAGCGATCATCGGCCTTTTCATTCATGATCTTGTTGGGTTGTTTGTTACGCCCATCGGCTGGGGCCTGATGTATTATTTCGTTCCGATTCTCCTTAAGAAACCGATCTGGAGTCATGGTCTGTCGCTCGTTGGATTCTGGGGATTGGCGTTCTTTTATCCACTAACCGGGATTCACCACTTTCTATATAGCCCGATTCCCATGTTCCTGCAGTACGGTGCGGTTATTTCCACGATCGCCGTCGAGTTCGTCGTGGCAACGGTCATCATCAATTTCCAGGCGACGATTCGACACCGTGAGGAATCCCTGAAAAGTAATCTACCAATCCGCTGGTTCTACCTGGGTATGGCCTTTTACTTCACCACGTGCCTGCAGTGTGCATTCCAGGCCACGCTGACGTTTCAAAAGATCATTCACTTCAGCGACTGGGTCGTCGGCCATTCCCACCTGGTGATGTTCGGCGTGTTTGGCTTCTGGATTCTTGGAGGCATGACCTATTTGTTTCCGCGCGTATTGGGCGCCAGCGGCTGGTGGAAACCCAGCCTGAACATATGGCATTTCTGGCTTACGGGCATCGGAATGTTGATCATGTTCTTCGACCTGGTCATCGCTGGATTAATCCAGGGATACATGTGGCGAAATCTCTCGCAGTGGGAAACGACCCTGCAGGCGTCATATCCTTTCTGGTACCTGCGCACAATCACTGGCGTCATGATCATCGCCGGACAGCTGGCGTTTACGTGGAACGTCATCATGACCGCGATCGTCAAGGGACCCGCAGCAAGCCGGTCTGCTGCAATCCTGCCTGAAGCGGGCGGATTAGCTCCGGCGTAGAACGAAGGTCGAGCACCGAGTCATGTTTGAAACAAAATCTGGTGTGTTCCTGATCGCGGGGCTGTTGTTCTTTGCCATCGCATTTCTGATCATGGGGCTGCTGCCCTGGATGATCTACATGGATGAACCGGAGCTGACCGTCGAGCAATTGGCCGATCGCGGCATGCCCCATGAGTTTGTGGAGCTGGCCGAACGCTTCCCCGAACAGTTCGAGCGGCATTTTCCGGGAGGTGCGACCAAAGCGAACTACGTTGACGCGCTGCGGCTGGGACGTGAGGTCTATGTCGGGGAGGCGTGCTGGCATTGCCATAGTCAACAAGTTCGCCCGGTGTCCAACGAAGACTCACGGTGGGGACCGGTTTCGCGGGCCAGCGAATACCAGAATGAACTGCAGCGGCCGGTACTTTTCGGCACACGCAGGGTTGGCCCCGACCTCTCCCGGGAGGCTGGCCGGAAAAGCAATGACTGGCATTTGGCGCACTTTTACAAGCCCACAAACGTCGTGCCGACGTCGGTGATGCCGGAGTATCCATGGTTTTTCGACGCACAGGGGTACCCCAATCGACGCGGTATCGCAATCGTTACCTATGTACAATGGCTGGGGAGCTGGCTCGAACAATATCCCTACTATCATGGGGAGGGACCCGGAGGAGCTCCTCCGCAAAAGAGCTCAGCAACCGCAATCTCCGGGAAGGTAGAAACTCATGCAGGATCTTAAGCAGCCCGCTGGCCCAGTTCCGCTTGACGCGCAGAAGGGCAAACGTCGCCACAACTGGATCGTCCTATGCCTTGCCGTAGTCATCCTGGTTCCGGCCGGCACCGGATTCACGACCAAGCTTGTGGAATTCTATCGTACATCACGCGGCGATGAACATGGCGGCTTTGCCATTCTCCCCCTGGTACTCTATCTCACTGTATCTGCCGGATTTCTCTGTCTACTGCTCTGGGCCGCCTTTCAAGGAATGTTCCACGACGTGGAACGACCGAAGTTCACGATGTTGGAAACAGAGGATCGCCTTGAGCATGCCGTAACCAAGTAGGACGATTAGGATGAATCAACATCACACAGAAATTCCAGAGCCGGATTCCAAATACCATACCTATCAGACGCATTACATTCCCTGGTATGTCCGGCTGATGTGGCTGGGATTCTGGGTCGGGCTCATCTGGTATATCATCAAGTATGCAATTCCCGCAGCCAAGAACTTCTTCTAGCTCTGCGGGCGTTAGGCAGGGTCAATCGGCCGTGTCGCCGATGGCTTGCGCCTATTGCCACCTCCCCTTGCCGGCTCGCGTCCGAGGCGACATCGGTGACCAACCTGTCTTTTGCTGCTTTGGCTGCCGGATCGCTTCGGAGATCACTTCGGCGCATGGAGAGGAAGGACACGCGGCCTGGATGCTTGCGCGGCTGGGCGGCGCGATCGCTCTGACGATGGCCGTCATGGTTTTCAGCCTGCCTCTGTACGGAATGGATGTATATGCCGATTCACGCGAACTTGGCGGAGTCCTTGCCCACCTGCCAGGAGTACTCCGCTATACGTGTTTGTTGGCAACGTCAATCGTCTTCATACTTCTGGGACTGCCGATTCTCACCAACTCAGTGGTACAAATCCGCCAGGGTGTCATCACCAGCGATTTGCTGATCATCCTTGGCGTGGTTGCGGCGATTGCCTACTCGTACATTGCAACCCTTGCAGACTCTGGCCGCGTTTACTATGAGACGGCTTGCGTGATTCTCGTCCTGGTAACTGTGGGCCGCTATCTCGAAGCAACTGGGAAGAACAAAGCCGCCGATTCGCTGCGCCGACTGGAATCGCTCCTGCCCGATCTGGTAGAGGTAGAACGAGACGGCGTCGCGGTGCAGATTGCGCGCAGCGATGTTCGTGTGAATGACGTGGTGCTCGTACGGGCGGGCGCACAGTTTCCCGTCGATGGCACGATCCTTCGCGGCGAGGCGAACGTCGATGAGAGCATCGTAACCGGGGAGAGCGTTGCCGTTCATAAAGTGGTCGGCGATACGGTTCAGGCGGGCTGCTTGAATCTTGATGGTCACATGGCGGTGCAGGTCAGCGCCGTCGGAGCCGAATCGACCGTGGGTCGGATGATCGCAGCAATGGAGTCGGCCAGACGCGGGAAATGCCGGATTGAACTGATGGCGGACCGCGTGGTGCGCTGGTTCATGCCCACGGTCGTTGTGCTCGCAGCCGGGTCCGCGTTGATTTCGTTTCGTTCCGATGGCGCAGAGGCCGCAATCATGACCGGCCTGACCGTATTGTTGATTTCCTGTCCCTGTGCCCTGGGAATCGCGACGCCGTTGGCCGTCTGGGTTGCTCTTGATCGCGCTGCCGCAAACCGCGTGCTTTTTCGAAGTGCGGCCGCCGTCGAGGCGCTGGCCAAGGTGAAAGGCATGGCCTTCGACAAAACGGGAACATTGACCGATGGGGAGCCGACAGTTGAATCGTTTGAGCTTGTCAATCCCAACGGATTTTCAAAGGACGCCTTGCTGTCGGCATCCAGTGCATTGGCCGCCACCTCTTTGCACGCCATTTCCAGAGGCATCAAGCGCTATGCCCATGATCACGGAATCGCCGCCGCCGAAATCTGCCATGCCCGTGTTGTCCCCGGCTTGGGAGTGACGGCCATGGTGGAGGGCCGCGAATTCCGGCTTGGCAGATCGTCGTTTGTCGACGCCACATTGCCGACGCAGACCACCCAGGACTGGAATGGGTTACTGGCCTTTATTGGGTACGACGGCTCCTGTGCTGGGATTTACAGACTGAGGGAGAGCCTCCGCCCGCAAGCCAGGGATGCCCTGCGCGACCTCGCCTCATTGAATTGCGCCACGCAGGTGCTGACAGGAGATCATGCACGGAGGGCGGCGCAAGTCGCTTCGGAGTTGGAAGTAGAAACGCGGGCCGAGCTGACCCCGGTGGACAAGCTCCGTGAAATCGAGGCTATGCGTAAGCGCTTCGGTCCGGTGGCGATGGTCGGGGACGGACTCAATGATACTCCGGCCCTTGCTGCGGCCGACGTAGGAATTGCACTGGGATGCGGGGCTGACATCACTCGCGAAGCGGCGGACGTCTGCCTTCTTGGCAACGACCTCCGCGCCGTTCCCTGGGCTCTTGCGCTGGCCCGGCAGGCTACCAAAACCATGCGCACGAACCTGTTTTGGGCCTTCAGTTATAACGCGATCGGCATTCCACTGGCGATGTCGGGAAAACTGAGTCCGGCCTTTGCCGCCGCCGCGATGGTCGTCAGTAGTCTGCTCGTCGTTGGAAATTCACTTCGGCTGCGGAATACCGTGCTGTCGAGTGGGTCCAAATGATCGAATTACTGGCCATGTTCGCCGGCGGTCTCCTCGGATCTGCACATTGCATTGGAATGTGCGGCGGTTTTGCGGCGATGATCGGGGCGTCGCACCGCCCCATGCCTCAAGCCATCGCGCGCCAGTTGACATACGGTTTGGGTCGAGTGTTCACCTATATGTTTATGGGAGGGATGGGTGGATATGCGGGTCTCCAATTGGGAAGGCTGGGGACCATACTTGTCGATGTGCAGCGGACTTTTTCCATCGGCGCCGGGCTACTCATGATCGTCATTGGAGCAGCAACGCTCACCGGCTTTGGTTTGCGTTGGCGATGGTTGACGAAGATCGGTTCCGCGGCCGCGCCGGTATTTCGACAGTTCCTGAACGGTCCAGGCCGTGGCGGCGTTTTCCTCGTAGGAATTGCAAACGGCTTCCTGCCGTGCGGTCTGGTGTTGGCATTTCTGGCCCTTGCCGTGGCCTCAGGCAGCCCGCTTCACGGCATGCTGATCATGCTTTTTTTTGGACTGGGTACACTTCCTGCCATGACTGCCTTCGGGTGCGGCAGCACACTATTAAGCCATGCTGCTCGCGGGCATGTCTATCGGATCGCTGCCTGTTTTGTGATTCTCGCGGGGAGCATGTCGATCAGACGCGCCTGGACTTCCGGGTCGGTTGAATCGTGCTGCGGAGTGCATGCTGGACATGCCGTGAATCCGGCCCCACCGATCACCTTGGCGGCTGAACCATGATTTCGGCCACCGCGAGCAAGACGCCAAGGACGCTCAGAATCATGATGAGCGTCGCAACTCCGTAGATGGTGCGGATTGCCTTGGGAACGACGACTTTCTCTCCGCGGAACCGGGCCACGCGGCCAGCGATGTAATTGCACACCCAATTCCATTGCAACATGACATGCAAGAGTGCAATCAAAAGGAAAACACAAAGACAGGCAAACCGAAGATTCGACCAGGCGTCGTAGCTCAAGCCCCAGAGCCGCCAGCCGTCGGCACGTGTGGGCGCTGGAAAGACGAACTGCAGGGCTGCCGACGTCCATGTAAGCACCAGAGCTGCAAGCGCGAGCAGCACATCGACGACAAAATGCCAGGTCATGCGACTTATGCCGGTGGAGGAATTCGAAACACTCAAGCAACACCTTCTGGTGGTAGAGCTCGTTGTCGAAGCGAGGTCACAACTCGCGCCGCCAACTCACCAAGTATGCGCAACACTCACAAATTACGGCCCTTCAGAGCTTTGTGCCATGAGAGCACTATTCTGACCGCGAATAGCAACTACAGGCACTGGCTGAATCCTCGAAACTTTCATCTTGTTGTGCTCGCCGTCCCAATCGCTCCCTAGCGTTTTTCGATCGCTGTGAACAACAAACAAGGACCGCCAACACCGACGGCCATTCTAGCTCTTAAGTCATTGGCGGGGGCCGATGGAGCAGCTTAGTCATCGTCATCGTCATCTGGCTTGTCACTCGACATGATGAAAGCGGCTCGAACAGGCGCAGGCATGGGGTTGTCGGGCCCACGGACCGATCGCCAGATGATTTCGTTGAAGAGCAAGTCATCGGCCCGATCTTCGCGCGATAAGTCGAGTGATTCGCTCAGGTCAGCACCCCAGGCGGTGGAATCGTTGCGCATCTCAAGGCCAACCTGTGCTGGTTTGCATTGGTAGGGCCGAAGATTAGCCCGCCTCTGAAATGATGCGTACATCGGACGTGCAGCCGCGTCGAACTGGCTCATCGGGCCAAGTCCCAGGATCAATTCCATTGTGCGGAGCATGCTGGTGGTCGAATAGAGGCTGCTGTCGACTGTGCCACGACGCGCGTAGGGGCTAATCGCAAACGCAACGGTGCGGTGAGCATCGACGTGGTCTGCTCCGTTCTGCGCGTCATCTTCCACCACAAAGATCGCTGTTTGAGGCCAGAATCGGGACTGACTAACGGCTTCGACGATTTGGCCCAGGGCGAGGTCGTTCTGGGCCACCATGGAGATCGGACTGATCTTTCCGGGTCTGGTGCCAAACGTGTGGTTGTTGGGCAGATGAACAATCTGGAGCCGGGGCATCTCACCCATCGACTCAAATCGTCTTAGTTCAGCGATGAAGCGTTCGGCCCGGCTTAGGTCTGAGTATTCGAGATTGTACGGTTCGTATTCTGGATCGATGTGCCCTTCAAGAGCCGCAACCTTTGCATGGAGCAAACCGTCCTTTTGTCGTTCGACAAACTCTCCATAGCTTCGATAGCTGATCCCGGCTCGCGCACACTGATCCCAGATGTATCCTGCTGCCGGGGCGGCAATTCCATGACTGCCTTCAGAAGGATATGGCACCCGCCCGAAGCTGCGGTCGCTGTAGTTTAGCGGCCAATACTTCTCCACGAAGTCGGTCGCGTATGCCGCGGTGGACCACTCATGGCCATCGGCGCTGACCTCGGATTCGACATAGAAATTATCCAAGAGCACGAATTCCCGGGCCAGAGCATGCTGATTCGGCGTAACATTTTCGCCAAAGAGACACAGCGAGGAATCGCCGTTGCCGATGGACAAATCACCAAGGACCTGGTCGTACGTGCGGTTTTCCTTGAGGATATAGATCACATATCGAATGGGCGAAACGCCGCCTTCCTTCCCTGGAATCGGATTGCCCGCAGGCCGCAAAAGAACCGGCGCACGGTCGCGACGCAGGGGACTGCACGAATACGCCTGAGTCGTGAGCCTTTGTCGTTCAGCGTCATCTCCCGGCACGTCAATGACACTGAGCGTTCCATGAAACAGGCGGGCAATGTATTCATCGGTGCTGGATTTTGGGCGCATGGGGCTGGGACCATGCGGGTTGGCCTTGGATCGGCCGCCCTTGCCGTTTGCCACGATTATGCGGCTCCCATCGGGAGTCACGCGCACGCTTGTCGGATACCAACCCACGGGAACAAACCCCAACGAATGGCTATCGCCGGGCCGGGTGACATCCAGAACGGCGAGATTGTTATTGGTGGCGTTGGCCACGTACAAAGTGGATTCGTCGGGGCTCAGAGCGATGGAATTGGGCGTGCTCCCGTCCGGTGCATCCGGGAACAAGGCACTCGACAAGGTTTCGAGGGTCTTCCCGGAGCTGGTGTCCAACACACTCACCGTATTCCGATTGGCATTCGCAACATACAACGTGCCGCCGTCGTGACTCAAGATCATCTCGTTGGGATGCTCCTGAACGCTCCAGAATGCCACAGGCCCGGCCTGAGGCGTTAGCGGCCACTTGAGGACGGCGATTTCGGCCATTCCCCAAAGCGATACAAATGCTCGACCGCGCACTTCATCAATCACGGCAGCGTACGGATAGCTCTCGTCAGGCATCCTGACCTTTACGTTGGCGGCGCCCGATTTCAGGTCCACCGCAACCACGCTATGACCACGATTGCAGGCTACAAGAAGTGTGTTTCCATCTGCGGAGGGAACTATGCCTGCCGGCACGCAGACTTCTTCCGGTGTTGTTGTGAGTGCAATGCTCTTGTGATTCGAGAGCAGGCCTTCATTGAAGTCAAAACACTCGATCCGTTCGCGGGTCCCACCGCTGGCGAAAATGTTTCGTCCGTCTGCACTGAACGCTATGCCATAAAATGCCACATCGACGGGGGTGCGCGAAACAACTCTTGGAATCAAAGAATTGGATTTGAGTTCGACAACAACAATCTCGTGTTCGCTGTAACCCGCATGCAAAATGGCAGCGTAGCGCCCACTGGAATGAAGTATGATGCTTACGGGAAAGTCGCCGAGTTCAATTTGAAATCCTGCGGGACGCAGCGACCATTGATTGGGCAGCTTGATACTGCCGTCGCTCATCAGACCGGGAAGGTCCACGCCAGGCGGACTCCAAATCCGATGACGTGTCGAGCAACTGAGTGCCGGCGCAAATCCAATCAGGATTAGTAAAGCGGCAAAACGTGGAGCCCTCACCCTCCGCATGGATTCGCAGGCTCCTTGAGTGATTTCTTGGCGTCACTTCCCACGCCTGGAATCATAACCAGGCCATGAGAAAATTCGAATTGTCTTGTTGAGAATACCCTTCCAAATAACACTGCCAGCTGGTTGAATGACTCTTGCCAGTCAGCCGAGCCTGAGACTAAACAAACGCAAGGAACTGTACGTCCTCGATACCAACAGGCACTTAGAGTTTCTCAACGGCTGCCGAGCCTCTCCGGAGCGGTCTACTTGCTCGCTGGCTGGCATCATTTCTTGCTTACAGGTTAGTGCCAGTGACCTGGAAGGCATTGTTGGTATGGAAGATTTACTTGGACTTGGTGACCTTAAGACCGGCGTACAGACCATCCCCCGAGTCCACGAACAGCCCCACCGGGCGGCTTTTCACATCTTGCGCTAATCGGTTCACGACAAGGCACGGCTCCTTCGCTTCGTTGACGTACACGCGGACCTGCTTCGTCTCGATCTGGATTCGTGCGTGGAACCACTTGTCGGGATCGGGCACCGAACCGACCGGGCCCTCGAACTTGCCGGGCTGATTCTTACGCAGCTCATCCCACGTGTGCTGCGGCCACGCGATGTACTGGACAGCCCGGCTCGTGAATTCCCCACTGGCCTTGAAGTTAAAGGGGCGGAAATAAACGGCCTCAAAGGACTTTTCGTCAGCCACGTTGAACGCGACGCCCAGGAAGCTCGGTCGGACGCTTTTTCCCTTCAAGTCGATCTCGATGACACCCTCAGTGAATTCTACGGCATCGGCAAGGACCAAGCCTGCCACACCGGTGACAGAATCGGCATTAGCCTTGAGCCGCACACCGGCCTTGCCTTCCACCTCCGCGGCCTCGGCGGTGGCGTTATGCACTGACCAGCCCTTGCCGTTGGCAATTTTGGTGAGGTCGGGAGAGGTGGGCCTTTCCTGGCCATGGCTGCTCGTCCAGACCGTGAGTAGGACAACCAAGACACTCCAAGACATTCGCATGAATATCAGCACTAGACGTAAAACACCACGATCGCACCGTGTGCTCTCGCCAGAATAGGTCGACCAAATGAGCAATGTTTGATTCCTCGAATGGTTAGGCCGAATAGATCACCCGCAGCAATGGCGACAAACCCGCTATTGGGCGTTTGGACTTTCTGCAATTTCGCAGGTGAGCTGCAAGGATTCCGGCACACTCGCCCTGAATCCGAGCGGAACATTGTCGTTTCGGCCTTGGATTAGCCGGGTTCGGGGGGTATACTGGACCATTGTTGCCCCTGGATAGTCGTGGACGTCCACGAGCGTTGCGAATCACGGGACGACTTAGCGAAACGGGCACAAAGCGTCTGACAATCGGTGGAAATAGACAGCGTGGCGGGCTGGCAAGGCTCGCCAATCGACTGCCCGCCCTTAAACCCCCCACCCGCCGAGCAACGCCGCCGCCTACCGCGGAATCCAATCCAGGAGGGGTTGCCATGAAAGAAAATACGTTTGGAATTCGGATCAGTACTGTCCTCACGAATCTGATTGTCTGTTTCTTGACGGCGATCCAGGCCGGCGGACAAGAGATCTCGTCCCCTCACGGTCGTATCGATTTCCCATCCGGCCCGGTTTCGCGAGAGCTCGCTCTGGCGCGAAGGCCGGCGGCCCCCTTCCGTGTCGACTTTACAGGGGCGCGCCGAACATTTGAAAAGGTGGACCGCTGTATTCAATCGTCCATGAATGATGCCGGCATACCTGGCGCCTCGGTTGCCATCATCGAAAACGGCGCTTTCGTGTACGAGAAAGCCTATGGCGTGAAGCACCGGGACCAGGGCGGAGCTGTCACGACCGACACGGTCTTTCGGTTCGGTTCTACGCTGAAGATGATGACTGCGGCGGCGGTGATGCAGCAGGTCGAACTGGGCCGAGTCAATCTTGATGCCCCCATCACGCAATATGTCCCCGAGTTTCAAGTTGCCGGACCATGGCCATCCAGCAGCATCACCGTCTGGAACCTGCTCACACATACTACCTCGTTCCCGGACCGCTATGACCATGACATGTTTCGGAACGGTCTGGCCGGGCCGACAACGCCGACGGCTCTTTCCGACTGGGCGGGGGGTCAGTCGAACATTCCGCTTTACGCGCCACCGGGCTCTTTCTGGAACTACAGCAATCCAAATTTCTCCCTGGCCGGGCTGATCGCCGAAAGTGCCGGCGGATTGCAGTACAACCAGTACATGAGGGAACGCGTGTGGGGTCCGGCCGGAATGACATCCGCAACGATGCTGCCCTCCGATGTCCTCGCATACGGGGATTACGCCTACGAGCACTATGAAGACATTTTCACGGGAGAGGACGTGATTGCCGCTCCCGACGCATACGACAACTGGGTCATGGGCCCTGCAGGTCTCGGCTTCGCAACCGCGCGGGATCTGGCCCGATTTGCCCTGATCCTGATGAATGGCGGGAGCCCGATTCTCAATCCTGCCTCCGCCGAAATGATGCAGTCGCCGCTGGTCGACACGCAGACCGACGACCCGATCTTCTATGGCTTCGGTGTGATGGTTCTCCAGGACTACTTCGGCGCCAATCTCCGAATGCACGGCGGAAATGTCTTCGGGTCGAGCAGCAGCCTCATTTGGGCGCCCGATTTCAAGTTTGCCATATCGCTGCTCTATAACGGAGCAGCCTCTCCTGACGAGGCCGCGATGTGCGTCTACAGGGTCTTTCACCCGTTCACGGACGGGCCACCGCCGGACGATACTTTGCCGCGCTCGAAATGGGGAAAGTACGCCGGCGATTACCGCGGCCGATTTTATGGACATTACGATGCGGGCGGCGAAATCGTGACCTACGATGGATTGGAAATCACGGCCACGACCGTCAAAGCGGGAAATCGGCTCATCACAAGGGTGCCCGAACTCAACGTCGACAGGGCTTCGCTGATCCCGATCGGTCTCGACAACTTCGTGGCAGCCAAGCTCATTCCTCCGGCAGTCATCTTCGGCGCGGGGTACCTGGACGATCCCAAAACGCTCACTCCTTCGAACTTCATCGTCAACCGGCAGTTCGTCCTCATTCGTGAGCCGCCAACAAAGACCCGCAGATGATTCATAGCGATTGACCAAACGGTCGTCTGGCTCATCTGCCGGATGACCGGTTTGGGCGCCCTCGCACATCGACCGCCCCAAACGCTCCCCAGACGCTCCCTGGCCTTTTTCCGCCGCTGTGAGCAAAGAAAAAGGACCGCTATATTCTGCGAAAGTTGCGCGTGCACCATTCCCATTTGAAGAAAACGGTGATTGATCCTGTTCCCCCGGCGCATATGATATCCTCTCGGTTGAACCATCGTCTGAGCGCAATTGGCCACACGTCCTTGGGAATTGCTGGCGACTGAACTATGACCGAACGCGACGGCCCCCCGCCCACTGAGTCCTTAGTAACGCCCCCCTCATCTGCCGACACCCGAATCCCGGATCGCATCGGCAGCTTCCACATCAAGAGCATGCTGGCCTCGGGCGGCATGGGCACCGTCTACCAGGGCACGCAGGAAAACCCACGACGCGTAGTGGCCATCAAGGTCATGCGGGCGGGGATCGCTTCTCGCTCGGCCTTGCGGCGCTTCGAATACGAATCGCAGATTCTGGCCCGGCTGCGCCACCCCGGCATCGCCCAGGTCTACGAGGCGGGCACATTCATCGACAACGGGGCGCAGCTCCCGTACTTCGCCATGGAGTACATTCCCAACGCCCGCCCCATCACCGACTTCGTTAAGAACAAAAAGCTCGACCATCGCCGGCGGCTGGAGCTCTTCGCCCACGTATGCGACGCCGTCCACCACGGCCACCAGAAGGGGATCATCCACCGCGACTTGAAGCCGGGGAACATCCTGGTGGACTCCCACGGCGACGTGAAGGTCATCGACTTCGGCGTGGCCCGCGGCACCGACTCTGATCTGGCCGTGGCCACCCTCCAGACCGACATCGGGCAACTCGTCGGCACGCTTCAATACATGTCCCCGGAACAGTGCGAGGGCGACCCGCACGATCTGGACATCCGCAGCGATGTCTATTCGCTGGGCGTTGTGCTCTACGAGTTGCTGGCCGGCGACCTCCCCTACGAGGTCAGCCGCCGTTCCATCGTCGACAGCACCCGCATTATTCGCGAGCAGATGCCCACCCGCCTCAGCGCCACCGACGCGAGTCTGCGCGGCGACATCGAGACGGTGGTGTTCAAAGCCCTGGAAAAGGACCGCGACCGCAGATACCAGTCGGCGCTGGAGCTGGCCCAGGATATCCGGCGGTACCTGGCCGGAGAGGCCATCGTCGCCCGCCCGCCCAGCCTTGTCTATCAATTCCGTGTTTTCATCCGCCGCAATCGGGGGCTGGCGGCTTCGCTGGCCGCGACTTTCGCAATTCTGTCGGTGGGGATCGTGGTCAGCTCCACGCTTTACGTAAGCGCCCGCAAAGAACGGGACCGGGCATTGGCCGCCGAGGCCAAGGCTGCCGCTATCAGCGATTTCCTGCTCGAAGATATGCTGACCCTGCCTGATCCGGAAAAAGCCAAGGGCAGTACGCTCACCGTGCGCGACGCATTGGACGCCGCCGCCGCGCGGGCAGCACATGCCTTCGCCCAGCAGCCAGCCCTCGGCGCGGCCATCCGCATGACCATCGGCCGGACCCTCACGAACCTGGGTCTATACGATCAAGCCGAGCCACACCTCACCACCGCATCCACCGTGCTCGACGCCGTGCTCGGGCCGCAGCATCCCGATTCGCTGGCGGCCAAACAGTGGCTGGCGTATCTGCTGAACTCCCAGGGACGGTATGCCGAAGCGGAAAAGGAGGCCCGGACTGCCTTGGAAACTTCCCGACGGGTCCTGGGCGAAGGCAACCCCCAAACGCTCGCCCTTGTCGTCCGCCTTGCCAGGGCGATTTCCAACCAGAACAGAGACGTTGAATCTGCCAAGATCGCCAAAGATGGCCTAGAGATTGCCCGGAAGGAGCTGGGGAATGAACACCGCATCACCCTGCAGTTGATGAGGTGTCTTGCGACCTCCCTTCAATACACAGGCAATGATACGGAGTCTGCATCGTTGCTCCAAGAGGGCCTCGAGACCTCGCGCCGCGCACTCGGTGACGATCATCCTGAGACATTACGCTTCATGTCTAGTCTGGCATCGGTCGGTGGAGGCACCAAGGAAGAAAAGCTGGCCCGAAAAGCGCTCGAATCGTCACGTCGCGTCCTCGGCGAAGAGCATCCCGTCACGATCGACAGAATGCGAGACCTTTCAAGGGTGCTCACCGACCAAGGCAAGTACATCGAAGCCGAAGAGATTGCCCGAACGGCACTTGAGACTTCACGGCGGGTTTTGGGCGAGGAGCATCCTGACACACTGCTCAGCAAGAACGCCTTCGCCGACCCCTTGGTCCGTGCAGGCCGCCCGGCCGACGCCGAGCCGATCGCTCGCCAAGCCTGGGATGCCCTGAAAAGGTCCGGAAGAGAAAGCACTGACCTATTCCCCGCTACTCAGGAGACGCTCGCCTTGAGCCTTCTTCGCCAAGGAAAAGCAACTGAAGGGGAAGAGTTGTTCAGGTCCTTCTTCGAGTTGGCGGCGGCAGCAAAGGTGGACCCAAGGAGCTTGGCGATATCGCATATGGATTACGGCGAATGCCTGACCGCTTTGGGACGCTTCGACGAGGCGGAAACACACCTATTGGCCGCGTACGAGTTTTTCAGCCGTGAGCAATTCCGCAAGCTGGTGTACTATCGCGAAACCCTCGCCCGGCTGGTTGACCTCTATACCAAGTGGGGTAAGGAAGACACCGCCGCGCCCTACCGCGCCAAGCTCGCCGAACTCCCGCCGTTGCCGACCGAATCACCGTCGCGCCCATCAGGCCCGCGCCCGTAAGCGAAGCGGCATCGGCCCCTCTCCGAGCCGCCCGTCATCGGCATCACTTTCTGATTGAAAAAACCCTCTTCACAGTCCACGCCGCGGCTTCAGAGGTGAGTAGAGTATTGTGGTAAAGTTTTCTTCCTAAGCAGATGCTGCTTGCAGGGTTGCTCGACAGCCCCAAACGCTCCCCAGACGCTCCCTGGCCTTTTTCCGCCGCTGTGAACAACAAAAAAGGACCGCCATAACTGACGGTCCTTTCGAGCCTTGTGCCATTAGCGGGGGTTGGACTCGAACCAACGACCTCCGGGTTATGAGCCCGACGAGCTGCCAACTGCTCTACCCCGCATTCTCAGATCGCACCGTACTACGCCACCAGTGGAGTGTCAAGCCAAACTCCACTTTGACGCACGCGACTCCCGCCCTCAACATGCATCCATGAACGTCCTCATCATCGGAAGCGGCGGACGCGAACACGCGCTGGCTGCCGCTATTGCGAAGTCGCCTCGATCTCCGCGCATTTGCTGCGCCCCCGGAAACGCCGGCACGGCCGCCCTAGCCAAAAATATTCCCATCGCCGCCGATGACATCGCAAGCCTCCTCGCCTTCGCACGCGGGCAGAACATCGACCTCACCATCGTCGGACCAGAGGCCCCGCTCTGCGCCGGAATCGTCAATCAATTCCAGAATGCGGGCCTTCGAATCTTCGGCCCCACCAGGGAAGCCGCCCGCATCGAAGGCGACAAGGCCTACGCCAAGCAACTCATGAAACGCGCCTCCGTCCCCACCGCCGAGGCCCGCATCTTCACCCGATTTGAAGACGCCAGGGTCTACGTCGCCTCGCGCGACTCCGGCATGGTGGTGAAAGCTTCCGGCCTCGCCGCAGGAAAGGGCGTCGTCGTCTGCCACGACCCTGCCGACGCACTCATCGCCCTCGAACGCATCATGGTCAAACGCGAATTCGGCGACGCCGGCAACACCGTCGTCGTTGAAGAACTCCTGAAAGGCCAGGAGCTTTCCGTCCATGCGCTCATCGATGATCGCACCATCTACGTCCTCGAATCCGCCCAGGACCACAAGGCCGCAAACGACGGCGACACCGGCCCCAACACCGGCGGCATGGGCGCCTACAGCCCGACCCCGATCGCCACGCCCAACATTCTCAAGATCGTCGAGCGAGATGTCTTCGTGCCCATCGTCGACGCCCTTCGGCAGGACGGTGCACCGTTCCGCGGCGTTCTCTACGCCGGCCTCATGCTGACGGCCGCCGGGCCCAAGGTCCTCGAATTCAACTGTCGGTTCGGCGACCCCGAAACGCAGGTGATCGTGCCGAGACTCGACGTCGATCTGCTCGATTTGCTGGAGGCCGTCGTCGATGGCCGCCTCGCCGACGCTGACGTCCGCTGGAAGGAAGGGGCAGCCGTTTGTGTGGTGATGACCGCGGGGGGCTATCCGGGCCCCTACGATTCCGGCAAAGTCATTCAAGGCCTCGACGCCGCCCCGTTGCCCAACGTCAGCGTTTACCATGCAGGGACGAAGATGCTCGAACATCTCGTGCTGACCGCGGGTGG
This sequence comes from uncultured Phycisphaera sp., assembly GCA_964501365.1. Lineage (GTDB taxonomy): Bacteria > Planctomycetota > Phycisphaerae > UBA1845 > UBA1845 > CAZAMB01. Next base: position 73,253 of record CAZCST010000004.1, on the reverse strand, counting down.
CCGAGTCCTCGGCATCACTGCGCTGGCCCCCACAATCCGCGAGGCTCAGCACCGCGCCTACGAGGCCGTCATCCGCATCCACTTCGACGGCGCACACTTCCGCCGCGACATTGCCTCCAAGGCCCTATGATTATTTGCGGCGACCTTTGCCCGGTGGGTTCCCCGCCGGCCCGCTGATCGCTTATGTGCAAAGCGAACCACCCGGACTGATTGAGCACGCTGCCGCCGACCGGGAAAACGTCCCTCGGAATTCGGCGCGCAAAAAAGGCGCTGCTTTCCAGCAGCGCCTCGTTGTACAGCCATCCACCCTGAATCGAGGGCAGGAAAATCGCGAATTAGAAAGTCGCCAGATAGGCGGCCAGGTCGGCGGCCTGTTGCTCGGTCAGGGTACTAATTGTGATGGGGTGACTGCCGCCAGTGAGCGCGCTAAAGATTTCGTCGGCGGACTCACCCTGGATGTTGGGACCTACGCCACCCGACGCGTCGGCGCCGTGACATCCTGCACAACCGTTAGCAGTGTAAAACGTCTGGCCGGCCTGCGCATCGCCGGTGCCGCCGTTACCGTTGTCGTTACCATTGGTGTTCCCGTTGTCATTTCCGTTTGTATTGTCGTTACCGTTGCCATTGTCGTTCGTGTTATCCGCAACACAGTTTCCATTCGTGCAAACATTCCCGGCACCACAGTCGCTGTCATCGCTGCAGCAGTCGCTACCGATGGAAACGTGCGCACAAGTACCGGCGCCGGTCGTGGCGTCGATTTGGGTGCAGGCATCCGTCGTACATGAGTTGTCGTCGTTACAGTCGGCAGCAATTTCGCAACAATTGGCAATCGGCGTGTTGGAAACGACGGGCTGGCCGTTTGTCACGGCGCAGGCGTCTGCCGTGCAAGGATCACCGTCATCAGTGTCCACGCCTGTGCAGGCGTCGCTAATTGGGAAAATGCAACCGCCCATGTTCAGCGGAACAAATGCAAGTACACAAAGCAACGCGCCGTACCGAATCAATGTTTCAGTTCTCGTCATCTCTTGTAAACCTCCAAATAAAAAAACCCTGGCGTGATTTCCACTCACACTCTTCTGTCTGCACCAACAAGACACGATCGATCGTTGTTGCGTGCGCCGCCTGCACGAGTTTCAGTGCCGCACACGGTTACGCAATGCATCCAAACTGGACGGCACGGAAATTTAATTTGCGCCAACATCTCCGGCCAACGCTCTCCAATTGTGTATAAGTCCGCAACGGCGCAGGGTCAATGGACTGGCACGAGCATCCTCATATGGAAATGGCATTCCGCGCGATTCTGGGTGACTCTTCTGTGCGGGATTTGACGCACCACCTGTCGTCATTTCGGAAGACGCGACATTTGCATGCATAAAGGTGGCATGAACGGTTAAAGCGACGTCCAAGCAAAGGAAATACCGCGGTCGTGCCCGGCAGCCCCACAGAAACACAGACCACAATTTCTTAATGCATCCAACCTCCTGATCGCACACCGCAAGCTTTCCCCTCGCGCAGCACTTGCGATCCAAGGTGATGGACAGAAACGGTGGAGGCTCTCGTCCCTACTCCGCACCAAAACATATGCCTACCACAACCCAAAAGACCGTACTTTTCCAAACCAATCCAAAGTCAAGACTGGCGAATCCAAGGCCAGAGCCCGTCTCTCGCGATTTCGGCCACCTGCTTCCACTCTCCGTTTTAAGCTCGTCTTCACTTGGATTTTTGGACTTTTGGATGCTTCTGGAGTGTGTACCAATCGCCCCCTTTCATCAGTATTTCTGCATGGGCCCCCCTTCATTTTCCCCAAACAACCCGCTATGATAACTCGCAGCAGTAAGCTGGCTGATATGCCGCAGCGTCGAGGTGAAGGAAGCACAACGGTCCTGCCCGGCATCATCAAGATAATCGTTACCTACGTCACGAGTATGCAAGCCCGTTCGCGCCGGCCATGCGGAATCATCGCAGGCGCGCTGAAGGAATCACGAAGTGCACAAACCCAACCGCACACGAATCCGATTCGTGTTGGGCCTTCTAATTTGCACAGGCTCTCCCACGGTTTACGCGCAACAGGCGGAACCGGTGGGCATGGCTGCGCCAAGGGTATCCGCCACCGGCTTTCCAAAGGCCCCCACCCTTCAGTCAATCGTCGACCGGCCCGGGGCGACTATCGACGTGCCTTACGGCGAATATGTTCTCGACCTGCCGCTGCTTCTGCGATCCAACCTGAATTTGCGATTTGCTCCAGGCACGCGGGTTTCGGCCGCCAAGGGCGCGTTTCGAGGTATTGACGACGCACTCGTGGTGATTGCCGGAGTCGAGAATGTCGTCATCCAGGCCGACGAATGCACATTCAAAATGCGCAAGGACGATTATCAGGACGAAAAACTCTACAAATCCTCGGAGTGGCGTCACGTCGTCACCATTCGAGGCAGCAAGAACATCGCAATCATCGGCGGGCGATACGAATCCAGCGGTGGCGACGGAATTTACATCGGGCCCTTGATTACGGCTTCCCAGCGCACGCCCTGCGAAAATGTGCAGATCCTCGGCGTCACCTGCAACGATAATTTCCGCCAGGGAATCAGCGTGCTCAATGGAAAAAACCTGTTGATCGCGGATTCACTCTTGTCGGGCACGGCCGGAACGTCGCCGCAAGCGGGCATCGACGTGGAGCCCGAATACGGCGATTTTGTCGATATCGTCGTGCGGAACTGTCTCTCCAAGGGCAACCGCGGCCCGGCCTACATGGTGAACCTGTCAAAGATATCGCGCGACAGCTCGGCCCACATCGAATTTCACGATTGCGTTTCGTCCGGAGTCCCCGCCGACCAGGTCGAGTTTCGCGTCATCGGAGTCTTTGACGATCGTGGCCGCATCCTGGACAACCTCCCCGCCGGAACCTACCTGAGCTGGAACGGACTGGTCTGGAAGAAATAGCCTCGAGATTCGGGCACAGCACACCTCGCACCCATCACTCGCCATGCAGGTAGGAAGGCTGCCGGTCCGACACTTGAGTTTATTTGGAGAAATGGCCCAGGTCGGCTTGGCTGCATCGCCGTTTGAGGCACCGTCATGCCTCAGTACGTAGCCTCGCCCATTTTGCATCGTAAGTAGCGTGGCATGTTGTATGATTTGGGTATGCGACATCGGCATCAAGGACGTCCTGATGGCAGGACGCGGGAGGTCGGTTGAAGGATGATGATCTCGGATGCGATTCGAATTCTATGAAGTCAACCTCAACGCCGGAAAGGCGGTGCATCAAACGACGATGCACCCTACTTGGCTGGTTCTGTTTATGCTGCTTGGTTGTCTAAGCAAGCCAGCGTTTGGATTGGAGCCGATTGCGGTCTTGTCCCCGAGCGATGGGCCCACCGATGCCTTTGGCGGATCGGTAGCCATCAGCGGTGATTTCATCGCGGTCGGAGATCCGGCTAACACCGGATTTGGGGGTGGTGCCGTTTATGTTTTTCGACGTATCGGACCCAACTGGGTCGAGCAAGCCAAGCTGACAGGTGACTGGCCACGCATGGGTTGGTCGGTGGCAATGGATGGAGACGTTATCGTTGCCGGGGCTCCTTTTTTTGATATTCCGTGCGACATCCTCGGCGTGGTTTTTGTTTTTCGCCGTAATAGTCAAGGCACACTTGACGATCCAGCGGACGACACTTGGGTGCAGGAAGCCAGACTCACCGCTCCAAAACCGGAATCGCCTTTTGCAGACGGGTTTGGAAGGTCGGTGGCTGTGAGAGGAGATGTGCTTGTCGCCGGTGACTGCTGGGAGAAGGCCCACGTCTTTGAATTTGAACAAGGAGTCTGGACTTTTCATACTACCTTGACATCTCCAGACCCTGTGTCATACCAGGGTTTCGGATACGCGGTAGACATCGACGGCAGCCGCATCGTGGTGGGTGCGCCTTATTCCGATGACGCACGAGGCGCGGCGCACGTCTTTTCATTCTCAAAGAACCACTGGGAGCCGGAGGATATCCTAACGGTATCCAATTCTCAGGCTGGCGACGGCTTTGGAAGCTCGCTTGCGATTCGTGGCGACAGAATCGTAAGCGGTGCCATTGGCGTGGATGATGCAGGGTTTCAGTCGAATTCCGGTGCGGCATACGTATTCCAGCGCGAGCCCGAAGGCGCTTGGTCACAGCAGCAGAAAGTGGCGCCGTCGCTTGTTCATCGTTCTGCACAATTCGGTTCGGCGGTTGCAATCGATGATAATTTGACCTTGGTGGCAAAACGTGGAAGCCCACTGGCTTACGTGTTTGAAAACCGGAACAACCAATGGGTTGAAACCATCGGAATGATGGGCTTATACGATTCCTATGCTGTAAGCGTTAGCGAGGATTTTGCGGTGGTCGCGAGGCAGGTGTACGTGGTCCGTAATCGGAAAAGCGTGCAAGATTTCGCGGTGTTTCAAAACTGTTTCGGGCTTAGCACTGAAATCGACATACCAGCAGAATGCCAATCCTTCGATCTAAAGGGCGACGGCCAATTGGATTTCCATGATTTTGGCGAGTTCATGGCGACGGTGGGCGGGCCATGAATCTTCAGGAAGCGAGCCGGGTAGGGTGCATTGCCGTTTGATGCACCTTTTCTCTTATCCGACTTGGGGCCATGAATTCCCAGCACATCAAACCACCTGATCGCAAATCGCTACAAATCTCTGCGCGCCCTGCATGTTATTGAGGGTGATGGACAGAATCTGCGAAAGCTCTCCAACTTCCTCCGCGCTCACGAATGGAGCCACTACATCCAGAACCCAAACGTATACCTACCACAATCCTGAAATCAGTATTTTTCCAAACGAACCCGCTTATAAGTCTCAACGCATGGTTTCCGTTCCCACCGAACAGTTGCGATTGGAGGTTCCGAAGGTGTGTGCCACTGCTCTCGAGCAGGGCATCGATAAGTCAAGTGGCCCACCCATCGCGGCAGCAATGGATGGACCATTCGACAGAATTGCGTTCGCGGCCCTGCTATTTTTTCAGGGCGCGTTTGATTTCGCGTTTGAGAGCCTCGGTGGCCTCGGCGGCGAGCTCGTACGTCACGCGCATGAAGGGTTTGTTCAGCTTTAGCAGCGAGCCAAGGTCGATGGGCGTCCCAACCAGAACCAGATCGCAATCGGAATCATTGATGGTCTTTTCCAGTTCGCGCATCTGCTTCTTGCCATAGCCCATCGCAGGCAGGACTTCCCTGACGTGCGGATATTTCTCGAAGGTCTTCTGAATGGTCCCCACTGCGGTAAGGCGCGGATCGACAATGGACGAAGCGCCATGGGCCAGCGCGGCCACATGGCCCGCGCCGATGGGCATGTCGCCGTGCGTGACGGTGGGACCGTCCTCGACGACCAGCACCCGCTTGCCGCGAACATCGTCGGGGCGATCCACCGTCACGGGTGAATTGGCGCGGATGATCCTGGCCTTGCGGTTGACCGACTTGATGTTTCGTTCCACCGTGTCCACGTCCTCCGGCCGGGCGGAACTGACCTTGTTAATCACCACCACGTCCGCCATGCGGGCGTTGGTTTCGCCGGGATAGTAGGTGAGTTCGTGACCGGGGCGCAGCGGATCGGCGACGACGATGTGAAGATCCGGCTCGTAGAAGGGAAGGTCGTTGTTGCCGCCGTCCCAGAGGATGACGTCGGCCTCTTTTTCGGCCTGACGCAGAATCTTTTCGTAGTCGATGCCGGCGTAGATCACGTTGCCCGCGCGGATGTGAGGCTCGAACTCCTCGCGCTCCTCGATGGTACACTTGTTCTTGTCGAGGTCCTTGAGCTCGGCGAATCGCATGCAAATCTGTTTGGTGAGATCACCATAGGGCATGGGATGACGAATCGCTGCGACGCGTTTGCCCATCCCCTTGAGCACGGAAGTCACCGCCCGCGAGGTCTGGCTCTTGCCGCAGCCGGTCCGGACGGCGCATACCGCGATCACAGGCTTTTTCGACTTCAGCATGGTGTAGCGGGGGCCCAACATGCGAAAGTCCGCACCGGCGGCATTGGCAATCGCCGCCTTGTGCATCACCTCGACATGCGGAAGATCGGAATAGGCCATCGTCACCTGTTGAACGCCGTGGCGCTCAATCATCTGTGTCATATTGGCTTCGACTTCGATCGGGATGCCCTTGGGGTAGCGCTTGCCGGCCAGTACCGTTGGATAGACGCGGCCCTCAATGTCAGGGATTTGTGCTGCGGTAAAAGCAACAACCTGGTAGCGGGGATTGTTTCGCCAGAAGACATTGAAGTCGTGAAAATCCCGCCCGGCTGCCCCGAGAATTAGAACGCGAACCCGATCTTTCGAACCCGACTTAGCGGCCATAGAGCACTCGATGTTGTATCCCCGAATCCATATCGCGCGAACGCCGACGGGGTGGTCGTGCCGATCGCGGCCCGCTGAAAGCGGCAGGCCGAATCTAGGCGAGCGCGCGGGAATCGGCAAGCACCAAATCAGACAGGCAGAAATAGAGTTAGAAAACCAACCGGCACATTACGAACGTATCCCGCAAAAAAAAGAAAGCCCGGCTGCCGAATCCGACAACCGGGCCTTTTCGATTTTGAGATCCTCGAAGGCAAATCGTCACCTTCAAGGGAACCGCCTAATGGGAAGACAATTTGCAACCCGAAGGCCGCAATCAGCCTTTGTTAGTTCCCAATGGTGTAGGCATAGGTAATCACCGCCCCAATTTCAGGCGTCTCGTTTTCCGCATGATCCAATCCAGCCTGGACGGAGAAACCAATCTTGTTGCACTCATTGATTTGCCACTGGATACCGGCCTCAGCCGTGTTTCGCTCTTCGCCACCGACGTCCTGCGTGATTGGATAGTTGTACTGCAGGCCCGTGGTCTGGGAGCCCTTGGAATGGCTGATCTCGTACATGTAGTCGAACACCCAGCGGAGCGAACCACAATCATTGAGCGGACCATCAAGACCAACCACTGCGCCGTATTGGAAATCACGGGCATCGTAGTTGTTCGTGTTGACGGAAGAGCCCCAGATGTTGAAATGCGCACGCATTTCGTTCTCAAATTCCTGGGTGAGGATCAATCGGAGGGTTCCGTCGAGTCCGTTGGATCCCTCACCGGTCGGAAGACGCATCGACCATGCGAGTGCCACAGCCGGAGTCGTTTCCTGCACGTCCGTCAGGCGCCATTGACCGCCGACATAGGAATCGTAGTTGCCTTCGTTCGGCTCACCAGAAACCCAGGTGGGAACAGCCAGGAACATTTCATATCGCTCCGTGGCGCCCCAGACGATTTCCGGGGTCAGGATGAACTGATCGTCATCATCCTCACGGACGCCATACTGGCCCTGGCCCGTGTACGGATTACCGTTGTTCTTCGTCTGGACCCATCGACCGGCGATACGCAGATCGACCGCGCCTTCAGTAAACGTTGTGGCATCGAGGAAGTTAAATGTCTCGAGGCCGAGCAGATCGTACGACCCCTTGGTCGGGGTCGTCGTAGTCGTGGTTGTCACGGTGGTCGTTTCTTTCTTGACCACCTCGTTCTTGTTTTGGGCCAGAACCGTAACGGTCATGCCCAATACAAGGGAAACGGACAAAATCTTTTTCATGTCGTCAACTCCACAATAGTAAGCCCTTTACCTTCAAGCGGCGGACTGCGCAATCCGCACGCCGCGACCTGAACCAGCTATTCGAACTTTCAACATGTTGCCGAACCGCCCACCGAAATTCGCTCACAGTTTGCGGGCGATCGGTGGGACAGTTCAGGTCGTTTGGTGAATCAAAGCCTACAAAATTAGGCAGGGGTCGTGGTGTCGCCACCGCCGAGGAAGTTCGTCAACACCCAGTCGCCTAAAATGTTTGCCGGCAGAGCGCCCAGCGAGAAACCGAAGCCAACGAGAATGTTCTGGCCGATCTTATCGATGCAACCGGTGTTCAGAACAGATACGCAGGCAGCGAAAAGACCCAACGCCAAGGTACGACCAATACGTCCACGCTTCATGGTAATTAACTCCAATCTACTTACAAACACTCCACCCGCCTCAGCCCAAAAGCAACGCGCCCTTGGACTACTCACTTACGGGCTGAAAGAAAAACAAATTCGACTCATGCAGGTGCATTCCCGCGCCACGCGCCACACGGCCACGGAAACAACTGCACTAACCGACAACTAAAAATGCCCAACTCTGGAAAAGTCCCTTGCGCCTTTCAGGACTCGCCACTAACTTCGAAGGCGAATACTATGGCCCTCTCCTGTCCTAGTCAACGACTTGTTTCGGCTGAATCGCAAAATTTGTGCGAGAAAATATTTCCTGCGTTTACCCATTTTAACGGCAATAATGGCTGTCACGGCCCCTTCGCAACCGAAACCGGCGACCTTATTTCAAACGATGCCGATGATTCAGCCATCGTTCCGGCTGCCTTATCCTCCACACTGAATTTTAGCACATAGTTGCCCACGGGCAGCGTCGGCGGCAATGTGATCCGTTGGGCCACAAAAAAGTCCCGACGCGGACTCCGACAACGGTCCACCACATCAGGTTCTTCACGCTGCCACATGGATTTTCCGTCGGAAGTCATCACCTCGAGACGCGTCGACAAGCGGGTTTCATAGCTTCCTTTCGACTCTGCCGCCGCCCTCAGATTTTCGATCTCTGCATACACAATGGTTTGAATCGATCGACCTGATACCAAATCCTCCGGAGCCATCTCCTCATAGGAACCGTACGTCAGCACCTTCCGGCACATCGCAACATTTTTCACGTGAGGATTGCTTCGGACTGCCAGCGTTCCCCGAAGCGCGTCGACTCGCTCCAGGGCGGCATCCGTGTCCTGCCCCGGATTTCTGAGCAATTCCCGAATGGCGGACGATGCGGCCCCCCACGCCGGAAGTACACCCTTCAATTCGGCAGGGGAATTGTCACCGACGGCCGATTCTTCCGCGGTGCGATCCAGGGAAAGCAAAAGCCCTCGAAGTTTCCACTCCGTAGCCACGTCCTTTTTCGCCTTGAGTTCTTCTTTCAGCGACGCGACCAACGATTCTGTCACGTCATTGCGCTCAATAGCTTGAAGTTCCGACGCGCTGTTCGCCATTCCCGGCTTCGCCGAACTTGGCAACGACGTGCTTTTGGTCGCTGAACTACGTACGCTCACCGATTCCACTGCCGGAATCGCCGGCGGTGTCGGCGGCGGCGTAACATCGCCTATGGAAATCTGGGCATTGGCATAGGCCGCATCCTTTGGTGCCGGCACAGCCTGGGCTGGACTTGGAGGGGGTTGAATCGTCGTTGCACTCTGAAGCGGAGTTGCCGGTTGAACGATTTTTGTGGCCTCTGCTTTCACCGGAAGCCGGTATTCCTGCGTCCGCGACAGAAAATCCTCCACCGCGGCCAGTGTTTCGGGCTTTTGCGGCGCGGGCTCCTCCTCCTTTTTTGGCTCAGCCGCGACAGGGGGTGATACTTCTTTGGATGCCTTGACCTTTTTCCCGTCCGTTGGGGGAGTTACACAACCCGACAACGCCAGCAAAGTCGCCCATTGCAATGCACAATTTCTTCGGACAAAGACGTGCTGCATTCGCCGGCCAAAGCCGGCCCAGTTACATCCACCTGTTCCAATGATCATGAGGCCCTCCTAGCCTCCCGCGCTCGCGGCGCAGGCTCCATAGAATGTTTGACGATGAATTGCTCGATGGCCAGCGGCAGACTTGAAAGGCCGGTCTTCACGGCGAGGTCCGCCCCCAGCAAGTCGCGCTGCTGGGCCACCCATTGTGCCTTGCCCACACGTTCCAGGCGGCGACGCAAATCCGACGCATCCATGAACATTTTCGTGGCCGACTTATACACCTGTCCGGTTGAGGCAAGTTCGTCTGATGCCTCGATCATCTGCCTGACCTTATAGGCCAGGCCGGCAATCGCCCGCCCCGGCGCCGCCCGATCCGTCGACAGAACCTGGTCCCAAAGAGCCAGAGCCTCGGCGGCGTTTCCCTCGGCCATCGCATCGATGATTCGGAAGACTTTCTCCTCGCGGCGCTGATCGGTAAGTTCGTTCACGTCGGCAAGTGTGATCTCTTTGCGCTCGCCGACAAACGACGCCAGCTTTCCCAGCTCCGCATCGATCCAGCCCGCCGAATCTCCCAGTAAGCGTCTCAAATTCTGTACGGCCGCACCCGCAATCGTTTTTCCATAAACCGCAGACGCACGCTGCAAGATCCACGTGCCGAATGCCGGCCCTTTGGGCGTTTCACAGATGACAATCTGTCCACCAGAATCAATGATTTTGTAGAGCTTTGTGTTACGCGGCAGGCTGTTGCATATGAGAATCAGCAAGCCATCGGCCGCGGGCGCGGAGCAATATCGCTCCATTATTTCCCGATTCGCGGAAATGAATTCGTCCGCATCTTCGACAATCGCCACCCGCCGTCCGCCGAGCAAAGAAGGCGTACGAACCTCGTCAAGCACATCGGCCGCCGTCGCACGATCCCCTTCAAAGCGCATCGCCCCGAGTTCGCCCATTTCCGCCCGCAGCGGTTCCAGTACGCGAACCAGCGCTTCGCTCCGCAGGAACGGTTCATTCCCGACGATCGCCACCACAGGAGGAAACGAATATTCATGGGATGAAGGCTTCTTGCTCATGGCGATATGCGTTTCAAGTCAAGCCGGAATCACACGGCTTGCGTTCTCTGTGTTTCCGCTTTCCACTCTCTGCTCTCTTGCTACTTCCCGGTACGCGAAACTTCTGCCATCAGTGCCAATCGTTGTTTCGCGTCCGCAATAACCGCCGCCGCCTGCGGATCGATTTGCGAGGCCCGCAAATAACATTCCCTCGCCCGGAGTTCATCGCCCTGATGCACCGCCACATCCCCCAGTTGCAGCCAGACTTCCGCGTCCTTTGGATTGTATCGCAAGATCGTTTGCAGCTTTTCCGCGGCCGCCGCCATCTGCCCTCTTCGCTCATGGATCCGGGCTAATCCGCGAAGCGCATCACGATGGTTGGCCTGCTGCTTCAATGCAATGTCATACGCCCCGGACGCACGGTCCAGATCGCCCAGAAGATAGAGCATGCCCCCCATCTCGGCAAAAGCCTGCGTCATCTGCGGATCGAGCTTCACCGCCTCGCGAAGCCGCGAGACGCCCCCTGCCAACTGGCCGCCTTTTGCCTCCTCCAGCGCCTGGGCAAATAACTGTGCAGCTCGCTCCCTGCCTCGTTGGGAGCCGGCCAGCGCGGCATCGTCCATGTCCATGGTCGACGCCGTGAGTTTCGTGGCCGCTTGCACTGGCGGGGCCGGCTTGGAAACGGTTACATCCACCCACTGCGCATCACTCTCCGACCGCTGCCCCGCCCGGTCGGTCGCGGCGACCTTCAACGCGATTGATCCAGTGACTTCCGGCGGAACGCGCCAGTCAAACATTCCCGTATTGGCGATTGGCTCGACGGTGGCTCGATTTGTCGCCTGCTCAGGTGAAGGACCATAGAGAATCTCGATGGGTCGGGGAGGGAAAAAGCCATCCACGGCAACCCAGCGGATCTGAACGGTCACTTCGTCCACACTCGAAACCGCGCGAACCTGGTGGAGTTGTACTAACGGCGGCGTGGAATCAACCAACACGACCTGCTGCGGCTTCGCGGACTTGGCGGGCGGTGCACTCGAAGGCCCGGAAGAATTGGCGAGCACGAAATAAAACCCGTACACCCCCTCGGATGGCGCGCGGAATCGGATCGGCGATATTCGATCTTCATCCCGACCAAACTCGGTCCACGTGCCCCCTCCATCCGTCGTATACCAAAGCCGTACGGACTCCAACGGAAGTGCCGCCTCATTCACCTTGTATTCAATATCGAAGACGGTGCTGTGGACTACAGAAACTTCCTGCGGTTCAGCCGCCAGCACGATGCGAGCGCAATACGCCCCCACCAAAAAGGCATGACCGATCGTTCGTGGCTTCATCCCGACCACTCCGATGCAGAGTGCGACTCAAATTTCAAAACCCACCACCTCCGGGCAGGCTTGGGACATATCGGCCCGGCTGAGCAGACCGCTTCATAGATAACAATTCCGCTTGTTCATCAAATTTGATAATAGGAAACATGGGAATCATAGGAAGCATTGAACTGGCCGAAAATCGTTGTTTTCGCTCTAAAAATCATGTTTCTATCCTGCGCGCGCCGATGTTGCGCCGTACAATAACAGCGTTGCATGACGGTCCACGGACTTTTTGATTCATCCGCCGGGCAGTCAAGCGGTGACCATTGGAGAATTGCCATGATGCCGGAATACGAAAAACTCAAGGAATTGGTGGATCAGGCGGCGGAAGACATCAACAAGGCCATCGGCGGAAACAAGGCCGCAGGAACCCGAGTCCGCAAGTCCATGCAGGACATCAAGGAAATGGCCCAGAACGTCCGCAAGAAAATCCTCGAAGTCCGCTCCTCCGCCACTTCGACCGACGCCGCGTGACGCAGAGTCGAGGCCGCGCCGAGCCAAAGCGAGCCGCGAACGTCCGTTCGCGCGGATGAACGGCATTCACAAAAATCGCTGCATTTGAGAAACCTGGAACTGCTCTGCGCAGTGCCTTTGGAGTTTGCCTTGCCTCCTCCATTACTCATCGACCTTGACACCGTTGACCTCGGCGCCGTCGTCATGACCAAGCGCGAAATCTACGAACACCTCCCCCACCGCTACGAATTTCAGGTGCTCGATGGTGTCTGCATGTACGATCTGCCCGGTCAGCGGATCATCACGTTTGTAGATATCACCTCGCAGAGTTGGTGGGTGAAGGCTCACGTGGAAGGCCGGCCGCTGCTGCCCGGCGTCCTTATGCTGGAGATGGCTGCCCAAAGCTCGGCCGTGCTGGCCAAGCTCGCCGGGAACAATGAGTTCCTCGGCTTCGGAGGGGTTGAGCAGTGCAAATTCCGCGACACCGTTGTTCCGCCGGCGCGGCTCTACTTGCTCTGTGTGGGAGTGGACTACCGCTCGCGCCGGATCATCTCCAACACCCAGGGCGTCCGCGATGGCCGCCTAGTCTTCGAAGCCCAAATCACCGGACTCACCATACGTTAATCGTCAGATCTTCCCTCCGGTCGCATACTCTGCAAGCCGCTCTTCATATTCGGCGCGAGTGGGCGAGGCCTGGGGAAGTAGCGCGATAGCCTTCTTCTGGGTCTCGGCGGCTTTCTCGGCCTGACCGGTTCGAAACAGCGCGCGGGCCAGCGTGTTGAGAAAGGTGGGATCACCATTGTCGGTCGCGACGTTTGCCTGCTCCGCAAATTTCAGCGCGTCAGCCGGATTGCGTAGGTCTTCGGCCGGACATTCCAACAAGAGCAGAGCACAGGCATTGAGCTGGGCCGCTGAGGCGCCATCCGCCGATGCGGCCTCGCGCCGCGCGGCAATAACCTCGGCAAAGAGCGGACGCGCTTCCTCCGGGCGACCGGCCTCAAATCGCATTCGCGCGAGCTCCGTGGCGGAATCGAGCGTTTCAGAATGGTTCGCTCCGACGACGCGTCGGCGCCCTTCAAGAGACTCGGCCAGCAGCTTTTCCGCTTCCTCCTTTTTTCCGAGCTTCTCCTTCACCAGTGCCAGGTTGTACGTCGTCTCGAATACGTAGGGGTGATCGGGACCGAGCAGCTTGCTGCGAGCAATATTCAGCTCGACATAGGCTTGTTCGGCCTTTTCCCACTCCCGCTTTTCGAAATACAACATTGCCAGGCTGGCCTGCGTCTCGAGTGTGCTGGTGTGATTGGGTCCATATGCCTTGGTGCGAATGGCCAGCGCCCTGTCGAGCATCGCCTGTGCCTCATCAAGCCGCGCGAGTTTTGTGTAAATGATGGCGAGGTTGCTCATCGCGAAGGTGGTCTCAATGTTGTCCTTGCCGTAGCGCCGCTCCATCCCCGCGAGACTCTCTTCGAACAGGGCCAATGCCTTTTGGAATTGTCCAAGATACCAGTAATGGACCGCCAGATTGTTAAGCTTATCCATCGTCGTCGCATGATCCGCTCCGAGCGCTTCTTTCGTTCGCTCGTAGGCCTCGACATGGTATTGTTCGGCCTCGGCGTGGCGACCGAGCATGCCAAGGATGATCCCCATGTCGGTCATGGCGTTCACGGTGTCGCGATGCGAGTCACCCACAGTCGCGCGGTTTAACTCCAGCGCCTTGCGGGCGAGGGGCTCGGCTTTTTGAAAATCGCCCTTGGCCTTGTAAAGGCCGGCCAGGTTGATGATGGCTTCAATCGTATCCGGATGACGTGAGCCGCTGGTGCGCTCGATCCGCTGCATGGCGTCGAGCTGGAGCCTGGCGGCATCGTCAAATCGTCCCAAGGCTGCGTAAGCTGCCGCCAACTTCTGCGCGGCAAAAAGCGTGCTGTGGTCATCCGGACCGTGCAGCTTGAGGTTGATGGTTACTGCGCGCTCGAGGAGAGGGACGGCCTGTTCATTGAGATGCTGATTGATCAGGACGATCCCAAAGTTCATCAGGGTCGAGGCGACGTCTGAGTGTTCGGGCCCAAGCACCCGCTCCTGGACTTTGAGCAACTCCTCATACTGCTTGCGCGCTTCAGCGCCCATGCCCTTATGAACATCCAGAACGGCCAGGCACATCTTTGCATGCAGGGTGTCGGGATCTTCCGGTCCAAACGCTTTCTCGAATCTGGGGACGGCTTTGCGCAGGATTTCACCGCTTTCCCTGGTGCGATCGAGTTCCCAAAGGTTCATGGCGTGAAGACTGAGGGTTCGCAGCGTATCGCGGTGCTCCTCGCCGAGACTTGCTCGCTGCACGTCCAGAGCGCTCTGCGAATGGGCAAGAGCCTTTTCGGGCAAGCCCAGTGTCAGATAAGTCAGGGAAAGTGCATGCTGGAGACGGCCCTCGACCTGGGGTTGGTTCGCAAATTTCTTCGCGATGGCCTGCGAGGCGGGCGTAAGAATGTTGACGTCCAGAATGTTGCGAGCCGTATCGGTGAGGTTGATCTTGCCGAGAGTCGCATCCAGCGAGCCCAGCGTGGCCTGTCGTTGTTCGTCCGCTTCACCTTCCGCAGACATCTTGGCATCAATGCGACTGTGGAGGTCCGCGGCGATGCTTTCTCCCAGCTTGAGCGGGCTGATTGTGCGAAGCATGTCGCCCTGAAATTCGACGACACGGTCCGACATCTCTCGTTCGTAATTGGCACGATCGCGTTCCTCTGCAATCCGTTTCGCCTGCACGGCCATGGTCACAGCGAAACCGATGAGTGCGAACAAGGCGATCGCGGCGGCGGCGACACCTGTTCGATTGCGACGCACGAATTTCTGCAGTCGATACGAAACCGACGGAGGCCCGGCTGTGACCGGTTCGTGATTCAGGTAGCGTTCGATATCGCGGGCAAATTCCGTCGCGCTCTCATAGCGGCGGGTGCGGTCTTTTTCGATGGCCTTCATGATGATCCAGTCGAGATCACCACGAAGCACCGTGCCCAGTTTCCGGGGCTCCACGCCGCGCATTTTCGCAACATCGGAAAGATTTTCGCCGAGCGTGGAGAGGCGGGTGCTGGGCCTTGGTGGATCATTCTCCCGAATAATGCGTTTCACTTCGTCCAGAGCCGCGTTGCGAAGCGTCTTCATCTCGAAGGGTGTCGCGCCGGTGAGGAGTTCATACAGCATCACGCCCAGCGAATAGATGTCGCTCCTGGTGTCGATATCCAACCCGAGCGGTTCGGCCTGCTCCGGCGACATGTAGGCCGGCGTGCCCATGAACTGGCCGTACCCGGTGAACATGGTGTGCTCGGTCAGCTTTTGTTGTGTGGCCTTCGCGATGCCAAAGTCAATCACCTTGGGGACCGGCTTGCCGTCAAGTTGGGTCACGAGAACATTGTTCGGCTTGATATCCCGGTGAATGATTCCTTTTTGGTGTGCGTGCTGCACGGCGCTGCACACCTGCATGAAGAGGTTGAGGCGATCGCGCATCGACATGTTCTGGTTGTCACAATAGTCCGTGATCGGTATGCCCTTGACGTACTCCATGACGAAGTAGGGCCGTCCCGTGTCTGTCGCGCCCGCGTCAAGCACCTTGGCGATGTTGGGATGATCCATCACCGCCAGTGCCTGCCGTTCCTGTTCAAACCGCGCAATGACATCGTGGGTATCCATACCCAATTTGATGATTTTCAACGCGACGCTCCGCTGCACCGGTTCGCGCTGCTGCGCCAGGTACACCGCGCCGAATCCGCCCTCGCCGATTTTTTGAAGAAGGGTGTAATGGCCGATGATCGCGCCGGGTTTCTCAGACGACGGCAATGCCGCTGCCCCCGCGGAGGACGACAGATGCCCCCTCGATCCGCTCGGTGCCGCCACCGTTTCTGCTGAACTCGGAACGTTGTGTACCTCTTCGGCGGCCAGCCGTCGTTCGACACGTTCTCGCAACGCCCGATCCCCGCCGCATGCGCTGGCCACATAGGCGGCTCGCTGCGAACCATCCGAAATTTGGCGGGCAGCAAGGACAATGGAATCCACATCGCGGGGCTTATCTGTCATGTCGCACTCCCACCGGGCTAACGCAACTCATCATGCGAAAACTCCACTCGCTCCCGCCATTCCAATCGACTTGAAAAGACCTCGTTTTGCTCGTCACTTCACACCTGATATGGTAACGTCAACTTGGGATTTTCCACATGAATCACGACAATTCCCGGTACGAGCGCCTCTATCGCAACCTCACGCTTGTCATCCAGGCGTGGCTGGTCGTAGGTTTCATCGTCTTTCTCCTGAAGGGCGACTGGGAAAACGCTTTCCTGACGCTCGCGGTAATCGGACTCATCGTCGTACCTTCTTTCGTTCTGCGCCGACACCGAATCTACATCCCGCCGGAATTCCAACTCATCGCCGCCGCGTTCATTTTCCTTTCCTTCTTCCTTGGCTCCGCGAGAGACTTCTACTACCGCTTCTGGTGGTGGGACATGGTTTTGCACACGACTTCGGGCGTACTGCTTGGCATCGTGGGCTGGATCATGCTCTTCATCCTCAACCAGACTGATCATATCCCGCGCGGCATGAAACCGGGCTTCGTCTGCTTCTTTGCCGTGACTTTTGCCGCATTCCTTGGCGTGGTTTGGGAAATCTTTGAGTTTGCCGTCGATTATTTCTGGCCGCAGGTCAACATGATGAGCCACGAAACCGGCGTCACCGACACCATGCAGGACCTCATCGTGGATCTGGCCGGTGCGGTCGCTGTCGCCCTGTTGGGCTACGCCTATTCCCGATCCGGAAGATACTCCTTCGTCGTTGACGGCGTGCAGAATTTCATGCAGAGGAATCCCCGCTTGTTCCGCAAGCGGGAAAAGCATTCAGCCTGATTGCGCCGGCAATTTCGGCCTTGGCTTTTCCCACCGCCACACGGTTCCCTCGTCGGGGTCGATTGCCTGGCCGGTCTGCACAAATCCGCACCGGGTCAGTATGCGCGTGGACGCATTGGTTTCCATCAACGTGTGGGCAATGACGGTTCGCACCAGCGGCGACTTCATCGCCAGGGCCGTGATCGCCGACGCAGCAAGGGTGGCATATCCGCGACCTTCGTAGGGAGGAAAGGTATAATAGGCGATTTCCACCTCGCCATTATTCGGAGCATCCACAAAGGCGCAAACGCCGACGATTTGCCCGGACCGGGCGTCGGCTATGAGGTAGCTGCCCCACGGAGCCTCGCACGGCTTGCGCAGTCGGTGTGCGGCAGTTTGCAGCGCCACGGGCAGAAGAAATTCGCCAACTCCCGTATCGCAAATCTGCACGCCATTGTCGAGGACGCCTTCGATTGCGCGCCCGCCAACAATGACGTTGCAGTCGAACGGATGGAGGCAGACCGAATGCGCACTGCCCGGAGTCATATCGCAACCAATCACCCTTGCGGGCGCTGGAGAGGAAAGAGAATCACGTCGCGAATGCTGGGGCTGTCGGTGAGCAGCATGACCAGACGGTCGATGCCAACGCCGAGCCCGCCGGCCGGGGGCATGCCGTATTCGAGCGCCGTGATGAAATCCTCGTCCATGACGGCCATGGTTTCGTCGCCCTCGCCGGCCACCTGCGTCGCCAGCGTCTTCCGCTGAATTTCAGGGTCGTTGAGTTCGGTATACGCGTTGCCGAGTTCCATCCCGGCGACGAAGGCCTCGAAGCGCAGGGCGATGTTGGGGTCGTCCGGATGTCGCCGCGTGAGTGGGCAAATCGCCGCGGGATAATCGTAGACGAACGTCGGTTGAATCAGTTCCGGCTGGACGAAGTGGTCAAAAAGTTCGTTGACCAGCACGTCGTGATCTTTTGGTTGACCCTCTTTGGTTGTCGTAGGAATTCTCGCTGCCTTTGCCTTGTCGGTGACGGCCTGGCGATCGTGCATTCCGACGCCGGCGTACTCACGCAGCAAATCCGCATATTTCCGGCGTGACCACGGCGGGGTGAAGTCGATCACCTGCCCGTGATAGACTCCGGTCAGTTTGCCGGTTTCGATTCCGGCCGCGGCCCTTCGATAACTTTCCAAATGACCAGCAGCGGCAAATTCAGCCGCCTCCGCTTCGCTTTTTTCCGACGCCAGGCGTTGGCATTCGCCTTCCATCTCCCGCAAGCGACGCGGAATGGCTTGGCGTGCAGAAACCGCAAAGCCCGCCGCCGCCATCTGCTCTGTTCGCTCCATCATCACGTTGTAGTCGGCATAGGCCTCGTACAACTCGATCATGGTGAATTCGGGATTGTGCCGCGTGCTGATACCCTCGTTGCGGAAGTTGCGGCTGATCTCGAAAACCCGTTCCAGCCCGCCCACCAGCAGCCGCTTCAAATACAGTTCCGGGCTGATGCGCAGATACAGTTTCATATCCAGCGTGTTGTGGTGCGTGGTGAATGGCCGGGCCGCCGCCCCGCCGTAGATCGGTTGCAGCACCGGCGTTTCAACCTCGTGGTACCCATGCGAAAAAAGCGTCTGGCGGATGGCCTTGATGATCTCTCCGCGCATCTTGAAGACTTCGCGAACGTCGGGATTGGCAAAGAGATCGACGTAGCGGCGACGGTAACGCAGGTCCACGTCGGTGAGGCCGTGCCACTTCTCCGGCGGAGGCTGAAGCGTCTTGGCCAGCACGGTGAGCTTGTCGCACCAGAGTGTGAGCTCGCCGGTCTTGGTCTTGCCAACGACGCCGTCCGCGCCAAGCCAATCGCCCAAGTCAAGCTGCTGGAGCACGTCCCAGCCCTGCTCGCCGACCTCAGCCTTACTGATACCCAGTTGCAGCGTGCCGCTTTCGTCGCGGATGGTCGCGAAGGCCAGCTTGCCCATGATCCGCAGCAGCACGATGCGGCCCGCGACGCGTCCGCGCAGGTCGGCCCGCTCGCCGATGGCAATCGCCAGCGGCTCGGCCAGCCGCCGGATTTCGGTCGATGCAAGTGCGCCTTCGAACCGCCCGCCGTAGGGATCAACGCCAAGGGCGGTGAGTGCGTCGCGCTTCTTGAGGCGCTGCGTGCGTAATGATTCTTCGTGCGACATGAGTATGGATCAACGACAACTGAAGGACGACGATCGAAGGACGCGCCAGCCTCCCCCCTTAACAAGGGGGGACCAAGGGGGGTCTACTTCTCCAATGCCGGATACTAATCGACTGAACTTGCAATGAAAAACCCCGCGTCCGACACAGCGTCGAACACGGGGTTTTCGTTTTTCCTACAGCGGCCGGCCCGTTAACTCAAATCGGCGTCAAGGAAGCGAGCCGAACCGCGGTTATTTCATTCACCATTGTCATGGAGCCGGGCAAACCGCCAAAGTCTTGGCGTTCCAGACACCAAATGAGTTGGCTCCGTTGAGCAAGTCAATAAGCGTTACGATGTCGGCCGGCGCACAGACTCCACTGCGATCCATATCACAATGATCAATCGTCAAGGGCGGTACCGCAACACCATTCAGATGATCGACCAGCTTGATAACGTCTGCAGGACTTGCTGTGCGGTCCGCATTGCAGTCCGCCGGCAAACTACCCGCACAAACTTGAGCGTTGGTTGCCGTGTGCGTAACGCATGTCCATTTACCCGCAGGAATTGGCGTGCTCAGATTTACCGTCACCAACTGACCGACGACGTTCACCGTTGTGATGGATGGACACGGAGCACCAACCGGGTTACAAGCCACTGTGAAATCACCGGGCACAGCACCTGCCACATTGCAGCCATTGGCGAAGTCCATTTTCACAAAAGCGTCAGTGCTTGGCGTCCCGGGAGCATTTGGAGGAAACGGTCGTCGCGAATCGATTGTACATTTGGGCCCGGCAATTCCCGTGCATTGCGTGCAGTTTCCACCGGTTCCGCCGTCGCACGAGTCCGGAATTCCGTTGGGCTGGCAGTCAGTCGAAACTCCAAGGCTGATGTCGCACGAGTCCGGTCTGCCGTTGGGCTGGCAGTCCTGCTCAATTCCGTCGCGAATGTCGCAGAAGTCCAACCGGCCGTTGCCGTTGCAATCCTTGCAGGAGTTATCGAGGGCCGGGCAGTTCGCCAAATCCGTCACGTCCAATATGCCGTTGTTGTTGCAGTCGCCGGTGTTGCAGGTGATGGTCAGGTTTCCGGCTACGTCGAATCCATCCTGATTGCTGATGCGAACCTTGTAGCACAGACCCTGAACCACATTCACCACGACACGGCCCGGCTCGATGCATCCCTGGATGCTCGCATCTGCGTTGCACCCGTTTGTCATGAATCCGGTGTTATCAGAAATCGTCGGACACGTCGTGCAACCTTCATACACGGCGATGTTGGTATTGGGGTTGCCTGACCCGCACGTCGAGAAGGCCGCCTCACCCGTACAGGTGGCCGTGTAATTGAACCACACGTCTTCCCGTGCCCCCGGAGAACACGATGCAGGCGGGCACTCAAACGTCGGTCCGGCCGACGGGCATGTGCCGGCGGCAGGAGTCGGACACGTTCCATTCGGACAATTGCTGGTTGACGTACAGGGCTGACCGGCGTTGCCGCCGCCACTGCATACCCTGCAATCGGTATCTGAGGTGCATGGCCTGCCGGCGCCCGGCCCACTCAGGCAGAAGCGACCGATGGCAAACGGCACCACGAGGGGATCGTTGGGCGTCAGATCGGTAATCGCGGTCGCGTTGCGGCAATAGTCATTCGGGACCGGATCGCTCGCGGGAGAACCGCCTGCGCACGATGTCGAAATGGTCACAGTGTAATTACCGCGACGGGTATCCGTCTTGGCCCCCAGCATGATGTAATAGGTCTTGCCCGGCGTCAGATTCCGCAGGCAAACACGCGAATTGCGATTGGACGATCCGCAGTTCACGGTGTCGTCGTTGCAGCCGATCACGGTAAGCGAGTCGCAGGCGGTCCGCTGAGTCGTATTGTCATTCGCTTCGAATACCTGCAGAACCGAGTCGAGCGCCGGAGCGTTGCTGGTGCAGGTGCTTATGCCTGCAGAGGTGCCCGCTCCCTGCACAAATTTGAACCAGATAGTACCCAGTGCTGGTGCGCCGGGATCGTCTGTTCGTTCCGAGCACTGACCACTCTGGCAATCGGTGTTCACGATGCATGGCGCACCGGCATCGGGCTCCCCAACGCATACGCCCGTTCCGGTGTTACAGCAGAAGCCGGAGTCGAGAATGCTCTCGGTGGCCTTCAAGTTGCTGGTCGACTTGCTGCCGGGAACCGGAATGGCCAGAGCGCCCTCAAAACCACGAACCGGGAAATCCGGAGCACATTGATCATTGGGCGGCGCCTGCGGGCAATACTGTTCGGCAAAGGTCACGCACGTGGCATCCCAGGCCGTATTGCAGCAGAATGCCGCCGCCGGACCGGGAATGGCACAGATGTCGCTGCAACAGAATGGGTCTGAGCAACCCGCCGTGTTGTGTGCGATATAGCACGACCCATCCCGGGCAAGGCAGGCATTGCGCGGACAAACCTGGGCGTTCAAACCGCAATATTCACCAAGCTGCCACAATCTGGCCTTGTCCGTCGGGACCGCCGCATTGCATTGGTTCTTGGTCATGTTATCGCACACTTCATCGAGAATGTTCGGGTTGTCGGGATTGGGTTTGAGGTGACAGCAGGCCGCCACGCCGCAGGGATTGTTTCCGAAAGGATCAGGAATACAGGCATCGCCGATCTGCCAATGCGGACGTTGTTCCTGACCGCGAGGCGGGAATGGACAATTGATTTCGGTGGTCTGACGGCAGACCGACTCGCACGATCCCGGCGCCGCGCAAACCGGAGTGCAGGTCCCCGGAGCCGTGCATTCCGAATTGGACGTGCAGCAGATGCCGTCATTGGCTCCGCCGCCTTGACAGGTCGAATTGCATGCACAACGCTTGCCCACGTCGGGACCAGCATTGCACTCGGTCATATGGGGATCACAGCATGCGCCGATGGGCTGAGCACCCGAACAGGTAATTGCAAGGTTTACCGCACCATGCACTCCCGAAATGGGGAGAACCGGCGCACATCCTTCCAGTCCAACGGTGAAATAGTCTTCCGAGCTTTCACCAATAATCGGTTGTATGCCCGCAACGATGATGCCGGAACTATTGGAAGTACACTTGAATCCCAGGAAGAAACGGTCGGTGGTCAGAATGATGGGCGGATCAAACGTAAATCGCGCCACCTGTAGCAGCGGCGTCGTACTGGCGTTGACCTGAAACGTTCTTTCCGTTCCGGGAACGACTGAGCCGTCACAGTCGCGGCGAAGGTCAAAGGTATAGAAACCCACACCCTTTACCACGACCTCATAACCCACCATGTGGCAGTTATTTACAATGAGCTTGATGTCATCGACTCCCTGAACATTCGCCCCGATCAGCGCCTGCCCGCCGGAAGGTCTCTGGCACTTGTAGGCCGAAAACGCCGGCGTACAACTCGTGCTGCCGTACATCTGCAGCCAGAAGCTGGCGTGTGGAAGCTGTGGGAATCCGCCGAGGAACCCGTTGCAAGGGAAGCCCGGGAAGTCCCAGATATCTCCGGAAAACCCGGTCATGGCCGGCGCACCAATGACAGTTCCACAATTGCTTCGATTGAATCGAATCGAAAGGTAGACGTTATTGGGAAGGGCGACCGGCGTTAGAAAGTCCACAATGTGCTCTATGGTCTGTGGAGAATCGTTCTGGAACGTAACCACGCCCTCAGTACCGGGGATTCGCACGAGGTCGCGCACGGCGTTGGTGCTGCCCACCGCCAACGGGCAATTCGTGTAGAGTCCATAAGTCACGGTATAGGGTCCGCTTGCGCCGCCGGGGAGCACCTTGCCCAGGACCTTAAACTTGTATCGAGTCAGGTTGCAGCCATCCGGCGCGATTGTGGAAATGTCATCCGATACCGGCT
The DNA here is from genome assembly GCA_964501365.1 of uncultured Phycisphaera sp. Taxonomy (GTDB): domain Bacteria; phylum Planctomycetota; class Phycisphaerae; order UBA1845; family UBA1845; genus CAZAMB01. The sequence continues at coordinate 49,991 of CAZCST010000004.1, read as the reverse complement.
GGTTGGTGGGGAAGTTGACCGTATTGATACCGAGGGTGTTTTCGTAAATCAGGTGTTCGCCGGGGCCGGCCACGCCGCCATCATCGTCCGCGGCGCCCTGGGTGACTGTGCCATCTGATCGGACGATGACATGGTTGAAGACAATGTTGGGATCGAGCAGTACCGGAGTGACGTCGCTTGGCACGCCGGGTTCCTCAGTCAACACGGGCGTTTCTTCGATCGAATCCGCCTCGTCCATCGTGGATCGTGACGCCGGCTTCTCGGCACCCACCGGCCTATCATCCACCGCAACGGCAGCCGCCATCGCAGAGGTACACAATCCCAGCAATCCCAACAGTCCCAAAAGCGCTTGCTTACGCATGTCGGTTCACCCTTCCTTACGACTGAAACCAAAAAACAACGATCATTTTGACCTTATTTGCAAGTCGCATCGTGCGACGCAAAGACTTCGCAGGCATGGGGAACCGCCGCCAAATGCATTCGGGCTGCACGCAGAAGAAATCCGCACGGAATGCCCGAGCCAGGACGAACAGGTAAGGATCAAGTCGGGACGATGACGCCCCCTGGTTGGTCCCCCATCCAAATGTGCGAACGCTCTCCCCTGCGTTCACGCGCCGTCACCCACTATAGGCTCGATTGACCTCGATTTCTCAAGATCGCGAACCCAACGACGCTACACATGCCCGTTCCCATAACCTCCGCTACAAAAGAGCATAGCCCCCCTGTAAAACCGTGTCAAGGTTGTCCAACTTCTCGAAACGCCATTTTCGGGCCGAAATAACAACTTTTCGGACCTATGGAATTGGCAAACCGTACAGACTTCACAGACTCAATCCTTCGGACCGAAACCATCGTCAACTCATCCGATGACCCTGCCCTCGTAGTCAGTCTGTGGCTCCGAATTCTTACGCGCATAAATCGACACATGGTTGATCTGGTCGGGCAACGTAAGCGCTGATACTCTCGCACCAGAGGCGCACCTACGATGTACAAATGGTTCCTAGCGTGGCGGTATTTGCATACGAAGCTCATTGCCTTCATCGGCATTGCCAGCGTCATGCTCTGCGTGGCCATGGTGCTGGTGGTGATCAGTGTGATGGGTGGATTTCTCGACACGATCAAAGCTCGATCCAAGGGACTGCACAGCGAGATCGTGATCGAAGGAACGTCCTACCAGGGGTTTCCGCTCTACGCTGAGTTTGGCGAATACCTTTCGCAAAATCTGCCCGACGCTGTTCGCCTGAGCACGCCGGTCATTTTTTCCTATGGGATTTTTCGCGTCCCCATAGCCAGCTACACCAAGCCCGCCAAGGTCCTGGGAATTCGTCTGGCGGACTACATTCAAGTCAACGATTTTGAGAAGGGGTTGCAATACGATCGCTTCTATCCGGGGACGACCAAGCTGGGCCCCCAGCGGATTCCTGTCGCAGGTTACGGCGAACGAAACGAAATCCATCTGCCTCCTGAACTCGAAGAGGCAAACAAAAAGTGGCGTGCAAGCGAAACCAACCAGAAGGACAAGGCCAACTTTGATGCCAGTCCCTATAGCCCGGCGTATTGGCCGGAGTTGCGCACCTATGGTTCGGCAGAGCGGGTTTTCGCGGTAGCCGCATCCGTGCCGCCCGGCTACGAGGGACCCGAATGGTATGGCATCATTGTGGGGTGCGATTTGCTCAACGCTCGCAGGCCCGATGGCAATTTCAACCGGGTTTATGCCCGTGGAACAGACATGGCTCTCACGCTGATGCCGCTGAGTCCTTCCGGAAATCCACTGGGTGAAGGGCCTATCCGACTCCCCCTGCGATATGCCGACGACGTGCGAACTGGCATCTATGAGATCGACAGCATGAGCGTGTATGTCGATTTTGACATGATGCAAAAACAACTGGCCATGGATGCACAGGAATTGACCGACGGGCAGATGAGTCGGGCACGGGCGAGCCAGTTACTCATCGGGTTGCAGCCTGGCGCGGATATGAATTCCACGCGGGACCGCATCGCCGACGCATGGCGAGTTTTTTCACAAAACCACATTGCATCGTTGAGTCAGCAAGATGGAGACCTTCTCGCCGGTGTGCAGGTCCTGACGTGGGAGGATATGCAGCGCGATTTCATCCAGGCCGTCGAAAAGGAAAAGGTACTGGTCACATTGCTCTTCAGCCTGATCAGCCTTGTGGCCGTCGTTCTCGTGGTGAGCATTTTCTACATGATCGTGGAGAAAAAAACCAAGGATATCGGAATCCTCAAGGCCCTCGGCGCTTCGGGGAGCGGAGTGGGTGGAATCTTCATTCTGTATGCGCTGGCGGTGGGCCTGATCGGTTCGGTTCTTGGGCTTACGATCGGTTCTTTGATCGTGTGGAACATCAATGATATTCAAGATGCGCTGGCGTGGATCAATCCACAACTTCGCGTCTGGAGTCCCGACATCTATTCATTCGACCGCATCCCTGAAACCGTCAAGGCGCTCGATGCCTTTGTCATTGCCGCGGCGGCCGTGGCGGGAACGATGTGCGGATCATTGATACCGGCCTATGTTGCGGCCAGAGTCTGGCCGGTCAAAGCGCTTCGTTATGAATAAGCCCATCCTGCACGCGCAGGGAATTCATAAGACGTATGGAACCGGCGCGGCGGAGGTGCGCGTGCTGCGGGGCACCTCCCTGAGCGTCGACGAACGCGAATTCCTGGTCATCATGGGATCGAGCGGCTGCGGGAAGAGCACCCTGCTCCATGTATTGGGAGCACTCGATGCACCGGATCGCGGCGACGTCCACTTTCAGGGTCGAAGTGTGTTCGACATGCCGGCGACGGATCGAGGGCAATATCGAAACAAGGACATTGGATTCGTATTCCAATTCTATCATTTGCTGCCGGAGCTGAATGTTCTCGAAAACGTCGTGATGACCAGCATGGTGGGCAGCAGCTTTTGGGGGTGGCGCACGATCCGGCGGGATGCGACCACGCGTGCAGCGGAAATTTTGGAGCGCGTGGGTCTTTCGGGTCGGATAAAACACCGGCCCAGCGAGCTTTCGGGCGGGGAAAAGCAGCGTGTGGCCGTCGCCCGGGCGCTGGTGAATGGTCCGGCCCTCTTGCTCGCCGACGAGCCAACCGGTAACCTAGATGAAACGACCGGCGCGGGCATTCTTCGCCTGTTGACGGAGCTGAACAACGCCGGTCAAACGATCGTGATGGTCACTCACGATACCAAGGTGGCGTCGCTGGCCCATCGCTGTGTGCATCTCACCAGCGGCGTGGTGAAAAGTCCGGGGAGTCCAGGCGCTTTGCAGGCGACTGCGGCGCCGTCTACCGCGAGGGCCTCCAAATGATCATTACCGAAGCCGTCCAGGCGAAAGAGCGAGTTCTTATGCAAACAGGTCCAGTCAACCCTTATGCCCCGCGAGCCGGGCTGCAAATCTGGATGGGCAACGAAATCGTGCCTGTCGAGATGGCCAAGGTCAGCGTCTTCGACCACGGATTGCTGTACGGCGACGGCATATTCGAGGGCATTCGCATCTACAACGGAAAGATCTTCAAGGAGCGCGAACATTTACGGCGCCTCGCCGAATCTGCCAAGGCGATTCGACTCGAATTGCCGCTGTCACTCGACGATATCAGCGACGCGATGTACGCGACCATGGCGGCCAACGGAATTTCAGGCGATGGATACATCCGGCTCGTGGTTACCCGCGGCATCGGCCTGCTTGGTATTTCCACAACGCATACCGCTTGTCCGACCCTGATTGTCATCGCCGACAAGATCGCCCTGTATCCGCCGGAGGTATATGAACGCGGGCTGCGCTGCATCGTATCGAGCATCTTCAGAAATCACCCCAACAGCACTCCGCCGCGCGTAAAGTCGCTAAACTACCTGAACAACGTCATGGCAAAGATGGAGGCCAAGGACGCCGGCGCCGACGAAGCCATCATGCTCAGCCAGGAAGGCCACATCACCGAGTGCACGGGCGACAACATTTTTCTGATTCGCGAGGGCAAAATTTCAACGCCGCCAATTTCGGAAGGAATTCTTGAGGGAGTGACGCGTGAGCTGGTCATTGAATTGGCCCGCAAACGCGGAATTGAAGTAACCGAGCGAGTGCTGGTTCGTCACGACCTTTATGTGTGTGATGAGTGCTTCGCCACCGGCACAGCCGCGGAAATCGTCCCCATCACCGAAGTCAACAAGCGACTCATCGGCACCGGAAAGCCCGGCAAAGTCACTTTGCAACTGACGGCAGACTTTGTTGCCTATCGAAATTCGCTCTGAATCAAGCAGCCTTCGTAAACGCTCATGCGTTCACTCGGCGGCAGCCGTTGCGCACCCGGTTGAGGCAGGCGGACGCGCAGTTTCTGCACGTTTCGTTAATTGACCAGGCCCCACCCCTTTCAAAAAGCGCCTTGTATTGAATTCCGATAAACCATTGGAATCTTCGGTGGCGGGCAGGTCATGGGCGGGTGGAATTATCTTGTGATTGCTGCGACGTGTTCCTGCGGGATGTTGGCGTTTCTGCGCACGGTGGCCTGTGCAATCGACTCCGTGGACGGGACGATGAGGGCAATGGAAGAACGGCTTCGCCGCGAACGCAAAGCAGCGGAACACAACTAAATGCTCAGGTCGTCCCCAGGAGGGGCGTCGGCAATGGGTAATCCTTGCCGATGACTATGTTGACTCGACACCGACTCCAATTAGGATTGACTGGTAAGCGTTGCCCGATTGGTGTCGGGCCGCGCCCCATGTGACTTGCCTTCGCGGGAATGAACACGTGGCTGGACCGCCTGTCCGATTTTCGCAACTTCGCTGGCTCCAAAATGTTACCTGCATTGTGGGGCTGCTTATCTCCGTTCTGTTGATGGTGCTTGGTCTGGCCGGATACGGCCAGTCGGCGGCTCTTTGGTTGTTTGTATTGGGGGCCTTGGCGTCGGGGGCCATCGTCCTGGTCATGAGTCTGGCCCCGGTGATCTTCAAAATGGAAGCCACGTTGTCGCGCGAACTCGACGAGCTTCGCGATTTCCGCGAAGGAGTCTCCCGAAAGTTCGCGACACTGGATTCGATCGCCGAAAGCACCCGGATTTCCGACAGCGCCAAGTCCCTTGCCCACCGCGATCAGGAGCTGAATTCGCTTCGCGAAGTCATCCGGACAGATATCCGCGACGAACGCTGGGAGGCGGCTCTCAGCCTGATTGACGAAATGGAACGGCGATTCGGCTACCGCGAAGAGGCCGATCGCATCCGCGAAGAACTGGACGATGCCCGCAACGCCAAGATCGAGACCCGATTGTCAGAAGCGGTCGAAATGATTGAAAACCATTTTCATTCGCATGAGTGGGATCGCGCACAACATGAAATCGACCGTTTGATGAGCGCGTTGCCCAACGAGCCGCGCGTGCTGGCCTTGATGGACCGGCTGCACTCCGCCCGTGAACTGCACAAGCAGGAACTCAAGGCGGCTTGGGAGGATGCCGTACGGCGCAGCGACACCGATCACGCCATCGATGTGCTGAAGGAACTCGACCAATACCTGTCCCCTGCCGAGGCCCAGGCGCTGCAAGCCTCCGCACGCAACGTGTTCAAGGAAAAACTGCTCCAACTGGGCATCCAATTCCGATTTGCGGCGACGGAACGGCGCTGGCAGGATGCGCTCGATATTGGCCTTGACCTGATCCGCGATTTCCCCAACGCCCGCATGGCCAATGAAGTCCGCGAATTGCTGGATACGCTGCGTGAAAGGGCCCGCCAGGTCGCCGAGGCGACAGGCACGGTCGTCGGAAAGCCCTAATCAGACTCCATCCCGCCCGCGTGTCCAATAATCAACTCCTATTTTTCCAATCCACCATCCAAAGATTCAGTTCTGCCTTTTTGGGACCGATAGCCCATGAGAAAGCGCTCGCGCCAATCGAGGCAGGTGGGGAGATTCTCCAGACTCAACCATGAAGGATTGGTCCCATGACGGACCCGGCAGCACGACACAAAAGCAGAACCACCGGTGATCAATCCGGGTGGTTTGCCGGCATCCTGGGCTCCCTCCACAGTCTTCAATTCAAGGCGACGGCACTGGTCGTGGTTCTCACGCTTTCCGTAACGGCTACCGTGGCCGCGTACCTCCTACACACCAGCGGACAATTTGCTCGCGAACAGCACGGCGAGCAGATGCTGACCTCGGCAGCTTTCCTGGCAAAAGCCGCAGAACCGCTCATGCACGGCAATGGCGACGCCCTGCAACGACTGGCCGAGGAATCCGCCAACGGTCAGCCCCTCATGTATGTCATTTTCTCCGACCCGGCCGGAGTGACGATCGCGGAATCGGAGGTTCGCAATGCCGGGTTGGTCCGCGGACTTCAACTTGGTGCAAAGGCTCGGACGCCCACGCCGGGAATGCCGGTCCTCTTCACTGAGGCGCAGGGCGTCCCGATGTTTCTGGATCTGACCTATCCTATCACGTCGCGTGCCGATGGAGCCGGCGGGGCTGATCATGGCACATTACAGCTGCTGGGCTATGTCCGAACGGGCATGACGGCCAATGGGTGGCAGCGCTCCATGACCAGCCGCCTCGATATTCTCGTCGGCGTGGGATTCCTGTCGCTGGTCGCGGTGATTCCTCTGGGCTTCCTGGTAATCCGACGAATCGTGCAACCGATGGAGGGACTTTCCCAGGCGATGCTCAACTTCTCCATGGGAAAGCTGGACGTGCGCAGTCCGATCCGACGCAACGACGAGCTCGGTCGCCTCGCGAAGGCATTCAACCAGATGGCCGATCAACACCAGCAAACCCACCTGCGAATCATCCGATTGAATGCGGAGTTGGAGGAACGAGTCGCCTATCGCACCCATCAGCTACGCGAACTGGCGTCGCGCGACCCCCTGACCGGCTTGTACAATCGTCGGTATTTCAGCGACGTGTTGCAGCGATGCTATGCCGAAGCCTCACGCTATCGCACCGACCTGTCGTGCATCATGATTGACCTCGATGATTTCAAGTCGGCCAACGACGCCTATGGCCACCAGGTCGGCGACCAGGTGCTCCAGATGGCGGCAGGGACGATCGTGGGCCAGCTGCGCACGGCCGACGTGGCCGCACGCTACGGCGGCGACGAATTCATACTCCTCCTTCCCCAGACCGACTTGGATCGAGCCCACGTGCTCGGCGAACGTATCGTCGAACGGTTCAATACTGAACTTGGAAAAAGCGTACCAGGCTCCACCGTTCGCATGAGCATGGGAATCGCAAGCCTTCGCCATCTTGAACCCGACAATGCTGAAGCCCTCATTCAGGCAGCCGATCACGCACTCTACAGCGCCAAGACGAGTGGAAAGAACCAAATCGTCATGGCCTCCCCGGCAGCGTAGAATCCGTCCTTGATGGAAGCATCTGATAGTTCAACATGGTCAATCCGTGTACTCTCATCGACGGACGATGACTTCCTTGCGGCTGTTCACTTTGCGGTAACGGCACGATCGATTCCTTCAAAGGGCATCGCTCCGGATGTACGGGATGTATTGGAATTCCCCCAAGCCAACGGACAACAATTGTGCCCTGTCATTGGAGCCTACGAGCGTAACTCCTTGCGTTTCGCAGTGTTGGGCATCGAGTCGCCGGGCGGATCGAACCTGATTCTCGTTCCGTTCGAAATCAACGGCCCGATGGATCGCGCCATCGTTGTCATGACGCTGCAAGAGGCTATCCGCATTTCTTCGCATCGTGGAGTTACGTTGTCGCAAATCATCGGCCCGGAACGTACGTCAAAGTGGGATGAGATACTACAACAGGCTGGGTATTTTAAGTTGACCGATCTGATCTATTTGACGCGAGATACGCGGGCCAACGCCCTGAGAAGCGATCCGACGAAACTCAGTCCCGCGCAACGATGGGTGAACTATTCTACGTCAGCCGACGAACTTTTTTGCAACGCGATCCAATTCAGCTATGCGCAATCGCTGGACTGTCCGGAACTTATCCACGCGCGGACGGCCAGGCAGTCACTTCTGTCTCATCGCGCGGTTGGAGTGTTCGATCCCGCAACGTGGTTCGTGCTTGCGGAACGAGAACAACCGCTGGGAGTTCTCTTGCTCAATCAAGTGCGGCGCGAATCGGTCATGGAGATCGTCTACATGGGTGTATCGCAAGTCGAACGGGGACGCGGAGTTGCGGATGTGCTGATGGCGCAGGCGGTGCACGTCGCCGCGAAAAAATCGGCTAGTCTGATCCTCGCGGTTGATGCGCGCAACGTTCCGGCGAAGCGTCTGTATGCACGCTGGGGCATGGTTGAAATTGCACGTCGCGCCGCTTGGATCGCAAACTTGGATGGCGCCGGACGTTAGCAAAATCACAGTCGAAACTCGATCCATTTTTCGCGCTGCGCTCTCGGCAAGAGGACACCAGTGAGTTAAATTTTTTTTCGTCGCTAACCATTTGTGTTTTCTAATTCAATGATTATTGTTTCACTTCGCTCAACAGATTGTGATTGACGTATCGTTAAGGGACTGATAACTTTTCGCACATGCGATAGACATCGCGGGACGCGACGGCAAAGGGCCGTGGGAACTCACAAGCGACCGTCGCAATTCAAGACTTTTAGGTTTCATCGTTATTTGTAATGGCCATCAACAATGGTCCGCTGCGGCCGTGCAGCGGATGGGCTGCCCGTGCGCCCAGGGAGGATATAGTGATCACATGCGCACAACAACCGGAAAGTTTGATCGAATCATCCATCGCCAGCAAACTGGGGCCGCAGAAGTATTCCGTCTGGTTTAAGAACGCGACACGGCTCACGCTGGCCGACCGACACTTGCACGTGAGCACGCCCAATCATTTCGTCGGCGACTACATCGAACGGAATTTCTCGGCCACGATTCACGAGGCCGGACGGGAAGTACTGGGCAGCGAGTTGACTCTTTCCTTCGCGATCGACCCGAATCTCGCCCGAACTGTAACCAAGAAGCAGCCGGACCGCCAGGCGGACTTCGCCGCCAAAGTCGTCGCGCCGTTTGCGAGAACAACGCTCCGGAGCGATCTGCCAGAAGTATCGCCGCTCAAAGGGCGATTCGACGACTTCGTGGTGGGATCGTGCAACCGCATGGCCCATGCCGCGGCGCGCAGCGTCGCCGAAAACCCGGGAAGCAACTACAACTCGCTTTTCATTCACGGCGGCTGCGGGCTGGGTAAGACGCACCTGCTCCAGGCGATCTGCAACCATTTCCGCGAATCCAGTCCCGAACTGCGCTGGAGGTACGTCACCGGCGAAGAGTTCACCAACGATTACGTGTACGCCGTGCGCAACGGCCAGATGGGGTCGTTCAACGAGCGGTATCGCGGTCTGGACGCCCTCGTCATCGACGATGTGCACTTCCTCGCCAACAAGAAGGCGACGCAGGACGGCTTCCTGCACACCTTCAAGGCAATCGACGCCTGCGGCAAGCAAATCGTCCTCGCATCCGATGCCCATCCGAAATTGATTGGACATTTTTCGGAATCGCTCACCAGCAGGTTCCTTTCGGGAATGGTCGTGCGCATCGACGCTCCGGCCGTCGAAGTACGCATGGGTGTGCTGCGCCGCAAGGCCGCAAGGCTCAAGGCCGACATCAGCGACGCCGTCCTGATGCATATTGCCGAGCACTTCCGCTCCAACATCCGCGAACTGGAAGGCGCACTGCTCAAGGTGTTCGCCATGGGGCAGATTACCGGACAGCCTGTCACGCCCGCGCTGGTGGATCAGACCCTGCGCGAACTGGCCCGGCACATCACGCCCGCAGTCAAGCTCTCCGACATCGAAAACACCGTATCGATCTATTTTGGCCTCCGACCGGCCGATCTCCATACGTCGAGGAAGTCACGGACGATAGCCCTAGCGAGGGGAATCGCGATGTATCTCGCGCGGAAGCACACGGATATGAGCTTTCCGGAGATCGGCCGTTTTATGGGCGGAAAAAATCATTCCACCGTGATCCTCGCCTGCCGCCGCATCACCCAGGCGATGACCTCCGGGGCAACTGTGCAGTGGACCAGCTCCGGCGGCCCGCGTTCCAAGGACATCAACGTGATAGTCGAGGACATCGAAGCCCAGAGCGGCGCCGGACCTGGAACGGCCGCCCTCGGCGCCGCCTGACACGAGTTCTGTGAAAAAATCAACCGCATTACTGTAACACGCAAGACCGTGGTCCCTGCATCCGCACGAACGGCGGTTTGCAGCTTGCAACTAACGTGGTCCGGTAATCTGACCGACAGATAATTGATGTCGATGATCCACGACTACGCTTTACCTGCGCGCACGCCGACCACTCTCAATCTGGATGGGTCTGCTGCGGCGCGATGGATGGTCGCCGGTTCGGTTCTCTTACTCATCATTGCGGTCGCTGTGCGTCTCTATCAGCCCACGGGCTGGCTCGGTTCGGACGATTCCGCGTACTACTCCGCCGCCGAGCACATTCTGACCGGAACGCCCATTACGCGAGCACATCATCATTACGCGCGAATGGCCATCATTGTTCCCGTCGCCGCAAGCGTCGCCCTCTTCGGCCATCAAACATGGGCAGTCGCATTGCCGATGTTCGTCGCCTCCGTGCTCGGCGTAATTCTCGTCGTCATCCTCGGCAGGCTGCTCTTCGGTTGGCGCGAAGGATTATTGGCCGGACTCATTGTCTCGATGCTGCCCTACTTCCGCGTGCTCTCGACGACCGCTTACGCCGACACACACGTCTGCTTGTGGGTCACAGCTTCCGTGCTCTTTTGTGTCCTGGCCCTGCGCGCTGATTGCAGGAAAAAGCAGTTGTCTCTTTTCCTGGGCTGTGGATTCGCGCTTGGACTGGCGATTTCGTCGAAAGTGTTTGCCGCCACGACATTGTGCGCGCTCGTCGCGCTCGCGGCTAACGCCAGGTGGAACTCACGGCGACAATTCTTGGCCGCGGCCGGTGCAATCGCGATTGGCGGAATGATGTTCTTCCTCATGGAAGGCCTATTCTACAGTCATTACGCGAATGATTTTCTCTTCAGCCTGCACGCTCACGAGCAATCGCAAACGGGCGTCCCAGCCATGGCCGGCGAGAGTGCGGCCGCGACCACCGGCATTGCCGCCTTAATCTGGGACCGCCTGACACTTCTGATGTGCCCGTCCGTTTCCGGCTGGGGTTGGGTCGGCGCAGCCTTCTGGCCGGCCATACTTCTATCATTGCTATTCGGTGGCGCCGCGCGGTGCATGGCCGTATGGGCGGCGGGAATTTTTCTCCTGATTGCGTTTGTGCCGGTGAGCTTCGCGGGAGGCTACCAGCCGTACCCCCTCTTCCACGGACGTCACATCCTGCCCGCCTGCATTCCCTTTGCCTTATGCCTTGCATGCGTATTGATTCGTTGCGTCACGAGTGTAGAGGATATGACGATCCCTCTCCTTTTGAGGGAGAGGGGAAGGGGTGAGGGTGGGGCCAAGTCGTGGCTTTTTGGATTCGCGTATACGATCTTACTGCTTCTCGTCGTGGCGTCTGGCATTGCCAATATCAATGATCTGCGTGGATTCCGGGACCGGCCCACAGGCCGAGTGGGCGAAGCCATTCGCGAATTTGTCGCCAGGACGCAGTGGGATGACGTGCGTCCCATCTTCATGACGCCGTCGTCGTATTGGCGCTACCGAATTCTCTTTCCCGAAAACTTGCGCGCCCGAATCAAGATCGCAGCAGCTTCGGATGCTCCGGATTGGTGGAAAAACGTGACGCCGGATATTGCCGCGCGACTGGCCCCGCTCACATCACCGGCCGAAGCGTATTTCGTTGTGACGCCGGACCAACTCGCGGGCGGGGTCGAATCGTGGGACTACGGCGTAGGCTTGCCCGCTGACCAATTGCAACCCTGGCGCGATCGTGCCCCGTCCCTACTTGCCTCGCGCAGCGCTGATCGAACGATCGTGATCACCAGCGCGTCAACCGTTGACGCTCCCATTGCCATGCTGTTTGAACCGCAAAGCGACCATCACGCTGCAAGCAATGACACTTCCACGACCGCATGGAATCACTGAAAGGCACCGGCATGATTTTGTGCTGAAAGTGTCAATTTGCAACAAGAGCACGAGTGTTGGGTCGATGACCTGACCTTTGGGATTTGTCACTCTGAGCGCAGCGAAGAGTCTCGTCGCTGGGATGCTTCGCTTCGCTCAGCAAGACAAATCCGACTGATTTGGCTACGTAGCGGCGGCGAATGCTTCGGTACTCAGGCCTTCCGGCATCGGCTTGCTGGAGCGGCACTTGGGATACTTGCTGCAACCCAGGAACGGCCCGGTGCGGCCGGTGCGGATGAGCATCGGCTCACCACACTCGTCACAGGGAATGTCGGTGGGAATCGGCTTGGGCTTGGCAGCGCTGGGCATTTCGACCTCGGCACGCTTCTTGGCCTCGCCGCGCATGTTGGCGATAAACGAGCACTTGGGATACTTCGTACAGCCGAAATACGGCCCGAAACGGCCATTCTTCAGAATCGTCTCCCCGCCACATTCGGGACAGGTGAGTTCATCTTCGGGCCAGACTTCGACGACCGGTTTGCCGGTGCGCGTCCAGGCAAAGCCTACCGGCGGCGTTCCCAATGTCGCAGGATCAACCTTGACCGCGGTTCTGGCGGCCTTGGCTCGCTTGCTGCCGGCCGCCTTGCCCTTGGTTTCGACCGGCGCTTCGGGGATTGCGCCCTTCGCTTCGAGATCCTTCAAATGTTCGAGCTTGTCCATGGGCATCGCATTTCGGCATCGAGGGAACCCGGAGCAACTCAGGAACGGTCCGCGTCGACTCTTGCGAATCACCATCGCCCGGCCGCACTTGTCGCAGCGCGCCCCCGCATCCTCGGGCTTGGGCTTCTCGACATAAATCCCCGCGGGCATCTGCGCAGTGGCCTTGCACTTGGGATACGCGGAGCAACCCAGAAACGCCTTGCCTTTGCCGAATTTCACCGTCATCGGCGAGCGGCATTCCGGGCACTGCTCATGAACGTCCTCAGCCCTTACCTTGCGGAGTGCGTTGCCTTCGTCGTCGGACGGTAGCGTGTTGCTGCATTCCGGATAGCCGCTGCAGCCCAGAAACGGACCCAGTCGGCTCTTGCGCAGGATCATCGGCTTTCCGCACTTCGCGCATGGCTCGCTGGCCACCACTTCTTTGACGGGCTTGCCCTGCGCGTCGATGTTCATGCTGGTCTTGCATTCGGGGTAGCCTGAGCAGGCCAGAAAGCGACCGTTTTTGCCGAGTCGGTAGACCATCGGCTTGCCGCACTCTTTGCAGACATATTCGCTGGGCTCGGAACGGGCGCGCTCCATGCCGGATTGCGCCTTATCCAGGGCAGCCTTGAATGGATCGTAAAACTCGTGGAGCACGTGGACCCAGTCGAGATGCGCTTCCTCGATCTTGTCGAGTTCCTCTTCCATATAGGAAGTGAACTTCAGGTCCATGACCGTGGGGAAGTGCTCGATCAGCTTCTGAGTCACCATTTCGCCCCGGTCGGTGGGATGGAGCTTGCGATCCATCAGTTCGACATAGGCTCGATCCTGAATGGTCTGAATGACGGCAGCGTACGTGCTGGGACGACCGATGCCTTCGGATTCCATCTTCTTGACCAACGCGGCTTCGGTGTATCGCGGCGGCGGACTCGTGTACTGCTGCTGCGGATCGATTTGCAGCGGGGCCACCTGCTGCCCTTCGGCGAGTTCTGGCAGCAGGGCTTCGCCTTCCTCGGGGTCTCCCATGACTCGCAGGAACCCTTCGAACACCAGTCGTCGGCCGGTCGCACGGAATGTCGCCTCGCCGGACTTGATGGGAGCGGCGATCAACACCGTCGTACTGTCCCACTGGGCCGGGGTCATCTGACAGGCCACAAATCGCCGCCAGATCAGGTCGTATAGTTTGTGTTGTTCGGCTGTCAGGCTTCCCTTCACGCGTTCAGGCAGAATGGTCACGTCCGAAGGCCGGATGGCTTCGTGCGCCTCCTGAGCCGTCTTCGATGAGCCATACACATTTGGCTTTTCGGGCAGGTGTTCCTTGCTGAATCGTTCCAGGATCAGGTCGCGGACGGCGTTGACCGAATCGCGGCTCAGATTCGTGGAGTCGGTACGCATGTAGGTGATCAAACCCACTGGCCCGCCGCTTCCGTCCAGCTCGATACCTTCATATAGCTGCTGTGCGATCCGCATGGTTCGCGAAGGGCTGAAGCCCAAGGCGCTCGACGCTGCCTGCTGGAGGGCTGCCGTAGTGAACGGTGCATTGGGCTTGCTGGTTGTGCGTCGGGTTTGAATGTTGCTGACAGTAAACTGGGGCGACTTGCCGGAGCCTATTTTCCCTTGAAGAACAACCGACTTGAAGCCCTTGTCTGCGTAAGGTTCAAATGGGGTCTCGCGCCGGTCGGTAAGCTCGAAGCCCAATTGCTGCGCAACGGCCAGTGCCGCATCGGCACCGTTCGGGCTGAAGTCTTCACCGCCTAATTTGACTAATTGAGCGGCGAACGACCCATGTTTGCCGAGCCAGGAATTGCGGTCCTTGACCGACCGACCGCCCTTTTCATTTTGGCCTTCCAGGAATTTTTCCCAGGATGCTCGATGAGCATCTGCTTTGACCAGGTCGGTCGAGAAGAATCCGGATATTTTCCACGATTCCTCGGGGATGAAGGCGCGAATTTCGTTTTCCCGATCCACAATAAGGCGCACGGCCACAGATTGGACGCGACCGGCCGACAGCCCTTTACCCAGTTTAGACTGAAGCAGCGGGCTGAGCTGGTATCCGACGATGCGGTCCAGCACTCGCCGGGCCTGCTGCGCATTCACCTTATCCATATTCAGGTGAAGCGGCTTATCGAATGCGGCCTTGATCGCCGTTTTGGTAATTTCATTAAAGACAACGCGCTGCACTTCTTTTTCGTCGAGGTCGAGAGCGTGACAAAGGTGCCAGGCGATGGCTTCGCCTTCTCGGTCCAAGTCGGTGGCAAGATAGACAGTCTGCGATGATCCAGCGGCTTTCTTCAGGGCGTTTACCGTCTTACGACGGTCGGCAAGAATCTCGTAGACGGGTTCGAAATCGTTGGAAAAGTCTACTCCAATTCCACTCACCGGCAGGTCGCGGACGTGGCCCATGCTGGCCATGACCGAGTAATCCGTACCCAAGTACCTGTTAATGGTCTTGGCTTTGGCTGGTGACTCCACGATCACCAGCGACTTGCCGTTCGATTCCGTTTTCTTGGTTTTGGCCACTCTCACGCCTTTCGCCGACGATTCATGAACGCCGGTTGGTTCTTACTATCGACTTCGAGGTCCTATTACTCTACCAGCGATTATAGACCACCCCATGATTCGGACGGGGGGTTTATCAAGGCTGGAAAGCAAAGTCAAATTGGGATGAGTAAAGCGAATCATACAAAATGAACTATTTGTGTAGTTTTTGGCTTTTTAGTTTATATTTATCGATTTCGTTCAATTTGAATGGGCCTCATAATCTATTATGATGCACGAGCCCTAGCGGCCGTATTTTCGGTCGCCCAAGGAGCCATTCCGCGAGTCAGCATGCTGTTGGCGGTTTCGCCAAGAACGCGCCGAGACGACCGGATCGGACTCGAAAGGATTTTTTCATGGTCGCCAACAAGAATATCGCCCGCGCCGCTCCCGGCTCGTTCAATTCCACGAAGTTTGTGAGACTCGGGCTGCCGAACACCTTACCCTCACCCTACCCTCTCCCTGGGACGGAGAGGGGAATCCGCGAATTGAAACCTACGCGAGCGCAAGCATCTCAAGATCCGCTACCCATGAGCATGGAGGAGGCACGGAAGCGAGGCTGGGAGGAAATCGACGTAGTCTTCGTCTCTGGCGATGCTTACATCGATCACCCAAGCTTCGCCACCGCCATTCTGGGGCGTGTGTTGGAAGCCTGCGGATTTCGCGTGGGCATCATCGCCCAGCCTGACTGGCAATCCTGTGAGCCGTGGAAGAGGTTTGGCCGGCCCCGACTCTTCTTCGCCATCTCCGCCGGCAACATGGATTCCATGATCAATCACTACACGGCGAATAAGAAAGTCCGTAACGATGACGCTTACTCGCCGGGGGGGCGCATCGGCTTGCGGCCCGACCGTGCGACGCTTGCCTACTGTCAGCGGGCCCGCGAGGCGTACAAGGGCGTGCCCATCATCGCAGGCGGCGTCGAAGCCAGCCTGCGGCGGCTGGCCCATTACGACTATTGGAGCGACACGGTTCGCCGCTCGATCCTTCTCGACTCCAAGGCCGACCTTGTGGCGTACGGCATGGGCGAGTCGGTCATCGTGGAAATCGCCCAGCGCCTGGCCACCGGTGAAAGCGTCCGCGACCTTCGCGACATGCGCGGAGTGGCGTATGTTCTAGGCGCCAAGGAATCGGAAGAACCAAAATGTCGATTGCCGAATGTCGATTGTCGATTGAAGGACGACGCATCGGCCGGTGTTCTGGTCAACGGGCATTCCAAATCGACAATCAAAAATCGCAAATCGAAAATTGATACGGACGCCGTGTATCTCCCTTCTTTCGAAGAAGTTCGTTCCGACAAATTCGCTTTCGCCGAGGCCACTCGTCTCATCCACATGGAGACCAATGCCTACAACGCCCGCACATTGATTCAATTTCACGCCGACCAGGCCATCGTGTGCAACCCACCGCGTCTCCCCGAATCGCAGGACGCGATGGATTTCTTCTATGACCTTCCGTACACACGTCAGCCGCATCCGGCTTACAAAGAGCCGATACCCGCATTTCAAGTGGTCAAGGACTCCGTCACGATCATGCGTGGCTGCTTCGGCGGCTGCACCTATTGCTCGATCACCACGCATCAGGGCCGCGTCATCCAGTCTCGAAGCAAGGAATCCATCGTGCGCGAAGTCGCAGCCATGGGCGCGGACAAGGACTTCAAGGGCGTGGTCAGCGACATCGGCGGCCCGACAGCCAACATGTACGAGATGCGTTGCGAGAAGCCGGAGATCGAGGCCATCTGCCGGCGACTTTCCTGCGTGCATCCGAAAATCTGTCCGCTATTGGGAACCGACCACGGCCCGCTCATCGAAGTCATGCGTGAAGCCCGCGAGCAGGCGGGCATCCGCAAAGTGTTCGTCGCCAGCGGCGTACGCATGGACCTCGCCCGGTTGTCGCCGGAATACATGCACGAGCTGACCACACATCACGTCGGCGGACACCTCAAGGTCGCGCAGGAGCACACCGATGCCAACACGCTGACACTCATGAAGCGGCCCGAACCCGGCACATTTCAGGACTTCGGCCAGAAATTCCGCGATGCATCTGCCAAGGCCGGCAAGAAGCAATTTCTCGTTCCGTATTTCATCTCCGCGCATCCCGGCACAGACGTAAATGCAATGATCGATTTGGCCGTTTTCCTGAAAAACAACGGCTACAAGCCCGAGCAGGTGCAGGACTTCATCCCCGCCCCGTTCGACATCGCAGCGTGCATGTACCACACCGGACTCGACCCGATAACGAAGAAACCTGTCCACATCGCCAAGACCATGCGCGACCGGAAAATGCAGCGGGCCCTCATGCAGTTCTTCAAAGCTGAAAACTACTTCCTGGTTCGCCAGGCTTTGATCGAGACACGCCGGACGGAATTGATCGGTGATGGCTGCGGGACACTGATTCCCTCGCAGCCCCCGCCGGCTGCCATCGAAGCCCGCCGCCGCCGGGCCGAAATCGAAGCCCGCGACAGCGACCACGTCCACTCCCGCCAGCGGCGGCCCGGACCCGGCTACCGCCCGGGACGATCTTCGAAAAGATGAGCGAGTGTGTAATAGGCGCTCAGCGATCTTGGACTGCTGAAGATTGAAAGTAACCGGAGAGGGAGGGAGATTGGAAACCGTGTTTGCGCCACATATGCAAAAACGCCCTTTTTCTCCGCAACCTCTGTTTTCTCCAGCGTTTGTGATCATCCGCTTTCGGACGACGGCGGACAACAAAGTACGCCTTCGGCGCGCGATTTTTGGAATATTTGGGTAACGAAAGAAAGGGGACTTCTTGGGTGGCGACTGTAGTTCAAGGAAAAATCACGAATCCTGAAAACAGGAAAAAGGAGGTGGCGTTGAAAGTTCCGTAGCGAATGGAGCCGGAATCGTCAGAAGCCTCAACACCTCCAGAAGCCAAGAGCGAAGTCCGCGAGCGGCCAGAGTTTCGCATAAGCACCGGATCCATTTCAGAGGAAGATTCGAAGCGATTCGACACAACAAGATCATTCCGATCATTCCCCGACGACATTACTACTAAAGAATACGATTTTTTGGGCGTATGACGGATTTAAGGCCCCACCTCAATGGCCAGGCTTGGTTCGCGGTTTTTTCAATCCTACGATCACAATTTCGCATTCAATCATTCAGGGAGGGACAGGAGCATTTGGCGGCGAAGGAAATAGCACCAATAGTCCGATGTTTCGTGATCCCGACGGCCCGGACGGCATTCCCGGCAATGAGGACGACGATTTTCGGCTCGCCGTAGGTTCGCCGGGCATCAACGCCGGGGACGCGAGTTTCGTGCCGCATCCAGGCGAAACGGACCTCGACGGACATCTTCGGGTGTTATGCGATCGCGCGGACATCGGAGCCTACGAATTCGGCGCGGGCGATTTCAACTGCGATCAGGCGGTGCCCTTAAGCGACCTTGGCGCTTGGGCCCCCTGCATGACCGATCCAGTCTCCTTTGATATACGAAACCCGCACTCCGACTCACGCTTTTCGTGGCAATCGACAATCGAAAATCGCCAACTGCAAATGGGTATTGGCTGTGAAGCCTTCGACTTCAATGCCGATTTCGACATCGACCTGGCCGACTTCGCCTACTTCCAGCGCGTTCTCATCATCCCGTAACGGGCTGTACTTGAGTGATATCGGTTATTTATGAGGGGGGATTGGTTCGGAGACATTTCCTTAACCTCTTCCGAAACCTCACTTTATCGCCCAACTTGCGTTGCGACAAGGACTTCGCTCGTCTCGGTGATGTACTGTTCCTCCACGGTTTTTTGCCATCCCGAGATGCGTTTTGAGGGCAGTTTGAGGGCAGTTCGTGGATGGGTTACAGCCTTTGCCCGTCACGCTAATGCAAACCACGCATAGATCAAAGCTCCGGCAAGGAGTGAAGGCGCTTTCGGGAATGGACCCTGCATTCAACGCGTGCGCATATGAGTTACTACCGCAATCGCGGTGCTAGTTTTTTCGAGAATCGCAATAGTCTTAAGACTCAAGCTCTGACTAGTTCTTACGTTTGGTCTTCGCAATGATGATTGCCTGAGGATACGATTAATACGGACGGACGGGTCCGTCAATTAATTCGAGCGTACAATGGCTACGAAAACTGCAAAACGCCATGGAAGACCGACAAATCCCGATCTCATCGTTCGCCGCCACGATGAAATTCTGAGTGCGGCGGCCGCATTATTCGCTGAGCGCGGTTACGCCGGTACGGATATTCAGGTAGTGGCCGATGTGATCGGCGTAGGGAAGGGAACGATTTATCGTTACTTTCCTAGCAAGGAACAATTGTTCCTCACCGCGGCGGAACTTGGGATGCGGCGGATTCGCGAAGCGGTGGACGCCG
Source organism: uncultured Phycisphaera sp. (assembly GCA_964501365.1). Lineage (GTDB taxonomy): Bacteria > Planctomycetota > Phycisphaerae > UBA1845 > UBA1845 > CAZAMB01. The sequence continues at coordinate 30,446 of CAZCST010000004.1, read as the reverse complement.
CGATTGCGCACGTCGTGGACCCATTGGACCGAATTGCCACTGCAATCACTGCCTACCTAGGATTTTTCGACCAGCATCCAGAATTTGCGGAGCTGCTCATTCAGGAACGTGCCGTTTTCAAGGATCGGAAGAAATCCACCTATTTCGAGCATCGCGAGGCCAATATCGGCCGCTGGCGGCGATTGTACTCAGATCTAATGGCCGACGGACGAGTTCGAACTATGCCCGTCGATCGCATCACGAATGCCATCAGCAATCTCGCGTATGGAACGATGTTTACGAACTTTCTGGCTGGCCGGACAAAGCCGCTCGCTGTACAGGCGAGCGAAATCGTCGACGTGGTATTCCATGGAATTCTGACCGATCCGGAACGGAAGCGCCGATCGGGCGGTATCTTTTCGAAGCGTTCTTGAGCACACCCGATGCGCAATCCCGACAACCCATTTCACTCGACCATCTTAGTCCTGGCTCTTGCCGTATGGCTCTGTAGTGGCTGCGATCGATCGGCATCGGAGCCTATCGGTTCGGCGGGAGACCGTGCCGAGTTCGCCGTCCCGGTAACACTCGCCACAGCCTCCGCTGAAGATGTACCCATTCAAGTCAGCGCCATCGGTTGGGCGGAGGCTCTGGCTTCCGTAACGATTCGACCCCAGATCGAGGGACAGCTTACCGAGATTCATTTCCACGAGGGGCAGCAGGTCAAGGCCGGGGATTTGCTTTTCAGCATTGACTCGAGACCGCTGGTCGCGGCACTTCGACTTACTGAAGCGACGCTCCTGAAGGATCAAGCCCTTGCAGCCGACCTGGAAAGGGAATCAAACCGTATCATGGAGCTCTTCGACCAGAACATGGCAGCCGATCGAGAGCGAGACCAGACCAAGGCGAGCGCTGATGCGGCGCGAGCTCAGGTTGAAGCGGACATGGCGGCTGTGGAAAACGCTAGGCTGCGGCTTGAGTATTGTGAAATCCGAACTCCGATAGCTGGGCGCGCCGGTGCGCGACTGGTGGATCAAGGCAACATTATCAAAGCCAATGACACGGCTCTTGTGACGATCAATCAAATCAGTCCGATCTATGTGACTTTCGCCGTGGCCGAACGGCATCTGCCGAAGATCAAGGAGCAGATGTCATTGAGTCCACTCGTCGTAGATGCGGAATTCACTGGTGAGGATCGTCCGGTTTCGCGAGGAAAACTCACTTTCATTGACAATCAAGTGGACACGCTGAGCGGTATGGTGCGGATGAAAGCGACATTTGAGAACAATGATTTGGCTCTATGGCCTGGCCGGTTTGTCAACGTGACGCTGGCCATCGCGACACTGCATGCGGCGGTTGTCGTACCGACGCCGGCAATTCAGGTCGGACAAAAGGGTACCTTTGTCTACGTAGTCACGATGGACAGCACCGCCGAAATGCGTCCGGTGACAATCGGACCGATACTTGCGGGAAAAACAGTAATCTCCACTGGCGTCAGTGTCGGTGAGATTGTGGTCACCGATGGGCACTTGAGGGTTGTTCCCGGTTCGAAGGTGCACGACGTTGGCAGTTCCAATGCGAACCAATCTTTCAAGCAGGCGAGCCGCTAATGACGTTCGTTGAACCCTTCATTCGAAGGCCCATCATGACCAGCTTGGTCATGCTCGGAATCGTGATCTTCGGTGTCATGAGCTACCGCGTCCTCCCCGTCAGCGATCTTCCGAACGTCGATTTTCCGACTCTTCAGATTACGGCTAGCTTGCCCGGTGCAAGTCCCGAGACGATGGCATCTTCCGTAGCCACACCGCTGGAAAGAGAGTTCTCCACGATCGCCGGTCTGGATTCGATGACGTCAACCAGCTTTCTCGGCTCGACGCAGATCACCGCACAATTCACGCTCAATCGAAACATCGACGCGGCGGCACAGGACGTTCAGGCTGCCATTGCCCGCGCGGAGGCCAAACTTCCGGCCGACATGCCCACTCCGCCTTCCTACAAAAAAGTGAATCCCGCCGACCAGCCCGTTTTGTATCTGGCCGTTACGTCGCCATCGCTTCCTCTGTACACAATTAACGAATATGCGGAAACGTTCATGGCGCAGCGAATCTCGACGATCCCGGGCGTGGCGCAGGTCGTCGTAAATGGCGCTCAGAAATACGCGGTGCGCATCAAAGTGAACCCGGATGCCCTTGCGGCTAAGCGCATCGGGATTGATGAGGTGGGTGAGGCCGTTCGGTCTGCGAACGTCAATTTACCTACCGGCGTGCTCGATGGGCCGCATCAGGCCTTTACGGTCGAAGCCCATGGTCAATTGACCAATGCCGCGGCCTATGCACGGCTGATCATCGCAGTACGTGGTGGCAACCCCGTTCGGCTCGATGAGGTCGCATCGGTCGAAGACAGCGTTGAAAACGACCGAGCTGCCGCATGGTTTGAGAATGATCGTGGGATCGTTCTGGCCATTCAGCGGCAGCCGGGAGCCAACACGGTCGAAGTCGTAGATCGAGTTCGATCGCTTATCCCGAACTTTCGCGAGCAGATCCCCGCGTCTATTTCTATCGACGTGCTATACGACCGATCGGAATCCATTCGCGCGTCGGTCAATGACGTCAAGTTCACCCTGGTCCTTACCCTTGGGCTTGTGGTGATGGTCATTTTCCTCTTCCTACGCCACTTTTCCGCGACGTTCATCCCAAGTGTGGCCATACCCATGTCTCTGATTGGCACGTTTGCGGCCATGTACCTGCTTGGGTACAGCTTGGACAACCTGTCACTCATGGCTCTGACACTTTCAGTTGGATTCGTCGTCGATGACGCAATCGTAGTTCTGGAAAACATCATGCGGCACATGGAGCACGGGAAAGGAAAGCTCGAAGCGGCGCTGGATGGTTCGCGTGAAATCGCATTCACTGTACTGTCCATGACTCTTTCGCTCGCTGCGGTCTTCATTCCGATTATTTTCATGGGCGGTATCCTGGGACGACTTCTCAGCGAATTCGCCGTCACCATCGGGGTGGCTATCCTCGTCTCCGGCTTCGTTTCCCTCACCCTCACGCCAATGCTATGCAGCCGATTTCTGCGCTCGTCCACGAACGCGCGCCGCGGAAGCTTGTATCGTGCCACCGAGCGGGTTTTTGATGCAGCGCTTGCCGTGTATGACGTCTCGTTGCGCTGGGTGCTGCGTCATCGACTCACCACCATGATCGCCTCGGCGGGTATCCTGGTCGCCACTTTCCACCTCTACACAATCATTCCCAAGGGTTTCCTGCCCAATGAGGACACGGGCCGAATCTTTATTCAGACGGAAGCTTCGGAAGGAATTTCCTTTGATTCTATGGTCCGTCACCAGCAGGCGCTCGCTGACATCCTCAACCAGGATCCTCGCATCGAGGCCTTCAGTTCCAATATCGGGCTTCGCGGCGGAGTGGCTTCCGGAACGAACACCGGCACGCTCTTCCTACGGCTCAAGCCGCGTTCGCAGCGCACGGAATCCGTGGATGAGATGATCCAGGAACTGCGGACCAAGCTTGCCGTCGTTCCCGGTATTCGTGCGTTTTTGCAAAACGTGCCGCCGATCCGCCTCGGTGGTCAGCTGACCAAGAGCCAGTACCAATACACGTTGCAAGGATCCGATCTCGAAGAACTCTACAGCCAGGTCCCCGAACTTGTGGATCGCATGCGCGAGTTGCCTGGGTTCCAGGATGTGACCACCGACTTACAGCTGAACACGCCGCAGGTCAGCCTGGACATCGACCGCGACAAAGTGGCAACCCTTGGACTGACTCCGGAGCAGATTGAAATTGCATTGGGAAGCGCCTACAGCTCAAAACAGATTTCCACGATCTACGGCTCGAACAACCAATATCAAGTCATCCTCTGTGTGCAGCGGGAATTTCAGACCGATCCACTGGCGGTGCCTTTGTTACATATCCGTGCAGCGAATGGACAGTTGATCCCGATTGACGCGGTTGCCAAGGTCACTCGCACCGTCGGCCCTCTGGCGATAAATCATCTCGGCCAACTTCCCGCGGTAACCATTTCATTCAACTTGAAACCGGGGTTTTCACTCGGTCCGGCCGTGACCAAGGTGGAAGCCCTTGCGAGAAAGGTGCTACCGGCAACAGCCATCGGCAGCTTCCAGGGCACGGCGCAAGTATTTCAGTCGTCTCAACAAGGGCTAGAAACACTCCTGCTCATCGCAATCCTGGTGATTTACATGGTGCTCGGGATTCTTTATGAGAGTTACTTGCATCCTATCACGATATTAACGGCGCTTCCCTTTGCGGGCTTCGGCGCGCTGCTGACGCTGTATTGGTTTCACGTCGATCTCAATCTTTATGCGTTCGTGGGCGTGATCATGCTCATCGGTTTAGTGAAGAAGAACGGTATCATGATGGTGGATTTCGCGGTTGAGGCGCAGAGGGACCGGCAATTGTCCGCCCACGATGCGATCCATCAGGCGTGTACCGTGCGTTTTCGTCCTATCATGATGACGACAATGGCAGCACTGATGGGGACGCTCCCTATCGCGATGGGTATCGGGGCGGGGGCGGAATCGCGCCAACCGCTAGGCCTGGCTGTGGTGGGCGGACTGCTGTTCTCCCAATCGCTCACGCTCTATGTAACGCCCGTCTTCTACTTGTATATGGAAGCATTTCAGGACCTGTTCACTCGACGGAGAAAGAAGCACCATGTCTCGGAACGCTCCATGCCCCGCCGCGACGATTTCCTGGAGAGTGTGATTGCTTAGAGGGGACCTTCTCCTGATGACGTGCCAATGTCCTGGAGTTGGGCATAGTGGACTCGGACAAGGGATCTAAGCGAAAACCGCCACCGGAAAATAAAAACGATTCGAAATGTTCCATATTTTGATTCAAGCGTCCTATCATCTTCAAAGTTCTAGGTAGTGAGGGCTAAGCGTTCGATAGAACTCAAACTGCTGCGGAGTATCTTTGCGCATTCAAGTTTGAGTGGTTAGCGGGCGCGGGCACGGCACTGGATTACCGCCGGTGTAACCGCTCCAGCGCCGCAGGTCGGCGACATGCCAGTCACGCGATAGTTCGTGGCGGAGGGGCGACCGGCCGCTCCAGAAGATGATCGGATCCCAGGCAAGGCAGCGTCTTCCATCGCGCTGGGGATAGATTTTGCACCCGGCGATGACGCGGAATTTCCCCGGGAAATATCCGTGCCAGCGGTGGGCCCTGGCCTTCGCGGTCGCGCACCTGATAGGCGGCGTGGCTTGGCGTTTTACCGGTAGCGGCTTGCTTGGTGGTTTTCGTGTCAGTCATGATCGTTCGCCGAAGCTCGTACATTGATGGCAAGCAGCGGACCGGTCGCCGCTATACCGCCGAGTTCCGGGATGCGGACGGCCGCCAGGTCTGCGAGACACTGGGTGTATCGAACAAGTCTCAAGCTCGGCGGCTGGCCATTGAAATCCAGCAACGGCTGGACAACGGCACGGACAAGATGCCGGAAGCTACGATCATCGTCGATGAATTGGCGGATCGGTATTTTGACTTAGTGAAAGCAAAGGGCGTCGCACCGAAAACGGAATGGAAGTATCGGGCGGACCTGAGCAAGCTGAAAGAGTATTGTAGAGAGATGGGCCCTGCCCTCGCCCGCCGATTCTCGGCTGACGATCTCTATCGCATCCGACAGTGGCTTATCAAGAAGGAATATACCGCGAAAACGTTCCGTCATCACTTCGCGAGCCTTTGCGCCGATCACGGCGTCGCCCACCGCAAGGCCCTGGCATGGCTCGGCCACTCGTCGTCGGACATGCTCGATCTGTACTATCACCTGCGCGATGACGACAGTCAGCAAGCGATGCTGGCCTTGGCAGCTGGAGCAGAGTCCATGTCAATTCCTGCGTCGGCGAACACTGTTTCTGAGGGCAGTTTGAGGGCAGTCGAGGGGTCAAGAATCGAGAAACTCTTGCAAGTGCAAGAGTTTCAAGAGCTTGTGGACTGCCTGGAAAAAGAATCGGAGAGGGAGGGACTCGTTCTGGCCCATTTCTGCAACCTCTTCCGAAACCTCACTTTATCGCCCAACTTGCGTTGCGACAAGGACTTCGCTCGTCTCGCTGATGTACTGTTCCTCCACGGTTTTTTACCATCTCAAGATGCGTTTTGAGGGCAGTTTGAGGGCAGTTTTTTTGATCCGCGGGTAGTTCCTCTGGCCTTATCGCGGAAAGCAAAAGACCGATCATGGTCGGCTATTAATGAGCCTCGGTTGAATAGAACTCCAGATGTTGGGGGGTGATGAGGTGCGTCCACTTCCACAGGAGGACCGGCCAGTGCCCTATTCTGTCTAGCGAAAAGAAGAGGACCGGAATGCTTGAGAACGTCATGATTAGCGGCGGTATCGAGGGCAGGGTTGCGGCATCGAACGCTCACCGGACGTGCCGCGAACCTTGCAGCGGCCCAGCCTTGCGATACGATTGCATTCAGAGATCGCGATGCTTCAGCATCACAAGGGTTCCGCGTTCCGGAGGCTCTTTATGGCAGACAGGTGGGTGATCGCATACGACGTTGACAATAACGCTGCGGACAATGCCAAAGTCACGAAGATGACCGTTTATAACCGGATTCGGGCCTGCCTCAGCAAACATGGCTTCAGCGAGTTTACACAACTAAGCGTCTACGCGATGCCTGATGAAGACAACGCACTGGTCAAAGTGTATCAAGCTCTTCAGGCCCTTCAGCAAATCGATGAATCACAGTATCTCAAGCGGCTCCATGTCTTCAAGATCGATGGTGCCCTGAACGATGTACTTCCCTTAGTCACTGGCAACCCTTCCGCACCGGGTCAGGTGGACGTACTGGCGGAGACGGCAGCGTATTAGTCGAGTGCTTGCAATGTGCCCCCGAGGCAGCGGCGGTTGGAAGAGATGCGAAGAGTGGTTCAGACTTGGGACACTGAGCAAATGTCCGACGAAACCTGCCGGAGGTGCGGCGCGGTCTATGCCGTTTCGGTTACGCGATTTCCATCGCGCGACCGTGGCCAATTCGTGTGTAGCTGCGGTGAGTTGCTTAGGACTTGGCATGACACCCGCGACTGGAGCTACGTTCTAAAACGAGCCGGCACTGTCGCGCCAACATCGGACTCATAGTCGGACTACGCGATAAAGCTGGCAGTCACTAAGGAGCGAGATTAAGCTGAGCTAACAAGGTTGCGAGAGCGGGGTCTCCTTGTTGGATGCTCAGTAGTTTTAGACCTTCGTTGCGAGAATGATGGACCGCGAAATACGGGTGGCACTGATCGGGGTTGGCAATTGCGCCAGCGCCCTGTTGCAGGGTCTTCACTACTATTCTTTGGATGACAAGTCCGCTGTCGGCGTGAACAAGACTCTGGCGGGTTATTCACTCGAATCCATCAAGGTCTCGGCTGCATTTGATGTGCACAGCGAGAAGGTTGGAATCGATGTCGCTGACGCGATTTTCACTCCGCCAAACTGTGTTGAGCGGATAGCTCAACCGTTGCCTACAGGTACAAAAGTACTGCGGGGCCCCTTACTTGATGGCGTCGACCAAAGCCTTTCGGATCTTATTCCAGTCACTCAAGACGCTATAGCCGCGGACGTGCAGGAAGTGCTAGGGGACACGCGGACCGATGTCGTTGTAAATTTGCTCCCTTCAGGCGCGAAAGAAGCCACTAATCACTATGTTTTGCAATCACTTCGCTCTAAGTGCGCCGTGATCAACGCAATCCCGGTAGATGTCTTGAATGATCCTCAAATATGCAAACTTGCTATACAGCAGGGAGTGCCAATCATTGGGGACGACATAAAGTCACAGTTAGGCGCAACAGTGATTCACAAGTCTCTTGCCGAATTGTTTCCACAACGCCAAGGGCTTCTGGAAAGTACACTACAATTTGATTGGGGTGGTGATTCGGACTTTCACAATTTGGTCGTTGGAAAGCGCTACGATGACGGAAAGAGGCGATCCAAGACAGAGGCAGTGGTTTGGAATCAGCCAAATAAGGTTGATATGGATGCGCAAGTATCTGCCATCGCTTATGTCCCGTTCCTTGGCAACACCAAAGAAGCATATGCGAGGCTAGACGGCCGAATCTTCGGGAACCGTCCAGTGCGCGTCCAGGTTTTCATAAATGTTCCGGATGCCTACAACTCGGCTGGAGTCTTGGTCGACGCAATACGTGTGGCGGCGGCAGCAAAGCAGGCCCGTCTCGCTGGGCCGTTAGACATTCCTTCAGCAGTCTACTGCAAGCGCCCACGCCAACAAACCTATGAGGCTACTGCAGCCGCGGCGCTGGTAGATTTCCTTCAGTGTATCGGGGATGGACGGCAAGGACCTTGACAAGCATTCCGGAGTGTCAGAAAGCTTCTCCTGTTGCTCCGTTATGTGCCCGAGCAAGCTGTAAGGGCTTCGAATGAAACAGGGCGATCTTCATGCTATTGCAAGAGGCCGGTACGATGACCTATTCAATCGATATCGGGAATGCACGATGGTCGACCGAGTGGAGTTTATAGATAACCTTCTGTTAGTCGATGAGGTGTTGAAAAATCCCAGTCTCGCCAAGGGATCTATTATTGAGTGCGGGACTTGGCGTGGTGGTATGGCAGCTGCGTTAGTTGAACTTGGGGGCGAGACTCGAAAATACCATTTTTTCGATTCATTCCAGGGACTGCCTCCGGCACAAGAAATCGATGGAGAAGCGGCGTTAGCATGGCAGCGTAACTTAGAGGGGCCGCGGTATTTTAATAACTGCAGGGCCTCCCGAGAGGAGTTTGAGCGCACTTTGAGCTTGAGTGCGCCGCACCCAGGCACGGTTCACATTCATGAAGGCTGGTTTCGCGATACGCTTTGGCGAGCGAATGTCGGCGCGATCTCGATTCTAAGATTAGATGCGGATTGGTACGATTCCACAATGGCATGCCTCGATAGATTCTGGGGAGATCTTTTGCCGGGCGCACTCATTTTGATTGACGACTACGCTTGTTGGACGGGCTGCAGGCGAGCCATACATGCTTTTTTCGCAAGGCAGAATGCTAGTGAGTATCTTCGAGTGACCTTCCCTGGGAAGGTCACCTACTTTCTCAAGGACTGACAACGTGACATTCCCAGCACCTATTCGAGAGTCTCTAAGGCAAAGAGAAGCAGCCAAGTATAACCAAGACTACTATCGAATGCACTATTGGGCCGAGGACCTTCCAGGTCGAAAAGGCAACAAGTCGCTATCATACAATGATCCGGAGCATTACGAGAGATTTGAGTTTTTGGCAACTACGCTCTTAGAGGAGTTTGAGTTTAACTCCTTTTTGGATGCAGGGTGTGGCCTTGGTCTACTGATGCTTCGATTGTCGGAACGCGGTATTGCATCGACAGGGATCGACGTCTCAAGTGTAGCCAAGGCGCTTTACGAGGCCATCCCCGCTGGAAGAAATCCGAGGCCACGGTTCGAGGTTGGTTTCTTACACACGATTCCATTTTGCGACAGATCGTTCGACCTTACTTGGTGTTCGGATGTATTGGAACACGTACCCATATTTGATATTGAGCTTTCCATTGCAGAGTTGATTCGAGTGACAAAGAAGCATCTTGTTGTAACGATAAACATGGATAATCCGTATGAGTTCCACCCCACAATACTGAGTCGCGATACTTGGCGGGCGCTCTTTGGTACGAGCGATGAACTCGTAGAGAATGAAGAACAGCGAGCACGACTCCAATCGCGCATTAACAGGCGGTATACAGAATACGAGGTGTTCGTATTCCAACGCACGAAAACGCTAAATCTCTGAACTACTTCGTAGCGTATAAGCGATCAGGACGTGCCATTTCCCTACGGTTGGCCGCCGTTTGAGCGAAATCGGTTAAGCCGATAACGATCAAGGCGACTCCGGTCGCCATTAGCGAATAATCAGGCGGCCATCCGAAAGAATCGACAACGTCTCTGAGCGCAAAGACAAGGACGGCTGCCAGTGCGATGGACAATGCGTCGAAGCGACCCCCGGTGATACGCGTTCCACCAATAACGGCGGCCGCAATTGCGATTAGTTCGCGGTTCCAACCTATATCGGGACTCCAACCACCCTGAGATGCGTCAAACAAAAAGAAAAGTGCTCCCAACCCAACGAGACCACCGGCCACTAAGAACGCCCGAACTCTGATGGCTGATGGGCTGATACCAGCCATGCGAGCGGCGGACGCGTCCATCCCAACCGCGATGTGCTTGATGCCCCAATTTGATCGGGATCGCCAAAAGCAAAAGAAAATGATCAACCCAAAAGTCCAGATTAGATTAGTGATCGTATTGGAAATCAACGGGATAGATTGATCTGCGGTGAGATTAAGTCGCCGTCCTAGCACTATTCCTTCTGGCGAAGAGAACAATCCGACCCCTTTGAGGTAGCTGTATATGAGCACTGAAGTTGACTTCGTACAAAAGCCAACTGCAAGCGTGCATAACAATGCGGGTACTCCCATTCGAAATGACAAGAATCCCATCAGATAGTAAGCGGCAAGTGCGAGCCCGAAGGCTCCAACAGTTCCCAGCAGAACAAAGTTTGGCTCTAGGTTTGCCCACAGGATCAGGAACATTCCGCATAGGCTAAAGATTGCGCCGGACGCAATGTCAAGGCTCCCGCAGGACAAGACCAGCCCTGCGGCGAGTGCAAGGCAGATCGACGCTGGAGCATTTTGACCCCAATTGTGGAGAACCGACCACGCAGCTTTCCACGTGTCGCAGGAGACTACCACCAAAAGGGCCAGTGCCATTGCAAGAACTATGCGACGCGCGCCCATGTTACGTCCTCCTCAACGGTGAGTTCGATCCTTCGATATTGCAAATTTGCATTGGATACGAGTTTGCTGGCCAATTCATGATCTCGCATCTGATGTGACACCATCATCGCGGCACCACCATTTCGTACCGAATCGAGCAGTCCCGTTATGAAGACTGCAGCATTAGAGTCGTCAAGGTGAGCGGTAACTTCGTCTACAAGGTTCAAAAGTGATCCCCAAATGGTTGCTCGTGCAAGTCGCACCAACGCCCTGCCTCCGGATGAAAGAGCACCTAGTTTTGTAGACGGAGATACGCCCGCTGCTCTGAGCGTCGAAGTTTTGTAGAGAAAATCGCGTAAGGACTGCAAGGCAGCTTTGTTGGGAATGGTTACGAAGGCAGGCCGCGCAAGCCGCACATTGTCCCATAGGTTAAGCTCGGGAAACATGGGATCATCATGTCGCATCATGCAACTCAATGGAATGCGATTATCAAGGCTTATTCGGGACCTCCGGCCATCTAGACGAACGAGCGGTCCAGCAACTTGGAAGACGGAAGAGGAGTCGCTCTCCATAAGTGCGCTGCCCTCAATGAGACGAAGGAACGTACTCTTGCCTGACATATTAGGTCCCAAAACGCTATAAAAAGCGCGTCGCTCAATTTGAAGATTGTTGGCGCGCATCCTCCATTGATGCGCTTCGCCGGCAGTCGAGACGTATCCAAAGTCCAATCCCTTGATTAGGATCAAGGGATCGGCGTTAAGTGCGCCACTCATCATGGTTTCCGATAGACCGTTACTGGAAGTAGTTCATAAGTCTCTAGTGTCTTGTCGTTTCTGAGCGCCCTCAGCGCCCTCCTGACCCCCTCCTCGCCCATTTTGCTTGCATCCTGTCGGATGGAAGCGTGCATTTCTCCTGACTTGATTGCGTCAATCGCTTCGGCTGTAGCATCGAAACCAATTATTACAGGCCATTCCTCCTTTGCGAGGTTGAGTCCCTTGAGGGCCGCGATCGCTCCAAGCGCCATATCATCATTACTGGCGAAGATACCGCCTAGGCGGCCACGCGCGAAAAGGGAAGATGTTAATTCCTGTGCGCGATCGCGACGCCATTCCCCTTTGACCTCTTCGATTTCCAGACCCAATTCAGTCGCGACCTTGGTGAATCCCGCTGCGCGGTCGATCGCACTTTGATGAACGAAGCTGCCCTGGATGAGCAGAACTTTTCGGAGAGAGCCCCTGTTCACCAATTCGGTATTCATCTCGCGGGCAGCCTTCTCACCGCCATCAACATTGCTTGAACCGAGGAAGGCCGTAGTTGCAACCCGTTCTTCTTGGAGAGCCTGTTTGTTAAGTTCCGTATCGATTACGATTACCGGAATATTTTCCTTCAAGAACTTGGCCACTTTCGGCACTGACGTGTGATCATTGGCTGGCCCGAAAACCAAAGCATCCGCTTCGTGTCTCGCGTGAAGGTTGTCAAGAATTGCATTCTGCGAGGTGGCGTCTTGGTCATTGCTGGCAGTGACCGAAACTTGCACCTCATCATGCAGGTCCTTAGCTGCGGCCTCCGCCCCGCGGCGGACTTCTAACCAAAAAGGATTCCGGTCCGAAGGAAGGACAACGACAACTTTCGGGAGCTCCGGAGCGTTCATGAATGATCTGTAAGCAAGAACGCTAAGGGCGACTAATCCTACTATAGCAGCGAGAAAAGTGAGTGGTTTATTTTTCATGAAAGCCTCCCAAAAACTTTTTGGACACGTAGAGGGTTTCGCAGCACCGGAGCGCAAATGGCCGTATAGGACGAGCCTCTTGGTCAGCTGCAGAAACCTCGGATCATAATTCCCTTTTCCAAGAAGCAATGCTAGATAGCGGAATTCGGGGTCGAGGCAGCGTGACTCGAAAATTTGGCAGGCGCGAAGCATCTCAAAATCATCGAGAAGGTTAGCGTCGTGTTTGACGAATGCAAACTCGAGATTGTCCAGCTCTAAGAAAACAAACATCCGTTGGATGAATCCGAGATCTAGTCGAACGAAGCTGATTGAACCCCCAGAGAATTTCGATTCCCTGATTTCTGTCAGAAAACGGTTGCCTTCCTCAAAAGAGATCATTGCGGGTAGCTCTTCTTTTTGGACAGGGTCGGTCGCCTCTAAGATCATCCCTTTGAGGTCTGCTTGTCGTTCAATGATGAATTCGTTTGTCTTGCGCTTCCTCTCAAAAGTGTTGCTGATAGTGTCCTGCTGCTTTGTGACATGCCAGCGGGAGTATCCGAGCAAGAGAGTAAAGACTAGGACAAAGGTTCTGACCCAATCATGGCTCGTGAATGTCGGAACCACTCCCTGTGGCGCATTGATAGGCTCCGAAATCTGGTTCTTCGAATCGTCCTTTGCTTCTCGCGCTTCGATTGAGCCATCAACGCGGCTTGACCACCACCGTTCGATTTTCGGCTCCGAAAGGAGAAGCAAGCATATTGCGATTGCAAAGAATATCTGAACAGAATGTTCGCCCAACCAGCTTCGGTGAAAACCGTCCACGAACCAGTTCAGCGCTCGGACAAACCACCATCGGCGACGCAGCCCTAATGCGACCAACTGCTCTTGGATCCTGTCGCTCCCACGGTAATTTGTGGGCCTTAGATTCTTTTTGAAATCTTGCGTGTCCACAGCAGCCATGTTTTTCAGTGGGCGGAAATGCCGTAAACTTTTTTCAGCATCAGAATGCAGCGCCAAACCTCAAAGTTGCCGGATGGCCTCGGCGGGGTCGGTTCCACAAGCCCGACACCACGCCGCGAATTCCAGTGGGTCAACGCGGCGGTCACCGATTTCTGAGCGATGCACCATCGTGTTGTGCATCCGCAGTTTGATTGCGAGATCACGTTGGGTCAACCCAGCGTCTGTTCGCATCTTTCGTAGCAATCCGCAGAGCCTGCGGTATCCTGGTTTGTGCTGCGGCCTTGCTGTCATATTCGCAGCAGGATAAACTCTCGGGAGATTGCTGCTATTTTAGCAGCATGGAAGGGCGGGCAGGCTTTGTTGGGCGTTGCGAAAGCCCCACATGGACCGCGTCCGACACAGCAAGGCGAGAATCATTGAAAAAGGACCGCGCCAAGCAAAGGGCCTCCGAGGATGGGTTTCGGCGACTGTCTTAACAAATCCACGCGAGGTACACTTACGAAAGGGAGTAGTGAGATGGACGAACGAACTGCTGCATATTTAGCGGTGATTCTGGGAGGAGAGGCTTGGCAGAGCGGTGGAGGGGTTTACGTCGTAACGGTCAATCGTGATGACGGTTCGCTCGTGGTCTTCTCCAGTGATGCGATCTGCGAATACGAAAACAATGAGGCGTTTGATCGCGGCCGCGCTTCGAAGACGATCCTGATGCAGATCCCGGAAACGGAGGACCTCTACGTAATAGTGGATCTCAAAGGGAACGTGTTCTACAACGATAACGCCATGGAACGAGGTTGGCGCTACGAGGAGGATGCCCTTCAAGAAGTCCGTGCGTTGGAGTCACGGGGCGAGGGAAGATTCTCAGTGGTACGACAGAGTGAGCTGCCCGCATAGGGTTTATCCAGAAACTGGTCAGCTAATGACGTCGAAAGTAGGTAGCGATGAGATCGGGCCGGGACCGGAGAAAAGCTTGAAGCCGTAATCCATCCCAAGTGTCGATCTGGATTTTGCGGTTCGCACTGATCGCGTCAAGCTTGTCGTACAGCGTCGAATCGATCACTACATTGGTCAGGATGCCGAAGCCGGAGGCGGCATATTGATCTATTACGTCCGCGACAGCAATTCTGCTCCCGCCGAGCGATGCCCGTGTCGTCACTAGTTTGCACTGAAAAACCCACTTGTCGCTTGGCCTATCGAACCGACCACGAGTTCGTATCTCAATGTCTCGACCTCCGTCGCGCGAGTGAGTGCTACCGTGCTTTCGAGCGGTCTGTTCATCAAACCGGCCGCACCGAATCAGTACATCATAACAAAGCTGTTCAAACTGTTCGGGTGAGATTGAAGACCAGTCCAAACAAAGGGGATCCTTCAAGCCTAATTGTATCCTCATACGGTCCGAAAGGTCTTCTGTGGCGGCAAGAAGCCCATGGACTTCTTCGGGCCGCAGCCGATCGGAGGTGCTGGTGAAGACGACCATGCTCACGCGAGAATTCTCTGCGACGATTGCTTCGCCATTTTGCGTCATGCGCCACGTGAAGCCAAATCGGTATTCCCAGCTACTTTGACGGCACTGTTCAAAACGAACGAAACTGTCCTTAGAATCGTCCTCATTCGGGCGCTCGAATGGAGCGGGTATTGCCTCTAAGCGTATGCCGCGCGGCGCAAGCACACGACGCCAGCAGGCTAGCGCCTTGGTAAAAGCAGCGCTGGGAACACGCAGAACTGCTTGCACGCCTAGAAGCACTTGACAATGAGTTCCTACACTCAGCAAACGAGCCTCCGTTAACTTACTCCCATCGGCGCTAAACCCACCATAGTGCTGTAGAAGTTTTTCAACCGCCTCCCGGCCGTCAAGAACGATCCAGCAACCATCCAGACTACACGACGTGTATAGTTCGCAACCGAGCGACGGACAGGCAAAGGAGCGCCAGAAACCCCATTTGAGGGAAGGAAACCGGCGATGCCAATGCCGCTTTCGTTCCAAGTAGCTGGTACCCCAAATAAAGTTAGCCATATAGTTGTCGGCGAGTAGCGGAACGCGGAATTCTCGGGTGAAGTACGATTCGCCGAAATCAGAGAGTTGATCACGAACGGAATGATCTGGTTCGCTTTCGTCTGCAAACAGGTGAGCGAGCCTACGAAGTGCAGGAAGGAATGTAGCGGGGTCTTTGGGCGCGAACGCAAATCGCAAACTAAGGCCGTGTTTCTGATGGATTGGTACCACATCGATGCTGCTGCAAAGTGGCCAGAGAGTCTCCGCAACGAAACTCGCGTAAAAAAAGTCATCTGCTATGTCGTCGGGATCGTTCGTGAATCCGACGCTAGGCATCGGCAACCTGACCGTGAAGCTGCCGGTATCGGTAACGCGTTGCGTAACTTCGTTGTCGAGCAGCTCGCCCAGTTCTTCCAACTCAAGAATTTCTGCTTGCAAATCGTCGCTCATTTGTCTGCCCTACCACCACATCGACTGTCTCGACCCTACGACGGTTGGCCGTCCCAAGCAAGAACAAGACGCAAGAACTGATAGTTCGTGGAAGCGGTGCAGCTTGGAAGTCCAACTGAGCGGAGTTGGGCGCACCTTGTACTGAATCCTCGACGCTAAGAATGCGATTGCGGGCTGCGGGATCAGATGCTATGGTGCTAGCAGATTTACCCAGAGAGGCAGCATGACCGACAAGCTCTTGATCAGGGATGTGCCGGAGCGCCTGAGGTCTTGGATCGAATCTGAACGCCGGACACGCCGGATGAGCCAGAAGGAGTTTGTGATCGAGGCCCTTGAACGTGCCTGTGACGGCGATGAGCCGACCTTGTCCAATGGATCTTCGAACGCTCCCCCCCTCGCTGAAAGCGTCCCTTTTACTTTCATTGACCTGTTCGCCGGAATCGGTGGCCTGCGGATCGGATTCCAGCGCTTGGGTGGAAAGTGCGTGTTCACGTCGGAGTGGAACAAGTACGCGCAAAAGACTTACCATAAGTGGTTTGGAGAGGAGCCCCACGGGGACATTACCCAGATCAAGCCGAAGGATATCCCGGTCCATGACGTTCTTGTGGCTGGGTTCCCTTGTCAGCCCTTCAGTATCGCGGGCGTTTCTAAGAAGAACAGCCTTGGGCGCGCCCACGGATTCAAGTGTCTGACACAGGGAACGCTGTTCTTCGACATCATCAACATCGTCGAAATGAAGCGACCTCCAGTATTGGTACTTGAGAATGTTAAGAACCTGAAATCGCATGACCAAGGTCGTACCTGGAAGGTGATCCGCAGCAATCTGGAGGAGCAAAAATACTGGGTGTTTGACCGGGTCCTGGATGCTTCTGACTTCGGCGTACCTCAGCATAGGGAGCGCGTCTTTCTCGTCTGCTTCGACCGGAAAGTGTTTTCCGATTGCCCTCCTTTCGAGTTTCCCAAGCCCATCGGAGAAGCGTGCCGGCTGCGGGACATACTCGAAACAGCGCCGCCGGATCGGTACACGCTCACAGACCATTTGTGGGAGTATCTACAGGAATATGCGAAGCGGCACGCGGAAAAGGGTAATGGTTTCGGCTTCGGGCTTGGCGATCTGAACGGCATCACGCGGACTTTGAGCGCCCGGTACTACAAGGACGGGTCCGAGATTCTGATCCCGCAAAAGGGGAAAAAGAATCCTCGGCGTCTTACACCTCGGGAGGCTGGACGCCTGATGGGGTTCAACGCTGATGTTGCGGCAGCTCTGGGTTTCAAGGATGAACTACCGATTGTGGTCTCTGATACTCAGGCTTACCGGCAGTTCGGTAACGCAGTAGTGCCTGCTGTGGCGACTGCCGTTGCCCGCCAGGTCGTGAAAGTCCTGTGCTGGCACTTTGCGATGAGCGGAAGGCCCCTGTTGAAGACAGCGGCCACGTCCGGTCGCCGATGAAACAATTCCGAGTTCGATATGCAGTCTCCTTTGGCGGAAAAGGCCATTCTTGAAGCCCAGCAGCATGGCAAGGCCATTCTGAAGTTTATTTCCGCGAACGATTGCGGGTTGACGGGAAGTCACCAGGCGGGTTTCTATCTGCCCTCAGCGGCATGGCGTCTCTACGCGCCGTTCGCTCCTAAAAAGGGCAAACTCCAAAAATCAAGGGTACGAATCTCCTGGCAGGGTGGGGAGCGCACGTCGGATTCGGTCATTACGTGGTATGGACAGAAGACGCGCAGCGAATATCGGCTGACCTGCTTCGGCAAGGCCTTTCCCTATCTGACTGACGACACAGTTGGCGATCTGCTGGTTCTGATCCCGAAAAACCTTCACAACTTCCTCGCTTACGTCATAGACCTTCCAGAGGACATTGAGGACGTACAGGCCGCGCTCGGAGTGGAGGCAATCGGCACATGGGCGGTTTACGATGGCAGCCAGGTTCCGCCGCCGCTTTCGGAGGATGACTGCATTGATCAGCAGTTCCGAAAGTTTGCGGAGGCGGTAACCCAGTTTCCCGCAGGGAGTGTTTTTTCGGAAAGGGCGCGGGATGCGTTGCTTCACTGCATCGAAGACTTTGCAAGCAAAGCTGCGGACGACCGACTCATGGAGCTGATGAAGGCGGAATACCGCCTGTTTCGCCTGGTGGAGCGGCAGATTTGCATGCCGGAAGTCTGTCGTTTGTTCAAGGACATAGACGATTTTCTGAAGTCAGCATCGGCGATCATGAACAGGCGGAAGTCGAGGGCCGGACGCTCACTTGAGAACCACGTCGAATACCTGCTTCGTGACGCGAAGATTCCGTTCGACGTGCGACCGGCGATATCAGGACAACCGGACATCGTAATACCTGGTAAGGCGGAGTACGACGATCCAAAGTTTCCATCTGACCGGCTCTTTTCAGTTGGCGTGAAGACTACGTTTAAGGATCGCTGGCCGCAGGTAACGAAAGAGGCGCCGCGCGTTTCCGTGAAGCATCTGCTGACCATTCAGGAGGGCGTGTCGGCATCCCAACTCGTGGAGATGCATAAGCACAAAGTGGCGCTTGTTGTGCCGAAGAAGTTGCATGGACGGTATCCCGTAGTCAAGGGCGTACGGCTCCTTGATATTGACGGATTCATTAGGAACGTAAAGCGTAAACTGGCCTGAGATATGGACGTACACACCCGCGAGCAGCGAAGCAGAAACATGGCCGCAATCCGGGGCCGAAATACAGGACCCGAGCGTGCGGTTCGGTCGATCGTTCATGTCCTCGGCTTTCGATATCGGCTGCATGTGCGAGATTTGCCGGGAAAGCCGGACCTCGTATTTCGATCAGACCGCAAGGTGATTTTTGTGCACGGGTGTTTCTGGCATCGACACGACTGTCCGCTGGGACAGGTGAAATGTGGGACCAATGTTGCGTTCTGGGAGCGAAAATTCGAGTCGAATGTGCTTCGCGATTGCCGGAACGTAAGTGAACTTCGCGAGCTTGGCTGGGACGTGCTTGTGGTCTGGGAGTGCTGGCTTGCCGACAGCAATCGACTGAGGAAAAGGCTTGCTGCGTTCCTCCAGCCCCGGTGTCGGGCAGCAGAATCCAGGCATCGGAGGCGACAGTGATCCAACAGGAGACACAGGACTGGTATCTCAGAGACGACTGCCTTCGGTTGCGCCTCCCCGACGGCAAAGACATCGCGCCGAGCGTCAGTGATGTTGTTGGAGCTGAATTTAAGGGGAGGATGACAATTCACGGGCAGCCTGTGGTTAGACGGCCTTCTGAAGCGTTGCCTGAGATCGAATTTTCACGATTTCCCCCCGACGTACGAATCTGTGTACGCCCCCCGGCCGCCGATCTGTCCGTTCCGCCGGATTGCCGAATGGAACTTGCTACGGGTGACACGGTGGTTGGTCTTACGGCGATATCAGGGGATGCAGATCAGGTACTGCAGGGCAATCAATGGCTACCGCTTTCTACGGAATCAATAGCTGAGGCGCGCGAATGTCTTGCACAGGCGGGAGTCACAGCGCTTGGTGAAATTACACTCCGACAGTACGTGACCCTGTACGCGCTCGGCGGTGACCTGTTTGTTTTCGAGGCTCCGCCTGAACCTGCACCACAGTGGGAGATAGTGAAGCGCGGGTTTCCGGTTTCGTTTAAAGCGACTCTCTACCCTTATCAGGCGAATGGTGCTGAGTGGCTGCGCCGGATCACGGACGAGGGCCTTGGGTGCATTCTTGCGGATGAAATGGGTCTCGGAAAGACGGTTCAGGTGATCGCGATACTTGCATGTGAAGTCGATAACGGACGAATGCCCTCGCTAGTGATTGCCCCGGCAACACTGCTTGAGAACTGGAGACGGGAACTTCAGAAGTTCGCGCCTATACTTCAGGTACTGAAGCATCGCGGCCAGGACCGGACGGGATTTCCAAGTGACTTACGGACCTGGGATGTGGTTCTTACGACGTATGAAACCGCGATGCGGGACCTTTCGCTGTTCAAGATGATTGAATGGAACGTCGTAGTACTGGATGAAGCGCAGGCGATCAAGACACCGGGAGCCCAGCGGACAGCTGCGGTGAAAGAAATTCCTCGGCGAGTGGGAATCACGGTTACGGGTACACCCGTTGAGAATAGGCTCCGGGATCTGTGGTCACTGATGGACTTTGCTGTGCCGGGATTTCTCGGGCAGCTCGCGAATTTTGAGAGCCGGTTTGCAGACACGACTCTCGGTGCGGCGGCTCTTGAGCCGATCGTTTCTCCGCTGATGCTGCGGCGGCGCGTAGCGGAAGTTGCAACGGACCTGCCGGGGCGAATCGACATACCGCAAGCGATCGAACTGTCGGATGACGCGGCAGCGGAGTACGACAGAATTCGTGCACAAATTGCAGTTGAGTATGGCGCAGGGGCTTCCTTAGTTGCGATTACGAAGTTGCGACAGTTCTGTACGCATCCTTTTCTGCTCAGTGGAGATTCCGGTGATCCCCTGCCCCTGAGTACAAAGTATGCGAGGCTCGTTGAAATCCTAGATGAGGTCTTCGCACGGGGCGAAAAGGCTTTGATTTTCACGTCTTTTACTGAAATGGCGGACCTCCTGCACGCCGATCTGCCACGCCGGTTCGGTGTGCCATGCTCCGTTCTTGACGGTCGGGTTGAGGTGACGGACCGACAGCCTGTTGTGGATGCTTTCCAGAATCTCGTGGGTGGGGCGGTACTGGCACTCAATCCGAAGGCGGCGGGGGTCGGACTCAATATTACTGCCGCAAGCCACGTGATCCACTATAACCTGGAATGGAATCCGGCGGTCGAGGATCAGGCGACTGCACGGGCATTCCGTCGGGGACAAACACGACCGGTCACTGTTCACCGACTCTTCTATGTCAAGACTGTCGAGGAAGTTATTGATCAGCGCCTGTCGCGGAAACGTGAGGTGGCGGGTGCCGCAGTAATCGGCATTGAGGGAACACAGGATGATCTCGCAGACATATTGCGCGCCCTCGAAATGTCGCCGATTCGGCAGGAGGATTCTGCGCATGCCTCGTGAACGACCAACGGCGATCACTAAAGAGATGAGCCGGAATGACTCCGGTGAAACCGGTGGGCATCAGGCTGGGATTCTGATTCCGAAGGACGAGAGCATTCTGGCGTTCTTTCCAGAACTGAAGCGTGGTGAAAAGAATCCTCGGCATAACATCGTAGTCACAGACCCCTCTGGTGAGCGATGGACATTCGCGTTTATCTACTATAACAATCGATTCTTCGGCGGGACACGGAACGAATACCGCCTTACGTGTATGACCCCATTCATGCGATCACATAACCTCAAGGCTGGCGATCGTCTGACGCTGCATCGGGACGGACACGTGTATCGAATCACGTACCGACGTGCGAACGAGCAGGAAGCGTCCGGGCGACTGAAGCTCGGAACTACATGGAAGGTCGTGCCCATTCGCTGAGTACCTTGAAGACAGTTGCTGGAGGACTTCATGACCGAGAAACACATACTGCCACCGATTCCGAAGCGATTGATTGAGGGGCTGCGCGACACCGGATATGACTTTGATACGGCGCTCGCGGACATTGTGGACAATTCCGTTGATGCTGGAGCGGAGAGAATTGATATTGGCATTGACATTGATGCTGAAGGTGATGTGGTGGTGAGTGTGGCAGATAATGGGTGCGGGATGGACCGAGCTGCACTTCTGAATGCAATGACGTACGGAGCCGATATCGTCAACAAGGCTCCGAACCGACTCGGGAAATTCGGCTTGGGGTTGAAAACGGCTTCGACGGCATTTTGCCGACGCCTCTCGGTGATATCTAGGGGTGCCAAAGGTGATGATGCCCTCAGGGCGACGTGGGACCTGGATCATGTTCAGGACGAAAACAAGTGGGAACTACTAATCGATTCTCCCTCAAAGGCGGAGTTGCAACAGCTCGATCGTACTGCGAATGGCGGAACAGGAACACTTGTGATGTGGGAGTCCGTTGATCGGTTGCTGCCTGAATATGATAACCCTGCGGGGGCACCAGCCCGAAAGGCAGTAAAGCGGATCAGAGAGCAGTTTCAGGAACACGCCGGAATGGTGTATCAGCGATTCCTTGACGATGGAGATACTCGGGCCAGAAACGTGGCGATGTTTATCAACGGGCAGTCGATTCATGCGTGGAATCCGTTCTGTCCGGATGTACCCGGGACTGAAGTGGTGGCGCAAGAAACCATGAAGGTTGAAATCGGCGACGGAAAAGAAGCTGAGCTAACGATCCGGGCTTTTGTGCTCCCCCGTCGGGAACAGTTTCCAAGCGAAGCTGCGGCCCGGGATGCGAAACTGACCAATCAGATGCAGGGCATTTACATCTACCGTGAGAACCGCTTGATTCACCCATATGACTGGCTGGGTATGTTCAGCAAGGAACCTCACCTCACGCTGCTCCGAGTGGAATTCTCCTTCGATCACGAGCTGGATGGCGCTTTCCATGTGGATATTAAAAAATCGCGGATTCTGCTGAACAATGATCTGTACGACTGGGTCCGTGACAAGTTCATCCCTGCTCCGCGCAACGCCGCAAATGAGCGATACCGCAAGGGTGAACGCAAGAAGGCTCAGGACAAGGCAGAAAATGCACACGCGGACTCAAATGCGAACATTGGCGCGAAAGAGGAAGACCTTCGCACGGCAGATGTGAAGGTTGTGAATACCAACACGAGCGAAGTCGAGATTCACAACAAGAAAGGGACGATCCGCCTGAAGCTGCCCCTTTCCGCTCCGGCGGAGCCTGGGCAAGTGAATGTGAAACCGATTCCGTCGATTGACGACAACATTCTATGGTCGCCAGCGCTTATAGATGGACATCACGCCGTCCAGATCAACACTGGTCATCCGTACTATCACAAGGTCTACGTTCCGAATCTGGCGTCGGGAGTGACGATTCAGGGGATGGATTCGTTACTATGGGCGCTTGCGGAGGCGGAACTCGGCACAATCAGCGAAGCCACGCGCAAGCATTTCAGTGAACTTCGCTTTGAGGTGTCGAGGCTCCTGCGCGCGCTGGTCGAGGACCTTCCCGACCCCGAGTTCGAGACTAAGGGCGAGGAATGATGCTCGACGCCCCGAGAATCGCCGCAACGCTGACGGATCGTTTCGGCCTGTCCATGCGCGGTGAAGCGCTGGCCGACGCAGAGGGTCTGCGAGCGCGCTTCTTTCCGGCAGATGTTGCATACACTCAGGGATTCGCGGTTGGTGTACTGGTCGGCTGGCGCTCAGTAGAGGCGGAGTTTCTGCCGGGCAATTTCGCTGCGGCTCTGGTGGCTGAAATGGAAAAGTCGTCCGCACAGCAACGTGCGGCTTTTTCTGCGTTCGCAGCAGTCTGTGGGCGGGATGGAGCCGCTTTAATATTCAGGGTGAATGGAGTGCCCGTTGATCCTGCAAACGGGGGAACATGGCCGAAAGGATGGGGAAGCGTGTCGATCCGGTTGGGACGATCACCGCTTGTCATTGACCACAAGGACGGCACCGCCCTTGAGAAATTGGCGACGACTTGGGGAAGCCGAATGCTGGGTCTGTCGCTCTCGTTGCTGCCGCTCGAACACGATGTTGCGGGCGAAGAGGAAGGCGGGGTGGTCCGAGTTGAGGTTAATCGGTACGAGAGAAGCAGCATCAACCGGGCGGCATGCATCGAAATTCACGGCGCAATCTGTACGGCCTGCGGGTTCGACTTCGGGACAGCGTACGGGAGCATAGGGGTCGGGTTCATTGAGGTGCACCATCTTGAACCTATATCAGGACTTGTGCCTGGTACCGTAGTTGATCCGGCGCGTGATCTGTTGCCATTGTGCTCGAACTGCCATGCGATGATTCACAGGCGGATGCCGCCATTCACAGTGGAGGAACTTCGATCTATTCTGAAAACAGCATCGGAGAACGGGGGGTTAGAGGCACGCTAGAGAACGGACCAAAGACACACAATCCTCTCGTCGAAGCGGCGGTGTATCGATCATTGGAAGCGTACACGGGAATTGCTCAACGGCGTTACGCACGTTGGTACTGATGAATGGCAATGAGTGATGGCACGTGATGGGCACTGCGCTCATGGGCGACGCGCTTCAAGAGCGGCCTTGGTGGCATTGATTTGAGCGAGCCATGTATTGAACTGAATCCGGGAGCGCGTGGTGTAGAAGTTACGTGGGTCGTCATGTTCCGACGGGCTTAGATTGGCATAAATATCTCGGAGAGTGTCGGCCTCGGCATCAGTCAGCGGAACTAGTTTGGTAAATGCATGGAACTCCGAACTTGGCAAGTTCTTCGACTTGTATTGGTAACGTTGGCCGTTGAAAACGTGTTTATTTGTAAGACATTCGACCAAACGCCGCATCAACCCGGCGATGCGCTCTTTTTCATCGGCACTCGGTTCAGTAGGCCCTGCAAGTAAGGGCGCGAGTTCATTGCACAGTTCTTCCCAGCGTTCGCTATACTCTCGCACCGTGGCGCAGTCTTCAAGGACCTGAATGGACATGCGCGCGTTCAGGCCCGGCGATCGATTGATTGTCGTTTGCAGATTGATAAAGAAGTCCCAGTTGTGCGTTAGCACGATGACCTGAGTCTGGGGCTGATCCCGAAGAATGTTCCGAAGCCGCTCGCAGAAATTGGATATGTAGTTGTAGTCGAAGCTGGTGGCCGGATCGTCGAATACCAGGACGCGGTTTGGTGCCGTGGCGGCCTCACACATGAAGACGGCGAGAGCATGGACTTTCTGCTCACCTTCACTCAGCACGCGATGTACCGGCGATTCTCCGACCTGTGGTGTCACGGTGATGTCCTGTTGGTCGCCGCGGCTCGCAAGTTTGACACCCATCTGTTCAAGTGTCGCGCCGCAGAGACTCCGATATTCGTCACTCAGTCGTTGCTCGAATGTGGCAAGCACGAGTTCACGATGCGCCTCCTTGCTCTTGTTAGTCATGGCGCGGAGTCTGGAAGCGAAGTCGTAACGCATCACCCGCTGATGGCCAGGGGTCAGTAGTCTGGCTCGTTCACAGAGAGCAGCGAGCGCATCCTTGTCGGCGGCCACCGCTTGATGGGCACGTAACGATCGAATCTCGGTTTGAACAGCACTAAGTCGACCGGCTAGCTCTTGGCGATTTTGCGTGCCGGTCGTAATGGCCTGATTGAGTGTGCCCTGAGTTGCCCGGATGGTCGTTAGATGTCCGGCGAGTTCTCCGGCGCGTGCATACCGCGTAGTATCGCCGCGTGACAACGGCTGGTCAGGAGCTGGAACAGCGCCGACAATCGTTTCAACGAGGGCTGTAATTGCTTCGTACGTGCCTGCCGGAAGCAAATCGCGACAAGCGGAAAAATCGTCGAGGCGAAACTGGCCGATGCGTTGCAGCGTAGCGCGACCGCTTTGGAGGATCTGTTCAAGGGCCGAAAGCTCCGCTCGAATGGTGGATGTCAAATAGCCATGATAGGCAGTGAATAGGCGCTGCGCGTCGGCTGTTATTGCCTGGTTGCACAGCGGGCACGCATGCTCGCGCACCCGCATTGCTGATAAGTCACAGATCGCAGCGGCTGCGGCAATGAGTGCCTGATGCTGCTCGTGATTGACCTCCGTCGGAAAGGCCTGACGCGCAAGCTCCACGCTCGCGGATCGCTTCTCTGTGGTTTGTGTCTCGGCTGCTTGAAGATCGGTGAGCCGGGCGGAAGTGCACCAGCTCGATAGCGATGTCAACTGAGTCGCGAGCTGCTCTAGCAGCGCGTGTTGCGCCCGGAGCGCTCTCAAACCCTCCTCGCTCGAAGCTGCCGTGTACTGGGCGAGTAAGCGCTCCCATTCAGCAAGGCGGGCTACTCTTACGTCGTCGAAGGCCGGAAGGGCTGCAAGGTAGGCGGCGCACTCATCTGAGCTAACTGCATCCCACTGATTGAATGGTGCTGTGGTGATATCGACCCGTCCGGCGAGGCGCTGTTTGGCAGTGTCAATTTCGCCTTGGAGGCGTGCTGCGGCATCGGTGACGCGGTTCGTCGCCGTTGTCTGAAAGCCGGTCAAGAGTTGCCCAGCGTATTCAAATACCTCTAACCGAAATGCAGCTATCTCGACAACCGTGCGGGGCTGAAGCGTGCCTGAGGTGTGTTTGATCGCCACCGTCGCGTCAAAATACTTGATGTCGGCTGCATGTGTGCCGAATGCGGCGGCTGGTGTCCATCTCGTCGCGGCCGGTTGACCGCGAAATTGGTAAGAAAATGATGGTGTCCCCGGGTAAGTAGAACGGACGTTGTGCAAGGGGTCCGAAGGCCGGTCTGGATTGGCCAGAACCTTCAAGGCTTGGCACAGACTCGACTTGCCCGAACCGTTCTTCCCGAATACGAGCGTGAGTTGACGGTCGAAGCGTATCGCAAGTCCAGCCACGAGCTTCTTGAAGGCGTCGAAATCCGAAAGAGTCTCAAGGTATGCATGAGCTGGCGTGGGGCCAGTGTTCGTGGGTGCAGGCTGAACCGCGGCCGCCGGAGTGTACTGCGCCGTTCCGTCAAAGAATGTGCGAAGTCTGTCCAGTTGTTCTGCCTGGGGTGGCTGCCCGGTTGAGGCGATGGCGTAGTCGCAAAGCGCGTGAAACCATGCCTCTCCAACGGCATCGCGCAATTCTAACAAGTACCCAATTGCATCCGGAAATCTCGGCATTGGTGGTCACCGCCGTTCACTCAGATTCGAGCATCTTCATCTTGAGACTAGCTTGCAGAATAACTAATCGACCAGGAAGGTCCAGGATCAGATTGGTGCGGGCGGCCGGACTCGAACCGGCACTCTCTTTCGAGAACGGGATCTTAAGTCTCGGGCGTCTACCTGTTCCGCCACGCTCGTGTAAGTGCTATGCCAAATCAAGAATTCAATTGGGTAGCCTGGTTTGCATGTGCCCCTCAATAAAGCGGCGTAGGTCTTCTCTGCGATAGCGGACAAACCTTCCGATTCTGACAAACGGTAAATCGTAGCGCTTCTCGCTGCGCCAAATAGCGAGCGTGTGCGGTGTCACACGGAGGTACTCGGCGGCCTCGGCAGAATTGAGAATGTCTCTTTCACCAGTGTTATCCATGACGGTGCCGATTGCGGCTCATTGGATCGTTTACAACCCTTAATACTTACTATGCCGCCAATTGGTTAATAAAAGTTTAATTTTGGCCAAGGCCGCGATCCCGACTTGGTTGCCGGGGAAGGCCGTCGAGATAGTCCGCCCATTCCTGCATCATTCTCCGTCGCTCGGGCAGAAACATCGCCCGGTCATACGCGGCATCGACTTTGCTGCGGGGTGCGTGGGCCAGTTGGCGGTCAATCACCTCATGTCGGTACCCGAGCTTCTCCTTAATCGTGCTCATGGCGAGCGCGCGAAACCCGTGGCCGGTCATGCGGCCTTTATATCCCATGCGTTCAAGTGCCTTCAGAATCGTATTGTTGCTCATACATTTCTTGGGATGGGCCTGATTTGGAAAGACGCACGGCCATCGGCCTGTCAGTAGCTTCTGCTCCTTCAGGAGCGCGGCAGCCTGCCTGGAAAGCGGCACGATGTGCGGCGAACGCATCTTCATTCGCTCGGCGGGAATGACCCACTCGGCGGCGTCCAAATCGAACTCACTCCATGCCGCGTTTATGAGCTCGCCGGTGCGGACGAAAGTAAGCAGCATCAGTCGCATGGCCGTACGTGTTTGCTGGTAAAGACGAGCATCGTTGCCTTCCAAGGCTCGGAGGAAGTCGGGAAGGTCCTTGGCCTCGAAGGCCGCGTAATGCGATTGCTTGAACGGCTTGAGCGCGCCCTTGAGGTCTGCGGCTGGATTTCTGGGAGCTCGGCCGGTCGCGATCGAATAGCGGAATATCTGACCGCATACCTGCAATGCCCGGTGAGCGATTTCGAGAGCGCCTCGCTTTTCGATCTGGCGAAGTGCATCGAGTAGTTCCGGGGCAGAGATTTCGGCTATGGGGCGGGGACCTATATGGGGGAACACGTCCGTTTCGAGACGGCGCAGTACATAATCGGCGTATCTCTTGGTCCAGCCTTCGCAGCGGTTGGCATGCCATTCGCGCGCCATCGCCTCGAAGTTGTTTCCCGCGCCCTGAAGCGCCCGGCGCTTATCTTCCTTCTTGGCGAAAGATGGGTCGATCCCGGAGGCGAGCTGCTTCTTGGCCTTGTCGCGTGCTTCGCGTGCTTCGAGCAAAGAGGTAGTCGGATAGACGCCCAAGGCAAGGTACCTTTCCTTGCCCAGATGGCGGTACTTGAGCCGCCAGTATTTGCTCCCGGTGGGCATGACCAGAAGGTACAGCCCGCCTGCGTCAGCCAGCTTATACGGCTTTGCAGCAGCCTTCGCATTCTTACAGCCAGTGTGGGTTAGCGGCATTTTTGGGGGCATCTGATTAGAAGTGGTTGGTGATATACCCCCAAAAATGCCCCTTTCCATCACGAATGTCAATGACTTTTTGTGACGCGTGCGGAATCAACGTGACCGTGGAAACTGGCTCTCATACTTGGTTTCGTGAATGAAAAGGAATTTTCCAGCATCTTCGTGAAAAGAAAACTGGCGGAGACGAGAGGATTCCTATCAAGCGATCAACCGTTTGAGTGATCGGATTGAATCCCAAATAGGAATCTGCTCGATGCCCCTAAAAATACCCCCGCCACGTTTGGCTGCGGTTTCCCATGCGCCGGAGCGCTAGAAATTAAGAAATCCGCCTCGTCTAAGTAGTACGATTTAGAGGGCCATACAAGCGTTTTTCTTCGTCGGCTCGTTAGGGCAGGAACAGCGGCGATACGGTGCTGAAAGGCGCGTTTATTCTTGACGAAGACGTGTTCGGTAAGCTAATGCCTCGTAGGCTATTGGAGCGACGGCGCTTGGGTTACGAGTCGCGCCAGTTGCCTCCGCCGCCGGGTGCGCGCGAATGTGTTTCCCCGGGAAATCCTATGGCAGGGCTGCCATAGGGGAGAAGCCTGTAAGCTATTTTGTATTTCAGGCAATCGGCATTGGCAAACCAGCAGACATTGGTCTTCTCAGAGAAACAGTCGTGCATGTGAGGGCGAATCGTGCTGCGCTACGTGCCGCTCGCGAGAGGCCGGGTGGTTCGGCAGGCAGGGAATCTCGAACAGCCATAGAAGCGTGAACCAGCGTTGGGGCCTTGCCTTGCCGTCCGCAGCACCATGGGCGATTGGCACTTCGGGCATGGCGGCGGCTCATCGGGACTTGCATCCTGACGGGCGACCGCGGCCTCAACCGGGTCCGCGTTTCTGATCTCGGCCATCATTCGCTGGAGCGCCGGGCCGTCGATTAGACGGATGGGAATGGTTTCGGCGAACTTGCGGGCCGCGGGCGTGTATTGCCCGGATGAAACGACGATTCCGCCGACGGCACCATCGGCAGCGACGACTCCGTGCAATGCCCGGATGGTTTCGACGCCGACCCTCCAGTTTTTCCAATGCTTGCATTGGACGAGGGTTCGCTCGCCGTCCCTCGTGAGGATCAGGTCTACCCCGCCGTCAGCCCCGGCAGGCGTGGCCGCGACGGTATAGCCCTGGCGTCGGAAGGCTTCGCCGATCAGGGTCTCAAACTCCCGCCAGTCGAGGGCGCGGAGGCTGTCGGCGTCGGAACTACCGTCGAAGCGCCGACGGACAAGGAACTTCTTGAATTCAGCGGCAACCCAGATCGCAAGACAACCGCCCCCGAATATGGGAGCCAATACCCGGGACATCCCCGCTAGGACTTCGCCTGGCTGCTTCGGGACGTACAAGAAAGCCGGAAACACGAACCGAAGGAGGAGAAAGCCGAGAACGGCGACCATGGGGCCGACCCAGAATGGGACGGAGGTGAGAAATGCGAAAAGTCCCTCCGCCGCCTTTTCGGCGTCACTCTTGCGGTATCGGCGCGACATACCGGCCCTTTCAAAAGCGCGATTATAGACGGCGTGTTTGATCGGAGAAATGTTACAGCATAACAAGCGGCCTCGCCGGGGACGGCGAGGCCGTGAATTTTTCGGCTCTAATCGGCTACGGGGGCGAGCGATTCTTCGGTCTGCTTACGTTCGCCGCGAATCCAGTCGGATGCCTTCTGGCCGGCTCCGGCGGCGGCGATGACGAGCTTCTTGTCCTGGCGAATCTGCTTGAGCCAGCCGCCTACGTAGGCGGCCTGATTGTCGATCACGGCGGGCTGCATACCGGCATGGGCACAGAGGAACGCGGCGGCCATTTCGGCAACGAGTTCTTCCTTGCCGTAGTCAGCCGAGCCGAAGGGCTGCGGATCAGTATCCAAGCCGCGATCAAGCCGCTTGCTGTGGCCGGTCGAGTGGGCGAGTTCGTGGAACAGTGTTCCGTAATACTCCTCGCACGATGCGAACCGCGTCGGCTCTGGCAAACGCACCATGTCTTCTGACGGCCGATAGAAAGCCCGCGTGCCGCCGTGTTCAATAGCCGGGCTGTCGGCGTAGCCTTTGACAATCGCATCGGCGGCGTCGATGGGCTTGAAGTCAATCGGCATGAACGTCGCGGGGTCGGGAATGGCGATGCCTTCACACTGCGCGACATTGAATACGCGGTAATAGCGAAGTACCGGCACTTCCTTTGGTTCTCCTGTTTCCTTGTCAGTGACTTCGTACTGCTTCCAGAAGATCACAAGCGAGGATTTCTCGCC
>CAZCST010000003.1:0-69074 GCA_964501365.1 uncultured Phycisphaera sp. | reverse complement strand
CTTCGATCTCTGGCCTGCAGAACAAGAGAAGCACTCTGGAAAGCCATGCAATCCATCCTGAGCCGCGTGACACCGTCCGACGCCGCCAACTCCTTCAAACACTGCGGATACACGCTACAAATGAATTAAGAACGCTCTAGTGATAATGTGACCCAAGCGAATTGCAGCGATGCGGAAGACATATGGTCTGAAAACGCAGTATGCGCGGAGGTATCGTGTTCATGCATTTCCAACTGTTCCGGGCGCGAGTGTGGAAATGATGGTTGCGACTTCGACTGCGGTATCTGCGACGACCTCAACGCATGTACGATCAACGAAACATGCAGCACAGAGGGTCAGTGCGTTCCGGGCACCTCGCTCCAATGCGATGATATGAATGCTTGCAACGGCGTCGAATCGTGTGATCCGTCAACCGGCTGCCGTCCGGGCATCCCGCTGATTTGCGACGATGGAGTGTTCTGCAATGGCGTCGAGACGTGCAATCCGCAAGCCAGTTGCATAGAGGGTGCTGCGCCGTGCGATCCGGATTCCGAAACCTGCGACGAGGCCAAGCATGAATGTGTACCCATCGCAATTCCAACGGTGGGCGAGTGGGGGCTGGTCATGCTGACGCTGCTGCTCCTCACCTTTGCCAAACTCGCGTTTGGTCGCAAAGATTATGGGAGGGTGTAACCAAATGAGCCGCGAACTACACTTCGCGCGACCCCATGCCCTGACCGGTTGGGCGGGTGGCCCGCCTCCTTGTCTCATCGGAGGTGGTGCCATGATTCCCCCACCCGTACAAATCCGATCATAAAACCCAACTCCGTATCTGCGTTCATCTGCGTTGATCTGTGGCCCGTCCCTTCCATCCCTATACCCCCTCCGCGTTCTCTGCGCCTCTGCGGTGAAACCCCAATCTCGTGATCGCAATTCGCAACAATTCTCCGCGCGCCCCGCATGTTATGAAGGGTGATGGACGAAAAGCGCCAGTCTCCTCACATTCACGCCGCCGGACGAGGACAAGGCACCATATGTAGTACCCAAACGAATACCTACCACAACGCGCGAAAAGCATTTTTCCAAACGAACCCGCTTTGTGGCCCGGCTTTATTTTGTTTGCACGGTTCTTTGGTGAACAAAAATGCACTCGACACTCGAACGCGACGGCCCTCACCTCGACCCTCTCCCAAGGGGGGGAATTTTTGGGGATCGCCATCCGGGGGTGTCGCTGCGCTTACCCCCGGCTACTTTCTTCGACCCCTTCGGGGTCGAGCGCGCGTGAATGTTCACAACACAAAAAAGCCGCCGGAGTCTTTTGAACTCCGGCGGCTCAAGAAATTTGGTTGAGTCTACTTCAGAACCTTCGCTTCGCTCAGGATGACAAGGCTAAGCGCGAACCAAGGTTCGCGGCTCACCTCGTCATCAACTTTACGGATTCTGCGGAATCGTCGGGCCCGTGCCGCCGTGGTTCATCGCCTCGCCGGAGGAATCCACGAGGGTCATCGGCTCTCCGCCAATCTGCGGCCCGTCGCCCATGGGAATCGTCGGCGACTCCATCATGGTGGGCATTTCGACCACGGGAATCTCGGCCGGAATATCCGCCGGGGCCGGGATCGGCTCGCCCAGGTGCTTGATCTTGAGCTTCTGGTAGCGGCGATAGCCGGAGCCTGCCGGGATCAGGTGGCCCAGGATCACGTTTTCCTTCAGGCCGCGAAGGTAGTCGGTCGCACCCGAAAGGGCGGCTTCCGTTAGCACCTTCGTGGTCTCCTGGAACGAGGCGGCGGAGATAAACGACTCGCTCGAAAGGCTGGCCTTGGTGATGCCCAGCAGGAGCGCCGTCGCATGCGCGGCCTTGGGCTTTTTGCCCTTCGCGGTTTCGCCGCCTGCGGCCTCAGCCTCGGCGTTGGCCTCGGACAGCTCGGCCTTCATCACCACCTGGCCGACCGAGAGCTTGGTATCGCCCGCGTTGCTGATGACCGTGCTGCGGCCGAGTCGTTCGTTTTCCATGCGGAATTCGAACTTGTCCACGATTTCACCGGGGAGGAACTTGGAATCGCCGGGCTGCTCGACTTTCACCTTGCGAAGCATCTGGGTGATGATGACTTCGAGGTGCTTGTCGTTGATGCCCACGTTCTGGCTGCGGTAGACGGCCTGCACTTCGGCCAGAAGATAATTTTGCAGCGCTTCCTCGCCCTTGATGCGGAGGATATCGTGCGGGATGAGCGGTCCCTCGACCAGCGGATCGCCCGCGTCGACGTAGTCGCCGGCGTGCACCAGCAGGTGCTTATCCTGCGGGACATGGTGTTCCTTTTCCATGCCGCTCTCGCTGCGGACGATGATGGTCATCTTGCCGCGGCGCTTATCGGGGCGGATTTCGATCTGGCCGCCGATTTCGGCCATGACGGCCGGTTCCTTCGGACGGCGGGCCTCGAATATTTCCGTCACGCGAGGCAGACCGCCGGTGATGTCCTGCGTACCGCCCATGGCGCGAGGCTGACGGGCAAGCTCAACGCCCGGCGAAATCGCCTGGCCTTCTTCGACTTCGATGCGCGCCTTGGCGGGCAGATAGTGGTAGTCGAGGACGTTGCCCTGCTTGTCTTCGATCACAACCTGCGGGTGTTTCTCGCCCTTGTGCTCGATGACGACGTACTTGGCCTTGCCGCCTTCCTGCTCGAGGCGGACAGTTTCGCCGTCTGCCACGTCCTGGAAGCGCACGAAGCCGGCGACTTCCGCAAGGATCGGGGTCATGTGCGGATCCCATTCGCACAGCGTGTCGCGGCGGGCGACCTGCTGGCCGTCGGTCACCTTGAGCACGGCTCCGTAGGCCACCTTGTCGCGTGAGAGCTCGCGGCCCTTCTCATCCACGATGAGAATTTCACCGTTGCGCTTCAGTACGACAATGCGGGTTGTTCCGTCTTCATTTTTGACTTTGACGGGATTGAGATCGTGATACTTCACGATTCCCTTTTGCGTCGACTTCAGCATGTTTTCGAGTGCGGCCTTCTGGGCGACGCCGCCGGTGTGGAACGTACGCATGGTGAGCTGCGTCCCAGGTTCACCGATGGACTGGGCGCCGATGATTCCCACGGCAAGGCCCTCCTCCACGAGGCGGCCTGTGGACATATCCATTCCATAGCAAAGGGCGCAGACGCCCCGGGCGTTTTCGCAGGTGAGCGGGCTGCGGACGCGGATCTTGTCGAGACCGAGGCCTTCGATGCGGGCCGCGATTTCCTTGGTAATCAGCTCATTTTCCTTGAGGATCGACTCATCGGTCATCATGTTGCGAACTGGATCGCGGCCTGTGCGGCCCACGATGTTTTCGCGGAGGCTGATGTCGACCTCTTCACCCTTGTAGGTGGCGGCCTTGGTCACGCCGTTGATCGTGCCGCAGTCGTATTCGTTGACGATGACGTTCTGGGCGACGTCGGCGAGTTTGCGCGTCAAGTAGCCGGAGTCGGCGGTCTTGAGCGCGGTGTCGGCCAGACCCTTGCGGGCTCCGTGAGTCGAACTGAAATACTCGAGCACGGAGAGACCCTCGCGGAAGTTGGCTTTGATGGGCGTCTCGATGATTTCGCCGGAGGGCTTGGCCATGAGGGCGCGCATGCCGGCGAGCTGTCGAATCTGATCGACGCTACCGCGGGCTCCGGACTGGGTCATGAGATAAATCGGGTTGAGATACGGTTTCCCG
Organism: uncultured Phycisphaera sp.; assembly: GCA_964501365.1. GTDB lineage: Bacteria > Planctomycetota > Phycisphaerae > UBA1845 > UBA1845 > CAZAMB01. Next base: position 65,404 of record CAZCST010000003.1, on the reverse strand, counting down.
TCCTTGTCATCGGGTCCCCGGTACTCACCTGTGGGGGTGCGATAGTCATCGCGCAGTTCAATCATCATGGCCTGCGTCACGAGTTCGCGGGCGTGAATCCAGACGTCGATGATCTGGTTGTAGCGCTCGAGGCGGGTGAGCGTACCCTGGTCAAAGGCCTTCTGCACTTCGTCGACCTTTTTCTGGGCGACGTCGATGATCTTCTGCTTGGCCTGGGGAACGCGCATGTCCGTCAAACCGAACGAAAGTCCGGCGAGGGTGCTGCGCTTGAATCCGATTTCCTTGATGTTGTCGAGCAGGTCGATCGTGGCGGAGCGGCCCAGTTGCTCGTGGCAGTCGGCCACCACGCGCATGAGACCCTTCTGCGAAAGAGCCGTGTTGTAAAACGGCATCGCCGAAGGAAGGATGTCATTGAAAATGATGCGGCCGATGGTAGTGACGACGCGTTTGTGCGCCGGCATGGGCCCTGCCGGATTCTTCAAATCGGAAACGACGCGGTCGTTGTTGATGCGGACCACGATGCGATCGTGAATGGCGATGCGCTTTTGCTCGTAGGCCATCATGGCCTCGAAGGTGCTGGAGAACTTCGGCGCGTCCTTTTCGTCGATCTTGGTCGTGACGTGGTCGGTGGTGAGGTAGAACGAGCCGAGCACGACGTCCTGGGTCGGCGACATGATGGGGCTGCCGTTGGCCGGGCTGAAGATGTTATTGGTGGACATCATCAGTACGTGGGCCTCGACCTGGGCCTCGATGGAGAGCGGAAGGTGTACGGCCATCTGGTCGCCGTCGAAGTCGGCATTGAAACCGCGGCAGACCAGCGGGTGAATCTTGATCGCGTTGCCCTCGACGAGCACCGGCTCAAACGCCTGAATACCCATGCGGTGGAGCGTGGGGGCGCGGTTAAGCAGCACGGGGTGTTGATAAATGACCTCTTCAAGAATGTCCCAGATCGCCTGGTCGCGGCGCTCGAGCATTTTCTTGGCGGACTTGATGGTATCGGCCAGACCGCGCTCCTTGAGCTTGCGGATAATGAAGGGCTGGAACAATTCCAGGGCGATCTTCTTGGGGAGGCCGCACTGGTGCAGCTTGAGTTCCGGGCCGACGACGACCACAGATCGGGCGGAATAGTCCACGCGCTTGCCGAGGAGGTTTTCGCGGAAGCGGCCCTGCTTGCCCTTGATCATGTCGGTCATGGACTTGAGCGGGCGGTTGCTGGAGCCGAGCACCGGGCGTCGGCAGCGGCCGTTGTCAAACAAGGCGTCGACGGCCTGCTGCAACATGCGCTTTTCGTTCTGAATGATGACTTCGGGCGCGTTGAGATCGACCAGCTTCTTCAAGCGGCTGTTGCGGTTGATGATGCGGCGATAGAGGTCGTTGAGATCGCTGGTGGCGAAGTTGCCACTGTCGAGCAAAACGAGCGGGCGCAAATCCGGCGGAATCACCGGAATCACTTCCAGGACCATCCACTTGGGGTCGTTCGGAGAATTACGCAGCGCCTCGACGATCTTGAGTCGCTTGGCCAGGTCCTTTTCACGCTGCTTGCTGCCGGTCTTGGAGATTTCCTCGCGCAACTGAGTGGAGAGCGTGGCCAGGTCCAGGCGGGCAAGCAACTCGCGGACGGCCTCGGCTCCCATGAGGGCCGTAAACGTGCGGCCATAAGATTCGACGGCGGCGCGATACTCCTCTTCGGTGAGGAGTTGGCGCGGTTTGAGCGGCGTGTCGCCGGGATCGACGACGATGTAATCCTGAAAGTAGATGACCTTTTCAAGGCTCGTCGTCTTGACGTCGAGCAATGCGCCGAGCCGCGACGGCATGGCCTTGAAGAACCAGATATGCACGACGGGCGCAGCGAGATTGATATGGCCCATGCGCTTGCGGCGCACGCGCGAGTGCGTCACCTTGACGCCGCAGCGATCGCAGATGATGCCCTTGTGCTTGGTGCCCTTGAACTTGCCGCAGGCACACTCCCAGTCGCGCTCGGGCCCGAAGATCCGCTCGCAGAACAAACCGTCCTTTTCCGGGCGGTAGGTGCGGTAGTTGATCGTCTCGGGCTTTTTCACCTCGCCGAACGACCAACTGCGGATGTCGTTGGGTGAGGCCAGCGCGATATGCACGCAGCTATAGTCATTTACACGATCGTAAAGATTATCGAGCATCGTCTTACACACCTCTCCAATTTCGATGCGTGGCTAAGCCGAAACCGGCCCAACCGTTCCGCGGCGACAAGCCGCACGAATGTATTTATTCTGCCGCGACCGCAGCACCTGCGGCCCTGGGTACCAACGATCGTTGGGTGTCGAGTTCCATGACTTCGACACCACGGGTTTTGCGGAAGCCAAGCTCCTCGCAGAAATCAACCTCCGTGCCGTACGCAATTGCGTCGATGCGTTCGACGCCGTAATCCCGCAACGACTGGATCACGCGAAAGGCCATTTCGCGGGCGATCCCGTAGGAATCGTGTTCAATGCGGCCCTGCTTCCGCGTGACGCAGGCTGGTCCCTGAAACGCAGGATCGAGCTTGCATTCGGCGAGGCGGCCCGACAGGCCGTCTGTGAGGCCGCGGGCGAAGCCGATCAACTCGCCATCCTTGCGAGCGGTCACCACACAGAATGTGTTTTCGAGCATGCGTCTCAACTTTTCCGGAGATTGAGCCTGGTGCTGTTGCCGGGCGTAAAAGGCCGACAGCTCCGCCGGGTCGGGCTTCACCTTCGCTTCGAATGTCACGTCGTGAAACATCGCCGAACTCCTTTACGCTACCACTTCTCCTGCCCAACACTCCAACAAAGTCCGTGAAACCGCGCGAACTGTAGTTGGCGGCTCGCAAGACCAAACGGACATCGCTACCCGATCTTGCGTTTCTCCAGATGGATATTGAGGCACAGACCGCGGATTTCGTTGCAGAGCACGTCGAACGAAACCGGCGTGCCGGCCTCGAGTGTGTTCTTGCCCTTGACCATGGCCTCGTAAATCTTGGTGCGGCCTTCCACGTCGTCGCTCTTGACGGTGAGGAGTTCCTGGAGGATGTAGGAAGCACCGTAGGCTTCCAGACCCCAGACTTCCATCTCGCCGAAGCGCTGTCCGCCGGTGCGGGCCTTGCCACCCAACGGCTGCTGCGTAATCAGGCTGTACGGGCCTGTTGCACGAGCGTGAATCTTGTCATCCACGAGATGGTGCAGCTTGAGCATATAGAGATAGCCGACAGTAACAGGCTGATCGAGATATTCGCCGGTGCGGCCGTCGCGGAGCATTACCTTTCCGCCCTGCAAAAGCTGCGAGAAGCGGAGATCGTCCTTGGCGGCACGGGCAATAGCGGCGGGGTCCTTGGCACGCGCCGCGGCTGTGTCATTGGCCTCGCGGATGGCCTTGAGGATTTCCTCTTCGGACGCGCCGTCGAATACGGGCGTGACGGCCTGGAATCCAAGCATTTTGGCGGCCCAGCCCAGGTGCGTCTCGAGAATCTGGCCGACGTTCATACGCGAAGGCACGCCGAGCGGATTGAGCAGAATGTCCAGCGGCGTCCCATCGTCAAGGAACGGCATGTTTTCTTCGGGGACGATGCGGGCGATGACGCCCTTGTTGCCGTGGCGGCCGGCCATCTTGTCGCCGACTGAAATCGGGCGCTTGGTGGCCACATAGACCTTGACCATTTCCAGCACACCGGACGGAAGTTCGTCGCCGCGCTTCATCTGGGCGGCCTTGCGGTCGCGCTCCTCCTGAATTTCCTGAATGCGGGGCCAGAAGCGATCGGTAATTGTGAGCGCCTCGTCTCGCTTGTTCGTCGGTTTGACCCACTTGAGGTCGCGCGAACGAACATGCTCGGAAAAGATGTCGATCTGCTCCATGATAACTTCGTCGAGGTCGCTATGGCCGACCTTCTGACGGGTGTTGGGGTCGATCATGGGCGTTTCGATGACCGTTTCGATTTCCGCGCACATCTGCTTGAAGCAGGCGATGACGCGGGCATTTTGGCTGTTCACATAGGCCTGGATTTCCTCACTCAGCTTCTTGCGGTCTTCGTCGCCCATGTTGAGGCGGCGGCTGAAGCGTTTGGCCCCGATGACAGTTCCCTCTTCGCCGGCGGGCAGTTCGAGCGAGTCGTTCTTCACGTCTTCGCCCGCACGACCAAAGATGGCGTGCAGAAGCTTCTCTTCCGGGCTCAGCTCGCTCTTGGACTTCGGACTGACCTTGCCTACGAGAATATCGCGAGCCTGAACACGCGTGCCGATTCGTACAACGCCGTTGGCGTCGAGGTTGGCGAGCGCCTTTTCGGAAACGTTGGGGATGTCAGCCGTGAATTCTTCGCGACCCAGCTTGGTCTCACGAACTTCGATGTCGTATTCGTCGATGTGGATGCTGGTGAAGACATCGCCGCGAACCAGACGCTCGCTGATGACGATCGCGTCCTCGAAGTTGTGACCGTCGAAGGTCATGAAGCCCACGAGTACATTGCGACCGAGGGCGAGTTCACCCTTCAGCGTGGCCGGACCATCGGCGATGATATCGCCCTTTTTGACCTTCTGTCCGGGAAGGACGAGCGGCTTTTGGTTCATGCAGGTGCGCTCGTTGAGGCCCTGGAACTTCCGCAGGATGTATTCGTCGGTGTCGTCGATGATGATTCGCTGGGAGTCGGCGGCCGTTACTTTTCCACTGGTGCGGGCGCGGACCACCATGCCGCTGTTGAGGGCCACCGGCTTTTCCATTCCCGTCGCCACTACGGGCGGCTCGACGCGCAGAAGCGGGACCGCCTGCCGCTGCATGTTCGATCCCATCAAGGCGCGGTTGGCGTCATCGTGCTCCAGGAACGGAATCAACGCCGCCGACACGCCGATCGTCTGCTTGGGCGAAATATCGACGTAGGTCACTGCCTCGCGGGCCACCTGGCGAAGGTCGCCGTAGGCGCGCACAACGATCTGGCCGTCCACAAGGCGACCGGCCTTGGGCTCCACCGCTTCGGGCGGGCCCAGGATTTCGCGCATTTCCTCGTCAGCGCGGAGGAACCGGTGATCGCCGAGCTTGCCGCCCTTTTCGACCTTGCGATACGGAGTGATCAGGAAGCCGTAGTCATCCACCGCGCTGTACAGGCTCAACGAGGCGATCAAACCGATGTTGGTGCCTTCCGGCGTTTCGATCGGGCAGATGCGGCCATAGTGGCTGATGTGCACGTCGCGCACTTCGAAGCCCGCGCGCTTGCGATTCAAACCGCCCGGACCCAGGGCCGAAAGACGTCGCTCGTGCGTGAGCTGGGAGAGCGGATTGGTCTGGTCAACGACCTGTGAGAGTTCGCCGCGGCCAAAGAACAACTCGATCGCGGAGCTGACCGACTTGCTGTTGATGAACTCGGCCACGCGGCCAACCTGGTCGGGGTCTTTCAGGCTCATGCGCTCCTGCACGGTGCGGCGCAGCTTGAGGAAGCCCTTGCGCATTTCGTCGGCGCAGAGTTCGTCGAGGGTGCGGAGCCGGCGGTTGCCCAGGTGATCGATGTCGTCCACCGCGACCGCGCCTTCGCCGGTGCGCAGCTTGAGCAGATATTTGAGACAGTTGACGATGTCATCGACGGTGAGGGTCATCGAGCCGCCGTCGTCGTCGAGTTCGAACTTGCGGTTGAGACGGAAACGGCCCACCTTGCCCAGGCGATAACGGTTTTCGTCGCGGAATTTTTCGGCGAAGAGCTTGCGGGCCTTATCCAGCTGTGCAGGGTTTCCCGGACGAAGCCGGGCGTAGATTCTTTCCAGGGCCTGTTCATGGGAGCGGCTGGGGTCCTCAATTAGGGTGTTCAGAATGAGCGGGTCGGCCACCTTGGCGATGATCTTGATCTGCTTGATGTCGAGGGCCTGGATTCTCTCCACCGCGTCGCCCACCGGCGAACCGGCCCGGACGATAACTTCGTCGGTTTCCTCATCGAGGATCGCCGAGACGGTGTACATCTCCGGCTTGAGCGCCGAAGTCTTGATCATCTTGGTCGCGTAGAACTCTTCGATGATGGACTCGTCCGTCGAATACTTCTGGTCCATGCCGCGCAGAAAGGTCGTCGCCGGCAGTTTGCTCGACTGGTCGATGCGAACGACGAGTATGTCCTTCTTGGTGACTTCGATTTCGATCCAGCTTCCGCGTTCGGGAATGATGCGGCAGGCGTGCAAAGCGCGGTCGCCCTCGGCCTGGTCCTTGATGAAGTCCACGCCCGGCGAACGGTGAAGCTGAGACACAATCACGCGCTCGGCCCCGTTAATGATGAACTCCCCGCCGCCGATCATGATCGGCATGTCGCCAAGGTACACCAGGTCTTCCTGTATCTCGTCGTGGTCCTTGCGGACCAGACGCAGGCGAATGCGAAGCGGCATGCCGTAGGTCAGGCGCAGCTCGCGACATTCGTCGGGCGTGTAACGGGCCTTCCCAAGCTCGTAGCTGATGTATTGCATGGAGAGCTTTCCGTCGTAGCTTTCCATAGGGAACATCTCGCGGAGCAGGGCCTCCAGACCGTGCGGATCACGCTCCATGATGGGAACGTACTCCTGAAGGAAGCGGGCATAGGAACGCGTCTGGATACCGATGAGATCGGGAACCGGAATTCCATCTCCCACCTTCGCGTAATCACGTACCGGCAACATTGCTTGCATTCGAAGTGACCCTCGTTTTTAAGTCGTCGCTATGTTGGATCGCCAAAGCGCAGAAAAGGCCGGACCGGTGCGCCGCCCCTTTTCTGAGCGGCACACCAGACCAACCACATTTCGGAGGGACCTGATTTCGGTGAGCCTCGCATCTGATACACCGGACGTCCCATTCATCCGGTCGTTCTCGCGAGGCCGCGAAGTGAAATTTCAAGATTCCGTCAGGCACAACCCGCCGGCCATGCCCCATTGCCACCAGCTGCAATACTACGCTCCAGCCGGGCACATCGTTCGAAAAGGCCAATCCGCAGCGTTACTGAATCGTAATGGCGCCGCCAGATTCCTCGATTTCCTTCTTGATCTTGTCAGCGTCTTCCTTGGAAACACCCTGCTTGAGGGGCTTGGGAGCGCCTTCCACCAAGTCCTTGGCTTCCTTGAGGCCCAGACCGGTGATCGCACGGACAACCTTGATGACCTGGATCTTCTTGTCGCCGGCGGCCGCCAGAATGACATCAAAGGAGGTCTTTTCCTCGGCGGGAGCCGCAGCTGCCGCTCCGGGGCCGGCCGCCATCATGACGCCGCCGCCAGCAGGCTCGATACCGTGAACGGCCTTCAGGCAATCAACGAGGTTTTGGGCTTCCTTGATAGAGAGACCGACAAGCTTATCCGCGAGTTCCGTTATTTTTGCGGGAAAATCCGCTACTGCTCCTGCCATGAGACACCATCATCCTTTTAGGTAACTTCGCCACGCCGACAGGCGACCCACCCACTGCGGGTCATTTCATCCGACTATGCGGACCACTCAGCATGCAACGATCAAAGTTTTGTATTTCAAGCCGCAAACTTCAGCTTGTCCCATCCAACGACATTTCGCCGTCATTGGTTTCCAACGCCGCTCCTTCACGGTCGCGGCACTGAAAAAACCAAGACTCAAGCGGCCTTGTCCGCCATGGACTTGATGCAGCCCGCAATCTTGCCGCCCGGACTTCGCAAGCAACCAGCGATCGCACGGCCCGGCGATGAAACCAACATCAACACTTCGCCGATCAGCTCTCGCTTGCCCTTCATCTTTGACAGCTCTTCAACCGTCATCAACGAGGGATCGCCGTCGAAAATCGCCTTCTTGAACTTGAGCTTCTGAAACTCCTTGGCCGCGTCGATGAGCATCTTGGCCACATCAACCAAGGACTCCTTGGCCACCACCACGGCACACGGGCCTTCCATCGACTTGCCCAGCGGCTCAAGCGGACCGCCCGCAAACGCCCGGCGAGCCAGGCTGTTCTTGACGATCTGCAGCCGTGCGGACTTGGTCCGCAGGGTCTTGCGAAGCTTTTCCTGGGAATGCACGTCCATGCCGGTTACGTCGAGCACCAGCGCACTACTCACGCCGGAATACTTGGCCTTGAGTTCGTCCGTAACCAGCGATTTCACCAGCTTGCTCATACATCCTCGCTCTTATTTCTCAGCAGGCCCAGCGGCCCGACACACTATTGAATTCATTGGGAAACCGCGTTATGCGCTGACTTCCAGCAGGACGGACGGCGAGCGCGTCGCCGAAATGGACACTTTCTTGAAGTAATGCCCCTTGGCGGTTGCAGGCTTCAGCTTGCGGAAATGCTCGATCACCGCCTCGATGTTCGCCTTCAAATCACCTTCGGCGAAGCTCGCCTTGCCCACCGGAAGATGCACATTCCCGCCGTCGTCATTGCGGAACTCGATACGGCCTGCGGCGAATTCCTTGACCGCGTTGACGATGTCCGGCGTAACGGTGCCCGCCTTTGGCGTTGGCATCTTGCCCTGCGGACCCAGCACGCGACCAAGCTTTCCGACCTTGCCCATCATCGAAGGATGTGCGATGGCTACATCAAAATCAGACCAGCCGCCTTCGACCTTGGCCACCAGTTCCTCTGCGCCGGCCTCCTTTGCGCCGGCGGCCTTGGCGGCCTCTGCGGTATTGGCATCGCAAAAGACGATGACCGAGCGCGACTTGCCCAGCCCCTTGGGGAGGGAGATTGCGCCGCGAAGCATCTGGTCGGCCTGCTTGGGATCAATGCCCAGATTCAGCACGATGTCCACCGTCTGGTCCTTCGACTTGCGGCGACGACCATTCTTGTAGGTGCGATCGCCCTTGATCGCGGCCATCTTCTTAACCTTTGAAACGGCGTCATCGACACTGACAAGCGTCTTGTTGTCGCCCCGAGTTTCAAGCTGTTTTCTGTACTGTACGCTGCGATCCGCCATGGCCTTGTTCCTATCCGACACGCATGGCCCGGCGAACCGCCGTCATGCGAAATTACCAATACTGTGAATTCAGGAGGCTCCGCCAGCCGAAACGGGGCTTTTTACGGTAAGGGCCGTCAGTTGTCAAGGACGGCGGGACACCCGTTAGGTTCAATCCACGATATCAATACCCATCGACCGAGCGGTGCCGGCGACGACTCGCTCGGCGGCCTGGACGGAGTTGGAATTGAGGTCGGGGAGCTTTTTCTCCGCGATGGCGCGAAGCTGGGCCTTGGTGACCGTGCCCACCTTGTCCTTGTTGGGCACGCCGCTGCCCTTGGCGACCTTGGCCGCATCCTTGAGTAGGACAGAGGCGGGCGGGCTCTTGACGATGAAGCTGAAAGAACGGTCGGAATAGACCGAAATGACCACGGAAACGATCATGCCGTTGAGGTTGCCGGTCTGGGCGTTGAACTGCTGAACGAACTGTCCGATGTTGACGCCGTGCTGACCCAGCGCGGGGCCGATGGGCGGGGCCGGAGTCGCCTGACCGCCGGGGGCCTGAAGCTTGATCTGGGTGGTGACTTCCTTCTTGCCGCCTCCACCGCCACCACCTGGTTTGCCGCCTTTTGCCGGCGCTGCTGCCTTACCCACAAATACCTCCAAACTTAAACGCTAAAATTCAAAGCCCAAGAATTGGATCCGCCTTTTTGGAACTTTGAAGTTTGAACTTTATCGTTTACTCAACTTTTTCCAACTGCCAGTAGCCGACCTCGACCGGCGTGGACCGCCCGAAGATCGACACGATGACCGACACCATGCCGCGTTTTTCGTCGACGGCCTCCACTTCGCCCTCGAAGCTCTCGAAAGCGCCGTCCGTAATCTTGACCTGATCGCCCTTGTGAATGTTGAGGCCGGAAAGCCCGGGCTGCTCCTCGGCCTTTTCTGAGGCCGCAAGCATTCCGGTCACGTCCTGATCGGGCATGCTCGTGGGCTTGCCGTCGGAGCCGATGAAATCGCCGACGCCGCTGGTCTCCTTGATCAGGAACCAGACGCCTTCATTCACCGAGCCGTCCTGCTCGGTTGCCATTTCCACGAATACGTAGCCGGGATACAGCTTGCGCTCGACGATCTTGAGCACGCCGGCCTTCATCTTCTTTTCTTTCAGCGTGGGAACCAGAATCCGGCCGATTCGCTGCTCCAGCCCCTCGATCTTCACCTTGCGGACCAGCGCGTCGCGGACCGATTCCTCCTTATTGGAGGCCACGCGAAGCACGTACCACTTCATGCCCGGCTGGGCCAGTGTGGATGACGGGAGGGCCATCGTCGCAGCCGGCGGGCTGGCGCCTTCCACGGGAGCTTCCGGGGTTGTCACTTGTTCGTGGGACATTTCCTACCTTTTTAGAACCCCGATCCACTGGAAGAATCGCTGGAAACCAAAGTCGATAATGAACAAGTAGAACGCCATGGCGATGGTGAAAAGAATGACCACTTTGGTGGAGCCGATGATTTCGCGGCGGCTCGACCAGCTCACCTTCTTCATTTCGCCTTCGGTGGCGATCATGAAGTCGCCGGTGCCCGAGTGGGCGAAGGAAAACCGCCAGGCAAAAGAACCCAGCACAATCGCGAATGCCAGCGGAATGCCGATCGTGATCAGCATGCGCCACCAATCGTCGCCTTCATAGACCTGCAAACGGTCGTAGATGAAGTAGGCTCCCCACGCGATGAGCGCCCCTGCGGCCACCACCGTAGTCGTACGTGTGACCTTGCCCTGTTCGGGCTTGTAGGGGGTGAAAAATCCGCCGCCGGAACCGCCGCGAGCCGTTCGCCGTGGAGGCTGTTGCCGTCCGGAACCGGACTCCACCGAATCCTGCACATCGTCGTAGGTTGCCGTTCCTGTGTTACCGTTACTCATAGTTCCGCCCAGGTGCCACTGCTCTTGAGCAGTGAATCAAGAACCGTTCAACAACCACTGTTTGAAGCAGTGGCACAACCTGCATATCGCGTCCCTCAAACCACAGGAGCGGAGGGACTCGAACCCGCAACCGCCGGTTTTGGAAACCGGTGCTCTACCAATTGAGCTACGCTCCTACTGCAAGCCCGGCCATTCTATCGCCTGGCCGCGTAGCGCCCAAGTCCGCACTCAATCCGCAACCGCTCAAGGGGCGGTAACTCGGAAAAAAGTGAAGAATCGGAGAGTATAGCCGCTACCTTGCGGTTGGCAAATCCGGAAAATTCACAGGCCGCGATTGGGGCTGCTCCCAGATGATTCGTCCAACCAACCCTCTTATCTACACAAAGTGAGAGGTAGCTACCTACATTCTTTAGAGAGTTATCCCTGATTCGGAGCCGACTTCGGATTGGATGTTGTCTTCAAGTGCGCGTCGAAAAACTTCACCAGTTCCTGGTAATACAGCAACCGGTTGCCTTCCTTGGCGAAACCGTGGCCTTCATCCGGGAAGTAGAGTTCGGCAACGTCGGCACCGCGCTTCTTAAGGGCGACGGCGATCTGCATGGCCTCGCCGACGGGGACGCGCGGGTCATTCAGACCGTGGGCGATCATCAGTGGAGTGGTGATGCGGTCCACCTTGTGGATCGGAGAAATCGACTTAAGGAATTCACGGTCGGTAAGCGGGCCATACTCCACTTCACGCAGCGCCCGGCGGTAATCCTTGGTCTGTTCGAGAAACGTTTCAAAATTAACGACGCCCACCACATCACAGGCGGCGCCGAACAATTCCGGCGCTTCGGTGATGACGGCCATGGTCATAAAGCCGCCGTAGCTGCCGCCCCACGCGGCAATCTTGCGCGGCTCGGAGTAGCCCTGATCGACGAGGTACTTGGCCGCCCAGATGCCGTCCTTCACGCTCTTGTCGCGGTTCTTGTAGTTGTCGGCTTCGAGAAACGTCTTGCCGTAGCCACTGCTGCCGCGCGGATTGGGTGCGATGACGCCGTAGCCTTGCGAAACAAAGTATTGGAACGAGCGATTGAACGACGGGCGGAACTGCGACTCAGGCCCGCCGTGGTACTGAACGATAAACGGAATCTTCTTCCCCTTCTGGTAGTCGGCTGGAAGGTAAATGAAAGCCGGGATCTTCATGCCGTCGAAGGACGGGTATTGCACGAGTTCGGGCAGGCGGAACTTGCTTACGTCCACGCCCTGCGTATCGGCCTGCGTCAGCACAACGCCGGGCTCCGTGGGCTTGGTTGTGTCCCACTTGTAGACGAGGCCCGGGGTATTGGCGTTATCGAGCGAGTAGAGCATGTAGGGGCCGCGGAAATAGATGTTGCCGACCAGCCCCTTGGCCAGCGTCGGACCCTGCATGGGTGAGAAATCGCCAGCTTTTCGCAGGTGGAGTGTGCTGAATCCGTCTTCGTTGACGGCCACCGCCAGAATCGTCCGTTCGTCGTTGAAGGCGGCGCCGTCGATTTCCTTGCCGGCAAGGTCGGTGAGGATCGGCTCGATTTTGCCGGTAGCCAGATCGATGGAATGAAGGGCCATCAAATCGCCCTTGTAGTTCGTGTTGACGATGAAGCGCTTGTCATCGGCGGTGTAGCCGACGCCCTCGAAACTCCACTCCTCACCCTTGGGGGTGATTTCGCGGGCTTCGCCGCTGGCGAGATTCACTTCGAAAAGCTGGCTGTAGGTGGCCGAAATCTCCTTCATCACCATCAGCTTTGTTCCGTCTCGATTGAAGTCCACCGCATCGTGTGATCCCTTGGCGGCATAGGCCTTCTTGGGCTTGCGCGTCTCGAGATCGACCGTGTAGATGTGGAAGTCCGAGGGAGTTTCATCGTTGGCGCGGAATGCAAACGCTTTCGAGTCGCGTCGCCAGGTCGGTCCGGCGTAGACGAACTTTGGATTTACGAAGAGATCGTCCATCTTGCCGCTGGTGGTATCGAGCAGGTACATGCTGAATTGTTCGCTTCCGCCGACGGCCGCCGTAATGACGATCCACTTGCCGTCGTCGCTGAGGTTGTATCCGCCAATACCATCCTGAAAGGTCGTGAGTTTGACGGCATCCTTCTGTGTCTTGCCGGGGGCCACCTTGTAGAGCTGGTTAATGCCGTCGGGGTTATAGATGAAGTAGAGGGTGCCATCCGGAGCCAGCTTGCCCGCGCCGGGCCAGCGCATCTTGATAAACGGCTCAATGCCTTTTCCCGCCTCGGCTCGCAAAAGCGTCGGCGCGCACAAAACTGCGAAAAGAAGACAAATCCAATTGGCCCGGATCAAGTGCCTGCTGGTCATGGTCAATCTCCAATGGGTAAGGACGCCCGTAATCAAGATAGGAAGCCAAATATACGGGGAAAATCGCTGCGCTCAAGCAACCGGGGCGGCAACGGCGTGGAATCCGGTATCGATTTGTGCGTCGTGGCCGACAAACATCGCCGGTTCCACACATCGACACTGGACGAGCATCTCGCGAATCGTTCCAAAGGGAATTTCCGTCGCGAGTCGACTGAGCTTGGCGGCGACCGTGGATCGACCCAACCCTTGCTGGAATCGGATACGCCAGGGAATGGAAGTCAGAAGCTGCGAGAATTCATGCGGGGCGAGTTCGTAGGGGTGCATATAGAGCACGGCCGGGTGGCCCTGCTGGTTCATGCGGGCAATGGCCAGCTCCACGAACCAGGCTGGCGCGAGACGTAGATAACCGCCTCCGGCTGCCGGGAGGCGCAGCGGGCCAAGCTGCATGGTGCAGACCGGGATTTCGAGCAGTTGCGCGCCGCTCGGCGTCTGGAGCCGGTATGGGGTTCTCGGAGTACCACTGATTCCGTAGCGGCGGAGGCGCATCGGGAAGATGGATGAGTCATACTCGAAGCCGGCGTTGGCGAGTTCGTCGAGGGCCCAGACGGTGCGGCAGGTGATGGAAAAGGCCGGGGCGCGGTAACCGGTGATGGGCCGGGTGATCAGGTCTTCAAGCAACGCCTTCGAGCGACGGATGTCTTCTCGGAATTGGGCGCGTGTCTGCGTATGGATGAGGCGGTGGCCATGGCCATGGCTTTGGATCTCATGTCCGGCCGCATGGATCGCGCGAACCAATTCCGGCGATTTTTCGGCGGCCAGGCCGAGCACAAAAAACGTGGCGCGCACATTGTGTACTGCGAGGAGCTCAAGGACAGCATGGGTATTGCGAATGAAGCAGTCCGTAAGCGGCGCGTCAACGTTGTAGACGGATTGAATCCAATCTTCGACGTCGAAGGTCAGGGCATTCAATGGTTGATCGAATTGCGAGTTCATGGAATGGTAATTGAGTTATCGGAAGGTCTTACCACTGACTGAAACGGCCTGTTCACCACGAAGGCACGAAACCATTCAGTATTTGGAAGTCCTTACCCTCACCCCGGCCCTCTCCCTGGGAGGGAGAGGGAAAAGCGCCCTCACCGCTGTCCTCTCCCATGGGGAGAGGAAGTTGTGCGGAACCATTCCACGAATCGGGCGAGACCGGTGCGGAAGTCGGTTTGCGGAGAAAAGCCCAGATCGCGGGCGGCCAAGGTGATATCGGCGTACGTGCGATTCACATCGCCGGGCTGGAGCGGGAGTCGGTCGATGATCGCCTTCTTGCCGAGTGCCGATTCGAGAGCGGCGATGAGCTGAGTGAGCGAAATCGGGCTGGAGTTGCCGAGGTTGTAGGTCGCAAATCCGCTGCACCGCTCGATGGCCCGTTGCACGCCTCGAACGATGTCATCGACGTAAGTGTAATCGCGCTGCATGGAGCCGTCGCCGAAAACAGGGATGGGTTTTCCGGTCTCGATCAGCCGGGCGAACTTGTGAATGGCGAGGTCCGGCCGCTGGCGGGGCCCGTACACGGTGAAAAATCGCAGGCAGGTCGTGGGAATGGCGTACAGGTGGTGGTAGGTGCGGCAGAGTAATTCACCGGCGCGCTTGGTAGCCGCGTATGGTGAAATCGGGGAATCGACGTTGTCGTCCTCGGCGAAGGGGACTTTCGCGTTGTTGCCGTAGACGCTGGAACTGCTGCCGAAGATGAACTTGCAGCCTCTGACATGCCGCACCGCCTCCAAGAGCACCATCGTGCCGCGAATGTTTACGTCCTGATAGAGCAGGGGCTGCTCGATGGAGGGGCGGACTCCGGCGCGGGCCGCGAGGTGAACAATGGCGTCGGTTCCGGCGCCGATTGCGTTTTTCACGTCGTCTGGGTTACGAATGTCACCCTCAATCAGTTTGAAGCCCGGGTTCGATAGCAGATTTCTGATATTCCCACGTTTGATGTCGGGGTTGTAGAAGTTGTCGAAGATATCCAGGGCCGTAACATTATGGCCGGTGCGCAGCAACGCCTCGCACAAGTGCGATCCGATAAACCCCGCTCCACCTGTAACCACGATCTTCATAATAGCGTCACGCGGGCTGGCGGGTTGGGCGGCCGACACAGATGTATTTGAATCCTCGGCGGGCCATGGCGACGGGGTCGTACAGATTGCGGCCGTCGAAAATCAGGCGATTGCGAAGGCGACTGCCAATCACGTCAAAATCCGGCGTCCGGAACTGCGGCCAGTCCGTAAAGATGGCCAGCGCGTCGGCACGCTCAAGGGTCTGGTACGGCTCGTCGCAAAACGTCACGGAGTCACCGAGTTCCGCCCTTGCCTTGGAGATCGCTTCGGGGTCGTGTGCCTGAATCTTCATTCCGCACTCGACAAACATGCGAATGGCCGCGATCGCGGGCGATTCACGGATGTCATCCGTCCAGGCCTTGAAGGCCAGACCCCAGACGGCGAGAGTCGTCGATTTCGCGGCGCTGCCAAAGTGATCGATTACCCGGCGGGCGAATCGCTTTCGCTGGCGAAGATTGATTTCCTGAGCGGCGGAGGCAAGGCTGGCCGGAAAATCGACAGCCTTGCCCATGGCGATGAGTGCATTGACGTCCTTGGGGAAGCAGGAACCGCCATAACCCACGCCGGGATAGAGAAAGGCACTGCCGATGCGGGAGTCGGAGCCGACTCCGCGCCGGACGCTTTCGATGTCGGCGCCGTACCTTTCGCAAAGCCCGCTCATCTCGTTGATAAACGAAATGCGCAGGGCGAGCATGGCGTTGGCCGCGTACTTGGTCATTTCCGCGCTGGCCGGGTCCATCAGCATGATTTTCTCATCGCGGCGCATGAACGAGGCGTAAATTTCGCGCATGATTTCGCCGGCCGCCGGATTGCTCGTTCCGAGTACGACTCGATCGGGACGGGTGAAGTCCTCGATCGCAGCACCCTCCTTAAGGAATTCCGGATTGCTGACATAATCGAAGGGATGTGCCGTCTGTTCGCCAATGGCTTTGGTCACCTTGAGATGCGTTCCCACCGGCACGGTGCTCTTCATCACCACAACCCGATAGCCGTCCATGATTTTCCCGATGGTCGTGGCCACCTGAAGAATCGAAGACAGGTCAGGCTCGCCGTTGGCTCCTTCCGGAGTGCCGACGGCAATGAAGATGACCCGTCCGTGCTTGATGGCGGCCTCCAGGTCCGACGTAAATGCCAGGCGGCTGGCCTTCTGGTTTCGCTGGACGATCTCGGCAAGCCCCGGCTCGAATATGGGAATCTCACCACGGCTGAGTCTTGCGATCTTTCCCGTGTCCTTGTCCACACACAGGACGCGATGGCCGCTATCGGAAAGGCAAGCGCCTGCAACGAGTCCTACGTAACCTGTTCCTATGACGGAAATATTCATGAAAGCGATCTCACCAGGACATCCACAATCCGCTGGGCGGCCTTGCCGTCCCACAGGTCGGGTCGTTTGCCGGACGGCGGGTTCTTCCGCACTGTATCATACGCTCGAAGGATACCCTCGGTCGTGCTCCCTGCGATACGATTGGTTCCCTGGGTGGTGGTAACAGGCCGTTCGGTGTTGTCGCGGAGCGTCAGGCAGGCAACCCCCAATATCGTGGTCTCCTCCTGAATTCCACCGGAATCAGTGAGCACCATCGCGGATTCGGCCATCAGCTTGAGAAAATCCAGATAACCCAGCGGTTCAATCAGTTTGATATTGGCGGCCTTGGCCAGGCGCGGATCGAGGCCCATCGAGGTGATATTCTTGCGCGAGCGCGGGTGTACGGGGAACACGATCGGCATATCGCGGGCGATTCGCTCCAGGGCACTAAGGATCGGCTCGAACGATTCGCGGCGATCCACGTTGCTTGGTCTGTGCAGAGTGAGCACGGCATATTGTCGCGGCCGCAATCCCAATCCCTCCACGATGCGTGATTCGTCGGCCCGCGACCGGTTCTGGAGCAGCGTGTCAATCATCACGTTTCCCACGAGATGAATCTTGCGATCGTCGATTCCTTCCTTTCGCAAGTTTTCCACGCCGCTGGGTTCGCTGACAAAGAGCAAATCGCTGATCGCATCCGTAAGGACGCGATTGACTTCCTCGGGCATGGTGCGGTCGAAGCTTCGCAAACCGGCCTCGACGTGGGCGACCTTGATGTTCAACTTGGCGGCCACCAGGGCGCACGCAATCGTGCTGTTCACGTCGCCGACGACGATCACCCAATCGGGACGGCGTTCGAGGCAGACCGGTTCGAACCGCTTCATGATTTCGGCGGTCTGAACGGCATGCGATCCGCTGCCGACTTCGAGGTTGACGTCGGGCTGCGGGATGCCCAGGTCGGAGAAAAACGACCGGCTCATTTTTTCGTCGTAATGCTGGCCGGTGTGGACCAACTGCGCGTCGATACCGCCGCGCTGTCGCAAACCAGTCAGTAAAGGGGCGATTTTCATGAAGTTTGGCCGCGCCCCGCAGATGCAAAGTACCCGGTGCATATCTACATATTATCGACCCCTATTGGGGGGGGCTTCAGAGGGAGGCCAAGTTCGGGGTTCAAAAGCACAAGGGATGAGGATTAGGGAGAGGTTGGACTCAGACAATCAAACGCAGGTTTCGTAAAAAGACGAACGGAAGATGTCGCCGTGGCGATGCGACACCTTCCGTTCCGTCATTTTGGCCATCTCCGCTTGGCGCTCGCTCAGGATTACCGACGGCCGTGGCGACTTTCGTCAGTGATCATCCGGCGTTATCACGCCCGACGCGGAGGGCACGACCTTACTTCTTCTTTGCGGACTTCTTAGCCTTCTTCTTTGAAGACTTGGCAGCCTTTCGTTTCTTAGCCATTAGCGTCACCTCCTTTCTTGAGTAAATACTACACGTTCACTGGAGCCTGTCAAAAGATTTTTTGCCTTTGAGGCGATTTTCAATGTCGGTTACACGCGCCCGAACTCATCAAACCGATGGCCAGTCGTCGAAAATTTTGCGCGAGCGACATCGCGTGGCACATACTCAGCACGGCATACGAATCGTTTCGCATCCTGCGTTTGTGCAAATCGCCGGACAACATGATCGACGATCGCATCCGCCTTGACGCACGATGTCTTTATCGACCAGCGAGCCTCGATTCATCAACTTCGACGAACGTGACGCGAGGGAATCGTGCAAGAAAACCCCGCAAATCATTGAGAGATTTGCAATCTTTGAGAAGGCGGCGGAGTAAGCATGACTCTCGATCGCACGACCGAATCAACACGAAGGGACACGCAAGAGAAATGTTCCGCAATTGCCATGATGCTGTTTCCGGCTCTTCGTATCGCATTGACTCGCATGATTCCAACGTCCCGGTCACGTTGCCGAACGCGATCCACATGCGCGCGTTGATCAACGTGATCATTCCTTGAAGCGCGTCAAAAAAGACAAGCAAAAAAAATTTGAAAATTTTTTGTTTTCGCGCTTGCAAACGACATGCGAAGCGCGCTAGTTGAAGAAAATGGAACGAAAGTGGAACGTCGAATGATGCGTCGAGCTATGCGCGCCTTCGTACAAATTTCGTCACGGCAGACTCACGCCGACGTACGGATCAAGATTGCCGGCACCATTGAGAAGATCAATCAACTTGAGAATGTCCGCGGGAGCGGCCACGCCTGAGCGATCGAGATCGGTGGACCAAATGGGACGCGATGGTCCGATTCCATTGAGGAAATCCACCAGGTCAAGAATGTCAGATGCGCTGCTCAGGCCATCGCCACTTGCGTCGCCGGGCAGGTAGCCAAGGCGTATGGTCGTCCGGGCGGGACCGTGCGTGATCATGGTCCATGCCTTCGGGGTAATCGGGTGATTCAGCGTCGCCCGAAGCCCGTTGTTCTCCACCGACTGCACGCTCGTGACAATGGGGGCTGAACCGGCCACTCCCTGTTGCCGAACGACAAAGTTTTCGGGGGCCGAGCAATTCGTGGGTCTATCGAAATAAAACGTGACCTGGTCCATGCCGACCTGCGTCACGCCGTCCGGGGCCAACGGAGTGCGGGCGTCGATCGCCCCGTCGGGCGGGTCGGTACTCACGACCACAGGCACGCCCGACCTGGGAATGATCTTGTACAATTCTCCGGTGGTGCTCGCGCGATCGCAGATGTAGATTTCGCCGGCTGCATCCGCTCCGAACGAGGAGACGTTGGAGATGACCAAAGGCACGGCCGGAGCCAGTTCAGCCGTTCGCTCCACCACGCTGGCCGTCACGCCGTCGTATGTCATGCTCCAGATTTGCCCGCTGCAATAGTCCGCAAAGAAATACGTCCCAGCCAGATCCGGAATTTCGCAGCCACGATAGACGGCACCTCCGGTAATGGCGCATCGGCTGAAGTTCCCGTGCGAATATTGGTAGATAGGCAAAACGGAATCCAGCGCTGCGCAATCGCAGGCGCCAAACGTCGCACACTCGGTTCCTTCCATGCAATTCCAACCGTAGTTTTGACCGCCTGTGCTGGACGCAGGCTGGAAATTGATTTCCTCCCAATTGCCTTCGCCCACGTCGGCGATCCATAAATCTCCGGTCTTGCTATCGAAGGCGTTGCGCCATGGGTTGCGCAGACCATAGGCCCAGATTTCGTCCTCTCCCACTCGCCCGACGAAGGGGTTGTCGGGAGGGATGCGATAGTCGCGCAGCGTGTCACCGGGGAAATCATCGCCATTCACGTCGATGCGCAGAAGATTGCCGAGCAGATCACCGGAGATGGACTGTCCCCGATCATCGGGATCGCCCTGGTCGCCGCCATCTCCCAGGGCAATATACAAATATCCGTCGGGGCCGAATTCGATCCATCCTCCGTTGTGATTGACGTAGGGTTGGTCGACAAATAGGATCGTGTCTCCGGTCTTGTTGGCCTGATCCGGATCGGTGTCCGACACAGTGTATTTTGCCACGATCGTGTCACCGGCCGTGTCAGTGTAGTCGATGAAAAACTGTCGGTTATTCGCAAAATCAGGATGAAAGGCGAGGCCAAGCAATCCCTGCTCCCCTCCCAGGCTCACTTTCGTGGAAATATCAAGAAACGGTGTAGGCAGAATCTGTCCGCCCTTGAGAATTTTGATTTTCCCGCGCTGTTCGAGAATGAATAGTCGATCGTAGTCACCGGGTGCATGCGTGACAAACGTGGGGTAACTCAATCCGGACGCCACTCGGATCGTAGTCAGAGGCGTGTCCGCCCGCGCAATCTCCATTTGACCTGCAAGGACAGACGCGAACCCCACGATGAGGTTCAACCCGCGAATCGACATCGGAACTCTCCCCCAAGGACGGACATCCCAACTCCGTGCCCATTATAGAATTCCGGAACCCAAGAGTTTAGTCCCGCGACCGCCCGATAACGTTGCATTTTCTCTAAAATTGCACTGGAACTCTCGCGGCGGCGACTATTGCGGAAAACTGAAAAACAGGAAAAGAACTAGCGAAAATATGCTTTCAGAACATATTCATACATCATGCGATGCGTGTTGAAGTACGAGCCGTTGATCGCGATGCAATTTTGCATCACGTTGATAAACGCGGACTGATCGTGATGAAACATGGGCAGGATGGTGTGTTCGAGCTTCTTATAGAGGGCTGATGCGTCCCGCGCATTGTCCGCGTGCCCCCCCTCTACGCCAAAGTCTTCACCGATGTTCCATCCCGTGACCCCTTCCACGCAGCCTTCCACCCACCATCCATCCGCAATGCTGAGCGAAGGAACACCATTGAGTGCGGCTTTCATTCCGCTCGTCCCGGACGCCTCCAGCGGCGCCTGCGGCGTGTTGAGCCACAAATCCACACCTGATGTAATGAGTCGGCCCAGTTCCATGTCGTAGTTTTCGAGATACGAAATCCGGATGGCCGAACTCAGCGCCTCCTTCGCTCTGAACAAGCTCTGAATCAGCTCTTTTCCCTGGGCATCGTGCGGATGGGCCTTGCCCGCAAAAATAATCTGAAGCCCGCCGACCTCTTCAGCGATTCTGCGCAGCCATTCCACGTCGTGAAAGAGCAGCCCGACTCTCTTATAGGTGGCCGCACGCCGGGCAAACCCGATCGTAAACGTCTCCAAATTCATCCCCACGTTGTCTTCCCGGTTCACGAAATGAACGAGGAGATCCTTGGCCTCCTGGTGCGCCGTCCACACTTCATCGGATGGCAATGAATTTCCTGCACGGAGGGCAAATGAATCGGCGCGCCAGCCCACAAGATGACGATCGAACAGGTTTTGAAAGGGGGCCGACGTCCAGGTCGTCGCATGAACACCATTGGTGATGAAATCGACCCGAAACTGCGGAAACATCCGCTGGGCGACTTCGCCGTGCCGCCTCGCGACGCCGTTCACAAAGCTGCTCAGATTCAAGGCAAGAAAGGTCATGTTCAACTGGCCATCGGTCTCAAACAAACTCGTATTGGCAAGTGCCGGCATGTCCCCCAGCACTCCGCGAACCAGGTCCAGAGGAAACTTATCGTGACCAGCGGGCACGGGCGTGTGCGTCGTGAACACGCATCGAGATCGAACCGCGTCAATGTCCTCCCGGGTCGCGTCACTTCGTCCCGCATCGCGAAGTCGCTCGTCGAGCAGCTCAAGGGCAAGACAAGCCGCGTGCCCCTCATTCATGTGATGACGTTCGATCCCCGTGAACCCCAGCGCCCGAAGCATCTTTACTCCACCAATGCCCAGGATTACTTCCTGACAAAATCGATACCGGGCATCGCCGCCGTAAAGGTAATGCGTCAGAGTTCGGTCTGCGTCGCTGTTTTCCGGCAATTCGGAGTCCAGCAGAATCGCGGGCACGCGAAATTCACCGTCCTGCCCCACCACGTTTCTTGTCCACGCCCGTAACTGGACTTCGCGGCCTTCGATCGACACCGATACGCGCGCAGGCAGCTCGGCAAGAAAGTCCTCCACCACCCAGACGGCCGGCTCCTCACGCTGCCACCCGCTGTGATCCAGCCGTTGGTAGAAATACCCCTTTCGATACAACAGCGTCACCGCCACCATCGGAACGCGAAGATCCGCCGCCGAGCGAACGGTATCACCGGCCAGCATGCCAAGACCGCCGCTGTAGGTGGGCATGGCCGCATCCAGCCCGATTTCCATTGAAAAATAGGCGATCTTTCTCTGCTCTGGTTTGGAAATAGTGGTCAACGGTCGGTTGGGCATATTGGCTCTTAACTAATTCTTTATTGGACGAACAACTCCTCACCCGATCTATCGACCGACCGTGTGATTGCCAGAAGATACAGCCCTCGACGAAGTTGGAAAGAGGGCTGATTGATTCGGAGAAGAATCCAAGCCGCCGGAAGGCAACCGTCATCCTGAGCGAAGCGAAGGACCTCTTGCTCCTAACGTCCCGCCAACGCATTGCGAATGGTAGGCGATGAAATGATTTCCTCCAGGGTCATGGTCATTCTCCGCGACCAGCTTGGGTGCCGGTCCTGCCCGACTCCGGGAATGTTGACCGGCTCGCGCTCGCCTGCGAGATCGTCGAGCGAAATACCGATCATGGACGAAGGAGTTTTGGCCAGGAATCGGATCGTTGCACTACAGACCGAACCGACGTCGTCCTTCGAAACACCATCGCCCACACGATCCTGAATGAGTCGTGAAGTCAGCGCTTCCCAATTGCGTTGTCGGCCATGAAGCGATTTCTCCAATTCGGCATCATTCTCGATCAGGCCCAACTGGCGGCGAATGACAAGATCGCGTCCCTCTGCGTAACCAGCCAGCGGAGCCATGTCATGCGTTTCGACGACAACATAGGCATCGTGCGGATAGGCAGCCGCCGCTTTGAACGACCCATCCCAGTCACGCTCGAACTGAACGACTCGCGTGGAAAGCACGCCAAATCGCTGCAACATGTCGCGAAATCCCTCCGGAACTGTACCCAAATCTTCGCCAACGATAACCGTGCGGCTTCGTTGACTTTCCTCCGCCAGGATGGGGAACAATCTCTCCGCCGGAAAACGAACGTATGCTCCTTTCGATCCGTCGAATCCGTCAGGTATCCAGAATTGTCGCAATAATCCCATCACATGATCGATGCGGAGCGCGCCCATGTGGGCGAGGTTGTTCTGCAAGAGTTTCCGCCAATACGCGAAATCCGATTCCACAAGCACGCGTGGATGCATCGGCGGCAGGCCCCAGTTCTGGCCATGCGGGCCGAGGTCGTCGGGCGGCGCACCGATCGAAATGCCTTGCAGGAACAACTCCGGAAACGCCCACGGATCGCTTCCGTCAGGCGAAGTGCCAATGGCCAGATCGCCAAACAATCCGATTTCTATCCCAACGTCTTCGGCCATTTGAGCAAGTGAAGCAAGCTGGCGGTCCAACTCAAATTGCACATAGCAATGAAAATCAACTTCGTCGGCATGCTTGCCCCGGAATTCCTGCACTTCTGTCGACCGCGAATCGCTAAGTCCACCCGGCCAGTGCCACCAGCCAATAGCGTCTCCACCCCGTGTCGAATACTGCTCTTCGATCGCCATAAAAGTGGCGAAACCAAGTAATGCCTCTCCCTCGCGTTTCAGGTATTCCGCATACTCCTGTCCTCGCTTTGTTTTTGGGCCGACATGCACTTGCTGAAAGGTCTGATGCAGCGTCTTGAGAATCTCCCGTTTCCACGTTGAGACCGCGTCGTAACCGACATTCGATCCTTCACGAGTAAGCTCGAGCCGACGACGAAACTCCACTGAGCCCATCCATTGTTGCGCTGGCTCGCAATGGGAAAACTCAGGGATCGCCTCCGTTTCCAGATAAATCTCGTTTCGATAGAGGCGACTTACCGGCCTGTAGGGGCTGACATCGCTTCCGCGATTTCTTAGTGCATGCAATGGATTGATGGCCACAAATGCCATGCCAATTTCCGCCGCCCACGCAATGAGCCGCCGCAGATCTCCAAAATCCCCCACGCCCCAGTTGGTTGCGCTGTGAATGGAATACAGATTGCACCAGATTCCGCGAAGTTGCGGTTTTGAAGAGCGCTCCGCGGTCGAGACACACCTTCCAGGCGCAGGACGATTTGCGATATTGTCAGGATCAAGGGGGCTTGCAACACCAATGGCACGCAACAGCGCCTCGTTGTCGCCAACTTCATATCCCATGCACTGGAGGATGGCCTGATACGTCTCTTCGGACGTAACGACTCGCTGAGTGCCGTCATAATTGAGGTACTCAGCGAGAATCCCCGCCTGCTCCCCCAGCGCTCGTAAATCAGTTGGCTGCGTCATTCAGGCATTGTAGCAGGAGGATCGCCTTCGTTCGCGCCCGTGGCCAGCAGGACCAGCGACATGCCCGTCAGCGCAAGATCGTTCTCGTAAGCCGCCTCGCCTGGTGAGTCATTCGTGTAAAGAATTTCGCGCCATTCCAATCCTCGAGGCAGGTGGAACTGCCGAGAGTCGTCATGTGCATTCATCAGCAGGAGCAACATTGTTTCCGGCCTGCTGCCGATCTCCCATTGGGAACCTCCGTGAGCTCCCTGTTGCGTCACGTGCGCCCCGCCCGCGGTGGGTCGCATCACGACTCCCAATGTTCGTCGCTCCGGATCGCGCCACTTGGCCTCCGATAGCTCCCGCCCGGTCCCATCGAGCCAAATCACATCCGGAAGACTTCCCTCTGTCTTTCCGGTGAAGAACGCATCTCTCCGCAGCGAAGGATATTGCTTCCGCAGACTCAGAATTTGCCGAGTAAACTCCAACATCGCTGTCTTCGCGCCATCGAGATTCCAATCCACCCACGAAATCTCATTATCCTGGCAATACGCGTTGTTGTTGCCCATCTGAGTGCGGCCCATTTCGTCCCCGGCCGTGAGCATCGGCACGCCCTGGGAAAAGGCCAGCGTCGCAAGCAAATTTCTCTTCACCCGCTCTCGAATTTCGTTCACCTCATCGTTCGTTGTGGCCCCCTCCACGCCAAAATTCCGGCCGAAATCATCCGCAGGTCCGTCACGATTGGCCTCTCCATTGGCCCAATTGTGCTTCCTCGCATAACTCACGATGTCATGCAGCGTGTGGCCGTCATGGCACGTGACGTAATTTATTCCCGCCAGCGGGGTGCGCTGGCTCGCAAAAATATCGCTGCTCCCCGCTATTCGCGACGCAAATTCCGCAAGTTGCCCGCCGTCCCCGCGCCAGAATCTCCGCACGCAGTCGCGGTACCGCCCATTCCACTCCCGAATTCCCGCCGGAAACAGTCCGCTCCAATGGCCGCCTGGCCCCGCATCCCACGGTTCCACCAACAATTTGGTCTCTTTCAAAACGGGGTCTTGCAGAATGGTGTTGAAGAATCGCAAGTGGTGATCGACATGACCAGCCTCCCGACTTAGCGCAGGCGCAAGATCAAACCGAAAACCATCGACGTGCATTTCACTCACCCAATACCGCAGACTGTCCATGATGAGCTGTTGCGTGCGCGGGTGCGGCGCGTTCAGGGTGTTCCCGCACGCGGTGAAATTCGAATATCGCCCCGGCGCACCCGGCTCAAGATGGTAATACGCATGGTTGTCGATGCCGCGAAACGAAAGCGTGGGCCCCAGTTCGTCACCCTCGGCCGTGTGGTTGTAGACCACATCCAGGAGCACTTCGATTCCGGCCTTGTGCAGCGTATGCACCATCGTCTTGAACTCGGCCACTGCTCGCATTGGCGCAGTCGCATAACGTACATCCGGCGCGAAAAAACCAATCGTGTTGTAGCCCCAATAATTGACCAGGCCCAATTGGGCGAGTCGTCGCTCGGTCACGAAGTATTGCACGGGTAGAATCTCTACGGCCGTGACGCCGAGCTTCAACAAATGTTCGATGATTGGTGGCGAGGCCAGTCCCAGGTACGTCCCTCGCAATTCGGGAGCAATGGCCGGATGCAATTTCGTCAGCCCTTTGACGTGACACTCGTAGATGACCGTATCCGCCCACGGTGTGCGAGGATGACGATCGCCGGCCCAGTCCCATCCTTCATCGACCACGACGCACTTTGGCATGGCCTCCGCGGAGTCGCGAGAATCCGCAATTTCAGGCCTGTTTACGTCATAGCCCAGCAGCAGATCGTCCGCCGGGACAATCCCTGACATCGCCTTCGCGTATGGATCCAGTAGCAGTTTGGCAGGATTGCACCGCAATCCCTCGTCGGGCAAGTATGGGCCATCCACTCGATATCCGTACAACAGACCCGGTCGCGCATCAGGAACATACACCTGCCAGACGCGATCATTCGTCGGGGCCAGTGAAATTCGCCGGGTTTCTGCGCCCGTTGTCGAGTCGAAGAGGCACAGATTCACCCCGTGTGCCACGCCGGAGTACAACGCAAAGCGGACACCGGACCCGTCCCAGTGCGCTCCCAATGACGGATTGGGTTTGATGGATTGGATGGTCAATCAATCCTCGACTACGCAATTCGCCGGACCAGGTACAACGCCCGCGACATTGTTTCCGCGTTCAATTCCAACTCATACAAAATCGGAGTCTCCATTTTCATGTCCAATTCGGCGCACGCTTCCTGCGCCGCATTAGATTCGTCATCCGGCAACTTCGCGGTTTTGTACGCGATGAGCCTACCGCCTTTCTTCAGAAACCGACCGGATGTCCGGATGCATTTCCCCAAAGGCGCCACCGCCCGCGTCGTCACCACGTCAAAAGTTCCCACCGTCGTCCAGTGATCCGAGTGTGCATGCTCGGTGACAAGATTCTTCAACCCCAGCTCTGTCCCAATTCGCCCGACAAACTCGGTCTTTTTCTTCGTTCCATCCAGGGCCGTCACCTGCCAGTCCGGTCGCATCACCGCAATCGGAACTGCCGGAAACCCGGCACCCGTCCCAACGTCCAGCAACTTCAATTGACTTTGTTCCAATCCAAATGAGGGATGCGATGACGCTGTGCCCGTCTCCAGCAACAGAATGGCAAGACTGTCAACGTAATGCTTGACCGCCGCTTCCTTCGGCTCGATGATTCGAGTCAGATTCATGGATTGGTTGGCGAGTAGCACGGCCTCGAAATGCCTGCGGAACAGCGCGTGCTGGTCGGGCGTGACCGGAATACGCCACGCCGCGAGGGTCGTGGCAATCGTCTCTTCAAAGGAACCAGCCAGAAAACTCACGGCCGTACTATGCGCGATCGCTCACCGTCCGCCAACCCGCGCCACTCCCATCGCGTTCCAGCTCTCCTCATCCGCCGGACGGTCAAAATCGGGGAGGGCTTCCAGCCGCAATAGCTCCAGGCCGGCGTCATTAAGAAACGCCTCCAGTTCAGGCCGGTAAAAATATCGCATCGGGTGCGTTTCGCGTGTCGTGCAACTCGCCGCCTCGCCTTCCTCATTCACTTCAAACAAGACTGTACAGAGATTCTTTTCACAATCCTGGGAGGTCGAGGAGGTTCGAATCGCCCGGCCCTGTTCCGTGGCAACGATTTTTCTGCGGGAGCCAGGCCTTTGGCGATCCACCGCCGGGCCATACCAGCAGTCAAACGCGAGCAGGCCGCCCGGACGAAGCTGGCACCGAGCAGTCTTTAGCGCAGAAAGAACGTCGCAGTCTTCCAGTTGATAGCCGAGTACGGCGAACATCATCAGAACGGCATTGAACGACTGATCGACGCGAAACTCACGCAAATCTGCCACGTGAAAGGTCGGATCCGAAATCGCCGCCGCGCCCTGTGATTTCTGACGCGCGCGTTGCACCATCGGCAAAGATCGGTCCACGCCCACAACCTCGTAGCCCCGTTCCGCGAGCACGTACGCGTGTCCGCCGGTACCGCACCCCAGGTCCAGCACGTCACGCACCGGCAAAGTCCCAAACTCGCTGAAAATCCGCTCCAGCAGATCACATTCCGCGACGTAATCTTTGTCCTGATAGAGGGAGTCGTACAGCGCAGAATATCGTTCACCGAAAACCGTGGACATTTTCTAGTAATACTCCTTCTCATCCACTCCGGTGTACGGCCCCTGCTTCACTTCCAGCAGGACCGTATCCTCGACCATTCGATACCGATGGCCGCCGGACACGATGACAATCACGTCTCCAACCTGCAGCCGTCGCGTGCCAACCAGCGTCCCTGACTCCGTAAAAAGATCCACTTCACAGCAACCGCGCCGCACGACCAGCACTTCCGAGGTTCCGACAATCCGCCGCTCCAGAGGCCGATGCCGGTGCCGGGCGATTTCACTGCCCGCCTTGTAGACGATGAACCCCACCTGCTGACCCCAATCGTTGGGTGTCACGAATTGGGTGGAACTCGGGGCAAGCCGCCCGCGAATGATGCAGGCCAGGCACTGCCCATCGTGAACCAACTGCTCCACCATCGGTTCGACGGCTGTTTCTACAGGCATGATGCTCGCTCCGTGGTCGTCAAATCAGCCCCTGCCTCGTCCAGAATGGATAGAAGTCTGCAACCAAAATCCTCAAGCGTGTACGACGCACGCCGCTGCCGACCGTTTTGAATGAGGGACTGCCGCAATGCCGGCTGCGTCCACAAGCGATGAATTCCGTCTGCGATGTCCTCGACGCTGGCAGGATCCACGAGTATTCCGGCATCCCCAAGTTGCTCGCCGTTGCCCGGAACATCTGAAGTAATCACCGGGCAATCCAGCGCCCAGGCCTCCAGCACGGGAAGATTGGTCGGACCAAAAAACGTGGGCATGACCAACGCCTCGGCCCGCGCGTAAAGCCCCGGCAGGTCGTCGTCACTCACATATCCGAGAAAAAGAATGTCGTCGGCCACGCCCAATTGCTCAGCCCGGTCACGAAGGAAAGCAACGTGTCTCTCTCGGACGACTCCACTGGAGGACCCCGTAAGTACGAGCGGAATCACTAGGCCATGGCGCTTTCGCAGGTATCCCAGGGCTTCGATCAGGCCCAGGTGATTTTTGTGTGGCCAGAACTGCGCGGGATAAAAAAGATATCGTGCCGGCAGCGAATATCGATCAGACACGACCGCCGCACTTCGCCTGACTCGGTCGACCTCATATTCGGGCGGAGGATAGGGCAGTATCGCAATCCGATCCGACGAAAGCCCGTATTCGCCATAACAGTCCAGCAATTGCCGGCGGCCCGTTTCCGAATTCGTCACCAGCGCGGCCGCCTGACGCGCCGCATTTTTATAGATGTACTCGCGCTTCCTGTACTCCCCTTCCGCCGAAACTTCGGGAAACTCCGGGTGAATCCGATGCTGCACGTCGTGCACAGCCATTACAAACGGCAAGGCCGACTCGAAGGAAAGGCGGTGCGGAGAGGTGTACAACATCAATTCGACCCCGCACTCCAACAGCCATGCACGCATGTCGGGCTGTTCGAGCGGAATATCCGGATCGCTTTCCGCATTCAAATCGATGCACGATATCGGCGCCCACGGCGGACGAAACGTACGGACCATCCAAGTTGGGTGATCCATTTCACGGAAAAGCGGTTCGCCAATATCGTGAGCGAAGACTACAAACTCATGCCCCGTAGAGTCAGTCAGCCCCCGCAAGGCGCGCAGCACTGCAACCGAGTATTGGTAAATACCTCCGTCGTGCCGCTTCATCGCAGGATGAATCCCAATCCGCATACCCTACGGATATCGGCATCCTTCCGGACTTTTGCATATTCCGTCGGGAAACGGTTTCGCGTTCCGCAGGGACAATGCGAAAATCGGCCATTCCCAGCTCGCCGGAACAGCATGGAGCTCAATACTGCAATCAAAGTGTGGCAGGTGCGACGGGGCGTGAACGGAGCGTCCGTCTTGATCCTAATTGTCGCTCAAAGTGGCCCAGGAGCTCAACCATCCGGTCCGTGTACAAATGATCTCGAAGCGTTCGCCGCTGCCCCGCCTGCGCGATCGCCTCCCGCTCGTCGGCATGGTCAAGGTAATGCCGGATTTTTTCCGCACACTCAGCCGTATCTCGATAGGTCAGCACGTCGCGTTCCGGCTCAAACAAGTCCGCGAGGTGGGGACGCCACTCGGTCAACAAGCACGTCCCCACGCCCGTCGCCTCATACAGCCTCATGTTGTTGCACCACTGTGAATCAACCGCGCCTCGAATGTCGATTCTTGCGTGTCGGTTGAGAGTGATCTTCGATTGCTGGAGGGCCTGATACATCTCCAGCCCCCACAACTGCCCACGATGGTGACTGCGAATAGGCGAATTCTCCCGCGTCCGGCCCAAGCCATAGCAAAAAATGTCAATGTCCACTTCGCCCAGCAATTCTTCCAGCCAGGGAATCCGATCCGGGTGTGACTCGGCAAATCCACCCACAAACGTCACGTCATGTCTCGTCTCGCGTGCCGGCAGACGATCCAGAATTCGCCGGTCAAATCCGAGCCGGACGTGCTCCGCATCAATCCCCTCCGAGCGAAAATAATCCACCAGCGGTGGCCACGACGAAATCATCAGGTCGTAACCGCGAAACGTCCGATCCCTGGGCAGCGGCGATGCAATCTCTCCAACAACCAGTTGGACTCGATCCCTCATTTCGCCAACAAATCGATCGCCCAGCGGACACCACTCGAAAATGTAAACGACGTCCGGTCGAAACTCGTCAATCTGAGCGATCACAATCTCACGCCGTTGATCATGAATATTGCCGGCGGGTGTCAGTCCGTGATCATCCGCCCATCGCTTCTGTGCCGCATCCGCGTTGCAAATGATCTCCCACGTCTGGCACCCCAGCGCCGCCAATCCTTGCGAATAGGCATCTGACGTGCTGAACGCCGAGGAAAAAAGGCGTGCGCACTGCGCTTCAAATTCCAGTTCCGCCAGGCCCGGCTCCGCGCGATAGATATCCTTCAGGAATTCCGGATAAAACGTCTGAATGACCATCACTCGCGGCGGCATATTGTTCTCGACTGGACTCTTGAACCCTTGACCTCTTCAGCCTTTGAACGCATTAGGAAATCATCGCTTGCAGTTCAACAATTGTTCCACCACGTATTCCTGATCATCTCTTTTCAAATCCGCCCCGCTTGGCAAATAAAACCCCCGCTCGCCAAGTCGCTCGCTTACCGGAAAACTCCCCCGCAAGTCGGGCCACCGGGAATGCCCGCCCTGGAAAACCGGCTGCTGATTCATCGGAATGAAAAACGATCGCGTCTCCACCCCGCGCGCCTCCAATTGCTCCCGTACCTCGCGCTTGGTCCGCCCAAACCCCTCATCCAGCACCACGCCATACATCCAGCACACCGGCTCACACCCATCGGCTCGCGCGGGTAATCGCAGATCCTCTTCTCCGCAGAGCAAATCATCATAGATCGCGGCAATCCCCCGCTTTCGCGCCACCTTCTCATCAAATTCCTCGCATTGCCCGCACCCGATGGCCGCCTGAATGTTCGTCATCCGATAGTTGAATCCCACTTCGTGGTGTACGAACCGCTCTTCGCCGAACGCCTGATTCCGCAGCAGCGCTGCTCGCCTGGCAATCTCCGCATCATTCGTCACCAACATCCCGCCTTCACCGGTCGTGATGATCTTGTTCCCGTAAAAGCTGAAGCACCCCAGGTGCCCGATCGCTCCAACCCGCCTCCCACGATACGTCGCACCGTGAGCCTGCGCCGCATCCTCAATCACAAACAATCCGTGCTTCTTGGCAACCGCCATGATCGCGCCCATCTCGCACGGGTGGCCATACATGTGCACGGCCATGATCGCCTTCGTCCGCGGCGTAATCTTTGCCTCGATCAATCGTTCATCAATGCACCATGTGTCAGGGCGTACATCCACCAGCACCGGCCGCGCCCCAGTCAGGCACACGACATTTGCCGATACGATCAACGTAAACGCCGGAATGATCACTTCGTCGCCCGGACCGACTCCGAGAGACTCCAGGGCCAGGTGCAGCGCCGTCGTCCCGTTGCTGCACGCCACTCCATGCTGGGCCCCGCAAATCTCTGAGAACTGCTGCTCGAAGCGCGGGATATATGCGCCCATCGACGAAATCCAGTTTGTCTCCAGACAGTCGGCCACGTACCGGCGCTCCGCCGCACCCACCTGCGGCGTACACACCGGAATCGTCCGCTTCCCACGCACAACAGCCGTACCCATAGCGCACCCTTTCCGTAATTGCGTGACTCCCTATTCAGCTATCGGACGCCGGTAGGCCACACCTTCATGGCCGCTACCGTATGCGGCACGATTATTTGGCGAAATGCCTTCCGGAGCTGACAACTCCCGCCATCGCGGGACGTTGCATTTTCGTGTAAAAATGTTTTCATGGAATGGAGAGCCTGGAGCTGACGTTAGGAGGCCCACTGAGTGCCTCGCAACAAAGCGGCGATCGCAATCGGAGTTGAACATGAGGAGCGTACGCATGCCCGGAATGAGCCACCGAAGAAAAAACCAATCCGGTACCCTGATCTTCTTACCGGCCCTCCTGCTCGCCTCGCCGGCATTCGCTCAGGATCGCCCCCGCAAGGCGGATCTCATCATCATCAACGCAAAGATTTGGGCGGGACCTGGACGACCCGGCGATCCAGCACCTGATTCCATTGCCATCATCGGTGACGCCATTGCCGATGTCGGATCGTCCTTTGACATCACTCGCGATCGGCTCGGCAAGGACACGAGAATGCTCGATGCCCAGGGCCGCAGGGTCATTCCCGGAATGACCGACTCTCATACCCACTTGATTGGCGGCGGGTTTCAGCTCGTCCGGTTGAACCTCCGCGATGCAAAGAATCGTGATGAATTCGTCAAAGCCGTTGAATCCGCGGCCAAGGAAAAGAAGGAAGGCGAATGGGTTCTCGGTGGGCGATGGAGCGTGGACAGCTGGAAGGACCCGTCAACGCCGAAAGCGGAATGGCTCGATCCCGTCACCGGGAAGACCCCGACATTCCTGACCAGGATGGACGGACACGAAGCACTGGTGAATTCGGCCGCCCTGAAGCTCGCTGGCATCGACGCCAAGGGACCGGCCGACCCTCCGGGCGGCGAAATCGAGCGCGACCCGAAGACCAGGGAGCCTACCGGCATCCTTAAGGAATCGGCCATGGAGCTGGTCGATAAGCTGATCCCTGAGCCTTCCGCCAAAGACCGCTACGAATCTCTTCTTCGCGCAATGCGGCACGCCAACTCGCTTGGCATCACTTCAGTGCACGATATGTCCGGACTCGCCGACCTTGAGGCTTTTCGCCAGGCCGGCAGGGATCGCACCCTCACGGTACGAATCACCAGTTACCTCAGCACCACGGATTGGGCGAAATACGCCGACCAGATCGCCAAAGACCACATGGACCTCAACGACAAGATGCTGTACCTCGCCGGATTCAAGGGCTACATGGATGGATCGCTCGGCAGCCGCACGGCCTACATGCTCGATCCCTATGCGGATGCCGACTCGCATTCACCCTACCCGCGAGGGCAGCTCACCGCGTTCGCCGCAAAGAATGACTCGTTCGTCGAACAAGTCACCGCCGCCGACTCCAAGGGCCTTCAACTCGCGGTACACGCCATCGGCGACCAGGCGAACCATTTGTTGCTGGATGCGTACGAAGCCGCCGCAAAGAGAAACTCCACCTCCGACATGCGCCACCGTATCGAACACGCCCAGCACCTGCTTGTCGACGACATCCCGCGCTTCGCCAGGCTGGGAGTCGTTGCGTCCATGCAGCCGTTGCACAAAGCGGACGACGGACGCTATGCCGAAAAAGCCATCGGCAGTGACCGTCTTCGGGGCTCGTACGCCTTCCGCGAATTGCTGAATGCGAAGGCACTCCTTGTCTTCGGAAGCGATTGGCCAGTGGTCAGCATGAATCCGTTTGAGGGCGTCGCTTCCGCCGTTACCGCCAAAACGCTTGACGGAAAAACATGGCAGCCCGATCATTCCATCACCGTGCAGGAAGCCATGGCCGCCTACACGGCGTGGCCTCCACGAGCTATTCACCGCGAGGCAACGTTGGGGCTTATCGAACCCGGCAAACTCGCCGACCTCGTCATACTTAAGGACGACCCCTTCACGATTGCGCCAGACAAACTGCAATCGGTCCGAGTTGGCCAGACGATCGTTGGCGGCAACATCGTCTACACCGCTCCGGAGTGAGATCGTGTGTTTTGTCTGTCCCCAAGCCAAGGGGGCTGAAGATTGGTCAATTTGAACTCAATGGCATGGACCTACCTTCTCTTCGCCGGGTTGCTCGAAATCACTTGGGCAGTCGGCTTGAAATACGCCCAGGGGTTTAGTCGCCCCCTCCCCAGCATCTTCACCATCGTCGCCATGATCGCGAGCTTTTGGTTCCTCTCGAAGGCAGTACAGTCCATTCCGCTCGGAACGGCTTATGCCGTCTGGACCGGAATTGGCGTAGTGGGCACAACCCTGTTGGGAATCATCCTCTTTGCCGAACCGCGCGACGCGGTGCGGCTCGTTTGTATCGCGATGATTTGCACCGGAATACTCGGCTTGAAGCTGGTTCAGCCTGCCAATGAAAAAGGGCGGACGCCGATTTCGGCGCCCGCCCCGGTACGCTGATTTCATTCTCTGCGGTGCTATTCCTCGTCAGCAGCCTTCACATCCTGATACTTCTCATAAAGGTCCGGACGTCGCTTGGACATATCGGCCTCGCTCTTGAATGACTGCGTCACTTCCGAATCTCCCTTGCGAATGGAGACTTCGATTGAACCGTCCGCGTTGACTTCGAAACGATGAGTGGGCTTGCCCGTCGTAAAAGTAAACGCGGTTCCAAGACCCTTTCCACCCTGGGAATTGAGCAATTCGTGCAGCTTCTCCACATCCAGGGTTCCGTTCTTATTCAACTCCATGAGGTTGTTGTGCAGTTCCTGCATCGCCTCGCCGTAAGCCGTCTTGGCCTCGGCCAGGCTCTGCTCGAGATGAACGCGCCACTGTCCCGAAGGATCACCGCCGTGGAAGAACACGTGCGGACCGTCGTCGTCATCGTCGTCGCCATCGACGTGGACAAAAATATTTTGTCCCGCCTGGGAATACAGGCCATAGGCATCTTCGTCGGCAGCCTTCAGGGCGTCCGCATTGTCATAGGTCGCGACCGTCTCCTGACCGCCGTTTTCGGAACGCCGGACAGTGATCGGTCCGCCATCGGCCTGTTCGATGCTGACCGTTGAACCGTCCTTCTCCACGTTCATCTTGATCGTCTTCTGACCGTTTTCCACGAAGACCTGCGTCGACCGACTGCCGGACTGCGGCACGAACATGCGAATGTTGTCCGGGAGATTCTTGAGGTCGTTGAGTTCTCCAAGGTCCTTGACGATCAGTTCGCCGTTGGGATTCTTCAGAATGAACTTACCGCGAGTCTTGACCTGCTCATCTACCTGGGCCGGAAGACCCTCGAATTTCCACTCGAAATTCTTCATGTCGGCCCGCGAACCCAGGGTCACCTTCATCGTGCTGGGTTTCCCTTCGCGAAGAATGCCCACGTTGATCGTCTCGCCGGGCTTGTGCGTCTTGATCAGATCAACCGCCGGACCCACGTCGCCGGCAACCTCCTCACCGTTGATGGATACGATCACATCATTATTCTGGATGCCCGCCTTGTCCGCCGGGCTGCCAGTCATCACGTTTCCCACCATTACACCGCGACCCGGTGTTCCTGCCTGGGCGGCCACCGCCTCGGGCACGCTCATGATCGACACGCCCAGCCAGCCGCGCTGCGCGGCATCGGGATCGTCCGTCTTGGGTCTGGCAACAACCTTGATCTGCTTGGCCTGACCGTGGCCGCCATCGCTCGTCACTTGCACATCAACATCGGCCGTTACGCCGTTTCCATTCGCGCCGTTCGGACCGCCAACCAGTTGGATCACTTTGACTTCGCCATCCTGCGCGCTGCCATCGCCGGCCACCGCCTGTGCGATGATCTGGATATGTTGCTGGCCGTCGTCACTGACCCACTCGAAATTCTCGGGCTGAGCTCCAGCGTCACCATTGGGCCGCACCACGATCACTCTGGGAGTGCCGTCCGCCGCACTCGCGGTCTGAGCGACGGCATAATTCCACGCCAGCAAATTCGGCGTAAGCCCCAGCAATGCACACATCAATGTTTTCATAGTCCATTCTCCTTCCACAATCATTTCAACAAAACCTGTTTCAAATCTGAAATTTGAAATCTGAATTCTGAATTCTCAAATCCGTGTTACATGGAATCCTTGCCATCCGGCGCTGCAACCGCTCCCGCCGGCCAGCGAACCGTTCGCGTCTTCTCCACCTCGATCCAGTACAAATTGCCATCGTCCCCCACCGCACCGATCACGTCGCGCCCCGTCTGACTGCGAATTCTCGGCATCGTGGATACCGGTCTGGCCAATTCCGATCCATTCCACGTCGATCCGGGCGCAGTCGAAAAAAGGGAACTGGCGTCCGTAACAATGGGCGTCGTGGCCGGACGATAATCCGGATTCGGAATGACCATCGCCAGAAGGGCTGCCGCAATCGCACCGGGAATCATCACCCATCCACGGCGGGCATGGATCCGTAGAGCCGGTCGGGCAGGAACAGCGGCGTCAAACACCGCATCCAGATTAATTGCCCCACCACATCGCAGTGAATCGAGCGCCGACACCGCCAGTGCATTGACCTTCTGATAGTCGTCGCGAAGCCGCATCATCTCCGGCTCGCGAATCAACGTGCGATTCAGTTCCAGCTCGGCGTCCTCAGAAAGCTCCCCGTCGAGCAGCCGACTGATCAACAGTTCCGAATTGTCCAGTTCGTTTTGCATCGCCTAGTAACTCACTTTGTCCTTCAGTGCATCCCGCAGAAGCCGCCGGGCACGAACCAATCGCGTTTCGATCGAATCCACCGGCATCTCCATCGCCTCCGCGATTTGCTGATAGTTCCAACCATTCATGTGTCGCAGAACAAACGGCTCACGATACAGCGGAGGCAATCCACCAATGGCGGCCAGAACTTCCCGCCGACCCTCTTCGCTCACCAGCTCCGCCTCAGCGGACTCCGTTTTGCCTGCGCCGCCTTCCACCGCCGCCACCTTGAGTCGGGCCCGTTGCCGCGAAGCATCGCGCCCCGCATCCACCGCCGCGTTTCTCGCCAATCGGTACAACCACGATCTCCAACTCTGCATCGAACGAAGCTCGCCGACGCGCTGCCACACGGCCGTCCAGACCTGCTGGGACACGTCGTCAATCACGTCCGCCCGGCCAAGCACTCCGAAGATCACACCGCGAACCCATTCGTTATGGCGGCGCACAAACTCCGCGAAGGCACAGCGGTCACCGCTGCGGATCGCCTCGATTACCGGGGCTTCCGGATCGAACTCATGGGCTACTGCCATCGCCATAATCACCAATATAGACGTGCCAGGCCGACCCAGCCTGTCAAAGATTCCTTGATATAGGACCCATTGGTCTCAAGGGCGCCCGGCGGGGCTTAACTATCGGACATTTTCATCCGACAAACCATGCACAGTGTCCGGAGGCGCCGTGTCCATTCCGGACTTGCGTATACCTTATTGGGACGTCCTTGATGGATATTTCCAGCCTCATTGGCTGCCTTTTGGGAGTCGTGTTGGTCGGCATCGTCGGCTACGAGTCCTGCCATGGCCACTGGATGATGTTTTATTCCATGGAAGGCGTGCTGCTGGTGTTCGGCGGCAGTATCAGCGTCTCCTTTATGGCCCTGCCCCTGGACCGGGTGAAGTCGATCCCCGGCTATTGCAAGCGTTTCCTTTTCAACAAGAGTAAGGGGCCTGCGGTGGTCATCAAACTGATCGCCGACCTGGCCGACCGGGCCCGCCGCGATGGAATTCTCGCCCTTGAAGCCCAGTTCAACCGGTGCAAGGAAGTCGATCCATTTTTGGCCACCGGAGTCCGCATGGCAATTGACGGAATCGACTCCGCCACGATCGAGCAGACCTTGCGAATCGAAATTCTGGCCATGCAGGATCGTCATAAGAGCGGCAAGAAGTTTTTCGATCTGATCAAACTATACGGCCCCGGATATGGACTGGTCGGAACGCTCGTCGGACAGATCGGTATGTTCGGAAATCTCAGCGGCGGCGACGTGGGCACGCTCGGTAAGAACCTCGCGGTGGCCGTTTGCGCCACGATGTATGGAACCGTGGTGGCCAATGCGATTGCCGGCCCCATCGGAGACAAGCTCGCCCTGCGATCCGCGGAGGAAGTCCTCAACCGCGAAATGATCCTGCAGGGCGTGTTGTCCATCCAGGCCGGCGACAATCCGCGCACCACGATGGACAAGATGGTCGTATTCTTGCCGGTGTCTCAGCGACAAAAGCTCGTCGCCGCATAACAGATCGCTTCTCCCGAATGTCCGGGGGATGCACTCAATCGCCTCCCCCCTTACGAAGGGGGGACTAGGGGGGTTTCCCCTCTTTTTTGAACTTTGAACTTTTGACTTTGAACTTCCGTCCATGGACGCCAAAGAACACGACAAGCACGACAAGAAGGATGAGCACGGCGGCCACGGTCACGGCGGAGGAGGAGGCCACGGTGGAGGCGGCCACGCCGAGGGCGAACACGAAGGCGCTCCGGAATGGCTCATTTCCTTCGCCGACAACGTCACACTGATGATGGGGTTCTTTGTCATCATGCTCGCGATGGCCATGGGCCCCAAGGGCGGCGGCGAAAACAAGGACGGTGACGGCAAGGGCGGATCGGAGCCTCCCGTCTCTTATCTGGATGCCTCGGTCGCCATCCGCGAGGCTTTCAACAATCCCGTTGATCTCAACTCGCAGGACCCCAACGAACAAGTCCTGGTCCGACACGTACTTTGGCGACGCGGTCTGAGCACCACCGATCAGCTTGGCCCGGAAGGTGCCGAACACGACGTCCAATCGCTACGCCCCAGCAAATACTACAGCCTCTGCGGCCTGGTCTCCTTCGAGCACAACAGCGCCAAACTCACAGCAGCGGCGTTGAAAAGCCTCGACGCTGCCGTACTGCATCTGCAGGGCCGGCGCTTCATTGTCGACGTGCGGGGCCACGTCTCCGCACAGGAAGCCTTCGGCGAGCCCGACCACAATACGCGCCTGGGATTCGACCGTGCCCTCGCCGTCGCCAAGGCTCTCACCGAACGAGGCCTCGACTGGCGACAGATTCGCATCGTCTCCTGCGCCGACAGTGATCGCGCCCAGCCCATCGCCTACGATGAGCCGGGCCACCAGAAGAACCGACGCGTCGAAATCATCGCCACCGACCATATCATGCCCGACGCCGGCGATACCGAACCCACCCCCGACCGTCATTAAGTGCCATGCTGTCCGGTGTGCCTCCCCCTGATAAGTGGGGACATGGACGGGTTAGTTTTTCCATCGTTTTTGAACTTTGAATTTCGAATTTTGAACTTTACTTCTGTCCCCAATCCCACGCCAGCCGATGTCCGAAATGCCGGAAGTACAATCCGATCGCACGCGCCATGACAATCCCCGCATACAATCCAATCCCGGTGGACAGGATTCGCTGCGAGATGGCTGTACCGAGGCCCGCTGTCGTCGTCGCTTTGAATACCATTCCAAGTGTCGGCGTGAGATACGTCTCGCTCAATCCAATCGCTCCGTACCCCAGCGCGACAACCGCCGGCGTCACCAGATAGGGAAACAGCGTATTGCCGACCGATTGAAGAATCATGTCGATGCGCCAGAGCGATCCAAAGCTCCCGAACACGACCACCAGCAACACCAATGGCCAGAAGAACACTCCCACAGTCGCAAGCGTCACCAATCCGGCGTCCACGACCGGTCCCGCCATGCCCGGCAGAGGCGGGTTGTCGATCGCCTTCCACGTATCTCCGATAACGTTGATTCCACGATATCCTTGAACCGTGGAATAGAGCAATGCTGGCAGTAGGACTACCAGCCAGCTTCCGCACCATCGCAGCGCAGGCTCGATCAGATCGCTCCAGAAATCTCCGGAAATCTCAACATCGGGCAACCGATATTGCCCCATCGCGGCAGCTTCCACCACTCCCACGCGAAATGCCACAAGCCAGCATTGAAGGGCAATCCAGAAAATGATCAGGGGAATCCGCATCGTCCACGGCACGGGCAGGCAGTATATAAACCCATACGCGCACCAGATCGTCAAAAAGGCGGCCAGGTTGTGGATGCTCGATGGAAAAAGCAGACTCCAGAGCAGGCCGCTCCAGTAGCCTTGTTCGCGGCGCTTTTGAATGACAATCTGGTTTTCGTCTTCTGCGGATTCGACTTCGATGATGCATTCCGGGATATTCGGTGGAGGACCTACCACTTCGCTTTTTTCGGCGCCTCCCCCGTGCGGGTGGCCGGACGAAGTGACAGTTTCGGCAAATGTCAGCGTCTCTCCGCACCGTTTGCACCGGGCCGTCTTCCCCGATACATCCGCCGCGAATCGGTACTTCGCCCCACATGCACAGACGCAGGTGCCCATGAGTCATCACGCCCCTTTAGGAACAAAGCATGAGCCGACTCCCATCCTCCGTCAAACCCGACTCAATCCCAGGCGTTGGATCAGCTTCGCGCAGCATGATTGACCTGGGCCAAGACCACAGGGTGTCGTAAGCGCAAAGAGGCACTGAAAGTCGGGTTCGATTTGTCGTTTTTACTTTCGCGGCGGAGGGACTGGAGGGAGGCCGGCAGGGAAACGCAGAATTCCGGCGCGAGGCCTGGTGAAATCGAATGCTGGCGGCACGGTTGAGCATCACAAAGGAGAACATCGGGGGCGCGCGGATTTTTTTCGGCGAAACGATCACTCGATTAAAGCGCAGGCTTCTTTGGTTTGCTTCGTAGGCGCGGGCTGTGCGAATAGCCCAGTTACAATTAGATATGGAACCTGAGCGGCGTTTTCCCAGAATGGACCCGAAAATTCTCTGCCCCGAGTTGGTTTGTCCGATTCCAGCGCTGTCGGCTATAATAGAGCCGCAGGAAAATAACATGATAAGCACACAGCAACTCAATGAACTTGGCAGACAAATCGCGGTTCAATTCGGAGCGGATCGCGTCGTCGTTTTCGGATCGCATGCCGACGGATCCGCACGGCCGGATTCCGATATCGACTTGCTAGTGATCGCGAAAACTTCGCTGCCTCCGCACAAGCGTTACGGCGCGGTTCGCCGCCTGCTGGCCGACATTCCTGCGGCCTTTGATATCATCGTAAAAACCCCTGAGGAATATCGCCGCGCAAGATCCGTCGTGAATTCCATCGTGTACTTCGCAGAAAAGACCGGAAGGGTCCTGTATGCCGGATGAGGCCCAGGGACGCTGTTCGGCAATAGCGAGCCAAGGCGGAAAGCGATTGGAACGCAGTCGAAATACTACTTGCCAGTGCTACGGCGGCGACATCACCCGCAAGCGCAAACTGCTGGAGAAGCAGAAGGAAGGCAAGAAGCGCATGCGCACCGTTGGCAACGTCGCCATCCCCCAGGAAGCCTTCCTCGCCATCCTCGACCCGGAGGATTAGCAGAACTTACGGTGTTGTTCGGTATCGAGACAGCCGGTGAGAAAGTTCTTGATCGTTGTCTTGGTGACGTTGGCGTCATTGTGTGCTATCGCAACCGCCATAAACACTGTCGTTCCAATCGACCAAGGCGTCATTAGGAAGAACTACTTCTGCCGTATTGAAGCATTTAATGGAGGCTTCTACGCGTTTTGTGAAAGACTCCCCACGAATCCGCCAACCGCTCCAGGCACGGTGGCTCCAACTACACATGAGATTCGAATTCCATGGATAGGGTACATCGAATGGTCGGGCTTTTGGCATCTCCGAATCAGCGTTGAACTATTCCCATTGTCTATGTTGCTGGTCGCTTACCCCGTTTATTTCGCTTTGGTCCGTCGAGTCATTCCTTGGAATCGTCGCCGTCGCGGGCTGTGCGTGAAATGCGGCTACAATCTTGCGTGCAACACGACCGGCACCTGCCCCGAATGCGGTACGAATTCAGAAGTCATACCACCTTCGCCATGATGAGAGCGCCGACGATGAAGCAATACCAGGCGAAGTGATGGAGCTTGGCGCGGCGGACCGCGTCGAGAAGCATGCGGAGCGAGATGACGCCAAATAGAAATGCAATGAAGCCGCCAAGAAGCGTTGGGCCCCAGGCAATGACGTGACCGGAATCCGTCGATCCAGCAAATGCCTCGCGGAGCTTCAGCACGGTCGCCCCGAGGATCGCCGGAATCGCGATGAAGAAGCTGAACTCCGCCGCCCAGCGGCGGCGTATGCCGCACACGGTGGCCGTGCAGATGGTCGCTCCGCTGCGCGAAATGCCCGGCGAGATGGAAATGCCCTGTGCGACGCCGACCCAGAAGGCATTCCACCATGAGAATCTCTTCCAACCCTTTCGGCCGCGCGGGAACCACAGCGTGGCCAGCAGCAAAAATCCCGTGATGACCAGGCCGCCGCCCACCTCGATGGGATTTCCGAATGAACGTTCGAAATAGTCCTTGAACGCCAGGCCGATGACGGCCGTCGGAACGGAAGCGCAGATTCCCAGAAGTGCGATACGCCAGGCATAGCGATGATGCGTCCAACCAGGACTCATCTCGGCGAGCAGGCGGGTGAAGTAGCCGCGAAAGGAGGCGAAGAAAACGAGGAACACGGCCAGCACGGTGCCAACGTGCGATACTCCGTCGAACACTTCCATGGGCAGGCCATTGGGGTCGAGCCGCAGCCAGTTTTGCACGACGATCAGGTGGGCACTGCTGCTGATGGGGAGAAATTCGGTCAGGCCCTGCACCGCACCAAGAATGATCCCCTCGAGGTAGGTCAATGGAATCTCACGAGAGGATCATTTGAGTCCGATGGCTGTCGCCATCAAAAACAGACCACACACGATTTCGATCG
This sequence comes from uncultured Phycisphaera sp., assembly GCA_964501365.1. Taxonomy (GTDB): domain Bacteria; phylum Planctomycetota; class Phycisphaerae; order UBA1845; family UBA1845; genus CAZAMB01. The sequence continues at coordinate 22,598 of CAZCST010000003.1, read as the reverse complement.
CCCCCAAAAAACTGTCGCGCGCCGCCCTCTGCTCCTGCGTTATGGGCGAACCAGGGAGGCTGCCCAGGCGGATCACCGACAGCCGAAGGAACAGTGCAACGAATCCGCATAGGAAGCCAAGTGAGCGAGCCAGCCATGCCGCCCCGGGGCCAAGGAACGGAGGCACTCGGATCAAAAAGAGCACCACTCCCACTGCCGCCAGTTTCCACGCCAGGGGAAGAAACCGCATCGCATCTTCCAGTTCCATAGACTGCAGCCTGGCTTCGTCGGACTGGTCGCGCATCGCGTGCGTATCGATGAGGTTTCCACATTCCGGACAGCGGTCGGAGACGCTCGCAAAAAGATCGTACCCGCAAAATGCACAATGCTGGTGCTCGGCGGCGGGCCGGGAACGCGACTCGTTTCCGGCGAGACGATCAAGAAATCGATAATCCATGACTGTCAGCGCGATTGCGTGCGGTTATTGTGTCGGATCAGCCGCCGGTCGCGGGCTTGGGCTTGTCGGCCAGCGCCTTTTCGATCGCATCGGTGATTTCCTTGTCGTCCGGATATTTTTTCGGGCTGAATTTCGCCAGCACCGTACCGTCGCGGCTGATGAGGTACTTCTGGAAATTCCACTCGATGTCGCCGGCAATGGATTTCTCCGGATGCTTCGTCAGATAGGCGTACAGCGCCGCCTGATCCTCGCCCTTGACCGAAATCTTGTCGAACAGGTCGAAGCTGACATTGTGCTGGGCACAGAAGCTCTTGATTTCCGGATTGGTCCCCGGCTCCTGGCCGCCAAAATTGTTGGCCGGGAAGGCAAGCACCTTGAAGCCCTTGTCCTTGTACTTCTTGTAAATCGTCTCCAGGCCGGCGTAGGATTTTTCCGTCAGCCCGCACTTGCTGGCTACATTGACGATCATCAGAACGTCGCCCTTGTACTTCGACAGGTTGACATCCTTCCCGTCAATATCCTTCACCGTAAATTCGTAGACCGATTTGGCCGCGGGCTTGGCCGTCTTGGCTTCGTCCCCGCCCAATGCCACCGCCCCAATGGAAATCGCTGACAAAACCACCATCATCTTGACCATGTCCGTACCTCGCAAAAAGTTTCGCATGAACCCCGAAACGGGAAATCATCCTGCAAGAAAAGCCGGTGTCAAATTTGCCGCCAGAATGCATGCTGCTGGGTACTGGTATCGTTTGGGTGCCACGGGCGGCTGGTCCGCCCGTGCCGGCACTGGCAGCCAGCTGCCAGTGACACCCGAACTCCGAACGATACCAGTGCCTGCTGCTGCCTGGGTTTTCTGAATCGTCGGCGCGGTGAAGCAACTTCAGAACGATCTCTGTTATCCGGTATTTGAGTTACCGGCCTGGGGGAATTTCATTTCCGTTACACCCTTGGTGAAATGCCCTTCGTATCTTAGATTTGAGTACCTTCATTGGCGGCCTCGGACGGGACAAAAGGCCCGGAACAGGCTTCCTGTGCAATAAAAACTGCTTTCCGGAGGGGGAAGCCTCACGCACCCGGCCAGATGACCGTCCGCTTCGCAGCGGAACGGGACTCTGGCCGGTTTTGCTTTGTCAGGACCCGAAAACAAAAAAGCGGCGCAGTCCGAATCGTCCGGTTCTGCGCCGCATTGCAATTTGTGATCAGGGAGGTTTATTGCCCGTCAAATAACCGCATGAACTGTTCCGCGTCGCGCAAGTCGAGGCGACCATCGGCATTGAGGTCGTGGCATTCGCACTCCGGAAAAATAATCCAGTCAGGTCCGGACATGCAATCTGCAAGGTCCGCCCACTGAGCCAATCCAGCGGGCACCAAACCCTGGCAATTCCCTTCGACGCAAGCGTCGCCGACCGTGCATTCATCGCCGTCGTTGCAGACGGTTTCGCCGCCGAGGGGCTGCGCCTGGCAGGCGTCCGCCGCCTCGTTGCAGACGCCTTGATTGCATTCATTGCTCAGTGCGCTGCAATCCTTTGGAGTACCCGTGCAGTTTCCGGCGCTGCACGCATCATTCACCGTGCAGAACAATCCGTCATCGCAACCCGTGCCGTTTGGCTTCGGAGTTGTGATGTCGCAATTGCCTGGTTCGCCGTGCGAATCGCAGGAGACGATCGTGCATTGCGTATTGAACGGCGTGCAATTCACCGGCGCGCCCGGCTGACATACGCCTTCGATACAGGCGTGGCCTACCGTGCAGGGGTTGCCGTCGTCGCAGTCGGGATCATTCTGGCAATTGCGGCAAACATCGTCGTCTTCATCGCAAATCGCGCCGACGTCGCAGGGGTTTCCCGACGAAATGCAGCCGAAAACAGGATCACATGACTCCACGCCGTTGCAGAACAGGCCGTCATTGGGGCACATCGCGTTGTTGGGAGCATGAACGCAGGCATTCTCCGCGCACGAATCCACAGTACAGACATTTCCGTCGCTGCATGTCGGTGGAGTTCCCGGCCCGCAAATCCCGTTTACGCAGGTTTCAGCGCCATTGCAAAAATCGCCGTCGTCGCACAGGATCGGCTGGCCTTCCTGACAAACACCACTCAGACAGGTCTCTTCGCCGTTGCATACGTCGTTGTCGTTGCAATCAATGTTTCCCACGCAGGGCGGCGCAATCACGCCAATGATCATGTCGTCGTAGTCGTAATTGGGTGTATGATCGTCGTCGAGAAACAGGAACAATCGATAACCCGATCCCAATTGCGTCACGGTCCCCCACTGGCTGGTGAACTTGTAACTGTGCGCAGGAGAGACCGGATAATATTTGACCATTTGGCGACGGCCCTCGGCCGTATAACTCTTCGATGTATCGCTGCACAGATAGGCGTCGCTCGTGCCGAATACGGGGTTCTCATTGAGGATGCCGTCGGGGCCGCTCAAGAACTCCCCCGTGGCGTCATAGACGTCGTGGAAAAGCGAGATTCCGCAGGTTGACGGGATCTCCACTGTCGCTGTTGCGCCCGGCACCGCGGCGGGTCCGAACACCACCACGTCATTGGTCGTTCCACCTACCGTTGGAAAGCCGTCATTTTGAACGTCGAGGAGAAATGAGTTGGCGACTGCCGTTCCGGTAACCTCGGCAATGAGCTTGAGGTTCGTTGTCCCATCAAGCCCCGCATCACTGGCAATCCAGGAACTCGTCCCGGGGTCTCCCAGCGGAAGCAACGCTGACTGCGGAATATTGATGACCTGGCCTGCGGCTACCTGAGCCAATGCCGCAAAAGCCAAGGCGCTAAGGCAATGCCAAACCTTCATAGAATCCCCCCGTCGAGAAGGCCGAACGACTCTTTGGAAAAGTAACGAATCCCCCTTCGGGCCTGTTCCATGTGAATACAGCCCTTCACCGTGAATTTTAACCGTCGAATTGAACTTGTCCATTGTTTTTGGGAACCGGATATGGTTATGGGGGCACTGCCAATGACGGGGAAATAATATGCGGCGTCATCAAGCGGTAACCGCGCAGGGGAAACGCCGTCTGCTTCGGGAAATCGGCAATTACGCTTTTATCGCGCCAGAAGAATGCGATCCAAATGCAATCGTATTCCCTTCCAGGTGTTCGCAATCTATGGCCTATTTCCTCGCAAACCACCCGCGCTTGGCCTTCGGCTTCTCCACTTCCGTCTCTCTGGACTGGATGATGGCCAGAAGCTCGCTCTCGGACTTGTTCGGATCCAGGCGCTTGAGCGTCTTAAGTTTCTGACGGGTCTCCGCGTCAAGTTCGATGGGAATTTCCGGCGCGGCCGGGCTTGTTTTCGGAGCTTGCTGCTGCGGTGCTGCCGCCGGAGCCTGCGAAACGGCGGCGGCGGGCTTGGTCGATGCCTTCGGAGTCGTTGACGCTGGTTTGGCCCTCTTGGAAGTGGCGCGCGATCGTTGTTTGGACGACGTGGCTTCCTCTGACTGATTGTTATTGACCTCGGCGTGCGCGGCCGCGAGGGCCGACTGCATCGCTGAGGCCATGTCTTCCGCCGGCGCTTCAGCCGCATGTTCCGACGCCTCTGACACTTCGGCCGCGGCGGGCGAGGGATCCGTTGATTCAACTGGCGGCAGAAGGTCTGAGGCGATTGTGGAGACATAATCTGAACCGGATTTCTGAGCGACGACGTGTTGCTCATCTCTGGAGTCGCCAACACTTTCCATTTCCTGTGCGGACGACGTGTTCTGCGCGGCGAGTCGCTCTTCACTCTGACGTTCTTTGAGCGATTCCAGCTGGGCCACCCATTGCGCCCGCTCCTGCTCAAGCTTCTTTCCGGATTGTTCGAGCTCCACACGGGTCTCATCGAGCTTCTGGGCAGCCTGCTCACGTGCCTCAAGCGCGGAGAGCAGGTCGTTTTCGAGCTGGTTTCGTTGTGCGCGGGCCGCCTCCAACTCGGCGCGGAATTCGACCAAGGTCGCTTCGGCCTGCTGCAGCTTTTGCTGGTATTCAGTAAGCGCGGATTCGCTGGCCGCTGCCCGTGAGCTTTCCGCCTGTGCGGCAGCGACTTGAAGTTCCCGCTTCGCGTTTTCCGCCGCGACGGATTCTCGCTGCGCCGCGTCGCGAACCTCTCCAAGCGTCTGTTGCAGCTCTTCGTGGGCCTGCTGCATTTTTGCCATTTCAGCCCGCAAAGCATCGATTTCCTGGCGACTTCGACCAAGCTCGTCGCTGCGCGCATGGGCGACTTCATCGGCCATGGAGCGGGCCTTTTGCACGGCCAGGCGGTCATTCTGAATGGCGGCAAGCGCTTCTTCCAGCTTGGCTTGCTGCGCGACGAGGTCGGCCTCTCGCTGACCAGCCTGCGCGATGCGTCGCTCGAAGTCCTCCTTCAATCGCGCCGTGGCCGCGCGTTCGTTCTGAAGCTCCTGTTCATGCCGGCGGGCGCTCTCACTCTTCAGATGAATCTGATCCTGTTCGTGGACGAGTTGAATCTTCGCAGCCGCACATTGTGCATCAAAGGCTTCCTTCGCGGCAGCAAGTTGGGTGCGGTCGGTCTGCAGAGATGCTTCGAGAGCCCGTAATTGTTCGTGCCGGCTTTCTGCGTTCGCCTGCTGCCTTTCGAATTTTGCCTGTTCGGCGGCCAGCCGCTGCTCCTGCTCCTTGCAACGTGCCTCCCATTCGCTCAACGCGCGACGGTCCTTTTCAACCTGGGCGCGGTGCCGGGTTGATTCCTCGGATTGTGAAGCAAGTTCCCGGTCCTTGATCTTGACGTCCTCGACTTGCTGTTCCAACTGCTTTCGCTGCGACTCGAGTTGCTTCTTGAGCTTTTCGCATTCCGCACGCTTTGCATCGAGTTCCTCGTGGGATTCCTGCAGCTTGCATTCGCGGACTCCGTGAGCCGCCTGCGTATTGGAGAGCGCCCCCTCGCGATCGACGAGGTCGGCTTCGCGGGCAGCCAGCTCGCGTTCCAGAGTTTCCAACTGACTCTTTCGTTCCTCGATTTGTGCCGAGGCTCTTCGGGACTGTTCCGCTTCCTTTTCGCATTGTTCAAGTTGTTCGTCGAGCAGTTTCTGCCGGGAGTTCAGCTCGCGTGTCTCCGCGTCCAGCTTCGCGCGTCGCTCGGCGGCTCCACTCTCCCACTGCGAACGAATCTCCTCCTGTTTCGCGGCCGCCGCCTTGATCTCCTGAGCACGGGCTTCGACGGACTTGCCCTTCGCCTCGACTTCGGAGAGCTGCCTGGCCAATGCAGCTTTGGCCTGGCTGAGTTCCGCCTCTCTTTGGTCGAATTCCTTGCGCCGATTCTTGTCATTATTGGCGGCATCGCGTTCCGCCTGCGCCAGAGACTCAGCCAGCTCCTTGAGTTCGCGGTCACGAGCTCCGTGGGCCGCCTGCGTATTGGAGAGCGCCCCCTCACGATCGGCGAGGTCGGCTGCGCGGGCAGCCAGCTCTCGTTCCTGATTTTCAATCTGGCGTTTTTGTTCTTCGATGCGAGCCGACAGCACATGCAGTTGCTCAGCTTCCTTCCCGCTTTGTTTGATCTGTTCGTCGAAATGTTTCTTGCGGGCCTCCAGCTCCCGCAACTCCGCATCCAATTTCGTACGTAGCTCGGCCGCCTCGTGCTCCCGTTGCGAGTGAGCCTCTTCCTGCCTGGCCAGGGCGGATTTCGCCTTGTTGAGTTCTGCCTCCTTCTGTTCGAACTCTGCGCGACGGCTTTTTTCCTTGTTGGCCGCATCGCGTTCGGCCTGCGCCAGAAATTCGGCCAGTTCCTTGAGCTCACGATCCCGGGCCTCGCAGGTCTTCCTGATTTCCAGGGCTTCCGCGTGCTGCTGTTCGATCCGGGCACGTTCCTTCTCAAGGGAGGACTCTCGATGGCCCAGGTCCTTGCCCTTCGACTCCAGCGCCACAGAGTGTTGGGAAACTTGACCGAGTGACTCGTTGGTCCAGGTCGCCACGCCGTTCTGGTACTCGACCAAACCGCGCTCGAGCGCCGCTACCTTGCTATCCAAGTCGGCCAATGCGTCATTGATGCGTGGTGGCTGAGTCATCGTGCTCCCTCGTTCAATTCAATGGTTTGTTGAAACGTCATCGGCGAGAAGCTATCGGTCCGTTCGGCGCGCGGATCGTCAATCCTCCAACCCAGTCTACATTTCACGACAGGTTTTTTTGCAGGCTGGAAACTCCAGGCCCGGTAATGTTTTCGCAGGCGGCAAAAACGCGGGGCGGAAATTTCATATCGTACTCTTGACTTGGTCTGGCGGCGTTCGCCGGGCAGGAATGACTCCACCCACCGGCGGACGTGGACGAAGAACGGGATGACTGCGTGATGACCCTACCCGAAGCGTTGGATGAACTGTCTGCAGGCTCTCCGCCCGATCCCTCTCAGGTTCGGGCGCTGGCGGAGGCCGTCATCAAGGCCGCCTGCATTACGCGCGACGAACTCATCGCCGAGGGCAATCGCATTCAACACGATCGTGACGAAATTGCCCGGTCACTCGAACAGTTCCAAAGCGATATGGCCGAGTATGAATCCAATCGATCGGCCCTCCAGCAAAAGGAAGAGGAACTGCGGGAGCAGGAAACATGCCTGGCCCAGGCCCGCCAGCAACTCGCCGAACAGGAACGATCCGTTCAGGACAAGACCTGCGCACTGGGCGACAAGGCCACGAGACTCGAACACCTTCAGGTCGAAGTGGTGGCTGCGGAAACCGAACTGAGAAAACGTGAAAAGGCGCTTCAAGACGCACAGCGCGATGTCGAAGCGAAAATGCGCGAACTGGCTCCGAAACAGAAGGAACTCGACCTGCGCGCCCTGGAAATTGAAAACCAGACATCCGAACTCGAACAGCGCAGCACCGAACTGGAAGAATTGCGCGAAGCGCTGACCGAAATGCAGTCCCAGCTTAAGACGGATCACGACGAAATAACCGCGCATCGTGAGGAACTATTGAAACGCCTCTCGCGGCTCCCTGAGCAACACGCCGAACATCAGGAGCCGATGCCCGCTCATCTGGAAATCCCGAATAACAACAACTGGGGACCCAAACCAGCCGCAGCGGGCGGCGTCGATCAATATCGCAAACTGCGCCGCGACGCCAAACGTCGGGCCATCGGAGTCTAACAACGTATTTTCGCCGCTGACGCTCCAAAAGAAGGAACGACGAAATGTTAAAGCTCTTTTCGCGCACAAAGACAGTCGGAAAACAAACACGGGATGGCGGATACAACGGTCCCGGTTTGCCTCCGACGTTTGAAACCACTCAGCCGGCTCCGCTGGCGAGCCTCGACAGCAATCCGCTGAAGCGCGCCTTTCAGCAGGGACGCTATTGTGCGATCCTGAAGGATAAAGGCGAATTGAAGGACCAGCCGGAATACAGATCAATCCTTCAGGAGGTCTATAGCGAACTGGAGCAGCGCATGGCTCTGGTTCCCGCGGGAACCGTCTCCATTTCGAAGACGCTCGCCGCACAGCCCGGCGACCCCGAAGAGGACATCGATGTCGCTTCGTACCTCCTTGACGTTCACTGCGTAAGCAACAAGCGATACCAGCATTTCGTGGACGCCGGCGGATATGACATGCTGGAATACTGGCCTGAGGAGATCTGGCCGCACCTGATCGAACTGAAAGACCTCACCGGCCAGCCCGGCCCGCGATACTGGCGACAGGGACGCCACGACGTGCGACTCTCCGAGCACCCCGTCGTGGGCATCAGCTGGTACGAAGCCCAGGCCTTCACGCTCTGGATCGGGCAGCGCCTGCCGAGTGAAGCGGAGTGGCAGATGGCCGCGTCGTGGCATCTCCACAGTTCCACCAACCTCATGCGGCGTTTCCCGTGGGGCGACGCCATGGACAAGAAGCGCTGCAATATCTGGGGATCGCGCATCGGCGGAACAGTTCCGGTTTCCGCATTTCCCAACGGATCAGCGCCCAACCATGTGCTGCAGCTCGTGGGCAACGTCTGGGAATGGACCGACACCGACTATGCCGTCACAGATTCCAACAATCGCCCGGTTGTGGGCGAAATGCCCATGCACGTGGTTCGCGGCGGAGCGTACGACACGTATTTCGAGTTTCAGGCCACCAGCCACTTCCGCACGGGGCAGCTCGCTCTGGCCCGGACGCCGAACACCGGCTTCCGATGCGCAATGAAACTGAGCGACGCCACATGGATTAACGGCGGTTGATACGATTTTAGGAGTGAACACATGGCTACAGCGACGGCATCCCGGAATTCGACCACGATTCCGTGTCTGATCTGCGAACAAAAGAACGGCTTTGAAGCTCTGGTATGCGCCACCTGCGGCGCCCCCATGGCACTCATCCATGAAGCCGTCACCCAGGACCGCGACCCTTGCATCGTCACGGTCATGGGCGACAGCAACGTGGGCAAGACCGTCTACCTCGGCATGTTGCTCGACATGCTTTCCAACCGCGCCGAAGACTTTGAGTCGGTTCCCAAGGGGGCCTATTCGGTGAACCTTCAGCACTCCGTGGTCAGCCACGTGAGCATGCGCATGTTCCCGCCGAAGACGGCGATGGAAGTCGATGACTGGCACTGGGCCTACTATCAGGTAAAGCGCCGCGCAAAATCCGGCGACATCTACGATCTGGTCATGCCGGACATGGCCGGCGAAGCCATCGCAGCCGAGGTCGCCAATCCCAAGACATTCCAGGTCGTTCGCTCACTGCTCGAAAAGAGCGCCGGCGCAGTCCTTCTGGTCGATGGCGCTTTGGCCGCCGCCGGATCGCCGCAGCCCGACTTCTTTGCTCTCAAGCTGCTCAGCTATCTCGACGGCGTCATGTCCTCCAAGTCTCAGAAGAAACTGACCACTCCCGTGGCCGTTGTTCTGTCCAAGGGCGACTATTGTCCCGAAGTGTTCGACGATCCGCGTGCATTCGCACAGAGCAACCTCAACCGGCTCTGGAATATGTGCGAGAGCCGTTTCGTCAACTATGAATTCTTCGCCACCAGCGTCGTCGGTGCGCTCGCGTACGGATCAGACGAATCTGACAACGTGGTTTCGTATCCGCTGCACATCGCTCCACGCGGCGTGCTCGAGCCGTTTGAGTGGGTGCTCAACAAACTTCAGGCGAACAAGAAGCGACGATAAACATGGCTGGCAAGACTATCGTCTGTGAGCAGGCGGTCTTTACCTCCGCGCGCGGCCCGACCGGCGAAGGCTATCGCATCGTCGCCGCGAGCAAGGGAATTCGCGCCGACGAAAAGCAGAAGATCACCCGCTGTTCTCCGTCGCACGAATCGCTCTGCCCTCCGGGCGCAGGCGAAGACTCACCCGCTGGAGTCGCCTTCTACTCCCTCGGCGCGGGACGGCTTTGTGTTGCATGGAGTCGACACGCCGGGGCCGAGCAAAGCGGTCGGGGCGGTCAGCGGGTCTACACGCAGAATCTCATTCTGAACGAAGAAGACTTCAAGGAATGTGAAAGCAATCCGTTTCATCTGATTCGCGCGCTGCCCGACACCGACATCAACCTTCAAAAACTCCAGACTGCGGCGACGGCGGTGACGATCCCCGCACTCGAACTCGTCGTCGAGAAAAATTCGCGCGGTCGATTTGACGGCCAGATCGCCGCTTTGCTCCCGCCCCCTGTTCGATTGGACGCAGTACAAAAACTGCTCGAAGGAAAGCCCCTCGTCGTGGAACTTCCCACCGATTGGCTGCCCTGGGCTGAGGCGATTGTTCTGGCGATGCCTGCGCCACTCCGATTGAAAATCTCCTTCGCCGCCGGACTCCGCTACTCCGCCGGACGCGGACACACGCTCAATATCCTTCGCGACGACAAACAAGGACTCGAAACGCGGGTCACGGCGCAGGGGTTGGGGTTCCTCAGTGCGAAAACAAAATCCATCCCGGTCCAGTCGAACTGGCTGACATTGGTCGATCGCTATTGGGCCGCCGGCGACCTGGCGGGACTCTCGCGCCGAACGACGCGCCCCTATGACGACTGCTCCGCGCCGGTACGGGAACGAGTTGGCGAATGGTTCAATACCATCGATGACATCCCGAAGAAGGAAAGTCTCGCACTACTCGATGTGGTGTACCGCACCTTTCAGGCTTCTTGCGGCAGGGTGGAAGGCGAAATTCGCTCCGAACTTCGCGATGCCGTCCGGCAACAGCTTCGCAGCCAGCTTTCCGTTGCAGACCTGCAGCAGATCAGGCCGGTCTGGGCACGGCTGGTCGAGTTGTTCCGAAGCGGCGGCGAACAGGCTGGTTTCGCCCAACCGCTCATCCATTACGTACTCGTAACGGTTTTGCGCCAAGATCCGCTGGTGGCCGCCGAGCTGGCGATGTCCGTATCTCAAATCCCACCGGGCGTGGATCGCGAGGCACATGAGGCAATGCTGGCGCAGGTAGGCAATCGACTCACCACCATCGCACCGAGCCATTCGCTGGAAGATGCTCAACGATTGGCGGGCATCCTTGCACGCTGGAACGCCATTCGCCCTGCCAAACCAGTCGCGGCCGGCGTTTCCTGATCTTCCACTTCACGCGATTGACGCAACGCTGAATCCGGCTCAAGCTGAAAAACGTGAAGGCACTCGTGACCGGCGGAAACGGATTCCTGGGCAGCGCCATCGTGCGCATGCTCCAGGCTCGCGGCGACCATGTCACTACCCTATCTCGTCGCGCGCCGTCATCAGACATTCCGCATTCCGCATTCACCATTGAGCATTTGGCCGCAGACATTCGCGATGGCGAGGCGGTTCGTCATGCCTGCTCGGGCATGGATGTCGTCTTTCATGTCGCCGCCAAGGCCGGTGTTTGGGGGCCGCACCGGGAATTCCATAGCATCAATGTCGATGGAACCAGAAACGTCGTAGAAGCGTGCCGTGCGGCTGGAGTGCGCAAGCTTGTCTATACAAGTTCGCCCAGCGTGGTCTTTGGCCGCAACGACCTGTGCGGAGTCGATGAATCAGTACCCTATCCCAATCAATATCTGGCGGCCTATCCGGAATCCAAGGCGATGGCCGAGCGTCTGGTATTGGCCGCAAATGACAGTTTACTTTCCACCATTTCCCTTCGACCACATCTCATTTGGGGCCCGGGCGACCCGCACCTTATTCCGCGTGTGATTGAGCGCGCCAGAGCAGGCAAGCTCCGGCAGGTCGGCGACGGAAAAAATCTCGTGGACATTACCTACATCGATAATGCCGCCGAGGCCCACCTCCTCGCTGCGGTCGCCCTAAATCCCACCGCTGCATGTGCGGGGAGGGCCTACTTCATCAGCCAGGGTCAGCCCGTCGTCCTCTGGTCGTGGCTCGATCAGCTTCTGGCCGCCATCGGCGCTCCACGAGTCACCCGCCGCATTTCGCTTGGAACCGCAACCGCGGTGGGGGCCGCATTTGAAGTGGTTTACAAGATTTTTGCCTTGCGCCGCGAACCGCCGATGACGCGATTCGTCGCCAATCAGCTCGCAAAATCTCACTATTTTGACATTTCTGCGGCTAAACGCGACCTGGGCTACCAACCTCGCGTATCATTGGAGGATGGGGTAGCGCGGCTGGTGGAATGGCTCAAGCGGTTTCCCGCCCCGTAATTTTTGCTAGGATTGCCTATTTCAGTACCGCGACCGTCAGGAAGCGGTGTTGGCGGTGAGAATGGCGCGAACCGAAGTTTGCGGCCCGTAAGAATAATGTTGTCATGGCAATTTCCGATCGTATCGTCATAACCGGAATAGGGCTTGCCTCCCCCAACGGGGCCAACCTGTCCGACTTCCGCCGCAACCTGCTGGCAGGTGTGTCCGGCGTTACGTCGATCGAAACCCGTTTCATGGGCAAAGTGCATGCGGGGGTCTGCAAATTCGACGAGCAGAAATACCAGACCCGCAAGGACCGCCGCCGTGGTACGCGGGCCGGAGCCATCTCCATCTATTGTGCCCACGAGGCATTTGCCCATGCCGGACTGAACCCCGCTCAACTTGATCGCTCGCGGATCGGTACGTTTCTCGGGATCACCGAGCACGGAACCGTCGAAACCGAGAACGAAATCGACGCCATCCGGCAGTATGACTACGACACAAAGTTCTGGTCGCACCATCATAACCCTCGGACCGTTGCCAATAATCCTGCCGGTGAAGTGACGGTGAATCTGGCGATTAGCGGCCCGCATTACACCATCGGGGCGGCCTGTGCTGCCGGAAACGCCGGGCTCATTCAAGGCGTGCAGATGCTTCGCCTTGGAGAAGTCGATCTGGCGCTGGCAGGAGGTGTTTCGGAGGCCATTCATTCCTTTGGGATTTTCGCCAGCTTCGCAGCCGAAAACGCGCTCGCCCGGCACGAAGACCCGACCAAGGCCAGCCGGCCATTTGACCTGGCCCGTAACGGCATTGTCGTCTCGGAAGGTGGCTGCATTTTCATGCTGGAACGGCTTCAGGACGCGAAAAAACGCGGGGCTAGAATCATCGCCGAGGTCATTGGCTATGCCATGAACTCTGACGCACTGGACCCGGTCCTTCCGAACCCCGAACGAGTCGCCGAATGTATGACATTGGCGCTCCAACGCGCGGCCATTGGCCCCGACGATGTGGACATTGTCAGCACCCACGCCACAGCCACCGAAACCGGCGACATCCAGGAAGCCACCGCCATCCGACAGGTCTTTGGCGACTTCAAAAACGTCTACATCAACAACACAAAGAGCTTCATTGGCCACGCCATGGGGGCCGCCGGCGCATTAGAACTGGCTGGAAACCTTGGATCATTTGACGATGGGGTGATTCACCCTACGATAAACCTGACCGACCCCGATCCGCGGTGCGCGGTACGGAACCTGGTGGCCAATGAGCCAAAGCGAATCGACTCGGTGCGTATTATCCTTAATAATTCATTCGGAATGTTGGGGATCAACTCAGCGGTGGTTGTCTCTAAGTACACCGCATAGGGTGTAGGGGCTGGATTTAGGGGCTAGCAATCAAGTCCCAAAGACAATCAACTTTCGTAGAATTCGAGGGCAAGGTAAGAAAGCTGTCGACCCCGAAGGGGTCGCCGAAAGTAGCCGGGGGTTGAGCGAAGCGATACCCCCGGAATAAGATCATGATAGATTTCGACCCTGAAAGGGTCGCAGAATCACTTGGAAACAATTGTAAAATGGGAGCTGAAGTTTTGAATATTTCTGCCATTGCCGACAAGGTTAAAGGGGTCATCCTGGGAATCATCGCCGTGGTCGCGCCTGATGCCGACCTCTCCAACGTCAGGACCGACGTGCGCCTCCGCGATCAGCTCGACCTGGATTCTATGGACTTCCTCGACATCGTCATGGAGCTTCGCAAACGCTACAAGATTGAAGTGCCCAAGGAGGACTACCCGCGCCTGGCCACCCTCGATAGCTGCGTCGAATACCTCGCCCCCAAATTCGCGGCCATGTCAGCCGCGTAGGTATTGTTTCCAGGCGGAATCGTGTCATCGACGGCGCATAACCCGTTTCGATTTGGAAAGATGTGATGAGATTCTGGTGCGTTTCCTGGCTTGTGGCTTTTTCTTGACGGCTCGTGTGTATTCGGGCGATGGCGCCCCCTCAAGAAGACCTTGGGTACTTAAATCCTCGTCAACATCAGGCCAGTGAATCCCAAATCCAGCTCCGCAGGTCTCCCAATTGTTTCTCTCTGCATGCGTGGCATTTAAGAGGCGAGGGTACCAAACCAATGGCACGGTGATTGTCCGGCCGTCTGCGAGATCGACGCTCAGCGTATCCTCATCGAACCGCAAGTCAGAGACTTTCATTCCGGGCTTGGGGCCCGAATTTGTCGTGCCAGATTTCAAGGTAATTCTCCGCTTCACTCGCAATTATCCGATAGATGTCACGCAGCTCCTTGGGCCTGAAACCGAAATTATGCGCTACTCCGACTGGAGCCAACCAGAACTTGGCTGAATTATCGTCGCGGTCAACATGCACATGAGGCGGTTCCTTCCGGTCCTCACCATAAAAGTATATGCGGTAGGGACCGATGCGGGCAATTGTTGGCATAGGAATTCGTTTATCCGACTTCCTGGCTTATGACCCACCCGCTTTGGCCCTTGCCGCCCGTTTTCGGTCGTTTTCGGTCAGCATGCGCTTGCGCAGCCGGATCGCGTCCGGGGTCACTTCGACCAGTTCGTCGTCCTCAATGAATTCCAGGGCCATTTCGAGCGTGAGGATGCGCGGCGGTTTGAGTACGACGGTCTTATCCGCTCCGGCCGCCCGCATGTTGGTAAGTTTCTTCAAGCGGCTGACGTTGATGTCCAGATCATTCTCGCGGTTGTGCTCGCCGACGATCTGCCCGACATAAACCGGGTCGCCCGGCGAAACAAAAAGCACGCCGCGATCCGACAGCCCCTCAATCGCGTAGGCCGTCACCGCGCCGGTCTCCATCGAGATCAAGACGCCGTTGCCGCGCCCCGGAATCGATCCGCGCAGGAGTTCGTATTCGTAAAAATTGTGATGCATGATCGCGGTACCGTTCGTGGCGTTCAGCAGGCGATTGCGCACGCCGATCAAGCCGCGCGCGGGAACCGTGAATTCGAGGTGGCTCGTCTCGCTTCGCGTTTCCATCGCCGTGCAAATGCCGCGCCGCTGCCCGAGCAATTCCATCACCGCGCCAATGTTCGCGGTGGGCACGTCGATGACGCAGTGTTCGATCGGCTCGGTCTTGTGGCCGTCAAGCTGGCGAAAAATCACCTTCGGCTTGCCCACGGCAAGCTCGTACCCCTCGCGGCGCATGTTCTCGATCAGCACCCCCAGGTGCAGCATCCCACGCCCCGACACGTGAAACTCTTCCGGCGTATGACCCGGCTCAACGCGCAGGGCCACATTCTTTTGCAGTTCTTTTTCGAGTCGGTCGCGGATATGCCGGCTGGTCAGGAACTTGCCCGATTTCCCGCAAAACGGCGAGTCATTTACGCGAAACGTCATGTGCAGCGTGGGCTCGTCCACGCGAATCAGCGGCAGCGGCTCGGGCTTCTCCGCGTCGGCGATGGTGTTCCCGATATCCACCGATTCCAGTCCCACGATCGCACAGATATCGCCTGCGACGATTTCCTCGACCTTTTTGCGGCCCAGGCCGTCGAACGCAAACAATTCCGAGATCTGCTCATTCTTTTGCGTTCCGTCGCGGTGAATGACCCTCACCTTGCTGCCGCTCTTGAGCGTGCCGCGCACCACGCGCCCGATTCCGATGCGGCCCACGTAATCGTTGTAGTCGAGCGTCGTGATGAGCATCTGCACCGGCGAGGTCGCGTCGCATTCCGGCGCGGGAACGTGCTGCATGATGGTCTCAAACAGCGCCTGCACATTGTCAGTCTTCACCGTCGCATCCAGACTTGCCCAACCCTGCGTCGCCGAGGCGTACACAATGGGAAAGTCCAGAGCCTCTTCGCTTGCGTTGAGTTCGATGAACAAGTCCAGCACTTCATCGAGCACTTCGTTTGGGCGGGCGTCCGAGCGATCAACCTTGTTGATCACCACGACCGGCCGCAGTCCGTACTCGAACGCCTTCCGCAGCACGAACCGCGTCTGCGGCATCGGCCCTTCGAACGCGTCCACAAGCAACAGGCACCCGTCGGCCATCATCAGCACGCGTTCGACCTCGCCGCCGAAGTCCGCGTGGCCGGGCGTATCGATCAGGTTGATCTTCGTGCCCTTGTATTGAATCGCGATATTCTTGGCGAGAATGGTGATGCCGCGTTCGCGTTCCAGGTCGTTGGAGTCGAGAATCCGCTCGCCCTTGAGCTGGGCCTCGCGGAACTGCCCGCACTGGCGGAGCATCTGGTCCACCAGCGTGGTTTTGCCGTGGTCAACGTGGGCGATAATGGCGACATTGCGTATTTGTGCGTTCTTCATTGTTGTAACCAGTCAACTATCAACTAAGACCCTGTTGTCCTTCTTGCGGTAGAGCCCGGCAAGGATAGCAGAAAACGCGCCGATGGGCTACTCGCCCGGCTATGAAGGGTCCGAGTCGTTTTGGTAGCAATTACGGCGCAAAACGTCTTGATTGGCGGCCCCGGAGGGGTCGACGAAAATCGGGCGACCAAGGCGGGAGCCCGATGCGGGGGTCAGCAAGCTCGCGTCGCTAGCGCAGCGCCACCCCCGGATAGCATCCCTCAAGAAATCCTCTCTCCCTCGCAGGGAGAGGGGCAGGGGTGAGGGTCGCTCTGCACGCACGCACGAGAGATTTCGCACACTCATAAAGCCCGTCGAACTTATTGGCTAGATTCTGGCGTCGCTACCCGCGTCCCGCACTCTGGACAAACCCCGCTGGTGTTGCCTTCGAGATCATAGGCACATTGTGCGCACAACCCACCCGCCCGAAGGCGGCGCTCAGAAAACTTTGTTTTCAACGACCTAATACAAAACCACAATGCTAACAAGTAGATAAGAACTGTGGTTCTAAATGCAAAGCAGGAGGATCGAAACGTTCCTACACTTGCAGGTTGTCTCGGCGGAATTTCCCATCGAAATCCCTCGTCGATGCTCATGACATAATCAATCGGAGAATTGTTGTAGGCGCGAACAAAGCGACCCAGCTCAGAAGGCAAATCGGCCGCAAGTATGAGTGCCCGCGCTTGAAATCGCTGTAGGTCCAGCTGAATCCAATAGTTGGAACCAATATTCCCGTGCCATTCCAAGCGGATACCGCTTATCGAGAAGGCAATCAAGACTCCCATTAGTAGAGCGAGCCAAAGACCAGCACGATATATGCTACGCCTCGACGGTCCAGCTATCCCAACGCTGAGCCACCACTTCAGTTTCTGGTATCCTCTCACATTCGCGTCCCGCACTCCGGACAAACGCCGCTCGTGTTCCCCGTAAGGTCATAGCCGCATGAACAATGGCTGAGAGGGACACGCCCCATGCGATGGAACAACCAAACCGCACCCAACGCTACGATTGTAGGAATCCACAGCCGTTACTTCGTCGCCACCAATAGTTGCCTTCTTAAGATCCGTGCGTGCCCTGACGTCTGACCCCGAACCGCAGCCACGATTCCTTCCGCCGCCTCTCGTCCCGTCTCCGCAGCCCCATTCATAAATCCCTGAAAGTCGCGGCTGCAATGCTCGCCCGCGAAATAGAGGTTGCCGATGGACTCACCCTCGGCCCCGCGAATCGTCGTCCACTGCCCCGGCCTGTAGCAGGCATAACTCCCGCGCGAATGCGGAAAGCTTGGCCAGTGGAACCGCTCGACATGGCCATTGCCCTGAGCTTCCACACCGGGAAAGGCTGCGGACAGGCCGGGAAGCAATCGCTGCACCTGTTCCGCCGGTGTGCCTTCGCCAACCCGAATGCCGGATTTTCCGCCGGAGTAGAACGTAAAGCCCGCTTGAGCCTTGCCCTGCAGCCGGCCGTTGTCCCAGCCCAGTTGAAAGGGCTGGTCGGCCAGGATGTTCCCGGAAAAACCGCGATCGCGCCACACGGGCGACTTGAATCCCATGAGCAATTTTGCGTTCGTGCCGTAGCCCAGCTCGTTGATCGCGCGACGCTTGACGGGTGGGAGTTCGACGTTGATCTCCACGCCGCGAAGCACCGAAAAGGGAATCGTCATCACGACGAAGTCCGCATCCACGTCCAACGACGCGCTGCCCTTGCGATGGAAGGTCAGATTGTATCCCGAGCCGCGCGATCGCACGGCGACGAGGCTATGCTCACGCTCGATGGCACTGTCCAGTCGCATCGCCAGTTCATCGACGACGCGCTGATTCCCGCCGCGAACCTTGTAGCGCTCGTCGCTCTCGCCAAAGATCGAAAAGCCCTTCGAAGTATCCAGCCCGATCAACATCAAAAGGTTCAGGGCCGACTGTTCGTCAGCGTCAAGCCCATACTCCGTGACGTAGGCCACTTCGAGCAGCTTTTGCAGAAAGCCCGCCCCGCCCAGTTTTTCCAGGTATTCCTTGATGCTGGTGCGGTCGAGGGCCGCGGCCTTGCCATCATTTTGATAATCGATCGTCTCCCCGAGTCCATCAAAGTCGGCTTGCATCTTGTCGGCAACCGGAAGGAAGACTTCGATGATTTCCGCTTCCTTGTAATGCCGTCCGCCAAAAAAGCAGGCGTCCTCCACCAGCCCCGCCTTGGCATCATCCTCCATGTCGAGCATCGGTAGTTCGAATTCGCGGATGAGGGCGAACATGTCGTCGTGGCCGGTATCGAGAAATTCTCCGCCCAGTTCGGTGGTCAACCCCGGGGCGAGCAGGTCGGTCGCCGACCTCATCCGCCCGCCGGTCCGCCCAGACGCCTCGTAAATCGTGGAATCTAATCCCTGCTTCTTCAGCGTGTACGCCGCATTCAGGCCGGCCATTCCTCCGCCGATGATGGCAATTCGTGGCGCGTTCCTCCGCACGCCACGACTGCCCGGAGTCAGACACCCCGGAATCATCGTCGAAGCCCCAACGACTGCGGCAGTCCCCGCCGCCCTTCGCAGGAAGTCGC
Organism: uncultured Phycisphaera sp.; assembly: GCA_964501365.1. Lineage (GTDB taxonomy): Bacteria > Planctomycetota > Phycisphaerae > UBA1845 > UBA1845 > CAZAMB01. The sequence goes on along the minus strand of CAZCST010000003.1, from coordinate 3,789 downwards.
GCCGAGATACGCGTCTTGCCTGCCGCGCGGCCTCAAGCATATCCCAGACGCGCGCGGAATCGCCCTGCCCGATCATCCGCGCCTTGCGAAAACTCCGCTGCAACAACCCAAACAAAGCCGTCCGTGCCATGCCGCGACCTTTCTTTGGTTCGTCTGGATTCCGACTCAAAACCCTTCTCCCTGCCAGGGAAAGGGTAGGGTGAGGGTGGAGACTACCGCAAACTGTGATGCACTTCCTGTCGTGATACAGTTCCCAGTATTTATCCGCGCATCGCTCAAGTTCGTCCCGTAAGGGACGGCATGAAAATAGCCCGGCGTTTCAACGCTGGGTAGTGGGAGGAAATCTTATCAAGTGCCGGAGGCACGGCAGAACGGAACCACAGGACTTATACAAAGAGTCTGTAGATTCGCCTCACGCTGGCCTGCGCCGACCGAACTGCACTTTCGCGGTCACCAGCAAGACAATCGTCAGGACGACCAGCCCCCACTGGCTCATTGTAGGAATCGCACAATCCGCGTCGTCGTGCGAGCAGGAGCCGTCGGGATCGTTGCAGGTATCCACCGTGCAGTCGATTCCATCATCACAGTTCACCGGCGTCCCGGCCACGCAGCCCGACGACGGATTGCAGGTCTCGATCCCGTTGCAGGCCAGACCGTCACTGCAGCTTAGCGGCGTGCCGCCAACACAGCCGTTTGGCGGGACGCAGGTTTCCACCCCATTGCAGGCATTGCCGTCATCGCAGACGAGGGGAGTTCCAGTGTCGCAGGTTCGATTGGCGTTGCAGGTTTCCACACCGTTGCAGGCGTTACCATCGTCGCAGGTGGTGCCGCAGCTTCCGTCGCAGCCGTCGCTGCCGCAGACTGCCCCGGTGCAATCGGGAATACACTCGCAAACCTGATCGGCGCACTTGCCCTGGTCAGTCCAAATCTTGTCCGAGCCAGTGCAATCGGCCTCGGCGACATTGTCGGTGCAGGTACCAGCTCCAGCAGCGTTGGTATCACAACAGGAACCGAGGTGGCCTAGAAAGCAAGCGACCTTATTGTTGACCTCGATGTAGACTTGACCATCGCCTGAGGGATTGCGTATCCGAAGCAGATAGCAGTTGTCGTCCACCAGCGGATTGTTGTGGCAGGTACACGGCTCGAAGTTGGGAACACCTACGTTGTTATAGCAAGAAGCTGTCGGGTCGCTACCGAGGCCGTACGTTCCACAAGTAGAAATGCCGCAGCAGTCATCGTTATGCGAACCCGGATCGTTCAGGTCGGTGCAGCTGCCCCAGTAGTTGATAAACTGGTCACCGCCGGTCGAACCGCACAGATCGACGGATACTGCATCCACGCCCGCTGGGGCGTCATACACGAATATGCCGCCGAACTGGGCATCGAAGGGGCCGTAAAATGGACCGTTTGCGCCGTTGTTCAGAGTGCATGGCTCATCGGGCGTGCAGATGCGGTTGCAGAGGCAAGCATCCGGAGCACCGACCGCACCGCAAGTGTGACCCGGGTTGCAGCCCGAAGGGTTATTTCCCGGCTCGCATTCTTCAAAACCGTCCTCAACCACGCCGTTTCCGCAGGTATGCGGACACTCGTCAAGAGAAGTCATCACCACATTATCTACGTCCATATAGGACTCGTTGGTGTTGTCGCCCAGGATGACAAGCTGTTCCAGGTTTGATCCTGCGAACACGCAACCGGAGTAGATGAGTTCGTCCGCGTAATAATAGTTAATGACATCGGCGCACGGATTCATGGCAATGGTGACATTCTGATAACCATCCGTGATGTCCCAATAAGCTCCAGTATATTGGTAACTTAGCCCAACAGTTCCACAAAGATCGTCGAGAATATAGATGCTCCCGTCATAGTAAAACATGAAAAACGAGGCGGGAAGTCCCTGCGTGTTGCTTTGAGGTTGCAAACGAAAATTCATGCCGCCGGGGTAACTGATGGCGACGTCAACCGAAACAGTGTTCGGTGCGACAGGTCGCGATACGACACCGGCGGTGTACGGATACCGTGCGTCGATGCCGATACCATAGCCACCGACATTCGTGCGTGTAGTCGGGTCGTGCGTCAATCGCAGATGTTGAATTCCGATGGCCGGGTTGATGTTCTCGATGGTTGGAGTAATCAAGCTGGGTGTACAGACAGGGCCAGAACCGCCCTGGCAGGAAGTTGAAGTGATGTGCCCCCAACAAGGAAAAGCCACGCCTCCGCAGCCCACGGGAGTTCCACCGCTGGCCGAAATGTAGCCAAGCGCAAATCCTTCCTCGGGTTCGAAGCCGGTGGAATAGTTAATTCCTGGATTGATTCCGCCCGTGGTTGAAACCGGGTCAATTTCCGTGTCAGTCATTGGCGTCGCGGGCGGCAATGCGAAGCTGGGGTCGGTGAACGGACTAACGCAAAAAGCTGTCATCGCCATCGTGCCAATCCAAATGCCGAATTCCTGAGCTCTCATCTTCCCTCCTTCTCGCTTACCGCAACGCCGCCCGGCGGCCGAAACGAACCTTCGCTGCGACCAGGAGTAGCAGTGTCAAGACGGCCAGCCCCCACTGGCTGACAGTTGGAATGCTATTGGGCACACACTGATCGGATTCTTCGTCGCAGGTTTCGTTTTCCGTGCAGGGCGGATTGCCCGCCTGACAGCCGAAGTCGGGCACGCAGAACTCTTCGCCGTCGCAGAACAGCCCATCATCGCATTGCAGCGGAATGCCCGGAACGCAACCAGCAACCGGGTCGCAAGTCTCGAAAACAACGCAGGCATCGCCGTCGTCGCAGTTCAGCGGAGTCCCTTGAATGCACGATCCGATACCATTACAGGTCTCGATGCCGTTGCAAACGTTGCCGTCGTCGCAGGAACCGCAGCTCCCCCCGCAACCGTCATCGCCGCAAATGCGACCCGTGCAATCCGGAATGCAGTCGCACGGCGGTTGATCCGCGCATTTGCCCTGGTCAGTCCAGACCTTGTCCGGACCGGCGCATTCGATTTCGGTGATATTGTCCGTGCATCCCTGATCAGCTCCATTGGTATCGCAGCAGGCACCCACGGAATCACCGGCGCAGGCCTCTTTCTTGCGAACGTTTACATAGGAGTTGCTACCCACGGGAACGAAGCCGTTACTGAAGGATAATCGCATGAGGATTTGCTGGCCCGGATTCGCCACGCAGGCGCATGGATCCTGCTGATTGAATCCAAAACAGGGAGCACTGGGATCGCTCCCGCTATTGTTTGATGAACAAGTACTGTTAGACACCAAAGGATGACTCCAGTCCATGGTCGTTCCCAGCAAGAGCGATGCATCAAAGTCCGTTCCGCAACCGTCCACAGAAACAAATGGCGACTCGCCCTCATAAGTGTAGACTCCGCTGGAGCTGATGTAGGGGCCGTTCTCGCCGTTGTAGACCGGACATGGATTTTGTTCTGTACATATCGGCGTACAGGTACATTCTCCTGGCTGCCCGAGCGGAATGCAGCGGCCGGGACAATTGGCATCACCACCTGGGGTAACTTCGCATTGTTCAAAGATGTAGGTGTACTCAACCACTCCGTTTCCGCAAATGTGCGGACATTCGTCGAGAGAGGTCATGACAAGATTGTCAACGTCCATTGAAGATCCGGGGTAGTTGTCGCCGAAGACCAGGAATTGCTCTAGAACCCATTTCAAAACTGCCGTAGTGCTATGAGAACGCAGGCCACGTGAAAAAACGCTTGATACACTGTGATTTTCCGCTCGTAGCGAACCACCAAGCGGCGGAAGTTGCTGAACCAGGCGATGGCTCGTTCGATCT
>CAZCST010000002.1:0-29115 GCA_964501365.1 uncultured Phycisphaera sp. | reverse complement strand
ATTCTCAACCATTCTTTTTGCCATCATCATTCTTACCGTATCCGTTCCGCTTGCCTACGCCACCCATCAGCGCAACTACGACTACCAGAGCGAACTGACCATGTGGCGGGACGTCGCCGCCAAACGCCCCGGCAACGCAAGGGCGCATGTCGGCATCGGGGTGGAAATGATCAAGTCCAAACAGTGGTCCAGTGCGATTGAATCGCTTCGTAAAGCCATCTTGCTCAAGGACCTTTACGCCGACGCACACTACAACTTCGCAATAGCCCTGGCGGCGACGGACAAAAACATTGACGCTGTGAACGAATATCTTCGGACGGCGCAATTGAACCCTGCCCGCACCGATGCGTTGATCAACGCGGCGCAATTGCTGGGGAAAATGGGCGAACACGGTCGTGCCATTCAGATCGTTCGGCAGGCCATCACAGTGAAGCCCTCCGAGGGTGATCTTCATTATCATCTGGGCAACGCACTGGCCGACAATGGAGACATCGAGGGGGCAAAGCGGGAATTCGAACAAGCGCTGCGGCTCAGGCCCGAACTCACGGACGCGCGAATCAATCTCGGAAACATCTACCTCCAGCAAAATCTCCCGGTGCAAGCTCGCACCCAATATGAACAAGCGTTGAAGTGTGATCCGGACAATTCGATTGCGATGGTGAATCTCGGTCGCACCTGGCTTCAGCAGGAGCAATGGGAACAGGCTCTGAAGACATTTCGACAAGTCGCTGAGAACGATCCGCTTGCTTCGGAAGCCAAATTCGGAGCCGGTTGGGCGCTTGCAAGGTTGAATCGACGCGAAGAAGCAGAAGTCGAACTGCGCAATGCCCTGCGCATTGATCCCACGCACGCCGGCGCAGCCGCTGAGCTCGCCCGTCTTGAAGGTGCAGGGCGTTCGCCGGAGTAAACTTGCGATCCACGATTCGCCGCTCTATCCTTCGTAAAGAACGATCAAAATCGTGTTTGCTTCGTTGAATGAATATGGACCTGCAAGAACGCCAAAGAATGACTCGACTTCGTGAGTTGATTCGTGATGTACCTGACTTCCCCAAGCCGGGCATTATGTTCAAAGACATCACTCCCTTGCTGGCCGATCCGGCGGCGTTTGCGTTGTCCATTGAGTATTTGTCCCAGCCTTTCCGTCACCTTCATGTTGACGTTGTCGTCGGACCGGAATCTCGAGGGTTCATATTTGGGGCAACGGTAGCCGCGGTGCTTTCGGCCGGGTTTGTTCCGATCCGGAAACCAGGCCGCCTGCCTTCCGACAAACACATGGAGGAGTACGAACTGGAGTACGGCACAGATCGCGTGGAAATCCATCGCGATTCCATCGAGCCCGGAGACCGCGTCCTGCTGGTAGACGACGTGCTTGCGACCGGCGGGACGATGGTTGCCTGTACCCGCCTGATCAAGGCTTTGGGCGGCGAAATTGTCGGAGTCGCCGTGCTGGTGGAACTTGGTTTTCTCAATGGCCGCAACCAGCTTGCCTCAGTACCCTTGCATTCCATCCTGCGATATGATTCTTAGGGCTGTTTTCGCGTCTGCTGAGGCGTGATTCATCCTGCTGAGGGTGTAGCTCAATGGTAGAGCACCGGCCTTTTAAGCCGTAGGTTTTGGGTTCGAGTCCCAACACCCTCAATCGCAAAGTCGTTGCGCAACAAACCAGGCATTCGTACCAACAGGTAAGACGCCGGTCCTGGGGCCTACTGGGCTACAAGAAATCTCGCAATCCGTTTCGCGTCTTTCTCACCGGCGGTCTTGCCGAGTTCCTTCTGGAAATCTTCGATCGACTTCCACGGTCGGCCCTTGCTGATTTGCTCCATTATTGGTTTGGTCACGCCCGGAATGGTCGCGAGTTCCTCGTCCGTTGCCTTGTTCATGTTGAGCGGGATGAAACAGTATTGAGCGAGTCGCGCCGTTTCTTCCTTGCCGACATATTTTCCGATTTCCTTGTCGAACTGGGACCAGCTTGTCCATGGTCGATACTCTTTGAACTCATGGGTCATCTTCTTGGCGATACTGGGGATGAGCAGAATTTCATCCTTATCCGCGGTGTTTAGGTTGATGTGGACAAAGGCCTTGGCATACAGTTCGCTCGCTTGCTGCGGTGATAGTTTCTGAGCCAGCAGAAAAGTGTTCAGGGCCGTGATACTGTCGAAGGGCCGGGCGTTCATGACAGCCTTGGTGATTTCCGGGGTCATGTGCGGTAGCGCAGCGATTTCCTTTTCCGTGGCTGAATTCATGTCGATCACGCCCTGTGATTTGCCAACCTGGGCGATGGACAGTGCCCCCAGCAGACAAACTCCAATCAAGGGGGATGCCGCCGTGAGTAGTGGTCGGTTTGATTTCACCTTGAATCTCCTTGAATTTTTCTCTGATCGTCCGGGTGGCGGTACGTCGCCGCCAGGCCGATGAGTCCCATCTGGATCAATCCCCCCGGGGCCAGCGTCGGGGGAACCTTGGAATGTAGCACGACCCAGGCAAGTTGCCACCGGCTGGCCGTTGAATCCAATTCGCCGTGAAATTCCGCGCTTGCCTGGGCGTGAAAGAAAATGCCTGCCGCTCCGCCGAGAATCAAAAGCAGCATGGCGGACCGAAAGGCTCGTAGGGTGATATGGTTCTGAACAGTCAGGTGGCCTGTGAGGGCGAGTGCGGCGATGCCAAGCAGCACGAGCGGGATCTTCTGCCAGAAAGTCTGGTAATGATCAAAGAGCATCATGTCCACGAACGTACCGGTCATGGCGAAAATCAGAATTGCGAGCATGAAGCGGCGAAGCGTTCGCACGATCGGAGCGTCCTGAACGCGCGGCTCCTGTAGCGATCCTTGCATGTTTGCAACCATTGTAGGCAATGATACCGCAGAAGACGTATGTTTGCCTTGCACGGACTTTCTAGCGTGACAATACGGCTGAAGTGAATGGTGGGCATAGCCCACCCTACGCCTAAACCTTGCGTATCTATGCGCGAGAATCCAATGCTCGTGCAATCGCGATCGCGTTACTTGTGGTCTTTTGGCAGTTCCTCCTTGCTTGCAGCTTTTGCCAAATCCTTTGGCTCAAAGAGAAATCCCTGCGCGGCGAGCTTGGGAACATACTTGGCTGGCTCGGCGAAGAGCTTTTTGTCGCACCCCTTGCAGCAGAAATACACCCTGCCTCCGCCGGCAAGGGTTGCGAAGGACTTCGGGTCGATTTCCTCATCCATTACGGGGCACTTCGTCTGATATGTGTAGCTGTTGGCCAATCCGGATGCATATTTACCGGGTTCGCTCTTGTATTTGGCCATGCACTCGGGCGAAGAGAAGTAGATTTTCTGACCGCCATTTTCAAGGAAGACCTTTCCGTCGACGGGATCATTACAGGCCGGACACGATACCTGGATCTTTGGCCGGTCGGCGAGGATTTTCCGCTGGGCGGCAACTTTCGCGGTGAATTTATTCGGGTCCTTGAGGTATTTCGGGATGCAATCCTTGCAGCAAAAAAATACCGGGCCTTCTGGAGATTCGGCGCTCATGGCGAAATTCACCGGTTCATCGGCCATGACCGGGCATTTTGGCTGCGCCGCGGTCTGGCCTGCGGGCGTCGTTGCCTTATCATTTTGTGCGGACACGATTCCGCCCGCAGCGAGCAGGGCTAAAATGGCCGCCGTACAAATCATCCGTTTCATGCACATCTTTCATTCTCCTTCATAAAATCGATTTACCTCCCAGCTCCGCACCAAGTCCGGGTATCGAATCATGCAAGTAGCTTACCCATTTTAGGCGCAAAACGCTCCTCTTCGTTCCAAGGGGTGACAATGGTAAAACCGCGAGGCGTTTCCATCGCCAATTGTGCTTTTTTGGGGTCGAGTAGCGAGCTAACAATGGCTCCGGAGCCTGCGACAAGCCATCTCTCGAATCGATCTTCACTTTTCGATGCGAAGCAGATTCTTGATTTAGCAACGCGGCCAGCTAAACGAGAAACTTACGACGGCTTCATCAAATCTTTGCGCTGACTCATACGATTCCAAATCACGTGGAGCGCCACGGCGATTGGTTTACAACACTATAACGAGGGCAGTGTATTGAGAACTACCGCGATCGGTCGGGGATTGAAGCCAGATCTGCAATCGATTCACCTTCGAAGAGGCGGGTTCACGCTTATCGAACTGCTCGTGGTCATCAGCATCATCATGCTTCTGTTGGCCATACTCATTCCATCGCTGACTGGAGCACGTGAGCAGGCCAAACAAGCGGTTTGTGCTTCGACATTCCAGGGTTTCGGGCGCGGGTTTTATCTCTATGCGGGCGAAAATCGTGACTACATGAGCAGTGGTTCGTTCGATCCGGAAGTCTCCAATGGACGCGACGGCCCCGTGGACAAGGTTGGCTGGGTTGCCGACCTGGTTCGCTTCAAGTTTGCCTATCCCGGAAAGCAACTGTGTCCCTCGAATCCGGCGATTTACAACCAGAAGCTGCGTCCCGGTGCTGCGGGCAAGGAGAGCTACACCGAAGAGCAGGCACGGGATCTCATCGAACGCGGATTCAACACCAACTATACGCAGTCCTGGTACATGGCTCGCACGCAATACGATCAAGCAAAGGCAAAAAAATCACCGAATTCCGCGAATTGGAAACGGCGGGATACGACCGTCGGGCCGTTGCGCACTGCTTCGATGTTGCAAGTGGCGCCTGCGTCAGTCCCCCTTTTGGGTGACGGCCGCACGGATTCCGACGAACCGCTTTTTGGTGAACGATGCGTAAAGACGATGACAGACGGACCCTATGGCGGGCCATTTGGTATTCAGAGTTTCGCAGATTTTGGACCGGCCCATGGAGTCGGTTCGTGGATTCGTGGCGACAAGGGTCACAATCGCACCATGGCTAACGTCTTGTTTGCAGACGGCCATGTGGATGTTTTCCGCGATGTGGATCGGGATGGCGAGTTTGGAATTAATACGCGAAAGAACCCGCCCGAGCAGAAGGATTTGGATCACAAGATGGTTTTCGATGGCGTTCTGACGCTGGGGCGGGCGTCGAGAAGCCCATTTACGCCAAAATAGCTGTTGTTTGTCCCTAGGGGGAAGTAGGTGGCGAAGAAACATTTTGCTTTTGTTCTGGTGAGTGCCCTGGTACTGGGCGTTGGCCTTGTTCATTCTCCTGCTCTGGCGACGGTCTTCATCAATGAAGTTGCCATCAACCCACCGGGAAGCCTGGATGATCTGCGAGAATTCATCGAGCTTTACGGAGTGCCAGGGCGCAAGCTCGATGGTTACGCGATTGCGTTTCTGAACGGTGGTTTGGACAAATACTTTCCAACCAACTCAATCCCGCCATTGCCCGACCCGAAACCGGAAATCGATGAGTTTTTCAGTCTTGATGGGCTTCAACTGGGGGCCAATGGCCTGCTGGTGATTGCGCTGGGAAACTCATCGGGTTACCAGGAATTGCTCTCTGACACAGCGTTTCATGGTCCATGGGTTGATTTGTGGAATGGCGGTGTGGATGTTCCCAATCGACTCTCGAATGATGGGTCCAATACAATCCTGTTGATTCGGCGCCGACCCGGTCGCACGCAGGCCGATCCCAATAATGCAGGCGGGCTTCGTTGGGGCAAAACGCTCTATCAGGATTTTGAAATTTTCCGCGGCGTCATTGACCCGCAGGATAACACGGTCAAGGACCAGTGGGGCGACGGCAACCTCGACCATGGTCAGCCCAGCGGGATCACAGGCAATACCAAGGACATGGCCGGCGCGAGCACCGCGACCGATGCTGACGATTTGGAAGTGGTCGATGAAGTCAGCTACGAAAGCCAGCGCGGCTGGGAATATGACACCGATGATCGCAAGGTGGATTTGGGAAGTACGGTTCACGCACTTCCCGAACGGCGCGTACATGCTCTCGATGATCCGCAGGGCTTTACGCCGGATTCGCTGACCCGCGTTGACTATCGCACATCCGGGGTCGGCTGGGTTGCCGCACCCGGCAGCACAGGCGAGCTTCCCAATGGAAGGAACTACCAAGATACGGCGACGGAGCAGTGGATTCGCGGAGAGAACGATCCGGGCGTCATTTTTACTGACGATGGCGTTGAATTGTATTATTGGAATGATTCCAATCCGAACCCCGATTCTCTTCAGCCATACATGACCAACGTGCCGCGCTGGCTCAATGACGGCACGGGCGCGGACTACAACTTTCTGCTGCCTAATACCTACCGGGTGATGGCAGGGCGGATCAATCCGCTCGCCATTCCTTTCATTCCGGGTGACGTTGATCGCGACGGAGACTGCGACGCGGCGGATATCACAAAACTGGCGAGTGTGTTTGGTAATGATGACTGGATATTCAGCAATGCCTTTCCGGAGGCGCCGCAGTCCAATGATGGGAATCCCAGCCTCCAGACGCGGCCCTGGGACGTGGACACTACAGGGAACAATGGAATCGAGCCGAGCGACTTGCAGTGGACGCTCAATTTTCAGGGGAGTACGAATGGCCGCATCGTGGGTCGGCGCTACGATTCTCCGACTCCCTCAGCGACCGGGGTGTATCTGAACTCCAACGCGTCGGTGCAATGCACTGTGACAACACAAGTCGAGCTTCCCGACGGCAGGCCGCTCAACAACCTGCAAGTCGGAGATTTGATTCAATTGACCGTTCGTGCACAGGTTACGGGCGGCGCACGAACTTCGCCTGCCGATCAGACAAATGGCATCATGCAATATGTCCATGATGTCACGATTTCGGCGGGCGGAATTGTAAGCGTGGAGTCAGTTACGCCGATGGTGCCTTTCGCCACGACGCGCGCCTCCATCACCTTGCCAAATGTCACTTTTGATCGCGGAATCAAGTCCGTCAACGGATACACAACTTCATTTGGCGCCGGGCTGGGGTCTCCTGCCAGCCTCTATCGTGTAAACCTCCGGGCGATGGGGCTGGGTTCGGCGCAGGTCAGCGTTGGCGCCGCGACATTGCCGCAGTTTGCTGCCAGCACGCCTCGCGGTCTAAAGGTCGCGCGCACCGATCAAAATGGCAATCCGGCCGGTGCATCGTATCCGGCTCCAATCAGTGTAGCAGTTACGCAAGTGGCCATTCAGCCGGGCAATTGTGACGCGAATCCGCAGATCGGCGTAAATGATTACGCCTGCTTCAGCGATTGTCTCAGCGGGCCAGGCGTTAGCGAACCGGGATGTGAATCGTTCGATCTGGATGATGACAACGACGTTGATCTGAAAGATGCCGGACTCTTTCAAATGATTTTTGGTGATTGATAAGGAGTGGGACAATGAGGTTGTTGTATGGAGATTCTCTGCGAATCGCGTTAGGCAGCGCCATTGCGATCGTTTCCTTGACTGCAAGCGCCGGCGCGCAGATGAGAATTACTGAATATCAGTACACGGGTGGCGATATCACTTCTGAGTTTATTGAGTTTACCAACGTCGGAGTGACGTCCGTTAACATGAGCGGCTGGAGTTTCGACGACTCCGATCACACGGATGGACCGCATACGGACTTGAGTGCGTTCGGAACCGTCGCGGCGGGGCAGTCGGTCATTCTATGTGAAGCAACGGCAGCGGGTTTCCGCACGGCATGGGCCCTTTCCGGCTCGGTGGCAGTCATCGGAGCCAACCCCAACAACCTGGGACGCAATGACCAGCTCAACTTGTATGACAACAACGGTGCACTTGTCGATCAACTGACGTACGGGGATCAAAGTTTTCCCGGCAGCATTCGGACCAACGGAAAAACCGGCTGGCCCTGTTCTCAGGCCGTGGGCGCGAACAACCCCTTTGGTTGGCGCAATTCGGCGAATGGCGACGCCCAGGGCTCGTTTGTCTCCAGTTTCCTCGATATCGGCAACCCAGGACAATACACAAATTTCGTTTGCCCTCCGGATCCGACCGGGGCGTGCTGCGCGGGCGGCGCCTGCAGCATTCAGAGCGCGCAAGTGTGCTACGGCCAGGGATTGTACCAGGGCAATAGCACGGTATGCGTTCCGAACACTTGCCCAGCGCCGTCTGGCGCGCAGGTCAGGATCACCGAATTCATGCATACCGGCACGGGCGGGGAATTTATTGAGTTCCGCAATTTTGGTGGCTCGCCTGTGAATATGGCCGGATGGCACTTCAGTGATGAAACACGCGCTCCTGGCCAAGTGGATTTGTCAGGTTTTGGCACGGTCGCCGCAGGTGAAGCTGTCATCCTTACGGAAAGCATTGCGGCCGATTTCCGCACGGACTGGGGATTGTCGGGCACGGTCAAGGTAGTCGGCGGAAACACGATCAACATCGGCAAGGCCGACGAAATCAATTTGTATGACAATTCCGGAGCGCTGGTGGACCGATTGACCTACGGTCAGCTTCACTGTGCGCCGGACGCGGAAGGAGGCAGCGCTTACCCTTGCTCTGCGGCGATTGGAAACAACGATATTCTTGAATGGCGAAAAGCCCATATTGGCGACACACAAGGTTCGCATGCTTCGCTCGTGGGCGATCTGGGAAATCCCGGAGCGTACACATCCGTAACGTGCAATTCGGGATCGTGCTGCGTCAATAACGTTTGCTCGGTTCTAAGCCAGGGAGACTGCCTTAACGTAGACGGGTTGTTCCTCGGTGAGGGGACCAATTGCGGATCGACGCCTTGCCCCGCAGCGGACAACACGCAAGTCCGCATAACCGAGTTCATGTATCTCGGGACTAATGGGGAATTCTTTGAGATTACGAATCTGGGCGCATCGCCCGTCAACTTGTCCGGTTGGACCTTTGCGGATCTGTGTCAGCCGCCCGGTCAATTCCAAATCGGTGGGATCGGCACGCTGGGGCCGGGGCAATCAGCCATTGTTACAGACAAGCCTGCCGGCACATTCTCCACGGCATGGAGTATTAGCGGCGTACCAATCGCGACGCTTCCATCCAACGAACTTGGCCGAAATGACCAGATTACGATTCATAATGCGTCTAAAGCTGTTGTCGACACGCTCCACTATGGCGACGAGACCTATCCGGCGTCCGTGCTCACGCAGAATGTCAGTGCGTGGCCGGCAGCCAGTGCCGTAGGACAGGATCGGGTTGGTTCGTGGGTGTTGTCGTCAATCGGCGACCCCAAGAGCTCCCACGCATCGTCGGGCGGTGATGTCGGCAACCCCGGAACTTTTGTTTCGACCAATGTTCCCGCTGCATCCACGTGGGGATTGGTTGCGTTTGTGATTCTGTTAATGACCGTCGGAACCATTCTCGCACGACGGACACAGTTTGCATTGATGAACAGGTGATTGGGACAAGTTCTTCGGAAAGGAGACGATCATGGTGGGAAAGAGGTTTGGAATTCATGGTGCGGTCGTGCTGGCCACGTGTGTGGCGGCGCCGGTAATGGGTCAGATTCAGATCACAGAATTCATGTATGACGGGCCCAATCGGGAATTCGTCGAGTTGACCAACCGCGGCGCAGCTGCTGTAGATTTTACGGGCTGGACGTTGGACGACGGCGATAACAACCCTGCGGCTACCAGTGTAAGCCTGAGCGCCTTTGGCATGGTCAGTCCTGGAGAATCGGTCGTTATCACGCAGGTTGCGGCAGGCGAAAGTGCAGCGACCTTTCGCGCGGCATGGGGACTTCCCGTTACGGTAAAGGTCATTACCTACACGACCGGCATGTACCAGCGAAATGATACGATTCTCGTTCTAGACGCGGGAGCCGCCATTGTCACACAGCTGGCGTACGGCGATCAAACATTCGCTGGTACGCCGCGTACCAACGAAGACAGTGCATGGCCGTGCGGCGAGGCGCTCGGCCAGCCGGCAGTGAATAGTGCCGGTGTTACGTCGTGGCGCATCTCCACGGTTGGTGATCAGCAGGGCAGCATCAATTCGACCAATAGCGACAAGGGCAGCCCTGGATCCTACACATACTTCCTCTGCTTCTGCGGAAATGGGATCGTGGATGCGGGGGCCGGTGAACAATGCGATGGAGGGGCATGCTGCACGGCGACCTGCCAGTTTGTCGCGTCCGGCACAGAATGCCGTGCGTCGACTGATGACTGCGATCCAGCCGAGAGTTGCACGGGAAACAGTCCAAACTGTCCGCCCGATACCCAAATTTCGCTCTGTGCAAACGGCGACGGATGCTGTCCAACAGGTTGTGATGCCAGCACCGACAATGATTGCGATGCCGTGTGTGGAAACGGAATCACGGAGCCGAGTGAGGCTTGCGATGGCGCTTCGGTGGCCAACTGCCCGTCCGGAGTTTGCAATCCCGACTGCACCTGCCAGCCGGCGCCGGTTCCGACGGTTTCAGAATGGGGTCTCGCAATATTGACCTTGGTAGGCTTGAGCGCCGGAACAATCATGTTTGGCCGGGCGCGAGCTCTGCGAGCTTAAGAAAACAGAGGGGAAGAGTTCGAATTATCAATGCATCGAACTCATCGTGGGCTGCCTGGATGAGAGTCCGGCGGCCCGCTGTTTTTCTGGGTTTCCATCGTTAAGATGAGACACGAGGCGCCCGAGCCGGGAACGGTGGTGAAATTCTTGTGGCGCATGCCTACGGTTTTTCTTTTTGGGAGCCTTTGATGAATTCCTCCGCGCGGGCCGCCAATTCACGCGCCTTCGGATCTTTGCAAAGCGCCTCGTAGTCGCGGTGCAATTGCGATTCTATCTGCTTGCTCTGTTCATCGAGTATGGCGGGTAGGCTCTGCAATTGCTGCAAGAGTTTTGGAATTTGGTTTGCGCGATCATTTCGCACAAGTCCGTTGCGATGCGCCTGACCCAGTACTTCGCCTAACAACGCAGCGGCTTCCGCAGCACCGTTTTCCTCTGTACCGATTCTGAAATCTTGTGGTTCCAGCTCTTCTCCCCAAGGGTCCTTCGTGAGAACGAGAAAGCCACATTCGCCGATCTTCGTGAAACCCAGGAGTCGCGGCTGAGGATCGAGCATCCGGCCATAAGCTGATGCGACTTCCTCGGCGCGCTTCGCCCCCGATGCCGCGTGAAGCAAGCCCGCGACAGCCGCTGCGGGCACAGGCTCTTCCTTCAATTCCATAATCAATGGGTTATCATCGCCTTTCATGGGCTTGTCGAGCAAGACGAGATACTTATGGACGCCCTGACTCCCGCTGCTTTCCAGGCGGGTCCACCGCGCAACGTCCAGAACGGCGCTGCGAAGCTCATTGGCATTCTCAAAGCGAAAACTGTTCCGAGATTTCGAATCACATCCGTGATCGAAATAGTCTCCGATCGCGTGAATTACCTGTTCGCGCTCCTCGCCGGTGAGCGATTCGAGAATGTCCTTGACCACGCCGTCTTTGATTCTTGCGGTTCGGAAGCGAGGCTTCGGCCCCAACTCGACATAGCGGGACACGTATTTCTTTACCTCGTTTTTCGCGGCCTTGCGCAGCAGAGCGGCGACCGCCGGATTGCGAGTCATGGCCTGCTGGTCGGGATCGCCACCCGAAAGAATCCGACCATAGTTTTCGCAAAGGGCGCGAGCGGCCTGGTCGCTTTTCCATTCTCGATGGCTGGCACGCGCGGCCATCCGCACGGCGGTCATCGCTCGTAACAGATCGAGTTGGAATGGTCCCGGGACCGTCTCGTCGAGATCGACGACTCCAAATCGAATATCGCGTCCCGGCTCACCGGGGCCTTGATAGGTTCCCACGTTGCCAATGTGAATATCGCCGTGCAGCAGGACCCATGTGCTTTGATCGGCCGTCCACTGCGAGGCGGGGTCTAGAACGGCCTGATAGAATAAGACTGTTGATCCTCGAAAATAAGTGTACTCATCGCGCAGCAGGCTGCGGATTTTCATGCCAAGCTCACGAGGATCTTTTGAATCAAGGTTTGAATAAGCCGTGACCAGCCGGGAGAGCGGTTCGGAATTATCGTTGCGTGCCGTTGTTTGAGAAGCTGAAATGGCGCTGGGGCCAGATTGTCCGAATGCTGCTGTACCTGCGGCCAGCATTATCGCAAGAAAGTTCTTCATTTGTTTTCTCTCCAACGTCTCTGTGAAAGTGTCATGATATTTGAAAACGGATTTTCGTGGAATCGAATCCGTACGACGGGAGTATCTGTTTCTCTCCAGCCAATTTCCGGTGGTAATTAGGTTCCCGGCGTCGCTCCGTGCCCGCTCGCAATCGCATTCGGGCCCTGATCGTTATGGCCTGCTCAATGTTGTTTCGACCGAGGAGAACTTCCCCGGCTGGCTGGGTCGATCCGATAGTCTGGGAGCACTGGGTGCCGCAGGTTGGGATTTGGTGCCAATGACCGGGTCGGTAATCATTGCATGTCCCGCTTTTCGGATTCGAACGGTGTTCGCTGGCCAAAATTCTGATACTGCGGAGATAGTGCTGCCATCCGCTTGTCGCCATAGACGGCCCAACGGCCGTCGATCTTTACACCTTTTTTACGCATGCAAGGGGCAACCTAACAGCATTCTAATATCTGACGGAGTAATGTTTGTAGCAGAGCATTAGGTTTCGGAGAACGAAAATGGATGCGGTATACCTGATTCTTGGGGTTGCTTTTTTCGCCGCCTCTATCGCTCTAGTTCGGCGCGTGTTTCCGGAGGTGCGGTCATGACCGTATTTTACTTCGTTAGTGCGATATTGGCGGGCTTGCTGCTCGTTTACCTTTTCCTTGCCATGCTCAAGCCGGAGTGGTTCTAATGTCAGCCAGCAGCTGGTTTCAGATCATTCTCTACGTAGGTGTCCTAGTTGCGCTGGCCAAGCCGTTAGGGGCGTTTATGGCTGCGGTTTACGAGGGGCGGATTCCGCGTGCGCTGCGGTTTCTGATGCCCCTCGAAAGGCTGCTGTACCGAATCTGTGGCGTTCGCTCAGACGCCGAGATGGACTGGAAACGGTATGCCATCGCCATGCTATGGTTCCACGTCATCGGATTTGTGGTGCTGTATGGATTGCAGCGGGTTCAGGCTTCGCTGCCGTTCAATCCCGCCAACATGGCAGCGGTCACGCCGGATTCGTCGTTCAATACGGCTGTCAGTTTCATAACCAACACCAACTGGCAGGGCTACGGCGGCGAAACCACGATGTCGTACTTCACGCAGATGGCGGGGCTCACCACGCAGAATTTCGTTTCGGCCGCCAGCGGGATGGCGATCTTAATCGCGCTGATCCGCGGCTTTGTGCGTCGACAGACAACGTCGATCGGCAATTTCTGGGTCGATCTGACGCGATCCACCCTGTACATCCTGCTACCGCTAGCCGCAGTCTGGACGTTGCTGTTGGTTTCACAAGGAGTGGTTCAGACATTTAAGCCATACCAGGCGGCCACCCTGGTTCAGCCTACAAGCTACGATCAGCCCAAACTCGACGCTAGCGGAAGCCCGATGAAGGACGCCGCTGGGCAGCCCATAACAGAGAAAGTCGCGGTGACGGAGCAAACGCTGGCCGTAGGCCCGGCGGCATCGCAAATCGCGATCAAGCAGCTGGGCACCAACGGCGGTGGGTTCTTCAATGTGAATTCGGCGCATCCGTTTGAGAACGCCACCCCTTTTTCCAATTTCTTGCAGGTGCTCGCGATTTT
This sequence comes from uncultured Phycisphaera sp., assembly GCA_964501365.1. GTDB lineage: Bacteria > Planctomycetota > Phycisphaerae > UBA1845 > UBA1845 > CAZAMB01. The sequence continues at coordinate 15,606 of CAZCST010000002.1, read as the reverse complement.
GCTGATTCCCGCCGCGCTTTGCTACACCTTCGGCAAGATGGTAGGCGACACGCGGCAGGGATGGGGGCTGCTTGGGGTGATGACCATCCTGATGCTTGCTTTTCTGGCGATGGGCATTTCGTCGGAGACGAATCCGGGGCCGGTTACTGCGAATGCGATGGTGGGGAATGGAATCGATGGCACCGCCGGCAACATGGAAGGCAAGGAAGTGCGCTTCGGCATGGTGAATTCCGTGCTCTGGGCGACAACCACGACGTGCGCCTCGAACGGCTCGGTCAATTCGATGCATGATTCGTACACCCCGCTTGGCGGACTTGTGCCCATGGTGCTAATGCAACTGGGCGAGGTCATTTTCGGTGGTGTCGGTTCAGGCCTGTATGGAATGCTCGTTTTTGTGGTAGTGACGGTGTTCATTGCCGGGCTAATGGTTGGTCGTACACCGGAGTACCTAGGGAAGAAGATTGAAGCGTTTGAAATGAAGATGGCATCGATTGCGGTGCTCGCTCCGTGTCTGGCCGTCCTGATCGGAACCGCGATCGCAGTGATGACGACCCAGGTAAGTGCGTCGATCAGTAATCCGCTGCCTCACGGATTCAGTCAGGTACTTTACGCATTCTCCTCCGCATCGAACAACAACGGCAGCGCATTTGCGGGATTTGGAGCGAACAACCCCACGATGAATCTCCTTCTGGGGCTGGCCATGTTGACAGGGCGGTTCTGGGTGAAGATCCCGGTGATCGCATTGGCCGGCGCGCTGGCTGCGAAAAAGCATGTACCCGTTTCGGATGGAACACTGCCGACGCATACGCCGCTCTTTCTTGCGATGCTGGCCGGCGTGGTGCTGATTGTCGGAGCATTGACCTTTGTGCCGGGGCTGGCCTTGGGCCCAATTGCCGAGCACATGCAGCTCCTGGCGGTGAAATAATTATGAGTACCCATTCAAAGAGTCGTCCATTGTTTGATCCACCCATCGTGAAGCAGGCGGTCATTGATGCTCTGCGCAAGCTTGACCCGCGGCACCAGATTCGCAATCCCGTGATGTTTGTGGTCCTGATTGGCGCCGTACTAACCCTCCTGCTTTTTATCCAGGCTTTGGCGGGCAGGGGCGAGGCGTCTGCCGGTTTCATCCTTGCCATATCGCTTTGGCTGTGGTTCACGCTGCTTTTTGCGAATTTTGCCGAGGCGATGGCCGAAGGACGAGGAAAGGCGCAGGCCGATACGCTGCGCAAGGCACGTCGCGACATTGTGGCCACGGTGCTGCGCGAGCCGCGGCGCGATGCCACCAGGGAATCGCGGCCTTCGAATCGACTGAAAAAAGGCGACATTGTTTTCGTCGAAGCCGGCGAGTTCATACCACTCGATGGCGAGGTCATCGAGGGAGTCTCGTCCGTTGATGAGAGCGCGGTGACCGGAGAGAGTGCGCCTGTCATTCGAGAAAGTGGTGGCGATCGCAGCGCCGTGACAGGCGGTACGCGTGTGCTCTCCGATTGGATCATCGTCCGCATCACTTCGAACCCAGGCGAAAGCTTCATCGACCGCATGATTTCCCTCGTTGAAGGGGCCAAGCGACAGAAGACGCCCAACGAGATCGCCCTCAATATCCTCCTGGCGGCGATGACCATTATTTTCCTTGTTGTATGCGCCACCCTGCTGCCCTTCTCGCTCTTCACCGTGAATACGCTGGGTCGTGGCGAAGCGGTGACGATCACTGTTTTGGTCGCGCTGCTTGTGTGCCTGATTCCAACGACGATCGGCGGTTTGCTTTCGGCCATCGGCATCGCTGGCATGGACCGCATGATTCAGGCAAACGTCATCGCCATGTCAGGCCGGGCCGTCGAGGCGGCCGGCGATGTGGATACGTTACTGCTCGACAAGACCGGCACGATCACGCTTGGCAATCGTCAGGCTACAGAATTCATTCCGGCCGACGGCCTTAAGGCGGAGGAACTGGCCGACGCGGCGCAGCTTGCATCTCTGGCGGATGAGACACCGGAAGGCCGTAGTATCGTCGTTCTCGCGAAGGAAAAATATGCTTTGCGCGGCCGCGACGTCGAGCAGCTTCATGCTCACTTTGTCCCGTTCAGCGCTCAGACGCGGATGAGCGGCGTGGACATGAATGGCACGCAAATCCGAAAAGGCGCGTCCGACGCCATTGAGCGTTTCGTTCAGGCCAAGGGCGGCGCGTTTCCAACCACGGTCAAGTCCGCTGTCGAAGCCATTGCCAAACGTGGGGGGACGCCGCTTGTAGTCGCCAAAGACAAAAGCGTTCTCGGCGTTGTGCACCTCAAGGATATCGTCAAGGGCGGAATTCGTGAACGCTTTTCTCAGCTCCGCGAGATGGGCATCAAGACCATCATGATCACCGGCGATAACCCGCTGACGGCCGCCTCCATCGCGGCTGAAGCCGGAGTGGATGACTTTTTGGCTGAAGCCACACCCGAAGCCAAGCTCAAACTCATCCGCGAAAACCAGGCAGGCGGCAGGCTGGTGGCCATGTGCGGTGACGGGACGAATGACGCACCTGCTCTGGCTCAGGCCGATGTGGCCGTGGCCATGAATACGGGCACGCAGGCGGCCAAGGAAGCGGGCAACATGGTCGATTTGGACAGCAATCCGACAAAGCTGATCGAGGTCGTGGAGATCGGCAAGCAACTTCTGATCACGCGAGGCTCGCTCACAACGTTCAGCATCGCCAATGACGTGTCCAAATACTTCGCGATCATTCCCGCAGCTTTTGTAGGCATGTATCCTGAACTGGCCTCGCTCAATATCATGCGCCTGGCCACGCCGCAAAGCGCCATCATGTCGGCGGTGATTTTCAATGCGTTGATCATCATCTTCCTGATTCCTCTGGCGCTTCGTGGTGTGCGGTACAAGCCCGCCAAAGCCCAGGCACTCCTGGCACGCAACCTGCTGTACTACGGCCTTGGCGGGCTCATCGTGCCGTTTGCCGGCATCAAGTTGATCGACCTGGCCCTGGTAGCAATGAGGCTTGCCTAAGGAGACTGACCATGTTCAAGGAATTGAAATCTGCAACCCTGATGCTGCTCGCCTTTACCGCGCTGACTGGAATCGCCTATCCGCTGGTAATGACCGGCGTGGCCCAGGTGGTTTTCCCGGGAAAAGCGAACGGAAGCCTGATTGAGCGCGATGGCAAAGTGTTGGGTTCGGAGCTGATTGGGCAACCCTTCGACAATCCGAAGTACTTCTGGAGCCGCCTATCGGCAACTGCGCCCTACGCGTATAATGCCGGGGCATCCACCGGCAGTAACTACGGTGTCACGAATCCCACTCAGATCGAGGCCATTCAAGACCGCGTGAAGAAACTGCGCGAATCAGGCGTTCCGGAAAATGTGGCAATACCGATCGACCTGGTGACTGCGTCGGGCAGCGGCTTGGACCCGCACATCAGCGTGGGGGCCGCCGAAATTCAAATTGCTCGCGTTGCCCAGGCTCGCGGCATGACGCAGGAGGTCGTTCATAATCTCTTGAGGCAACATATCGAGGATCGACAATTCGGAATTTTCGGCGAGCCGAGAGTAAACGTAGTTCTGTTGAATCTGGCACTCGATAAGGAGAAGGCGGCGCAATAGAGCAACCTCTCTACCATGGGAGAGTCTCAATCTTCAAGTTCGGGTCGGAGCTACCGCTACGTTGGCGGCGCACGCGGCCCGGGTCCGCTCGAGCCTATCGAGCATGGAGTACCACAGGTGAATACGCAATCCAATGCGGGTCAGCCGGGTAAACCCGGCCAAACCAATCAGCCCAACCAGCAGCCCAAGCCCACTGCGCCCCAACCGGCGCCGACGAAGGGCGTTCCTGCTGGAAAGCCGATTGTCGCGCCGCAAAAGCCCACAGGCAGATAGGCGGGGCAGATATTACGGCCCAGGGGCGGCATTGGCGCGCCGCCCCTTCGGGCCCATCACTGTACCGAAAGGAATCGACATGCGTCATCCTACTAGTGTTATCAGTTGCTTTACATTGATCCATCTTGTTGCAGGATTCGCTCTTGCGCAAGAAAAATCTGAGTCAACATCGCTGCGCCTGGGATATCCGGGCAGACAGCCTTCCAATGACAAAGCCGCCGGTGAGGCCACACCGGAGCCCGACAGAGGCTTTTGGTTTTGGGACCGACCTAGCGAGGTGGGCAGCATGGCCAGCGACCGACCGGGCTTTTCAGACAGTTATTCGGTGGTGCCACGCGGTTACACACAGCTTGAGGGCGGATATTCCTTCTATTACGACAAGGAAAATGAAAGCCGCACGAAGAACCAGGTGCTCGGAGAGTTATCGCTGCGCACCGGACTTTTTGAGAACTTTGAGCTTCGTGTGAAATGGACCGGCTATTCCTTCACAGATTACAACTATGAGGGGCAAAGTCGCTGGGCGGGCCGCCACATCCGGATCAGTGATCACGACGATGGCGGCACGGATATGAGCATCGGCTTCAAAACCCAGTTGCTCAAGCAAAAGGGATTGATTCCGAACTTGTCGATGATTCCGGCGATTTCGCTTCCGACCGGTACGGGATCCAAATCCACAGGCGATGTGGACCCCGAAGTGCGATTGGCATGGAACTACTCTCTCAGCGAGAAGCTAAGCATGTACGGCGTCGTGCTGGCGGCGGGAATCAGTGATGACGAGGGAAGGTTCTTCCAATCCGGCGCCTCGCTGGCTGCGTTCTACCAGTTTACGCCGAAGATCGGCGGCTTCCTGGAATACTATGGGCTGTATCCGTCCAGCCGCGACAGCGATTGTCAACATAACCTGGACTTTGGTCCGGTGTTCCTAATCAAAGATAATTTTCAAATCGACGTTCGGGCCGGCGTCGGCCTGAACGAGGAAGCGCCTGATTTCCAGGCGGGAATCGGTTTTTGTTATCGCTTTTAGAGGAGCTACCAGAGATGTTTTTTACGGACATTTTCTTTGAAGTGATCGTCTTTGTCCTGACTGGCTGGCTTGCACAATTCCTGCCGGCCACGCAGATTCAAATCATCAACGGCGGCTGAAGCAATGGCTCCGTTCCTGGCTGTTTGGGGCCCCTTTTCGGCGCTGAGATCCCCGTCATCGGAAGAGACGGGGATTTCAGCTACCGTTTTGCTCGTTGGCTGTGCGGCGATCCTCGCTGTTGTGCTGATTGGACGATGGCTCAGGGATTCGTGCGGACCGCAGCGCTACCCTCCACTCCTACCCGTTTCGTTCCCGCACGAGGAGCCGCCACGCTTCTGCCCGTGGTGCGGATTTCCTTTATACACGAGGCGCACCGAGCCACCGACCACTTCCCATTCGGGAGATGACGGGTGACAATCTGTTGGCATGCCGCTGAATGAAAAGAATCGGCAGGATGTGAGACCCGATCCAGACGCTTTGTTGGCCAGCGTTGAGGGTGCGCAATCGCATCCGCACCGCGGGCGGCTCAAGATTTTTTTCGGCGCCTCGGCCGGAGTGGGCAAGACTTATGCCATGCTGAGCGAGGCGCAGGAGAAGCTGCGCGACGGAATCGGTGTCCTCGCCGGGTACGTTGAAACTCATAGGCGAAAGGAAACAGAAGCGCTCCTCGTTGGCTTGGAGCAACTCCCCGCGCGGTTCGTCGAATATCGCGGCGTCCGCCTGCGAGAATTTGATCTTGACGCGGCGCTGCTTCGAAAGCCGCCCTTGATTCTTGTCGACGAACTGGCCCACAGCAACGCGGAAGGATCGCGCCACGAAAAACGCTGGCAGGACGTGGTGGAACTCCTCGATGCCGGAATTGACGTTTATACCACGCTCAACGTTCAGCACATCGAATCACTTAACGACGTGATCTCCCAGATTACCGGGATCGTCGTGCGCGAGACGGTTCCAGACTCGATCATCGAGCGGGCCGACGAGATCGAACTCGTCGACTTGCCTCCCGACGACCTCATCGAGCGGCTGCACGAAGGCAAGGTCTACCTACCGGAGCAGGTTCGTCAGGCCGTGGACCGCTTTTTCCGCAAGGAGAACCTCACCGCGCTTCGAGAACTCGCCCTACGTCAAACAGCCGAACGGGTTGGCGCGCAGGTGCGCATGGAGCGTGCTGGACGCGGGGAGAGCCGGCCCTGGCCGACCGCCGATAGGATTCTGGTATGCGTGGGGCCCAGCCCGCTTTCCAGTCGCGTCATACGAACCGCTCGTCGCATGGCAGCCGCGGCACAATCCGACTGGATCGCCATTACCGTGGAGACACCCCTGCAGGGTGACCAGGCGACGGAGCAGGTTCGTCGCAATCTTCAGCTTGCCGAACGGCTTGGTGCGGATGTCACCGTCCTTTCCGGTGAGAACGTGGTCGATGAGATTCTCAGTTTTGCAATCAAGCGAAACGTAAACAAGGTCGTGATCGGCAAACCGGCGCGAGCCCGGTGGAAGGAATGGTTGAAGCCATCGATTGTCGATGACCTGATCCGCCGCAGCGGTGAAATCGATATTCACGTGGTCAAGGGCGAACCTGAGGAACACGAATTGGCCCGTGTGCGCTGGAAGGCGCGAAAAACCGACTGGCAGCAATACGCCTGGACCTTGGGGGTGATGGCCATCTGCACGGGAATCGCATTGCTCATGTTCGGCCGGTTTTCACTGGTTAATATCACCATGGTTTACCTCGCAGGCGTGGTTCTCGTGTCCAGCCGTTGGACGCTCGGGCCATCGATTCTTGCGTCCGTACTGGGTGCCTTACTTTTTGATTTCCTTTTCACTGAGCCGTATTTTTCCTTTGCGATTTCGGATATACAGTATGTAATCACATTCCTTGTTCTGCTTGTCACAGCTCTGGTCATTAGTGGCCTAACGCAGCAGGTTCGGCGACAGATCGATTCGGCACGCAGCCGCTATCTCCGAACGATTGCCCTCTATTTCATGAGCCGCCAGCTTGCGGCCGCACGCGATACCGAATCGATGGTCACCGCTGCGTCGCGTCACGTAGCTGATGTCTTTCAGGGTGACACAGCCATACTGTTGCCCGACGCCAGCAATCGACTGACAGTGGCAGCCCATCACGGGGCATTCAAAGTCGAATCCGCCAACGAAGGCGCTGCCGCCCAATGGGTATTCGAGCATCAACGTTGGGCGGGCTGGAGCACCGAAACGCTTTCGGCTTCGACGGCCATGTATGTGCCTCTGGTCACATCGAGCAGCTCGTTGGGTGTGCTGGCTCTGCGGCCCAAAGATCCGAAACATCCCCTTGAGTCCGACCAACGGCACCTGCTGGAAACTTTTGCAACGCAGCTTGCGATTGCATTGGAGCGCAGCAAGTTGGCGTCACAAGTCGAGTCGTCGCGTCGTGACGTGGAGGCAGAACAGATTCGAAGCTCGCTGCTGAGTTGTGTCTCGCACGATCTTCGCACTCCGCTTTCCACCATTTCGGGAGCGGCAAGCACGCTGCTGGACGAGCAAGGCACGCTGAGCACAGTATCCCGCCGTGACCTTCTGCATTCTGTCGCGGACGAAGCCAGCCGCTTGAATCAGATCGTAGGCAAGCTCCTGGATATGACGCGGTTGGACGCCCCGGGCTTCAAACTTCAAAAGGAGTGGTACCCGCTGGACGAGCTGGTAGGTTCGGCGCTCAATCGACTTCGCAGCGCTTTGAGGGGTCATCCGGTGCGGACGAACTTGCCGGATGAACTCCCCCTGGTTGAAGTGGATGGGGTCCTGGTCGAAACAGTTCTGGCGAATCTAGTGGAGAACGCATCGCGATACACACCCCCGGGTTCGAATATCGAGGTCCGCGCCGCACGTGAGGATGATCATGTCATGGTTGAAGTGCTCGACAATGGCCCGGGTTTGGTGCCGGGCACCGAGCAGGACATCTTTCGTCGCTTCGTGCGGAAGGGGCCGGCGGCCGATCGGTCGGGTACGGGGCTGGGCCTCGCAATTTGCGATGCGGTGGTGCGATTGCACGGAGGGAAAATCGGTGCCGAGAACCGGCCTGAAGGTGGAGCTCGCTTCTGGTTCACAATCCCGAGCGTTCAGCAGCCTCCGACTCACCATGAAGGAGGTGCTGCTGCGGGTTCGGATTCGAGGTCCGCGGCTGCAACGGAGCGATTAGGGGCGTCACGTTGAATACGAATTCAGCAACCGTGCTGGTGGTTGAAGATGAACAGCCCATTCGGCGGTTCCTTCGGCCGGCCATCGAAGCCGCAGGCTGGCGAATGATCGAGGCGGAAACGGCGGCTCACGGAATACTGGAAGCTACCCAAGCTCGGCCCGATATCATTGTGCTGGACCTGGGTCTCCCAGATCAACACGGAATCGAGGTCATCAAACGAGTTCGCGAATGGTCACGCCTACCAATTGTCGTTTTGTCCGCACACGGCCAGGAACAAGAAAAGGTGTCCGCTTTGGATGCCGGAGCCGATGACTTCATACAGAAACCATTCAGCGTCAACGAGCTGATGGCCAGGCTCCGCGTTGCGCTTCGGCATGCCGCCGTGACTGGCCAACCGGCTGGGGAGACCACGATCATTGCTGGAGACCTCGCTATCGACCTGGAACGGCGAATCGTGACTCGTAAAGGCCAGGAAGTGCACCTGACGCCGATCGAGTACAAATTGCTGACCACTCTGGCCCAGCATGCCGGGTTGGTCATGACCCATCGTCAATTACTTCGTGAAGTGTGGGGTCCCGGGCACGCTGAAGAATCGCACTACCTCCGCATCTTCATGCGTCAGCTTCGGCAAAAGCTTGAAACCAACCCCACCAATCCAGAACATCTCTTGACCGAAGTCGGAGTCGGCTACCGTTTCAAACCAGATTGAATTTGGCCGAATTGGTTGAATTTCTTTGCCTAGTCTTGGCGATGCGGCACAGCTTTGGAGCTGTTATTCTTTGTCCTTAGGTAGTGGCCTCCGAGCTTCCAAAACGCACATTCCGCGGTAGAATCGCGACGGTTACAACAGGTTAAGTAGTGCAAAGCACCAACGTTGCTCTACTTTTGCAAAAGCGATTCAGGTTGTAAGTTATTATATTATAGTCACTTGCAATCTCTTGCGGGCGTAATTCAGTGGTAGAATGCCAGCTTCCCAAGACATCGTGGCTCTACATAAGACCCCAGAAAACCGCATTTCTAGGCCAAAAATGCGGTTTTTCCGAATGTAACGGGGTCACCAATCACCCCAAGTAGAGCACGATCACCCGCTTAAGTAGAGCAAGCGCGTCGGCTGCATTTTTTTTCGGATTTTTTTGCTGCGCGAGTCGACTAAACCGTAGTCGCCACCTTTTGCGATGTGGGGGCCCTTTTCCGAACAGGTGACGCGTCGCCAAAGCTCCCTCGGCCTGGTACCAGTGGGGCCGTCTATTCGGAAACCCTACGCTCGAACACGAGATGTGTCCGGTCGTTTCTGGCTGCTGACCGTCGCCAGCCTTAGAATCTTCACGTTAACAATGCGAGGCATTTTGTATGGCAATAATGACGGCGCAGGGCTTACCGGTCGGAGTCTGGGTTACGGCGAACGGAAAAGCGCCCGCCCTTTGGACGCGAGGCGAAATCCCGAAATCGCCCGGCGAGTACCAACTGATTTGCACGGACGATTCCGGGCAGCCCGTGCAATTCCCCTTGCGGACCGACCTGAATTGGAGCAGCGACGTTCGTGCGATTATGGAAAAACAAAGTAGACCTCTGCAAGGCGTCATCTACTGTGGGATGACAACTTGCCTTCACTGCCGGTTCTGGCAACTCGTGAAAAGCTGGACGCCTAATCCACCAAAGAAGTTGCACGATTCACGCGATACCTGGGGCCAACGGACGGATCTTCAGCACCTTTACAAGCCCGAAAACATGCTCTGCCGATTCCGGCGCATCAGTATGATAGATTGGCACAAGAAGCATCCGAAGGCTGTTGAAGAAATTCTCAAGGTCAGTTGGCCAGATGTGGGGACGAACCACGGGCACGCGAGTGCCGCCGCCGCAATCACAGCCGAGACGTTCTCATTGTTGAAGTGGGAGAAATGCTTCGGCAAGCCCCATCCCGGCAACTTGCCGCCCCTGAATAAAGAACAGGCAGAACGGCTGGGCGATGAGGTTACGGAAGAATGGCTGGAATCACACTTTATCGAAGATGAGTGCGCTGATGACAGGGAGGCAAACGATTGAGGGCATTACCCGTACCGGCGTCGTGATGGCTGTCTGGCCGCACTGCGACATCCATTTTCGTGTCCACCCACCCGCTATGTGAGCGTCGCTTCTGAGAGGGGAACCAAGCGAAGTACGGCACCTGGCGGAATACGGTCCGGGTACTTGAACCAATCGTGCTTCGCCAACGAGTATTCAGCAAACGTCTTCGTGTTGTCGTACTTCGCGGCGGCATGGGGCTTTCGTAGCTCGTCTAATTTATGAGTAGGGCCCGAGCCGTACTTATCGCGCCATCGCCGTGGCCAATCGACAACAATTGGAGATGCGTACTGCTCAAACCCTTTCTTCATTGGGACCGGATACTCGATGATGGCGGCTCCGTGCAGTTGCCCAAGGAATGGCGACCACATGGCTGTGTGACCGAACGTCAATCCAATCCATTCTTGACCCTTTTCCAGATTTACGGCTTCGATGATGGGCTTGCCGATGTAGGTATTGGTCTTGGTATCGAGTACGGCGTCTCCAAGCGTGATTGCACCGCGCAGTGGGATATTCGCCACCAGCCCTTCACAGATCAGTTCGCTACAGCGTTCAACAAAGTCGGCGACAAGCGGCGGGGCCAACGGGGACCACAGCAAAATCGTGTCGCTGAAATAGGCGTATTGCGGTGGCCTGGTTACGGCAAACAACATCCCTTCGGGTGTATGAAACGCCGAAAGGCCTCCTTTTTCATTCGGTTTCAGAACTGCTCGCTGAATCAACTGTTGGTATGCGCTAAGGATGTTGCTCAAACTCTCCGTTTCGACCCATTTGGAGAACCCAAGGACATCGAACATGGCGAATGCAAACCGGCTAATCTTCGCGTTAGGGTTCGGATCGCTTTCGATTTCATTTTCAGGCATTGCGACCGCCTTTTTCCGAGTCGCCGCCAACGACCGAGCCAAGAACGAGAAGTTCCTGGAGCGACTCTTGAAGGTCCCATGCACTCTCAAGGGTTGGGAGCAGGTAATTTCGAAGGGCGCTGTAGGAGAATGGGATAAGATCGAAATCGCCTGCTCTTACAATTTTCTTGCGCATCCAGAAATGGTCGCGAAGTCGAAGGTAGGTCTCCAACTTCGGCAGAACTATCCCCGATATGCGCGAGGATAGGGGCTGTCGCCAAGGGGAATCCAATTCCAATAGACTGCACAAAAAGGAATCATGTATACCGTATTCGAGAAATAGAAGATGGAGTATTTCCTGAAGTGATTCGGCAGACTGACCACTGGTAAGCGCGAGATGAATTTGGGTGAGAGTACGAGCCAAGGCGGCCAGGTGAAGTGAAAACCGCGCCAACCCAACACGGTCGCCTACGATGTTAATTTCGCTACGCAGTATTGAAAAATAACGCAAAATATGTGTCGTGACAGCGGCAGAAAAATCCGGCAGTACTTCGGTAAGCAATCGCAATTCGGTCTCCGTGCCTGAGGCAAGGTGACGCGGGTAATCCATGTAACATACGTCAAGCCATCCGTACCAAAGCCTCTGAGTTGAGGTATCTACCGCCACGATCATTGTTGGATGAAGTTTTCCAAGCCAGTAATTGATCGTCGAGTTTCGAATGCCGATGGTCACGGTGCCCTCGGCATCTGGTTTGATCGACATTTTCCCCTTCACCTGAACAGCGAACTCCTCGCCGGTGACTTGGCCACCGTGCACAAGCTCGATTCGTAGGTCGAGTCCATAGTCCGGCACAACAGGAGCAACCACCCACTCTTTTGGGCATGCCTGAACGAATAGGTGGACCGCGTCATCACCAATAACGTGCGATGCAGGTCGCTGAGGAAATGGCTTGGTCGGGTCGGCCATTCGGTTATGCTCATCGTGTTCGTAACTCGTTTTCTCTGCTCTTATTTCACCGCGAGATGGACGGAAAGTCGAGGGCTTGAGCTGACCTGACGAGATAACGCAGCTTTAGAAATACCGTTTGATTTCTATCTTCAATTCGAGATATCGTGGGCGGGCGAAACACTGTTTCGCGGTCGTCTTGATACGCTAAACGCGAATCATCGGACGGTCATCATTTCGGGCTTTGACACCCGGTAAACTCGGTCACCAACCAAGCTAAGGGGACGGTCTTATCAACCGTCGTGTCAAAGGCCCGTAGAGCCGGATTCGCCATGAGAGTGGCTCCTCCGGTTCGAGGGAGGCTCCGAAGTGTAATCCCCCTTGTGGAGTAATCCTTCGGTTCTATCCCATAGCATGTCGAAACCGGGCGACCGGGAAAGACTCGCGTGAAGCGCGAGCCGTGGCAATCAAACGGGTGAAAATCCCACCGCGGGGTTCGGGCCAAAGTCCGCAAGGACCATTCGGGTGAAAGACTCGTGAGGCTCGTACAACGTTGGCTGGTGTGGGGAGTTTGTCCGCCGCGAGGCGGACAACCGGACGAGACACGTTCGGCGATTCGCATGAAAAGTGCGAACGATGAAAAGCTCAACCATGAACGGGGCGTTAAGCCCTTGCCAGTGAGTACAACCTGAGACGGTGCCATACCGCGATAGAAAGATGTTCGCCGCCGGATAAGGAGGAGCTTCTAGTTTCTACCTCCTGAAATCGTGCCGTTGCATGGCACGGAAACTATGCCGGGACGGGAGTCCTGGACATACGGCGATTCGTCAAGCGACGTGACAGGTTGAACGAAGGTTGTTGCTAACCGGGGAAGGAGTGAGGCTGCCGGAGTGATAGCCGGTGCCATGCTTTGTCAGCATGGTGGTTCAAAAGCCTTTCTCTGGGAGAGTGGCCTAAGTAGGAGCGGACGGGAGTCCGGCGGAAGCGTTGCAGGGCAGTGACGGTTCCGTTTGAGCACTTACGGGTGGTGCCGGGTGCGTTTACAACGACCAAAGGGCCGACGGGCGTTAGACCCGAAATGATGACGTACTGATGGGGCGGGTTGCCGAAGGGCTCCCGCCCCTATCAGTTTCCATGAAGGAACGATTCAGCGGATGAAAGAGGTCTCGCTTGGCAGCGAGCCGTCTTTTGTCAGCTTGTTGACGACGGACACTTGGCGTGTGCCTTGTGTCCGTCAGCGGTTTTGGGTGCGCAACGGCTATGAATTGGGCCGTTGCTATGAAGGAAACTAGCGAGCACGTAAGTGCTCGGCTGGTGTGTGCGTGTATACGAAGCGAAGGCGGTGATAGCCGATTCGCTTCGTCTGGGTCATATATGGTTGGCCGCGTGATGCGGCGGAGGTTCTTACGTGTGCGAAGGAGGTGGTTCATTTGGTTTGGTGGAAGGGTGTCGATGGCCGCATGATCTGCGAGGCCGCGGTGGATTACATCGCGGATCTCGCGAGGTTGGGCCAGGTGTTCGTAACGCCGACAGACTTTCCGTGGCATGTCCGAGAGAAGCTTGAGGCTTTTTACTTGGGCGGCGTGGGCCGTAAACCGACGGACGATGAACTCTTGGAGCTTCTATCGTTTGTTGGGTGACCGGACTGTTAGGTTCGTCGTGCACGAACGAAGTTTAAGGGCTTTGGAGATTGTGCCCTGAACAATCTTCATTTTGATTTTGAATTGGGCAATCTCATGTATCGCTGTGAAGCAACATTGGTTGAAGGGTTCGTGCAACAACTTGCCGTAGGCTATGTTCATCACGGTCATTTTTTCTATGTGACTGGCAGGGTTCCTGAACACAAGAACGTGCGGGCGGTGGACGCGAAGCTCATCGAGCGTTACGGCCTGAAGGTTTCAAAGTGGAGCAGGGCCCGAGCAAAAGCCATGGGGCGGGCAAGTGTCCAATACATTCGGCATGGCCGGTTCTTTGTGCTCATCTCCACAAAAGGAAGGCACGAGTTCTTTGAACAAGAGGCGCAGCTTCGGGACATTCGGAGGCAGCCGATTCGATACGGGGGCTATAGCGTTTCATACCGGCAAGGAGTTGACAGGAAGTGGCACGTCTCGGTTCGGATTGCTTCGGATGAATACCTGCGGCTCAAGGCTTACTTGGTGGACCTGGCGTGCCATCGGTCGGTGGCTGGCATAGCTACGGAATTCTGGCGGCTGCCCTTTGAGCCTTACGCTCCCGTGCGGCGGCAACTCTTAAACATCATGCGAGCGGTTAACCGCAAACGAGAGGCAGCAGGCTTGGAGATAGCGCCGTTTAGGGTATTACGTCTTCGGCGGCGAATCATGCGGCCGTTTGTCGAGGCATCAATAGAGCGGGAAGTGGGAGACAAAGAGCGGCCGAATGCTCCCCCGGTCGGTTGCGGTTTGGACCTTAATACTCGGACCGGGAGGCCCCTTGAAGGATGCTAGAGTCTCCTTGACTTAGGGCACAAAAGAGTCGATACTATTAGTGGAGATTCGGCCCAAGAGCGACTTGCTTCGGCGGGTGGCTCTGACGGCGTTATCTCCTTTTTTTATTCTTAGATTCCAACCGAGCCTCATACGGATCGGGAACGCAAACGATTCCAAACGTGCGAAACACCTCTCCATCCTTGTAGGCATCCCCTACAAACTGAAGCCTTTGTAACCAAGAACCAAATTCATTTGAGATCTCGTCTCGCCGTTGGGCAGTCATTCCAGGAGAGAAACGGGCACCCCAATTGACGCAATAAATGCATACATCTGCAACTTGGACAGGATAAGCCATATCGGATGCGACGAAGAAGGGAGTAGGTACAATCCATTGAGTCCGGTAGCGCCCGGTCTGAGTCTTACGAAAGTAGTTCTCCATGCGTCGAACAAAGCGACGGTCGGCCGTTTTGTCGAATTCGTCCATTACCAAAAGCCCGTGTTCGCGTTTCGATTCAAGAAAGAAGAAAAATCGTTCCAAAAGAAACACATGGTCTTTGCGTAGATACTCGTCAGCCTGAAATGTCGAAGGCTTAGCCACGTCTTGTGGAATGGCCGTTGCAAAGATGACCCCACCGCGGGCAGTGAGCGCCTCAAACATGCCTCGTGTCCATTCTATGCAGGATTGACCGTACGCCGTGAACTCCTCCCGTGTGGGCGCTTTTTTTTCAAGTCCCTTCGTCAAGAACCCTCGGCAGGCCTTGCGGCGAGCTTCGTCTTCGAGTCTGTTGGCTTGGTTCGCCCAGGTGAAGCGGTCTCGGTCCAAGAGCGACATGCCCTTGATCTCTTTCTTGAACAAATGCAATTCGGTTCCAAATGCTTCAAGTTCGAGCCGCCGGAGATCTTGAACGAAGGCCCAGAGTTGACCTGCGTGAATAGCAACGCCACCGCGGACCTCGTAGGGCAGGGCACCGTGGTCGTGCCCACTTTCGTCCATGAAGAGAAGCCAACTCATGGAACCAGTATCCGACGAAGAAGGTGCACTGTCGAGGCTTAAGGGTTATCAGAATACCCAGCTACTCCGGATCTTCCGCCGGTCCTAGGGCTGGGTACTAGAAGCCATTTCAAAACTCATTCTTTTGTAAACTTGCGCCATACTTGAACTTATGTACATTCAGGCCGTTTTGTGCGAAAGGAGTCGCAGAAATGGCCAGGATGGTGAAGCCTTTTTTGGATGATGATCGTTGGGCG
>CAZCST010000001.1:0-217452 GCA_964501365.1 uncultured Phycisphaera sp. | reverse complement strand
AAGCTGCAATGCACGCCGCACTATCAGGTGTGGGACGAGACCGACTTGTTGCAGGTGACGGGGACGGAGGTCGTGCCGAGTTCGGAGTATCACGTGCGGGTGCTGTCGATCGGTTGCCAGGGGAAGGAAGGCAATTGTCCGTGGCAGTCGGAGGCCGTGCGGATCAAGACGGCGCGCTGGGGGGACGTGGAGCAGCCGTACAACCCGCCGAGCACGACGGTGCAGCCGGACTTGGGGGATGTGGCGGCGCTGGTGAACAAGTTCAAGAGCGCGCCCGGTGCGCCGGGCAAGGCGCGGGCGCTGCTGAGCGGTGATGATGCGTTTGGAGGCTTCTCGGCGTCGCTGCTGAGCGTGAACGTCGGGTTTACGCACATCGCGGTCTGCGTGGATGCGTTCAAGGGCAAGGGATATCCGTTTGCGATTCAGGGGTGTCCGTAAGGCGGCGGGGCCGCGAAGTTCAAAATTCAAAGCTCAAAGTTCGAAACAAGGGTACTGGCTCAATTTGGAGTTACGGCCCAAACCCGAACCCCAAGCGCCAGCGCGGGGCGGTTTTTCCCGTCGCTTGCGCTCCGGGTTCGGATTCAAATTGAGCCACTATCGAAACAAGAATTCGTTCACCCGGGTTCGATTCGGCCAGAAACCGGTCCACCCCAAGGTTCACCGCGGAGACGCAGAGAACGCGGAGGGGGGATGGGGGCTAGGGATTAGGCAATAGGGATTAATGGTTGAAGGCAGGTCCATGTAGTTGCCTATTTTCTCATGCATAAGTCCAGTTGCCGATGCCAGTCCTGAATTACTCGAAGTCGAGTCGCCCTTGCAAAAAAACGCGGGTCGGGTTATACGATGGGCGTCGGGCTGTCCTCGCGTTTGAAATTGGCCGGACGCTCGTTCCCGGCGCCGACCCGGGAAGGTACAGCAATCCGTCAGCGTGCCGGCCTGGTGGTGGTTCGTTGGCGTCGCCCGCCGGCTAACTTGCGGCTGTTAGGCCGTTTTCCCAAGGGAGATCATCCTTGAGTTCGTTAACCAAAGTATTCACGGTGCTCCTCGTTTTGCTCAGCATCGTCTCGAGCGTGATGACGATTTCAGTGGTCGCCAGGACGAATGACTGGCGCGACACGGCTCAGAAGTATGAGACCAACGCGCGCATCGCCGACACGAATTTGCGCAACATGATAGCTGCCGGGGCCGCCGTCGAGGCGACCTCGCGCGACGCCGTGCGGACGCACCTGGCCCGCATCGGGGAGCTGGAGACGCAGATGCAGGCGAACAATGCCGAGCTCGCCAAGCTGCGCACGGACATCGCCCGGGTCGAAGCGGAAAAGAGCAGCGCGGAGGCGATGAATCGCGGTTTGCTCGCGCAGGTGGAGTCGGCCCGATCCGGCGAAAACGAAGTACGCAAGCAGCTTGCAGACATCGAGCGTCGCAATGTCGAGCTCGAACGACGCAACATCGACTTGAACGATCGCGTGAATGAGCAGACGGCGCAGATCGCTGTGCTCGACGAGCAGAAGCGTCAGTTTGAGCAGCAACTCAACATCCTCAAGGGTGAGGCCGACAAGCTGTCGAATCAGGGTCGACGCAGCGGCGTCAGCAGCGAGAACCCGGCGGGGACTGCGATGTCCAACGTTACGGCTCTTACGCCCGGCACCGGCGGCTCGTCTGCGATTCGCGGATCGGTGGTCGAAGTTCGGGATAACCTGATCACCATCAGCAACGGCTCAGCGGACGGCGTAAAGAAGGATATGGAGTTTGTGATTTCGCGCGACAGCCAATACGTCGGCAAGCTCAAGATCAGTCATACCGAGCCGACTCGAGCGGCCGGGCGGATGATTCAAACCAGCATCGCTCCCCGTACCGGCGATCAGGTTATGGATGCGATGGGGGGTCTTTCACCACGATAGGACAGTTACATGAGCGATCGACCGGCCGGGGCTGAACCCGAACACAATATCTATACCGTATTGCTCATCCTGGCGACGTTGATTGCCGGGGCGACGGTGATTTTTCTGGCGGTTCGCAGCCATGCGCTGTTTGGCTCGTGGAGCCCGTTCTGACGCCAAAAGGGGGCGCTTGACGACCCTTGATCGGATCGCCAAAATACTCATTCGATTCGGAAAAGCCCCATCTTTCGGCTAGGTTAGCCAGTGGGCAGGACAGACTGGCATAGCCACTCAAGAAAGCGAGTTTGCAGTGTACGCCATTATCAGCGACGGTGGATTTCAATATCGAGTTCAAGACGGCCTGGAGTTTGAAGTTCAACTTCGAGAACTTCCTGCCGACGCGAAGACCATTGAATTCGATCGCGTGCTGATGGTGGGGGACCTGCCTGAGGGGCCGCAGATCGGACAACCGCTGGTAGCCGGCGCTCGCGTAACCGCGACAGTCTTGGGCGAAATCAAGGGTGACAAACAAATCATTCAAAAGTTCGCCCGTCGCAAAGGATATCACCTCAAGAAGGGCCACCGTCAGCGCTATCTGCGGGTTCGCGTGGACAAGATTGCGGTCTGACGTAATTCTTTTGGGACTTCCCTTCGCCCCCCCGTTTGCGATAAAATTGAAGCGGCCTGCCGGTGCGCCTGCGATGGATTTGCAGGCTGGTTCGGCATGTGGCGCTTGAGTCGCATTACTTAGGGGGGATTCCTTGAAAACTACCAGATTTCTTGCGGTCGCGTTGTTGTTCCTTTCCCCAGCCGTGTTTGCCGGTCAGGCTATTCGGACGGTGCGTGTGGCGACCGGGTTCACCAACCCCATCTTTTTGACGCAACCTCCCAATGACTTCGACCGGATGTTCGTTGTGCAGCAGGGCGGCCAGATTCGAATCCGGACTGGCGGGGCGACGCTTGCTACGCCTTTTCTCAATATCGCAAGTTCCATCATCTCCGGCGGCGAACAGGGTCTGCTGGGGCTGGCGTTTCACCCGAACTACGCCACCAACGGCGTGTTTTACGTTTACTACACGGCGGCGGGCAGCGGGGCGAATACGTTGGCGCGCTATTCAGTCTCCGGCAATCCCAACGTAGCCAACGCATCCGGCGTGGTGCTGTTTAGCGTTGCCGACCCGTTCTCGAACCACAACGGCGGCTGGATCGCGTTTGGCCCTGATGGCTACCTGTATATCGCAATGGGTGATGGTGGCAGCGGCAACGACCCCAATGGGAATGGACAGAACATCAACACCATGCTTGGCAAGATGCATCGCATTGACGTTGACGGTGCAGATGACGTGCCCGGCAACGACGACGACGACGGAATCATCGGCAACGGAATCGCCGGATATTCCAGCCCGTCGGACAACCCATTTTTTGGTGCAACGCCGGGAATCGACTCCATCTGGGCCTATGGCTTGCGCAATCCCTGGCGCGATGCGTTCGATCGCCTCACGGGCGATTTGTATATCGCTGATGTTGGCCAGGGGGCGATCGAGGAGATCGACTTTCAGCCGGCTTCGAGTGCAGGCGGAAACAACTACGGGTGGCGGTGCATGGAGGGGAACAATTGTACCGGACTTTCGGGGTGCACCTGTAACGCGGCAAACCTCACGCTGCCGATTCACACCTATACGCATGCCGGTGGGAACTGCTCCATTACCGGCGGATATGTTTATCGCGGCTGCGCGATACCGGACCTTCAGGGCGTGTACTTCTTCGCAGACTATTGCTCGAACACCATTTGGTCCCTTCGATACAACGGCGCGCTCACTGAGCTGACGAATCGAACCGCTGAGCTGATCCCCGATGTGGGCACGATCACGAGCATTGTCTCGTTCGGCGAGGATGCCTATGGGGAGTTGTACATCATCGATTATGCCGGAGAAATCTTCAAAATCATGCCCGACGTGGCCCCGGTGGATTGCAACGGCAACGCCCAGGGCGATGCGTGCGACATCCTTTCGGGAGTTTCCACGGACCTGAATTCGAACGGAATCCCCGACGAGTGCGACATGCCCCCTCCTCCCATGCCATTGGCCGATCCGAGCGGAATCAACAAATCCAGAGCTATTTCCCTTTCAGTGCCTGCGCCTGTCGTTGCGGCCGGTCCGGGCGACACGACCGCGTTGCGGGTGACGCTGACTTCACTGCACCATCCCAACCCGCCTTACACCGGCGGGGCAGCGACGGATTTTTCAGCGTTTGAAGGGCAGGTTCGGTGGGTCGGACCCCCGGCCAGTTTTATCGAATCGACGTCCGTTCCTACACCGTTCCTTGCATCGACGTTGCAGTGCGATCCCTACTATCAGGATTGGAGCACGGTCGGATTGTTGCACGTCATTGGGCGTGAAGTCGTCCCCAGTTCCGTCTACACCGTGGCCAGCATGGACGATTTTTGCCTGGGAAATGAGCAGAATTGTCCGGTCGTTTCGCAGGGGCTGGAGATCGCAACAACGCGATGGGGTGACATTGAGGCACCCTTTAACCCGCCCACAGTAGCCACGCAGCCGGATTTTAGTGACGTCGCCGCATTGGTGGATAAGTTCAAGAGCAGCCCGACCGCCCCGATCAAGGTCCGAGCGGCCATTTCAGGCGAAATTCCGGATTTGAGTCTGAACATCAGCCTTGGGGAAATTTCGGCGTGCGTGGATGCGTTCCGAGGCCGCCCATACCCGAACGTTGGGCCGACGGCATGCCCGTGATTTTGTCATGCTGCGCCTGGGAAGTCTTACCAATTGCCACAATTGCTCCGTAAGAAATACGGACGCAGCCAGGACATTCTAACAAGGCGAGAACGGATTCTTGCAATCGTCCGGGAGCGCCGTGACATTCCAAAGTGTTCTGAAGCAGGGGGAACCATGCCTCGAAAACGGATCCATTGCATCTTTGCACTTTCTCTAACGCTGTTTTCGTCGTTTGCTCGTGCCAAGGATGGGCCCGAGATCAAGGTCGTCCGATCCAGGACCAGCGGGAACGCCTCTTTTGTGAAGATGACGGACGGGAGTGCGTTGCCCGTTGCCGCGACGACGGCCGCAGCGGCCGGCCCGCTCGATTTTTTCCGACAATACAGCGGGCTTTTTGGAATTCGAGATGCCGACCAGGAGTTGCGACTGATTCGCAGCACGACGGACGAACTTGGGCAGACTCACACTGTCTTTGCACAGGTTCATGGCGGCGTGAGGGTATTTGGCGGCACCCTCCGCGCGCATCAGAACAATCGCGGCGAAATCATTGGCGCCAACGGCGCGTTTTTCACCATCTCCCCCAAAGTGGATTCGCAGCCAGCGCTCAACTCGCAACAAGTCAGGCAAATCGTGGGCGATGCGTTTGGTGCGCCGGTCCCCACATTTGATCGAGTCGAGCTGGTGATCGTGGATCCGGGCTGGTACGGCGACAAGCCCCAGGGTGAGCGACTTGCGTGGTATGTCCATGTTTCCGACCGGGGTGCGGGACTGGCGGAAGCGTTTTTTGTGGACGCACATTCCGGGAGAATCCTGGATCGTTGGAGTCTCGTTGAGACGGCACGAAACCGGCGGATTCATAATGCAGGCAACAGCAGCATACTTCCCGGTCCGGTGGCGCGCACCGAAGGGCAGGGTCCCAACTTCGACAACGAGGTTAATCAGGCGTACGACTATGCCGGCGATACGTATGACTATTATTTTCGCGCCTTTGATCGCGATGGATTCAGCGGCAACGGAGCCTTGATGATTGCGTCGGTCAACTCCACGGCGACGATGTGCCCGAATGCGTTCTGGGATGGAACGCAGACCGCGTTTTGTCCGGGACTCGCGCTGGATGACGTAGTGGGTCATGAATTCACGCACGCTGTGACACAATACACCGCCGACCTGATCTACCAAAATCAGCCCGGTCAATTGAATGAATCGTTTTCCGACGTGTTTGGCGAATTGATCGATCTGTTCAATGGAGATGTATCGCTTCCCGGTCCCCCCGAAGGTCCTGCGTGGCCGGTTACCGGTT
Organism: uncultured Phycisphaera sp.; assembly: GCA_964501365.1. Classification (GTDB taxonomy): domain Bacteria; phylum Planctomycetota; class Phycisphaerae; order UBA1845; family UBA1845; genus CAZAMB01. The sequence goes on along the minus strand of CAZCST010000001.1, from coordinate 211,540 downwards.
CGGGACCGGGGCTTGATTTGGGTAATGCCGAACGAACCAGTTGCATCGGAGGCGTTCGGGTGGATGTGCTTGGCCCGGCCTCGATCGCGGGCTCGTATGCTGCGGCGCGCGCCCTGTTTGGCCCCCAACTGAACCAGGCTGGAATCACGGGCGAATTGGTTGCCGCAAGTCCCCCGGATACCTGCCTTCCTCTGGCGGAGCCGGCGAATGGAAAGATTGTGCTGATCGATCGGGGCAGCGGTTGTTCGTTCGCCGAAAAGGTCATGATCGCGCAGGATGCCGGCGCCGGCGGCGTGGTCATCGCCAATGACCGGGAAGGCCCCATGCAGTTTCTCACCGGGTCCGGATCGGGCGTGAGTATTCCATCGGTGGGGATTTCCCAGGAAGACGGGGCGTTGCTGTATGCTGCATTGGTCAACGGCCCGGTGTTCGTCAAGCTGGTAGCGAATGATGCCAGCGGTGTTCGCTGGCTCGTGGCGGAAGACGGGATGGGCAATCAATTCCGCGACATGTGGATGCCCAGTTGCCTTGGCGATCCGGACACCGCGAATCATCCTTATCAGACGTGCAGCCCCTACGACAACGGCGGCGTACACAGTGGCAGCGGCGTCCCCAATCATGCGTTCGCGCTGGTGACAGATGGTGGCACATTTAACGGGTATGCGATCGAAGCGATAGGCCCGATCAAGTCTGGCGCCGTCTGGTACCGTGCGCTGACCACGTATCTGACCGAGGTGTCGGATTTTGAAGACGCCTATGTCGGGCTGACTCAAGCGGCCGCCGACCTGGTCCGCACATTTCCGCGCGACCCGCGGACCGGAGACCCATCAACCAGCATGTTCACTTCGCAGGACGCTGCGCAGGTTTCCCTCGCGCTGGAAGCAGTGGAAATGAACACGCCGGGGCGATGCGGCTCATTCGATTCGGTGCTGAACCCCGATCCTTATGAGGCATGTCATCTGCCGGTCATCATGTATTCCGACGGATTTGAGAACGGTACGCCGGATTGGACCGTAAGCAACACCAATCCGCCGACTCCGTACGATTGGATTTTGCGAACGGGATTGCCGGGCAGCATGACGGGCGAGGCGTGGTTTGTGGGCGATCCAAACATTGGCAATTGTCAGACGGAGGGCGAGGCAGCCGTACATTCGCTCACCAGTCCGCTGGTCTTTGTCTGGGATGAGGCGAGGGAAATCATACTGAGTTTCACGCATCGGGTTGCGACGGAACCGGCCTACGATGGCGGAAACGTGAAAATCAGCGTCAACGAAGGGCCGTTTGAACTCATCCCCTCGGACGCCTACCGCTACAATGCATACAACGCCGCGATTCCCGACAATAGTTCGAACCCGCTGGCGGGTCAGCCGGCGTTCACGGGGCGGGGGGCTGTCTGGGGTACGTCCTATGTTGACCTCACCAGCCGTGTTCACGGAGGTGATCTCGTTCAATTTCGATTTGATTTCGGCAAGGACGCATGCGGTGGGGAAGATGGTTGGTATCTATCCGAACTGAGCCTGTCCTATTGCATTCCAGAAGCCAACGGTGATTTTGATTTTGATAACAAAGTTACGCTGGCTGATGTGGCCCAGTTTGAAAACTGCATGTTGACGTCGGTGCGCGGCGGGGGGCCGTGCGTACCCGCAGACCTGAACGGGAGCGGTTTTGTTACGTTCCTTGATTTCACGCCGTTCATCAAATTGCTGGACGACCCGGGGAAGTGAAACCCCCGGCGAGGCTGGGAGTGCTGCCTATGGGTCCCTCCGCACGAAGTGTGTGGGAAATATCGAAGTTTCGGCATGACTTGGGGTCATCAATCTGCGGACCGATAACTTTGTTGGCGAATAATCCGTGAGATTTTCCGGAATTTCCCGGCAGATTCTTGACCCAGGGAGGACTGCGTTCCCTATGATGAAGGGTCCGGGATTTTTTCAGGTCACGCGGGGTGCTGACATGATTCGTCGTATTTGCGCCAAGAGTGCAATTGTCGTTGCCGCCGTAACACCGATTTTCTTCCTTTCGACTGTCGCCGCTGCGCAGACCGTTCAGATTCGTGATGCTGCGAGCGGCGAAAGCGAAGACGGGGTACCGCCTGGATTTTTTCTGGCCGGCACGGGTTCGCTTACGAGGGGAACCAACGGCCTCGACGAATTTTTTCGCGATCTCCATACCGGCACCTACGATTTCGAACTCGATTATGGATTGGGGGCCGGCTGGGAGAGTTTCATCACTTATTGCATTGAACTGAATCAGCAAATCATGTTCGGCGTTCGTGCCGAGGACAACACGGCCGGAGGATTGCCTTATCACCTCGCAACCGTGACCTCCTTTGCGGGCATGACCGGTGCGGACGAAAATACTCTTGAAATCCTGTGGGCCAATGCCTTTGCCGACTCGACGACATCGCGGGTGAAGGCGGCGGCGTTTCAGGCGCTCACATGGGAATTGGCCAATGACACTTCAGTGGATCTCATGGGCGGAAACTTCATGCTGGATGAAAACGATCCGAACGCCGCCGCTGTGATTGGGCAGGCCAATGCCTGGTACGACAACATCCAGAGCGGAGTGTGGACATCTCATACGGATTTGATGTTGCTCACGAATCGTGATTCGCAGGACTTCCTGATTCCCGTCCCCGAGCCGGCAAGTCTTTCACTTCTCTTGTTGGGTGCGGTAGCGGTCTTACGCCGTCGCGGCGGTCGCGCATAGGGCTGACCCTACTGTCGATTGCCAAATCGGAATGTCGTTCTGAGCGATGCGAAGAATCTCGTTCATGAATTCACGTCAGGTCTTTCGTTGCGCTCAGGATGACAGGCGACTTTGGGCAACCTTTCGTCTGATGGAAAGCCATAAATCCTGACGGCCCGCGCGGTAGGCGACACTGGTCGCCACCCACTCCGGGCCGTCTTTGGATGTCCTCCCCTCCGGCACGTGCCAAGGAAGTCCATCATTTCGTCATATGCAACTCAATGCATTGCATTACTGGGGATTTGAATCTTCCAGCATCTTTCGGAGCTGCTGATTTTCGCGCCTCGTCGCCTCCAGGTCGAAAAGCATGTACTTGATGCTGAGTCGCACAAAGTCGATGCTCTCCTGCAGGCTGTTCACCGTTTCCTTAAGCTGACGGTGACGCTCGCGGGTCTGCTCGGCAAGGACTTCGAGCCGGTCACGCTCCCCCTCCGGCAGGGTGGCGATCTCCGCGATCAATTCCGAAAGCTTCCGTTGAAATGTTTCTTCGTTCATTGCTTCTTTGCCCTTCCTAAAGAGCCGCGTCCGTCGGGAACCTATTCTTACCTGCGGACGCCCGTTACCCGCCGATTCTAGGCATGCCGCCAACCAAAATCATCTCTCTCACGGCACGTCCCATACCACTTGCGCATGAGTTCTTATTGGGACGCACTAAACATCGCAACGGCAATTGGTTACGCCTATTTTTGACCGGATGGATCAACAGGTTCGCGTTCAGCGATTGTGCGGTTTGTGGCGTCCTGTAAACATTGGGCCGATTGCCATTTCCACGTCAGAGGACAGATGGGCGAAAAATGCGCCGCAATGATTCCCTGCCGTATCGCAGAACTTATTTTCCAAATTACCAGAAATCACCAAAGTTATTAGATTGCCTTTGTCGAAACTACCCATCATACGCATTTTAACGGAACTTGGATGGTGAAAGGAAGCATTGCCGGAACAAGTGTTTGCGGCTGGTAGAACCTGTTTCTCTTGAGGGAGCCTAGACATGCCCAAGCGGAAAGAAACACCCATCGACAAGCTCTGGAAGAGTTATCTGACCACCCGGCTGGTGGCGACGCGTAACAAGATCGTTGTCCATTACAGCCCGCTGGTGCAGACGCACGCGGCCCGTCTGGCGAGAAAGCTCCCCTCGCAGGTCTCCTACGACGAAATCTGCAGTGCGGCCTTCGACGGGCTGATTGAAGCCGTTGAAGCCTATGACCCGGAACGCAAAGCCAAGTTCGAGACGTTCTGCCAGCAGCGGGTCTCCGGGGCCGTCATGGACTGGCTGCGAAGTCTCGACCCGCAAAGCCGCACGGTCCGCACGTTTGAAAAGAAGCGGATGATGGTCAAGGAATCGATGGGCTGCGACCTGGAATTCTGCCCGACGCAGGAGGACGTGGCCAAGAAGCTCGACATGAGCCTCGACCGCTACGATTACCTCTCACGACTGTCGCAACTTGGCAAAGAGGTTCACTTTTCCGCGATGGAGCCAGCCAGCGAGCGGCGGCAGGTCGGGGCGTCACACACCTGGGACATCCGCGACGGAAAAACCGAGGACCCGGCAGTCAAAGTCACGCGGCAATTGCTGGCCGACCATGTGACGAAGGCGCTGGCCCGCGAAGAACGCCTCGTGCTCGAACTATACTATTATGAAGAAATGACCATGGCCGAAATCGGCAGCGTGCTCGATCTCTCCGAGTCGCGCGTCAGCCAGATCCACAAGGAAATCCTCCACCGCCTCCGGGCCAAATTCAGCGGCATGCTCTGCGAAGAACTGGTGGCATAATCCTGGTTAGCGCCTTTCGAGAAGTAGACTGAACAGGGCGGGCGGAGCCAGCCCTGCAACCAGTGACCGTTTGCTGCCCCAACGTCACAATAGCACTGCTGTTCCGGCAGTGGCACATTCGTTGCTCAACCCACAAACGCCACAGAATCGAAACAACAGATCATCACAAAATGGGAGGGGCCGGCGTTGCAAGCCGGCCCCGAATTCATTCTTTGGTTTGCAGATCGCGCTACGTGCCGTCGGCTACCGCGCCGACCGGCTCAGGCTGTCTTTCGATTTCGCCAACGCCTTCCAGCTTGAGCGAGGGCTTCTCGCCTTCGCCTGAGGCTGGCTGAACGCTGACCGCGACTTTCTTGCGGCCCGCGAACTCGCCGCGAAGCATGGCCTCGGAGAGCGCATCTTCCAGGTGATGCTCGATGGCACGGCGTAGCGGGCGGGCACCGAATTTCTCATCGGTTCCGTACTCGATGAGGAAGTCCTTGGCTTCCTGATTGACGACGAGTTCGAAGCCCTTGTCGCGCATGCGGGTGGCGAGTTTCTTCAGTTCGAGATCGACGATGCCAATCATGTCGTCGTGCGTCAGCTTGCGGAACACGATGATCTCGTCGAGACGGTTGAGGAATTCAGGCCGGAAATAGCCTTCCAACTCGGTCTTGAGCGTCTCCTTCATCTTGTCGTAGGAGATGTTTGCGTCGCGCTTTCCGAACCCGAAGTCGTCCTGGTGGGTGATGCGGTGCGCGCCGACGTTGCTGGTCATGATGATGATCGTGTTCTTGAAGTCCACATGGCGGCCGAAGGAATCGGTCAGGCGGCCTTCCTCCATGATCTGCAGGAGCATGTTGAACACGTCGGGATGGGCCTTCTCGATTTCGTCGAGGAGGATCACCGAGTACGGGCGGCGGCGGATGCGCTCGGTAAGCTGGCCGCCTTCCTCGTATCCGACGTAGCCCGGAGGCGCGCCGATGAGACGCGACACGTTGTGCTTCTCCATGTACTCAGACATGTCGAGCACGAAGAGTGCGTCAGGATCGCCGAACATGAATTCCGCAAGGCACTTTGCGAGGTACGTCTTACCCACGCCCGAAGGCCCGACGAAGATGAAGCTGCCCATCGGGCGGTTGGGGTCCTTAAGCCCGCTGCGCGAGCGGCGAACCGCACGGGAGACAGACTTGACCGCTTCGCCCTGGCTGACCACCTTTTTGTGCAACTCGGTTTCCAGACCCAGGAGGCGATTGGCCTCGTCGCTGCCCATCCGCTTGAGCGGGATGCCGGTCATCGAACTGACCACTTCTGCGATGATTTCCTCATCGACCACGCCATCGACTTCCTTGGTGTGATCGCGCCATTCCTTCTGCACTTGCTTCTTCTTGAGTTTGATGGAGTCGATCTTGTCGCGGACCTGGGCCGCACGCTCGTAGTCGGCGTTCTTGACCGCCTCGTCCTTTTCGGCACTGAGTCGCTCAAGCTCGTTTTCAAGCTCGGTCAAATCCGGTGGCTTGGTCATGGACTTGAGGCGGACACGGGCGCCGGCCTCATCCATGACATCGATCGCCTTGTCCGGCTGGACGCGGGCGATGTAACGGGCCGAAAGCTCCACAGCCTGATCCAACGCGTTGTCTGTGATTCGCACGCGGTGGTGGGCTTCGTATCGGTCGCGGAGTCCCTTGAGAATTTGCAGCGTCTCGCTCGTGGTCGGCGGTTCCACGATGATCTGCTGGAACCGGCGCTCCAATGCGCTGTCTTTCTCGATGTATTTGCGATATTCGTCGAGCGTAGTCGCGCCGATGCACTGGATTTCGCCTCGCGAAAGGGCGGGTTTCAGCACGTTGGAGGCATCGATCGCGCCCTCGGCCCCACCCGCACCCACCAGAGTGTGCAATTCGTCGATGAAGAGAATCACGTTGCCGGCCCGGCGGACCTCGTTCATCACGGCCTTGATGCGCTCTTCAAACTGACCGCGATACTTCGTACCCGCGACCATCATGGCAAGGTCCAGGACGACGATGCGGCGATCGGCCAGCAATTCCGGGATGTCGTTGGTCATGATCCGCTGTGCCAGACCCTCGACGATGGCGGTCTTACCGACACCGGCCTCACCCAGCAGCACCGGGTTGTTCTTCTGGCGTCGGCAAAGAATCTGGATGATTCGCTCGATTTCGGCAGCACGGCCGATCACCGGATCGAGCTTGCCTTGCTTGGCGATTTCGGTCAGATCGCGGCCAAAGGAATCGAGAGCCGGCGTCTTGCTCTTGGTCTTTTTGGGATCGGCGGCCGCACCGCCGCCGCCGCTCGTGGCGGCTTCTTCTGATTCTTCGCTCGCGCCGAGCAGATTGAGCACTTCTTCGCGAACGTCTTCAAGCCGCAGATTCAAATTCATCAGCACCTGAGCAGCCACGCCGTCCTGCTCGCGGAGCAGACCCAGCAGCAGGTGCTCGGTTCCGACGTAGTTGTGGTTCAGGTTGCGGGCTTCTTCAATGGCGTACTCGATCACCTTCTTGGCACGGGGAGTTTGCGGCAACTTGCCCATGGTGACCGTTTCGGGTCCGCTCTTGACCAGCTTTTCGACTTCGAGGCGAACTTTGCGCAGGTCCACGTCGAGGTTCTTGAGTACGTTGGCACCTACGCCCGAACCCTCTTTCACCAGGCCCAGCAGAATATGCTCGGTCCCAATATATTCATGGTTGAATCGCTGTGCCTCCTGGTTGGCCAGCGCCATGACTTTCCTTGCACGATCAGTAAACCGTTCAAACACTGTCAGCACCTCCTATTTGGAAGGGAACCCCCACGGTGGCCGGTTGCGGATAGCACCATGCTGATTGCATTGGATAGGTCACTCGCACCGCCCACACCGCTCAAATTGTAGTCCCGCATTATAGGCCTATCAACATTTGGGCGTTTGACGCAATCCATTGCGTACATATCGACTGCCCTGCGGAGCAAAATAACGAAGGTTTGCCGCCTGCTTCCCTTTCGCGGGCACATCGTCCGATAGGGTTGCACGATGTACACCTGACTGGATAATTTCAAGGCATCCATGGCGATTCGACTTGGTGCGGGTAAGTCCACATGCGCCTCAAAAAGGCGTTGCGGCCTTGCAGCTGCGCTGCTCAGATGATAGTTGTGACCTGTGACAGCCTGGCAATTCCACGTATTTGCTCGCTAGTCACTACGATTCGATGGCATAGCACGGATAGTACGGGTCATGTCCCAAAGCTTTTCGATGAGTATCACATTCTCTCATGACTCTTAGCGAAGGAACTAAGCTCGGTCCCTACGAAGTCATGTCGCCGCTTGGCGCGGGTGGGATGGGCGAGGTTTACCGCGCGCGGGATACGCGGCTGGACCGAGAAGTGGCGATCAAGGTGCTGCCCGATGATATGATCCGCGACAAAGAGCGAATTTTGCGTTTCGAGCGCGAAGCCAAGCTCCTGGCTTCGCTGAACCATCCCAACATCGCGCACGTTTACGGATTTGAAGAGGCAGCAATAAGTAAATTCCTGGTGATGGAGTACGTTCCCGGCGCGACGCTGGCGCATCGACTCCATTGCGGCGCGCTGCCCGTGGAAGAGTCGTTGGAATTGGCGAAAAAGATCGCTGAGGCTTTGGAGGAGGCGCACTCCAAGGGTGTCATTCATCGCGATCTTAAGCCAGGAAACGTGATGCTCGGACCTGATGGCGCCGTCAAGGTCCTCGACTTCGGGTTGGCCAAAGGCCTTGCAGACCATTCGTCAACTGCACCGCGAGCCGATTCTCCGACGATTACGGCGGACCACACGCGCCCCGGAGTGATCCTGGGCACCGCCGCATACATGAGTCCCGAGCAAGCCCGCGGCAAATCCCTGGACAAACGAACGGACATATGGTCGTTTGGCGCAATCCTTTTTGAATGTCTTTCTGGAACGACTCCGTTCGGTGGTGAGAACGCCACGGATTCCCTGGGCGCCATCTTGCACAAGGAACCGGATTGGGCACTGCTGCCGAAGCAAACCCCCCCGTCGATCCACCAACTGCTTCGTCGCTGCCTGTCCAAGGATCGCTCCCGCCGCCTGCACGATATCGCCGATGCGCGGCTTGAAATCGAAAGTGCATTGTCCGATCCATCGCCACATCGCGTCGATCCATTTCCAGTTGCGCCACGCCGAATTACGGCTGTGTTCGCATTCCTCGCCGGTGCGATCCTCGTCGCGGTCGCGGTTTGGGTGTGGCAGCGTTCATTGCCGACTTCCCCGCCTCCCATCATTCGGTTTGCCCTGACCGACGTTGGAATGCCGGTCGATGCGTTTCAAGGCATCGCCCTGTCGCCCGATGGGCGACAACTGGTCTACCGGGCGATCGATACCGACGGCCGAGAGCGGCTGCGCATTCGCGCCTTCGACTCACTTGATTCCAAACCGCTGGCCGGAACTGAACTCGGATGGATGCCCGTTTTCTCTCCGGATGGCAAAGAGGTTGCGTTCTATTCCACGGGGTTCCTCAAGGCGGTCACGCTGTCCAGCGGAGTCGTTAGACAAATTGCCCAACTCAATTGGGGCGGCTATTCCGGTGCTGTCTGGATGCCGGATGGCAGCATCATCTTTGCCGGTTCTACAAGCAGCTTCGGGCGAGTCGATACCGCCGGAAAATCTGTAGAACCCCTCGATGTAAAAGGACTTCAGGCAGGCGAATTTGTTTTGTCACCCTCGCTGCTGCCAGGCGGCAATGCCCTGCTCTGTGGCCTGAGCAATGGTTCCCGATTCGACATCGCCGTGTACGATCTGGGCGAGCACACGATCACCCGAATCGCCGAGAATGGTTTTACACCGGTCTACACACCAACCGGGCATGTCATCTATCAGCAGGGTCAGGACGGACCTCTGATGGCTTTGGCTTTTGATTACAGGCGGCGTTCGACCAGCGGCACACCTATTCCCGTCGTTTCCGACGTGGCGACGCGCGTCAGCTATCAGGTGCGGTTGTTCACTCTCTCCCACCATGGCACGCTGGCCTATATTCCAAAAACGAGCCAGCTGGAGAATGGAGCCCTCAGTTGGGTCAAGCGTTCGGGAGAGGAGGAACAAATCTTCGAAGTGCCGCGACTCATCGACACACCACGACTGTCCCACAATGGCCGGCGTATCGCATTCCGTGCTCCAGCCCCGGATTGCCATGTCTGGATGCACGACCTGGAAAGCGGCGTCACAACGAGAATCACCCGAGAGGGAGACAATCACGGAATTGCGTGGTCCCAGGATGACGCACGGATCTTTTTTGCCCGACTTCAGGTTCCGGAACAATGGGGGGTCATGGCCACGGAGATCAACGGCACGGGAGCCGTAGAAGTCCTGTCGCCCGCTACGATCCCGCGCGGATTCGTTTCCTCCGTCTCTCCAGACGGCCAGTGGGCGCTCACCGGGGGAGGGTTGCAGGGAGGCTCCGAAGACGTGTTCCTGGTGAACCTCAAGGACCACGACGTCAGGCCGCTGCTGAATACTCGCAGCATCGAACGAGCGGCCACTTTCTCCATTGACGGTCGGTACATCGCCTTTGTCTCGGAAGAATCGGGAAGAGGCGAAGTCTATGTGCAGAGCTTTCCAAAAGCCGATGAACGTCATCAGGTCTCTACGGACGGGGGATATGATCCGGTGTGGTCGCCCGATGGCAAGGAACTGTTCTTCCGGGCCGAACGGAAAATGATGGTCGCCGAGGTTTCCTCAAGTCCTGGTTTCACCGCCGGGCGTCCGCATATGCTTTTCGAAACGCACAACGCATGGCTCGGATCTTCCGGATTGGCAAGCTACGACGTTAGCGCCGACGGACAAAGATTCGTGATGATCCGCGGACGATCGTCCGAGGGTGGCGCAGGTATCCACGTGGTCTTGAACTGGATGGATGAACTCAAGGGCATGGCGCCGACGGAGAAATCGCACTGAATGTCACTACCTAAAGGCGGCCTGCCGCTCAATTTCAGACTCGGTCCCTACGAAGTGCTTGCCCCTCTCGGTGCGGGTGGGATGGGCGAGGTTTACCGTGCGCGGGATACGCGGCTGGATCGCGATGTGGCCATCAAGGTACTTCCCGATGTTCTCGCCCACGATCCGGACCGGGTGGCTCGTTTTCAGCGGGAAGCAAAGGTGCTGGCATCGCTAAGCCATCCCAATATCGCTGCCGTGTACGGTTTTGAGGAGTCGGGAGGAAAGCGGTTTCTGGTCATGGAGTTGGCGGAAGGCCAGACGCTTGCGGAAAGACTCCAGCGTGGCCCCTTGCTGCTCCGGGATGCGCTCGAAATTGCGATTTTGATCGCGCAGGGGCTGGAGGCGGCTCACGAGAAGAGCATCATTCACCGGGACCTGAAACCGGCTAACATCAAAGTGACGCAGGATGGCATGGTAAAGGTGCTGGATTTCGGGCTGGCCAAGGCGTTGGCGGGCGACGAATCTGCGACGAACATTGCGAACTCTCCTACGTTGACCGTCGAACACACCGCACCCGGAGTGGTACTGGGTACAGCCGCTTACATGAGCCCCGAGCAGGCCCGGGGACGTGGGGTCGACAAGCGGACAGACATCTGGTCTTTCGGGGTGGTGCTGTACGAGTGTCTATCGGGGATGAGGCCATTTCGGGGAGAGACGACCTCCGACCTAGTTGCCCGCATTCTGGAACGAGAACCCGACTGGGCTTTGCTTCCCGCAGGAACACCGCCGCTTGTTCAGCTTTTGCTGCGGCGTTGCCTGGCCAAGGATCGCAACAAACGATTGCGCGACATCGGCGATGCCCGGGTCGAATTGGAAACGGCGCTTACCGACCCAACATCGAGCGGACTCCTTCTCGCTGGTGCGGCCATTGGCGCTGGTGCGGGAGAGCCCAGACGGCGGGTAGCGGGCGGCGCGCTGCTGCTTGTGCCGATCTTGCTCCTCGGTGCGGGCCTTGGGTGGTGGGTTGGTGCATCGCGAGATCCGGTGCCCGTGTCGCCCGTCGTGCGTTTCAATGTCGAAGTACCCGCGCCGTTCGAACTCCGTACCGATGATGGATCCAGCTTGAGTACTCTTTGTCTGAACCGAAGCGGTACGATGCTGGCGTTCACCGCGCGTGCGGAGGGAGCAAAGCGCATATTCGTGCGCGACTTCGCGGCGGGCGAGGCGCGTTCCCTTCCCGGCACGGAGGGCGGAAGAGACCCGTTTTTTTCACCGGACGGTCGGTGGGTGGGGTTCTTCGCGAACGGAAAGTTGATGAAAGTTCCCGTCGCCGGCGGACCAGCCTTAACCATTTGTGACTCATCAGGCTCGGGCGCAACCTGGCTGGACGACGGCAAGATCGTTTTCACAATCGCCGGCGGAAGGAGCCTCCTGCGGGTTAGCGAGCACGGCGGCTCCCCGACCGAACTGGCCGTCGCAGGACAATCGCGGCGATCCGTGGACGGCAAACAACTCCTTTTGGGGTTCCAAACGGTTCATGCCCTGCCGGGAGCGAACTACCTCGTGGCCGGAGTCTGGGACGGAGCAACGACGGAGGATTATGCGCTAGTTTCCGTTTCCCTGGCCGATGGAACGGTCCGGGCCCTGATGCACGACGGAGTTGATCCGTACTACGTCGCTCCCGGACATCTCCTGTTCTTGCGGGGTTCATCGATCATGGCAGCGCCATTTGACGCACAGTCCGGGAAAGTGACGGGCGAACCCGTACAGGTCTTGGAAGGTGTGGTTAGCAGTAAGTGGGCCGACAGGGCGATGTTTGCAGCGTCGATGAATGGGGCCATCGCCTATGTTCCAGGAGGGCGCCTGGGTCCCGGACGTCGTTTGATTCGGGTCACCTCAGCGGGGAAGAGTGAGCCGCTCATGGATAATACCGAGGCCATCGTCGGCGGCGTGGGCCTTTCGCCAGACGGGCGCGAGGTGATCGTCACGACGCTGCGTCGGAATATCGATCTTTGGAGCTTCAGCCTGGCACGTCGGTCACTCACACTGGTGAACAACGTTGGGGAAACTTGGAATCCCGTGTGGACACCCGACAGTCTGGCGATCGTGTTTAAGCAAATCATTCCGGAAAAGCCGCCAAGGGTCGTGCGCAAGCGAGCCGACGGTAGCGGCGCGGCCGAGCCTGTTCCCATCGAAGGCTCCGACGAAATCAACCCGACGTCTTTCTCGCCAGACGGGACCCAATTGCTGGTGACACTCGAGGAAGTATCGCCGGATCACCGTAGCGACATTGCCCTCTACCGGTGGGGCCAACCTGGACTGACGGAAACCGTGTTGGACAGTGCGGCCGACGAATCAAGCGGCATGTTCGCCCCCGACGGCAAGCACTTTGCCTATATCTCCAATGAGACGGGTCGGTACGAAGTATTTGTTCGGACACTGTCGGATGCCGGCAACAAGAGGCAAGTCTCACAGGCCGGTGGCCATGAGCCGGTGTGGTCGCGCGATGGGAAGAAGCTCTTCTTCCTCGACAACAAGGAAGTCATGTATGCCGTCGACGTGGACTGGGACGCGGGATTGCAGTTATCCGTGCCCCAGAAGTTGTTCGAGACTGCCGGGATTGCCACGACCGACTTGTGGGGAATCTATGATGTTCTTCCTGACGGCGATTTTGTGATGGTCCAGCCTGCCGAATGGGAAAAGCAGGCGCCGCGCATTCGCGTGGTTCTCAATTGGCGGGAGGAATTCAAGAAGCGATGACGTTGTCTCCAGGCACCCCGCTCGGTCCCTACGAAGTCATGTCGCCACTTGGCGCGGGCGGGATGGGCGAAGTCTACCGCGCGCGGGATACGCGGCTGGATCGCGACGTGGCCATCAAGGTGTTGCCGCCGACGCTGGCGCAGGACAAGGAGCGCATCCTTCGATTTGAGCGCGAGGCCAAGGCACTGGCCACTTTGAACCACCCGAATATCGCCGGCATTTACGGGTTTGAAGAGTACGACGGCAAGCGACTGCTGACATGGAGCTGGCCGAGGGGCAGACGCTTTCCGAGCGACTGGCGCAGGGACCGCTTGCGATCGACGAATCGCTGGAGGTGTGCCGCAGAATCGCGGAAGGGCTTGAGGCGGCGCATGAACGTGGCATTGTTCACCGCGATTTGAAACCGGCCAATATCAAAATCGGACCCGACGGGGCGACAAAAATTCTGGATTTTGGTCTGGCCAAGGCTCTTGCTGGGGAAGGGAGCTCTTCGCCGTCGATGTCGCCCACTGAGGTCGCGCATTCACCAACGATCACGGCCGACTACACGCGGCCTGGGGTCATTCTGGGCACGGCGGCGTACATGAGCCCCGAACAAGCCCGGGGGCGCTCGGTCGACAAGCGAACGGACATCTGGGCATTTGGATGTGTTCTGTTCGAGTGCTTGTCGGGGGCTCGGATATTCAGCGGCGAGACGATCACCGACTCGCTTGGCGCGATTCTGCATAAGGAGCCGGAGTGGGCGTTGCTTCCGCCGGGGACGCCCCCCACGATTCACCTGCTCCTTCGCCGATGCCTGGCGAAGGATCGAAACAAGCGGCTGCGCGACATCGGCGACGCCCGAATCGAGCTGGACAACGGCCTGACGGACCCTTCCTCGTCGATCCTGCGGCTGGGCGGTGCGGCGCTGGCCGAAGTTCGATCTGCGAATCGGTGGGCGGCGCTGCCTCGACGCCTGCCCTGGGTGATTTCCCTTGTGCTACTGGCCGGAGTCGTGGGCTTATGGGTTGGTGCTCGCCCGCAGAAACAGCCGGTGATGCGTTTGACGATGTCCATTCCGGAAAACCAGGCCTTGAACGGGGTTCCGGGGATGATGATGGACATTTCGCCCGATGGCACGCGGATCGTTTTTGCAGGTGGCAACACGTCCGGCAGGCAGCTGTATCTGCGACACCTGAACCAGCCGGAAGCCCTGCCCCTGGCTAACACCGACGACGCATCCTGTCCCTTCTTCTCGCCAAACGGCGAGTGGATTGCGTTTTGTCAAAAGGCCAAGCTCAAAAAGGTCTCCGTGCTGGGCGGACCCGCGATGACGATCTGCGATGCCCAGGACATGCGTGGGGGAAGCTGGGGGCCCGACGGAACGATCGTATTCGCGCCCAACCCCCGATCGGGCATCTGGAAGGTGCCCGCGGCCGGCGGAGAACCGGTGAAGCTCACCGATGCGGGACAGGGTGAGGCGACGCCGACGCACCGCTGGCCCCAAATTCTGCCCGACGGAAAAACCGCGATCTTCACCGCTACGGACAAGAACAGCGAGTATACCGACGCACTGATTCTTTCGGTGAACCTTGATACGGCTCAGCAGAAGACCGTCTTTAAGGGGGGAAATTACGCAAGGTATGTTCCCACGGGGCACCTTGTGTTCGGCCGAAACAACACACTGATGGCCGTTCCCTTTGACGCTCGGAAATTGGAGACGACGGGCCAGCCGGTGCCGGTGCTGGAAGGCCTGTTGACGGCGTCCACCTACGGAAGTGTTCAGAGTACGTTTTCGAAAACTGGGACGTTGGTCTACGTCGGGGGGTTGGCCGGCGGCGAACAGAAACTACCCGTCTGGATCGACCGCGAGGGCAAGGAAACACCCATTTCGCAGCAGAAGCGGGACTACCTGGACGCCCGCATTTCTCCCGACGGGAAGCGGTTGGCGGCGGCCATCTCTGACGGTGGAAACATGGATATTTGGATTCTGGAGGTGGAGCGCGACAGCTTCATGCGTCTGACCATGGACGAGTCGGTGGATCAGAATCCCCGCTGGAGCCCGGATGGGAAATGGATCATTTTTGCATCCAATCGTGGAAAGGGCGGCTTCAACCTGTATCGCCAGCTCGCCGACGGCACGGCGGAAGTCGAGCGACTCACGACAAGTGAGGACTTCCAGGTACCCACGTCGATGACTCCCGACGGGTCCATACTCGCCTTTTTCCAACGCAACCCGGGGACAGACGTCGACATGTATTATTTGCGGCTAGACGATCCAAAAGCGGCGCCGGAGGTCTTCCTGGCCACACAGTTCACCGAGCGCGGTCCATTTCTTTCTGCGGACGGCAAGTGGGCCGCCTATGTGTCCAACGAATCCGGGGAGTTCGAAATTTATGTCCGTCCATTTCTGCGACCTGGCGCGAAGATCAAGGTTTCGGCCGGGCGGGGATTCGCGCCCCGATGGTCGCCCGATGGGAAAGAACTTTTCTACACGACCGAAGGCAAACTTATGGCGGTGCCGGTTAGTGTCGAAGGGGATACCCTGCACGTATCGGCTCCGCGACTGCTCTTTGAGGTCAAGAACCAGTTCTACAATGGCCCGGTCGACGTCTCGGCAGAAGGGAAGCAGTTTCTGTTCATCCGACCGGCCAATGAATTTCGCCAGCAGTCGCAACAGCCCACGGTGATGGTGAACTGGTTCGAGGAACTCAAGGCCAAAGTGATGCAGGAGAAATAGTGCGGACTTGCAGGAATGCCGGTTCCTCGCTATTCGTTGCCCCATGCTGAAGCCATATATCATTTACTACAAGTACAAAATCGAGGGTGAAAAGGCCGCGCCGGCGGTCAAGCAGTATCGCGTATATGCGGCCAGTCTCGACGAGGCGCGGCGGCAGGCGACGGACTACGCCAACTATCCGAATATTGAGATCGTCGAAATCCGGCCTGCCGAGTTCCCCCTTTCCTGACCATTCGGCGAGTGGGCTAAGGCGCTTGGGCGGCCTTTCCTGGGAGCATTGCGAGGGTGCATAGATGACCCGGATTCTGCTGTGCTGTTCGGCGCTGGGGCTGCTTTTCTCGCTCTTGGAGTGTTCAAAATCGACTCCCGACGGTCATCAGGATTCTGACAAAATCGTCGTGCCCAAAATCTGGGATGAAAAGGCGCTCGCCAACTGGGCGACGCCACTGACCGGCCTTGGCGCGGCTCCGAGCTTTTACAGTGAAAAAGAATACTACGCTGCCCCCATCGACAACCTGCGGACGTACCCCGTCTATCACCCCGACAAGGAGCCTCCCGGGTATCGCGATTGGTTGAAGGCACAAGGTCCCAAACCGCTCATAGAGCCGGAAAAGCTTGTCAGCAAAAAAGACTGGATCGAGGCCGGGCGTCGCGTTTTCGAAGAACTCGATACGGAGGTCATGCGGTCCGACGATCCGGTTGTCCTGAATTATTTTACTGATGCTGCCGCCATCGATTCGGGCCGCGATGCATCTCACAACGTCCTCACCAAGGATGGAATCATCCTCGACGCCCGATGGGTTGTGGACCGCGACGGCAAGCTCAAGATCGGAGTTTCCAGCTGTTCGGGCTGCCACAGTCGCCTCATGCCCGATGGCACCGTACTTCGCGGAGCTCCGTCCAACTTCGACCTGGCGGATTCACCTGCGTTCGATATCTTGCTGGCTGGGCTGTATCCAACCCCGAAGCTGTCCAAAGGGGAAAAGTTTTATCAGATGTATGGGGTTCCTTGGCATTCCGACGACGTGCATGCGCGGTTTAGAGTGATGAGCGACGAGGAGGTTGATCGATTTCAACAGCAGGATGTGGGCGATCCTGATGGGACGACCTTTGCCCGATTCAACGGCAGCCCTTTTTTCATCACGCGAATGGCCGATCTCATCGGGGTCAAGGATCGACGATACTTGGATGCCACGGGAACGCACGCCAACCGCGGTCCCGCCGATATTGCCCGATATGGAATTCTCGTAGAATTCGCGGACGATGGCGTCTTCGGTCCGCACAGGATGGTTCCTGAAATCAATCAAAGACTTCATTCGCGTCTACCGGACGAGGCGATGTGGGCGATGGGTATGTACATCTATTCGCTTGAGCCACCCAAGAGCCCATTCCCATTCGACGACCTAGCCAAACGCGGACAGAAGGTTTTCGAAGGCGAGGGCTGTGCCGAATGTCACACACCGCCGATCTACACCAACAACAAGCTGGTTGCCGTTACAGGCTTTGGTCCCCCCGACGACGCTTACAAACGTGGCCTGGATATTTCCACACGTCGTGTCGGCACCGATCCAGGTCTGGCACTCAAGACCCGCAAAGGAACCGGGTATTACAAGATTCCGTCGCTGCGCGGACTCTGGTACCGCGGATTGTACGAACACTCCGGTTCAGTCAATTCACTGGAAGATTGGTTCGATCCCAAGCGGTTGAGTGATGATTACGTTCCCACGGGCTGGAGGGGACCGGGCGTGAAGACGCGGGCCGTGCCCGGCCACACGTTCGGGCACGATTTGTCGGATGACGACAAGAAGGCGCTTATTGCATTTCTGAAGACTCTTTAGTTCACTGAGGACGATGATGAAACGCAACTTCTTAGTTTCATTTCTTGTGTTCGTCCTGTTCGTAAGTATTAGCCTGACAGCCTGCAAGCCTTCTTCTCGAAAAGTGGAATCCGACACGACGGGACCAGTGTCCATCCCGCGAATTTGGGACGACGAGGCTATGGCGTCTTTGGAGCTTCCCCTGGCGAATGCGCCGTATTCTCCGAGACACATGTCGGCGGAGTATTATTACCGTATTCCGGTCCGCCCTATCTACAAGAACTATCCAGTCTATGCGCCAGGCAAAGAGCCTCCGGGATACATCGATTGGCTTCAACAGCAAGACCCGGTCATTGCGTTTGATTCCAGCGTGCTTAAGACAGAGGCTGACTGGGTCCGTGCCGGCGAGATCGTCTTTGACGCCCCGATCGGGATGGAGCGGTTGGGTAGTTTGGGCCCCAAGCCCGGCGACGGGTCGTATCTGCGGGATCCAGCATGGTTCAGCGCCGTCAATCCCCCCATCGACAGCGAAGGAAAGCTGCCATTCTTCTGTTACGTAGTCCAAGAAAAGGGAAAGATTGAAATCGGAATCCTGGCCTGCGGAATGTGCCACAGTCGCGTCATGCCAGACGGAAGCGTCATCAAAGGCGCGCAAGGGAACTTCCCGTTCGATCGCGCGCTGGCCTACGACTACCGATCGTTACAGGATGTCGAAGAGGCGCGAACGCTGGAACGCCTGCTCTTCACCACGCCCTGGATTCAATCCGGGCTTGGTTCAGGTCCCGATGAGAAGTCGATCGAGGAACTGGCCTCGGCACATGAGGCCATTCCGCCCGGCATCATAGCGCGTCACCGCACCATGCCATCGGTACCGGTACAAGTGCCGAATTTGATCGGCGTGCGCGACCGGCGTTACCTCGATCGCACGGGGCTGCAACAACATCGATCGATCGAAGATTTGATGCGCTACGCCGCGCTTAATCAGGGAGGCGACGACCTGGCGCAGTTCGGCGACTTTGTGCCACTCTCGGTCCTGTTCGGTGGGAAACGACCTGAGCCGGAAATGCTCACGCGCTACAGCGACGAACAGCTATATGCGCTGGCGTTGTTTGCGTATTCTCTCAAGCCGCCGCCAAACCCGAACAAGTTTGACGAATTGGCGGCGCGCGGACAGGATATCTTCGAGCAAGAGGGCTGCAACCGGTGTCACACACCGCCGCTGTATACAAACAATAAATTGACTCCGGCCTCAGGCTTTACCATTCCAGAGGATCATCGAGGGAAGTACGACATTCTTGATCGATGCGTCGGAACCGATCGGCGTCTGACTTTGAACACACGGCGCGGGACCGGATACTACAAGGTCCCGTCTTTGAGGGGCGTGTGGTATCGAGGTCCGTTCGAGCACAACGGGTCCATCGCAACATTGGAAGATTGGTTTGACCCCAAACGCCTGCGCGATGATTACGTACCAACGGGTTGGAAGGGGCCACCTGGGACAAAGACTCGGGCAGTCCCCGGCCACACGTTCGGGCACGATCTGTCGGACGACGACAAGAAGGCGCTTATCGCATTCCTCAAGACGCTTTAGACCAACGGCTAGTAGCGGTAATGGTCCGGCTTGTAGGGGCCGTCTGTCGGAATGCCGGCGTAACTGGCCTGATCCGGGCGAAGCTTGGTGAGCTTTACGCCGAGTTGCGCCAAATGCAACCGCGCGACTTTCTCATCGAGGTGCTTGGGCAGTGTGTAAACGCGCTTTTCATAGTTGGCCGCATTCTCGAATAGCTCGACCTGTGCGATCACTTGATTCGAGAAGCTGTTGCTCATCACGAAGCTCGGATGACCCGTCGCGCAGCCGAGGTTTACGAGTCGGCCTTCGGCCAGCACCAAAATGCAATGGCCGTCGGGGAAGATCCACTTGTCCACTTGCGGCTTGATGTTCTCTTTGCGGACACCCGGCGTTTTCTTCAAGCCGGCCATATCGATTTCGTTGTCGAAGTGTCCGATGTTGCAGACGATCGCCTGGTTTTTCATTTTTGCCATGTGGGCGGCGAGGATGATGCCCTTGTTGCCGGTGGTGGTGACGAAGACGTCGGCCGTTGCGACGACATCCTCCAACGTCAGCACTTGATAGCCTTCCATCGCAGCCTGGAGTGCGCAGATCGGGTCGATCTCGGTGACGATGACGCGGCAGCCCTGTCCGCGAAGGCTCTGGGCGCAGCCCTTGCCCACGTCGCCGTAGCCGCAGACCACCGCGACCTTGCCCGACAGCATCACGTCGGTTGCGCGGTTCAGGGCGTCGATGAGCGAGTGGCGACAACCGTAGACGTTGTCGAATTTACTCTTGGTCACACTGTCGTTGACGTTGATGGCGGGGAAAAGCAGCGTCCCATCTTTCTGCCATTTATAGAGCCTCTTGACGCCGGTTGTCGTTTCTTCGCTGACGCCGATGACGTCCTTGGCCACTCCATGCCAGCGCTGCGCGTCGTTGCCCAGTTCATCGCGGATGAGCTTCAGGATGATTTCCATTTCTTCGTTGTCGGCTTTCGATGGGTCGGGCAGCTTTCGCGATTTGGAGAATTCGTTTTCGGCCTCGTAGCCCATGTGGATGAGCATGGTCGCGTCGCCGCCGTCATCGACGATCAGGTTCGGCCCGCCCTCGGGGAAGTTCAGGGCCTGCAACGTACACCACCAATATTCTTCGAGAGTTTCGCCCTTCCACGCGAACACGGGGATACCCGCCGCTGCGATGGCGGCGGCCGCGTGATCCTGCGTGCTGAAAATATTGCAACTGCACCAGCGGACCTGGGCCCCCAGCTCGGCCAGCGTCTCGATCAGCACGGCCGTCTGGATGGTCATGTGCAGCGAACCGGTTACGCGCGCCCCGGCCAGCGGCTTGCGGGCTGCATATTCCTCGCGAATCGCCATCAGGCCGGGCATTTCGTGCTCGGCAAGGACGATTTCCTTGCGGCCAAACTCGGCCAGTCCGATGTCAGCAACTTTATGATCAACAGTAGCGACGGTCATCGTATCCCCTTAGTGCAGTAACGGTCATTGAATTCAGCTTCTTATTATATCTATGGGGTGTTTTGAAACAATCGCCCGCTACGTCGGACAAATTGCCTTCAATCGTGATACGAGTTGCGGCAGTTCGATCGTAGCCACGTCCCAGACCAGGTCGTAGTCCACGTGCAGGTAGTCATGAACGACCTTGTGGCGCATGCCCACAATCTTGCGCCATGGAACTTCGGGGTGTCGCAGGCAAAAGTCCTCGGAGACATGCCGGGCGGCCTCACCGATGGTCTGAATCAAATGGGTTACGGCAAGCCGCAGATTCTCATTGCTATCGAACCTATCGCGGGTGATCGCTTCTGTTTTGGAAACGGCGGACATTGCCATATCGACCATGTGTCCGATGTAAACGAGATCATCCTTGCTCATATTGAACCTGAGCCTCGCTGAGGATTCGGGCTTTGAGGCGAGGATTCAAGAACTTTTCGTTCACGATGTCCACCCGGCGATTGTGGAAGATTCGTGAGAGCTCGTCCTCCATGTCGAAGATTCGAAAGCCGACTGGGTAAGCAGGGTCGTAGGAGACCAGCACGTCGATGTCGCTGCTTGTCGAAAAATCATTCCGCAGCACCGATCCGAATAGAGAGAGCTTTTGAACGTGGTGTTTGCGGCAGAAATCAATCAGGTTCTGACGAGAAATGTCTAAATTGGCGACCATTGTTGCCTATGCATCCACTGGTGAAGCAAGCTCAGCCAGCCCGATTTCTGCACTCTTCACTTCTAATTCCGGGCCAGCGTCGTACTCATCGCGGTTGCACCTTGGTGCTCTGTCGTCATGGCCCGTTTCGTGCTGCGAAGGGCCATTCTAGCGTAAATCAGGCTCCCGCCAAATTTGGCCCATCTGGTCTGGAATTGTCGAATACTGCAGTGGCGGCTTGCTCCGAGGGTGGCGGGGGTGGATACTTTTTGCGTGGGTCGTAATCGAATTCCAACCATCCTGGCCTTGCTCCTGTGCTGTCGGATTATTTCCGCAGTCTCGGCGCAGGTGCAGATTCAGGTGCAACCACAGCCATTGCCGCCACAGAACGAGGAAGTCGATCTGACCGATGCGATACGCAGCGAAATTGAGGCCGTAACTGATGAGGAGTTCCGCCTCCCGCTGGACGCCACGGCTGCCCAAAGCGCCGACACGCTCATCCCTAAGCTCGGCTCCCCCTCGTACAAGGAACGCGAAGAGGCCAGCGCAGGGCTGATCGAAATCGGCGCGCCGGCCTTCGGCAAGTTGCGTGACGCCTATCGGGCGAATCCCAAGCTCGAAGTTCTGCTTCGCATCGAGCACATCGTACGCACCGCGTACCTCAACCATCACGTGTACGACCGCAGCGGATTTCTGGGGATCAATTTGCAGACGTATAGCGCCAGTGCGGAGGAGCATCCGCGCCTGCCACCGGGGGCCGTGGGCGTGAAGGTCGGGCGCATCATTCCCAACACGGCCGCCGAGCGGGCAGGAATGCAGGTCGATGACGTGATCTTTGAGGTGGACGGTGTGCCGCTCAAGGGCGAAGGGATGCAGGTGGTCGAGAATTTCAGCGCCATGATTCGCGCTCGTGGACCCGGCGGAAAGATGAACCTTACCATCATGCGCGGCACGCAGCAGATTCCGACTCCCGTCACCGTGGGCCGCTGCCCGGAGGAAATCGCCAAGCAGGGCTCCGTCCGGACGGTGTCGGAGAACCACTTCAAGGCCACGGCCAAGTTCCCCAAATGGTGGTCCAAGTATTTTGTGGGCCAATCGGCGCAGGGCCCCGCAAAGATCACGTTCGAACCCCCAACTCGCGTCGAACCACTCAAGTAACCCGAACCCGAAGCGCCAACGGCTTGAATTTGCCCTGAAGGGGCAACGGATCACAGCCCAGGGTTGCCACGCCTTTTGTGGCTACCCTGGGTGGACGAATCCCCAATCCCGTACTCCCCTCTCCCGCCGGAGAGGGGCCGGGGGTGAGGGCGAATCAAACACGATGATTCACGACCCAATCATCGATGCACCAAACCCGGACCATCCGGCATTGCGTCAAATGCAGCTACAATCTGACCAGTGAATGAATCCGGCAATTGACCGGTATTTGTCCCGAATGCGGTAGGCCAACATGATCCGCAGAATACTCATCATACTCCTTGGCGGGATGGCAAGTTTGATCTTCGCTATCTCTGTCGCAACATTTACGATTGGCTCGACGACCACTAACCGAGTGCTCTATCGCTTCATGTCTACCGGTACCAAAACTTCGCATTACACAACAGAGCTTATTTTCATTAACAAGAGGTTCAAGATTACCTCCGAACGAAAGTCCTTTCGACCGTTGGAGCATTCGCCCGGCTATCGATCTAAATCGAAGTTTGAAATTAGCGAATGGGGCAGTGCAAGATTCCCGACTCTATGGCTGGTTAGAGTTGATAACGAATTCGGGGAAATGGTCAATCGCGACTATTTGTTTGATTCCACTGCTGAATCCTTGCTTTTGGTTGCTGGTATTCTTGGATTCTACCCTGCGATCTCGTTGTTTCGTGGTCCCGTTCGCCGTCATCGTCGCCGTCGTCGCGGCCTGTGCATCAAATGCGGCTACAATCTGACTGGCAATACGACTGGCGTTTGCCCGGAGTGCGGGACGGCGTTCTGATAATCGATATTGCGAATTCTCGATAGCGAGGTCTGGGCATCATTTACCAGGGCGGCATGATCAGACTTTTACGGCGAGCTTTGAGTTTGTTGCACTGGGCCTTCGTTGCCGCCCTATTCGCCCTAAGTATCAGCTCGCTGATCGCATATTTATGTAAGGCCCCCTCCTATGCACCGCCTTTTTTACACTTGGGAAGCTATAGATGGCTGGGAAGTCCGGTTGCATTCTCGATTTCTCACGAGTCGCGCTCCCTTGGAGGGCGGCTTATACTGCGCGGAAAGTGGACCGATCTTCAGGATGACGAAAAGGAAGCACTGAACTCAAAGGAGGGCGGATACATCTTGCGAAGAAACTTTTTTGAGTCAGGCGCGCCTACTTATCTATGGTGTCGCTTTGCGTCCTATTCCCACCAGTCTGGTTATCACGTTATTCCCGCGAATCTGACAGGGGCGTCCGATGATTCCTGGGATCTAAGAGACGGGCAATGGCTTAGAAGGACGGAGACCTCCTACGACGCGGATGCACAGGCATGGATTATTGCCGCATTGTTCTCGCTGTATCCCATTTGGTATTTCTCTTATTCATCGAAACGCCGAATTAAGAAACGAAGGCGTCGAGGATCGTGCGTGAAATGCGGCTACAACCTCACGGGCAACGTGACCGGCGTTTGTCCGGAGTGCGGGGCGGCGATCCCAACGCTAGTCCGGGGGCTAAAATAGAGGGGTATGCTGCCGCTGGTTTTGATCTCGATTTTTCTGTTGACGTTGGCCCTCTTGATCGTCGGCCTGCGAGGCAAGCGCATTGGCGACGAACCCCACTGCCGCAAATGCAAGTACAACCTCACCGGCATCGTCAGCACAAGTTGCCCCGAATGCGGCACTGTCCTTTCACCGCAATCGATTGGGTGGGGCCTGCGCAAGTTCCGCCCAATCTTTGTGATTGTTGCAATGCTCCTGTTCGCCATCGAGGAACCAATTTATAAGATCAGGTGGGTCCGGTTCGTTCCTCATTCAGTGCTCGTGCGGCAAGCGAAGCTAGGTAGCGAATCTGCGATCAGCGAGCTATTACTGAGGTTTCCATCATTCACCGCCGGGCAAGCGCAGGAGATTGCCGACTATTCGCTGGAGATGCGGAAACAAGTGCTTGGTGGGCTTGACGTTGGAAGATTGCCTGCCAATCACCAGGGTTGGCAACTCCTTCTTGAAATGCTGGATAAATGGAATTTCCTTCAATCAACCCAACGAAACCTTTATCATGAACAATTCCTTTCCTACTACGCCGATCTCTTTCTGCGGCGTTCCGCATCTGCACCGATTGGTTCCAAGTTCCTTTGGATCAATCCTTCCCAGATGCCTGAAGAAAGAATTTCAGAGGTGCTCCTTGCCCCGGAACAGCAGAAGATCATGGATCCAAGCAGACTGCCGATTCAAGTCTACGGCACAATTCCGCGAGAACGCCAGCAATTTGACGGCGTTGGCTGGGACATGGAGTTCGACATCGATCGCGGTACATGGATGCCAAGTGCAAACCGGACGAGGGTACCAGTGGCCTAGGTCCAGCCTCTTCGGATTTGGGACCTTGAATCCATACGGCGTCAAACCTGTTGATCGCAAATTCTGCCAAATCTCTGCGCGCCGCGCATGTTATTCAGATGAGAACAAGGCGGGCAGACTATCCGACCGGAGACTCACCATGCGCACCAATCGACAACCGAAAATCGAAATTCGGCAATCCCAGGTTGGTCTTCGTTACCCCTCCTCCGAGCCCGCGCTTACCCCCGCGCTTGGGCTTTTTCTCACCTCCCGCCGGAACATAAGTCCCTGTCAGGACGTGACCTCTGTGGCCACAAACAAAAATGTCGTATCGAACCCATCTTTCGGTGTCGCTTATTTTCCACCATCCGATCGCGACCTGCACAGCGAACCGATTGTAAGTCCGAGAACTTCCGAAATCCCAACGATCCCTCGCTTCCTGCCTCGTATCGTAAGGTTGGTTCGGAGGGGACGAAGCACGGGGGCTGCAAGGGGAAAGCTGCCACGTCGGGGGAAGACGCGCGGGAGCAGCACAAACACCAATCCCATGCCGCCTTGAATTCCAGAGGCCGACAGGCCGGCTGCATCCGTTGCAGTCGCTGAGGGGGAAGAACTGTGTACGTCCACAAGCCGCACTGCGCGCATGCCGCGCGCCGGGTCATTCTTTGTACCGCGCTGGGTTACGCGATCAGCCTGATTTTTTTCATCGGTGCGATTGCCGCCTGCGGCAACGAGGCTGCAACACTCTCGGCTGACGGTCAGCGGCCCACGCTGGGCCTGGAAGTCGGGCCCGACACACCCACGAGCGTCGAAACCGGCGATAATCACGTTCTCGAACTCGCTCAATTTGTGGCCACAGCCGAAGAGCCTCAGCTCATCAAGGGGCGCATCAGCGGAAGCGGCGATGTGGATGTGTACGATCTTGGGCAGGTACTGCCCGGCGATCGGGTGCGCGTCGAAGTGAACGTGGACTCGGGACTTCTGGGGGCGCTGGGCCTCTTCGACGATACGGGCTGCACGCTGCTCATCAACGATCACCGCAATATCTACCTGGGGCGCCAGGGCCCGTTTATCGACGTAACCGTTCGGCGACCGTCATCATCGTGTCTCGTGGCCTTCGCGGCCACACCGGGGTTTGATTCTTCCGGTGCGTACCAACTCACGGCCGCGATCGAATTTCCCGCGCCGATTCCGCAGCCGCATCAGGACACGTTCATTCTGGACTTTGAAGGGGGACGTAACGTAAAAATCGGGACGCGGCCTGCCATTGCTGTGCCGGCATTCGACGCTGGAAAGATTTCCGCGGATTACGAAAAGCTGACGCCCGCGATGATCTCGCAAATTGTGGCCAAAGTTCGAGAACGCTTTGCGCCATACAACGTGACCATCCTGTCCACCAGTGAGACGAATACGCAGGACTCGTCAATCAGCCGCGTCTATTTCGGCACGTACGATCCGGCTCTGCTTGGAGTGGCCGACGGGGTGGATGAGTACAATGACCTCAGCGCCCAGCACGCCATCGTATTCACCGACACGTTTGAAGTCTTCGATACGTTGCGGCCCACGGTGTCGGCCATGAGCCAGGCGCTGGCGAACGTGGCGAGCCACGAAATCGGTCATTTGCTGGGCCTGGTCCATACCAAGGATCCCCATGACATCATGGATGTCACCGCGAGCCTGCGGCAGTTGCTGGAAGCTCAGGAGTTTGGACGTGCTCCCATTTACAGCACGGTATTCCCGCTCGGCGATCAGGACTCCGCCCGCATGTTGCTGGACTCCGTCGGCGGCGACGAGGCGGCGGTTCGCGCACTGGCCCTGGCCTATGATCCAAAGAATCCGGTCTGGCTGAAGGCCAGTGATCCGCCGGCCCGCGATTTGATGATGCTGGGCGGATGCCTGCTCGAACACTAGAAAACTTGTGGGAAACCGTGAATGCCAGTTGATTGCACTTCTGGTTTGCCCATAGCATGGCGGGTAGTGACCGTCCGAAACTCCGGCGCGGGGTTAAGGGAGGCCACAATGTGCGACTTTGGAGTTGCCGCTTGAAAAACCGTACCAGTCTTGAGATTTGGCGTCTGCTGGCGCGTCGTTGCGCGTGGACGGGCTTGATGATATCGGGTTTTGCCATTTTGGGTTGTCCGGCGGGTACGGTTCCCGGCGACACGTCAAACTACGTCGATGGAAATGCGGACCCGGCCGCGCAAAGCCCTCTTGGCAAGACGTCCGGAGAGCCCAATGACGACTTTGGCGACGCCGTCGTGGGCGTACCGGAGGCGTCGGGCCTGATCCGGCTCAAGGGTACGGTTTCATCAGGGGATGACTTGGACGTATTCCTGCTGGGAAGCCTTTCGTCGGGAGATCGAGTCCTGGTGGACGCGTCGGCTGTGGCCTCGCTGGACGTTTCGATTGCCATCTTCGATGGAGAGGGCCGCCTCGTCAGCGACAACGATGACCGAAGCGATCAGAATCTTGATTCGCATATTGATTTTGTGGCCCGGCATGCCGACGACGGGTATTTTCTGGTTGTGACTCGTTCGGCGTTTGCCGACCCCAATCGCCGCACGGGGTCCTATACCGCCCAGGTGCAGTTTCAGCGAGGCGGCGAAACGCCTTTGCCGCAGCAACAAATGCTATTTTTGAAGTTCGACGGTGGCAGGGTCGATTCGCCCGTGCTTGGCCATTTGGACCTGGCGTCGTTTGACGCCGGTGCCATCGACCGAGCCTACACGGGAAAAACGCAGGAAATCAAGCAAACGATCGTCGATATCATGCGGCAGAACTATGAACGCTTTAATGTCGTCATCGAGAGCAGTGATGATTTCACGCCTGGAACGGATTGCGACTTTTCGACGGTATTCTTCGGCGGCTTCAACGATCAAGCCTTTGGCATCGCGGAAAATGTCGACCTCTACGACTCGGATTTTTGCGATGACGCCATCATTTTTACGGAATCGTTTACGCCGTCTCTTTTTTCATCGGTGCCGACGGCCGAGGAAATGGGAGTGGCCATCGGCAATGTGGCTGCCCATGAGGCCGGACACCTGCTGGGGCTCAACCACGTCGATGACGATCTGGACCTGATGGACGACCGGTCCGCGGCCGACGCGTTCCTCTTCGATCAGGAATTCATGGAGTCAATCCTTTCGACGGACATCATGCCCATCGGAACGCAGGACGGCGTGTTGTTGCTCGACGAAATCGTCGGTCCGGCAGTCGAAGACTCCTCGCGCCTGATTCCTCACAACAAACATGCGACTCAGAATAAGACGGGAATTCTCGGAGGAAAGGAAATCATCCGTCGCAGGAGCCATTAGAGATTACACCCGAACCGCGAATCACGGTTCGCCCGATGCCGGCGATGCAACATATCGCCTGAAAGCCACATCATGACATCCAGCGCCGCCCAGGACGGCGCATCTCAAGTTTGAATGGACGTCCGGATTTCACGGCACGGCGCGAATTCCGCGCGCCGTCATCGACGCCGGACACCAAGCGATATCAGATAATTTTCGGGGGGGGGGAAGCAAATGATGAAGCCTATGTACGTGCTGTGTCCGCACTGCGCATTTCCGGTCGTGGTGCATCCGGTGGAAGTGGGATCACTTCGTCGCTGCCGCCAGTGCCGGGGGGAATATGTTCCGGGGGCGGTCTCGCAGGAGAGCGTTGGCCCGGGGAAACGAATGCAGAGTCGAAACCCCAGTTCGTTGCTGCGGGCCGCGGTTCGCCAGCGACGACGTTCGTTACGTTGACTGCTTCACATTCAGCCGGCGCGGACGGTCGCCTGCTTGCTGGAAAGCGCTTTGAGGAGCGATTCGAACGAATCGACAAATAGCTTGACGCCGTCGCGCGAAAGATCGTCCGTAACTTTCTTGAGATCCACACCCATGCCGGCCAGCTCGGCGAGAATTCCGTGGGATTGCTTCACGCCCGTGCCCAGAAGCGGCCCAACCTTTCCGTGATCCAGCGTGGCGTCGATGGTCTGAGGCGGCATGGTGTTTACCGTGTGCGCCGCCACCAGATTGTCCACGTAGATCGTGTCGGGATATGCGGGATTCTTGGTGCTCGTGCTTGCCCAAAGCGGTCGCTGCACTCGAGCGCCCCGCTTTTGCAATTCACCAAAAGGCCCTCTGGCGTCGAAGACATCGAGGAATCGCGCATAGGCGGCATCGGCATTGGCAATGGCGGCTTTGCCCGCCAATTTCGCCGCACCGGGCGCTGCGGCTTTCTTTTGTTCTAGAATCCTGTCGACGACGACATCGACGCGGCTGACAAAAAAGGACGCCACCGACGCGACCCTGGACAGATCGCGCTCGCGTTTTGCGTACTGCTGCAGCCCGCTGAGGTAAGCCTGCATCACCTCTTCGTAGACGCCCACCGAGAAGATCAACGTCACGTTGACGCTGATACCCTCGCCGATCAGCGTTTCGACCGCGGGAATACCCTCCGGCGTCGCGGGCACCTTGATCAAGATGTTGGGACGGTCCAGCTCGGCGTGAAGCCGGCGGGCCTCGGACACCGTAGCCTGCGTGTCGTACGCCAGCAGCGGATTGACTTCCAGGCTTACGAATCCGTCAATTCCATTGGTGCGATCGTGCACCTGGCGAAGGGTGTCTGCGGCGTCGGCGATGTCGGGCAGGACCAGCCCCTCGTATAGTTCGTTTACGTCCGACACTCCCTCATCGAGGAGTTGGTGAATCCGTTCGTCATAATCGTTGCTGCCGGTGATCGCCTTCATGAAGATCGTGGGGTTTGACGTAATTCCCACAACGCCGAGGTCAATGAGCCGCTGAAGCTCACCCGAATCGATCATCGCGCGGCTGAGATTGTCGCACCACGTTGACTGTCCTGCCTGATAGAGTTTCTGTATCGTATTCAAATAGCACCTCGATATTCGGGTCCGGGTATGTGGAACTCCATCGCCGGTCGTCGTTTATTTCTTCGTCCACTGATCCAGCCAGCCGATCACGGTCTCATGCCAGAGAATGCTGTTGGCCGGCTTGAGCACCCAATGGTTTTCATCCGGGAAATACAGGAATTTGCTGGGAATCCCGCGCCGCTGAAGGGCTGTAAACGTCCCCATTCCCTGCGTATCCACGACACGATAATCCTGGCCGCCGTGAATCACCAGCATCGGAGTCTTCCAATTCTTCACAAAGTTGATCGGGTTGTGCTTTTCATAGTTTTCCGGGTTGTCCCACGGGGTTGAAGTGTGATCCCATTCGGGAAACCAGAGTTCCTCGGTGTCGAAATACGCCATTCGTTCGCAGAGATTCCCATCGTGCGAAACGAGACACTTGAAGCGGTCGGGCCAGTTCCCGGCAATCCAATTGATCATGTATCCTCCGTACGAGGCGCCCAGCGCCGCCACGCGATCGCCGTCGAGCCACTTGTACTTTGCGATGGCCGCGTCGAGGCCTTTTTTCAAATCCTCAAGCGGCTTTCCGCCCCAGTCGCCACGAATGGAATCGCAAAAGGCCTGGCCGTAGCCCGTCGAACCGTGAAAATCGATCATGACGGCGGTATATCCCGCCCCCGTGTACGCCTGCGGATTCCAACGATAATGGAAATGATTGCCGAACGAGCCTTGCGGTCCGCCGTGAATCAGGAATGCGACTGGGTACTTTTTGGAAGCGTCGAAATCCACGGGTTTGACAACGTAACCGTATACGGTCTCGTCCTTCCAGCCCTTGAACTGGAATTGCTCGTAGTCGCCCATCCGCGCCGCCGCAATTTTTTCTGCGTTGATCTTCGTAATCTGCTTCAAGTCGCTGCCGTCTGGCATCACCGTGTACAGTTCGGACGGCGATTTCAGGTTGTCCATCAGGAGGAGAATCCGGTCTCCGGCCACCTGAAAATCGGAGATGTTCCCTTCCTGCACGATGGTTTTCACCGCATTTGTGCCGACGTTGATGGAGAACAGGGAACGCTGTCCCAGGTTTTCCGCCGTCGCATAAATCAACGATTCGTCCGTAGACCATGCAATCCCGCCGGCCGAACGATCCCAGTCGTTGGTGATGGGCAAGGAGTTGGCCGCGGAGGAGGCTTTTACGATGATCTTGAACCTGTCGGCTTCGTATCCGGGTCGCGCCATGGCGAGGTACGCGAGTCTTCCCATGGGCGAAAACACCGGCGTGGTATCCCATGCGTTGTTGGAATCGGTGAGGTTCAGTGGCGGCGACAGGCCGTCAACGGGAGCCGCGTACAAATCGAAATTCGTGGACCAGGCCTCTTCGCGTCCCGCATCCTTGGCCGTGAATAGAATCGACTCGTCGTCCGAGGCGAAGGTGAATTCCTCCGGGCCGCCAAACGGCTTCGACGGCGAATCGGCGTTCATCGCGCTCATGACATCAACGGCGTCTCCTCCCCAGGTCGGAACCACAAAGATGTGCGAGCGCAGCTGGTCCTCCCACGAATCCCAATGCCGGATCATCAGTTTATCATAGATGCGACCTGTACTCTTGCTCTTAGCCTGTTCGTCGAGCTTTGCTTTTGAGAGCGTCGGTGTTAATCCCGGGAACACTTCCATCGCAATCGCGAGACTCGAGCCATTGTGCGATATGACGAAGGCGTTGACGTCGAGCGGCTGCCTGGTCACCTGCTCTGCTTCTCCGCCGTCTCGCGCAATGCGCCATACCTGCGAGGTGTCGCCTCGGGCCGCGAGAAAGTAGATCCACTTTCCGTCGGGCGACCAACGCGGGTTGCTCTCCGACGCGGGGTGTGACGTGATTCGCCGCAAGTCCGAGCCGTCGATCTGAACCATCCAAAGGTCCGTCCGGCCTTTGTTGGCTTCCAGATCCGTCTTCCGCAAGGCGAATACGACCGACTTGCCGTCGGGCGATACCTGCGGATCGCTGATGCGGTCCATGGCCAGCATGTCGTGAACCGAGAACGGGTGGGTTGGCTCTTCAGCGAATGTGGGCACGGACATGCCAACGACAATGGCCGCAAGAATGCATCGAATCATAGCGATTTCCCGGAAAAAAGAGGCCTCGATTTCGCCGGCCCAAACCGGCGTCGGTCCATGATTTACCCTACACGCCGTGCTTCAAATTGGCAAAGGCCATCGGCGGATGAAAATCACTGCGCCGTGCCGGCAGTGGTCGGGAGCGCCCCTCGGGATACGGGAGCTGATGGGAGCACATGACTCTTTTTGGGGTGGAGGATTGCGCGGTACCAGCTTTGAAAGTCCAGGAAGAGGGTGAACATGGCCGGGACCACGACGAGAGTAAAGACGGTGGAGACAAGCAGCCCGCCCAGAAGCACCGCGCCCAGCCCGCGATACAGTTCGCTGCCTGCGCCGGGACTGACGACCATCGGGGCGAGTCCGAAGATCGCCGTGGTGGCGGTCATGAAGATGGGGCGCGTTCGGAGCTGAATCGCCAGCGCGACGGCTTCGTCCGGCGGCAGGCCGTCTTCGCGAAGGTGAATCAGCGACTGATGCACGATGAGAATCGCGTTATTGACCACGATGCCAACGAGAATGATGAATCCCAGCATGGTGAGCACGTCGAGTTGCTGCGCCTGGGATTGCACGTCGTAAAGGCTGATTTCGTGGACGATGCGGATGGCGAGAAATCCGCCCACCACCGCCGGCGGAACGGAAAACATAATCACGAATGGGTAGGCGAAGGACTCGTACAAACCGGCCATCAGAAGGTAGGTGATGAAGAGGGCCAGAAACGCGCGTGAGCGGGCGAGTGCGAAAAAGATCGCGGGGTTCAAGGCGAATATGCCAATGACAAATCCGCCCAGCACAACGATTCCGACCATCACCGCCACGCGACTTCCGGCAAGCACACGCACGCCCGTGACCAATGCGCAAAGAAGCGCCAACACGACCAGCAGCGACCATCCGGCTTCCAGGCCGAAGATTTGCGGACTCCTGAGCGTGTTTTGAAAGTCGCCGATGAGGGCCTTTTGCGTCTGCGTCAGCTTGTCAGCCGTGCCCGCCAGCACGGTGGTGACATTGGGCGACACCGCCCCCTCTTGCCTGAGCGGAGCAATGATCATGTCCTGCAGCTCGCGCATCGTGTCGGTGAGCGGCTGGCCGCTTCTGGAATTCACCGACAGCGTTACGGAGCTCATTTCTTCGATGTGGTTGATCTGCTGCGGTGCGGTCGTCCGTCGCAATTCGACGGCCGACGCAATCGGCACGACGTGGCCGTTCGGCGTGGCGATGGGGATCTGGCCGATTTCTTCGTGTGTCGCGTTCTTGGTGCCGCTGACCCTCAGTGCTATGTCGATCTTGTCGCCGTGATCGTTGAACTCGCCAACGAAGGCGCCGTCTATGCAGGATTCCACGATGAACCCCACATCGCGGACGTCCAGGCCCAGGTTGGCCGCCTTCACGCGATCGGGCACAAGCTGCACTTCGGGCCGGCCCTTGTTGAAATTGGCGGGACTCGGTCGCGGGTAATCGTAACCCGCCGCCATGATCTTCCCCATGATGGCCGTGGCCGACGAGACGACTGCGCTGAGGTCTTCGCCGCGAACCTCCACATCAACCGAATTCCCGGATTGTCCGCCTCCCAGAAGCGCCTTCTGTCGAAAGCCGGTGAACACTCCGGGCACGCGCGATCCGGCCCGCTCCAGCACTTTTTCGAGCGGTTTGACGTTGGTGTGCTCCTGCGAAGTGCAACCCATGAAGGCCGCGCCGCTGAACGTCACAAAAAAGAAATTGTCGATCGGCGGCGGGACCACGCTTCGGATGATTTTGCGTTTGCCGCCCACGGCAATATCAACGGGAACCAGCTGCTCCGCCGCAGGCGTTCCGAGCTTCGCTTCCCAGAAGGGCCTCACGCCATCCCTTGGATCATTGGGGTCGCCTTCCTCTACGATGACGGCCATCTTACGGTATTCGTCCACCGAATATCCCGGCGGAGAAAATAACATTCCAAACACAAGATTTTCGTTGCCGCCGGGCAGGTACTCAGTTCCCGGAAGCAACAGCCAGCTCCCAATGATTGCGGCCGCTGACAGGCCCAATACTGTGGCAATGCGCGTGGACAGGCGTCCATTGATTCGCCGGACGAGGGCGGAAACCCACGTGCCCAGGGTCGATGGCTTGTCACCCAGTTCCATCGCCTTGGAGCCGGTGAAAAATCGCGAGGTCAGCGGCGGAATGACGATGAACGCAACAACGAACGACAGCGAGGCCGCCGCCGCGCTGGCGATGGCGATGTCCTTGAAGAGTTGCCCGGCTTCCTCCTGGATGAATACGACGGGCAGAAATACCGAGAGCGTAGTCATCGTGCTGGCGAAGACTGCGCCCCACACTTCGGCCGCGCCATCGAGGGCGGCCTGTTTGCGGGACTTTCCCATGCCGCGATGGCGATACACGTTTTCCAGTACGACGATGAAGTTGTCCACCGAGTTGCCCACGGCGAAGGCGATGCCTGCCAGCATGATGACGTTGAGCGTGCGGCCCATCATGGCGATGAGTAGAAACGTGCCGACGACGGTGATGGGGATCGAAACAGCCACGATGCCTGTGGCGCTGAAACTGCGCAGGAACAGCCACAACACGATGACCGCCAGCACGCCGCCGCCCGCAAGATTGCCGAATACCAGCCAGATCGCATCCCAGATGTAGACCGTTTGATCGTACACCTGCGTGAGCTCGATATTCAGTCCGCGCGACGAGAGCACTTCGCGGTTGACCTTTTCCACCTGCTCGCGGAGATTGCGCATGGCCTCGATTACGTTTGCGCCGGTTTCGCGGCGTGCGGGCAGGGCGATGACAAACTGTCCGTGCGAGCGGACGAAGGCATACTGCTTCTTGAAGCCGTCGATGGCCTTGCCCACATCACGAATCAGAATCGGACCACCCTGACGATAGGCGATCACCGTGTTCTCGATGTCTTCGAGGCGGCGAAACTCGCCGACCGTGCGGTACGAATAATCCCGCTTTCCCTCGGCGATCGTGCCGGCCGAGATGTTGGCGTTCTGCCGGCGCAGCGCTGCCTCCACGTCGCGGAATGTCAGGCCGCGGGCGGCCAGCAAGTAGGGATCGATTTCGACCTGTACTTCGCGATCCAGGCCGCCATATACTTCAACTTCGCTGATCCCCTCGGCTCGTTCGAGGATTGGTTTGACCTGGTCTTCGATGAATGTCTTGAGGCCGGCGACATCCTTGCCGTCTTTTGAGGAAAGAATCATCCATCCGATGATGTTCTCGAACTCATCATCCGTTGCGCTCATCACCGGCTCGTCCATTTCGTCGGGATAGTCGGTGACCTGGCGGAGTTTGTCCGACACGTCGCGAAAGGCGATGTCCTTGTTCACGCCGACGGGGAATTCCATCCGGATCGTCGCCTCGCTCTCCTGCGAAACGGAGGTCATCTTGCGAAGGTTGGCCACGCTCTTGAGCTTGGCTTCCTGCCGATCGACGATCTCGCTTTCCATCTCCTGCGGGCTGGCCCCCGTCCAGCGCGTTTTCACGGTGATGACCGGCTTGTCGACGTCAGGTGTGAGCTGGATCGGGACTGCGAAAATGCTCAACGTGCCAAACAGCACCAGCAGGATGACGCCGACGGCCACCTTTACCGGGTTCTCGATGGCAAAGCGAATAAAGTGCATTACTGTTCCTTGGCGGGAGCTGGAGTCTTCGCCGGCGGCGGCTGCGAGGCGGGGTTTGCGGCCACGGGAGTGCCTTTTTCATCGACAACGACCACGGCCACGGGAAAGGCGTGCAGATTTTCAGTGCCGCGAATCACAACCGAATCCCCGTCCTTGATGTTGCCCGAGGTGATCGTCATCCAGTCACCCACGCTCCCGCCAACGGATACCGGAACGAGCATGGCCGTGGGTCCTTGCGCACCTTGCACGATCAACCCGACCCGATCCGTGCCATCGCTTGTCACAATGGTGTCTTTGGGCACGGCCAGTGCGGCCTGAGCAGGACCCGCCGGAACCGTTGCGCGTGCAAACATGCCGGCGGCGAGAACGTTATCAGGGTTCTGCAGTTCGACTTCGACCGGAAACGTACGGGCGGCACGGTCGGCCTCGCGCATCACGTGCTTGATCACGCCGTCGAACGATGTTCCGAGCGCGTCAATGCGAACGCGGGCAGCCTCGCCGACTTTTAGGTACGGCAGCGCGGTCTCGGGAGCATCGACCCAGACCAGGACGGTGCTCAGTTCGACCATCGTTGCGACCGTTCCGCCTGCGGGAACCCATTCTCCGACTTCCACCGCTCGACTGACTACGTACCCGGTGAACGGCGCGCGAATCACCGTCTTCTTCAAGTCGCTTTCCAATCTGGCGGCAACAGATTGCTGTTCGGCGACGGCAAACGCGGCCTGTGCGATGGTCTCCTGGCGCGGTCCGGCGTGGGCCATGTCCAGCTCAGCCTTCGCGGCGGCACGACGCTGTTCGGCGGCAAGGAAGGAGGCGCGGGCCTCAGAGATTTCCTTCGCGTTCGACTCGCTTCCCGAATAGAGATGTTCAACGCGATCCCGCTCGAAACGCCAGCGTTCCCGTTCGGCATCGGCCTCTTCCAGCAAAGCCTGAAATCGAGCGATATCCTCCTTTCGGGTTCCGGCCAGCAACTCTTCGTGCCGCGACTGGAGTGATTTGAGTTTTGCCTGGGCCGATGCAAGCTGTAGTGTTAACGAATCCACATTGAGCGCGCACAGCGCTTGGCCCTGTTCAACCCGGTCACCCTCCCGAACCGGCATATCCGCGACGACTCCCGCCAGTTCCGACGCGATCCGGCTCGACCGCGCAGGCCGGACCGATCCAACCAGAGTGATCGTGGCAGGGGCGTTCACCGTCTTTGCCTTGTCGAGCACCACTTTCACCGCGGGAGGCTGGGCCTGTGCCGCCGCCGCGAGTAACACGGCCATCACCGTGAGGGAGCGGGCAGACGACCGGATCGTGTGCTGTTTGTCAGACATTTCCCGAGGCGTTCTCATAAGTACACTTCCAAGGGGATCATTACCGGCGTGGGCCAGCAGGATGCAATCCGTTATTATACGTTCAGTCGATTTCCTGTGAAGAAAGACAATGTCTGACACAATTTCTCACCGGCCCTTGAAGAAACTGCGTTCCATTACTGCGGGCCTGCTCGACCTGGCTTTCCCGCCCCGGTGTGCGTGTTGCAGCAGATGGGGCGGCGCGCCGCTGTGCCTCGACTGTGCTGATGAAGCGGTGCGCGAGCGGCTTGCCGAGAGTTGTCCGGTTTGTGCGGGAAGCGTCGGGCCCTATGAGGCGTCGTGGGATGGCTGCGGAGTCTGCCGCGATTTGCGACATCGAATACTGGGGACCGCGCGAGTCGGGACGTACGGAGGCAGAGCGGGCGAATTGGTCCGCCAGTACAAGTTTCGAGGCCGGCATGATGTCGAGCCGTTGCTGATCGAATGGCTCGCGGACAGCATTCTGGCGACGCGTTGGGCTGAGCGCGTTGAGGCTGTGACCTATGTGCCCAGCCATTGGAGGAGGATGTTCAAAGGGCGGTTTCATGTCGCGCGTTCGCTGGCGCATGGTGTTGCGCGGCGGCTGGATTTGCCTTGCGTATCGATCCTGCGTCGAACGCGCTCGGGCCCGCGACAGGTTGGATTGTCCTACCCTCAGCGAAAAGAGAATGTGCGCGGAGCCTTTTCGCTGATTCCCGGCGCAATCGTTCGCGGGGCACGCATTCTGGTCATTGACGACGTTCGAACTACCGGTGCCACCCTTGAAGAATGCGCCAAGGCCCTCCGCCGTGGCCGCGCTTCTGAGGTCTATGCCGCCGTCGCCGCCCGCGCCAAAGGCGCAGATGACGACATAATGTAGTATGGGCCACGCCCACCATTCCGGGCGAACGTCCGAAATGCGGTGGACTTTGCCCGCGGACCGATCAATTACGATGGCGTTGTGGCGTGACTGATTTCGATTTCCCAATAAAATCCGCGCGCCGCGCATGTTCTGTTGAATGATGCGCGATAGAACCACAACCACCCACCGGCACTCCGAACCCCGGTTTCCGGCATTTGGACGATTGGACTTTTGGACGTTGGCGTCACTGCCTCGGTGCCTCTCAAAAAGAAGAAATAACGGAAGTATGTACTTAACGCAAACTCTTCCGAATTGATGCTTATGGGGCTAAATAAATCGCAATTCTTTAGAAAGTGGTCGATTTTGCATAACCACTTGAAAATAATGATGTTAAAGATTTTGACTTGCCTTTTTTGGCATGGTATGATTCAAGGTTCGTGATAGTAAGGATCGATCAAACCTTTATGCTTGATAGCCTCCAACTCACCAACGATCTTGTTTTCAGCTACAAGAAAACTGCCGACGCAATGGATGCGATCATGCGAGAACATGAACTTGCTATGGTCGTCTACGATCTTGAAGATACGGTTGCTTGTGGAATTATCCCAATGCATAGATGGATTCGCCTTTCTAATCAATGGGAAGAGCGAGTATCCAAGTCGTTTGACCTGTATAACCAAAAGAAACACGACGAACTAAAAGCGATCGGGGCGCTTCTAAAAACCCTTGGCGAAGCCGTTATTCGGATGATCGATTCCGCCGTAGATTTTGGATACACGATTAACCGTGAAGAGCAATTCCGCGAGCTGCTCGACAAGGTTGAGTCCATGATTGATCCGTTGCCTACTGAGTTCCAGCGCGAGGTACTCCAAGGATATCACGACAGAGCCGTTGCCGACTATTGCGCTGGCAAGACAGAAGAAGTCGATAATCCGTGGAGTTAACGACCTCCCTTTCTATACTTCCGATCATAATCTCGATGTGATCCGCACCAGTACCATACATACGTATCCTTCGGCTCATCAAAAAAGCCCACCGCCCGATAGCCATTCTGAATCGTAACAGCAATGCTGTTTTTCGGCTCGCCTTTTACGTCATGTAGGTAATGCCTTGCAAGTATTGGGTGATTTTGGTCTCTCAGAAAATACTCCCGGAACTTAGATTTTCCTGTTTGCTGGGCGTTCACAGGAAGTGCCGAATAGAGCACTTTGAAATCTCTTGTCCGGCGACTCTTCATGGGCTTATTTTGAATCGGCTTGTTTTTCCGGATAGTGGTTAAGGTTGCGACAAATCACATCGGCGATTTCTTTAAGGTGAGCATGAGTTGTGACGATTCGTGACACTTCTATCGAATGGTTGGGCGGCATGAACGTGAAAAAACTAAGAGTGGCGTTCGAGATATCGTTACGCACGAACATCTGCATTCGGTCCACCCAGATCGATTTAACATCCGATGACGTGAGCATATTCGGGAATGTTACCTCTGGGGCCTTTGGCTGACCCGTTTTCTGAGGTTTCGTCGCTTGTCCATTCGTTGGTTTTCGCTGTCGTGCCAATTGAATAATCCTTTAGATTGATGGCCGATTGGTTGCCGTCCGTGGCATGGAGCGTCCATGTAGGATTTTCCAAACCCGACATTTCGTCACGATTAGTAAGTCCGGAATCAACCTTAGATGAGTCGAGCACTCTTGATATACGACCTCGCACTGCGAGAGCGTGCAGGACTCGACCCGCAGTCTCGGTTGTCCAGTTTTGATCGCCACTCAATACGCGAGTAATGAACGGCTCTTTCATGCCTGATTTTTCAGCAAGCTCGCGTTGCGATAGCCCATGCTCGCGCAGTTCTTCCATTACGATTTCGCTAAGGCTCAATCGGAGTTCATGCGCGAAGCTCTCTGGTGTTTGGCGAAAAGAAGCGAGTCTTTCACGTATTTTTGTGACGCTCATTCAGCCCAACCCTTCTTGCCAATCGCCATATCGCTTCACTCTGGCTATTTCGTTGATCCGTTCTCTTTCATGGCTACCTAGGCCACCCTTGAGTTTCAAGAATGCATCCATGATTAAGAACTGGCCCTTGTTGTCGTGCGCATAAAATCCGATCATGCGAAGCAAGGAGTCGGGCCGACCCAATCTGTACACGCCATCCCATTCATGCTTGAGAACTGGACCCCCTTCAAATTTGATGAATCCGGCCTTAGCATAATGCTCGATTTTGTCCTGAAGCAAATCGATGTCGCGGCCATGCCTGTGTAACCTATCAAGCGCCTTATCTGCTTTGCGCGACAACCAAACGGCAGTCGCATACTCAGGCCCAACGTAAAGCCCATCGACAATATGCATATTAACCTATAAGTTAAGTCGGGTCAAATAGCCAAACTTACGCATTTTGGCGGCTTTTACGTCTTTTTTCTGGGCTGGCGACATTTATTGTACCGCTATTCACAGCTTTTTGCCGTAGAAAAATTCGCCAATACAAACATTATATTTGACGCAATTCATTGCGTAGTGTATAATGTTAGCAGAAAGGCAGGACTTTCATGGCTATCGATCAACGCAAGGTCGGACAGGACAAATCGGTCATTGTGGCCGAATTGCCGCGTGCATGTATGGACGAAACCGCAGCAGTCGAATTCATGGAGAACAAGCGATGGGGAGAA
The DNA here is from genome assembly GCA_964501365.1 of uncultured Phycisphaera sp. Lineage (GTDB taxonomy): Bacteria > Planctomycetota > Phycisphaerae > UBA1845 > UBA1845 > CAZAMB01. The sequence goes on along the minus strand of CAZCST010000001.1, from coordinate 171,199 downwards.
CAACCGTTCTGCCCGCGTTGTGGCTGCACGTCCGTTTACAAAATGGTCGATGCGAAATCCGGCGAGCGCAGCAAGCGATACCTTTGGCGCTGTAAGGATTGCAAACGACAATTCACCGTGCGGATCGGCACGGTGTTTGAAGAAAGCCGAATTCCGCTCAAGCATTGGTGTTATGGGTTTTGGCGAGCATCTACCAGCAAGAAAGGCGCTTCGGCGCTTGAAATCAAACGACACACCGGACTGACCTACAAGTCGGCGCTGTTTATGATGCACCGAATCCGTTACGCGATGACCGACGATGCGCCGCCCGACAAACTGAAAGGCATTATTGAAATCGACGAAACCTATGTCGGCGGAAAACCAAAGCCTTACACCGGGAAATCTGGCAAAGGGACACTCAAAACACCAGTCGTTGCGTTGGTTCAACGCGAAGGCAATGTACGCGCTCGCGTAATGCCAACCGTCAATTCCAAAAACCTGCGCGAAGCAATCGACGAATCGGTGGATTGCAAACGATCTGTTTTGATGACAGACGAGAGTCCGCTGTATTCCCAGCCGGGAAAGAAGTTCTTATTCGGCCACGAAACGGTCAACCATCGTCGCAAAGAGTATGCCCGCGATGGATTCGCGCACTGCAATACCGCCGAATCGTTCTTCGCGCTTATCAAAAGAGGCATGTACGGCGTCTATCACAATGTAAGCAAGAAGCACTTGCACCGTTATGTCAACGAATTTGCGTTCCGTTGGAACGGTCGCAAGCTGGAGGATGGAGAGCGCACGATAGCAGCAATTCGCGGAGCGGAGGGGAAGCGGCTATACTACAAGCCGCCAGCAGCTTGAAGGACTGGCTGTAAGGTTGATTGCCTTACGCGGAGGCCGCCGAACCATGTCAGCCAAGAAAGAACGCAAGCCGACTGGACCAACGCCGAAACTCTTGAAAATCGAAGGCGATTGGGAATCAGCCGTGGAGAAGGCGTTAAAGAAAAAGCCACCCGCAAAATCAAGCCCAAAGCCAAAAAAGAAGTAAGGCCGCGTGGTCGGCCTCGAACTTTTCCGATTGCTGATGCGATAAGCCTCCGTGCCGATGGTTGGACATGCCAACGGATCGGCGACAAGCTCGGCGTCAGCCGTCAACGGATTCACCAAATACTTGCACGTGGACCCCCTTGCGGTAGGTATATACTTCCGAGAAATAACAACTCGAACCCATCTTTCAGACACTCTTTACGACAAATCGCTCTTCATTTGGCCCCCGAATCCAGGTCCGTGCCCGTTCGCAACTCCAATATGCAAACTACGGAACAAAGCCGATTGAAAGGCTCACTTCACTATGGCGAGCTCGCCGTACAGGTCCAAGCACGCCCGGTCGAACCACTGCGTTCCCCACAGGTGCTTTCCGTGGAGAAGAATGGCCGCCTGGGCAACCGGAGTCACTTTGGAAGTTGCGTGAAGAAACGCCACCGCTGCGTCGGGGTCGTCGGCCACGAATTCCAAAGAAGTGTGTTCATCATCTTGTCGGGCGGTGAACCTGGCCGTCAGTTCGTGGCGAGTGAGGGCAATGGTCGTGTCAAAGATCAACTCTGGCTGTCGGATGGCGCGATCGCGCACCATGCCTGTGACAGCGATCGAAACAAAATCGGCGGGCTTTATGCCGAGTTCCTCTTCCAACTCGCGGAGGGCACTTTGAGTAAGGTCGTAGCCTTGCGGCGTACGATCGGCGTCCTCCAACAGGCCGCCAAAGGTGTGTACATGCTCGGCATGAAAGAGAACCTTACGGCTGCGACGACCCAGCGCAATGAAGCCGTCGGAGGTCATCACAAGTACGCTGATGCCCAGAGCGTCGGCGAGGAAGGCTGGATTCATCCGCGCGACCTGAGCAGCATGAAACAGATTTGTGCCGAGAAAGTCGCGGTAGCAGCTTTCACCCAGCGTGAAATGCAAACCATCTTTCGAGGAATCTACCTTGACGAGCCTTCCAACCCGGCCATTGTACAGCCTGTGGCCATCCTCCTGCGCCACAGCGACTTCGGCCTCCCATGTGCGCGCGATCAATTCTTCAACGCTCGGCGCAGTAGGCCGGGGAGCATCGCTCCATGTTTGCGATAACTGACTGGTCTCATATCGCCGACCGACCTCCACGACAAACGGCAGCCCGGCCCGGCCGCCCTCGCGCGACGAGCTCCGCAACAAGCCGTACCCTTTCTGGCGATACGAGACGAGCCTGAGCACCAACAGCATCACGCCGGGCATGGAGAAGAATACGGCTGTCATGACGAACTCCATGACGCCATTGACCGGAACTCCCTTTACCACGAGGGGAGTAGGCGCATCGGAAAGACGGGGTGTCGAAGCGACGACGCTCGCCACGATCGAGCCCCAGCCGATGATTCGAAAAATATTCGATGCCTCCCCTGTCCGCATCGGCCAGGGTCGGGGGGCGCGCAGCACGACGAACGCCAGCCCGAAATGCGCAAGAGCGACAAAGAAAGCGGTGACGACGGCCAGTGCATCACGCCAGCCAAGTTGACGACCATGCGAGAAAAGCGCCATGAGTGCTACCAGAGTGCCGCCGCCGACAATCAATGCCGCAGCCGCGACGCTGAGCCGTACGCCGTGGTTCCGCGAGAGGTTGGCCGCAACGAGCTGCTGAACTTCTATGGGCCATCCACACCACGCGCAGCGATCGGAGGTGGAACCGGTGAGGTTGTAATCGCATTCAGGGCAAAGGAGTTCGTGATCGGAGTTGTCGGGTGGTGTTTGCACGGCCTGCCTGGGTTAGCGGGATCGATCAAGGCACTTTTGTCGGCGCAACGCTCGTGCTGCTTGCGGGCACGTGGACCGTCAACGACCTGGAAACCGTGTCCTTCTTTTGCCTGCCCGACACTCGCAGGGTGTAATCACCGGGCGCGGCATAGCGGTGAATCGGCTGGAGCTCGGTTGACTGGGCTCCATCGCCAAATTCCCAATGCAACTCCTGCAATGGTTGGGCGGTCCGGACCTGGAAGGCGAGTTCCATCATGTCGGCCGCTCCAGTCGGGGCGGAGCGAATTCGCACCCAAGGCTCATTGCGAATCACGAGTTGGTAGAACTCGACGACGCGCTGAAGCCCACTGGCGGAGTCGGTGCCGAAGGTCTCCGCACGGAGGTTGGCCCCATGCTCACGCAGCCAGTCCACGCTGTCCCGCACGTGCTTGCCGAGCACCAGGTCATGGGAGTTGTAGCGGATCAAGAGCGGCTGGTAGGGGTCCAGCGCGCGGTTCATGTTCGTCAGGTCGTCGACTTGAAATTTTGGTTCGGATACTGCAATGGTGCGAAAGATATCGGGCGCGCCCAAGGCGGTGATGAATGCCGGGAGTGCCCCGGTCCCCTGGCCGTACATGAGGATGCGATCATCGGAGATCGACTGGCCCGCGCGAACATGATCCACCACCGAAAGGATGTGGCGCTCGTCGTCCGGAAGTTTTTCCGCCTTCCCGCTGCTGAGAAGCTGCGGCGCGACGACGAGGAATCCGTATTTGTCCGCCAGTTCGTGCCACTGCTTGATTTGGGCTTTGGGCGAATCGCCGATTCCGCCGTGACAGGCGACAACCAGGGGCCAGTCGCGATCGCGATCGTAGACTGCCGGGCGATAGAGCAGATAGTCGCGGCCCAGCGCGGGATCCTGCGCGGTGATGACAGATTCGGGCAGTCGGCCTCCGCCCAGCGCCGCGCAGCCGCCGGCCAATCCGCAAAGCGATGTCACAACGATTGCAAATGCCCGTTTCATGCTCGTTTGATCTCGTAGCCCGACTGTGCGGCGAAGGTATCGAACGAATCCCGAAACGCCGCAGTGTCGGATTCGTTGAGCGTTCGGTGATCGTCACCCAGTACGCTGCGGAAGGTGAGGCTTCGTTTGCCGGACTTTTCGTCGTCGTAGGCGGTGACGAATCGAATGGACTTCAGAAGGGGGTGCTGGAACCTGCCCAGATGTTGAGACACATCTGCGTAACGAACCGTTCGCTGGACCGCGAGCGTGAAATCGATCTCGACGTTTGGGAAGGGCGGGATCGTGCCCAGCTTCTCCGATTTGCGCGGGAGGTCGGCCAGTTGAGCCAGATGCAGTTCGGCCCAGACAATGCCCCATGCGCCGAGATGCTCATCCATCCGTCGTCGCAGTGCCAGATCGATGACGCCAACGCGACCGGCTTGTGTGCCGTCGATGGAAATCACAGCGTTCTTTTCCGATTGCTCCCAGGGGCGGTTTGAGGCCGATGGAGTCTCAAGAAACGATGCGCTGCGGCCAAAGCGCTCCCAAGCCCAGCCGGAAATAGCGGCGCGAAGTCGGTCGTTCAGCTCCGCTTCGACGTTTTTGCCACGCTGAGCGAGGATCAGGCCAAGGTGACGATATTCGGCGTTTGCCGATAGGTGAAACACGCTGCCAAGTTCCAGGAGGGACAGTGAATCAAAGTGAAAGCGGTTTTTGGGCAGGGCGGCGAGCAGGCCGGGAAGAAGCGAAGCCCGCAGGCGGGCCAGGCCCTGACCGGCCGGGTTGCGAAGTTGTGGTGTCGGGCCGGGATCGTAGCCAAGTTGCGTCAGCCAGACGTCGTCGTACCAGAGATAGCCGTGAATCTCGTGGAAATCATGCGCTGTCGAGAAGTATTGCAGCGAGCGCTGCTCGAGTTCGTGAATCGCGTTGAAGGCGAAGGTGCGGGCCGTGGTGTGCGGCATGGCCGGGACGATGTTGTCATAGCCAATGCGGCGGGAGAGTTCTTCGATCACGTCGGCTTCAATGGAAATGTCGCCCGTGGCGCGGAAGCCGGGCACGCCCACATCCCAGTTTGTGCCACTGCTTGACACTTCGAAACCCAGCGGCGAAAGGAGTTGTCGCGCTTCCTCGATGGTTACTTCGCGTCCGATGGTTCGGGCGGCATGTTGCGGATTGACGCTCACGCGGGCGGGCTTGGCCGGAGTTGGATAGGCGTCAGCCAATCGGCCGGCGATCTTCATGGACGGGAACATGGTGCGAGCCAGATGTACGAATCGTTCAATCGCCAGAACCGTGTTGGCCGGATCGAGAGATTTTTCGAACCGGGCGCTGGCGTCGGTCCGCAATCCCAGGCGCGAAGCCGTGCGGCGGATGGTCGCGCCGTTGAAGTTGGCGGACTCCAGCAGGAGCGATTTCGTCGTGCCGGAAACTTCGGTGTCCAGGCCGCCCATCACACCAGCGATGCCTACGGACTTGCCTTTGGATTTGATCATCAGGTCGGTTTTCATCAGCACCCGTTCGACGCCGTCGAGCGTTTTGAATTTCTCGCCCTCCCCCGCCCAGTCCACTTCGATCTGCCGAACCTTGTCTGCGTCAAAGGCGTGCATGGGCTGGCCGAGGTCGAGCATGATGTAGTTGGTGAGGTCCACGAGGGCGCTGATGGGCCGCTGCCCGACGTGGCCGATGCGAAGCTGCATCCACAGCGGTGCGGGCTGGTTGCCCACACCTTCGAGGAGAATCGCACTGTATCGTGGACAAGCCTTCGGGTCGGCGATGGCGATGGGAATTGAATTGGCAATTGTCGATTGGCGATTGTCGATTTCGGACGATTGGGATCGCGATGGCTTCAGTTCCCGGCTCGTTAGCGCTGCGATTTCGCGGGCGATGCCGTAGTGGCCCCAGAGGTCCGGGCGGTTGGTGAGCGACTTGTTGTCGATTTCGATCAGCCAGTCGTCGAAGAGTTCGCAAGGCAGCGCATCTCCGGTTTTGAATTCGTCGGAGAGAAAGACCGCTTCCTGTCCGCCCATCTCGATGCCGAGCGAATCGGCGGCGAGAATCATGCCGGTACTTTGACGCCCCGCGACCGTGGAAACCTTGATTTCGCCAGTTGCCTTCACTGCCGCGCCAGGCGGTGCGTAGATGACCTTGTCGCCGACGTTGAGCTTTGGAGCAGCCGTTACCGTTTCGATTTGCTTGCCACTACCCACGTCCAGCACGGCCTGTCGAAGATGGCTCGATCCCAGCGGCGGGGAAACGGTTTTGACCTGAGCGGCGATGAGACCCTTTGCGGCGACTTCGAGGCGATGGACGCCGTCCACCTCGGCCGTCGTGCGCGTGAACACTTCCGCCAGCGCAACAACATCAATGTCGGCAGTCAGATCGACGTAATCGCGAATCCAGTTGAGCGAGATCAACATGTGGGCACGATTACCTCCGGTCCGTTGAGTCGTGTCGTTGACACGATCGGTCGCAAGTCGCCACTATTGAGAACGCGGATGTCGCGGATGCCGAATTTCATCATGGCAAGTCGCGTCAGGCCCAGGCCGAATGCGAAGCCGCTCCACTGGTCGGGATCGATTCCACCCGCCCGCAGTACGTTGGGGTGGACCATGCCCGCCGGGAGAATCTCGACCCAGCCTGAGTGCTTGCAGGTCGGACATTTCTTCCCGCCGCAGATTTCGCAGTTCATGTCGATTTCAATGCCGGGCTCGACGAACGGGAAGAAGCCGGGCCGCACACGGAGCTGGACCGGGCGGCGCATGACCTCCTCCAGCAGCGTTTTGGCCATGGCGATCAGGTGCGGCAGGCCGATGTCGCGGTCGATCATCAGGCCTTCGACCTGGTGAAATGTATTTTCGTGCGAAGCGTCGATGGTCTCGTAGCGGAAGCACCGCCCCGGCGCGATCACGCGCAGCGGCGCGCCAAACTTCTTCATCGCTCGATGCTGCACCGGCGACGTGTGCGTCCGAAGCACCATGCCGTTCTCCAGCCAGAACGTGTCCTGCATGTCGCGGGCCGGGTGAGTCGCGGGAATGTTGAGAGCTTCGAAGTTGTTGTACTCGGTTTCCATCTCCGGGCCGGCCTCGACTGTGAAGCCCATTCGCTCGAAGAGGCGTTCGATTTCCCATTGCACGGCCGTCACCGGATGCACGCTGCCCATAGGACGCGGTGCGGGCGGAAGCGTGGGATCAAACTCCTTCGCGTGCGCGTGCTCGGCCTGGCTGGCCGCTGATTGAATCTCGGTGAGTCGGGCATCGAGAACCGCTTTGATGCGGCCCTTGGCTTCGTTGACCAGTTTGCCGACCTGTCCGCGCTGGTCCGCCGGATATTCCTTGATGTTCGCGATGAGTGAGCCGAGCGATCCGGTTTTCCCCAATATGGAGGTATCCAGCGAGCGCAGGGAATCGGCGGAATTCAAGTCACTGGCGCTTCGCGCCGTCTGACCTTCGATCTCGGCAATTCGAGTCTGAAGTTGCTGGATATCCATGCCGCGCTTTGTACCCGCCGAGGCGAATTCGGACAAGCGATGTTCTCGCAGAGAAGCGGAGTCGCAGAGACCGCTGTGATCCTGAGCACAGAAGAACATTCATCAACGGGATTCTTCGTTTCGCTCAGTATGACGCTCTGTATGTCCACCAGACTATGGTGATGGCTTCCCCGCGTCTCCACGAGAGGATTGTTTAGTCAAGTTGCTTGCGGAAGCGGCGTACGCTGAGCGAGAGAATCACGATGCAGCAGCAGGCCAGCCCCAGGATGGACGGAACCAGATCGACGGCATCGGCCCCGCGAAGAATCACGCCCCGGACGATTTCTACGAAATAGGTGACCGGCAGGATATTTCCGATGATGCGAATGGGGGCGATCATTTCCGAGCGCGGGAACATGAAACCCGAGAGAAACACCGACGGCAGCATGATCAGGAATGCGAGTTGGATGCCTTCGAGCTGCGTGCGGGCGATCGTGGAAATGAGCAGGCCCAATCCGAGCACGGTGACGATGTACAGCCCGCTGAGCAGAAGAAGGAGAGTCAGGCTGCCGTTGATCGGCACGCCGAACACAACCTGCATCGTCACGAGAATGATGAGCAACTCACCGAAGGCCATGAGTGCGTAGGGGACGAGCTTGCCCATGAGCAGTCCCATGCGGCCAACGGGGGTGACGAAGAGCTGCTCAAGTGTGCCCATTTCCCGCTCGCGGACAATCGAAAAACTTGTAAGGAACAGGAGGACAAGTTGCAAAATGATGGCGATGAGGCCGGGTACGAAGAAGTGCGAGCTTTCCAAGTTCGGATTGAACAGGAGGCGTGCGCGAACTTCGATGGGGATGGCGGCCTCTCCGCGTTCGTTACGGGCAGCGGCCACCTGCATCGACTCGCCGATGGAGCGGGCGCGACCAAAGGCCGTCTGCATCGCCAACAGGTTTACCGTGTTGAGCGCGGTTGTGGCGACCTGCGAGTCGCTGCCGTCAATCCAGAACTGGACTTCGGCTTTTTCGCGCAGAAGCAGCCGCTCGGAATAATCGGCGGGAATCAGAATCCCCGCCTTGGCGCGTCCCGAGGTGATCGCCCGATTGAACGATTCGGAATCGGCGGGCCGCTCGACGACCTGAAAGGCCTGGGTGTTTTCCAGTGCGTCGATCAGTTCGCGGCTGTCCTGCCGGCCATCGAGATCGAGCACGGCCAGTGGAATGTTGTCGATGGTCACGTCGATGGCGAATCCGAAAATCGTGAGTTGAATGACCGGAACCATGAAGGTGAAGAACACGGTGACGCGATCGCGGCGGATGTGGGCGAATTCCTTAAGGAGGATGGCCCAGAATCCTCTCATGATGCGGCCTTTAATGCCTGTCGGCGGCTGAGAGTGACGAAGACATCTTCGAGTGACGGATGGATGGGGCGGAAGGAGGCTTGTTTTTCGTTGGGAGCAATAAGGTGCAGGAGCGCCTCCGGTGCAAGCCGGTTGTCCAGCAATATATGGATTTCGGTGCCGAACAAAGTTGCATCTTTTACTTCGGGGATGATTCGTGCCCTGGCCAGTGCCGCCGGGGCCGCGGAGACGGAAAATTCGTAGCGCGTGGTGCCAGGCGGCGTCACTTCAGGGCCGGCCTTCAATTCTTCGGGGTCGCCGAGGGCAATGATTCTTGACTGGTATATATAACCCACGCGAGTACAGCGTTCGGCCTCGTCCATGTAGTGCGTGGTGACGAACATGGTGCAGCCCTGGTGGGAAAGCTCGAAAAGGAGGTCCCACAGATCGCGCCGGGCGACGGGATCAATCCCCGCCGTCGGTTCGTCGAGAAAGAGGATTTCCGGCTCGTGAATCAGGGCGCACGCCAGTGCCAGCCGTTGCTTCCAGCCGCCGGAGAGTTGCGAGCCAAGCCGCGTCACATACGGGCCGATCCCGGTAAGTTCGATCACCGCCTTTTCGCGCTCGCGCTGCCGGGCGAGCGAAAGTCCGTAAATTCTCGCGTAAAAACGGATATTTTCGACCACGCTCAGGTCGGCATAGAGGCTGAACTTTTGTGACATATAGCCAATGCGCTGCTTGATCGCCTCCGACTGCGTGGCGATGTCGTATCCCAGCACGAAGCCGCGTCCGGACGTCGGCGCGAGAACGCCGCAGAGCAGTCGAATCAACGTGGACTTGCCCGAGCCGTTGGGACCAAGCAGGCCGAAGATACTGGCCTTCGGGACGTCGAGCGAGACTTCGCTCAATGCGACCACCGACCCAAAGCGGCGAGTCAGCTTTTCCGTGTGAATCACCGGCTCTCTCATGGCCCGGTCGCCTCGTCGAACAGCACGTCGCCGGCCATTCCCACGCGGAGCAGCTCACGTCCCTCTTCCAGGTACACCTTGACGCGAAAGACCTGTTTGCTGCGTTCCTCCGGTGTCTGAATGTTTCGTGGCGTGAATTCGCCGTCGGAAGCCAGGTAGGAGATTCGTCCAATAAACTTTCGGTCAGGAAAACCGTCAATGCGCACAGGCACGCGCTGACCGACTGTGACGCGGCCCAGCAGGGACTCCGGCACGTAGCTTCGAATCCAAAGTCGCGATAAATCCAACAGCGTGACGGCCGGGGCGCTCGCCGGGACGAGATCACCCGGTCGCAGTTCCACACCCTCCACCACGCAGTCGCACGGTGAAGAGACGGATAACTCCTGCATCTGCTTATTGATGGCGGCCACGCGGGCCTCCGCTGCCGCCACCTGCGCCGCAGCTTTTGCGACATCCTCAGCTCGGAAGCCCTCTTCCACGAGATGCAGGGCCTGCTCGGCCTCAGCCAGAGCCGCGCGGGCCTCCTCCAGTTCCTCCTTGCGGGTTCCTTCTTCCAATAAGGCAACTTCCTGCTCGGCGGACGCTGCTTCAGATTGGGTTTGTTTGAGTTCGCGGATGGCCTGGTCGTATTCTGTTTTTGCGGCACGTTCCTGTTCACGCAGTTTGGTTACGCGCGCGTGCTCTGACTGAGCGAGTTCCAGATTGGCCCGCGCGAATTTGAGCCTCTCGCGCGCGATTTCGATTTCACCGGGTCGCGGGCCGGCTGTCAGCCGCGCGAGGACAGAAGACGCCCGATCCCGCCTTGCCCGTGCCTGGGCGATTTCCGCGATCCGGTAGCCGGCCTTCAGTCGGGTGTGCTCCGCCTGAGCTGACACAAGCTGGGCCTGCGCTTCGGCGAGCCGTTCCTGCCAGTCGAACGGGGCGAGGGTAAACAGCGGCGTTCCCGCCGAAACACGCTGACCCTCATCGACGAGCATGGATTCCACGCGACCGCCGATTTGCGATCCGACGCGGACTTCGTCGGCTTCCACAAATCCGGAAACGATCAATCGCGGCTTTCGGGTCTGCTGATAGAAAAGCCAGCCGATGGCGGATGCCCCGGCCAGAACAATCAAAATGGCGAATCGGCTAATATGCACGGCGTCATCTTACGCGACCTTCGGCTCTACGTCCGCAGGGTGGCAAGGTCTGGCGCCGCATATCGTGCGGCGAGAGCGATGTGAACCAAAGCCTCAAAACCCAACGTTGCGTTTTGATGCCCATAGCGCCTGTCTTGACGTTCCCGCACGCAGCGTATAAGAATACCCGCCCGAACACGCGAATCGCATTGGCGGTTTTCGGTTCGAATTGGGGCCGTAGCTCAATTGGTTAGAGTACCGGCTTGTCACGCCGGTGGTTGCGGGTTCGAATCCCGTCGGCCTCGATGTCGCAAACATCGCTAAAAGCGTAATTTACGCTTGATCATGAACGTGACGAAGCGGATGCTTCTGAGATCGTAAACCTATCACCGAAGTGATTCGTGACCGTTTCGGGACTGCTTCGAGGTGTCTAAGGTGGTTGGCGGTGCTTCGCAGGCAAGAAGGCCCTAACGCCCATCGCACGCTCCTGTCTCGTTCCAAGAAAAAAGTGCCGAAAGGCGTCGCTCGAATGCTGATGAACCAGAATCCATCCTGTTGTCATGGACCATCCATGAGATACGCGTTAGCCTCATCAGATTCATGGGAAAAGGCGACTGGGTGCTGATTGGCATTCGCGTCGCAAAATGCGAAATTTTGGAGTGGAGTTCCACCAATGATTGCTTTCCGGCGGTACGGTGTATCTTTCTCAGGCTTTCGGGCAACGTGCTTGTTCTCGTTAGCGGTGATAACGACTGCGGCAATCGGCTGCATCCCGGTGTTCGACGGAGGTGGGGGAGGCGGCGGGGGCGGGACAGGTGTCCCACGGACTCTCGTGTCACGAACGAGCTCCAGTGCATCGGGAGTCATTTTCTTTATCGCAACGCCAAGCGAGGAATCCACCGTGTTTGCGACAGTTAGCGGGAACGATCCGGGAAGCCGCCCGGTGATTTCCATTGTCGGGGCAAACGGAAGCGGTCCGTTTCGAAGTTCCTCAGACGTTGCCAACAGCGCGACTGTGTCCTTTACGCCGACCGAGCAGTCCTACACGTTAAGCTACTCCGAGGGTGGCACGACCGCATCCACCTACACAATCAAAGTGACGGAGCAATAAGGAATCGTGTGCATACACAATCGCGTCAGAGACACTGCCGCCGTGCGTCGACAATAGCTGCAAATTCAGTGCGTCCATTGCGACGCTACACGCGGTGCGCCTCATCCAGCATATTTCACAAATTCTGATCGGCCCGCGACTTATTCTTTTCGGGGCGAATCGACGTTCGTCGGTTCACAATGAAATGCCACTGGCAAACGCCAGCCATATTGGATCGCCATCAAGCGAAGGACAAAACAAACGGCGATGCCTGAGACGGTCGCCGCAGTTGAAGGGAATCCCAGAACACTACCTGTAACCACCATCCCTGCACCGGCCAGCGCGGCAATGGCATAGAGCTCCGAACGCAGTACCGCAGGCACCTGCGCCAGCAGAATATCGCGGACGATCCCCCCGCCGATCCCGGTGACCATTCCCAGCAGCGCGGCCATCACTGGATTGAGGCCAAATGAAAGCGCTTTCTGGGCCCCGGACACTGCGAAAAGCGCGAGCCCGGCGGCGTCAAAAAGCAGGACCGGGCTGTTCAAACGATTAATGACGGGATACCAGTAGAACGTGATGATGCCGGCCGCCACCGACACGGCCAGGTATCTCCAATCTTGAAGAGACGCAGGTGGCACGGCTCCGATGAGTAGATCGCGGATGATTCCACCGAAGCTGGCGGCCGCAAACGAAAGCACCAGCACGCCAAAGAGGTCCAGCTGCCTGCGTACTCCGGCGGTGGCTCCGCTGAGCGCGAATACCAGCGTGCCTGCCAACTCAATGGCGAGTGTTAGTGACTCATTCCAGGTCATGATGCGGGGATTGTATCAAATCGATCCGTCGGCAACGTGTGTGGGCCGCCGGCGGAACGGCAGCGGCCCGAACGGCGGCGGAACCCGCCAACTCATTTGCACCGATATTACGCATCCGGGGCCAACGCCGCTGGTTTTGTCCGTCAAATCGTAGAGATTTGTGGCCAGGCCCGATGAATCTGACCTCCTTACCGAATTTTTTTGGGTTGTTACATCAAATTGCGCGCGCTTGGTCGCGAGGCGGTGTTCATCTCAATGACACGAGGGAAATGCCTTCATTCCCTTCGGCCCGGTCGGGAGCGGCTTAAGGACTCCTGCCCGGGCTTTTTGGAATACATATCGAGACTATGTCGACCGAACCGCAATTCGAAATGACGGATGATGCGGGCATTGTCCACACTGTTCGAATCACCAAGAACTATATTGAGGGATTTGGCGGCGAGAACTTTCGCGCAGCCGTCGCCGACGTGTCAGACGTCGCTACGGGCGAGAAATTCATGGGGGTCCCGCTGGCAAAGCTCATTCCATGCGAGCAAGCGTCCTGATAGGCCGGTGGGATTTACGCAGCGGTGTTCCTGCCCGGCGTGGTGGTGTTCAGAGCGCCAGTTAGCGGACATGAGGGACCGTCAACCGCCCTGAAAAACGACCTGCCCGCCCTGGAGAGAATTCGCCGCGGTTTGACCGATTAGGTCATTCAATCTCGTCATCGCAATCTTTGCGAACACAAAACGCGGCGAATCCTGCCCCCGCGTCCACCACAAAGTGGAGAATTCCGAGCAGAGCGCAAGTGCTGATAGCGCCGGGGGCATTTTCGTAATACCTGCCGAGAAATAGGCCTCCCAATCATGCATGCAGCGCCCGCGAGCAAGGAGAAAAAGAACATGAATCGGAGTTTCCTTTGGCGGCTCATGCAGATACCGTGGTGTTTAATCAAATGATGCGAAGCGATAATGTATCCGAAGATGCGCAGCTTTTGCAATGTTCATGAGCCTTCCAGTCATTCCATTGCGGTGTCGCCTCGTTTGAATTTCATCGTCGGCTGCACCGCCTCCGGCAAATCGAGCCTCGGCGTCGAGTTGGCCCGGCGGCTGGGGGGCGAAATCATCAGCATCGACTCGATGAAAGTCTATCGCGGCATGGACATCGGGACGGCCAAGCCTTCCGCTGCGATCCGAGCCGAAATCCCGCATCACCTGGTGGACGTTGTGGACCCGTGGGAGGATTTTTCCGTCGCTCAATACGTGGCCCTTGCCGACCAGGCTATCGCGGACATTCACTCGCGTGGAAAGCCGATCCTTGTCGTCGGCGGAACGCCGCTGTACATCAAGGCCCTCAGCGAGGGTCTTTTCGAAGGTCCGGGCGCCGACCCGCAGGTTCGTGAGCGATTGCAGGCGCTGGCGCAGGAGCAGGGAACGCCGGCGCTGCACGAACGGCTTCGGCAGGCCGACCCCGTAGCCGCGGATCGAATCCATCGTAATGACCTGCGCCGACTTGTCCGCGCCCTCGAAGTGTTTGAACTGACTGGAAAACCCATCAGCGCACTGCAGGAACAGTGGGACCGCCAGAGGCCCCGGTACGATGGTCAGTTCATTGGGCTGCGCTGGTCGAAGGAGGATTTGCATCTGCGAATCAAGGAACGCGTGCTGCGGATGATGGATCGCGGCCTTGTCGAAGAAGTCAGATCACTACTGAACCTGAACCGACCCTTAAGCACGGCCGCGCGGCAGGCCGTGGGGTATGCTGAACTGATCGAGCACGTGCAAGGCGGGCTGGACTTCGACCACGCGGTGGAATCAATCAAGATTAACACGCGGCAACTGGCCAAGGCCCAGCGCACGTGGTTTCGCAGATTCCGCACCATCGAGTGGATCGACGTGACGCCGGAGTCAACCGCAATGTCTGTCGCCGATTCCTTGATGGACCGGTTTGCGTAGCGACGTGATGATGTGGCTGTTTGGTGATATGGTACTGTGGTGATTTTCAGAGCGCCAAGATGATGGTTCACTCACCCGCACTTACCGAAATGACCAATTGGGGCGTCGATCTGATCGACGTGCGCAAGAATTATGGCCGCTCGGTTCAGGCCCTTCGCGGCGTCAATATTCAAGTCGGGCGCGGCGAAATCTTTGGCCTGCTGGGTCCCAATGGCGCAGGCAAGACGACGCTGGTCAAAATCATGATGACGGTGGTGCGGCCCACCAAGGCTCTCGGCACGATCCTGGGGCGGCCGCTGGGGCACCGGGGAAAACTCGCAAAAATTGGATATCTCCCCGAAAACCACCGTTTTCCCGGCTATCTCACGGGGATGCAACTCCTCGATTATTACGCCGCATTGGCGAGAGTCCCGCGCAACGTTCGCCGCGAGCGTGCCTGCAAGCTTCTTGACGGGCTTGGTCTGGCGTCGGCGGGCAAGATGCGCATCGACAAGTATTCCAAGGGCACGTCGCAACGCCTGGGTATTGCCCAGGCCCTGATGAACGATCCCGACATGATTGTACTCGACGAGCCCACTGACGGACTGGACCCGGTAGGCAGGCGTGACGTGCGCGAATTACTGATTCAGCTTCGCCGCGAGGGGAAGACGGTTTTCCTGAACTCGCACCTGCTGAGCGAGCTTGAAATGGTCTGTGACCGCGTGGCGATTCTGGTGGACGGACTGGTCGCCCGGCAGGGCACGCTGCGTGAGCTTACGCAGCACACGGTGGACTACAAGATAGGGATCGCAGGGAGCGTCCAGGGGCTGGCGGAAAAACTTCGATCTGCCGGAGCGGCAATGGAAGGGAATTCCGTCACCATCCCCGGCCACAATCTCTCGCAGGTCAACGAAGTGATCGACTTGCTCCGGACATCCGGCGTCATCATCGAATCCGTAACGCCTCACCGTTTCAGCCTGGAAGACATTCTGGTTGAGGCGATGGGAGTGCGAAACGCCGAGATGCACAAACGGTAAAGGTGTTCTTGAGTTTTGTGATAATGCATTGGCGCGTGATCCTGTGCGAAGCGACGGATCTGGCTTGATTTCATGGACGAGATTCTTCGCAGCGCTCAGTATGACGGCGTCCGACGCGGCCCAGTCGCATGGACAGCGGCCAGCGGATGACTCGCCGCGAATGGGCGCCTCCCCAAGCTGCTGACACTTCATCGCGAAACATTTCGATGGGTGCGCGACCCTTTGCCTTCGCCAGTGCGCCGACGGCCGACCAGGTCTCCACATACCCAAGCATTTCGGAAAGATTCCATTCCGCCCGCATTTCGAACATCGGCGAGGAAACTTCGTCAAACGGAAACGGGATCGTGCGATATTGTTCCTCGACAAATCTCCGCTGCGGCGGCCAGAACGCACTGAGCGCTTCGTGATAGAATCGCTTTACGATCGGATCGATCTTCGCATCGTCGGTGATATGGATGCCATAGACGATGAGCGCGACAAGCCCGCCGCCTCGCACAACGCGACGGACTTCTGCAGAGTACGCGTCAAGGTCGAACCAGTGTGCCGCCTGGGCCGCCACGGCAAGATCGACACTTTGGTCGGGCAGTCCGCTCGCCTCGGCGCGTGCGATGCGATATTCGACATGTGGATGCGGTTTGGTCTGGGCGATTTGATCGGCACTCGCGTCCGTCGCAATGACATGGTCGAACCGATCCGCCAGATCGTGCGTTAACTGGCCTGATCCGCAACCGGATTCCCATACTGTAGCCTTGGATTGTCGAGCCGGCCCGGCAGTCAGATGGAACAGGAAATCGACCAATGCCTGCGGGTAATGCGGTCGATACGTCGCGTACCCCGCCGCACGCTGTGAGAAATGGTCGTGAAACTCTGATTGACCTATTCCCGCATTGCTCATTCACAATTCGCCATTCCGCATTCAATCAATTGCATGTGATCGAGCGGCACGATTCTTCGCAACCTTCGATGCAAATTTCGTGCTGGCCCGATCCCGCGCTCGGAAAACGCACGGACACTCGACCGAAATTGCTGGTGGTTGCATCCTGCTGATTCGTTCCGTCAAGCACGACCGTCAGCAGCGTATTGGGCGTGGCTCGAATGGACGCCGACACCGTTCCGCGGCGGCACGAAACGCGCATACGGACCGAATTGCAGTCGATTTCGCCCGGGCAAGGGATGTTGTGAGCCGCGAAGGCATCGCAGATTGCGGCCAGGTGCGGCGTTCCGTTGGAGAGGTCACCGTCGTCGTCGTCCGCGATAAGCACTTCAATGGGAGTGCCGGGATGCGCAGCGTTCTTGAGCCGCCCTCCCGTGGTGATCTGGCTCCAATCAGTAAATAGCTGGCGGGCCAGTTCCAGGCCGGGGGCGTCACCCAGCGTTTCCTGCAAATTCATTTTGATGTCCCACCACGACCCGGCGAGCACCAGGCCGCACACGTGGTTCTCGTTGTTGCAGGGGTACTGCTGATTCGCGCCGGCGACATCGCGTACAAACGTGCCGGGGCCGAAAAGCCCGGCGCCGACGATCGGATCGTCGTGCATCATGATGGCAACGGTGTCCGCGAATCCTTCACCAAAACTTCCCTGGGCCAATCGCAACTGATTCACAATAAAGTGTCCGTATTCGTGGTTAATCACAGTGCTGTACGCGGAGTTCGGACATTGATCATCCGACGCGACGAAATTGACGGACAGTCCCACGGGAGTGAAGAATGCGTTGCACGACAGGGCAGTCATGTTGACATTTGCAGTGATCGCGCGATCAAGCAGGTTGAAATCTGGTTGATATTGTTTATAGAAATCGTGCGTCTCATTTGCGTGAATCATCGCATTCACCTGAGCCGTAAAGGCTTCATTGGGTGTCGCGTTAAACAGGAAATCCGCCGGACCCGGCGGGCTGGCAGGTTGTGTGAGAAACGGCGGAGGAGTAAGGGAATCGCGCACTTCCACAAATGGGCCGGCCAGCAGGGCGCTCAGCGTGGTCTGCGTTCCGTCGCCATCGAGCGAGTAAAACCCTTCGGAATCGGTCGTGGCAATATTCCCCGGCAGGTCGCGGATGAAGAGATCTGGCAGTGAAGTGCTTACCGGGGGGTTGTCGACCGTGTCCGGGTTGACGCCCGGAGTGGCCATCCCGGAAACGTGTCCTTCGATTGCGGCGCCGTGATAAATTTCGTCGCGGGCGAAAATCAATCGTCCCGTTGCCGTGTTGACGAAGAAAGTCCAGGCTTTCGGCTCGCTGTTGCGATCGTTGGCCGCAGAGATTTTCCACGCCCGCACCGGTTGCCGCTGCGCGGCGTCGGGTTCGCCTGCATAGATGACGCGCTGCGGCTCGGACCAGCCAGATAGCCCCGCATATTCAGCCATGGATTGTAAGGCTCGCCGTGCGGCATCACCGCCAATCAGATCAGGCGCAAAAGTGCCGCGTTCTGCGATCAAGTGTCCGGCTGCGAAAGTTACGGAATATTGCCCCGCTTGCCCGCTCACCAGAAGTCGCGCAAGGCCATGCTCCACGGGAATGGCGCCAAAATCAAAATACTGCTGATAGGCGAAGACTGTTCCCTTGCCGGAGCCGAGGTCTGCTTTCCACTGAAGTTGAAGCTGGGGGGCGGATACGCCAAGGACGTCGCCATGTTGCCGCAAAAAGAGGGCGGCTGCTTGCTGGCGCGTTGCTGCGACGTCCAATCGCCGGCCAAAAACAGTCACCGAGCCGTCTTCGGCTGTTCTGACTTCCACGCCGGGAAACTCATTTCTCAAGGTGTCTACGGCATTGGCAGCCTTCCCTTGAGCGGACGCGCTCGACGCACATCCCGCGACAATTCCAATCGTAAGAAGAAGTACATGCCGGCTTTGATCGTTGCTCATTTTTCGACCTTGCATTTCTTTGGCTTATAATGAATTAGAATTCACGGGGTGCTGGTGCGGCGACCACGCCGCAAGGGCTTGTGCCGTCGGGTAACACGACAGCAACGGACGACCACCCCCTCTGGCCGCCCCGATCGCCAGCGCATAGGGTAATCGAAAATGGGAAGAAAAGTCAAAAAAATAGGGCCGGCCCGCAACGAGGCGACCAGGCAGGGAAATGCCTCCAAAAGTGCGTTTCGTGGGGCGGTAGTTTTTCTTTTGGTTCTCACTGTGGTTGCGCCGGCGTTTGGCGTTGAGATTCGGATGGTTAAGTGGGACGGGACGACGTTTTCAGGGCAATGGGTTGGATCGAAGGACGGAAAGACTTTCGAAATTCAAACCACGCAAGGTCCCGTAAGCAATTTGATTGACGACCTCGCCAATATCGAGCTTTCAAACGACGTTCGCGCTCCCTTTGGCCCGGTGGCATTTTTTCTGCACGATGGCGGAAAACTGCTGGGGGAATTTGTTGGAGGACAGTCTGAAACTCTTGATGCCCGCACCATGCTCGGTGACCTAAAAATCGGCTGGAACGAAATGGCCGGCGTTCGTCTGGCTGAGCCGACACAATACAAACGGGCCAATGAACTTTTCGACGAAGCGCTGCGGACGCGCTCGCCAAGCCAGGATGTGCTCATTTCACGCGACCGGGCGGATGTCAAAGTCCTGCAGGGACGGCTCGAAGCACTCAGCGAATCCGGCGGGACATTTCAATTCGCCAACGAGCAGCGGAAGTTCCAGAACGAGAAGCTCTTTGCCGTCGTTTTCGCGGCCGGTGCGGCAAGGCCTGAATCCGCGCAGGCGTTGGTGGAGCTGACCGACGGTTCGAGTTTCATGGGTACGCTTACATCCGCCGACGTGTCGACCGTGCGCGTGGCCACGTCATTTGGCGCGTCAGTTGAAATTCCGCTTGCCAGCGTCCGTCTCATGAAATTTCACAGCGATCGGGTCGAATATCTGAGCGATATGAAGCCCGCAACACAGCGAACCGAGGGGATACTCCATGCGCCGTGGCCGATCCACACCGACCGCAACGTCCTTGGCGATCCGATTTCGATGGGCGGACGTACCTTTGAACGAGGCCTCGGTGTTCACAGCCGCACCGAATTGGCATACGCGATCCACGGCGAGTTCGACCGCTTCGCCGCCACGATCGGCATCGATGACGCGGTGAGGCCTTTGGGCAGCGTCGTGATGCAGATTTTGGGGGATGGCCGTACGCTGTTCGATAGCGGAGTCGTGGCAGGCAATGATCCGCCCCGGGACATTCTTGTCGATGTCGCGGGTGTGCAATCGCTTACATTGCTTGTGGATTACGGTCCGGGTCTGGATGCCTCCGACCACGCCGATTGGGGTGACGCGCGGTTGCTTCGTCCGCAAAAAGGCAAATCCAAGCGTGATTCAGGTTCATGATCCGAGTCATCACCATTCTTGGCTTTCTTGTCGGTCCCGCTGTTGTCCGCAGTGACGTTGCGGATCATGCCACCAAACCATCGACTGACATTGTGGTGGATGCGGAAGCCGCACTCATAGCGACCATCGCCAAGATTTCGCCTGCCGCCGTTTGTATTCACGATGCGGCGCAGCGCGGCGGCGGCTCGGGTGTGTTGATTGATGCGAAGGGCTACGGCCTGACGAATTTTCACGTCGTTGCGGGCATGATGGAGAAACGCAAGGGCTGGGGCGGACTCAGCGATGGAAAACTCTACGAACTCGAAGTGCTGGGAATTGATCCGGTTGGCGACGTGGCCATGTTCCGCCTCAAGACCGACGCGGAACAGGGTGAAAAAGTATTTCCCTTCGCTACCCTGGGCGACTCCGACCGCGTGCAAATCGGCGATGCGGTCATCGCTGCAGGAAACCCGTTCATTCTCAGCGAGGATTACACGCCGAGCATATCCGTCGGCGTCGTGTCCGGCACACACCGTTATCAAAAGGGCGTGGATGGCAATTTAGTCTACTCGGATTGCCTTCAAGTCGATGCGGCCATTAACCCCGGCAACTCCGGGGGGCCGCTTTTCAACGCACAGGGCGAAGTGATTGGGATCAACGGTCGCATTTCCGTGGGATCGCGCGGCCGGCTCAATGTAGGCCACGGGTTCTCCATTTCTTCGAATCAAATCCGCCGCTTCATTCCTGCACTGCGGGCGGGCCTACTGGCGAGGCACGGAACCTTTGGCGCGAATGTCTTCGAACCGGAGATGGGCCAGATATTGTTCATCGACGTTGCAGACAATGGGGCTGCGGAGCGCGCCCGCATCCACAATGGCGACCGATTGCTGACTTTTGATGGTGTTACCGTGAGTGGGCAGAATGTCGTAGCCAGCATGCTCGGTACGTACCCAGAGGACTGGCCTGTCGTGTTGAAGGTGGAGACAGAGGGAAAGCCACGCGAAGTAACCGTTCGACTCGACCCGGTGAACCCGAAGATGCGGTTCCCGTTTGCGGCGGATCGGCAGAACAACCTCACACAAGTGCGCCGCGTACTCGATGGCTATCGCCGGGCTGTCTTTCGTGATGCGTCCGCCGAACTCCCGCAAACCTGGACATGGACGGCCAGACGGGAAAGTTCACCCGACGCAGGCGGCCCGAAAATCAGTGAACAGTATGAGATTACGGCCATGACCGAGGCGCCGATTCATATGCTACGCCGTCACGAGGATGGGGCACGCGGTTATGAAATCGTTTTCGACGACGCATCGGCGGCGAAGAATTTGACGCAGGATGGCGACAAGATGGATTTGTCGACTGGCGAGCGCATTGTGCTCAACGCGATGTACGTTCTCCGAAACCGGCTCCTTGCCCGGCTGCCCGACGAGCAGCTCGCCGAGGTCATGTTGTCGGGATCGGACGCGGCGAATAAGGCAAGCGCGGCTGACATCGAGAAAGGCGCGCAAGATTCTCTTGATCCGCTGGAAGTCATTGATTGGCCGCTGGGTGGCAGTACGCTGGTCAAGTTCTCCTTCGATCAACAAACCGGTCGGCTGGTGCGGATTCGCGCCCGCGACATCGCCACTAACGAGCAGGCGACGGTTGAACTTTCCGATTACAACTGGGCTTCGGGTTTCATGCTTCCGCACGCGCTGCAAGTCCGCACCGCGACTTCGAGCTATCGCGAGCTGCTTTCGAACTGGGATCTGAAATGAAGCGTCGGCTGGCTCTTCTTGCTCCTGTTGTTTGCGTTCTTTGCCCTGCAATGACGAATGCGGATGGGTTTCGCGTTGCAGTTGAAAAGGCATTGCCACGAGTGGTAAAGCTGTATGGCCTGGGAGTGGGCAAAGAATCAGGCTATGGCAGCGGCGTGCTAGTTTCGGCCGACGGAATGGTCTTGACGGTGCTGTCCTTGCTCATCGATTCAGAACATATCCGCGCGGTGACAAGCGATGGCAAAACCTATGAAGCCGACGTGATGTTTCGGGATTCCGAGCGACAGCTTGCCCTGCTTCAACTCAAAGGTCGCCCCTTGGTGACACCCGGCGGCCGGCAGTCCGTCGCCTCTCCCGCAACGACGCTTGATCCGTTTCCGTTCTTCGATGTTTCGTGCCGGACGACCCAGGCCGAAGGCTCGCAGGGTTCGCCCTGCCCCGATCTGCAGGTCGGCGACTGGGTTGTTGCGGCGGGCAACCCTTTCAAGGTGGCGGACGGTGCGGAGCCGGTTTCCATTGCCCACGGGATTTATTCCCTGAGAACGCGTCTGGACGCGCGGCGAAAAGTGAAGGATTTTCCCTATCGCGGAGATGTTCTGGTGATCGACGCGATTACCAGCAACCCCGGTGCTCCGGGCAGCGCGGTGGTGGATGTCGATGGGCGGTTCGTGGGCATGGTGGGGCGGGTGGTGGTTTCCAATCGCACGCATACGCAGTTCAATTATGCCATTCCGCGCGACGTCCTTGCAGAGTTTCTGCGTGAGGCAAACGACCCGGCGAATGCGTCGAGGACAAAAGTCGCCAAGCGCCCGCAAGATGACGACTCGGCATCAATTTTGGATGTGGGGCTGCGGCTTTCGCGAACCGGGTACAAGGATTTGCCTCCGTTTGTCGAACGAGTCCGAAAGGGATCGTCTGCGGAAAAAGCAGGCGTACAGAAGGACGATTTGATACTCTCGATCAATCAGGCGAATGTGGCCGATGTGCGGGAATTCGATGATCGTTGGAAATTATTGAGCCCCAAAGAGCCGATCGACCTGGTCATCCGCCGCGACCGCCGCATCATCAGCGTCCGTTTGGAGCCAGAAAAACCATGATTCGACGCAAACATCTGACGGGTTTCACTGTTTCGACGTTGCGGCGTTTCGGCGTTATACCCTGTCGCCTTTTCTTCCTGCTCAACTTGGTGATGGCCCCTGCACTCTTGGTGCAGGCGGCGGATTCGGACGTGAACTCCGTTGAGTCTCTCAAGGCCGCGCAGGAGCGGTTTCGTGCAGTCGCGGCGAGAATCAGACCCTCGCTGGTAAAAATTGAAACCGTAGGAGGAACTCAACCCGTTGCGAAGGATCAGCAGCCCGACCCGGAACCCGCCGACGAAAATCCGGAGGGTCCGCCTCCCCCGCCCAAGCGCACACAAAGACCGTTCCAGGAAACGCTCGGCTCGGGCTTCGTTGTGGCCGATGGGCCAACGACGGGTTTCGTGTATTCCGAGGACGGCTACATCGTCACCAGCAGTTTCAACTTTGTGCGCGATCCGGCGCTCATTTCGGTGACTCTGGCCGACGGGAGAATGGTGGCCGCAGACCTCGTTGCACGGGATCAGGTCCGCAAGATCGCACTGTTGAAGGTGGATGCCGCAAATTTGTCGGTTCCGACATGGGCTGACTTTGAAGACGTGCGCGTCGGACAATGGGCGATTGCCTTTGGATTCGGGCTGGGGGGAAACGAGCCGTCGATGTCAGTGGGAATCGTAAGCGCCAAGAATCGCATGCACGGCAACGCAATTCAGACGGACGCCAAGCTCAGTCCGATTACCTTCGGCGGACCCTTGTGCGACATTCAGGGTCGAGTTGTCGGCATGACCGTGCCGATGGCACAGCGTCCCGGCGAGCTGGCCGGTGTGGAAATGTATGACTCCGGAGTCGGATTCGCGGTTCCCCGCCATCGCCTCGATGCGATCGTCAAGGAACTACGGACGGGACGCTCGTTTTATCGTGGCTGGCTCGGAGTTTCGCTCAATCCGCGAGTGGTTGATGGCGTTGTGGTGCAGAATATCGCCGATCCGTCACCGTCGCGCGACGCCGGAGTGCAGATCGGAGACAAGATTGTGAAGGCCGACGGGTCGCCCGTCCGCCATTTCGGCCAACTGATGCAGGCCCTCTACATGATTCCGGCGGGCGAAGCGGTCGAGATCGAAGTCGAGCGTGATGGAAAAACGATTCCGCTGAAAGTCGTCCTTGCAGAAAGCCGCAACCTAGGGGCCCTGCCCGACCTTCCGGAGCCGTTCGACCCCGCCGCACCCCAGGAATCACCCGCCGACAAGCCTCCCGCGGAAGAAGAACCTCCTCCCGATGAGCCGTGACTCTTTGCTTTCAAACGCTGGCCAATGCAGCAACTTTCGTGTCCGACGCGATCTCACCTTCGCTTCGACCCCGTGATTTGCTTGCGGCGAGCACCAACCCGACCGCAAACACAATCAATGCGGCAGCCAGATACGGCGATTTGACATGTGACCATTGCGATTCGCTGTTTGACTGGAGGAATTGAAACTGGTCAGGATAAACGCTCATGACCGCCCCGAGAGCGTTGTGCAGAAAATGAGCCAGAACACCCGGCCAGATCGAACGGGACTGCCAGCAGAGAAGCCCCAGCACGATCCCAAGCCCGGCCGTCACCGTGAACCGAAAAAGGAAGAAATGGAACACGCCGAAGATGGCCGCCGACAGCAGGAGGCCTCCCCACTTGCCCGTCACGGACCCCACACCGCCCAGGAGAAACCCGCGAAACAGGAGCTCTTCGCATAGTGCCGGAACCAGCGCGAGCACCAGGATGACTTCCCAGAGCGGCATGGTACGCAATGTCACCGTCAGCAATTCCGCGCTGCGCACTACGGCCTCGGGTGTACCCAGAAGTCTCTGCTGAAAGACGCTCACTTCCTGCGCCGGCGCCCAGGCCGATGCGCCGACCAGCAACGCCGCGACGACATATCGCAGCGGAGGGATCCGCAGGGAGAATGATTCTCTCCAGTTGATTTTCCAATACACGAGGATGATCAACGGAACGCCGACAAAGAGGATCGGCATGAGCCAGGCCGACGCGAAGAGCAACACACGGGCATCCTGGTTGGGCTGCGGGGACAGGTATCCCTGAACAAAGAACCATATGGGGAAGAACAGGGAGACCACCAGCAACACCATGGAAATCGTGGGGCGTGATCGCGGTTTGATCGTGCGCCGTCGAAAGAATGCGCCGAGCGACGCCGCATCGCTGAATACCACCGACTCACGTCCAAAAACTCCCGCTGCAACTGCAACTGCGGCCCCGGCATACAGGGTCGTGGACAGGATCACCATGAATACCGCCCACGCCGGAATATGCGCTCCCAGCAGCATGTCGCGCGCGAGCAGAACCATGTTGCCCACCGGCATGACCATCATCACGCCTTCGAGCCGCGTCGCGGGGAGTGCGGCGATTCCGCCGGGAATCAGCACGGCCAGGATCACGGGCGTGACGTAGTTCTGAGCTTCCTTAAATGTTCGCGCGAAGCTGCACACCGCGATCATGATCGCCGACATCAGCACGGCGAAGGGAATGAGCGCAAGCAGAATGAAGAACATCGTGCCCAAAGGCATCGAACCGCCGGTCCTGGCGATGAGTTGACCGAAACCGCCAAAATAGACGGTGGCAGTGACGCTTGTAAGGTTGAGCGCCGCGCCCATCAGCGCGACCGTCGTGACCACCAGAAACTTTCCAACGATCAGGTCGATGACCGGAACAGGCGTGACCATCAGCGATTCGAGCGTGCCGCGCTCGCGTTCGCCCGCCGTCAAATCGATCGCCGGATAGATCGCACCGGTAATGGTCATCAACACCAGGATCAGCGGCAGAATCTGGCCCAGGATCGACGGGGGGGAGGAAATATCCACGGACTCAAGGGCGAACGGCTCATCAAAGGCCTGCGGAAGTTGGGCTGATGTCTTGCGCGCTTCGACGGTCCGCCGGGCGACTCGCCTGACGATTTCATCTAGCCGCATTTGGGCAGCGGCCCCGCGAACATCCTCCTTGTCATAGCGCCACGATATCTTGTTCTGGATTGCCGGATCGTCAATCAAGTTGTCGCGATCGAATACGACGCCCAGATGAACCTGCCGTTCCCGGATTTGCCGGTCCATGTCTTCAATGGAATCCGCCGTCGTGACGATCAATCCGTCCTCGGGAATCGGTGCGGCCTGTGTGAACCCTTGCTCCTCATCGTGTGTGGTGGTTGCGTCCGGGAGCGACACCAGCCGATCCGTCTTTACCAAATCGAGAAGAATGCGGCCCTGTGCCGTGTTGAGCACGCTGGCGTGAATCGCTTCTTCTTCGATCTTACCCGCCTGAAAGCTGACCGCCTGAACCGATCCCAGCATGAGTAGCGGATACAGCACGATCGGTACGACAATCATCGCAATCAGCGTGCGGTGATCGCGCAGTATGTCGACGAGCTCCTTGGCATAGATCGTGCGAATGCGGCGGTGATATCTCATGCAGGCGACATCTCCGCGCCGTCAAGGACACCAATGACCTTCAAAAAGATATTGCTGAGCCGCTCTTCGCCGGAGATGGATTGCAGTGTGGACAGATCTCCTTCCGCCACCAGTCTGCCGTTGTGCAGAAGTCCGATCTTGTCGCACATGGTCTCGGCCTCGTCGAGATAGTGGGTGGACAGAATGATGGTCTTGCCGGCGTCGCGTTCGCGACGAATGAAGTCCAGGATCACGCGATTACTGAGAACATCCAGCCCCAGTGTCGGCTCGTCCATGATGAGCACGGGAGGATCGGCCACCAGCGCCCGTGCGATGTTCACGCGTTGCTTTTGTCCGGTCGAAAGCGCCCCGCAGCGTAATCGTGCAAAGCTCTCGATCCCCAATCGGGTAATCAAGTAACCCGCTCTAAATTCCGCCGCGTCGCGTTCCATCCCGTGCAACTGTGCAAAATAAATCAGCAATTCGCGGGCGTTGAGTCGTTGATACAGCCCTGTGTTTGCGGTGAGGAAACCAAGCACGCGTTTGACCTGATCGGGTTGCGTGGTGATATCATACCCCGCGAGCCGGGCAGACCCGCTGGTCGGCGCCATCAGTCCGCTCAGCATCCGTAGCGAGGTCGTCTTGCCCGCGCCGTTGGGACCCAGAAGCCCATAAATGCTTCCTTCCGCAACACAAAAACTCAGCCCACTTACGGCGCGGGATTCGCCTCCATCGGGAACGGGAAAAGACTTCACGAGATTTTCCGCAACAACCACGTCCATGCGCGGCATTCTAAGCGCTCGCCCGGGTTTTGGGACCAGGAAAACTGGAGATCGTTGAACTCAGACCCGATATTAGATAACATGCTTGGCGCGTGAACTCGATTGGGGAATCGAGCCGCACATCGCTTTGGGGGTCCTGACTGTTTCATTTGCGTACGTAGAGCTGCGATCCAGTGGATCGCAGGCTTGATGTTTCTGTAAGCGCGCGGCATGTGCTGCGCGAATCGTAATTCCCGATTTGACGGAGGGTCTACTCATGTTGTTCGCACGAATCGCTGGCATTTTTGGATTCATCGCCACCATCACGATGACATCCCAGAGCGCAAGCGCTCAGCTTCCTTTGCTGCCCAATCAGGCGGTAACCACCTTTTCGCCATATGTGAATGCGGATGGGTTTGTAGTTGGAATTTACGATATTCGAAATCCTGATTGCAACGGCGTGCCCGTTCCGACGTGTACGACTGCGAGCCAGAACCCACCCTGTATCAGCAACTGGCCGGCGCCGCAGTATCACAACGAGATGCCCAATCCGACAAATAATGCAGCAGACGTTTGGAACGCGACCAATCTTGGAATCGTTTTCGGCCTTGAACTCGACAACGATCCGAATCCCAACATCTATGTGACGTCCACTTCGCTATTCTTCAACGGGTCTCCGGACGGCAGGATCATGAAGATCGACGGTACGACGGGCGCGATCACTCCGTTCGCCACGCTTCCCAATAACTCCGAAGGTCTGGGCAATATCGCCTTCGATCCACGAAATCGCCAGTTTTACGTCACCAATTATGAAGACGGAAAAATCTACCGTTTGAGTTTTGCCGGCGCAATCATTGACACCTACGACCCATTTGCCGCCGACGATAACCAGCCCGGATACGCCCCCCTCGGCGAGCGGCTCTGGGGCATCCAGGTCAATCGCAACGACGGCCGACTTTATTTTGGTCGCTGGACAGAAGACGCAGGCAGGCCAGGTTCTCCCAATCAGGTCTGGTCCATCGCGCTGAATGCCAACGGTTCCTTCAATGGTCCTGAGCTCCTTGAAGTCACCTTGCCTCCGGTGGGCCCAAACTGTCCCACCACGCAGCCGGTGGCCGATCTGGCTTTCTCGGAGTCCGGCAACATGCTCGTGGGAACCAGGGGAATGAACAGCGACAACGGAACGTTTCCGCATATCTCCGCAGATTTGCAATACGCAGGCGGCCACCTCGCCTGGGCGCTGACCAATCAGTACGACGTGGGTCTCTATCTTGCAATGTGCGGCCGCACCAACTCTGCCGGCGGTGTCGATTACACCGATTGCGTCGAAGACGACGAATGTAACCCCGGTGATCTCGCGATCTTTATGGCCGACGCGCTGGATTTGAATTCGCCGGGTCCAAATCCCAACAATATTTACGGATTGCAGATTACGCCCGTGGGCACGGGGTCCCTGCTCAACAGCTATTATGTCGACCTGGATGACGAGATTACGCAGCAGGACAAAACCGGCCTGGGCGACGTGGACGTGGTGCGCACCTGCGTGCAGCCGCCGCTGGGTACGGGCGCTTGCTGCATCAGCGCCACCGGGAATTGCATCAACGCGATCAGCCAGGTGAATTGCGTCGGACAGGGCGGACGCTACGGCGGTGATGGTTCAACTTGCGCGACGGTGGTGTTCAATCCGCCGTGCGGCCAGACGCCATCGGCCAACTGCTGCTTCCTCGACGGGACCTGCGGGCCCGTTCCGACGACGACAGTTTGCCTGGGACAGGAAGGCATTCCGCTGCCGGGCAGCACCACCTGCACGACTCCGCAGGCCTGCTGCCAGGAAAATGAAACCTGCATCGAGATCGATCCGTTCTGTTGCCAGGCCCGCGGTGGAACCCCAAGGGGTGTCGGCTCGCACTGCAACGATGTTGGACTGTGCTGCGAAGCCGATGGCGATTGCGGCTCTTCAGGCGGAATTCCGACCATGTCGCAATGGGGCATTGCCATTCTGGCATTGGCACTTCTCATCGGCGCCAAGGTGATGTACTCCCGTCGCCCCGCGGCGGAGTAGTATGGAACCGAGCCGCGCCGGGCAGGAAGCGGTGAACTGATAGACGGTTTGCTGCAAATTTACGATAATTGCGCCGCCCCAGGATTCGTTCCCGGGGCGGCTTCTTTTTTTGCTGCACCAGGATGGTTTGCGACCGGAGATTGGAAAAATGCCTGAAACACGTATCGAAAAAGACAGCATGGGAGAAATGACCGTTCCGGCCGCCGCCTGGTGGGGCGCGACCACACAGCGAGCCGTCGAGAACTTTCCCATTTCCGGCTACCGCTTCGGCCGGCGATACATCCGGGCGATGGGCCTCATCAAGCAGGCGGCTGCAAAGGTCAACCGCGACCTTGGCAAACTCGACAAGAAACTCGCCGACCTCATCATCGCCGCCGCGCAGCAGGTCATCGAAGGCCGCCACGACGAACAATTTCCCATCGACATCTTCCAGACGGGTTCGGCCACCAGCACCAACATGAACGCCAACGAAGTCATCTCCAACGCGGCGATCCAGGCCGTCGGCGGCGCCATCGGCTCCAAAAACCCCGTTCATCCCAACGACCACGTCAACATGGGCCAATCATCCAACGACGTGATTCCGGCTGCGATCCACGTGGCCGCCGCCGAGGCGATACAGGCCGATCTGATCCCTGCGCTGGATGCGTTCGCGTCGAAGCTCGCCGAGAAGGCCAGGGCCTTTGACAAGATCATCAAGATCGGGCGGACCCACATTCAGGACGCCACGCCCGTTCGTCTTGGGCAGGAGTTTTCCGGCTACGCCCGACAGGCCCAAGTTGCGTCGATGCGCGCCACAAAGTCCATCAAGGCCCTTCGCGAGCTGCCCATCGGCGGCACGGCCGTCGGCACCGGCATCAACACCCACCCGGAGTTCGGCAAGCGCGTCGCGAAGGAGCTTTCGTCGGCGACCGGCATCGAGTTTGTCGAGGCCGAAAACCACTTCGAGGCGCAGGCGGCCAAGGACGCGGTCGTCGAAGTCAGCGGCCAGATCAAGACGATCGCGGTGGGCCTGATGAAGATCGCAAGCGACATCCGCCTGCTGGGCAGCGGGCCACGCTGCGGCATCGGCGAAATCCGGCTTCCGGAAACCCAGCCTGGAAGCTCGATCATGCCCGGCAAGGTCAATCCCGTGATGTGCGAGATGCTCATTCAGGTCTGCTGCCAGGCGATCGGGGCGGACGCCGCCATCACGCACGCGGCCCGCGAGAGTTTTTTCGAGCTCAACGTCGGCATGCCCGTCATGGCCCACAATCTTCTCGAAGCTGTTCGCATCCTGTCGAGCGGCGTTCGCGTGTTCACCGACCGCTGCGTTGCCGGCATTGAGGCCGACGAGGCCCGCTGCGCGGAACTGATCGAAGGCTCGCTGGCGATGTGTACGTCGCTCGCGCCAAAGATCGGGTATGACAAAGCCGCCGCCATCGCGAAGCAGGCCTACAAGAGCGGCAAGACGGTGCGCCAGGTCGCCACGGAGCAGAAGGTCCTTTCGCCCGACGAACTCAACTCCACGCTCGATCCGTGGTCGATGACGGAGCCGGGATAAAGCGCGTACCCCGACGAACGTCAAAGTTGCGCGTGGTGATGCACAGCGAAAGTCGAAACTGCGCGAGGGCGTATCTCCATTTCGGCGGCGGATTTTCCGCCATCGGATCGGAACGCAGGCTGTAGGCCTGCACTGCCGTAGCCGGTGGCAAGCGCAGCGTCGCCACCGGGTGCGAATCGCGCAAATTGTTTTCGGCCCTGCAGGGGTCTCCTATTCAACACGAAGCCCCGAAAGGGGCGTAAGCGCGTAGCCGGGGGCGCGAGCCCCCGGAATGCCATTCGTCGTGCATCAAAGCCCCAACAGGGGCGAAAGATGGATGGCGCGATCCCACAAACATTTTCGCAAATCCAGCCTGCCGCCCCTCCGGGGCTTGAATTTCGTGTTCATCCCAATCCGGGGGCTTTCGCCCCCGGCTACCAACCACCGCCCCGCTGGGGCTTCGTTAGAATGCCACCACCGCCCCGATCTTGCGCCCAATTGCCCCTGCGTATTGCACCGGGCTCGCCAAAACGGATAGGATGCGTGGGGTCGTTACTGTGCGTCGCCAAAGCCTGTCAAGAAAGGTTCCAAGTTGCCTCGCAATCGATTTCCAACCACTCTTGAGATCATCGGCGGATTTGCATTGGCCATTATTTCTCTCGCGGCGCATGTGGCAGTCGCCGACCCTCTGCAAGGGGCAATCATTGCATGGGGCCTTAACAACAGCGGCCAAACCAACGTCCCAGTATCCAACACCGACTTTATGAGCATCTCTGCTGGTTATGCCCACAGTCTAGGTCTCAAGTCGGATGGTACAATTGTTGCGTTTGGATGCGGTGGAGGTTATGACTTTGGTCAGTGTCATATCACTTCACCTAATTCGGATTTCGTTGCAGTCGCCGCTGGCTACTTTCATAGTCTTGGACTTAGAGCAGACGGATCAATTGTTGCGGTTGGATACAATATGCAAGGGCAGATAAACGTTCCTACTCCGAATTCAAACTTCATTGCGGTGGCTGGAGGCGATGGTCATAGTATCGGGCTAAAATCTAATGGCTCAATTGTCGCTTGGGGGAATAATTTCTACGGGCAAACAAACGTACCGGCACCGAATAGCTCCTTTATTGCTATTGCGGCTGGTACCGGGCATAGCTTGGGACTGAAATCGAATGGGTCGATTGTCGCATGGGGCTACAATTCCTACGGCCAAGCTACCGTTCCTACTCCAAATGTTGGATTTATCGAAGTCGCGGGTGGATATGCTCATAGCATGGGACTCAAGGCAGATGGATCAATTGTCGCTTGGGGGTGTACCAACGGGTACAACTTCGGGCAATGCAATGTTCCATCTCCGAATACGGGATTCATATCGATTGCAGCGGGGTACGTCCATAGCTTAGGACTAAAATCTGATGGGACAGTTGTAGCTTGGGGATTAAGCAACGATGGTCGCACCGACGTACCACTTCCGAATCAAGGTATTATCGCAATTGCCGCGGGCGCTAACCATAGCCTGGCTCTTGTAGGCGACAGCGACTTTGATGGGATCTGGGATAATTTGGACAATTGCCGAGACGATCCGAATCCAAGTCAAGGAGATATCGATGGTGACGGCGTCGGCGATGTTTGTGACGATTGTCCCTTTGTCGCAAATCCAGATCAAGAGAATTCAGACAGTGATGGTGTTGGCGACGCTTGCGACAATTGTTTGTCCGTCTACAACCCGAACCAGGCGGACTGCGACAACGACGGAAGGGGCGACGCATGCACCATCGCAGAGTGCGCCATGTCTGATCCTTCTTGTCACGACTGCAACGGCAACGGCGTTCCTGACGAATGTGAGAATCCAACGTTCCTTTGTGACGATGGAATACTCTGTACGATAGATTCATGCGACGAAGCTAGCAACACATGCGTACACCTTCCCGACGACACGGCCTGTAGCGACGGACAATTTTGCAATGGCGTGGAGGTTTGCGATCCGGTACTCGGATGCCTCATTGGTGCGCCCCCAAGTTGTGACGACGGTGTGGTCTGCACTGTTGATGGTTGCAACGAAGTTGCAGAGAGCTGCGATCACATCCCGGCCGACGAGTTTTGTGACGACGGGTTTTTTTGTAACGGATTCGAGACTTGCAGCGTTCATCTCGGTTGCCAGCCCGGAACACCACTCAACTGTGACGATGGAGTCGCATGTACGGCTGATGCGTGCAACGAAATCGCCGATCAATGCACGCACACACCCAATGATTCAATGTGCGATGACGGTTACCCATGCAACGGCGCTGAAATCTGCGATAATCAGGCAGGCTGCATACGAATACTCAGTTCGGACTGTAACGGCAACGCGGGCGAGGACAATTGTGATATCGCGAACTGTTTACCCGACCAGCTCAACTGCCACGATTGCAATGCGAACGGCATTCCTGACGAATGCGACATCACATCAGGAATAGCTCAGGATTGCCAACCCAACGGAATCCCGGACGAATGCGAGCTCGCCGCACAGACAAGCCGCGATTGCAACGCGGATGGGATTCCCGACGAATGTGCGCCGATCACCATTCCAAGTGCGGAGCCGGCGGCGGTAGCCAAGTGCCGGGCGTTGTCGCTCGTGCCGGGCAATGCGGGGCGGCGGACGGGACTTCGGGTGACGCTGGTTTCACTGCATCATGTTGATCCGCCGTATACAGGCGGCGCAACGGTTGCGTTCACGTCGTTTGAAGGGCAGGTTCGCTGGGTGGGGCCGCCCCGGAGCTTTGTGGAATCTGCGGCCAGCCAGATCCCGTTCCTTGCCGCTGAGTTGCAATGCGAACCCTATTACCGCGATTGGGGAACGATCGGCCTGCTGCACGTGGTGGGTTCGGAAGTCGTGCCGAGTTCCCACTATGACGTGCAGGCCGTCCTGGAAGATTGCAGCGTCGCCGAGGAGGCGAATTTTACGAGCGCGCTGCGAATAGCGACCACGCGGTGGGGGGACGTGGAGACGCCGTACCACCCGCCCTCGGCCACGACTCAGCCCGATCTGGGAGATGTTTCCGCGCTGGTTGACAAGTTCAAGGGCCTAGCCGGCGCGCCGATCAAGGCGCGTGCCGCATTGGCCGGTAGCGTGCCGGATTTTGGCGTTGATCTTGGCTTCGATCACATTTCCGCCTGCATCGATGCGTACAAGGGCCGGCCCTATCCCAATGCCCCGCTCGCATGCCCGTAAGTGTAGTCGCCACCTCTACGTCCAGCGGAACCAGCGGAGGGCGAGGGCGAACGAGACCAGGCCATACGCGGTCAGGAGAGAGAGCGGCAGCCACTGCGAAGGCAGCGACGAGCCGTCGGTGATGACGGCGCGGAGGGCGTTGATGAGTTGCGTGAGCGGAAGGGCCTGGATGAACGGCTGGAGGATGTCGGGGAAGCGCTTCGCGGAGAAAAAGATGCCGGAAAAGATCCACATCGGCAGCATGACCGCGTTCATCAGGCCGGAGATCGTTTCGATCTTGCGGGCGCGGCTGGCACAGAGCAGGCCCAGCCCGGCGAAGCTCAGCGATCCGACGATGCACACCACGGCGATATTGAACCACGTCCCCACGATGGCCACGTGAAACAGCAGCCAGCCCGTCAGCATGAGCAGCAGCACTTCGGGGACGGTGAAGGTCATTCGGGCCGCGATCAGGGAGAAGAAGAAATCTCGCTTTTTCATGGGCGTCGCGGCCATCCGCTTGAGCAGCTTGCGAATGCGCAGGTCCACGGTGACAAATCCGATGCCCCACAGCCCGCCGCCCATGAGATTCATGCCCAACAGGCCGGGAATCAGAAAATCGATGTATCGCGCCCCCGGCGTGGTGATGTGTGCCTCCTTGACGGCGACGACGTCGGTTCGGCCTGCGGCGCGCTGCACGGCCTCATCGACCTTGAGTCGGGCAACGCTCGCTTCGGGCCGTGTGGGATCGAAGCGATATTCGATCGGCTCACCTTTCAGGACAGCCACATCGACTTCGCCCTTGCGCAACCACAATTCGCACTGCTCCACCGTCCCCGCCCGGACCTGGAACCCGGCATCGGCTTCAAGCGTTTTCTGAACGCTTGCGAAGTCGGCAACATTTTCATTTTGGATGGCCACGGGCACTTTGTCGGGCGGCTTGTTTCGGAAGGCCACGCCCAGGCCGATGGTGAGCAGGACGGGAAAGCCGTAGGTCCAGAACATGGCGTCCGGCTCGCGGTAGAACATCCGCATGCGCGAAAGGAAGAGTTCCCAGTTGGGCGAATAGCGCTTCATGCAGTTTTGTCCGCGAGTTCCTCGGCGGTAAGGCGACGGCCGGTCAGGCTGACGAAGACGTCTTCGAGGCTCACGTGCCGCGTGGTGAGCCGGGTCAGTTCCAAATGGTTCGTGCCGAGCCTGGCGATCAGCGCCGGAATGCACTCATGCGTTGCGGCGACTGTAAGCTGAAAGCCGTCGGCGTCGGCGTGGACTCCGCGCACGCTCGGCAACCCGCGGAAGAATTCCGAATCAGGGGGCGTGCTTCCGCCGGGATTCCGGACCGCGAATTGGATCACGTGCTCGCCGCCGATGCGGTTGATCAGCTCGGACGGCGACCCGACCGCGATGATCTTCCCCTTGTCCACGACGGCCACGCGGTCGCAGAGGCGTTCGGCCTCGTCCATGTAATGCGTGGTCAGGAGGGTTGTGCGCCCGCGCTCGCGCTGTCGCCGGACGATATCCCAAATCTCGCGCCGGGCCTGCGGGTCCAGTCCCGTCGTTGGCTCGTCGAGAAAAAGGAGTTCCGGCTCGCCGACCAGCGCACAAGCGACGGCCAGTCGCTGCTTTTGCCCTCCCGAGAGCGTATCGATGCGGGCGCCGGCTTTGTCCGTCAGCGAAACCATCGCGATAATGTCCGCCGGCTCGGCTCCGGTGCGATAAAAACTGCGGAACATGCGAACCGTTTCTTCGACCCGGAGCTTGTCCGCGAGGCGTGTTTCCTGAAGCGAAATGCCGATTCGCGCGCGAAGCTCCTGATCATTCCTGCCCCAGCGCATCCCCAGGACTTCGACATCGCCGGAACTGGCGTCCAAAAGCCCTTCGAGAATTTCAATGGTGGTGGTCTTTCCCGCGCCGTTGGGTCCCAGCAAACCAAGACATTCACCGCTCGTGACCGTCAGGTCGAGGCCGACCAGCGCATCCACCGGCGGCTGTCCGCGCGTGATGTATCGCTTGCGAAGGTCCCGGCAGGAAATCACGTTTTCGCTGGCCATGATCGTTGCGGATTGTAGACAAAATTGCCAGTGATGCACCCGGCTTTGCAACTTCGAGGGTTGCAGGCTAAGGTCCATCCAGGGAAAGTGAACGGTCTTCCCCCCACTCTGTCCCCGTTTTGTGAGGGAGAGGGTTCAATCGAGTCGGCGAAATCGGCGTAATCTGCGGATCCTTCTTGCCTGGGCGCGGCGATGGAATTGAAAATCCTGTGCATCGGTGACATCGTCGGAGCGCCGGGGCGGAAAGTGCTGCAGGAGGCGCTCCCCATCCTGGTGCCGAAACACGGCATCGAATGCGTCGTCGTTAACGCAGAGAATGCGGCCGCCGGATCGGGCCTTACCGAGGAGCTGTATCGAAAAATCATCAAATCCGGAGCGCACCTCATCACGATGGGCGACCACATCTACCGTCGCAAGGAAATTTATCCGGTGCTGGCGAAGGAAACGAACATCGTAAAGCCCGCCAACTTTCCCGCTGCCGCGCCGGGACGCGAATTCGGGATTTACCAGACGCCGAAAGGGGATCAAATTGCGGTGCTTTCGGTCATGGGCCGGTTGTACATGAAGATGATGGTGGATGATCCCTTTGCGGCCGCGAACCGCGTGTTGGCAGCCCTGCCCAAGTCCGTCAAAATCATCGTTGTGGACATGCACGCGGAGGCCACCAGCGAGAAAATGGCCCTCGGCTGGCATCTCGACGGACGAGTGAGCGTGGTATTTGGTACGCACACGCACGTGCCGACGGCGGATGAGCGGGTCCTGCCCATGGGCACGGCCTATATTTCCGATCTTGGGATGACCGGTCCGTATGATTCCGTGCTGGGCCGCGACAAGGACCGCGTGATCGGATCGATGATGACGGCGATCCCCAGTGCTTTCGATGTGGCCACCGGCGATCCGCGCTTGAGTGGAATCATCGTGGCGGTCGAGACGACGACAGGGCTGGCGAAGAGCATCGAGCGCGTGCGGTTTGACGGAAAAGAATAGGGATTTGGTAATGTGGCGATGTGGTAATTTGGTAATTGGAAACGGCCGATTCGCGACGGATCGGAACCGCGACCGCCAGGGGGTGGTGTTGGACGCGGCAACGCATTCGATCAACGAAGCATGATTGACGTAATTGAACAAATGTCGGTGCTGCTTCGCGGCATCGATCAATGTTACACCGCGAATGAGCTGCGCGAGCGAATCGCGAGTGGAAAGCAGCTGCGCGCCAAACTGGGCATGGACCCTACCGCACCCGATCTCACGCTGGGTCATACTGTCGTATTGCGAAAGTTGCGACAGTTTCAGGACCTCGGGCACAAGGCGGTGCTTATCATCGGGGACTATACGGCCCGAATTGGCGACCCGTCGGGCAAGAGCAAAACCCGGCCCATGCTCACCGAAGCGGAAGTCGAAACCAACTCGCAGACCTATCTTCAGCAGGCGGGAAAGGTGCTCGACCTCTCCCCGGCCAAACTGGAAGTGCGGCGCAACGGCGAATGGCTCTCGAAGATGAATTTCGCCGACGTGCTGCGACTCATGAGCCAGATGACCGTCGCGCGGATGCTGGAGCGCGACACCTTTGCCAAGCGGCAATCCGAGGGCAAGGAGATTTTCCTGCACGAACTGCTCTATCCGCTCATGCAGGCCAAAGACAGCGTGGCCATCGAATCGGACGTGGAACTCGGCGGCACGGACCAGACGTTTAACAACCTGTGCGGGCGAGACCTGCAGCGCAGTGCGGGCCAGCCGCCGCAAATTGTCATCACCATGCCGCTGCTCGTGGGCACCGACGGGACGCAAAAGATGAGCAAGTCGCTGGGCAACTACGTGGCCGTCACCGACCCGCCCTCGGAGATGTTCGGCAAGATCATGCGCATCCCCGACGAGCTGATGCGGAATTATTTTGAGCTGCTCACCGATGTCCCGGCAGAACAAGTTTCTGATTTGGTGAGTTCCGGCAAGCACAATCCGCGCGACGCCAAGGAAGTTCTGGCGAAAACGATCATCAAGCAATATCACTCGGGCAGCGATGCAGAGGCCGCGGCGGCGGAGTTTCGCCGCGTGCATGGCGGGGGAGCGGGCGGGCTGCCAGACGAAATTCCAGAAGTCGCCGTGCCGACGGATCGGATCAACAACGGCATGATTTCGCCGCTTGATTTGCTGGTCGATTGCCTCGGTGAGAAATCACGCGGCGAGGCACGGCGGCTGATCACCGAGCGCGGCGTAAAGCTCAACGGCCAGACCATCGAAGACCCCAACGCACCCCTCGCTGTAAAAACCGGCGACATTCTCCAGCGCGGCAAACGCAAATTCGTGCGACTTATCGTTACGTGAATGGTGCATCAAGATGTACCCTACACGGCTCCTCGCGATCCGAATAGAGGCGTATCAGTACCGCGACTGTAAAGGAGCGGTGTTGGTCATTGAAAATCTTTCTGCGACCATCACCCCGCGCTTGCGCTTGGGGTACTGATACCAAAGCGTTTGATGCACCATCCCCTCACCCGTTGAAGAGGTTTTGGAACGCGGCGAAGTCGAGGAGGTCCACGTCGGCGTCGGCATCGAAGTCGGCGAAGCGGCAGCCCGGCCCGGCGCTTTTGCCCGGTCCTCCGAAGATTCCCGGCCCATCCTTGGTAAGGCAGTCTACGACGAAGTAGTGGTCGGACAGCATCACGGTCCCGTCGCTGTCGTAGTCGCCGCTGGCGTCATCGGGTATCCGCCCCAGTCGCACAAAGTCCCAGGCCGTTGTGGCGGCCGGTGCGCCATCGGAGGTGAGCGACGCGCCCCAAATCACGAATGCGTTCGGATCAGGGTATCTACCTTCGGGGATGCCGCTGTCAGCCACGATGCCATCGACATACCAGATATATTCATCCGGGAAAACTTCGACTCTGTAGACATGGGGAAGATCGATCGAGATCGGCGCAATCACGCGGGGGATAATGACATCGCGCAAGAGCACCGCGGCGGACTCGGTCATCACTGTGTGGTATAGGGACGCGCCCTGCCCAGCAGCCGAAACGACAGCTGGAACTTGCCATTCGTCAATAAGCCACGATGGATTTTCGGTGATTGCTCGCCATTCCACAAAGAAGCGGCCCACAAGCTGGGTTACCCCACCGATGTCGTAGCGGTAGTAGTCCTGGGCTGGTTCTGAAAGCCATTGGATCAGCCACCCATCTTCGAGCCAGCGATCACCATGGGGAGCTCCGGGCGGACGACGCTCCCACCCCACTTCCTCGGGAAAAGAGTTCGCTTCGTAAGTAATCACCTGCGCAGGTGCAGGGCCTCCGAGACTCGCCACCAAAGCTACGGCTGCAAGAACGCACGCGCGCCTCCTCACGCGCGCCCCTAACGCTGAATAAAAGCACAATGTGAACATCAGGCGTACCCCGTTACCGGCTGCTCATTCCGGCAGGTAGGCTGTATCGTCGTTTGGTTCATTTTTTCTCGATCGCTGGGCCGATCGCACTATGGACAGATTTCTGCGAATGATCTCTGAAACGCACCCGCATCGCGCAGATCCACGTCGTTGTCGCCATCGGAATTCGCGCGATTTGCGTTCGTGCATGACGGGATTGTCTGCGGACCGGACAAGCAATCGGCGAACAAATCGGCATCCATCAGAGTGACAGCATGGTCGTTGTTCAAGTCGCCCGGGCAGCAGCCATCAAACGCCAGGGCCGCACTGTCGCTCGATGCCGAGCCTCCACATTCGTCGATCGCTCGAAGCTGATAGTTGCCGGCATCGGAGGGCAGCACTCCAAAAATGCTGAGCGTCTGGGTGTTCGATCCGGAAATCCGCAGGTTATCGCTGAGATTGCCGTTGTTTTTCTGCCATTGAAATTGCGCTCCTGCGTCGGGGACGATTGTGGCCGTAAACTCGACTGTTTTTGTGCCGTCATCGGCACAGACATGCTGCGGCTCAGGTTGCAGCATGAACGCGGGCACCGGACTTCGTTCAGCAAAGTATGCAGACACCGTGCCGTTGGAGATTTCGAGAAATTCGCCGCCTGCCAGGACGTGGTCCCCGTCCAGAGTGGCCGCGTGTACGCGAAATTCGGGATAGGCGTCGGCCAGGGCGCGCCAGACCACGCCGTTCCATCGGGCCATGTTGTGCGTCACCGGACCCTTTCCGGTGGTGACGTCGTAGTATCCGCCGATCAGAAGCTCATCCGCGTTTGGAATGAGGGTGCGCACCTCACCGGCAAAATTCGGGAAGTTTCCGTTGTTATTGAGCCCGAGCCATTGCGATCCCGTCCACCTCGCGATGCCCGGAATAAACTGATTGTTACCCACGCCCACGAAGTCACCGCCGACGTAAAGCGAGTTGGCCAGCGAAGTCAGGGCAAAGACGCTTCCGCCCAGGACGCCGCCACCGACGACTTCCAACTGCGAGCCGGTGAAGCGTGCGATTCCGCCGGTGAATCCACCGCCGAGATACAGTTGGCCCTGATGTACGGCGACGGCATGGGCCTGGGTTGCATCAACACCCGGGTGAAGCGGCACCCAGGCAGTTCCATTCCACACTGCCACGCCGGGCAGGGAAGTGGACTGTCCGTCGTCTGTTTGGAACTCGCCGACTGCGACCAACTGATTGTTCCAAACGGCAAGTCCTTCAACGAGACCGTCAAGGCCCAGTCCCAATGATCGCCACGAATTGCCGTTCCACGCCGCCACGTTTCGAACGATCACTCCGCCCGCCTGATTGAATGTTCCACCTGCGACGATTTCGCCGTTGAAAAAGGTGATTACGTGAACCGAGCCGTTTGTGCCGCTGCCGAGCGGCTCCCATACACCATCCGTCCGCGCCGCGATGTGCGCCGCGACAACCCCATCCATGGTGGTGAAATCACCGCCTGCGTAGACAACTCCATTGTGCGTGAACAGTGCGTACACGATTCCGTCCGTGCCGTCCTGGCTGAGCGTGCGCCAGTGACTTCCATCGAATCGACCCACGCCGAAGAGTTGATCCCCTCCTGAGACGCTTTCGCCCGAGAAGCCTCCACCGGCCACGAGCTGTCCGTTGTACAAGACAGCCGTATTCGGAGTGCTATTCAACCCGATTGGCAGAGAATTCCATGCGGCCCCAGTCCATCTGGCAAAACTCTGCGCTACGTTTCCGCCGGCGGACAACATTCCTCCCACCATGAGGTCAACGTCATTCCCTCCGGCGGGAAAGGGAACAATGATCGCCGGGCCAAGCCATGTTCCTCCAAAGGGCAAATCCGGTGGCCATCCGATTCCGGTTCCTAATGCATTCCATTGACCCGCCTGATTTCGCGTTGCGATGCCGGTGGCGGTCACAATTCCCGCGTGCGTGAATTTTCCCGCGACGACTAGCTGAGTTGATGACGGCTGCGAGAGGTTTTCCTGCCACAGCGCCATGTTGACGATCCGACCGTCGACTCCGCCGCTCACTTGCGACCACGAAGTTCCGTCCCAAATGGCAATATTGGCTGCATTGATGAAGATGGCGGTTAAAGGATTGCGCACAATCGTGAAGCTTCCACTGAGGTACAGGCCGCCGTTGAATGACTCAAGATTGGTATTGACGCTTCCAGAATCCAACTCACCAATCCAGGCCGACCCTCCGGGAAGAATCTTGTAGACAAAATGGATCGGGCTGCAGGGGCCGGTGATCCTGCCGGTCACGTACCAGGCTCCGGAAAAAAAGGCGATGTCGAACGCATGAGCATCGATTCCCGTGCAGGAAAGAAACTGCCTTGTCAGGTTCGAGAATTCCTGCCATCCAGCCCCGTCCCATGTGTAGACGGCCACCTTTAATTCGAAATTCCCGGGGCTTGTTGGGGTCAGTTTGCGTGCCGCGACAGCGAGTTGGTTGTTTTCGTATGTGATTGCATCCGGCTCTCCGAAGGCGGACCTGTCCCACGGCAGAAGGGTCCATGCCGAACCGTCAAATCTCCAAAGGTCGGATGTCGCGGAGAGGCGTTGTACACGGGCAAAAATGTCGCTGCCATTTGTGACGAATTGTTGCGGAATGAACCCAGACGGAAAATCGGGAGGCTTTGGACCGGGGAGCCAGACACCGCAATCCTGCGCAAGCAACGAATACGCCGGGAACACCAGACAACACAATGGTCCAATGACCCCAATGCGACTCATCCTAGGAACCCCCCTTTTTCGAATGCCCATGAGCAGAATCACGCAGAATTCATGGGACGAATTGTATCAAATGGGGCGGATATTCGACAGTCGATGGGTGCGGATCATGGAAGCGGGGACGAGAAATTTGGGCAGTCGCCATGTATGTCCGCGGATTGCTGAAAAGTGGACGTTGCAGCGTGGTTCCGGCTCCGCCTGCCCCGTGGTCGTTCATGGCGGCCACGGGGCGACGGCCAAGATTCGGCTAATAGCAGTACCACGGGTCACAATACGGTTCGTAGTAATACGAATCATCGTAGTAGTACCCGTCGTCATAGTAGTAGTCAGAGTCGTCATCGCGGAAGAAGCTGAAACCGTAGTATGGATCGCAACTTACGTTTGTGACGAGAGGGACTCCTCCACATGCAAACACAATCAAAAACGTCTTCAGCAAAGAGAGCTTTTTTAGCATTGTTCTGGTCCTCCAAACACGGTCATTGGTTCGGCAGATTCCCTGCGAATGTGAGACAACTGCAATTTCGTTCGGTTAGCAAGGCCAGAAACGACCAGCCTGCCTGATAATATGGGTTAGGATACGAATGATGATCAACTTGCAAAGGCCGCGTGAATCGCCCGTTCAATCGGGTACGATCAAGTCATGGCTGAATTCGAGGAGATATCCTTGCGGTTACCGGACGCAACTGAAATCTATGGTCGCTACTGGCATTCTGCTGGAACCCAGAAGGGGGCCGTTCTCTACCATCACGGAATTCAGTCTCATTGTGGTTGGTACGAGGGGTCTGCCAGGGAATTGGCGGCGGCCGGCTACGCGGTGTTTCAGGTGGATCGACGCGGGAGTGGACGCAATACAAAGGATCGTGGCCACGCGGAATCGGCGGAGCAGCTCATTGCGGATTCCGGCGCGTGCCGCGACGAACTCTTTCGCCGATCAGGATTGAACCAATATCACCTGGTCGGAGTAAGTTGGGGAGGGAAGCTGGCCGCGGCCGTTCATTCGGCTGACCCGGTCGGAGTGCAGAGTTTAACCCTCGTGACCCCCGGACTTTTCCCCAAGGTCGGCGTTTCCAAGCCGGAGATGGCACGGATCGGATTTGCGATGTTGTACGAGCC
The DNA here is from genome assembly GCA_964501365.1 of uncultured Phycisphaera sp. Taxonomy (GTDB): domain Bacteria; phylum Planctomycetota; class Phycisphaerae; order UBA1845; family UBA1845; genus CAZAMB01. Next base: position 128,353 of record CAZCST010000001.1, on the reverse strand, counting down.
GCGATCCTTGTTCGACATTCCCCTTAACGATCCGGAAATGTTCACGACGACGCCGCGATGGCAGGAGTTTTTTCGGCGCGATGAATTGACGCTTCGGCAGTGCACCGCCGGTTTTTATCTGGCCTCGCGGCGAATGGACAAGATCGTCGGGCGATTGGGCGAGAGTCAGCCTGTTCCGATTCACCTCCTGCTTGCCGGTGATGAGAGAATTGTGGACAACGACCGTACGGAGAGATTCATTGCCGGATTGACCTGGCCGGGTACGAAAACCACATGGTATGAATCGGCCAGACATTCGTTGGAATTTGAGGGTGATCCGACGATTTACTTTCGGGAGCTGGTCGATTTTGTGAATGGCGTTCAAGCATCGACCTCAACACAGCACGCAGCAAAATGAGTGCCGTCTCGGTCCAATCGGAGTTGTCATCACCAGAAAAGTCCTCCACTACTCATCAAACAAAATGGGTTTGCGCCGGGTTGATGTGCGTGCTTGCTCTGTATTGCACGATGTCGTGCATCGGGATCACGTGGGGTTTGCCCAGCCGGAAGATCGACAAGTTTCTCTTTGGCGAAGGCGAAATCTGGTCGGGCGAAAAGATATACCGGCTGGCGCATGCAGCGGAGAAGTTGTCCGATGCTCGAATTGTCTCGACTGGTGCTGACGTGGACGTCAATCCAGTCGAACTCGCCCCCGGACAACCCGTTCCCCTCACCGCGACCGACGAGGGCATCGCGAAAATCTATCTGCGGTACCGACTCTACACTTATCAGCCCGACGAGATGATCACCATGATGGCTCTTGCGGGCATGAGGCCTGGGTCGCTTCAACTCGACCCACGACTCTACCAATACGGGGGGCTATTCATCTATCCGGTCGGCGCGTTGATCAAACTGTGCGGGCTGGTGGGTCTCATCGATGTACGTAGCGACATTGTCTGGTATCTCGACCATCCTGATGAATTCGGAAAGTTTTACGTTGTGGCTCGGGCGTATTCGGCAGCGTGGGGGTTGATTGGGGTCATCGTCGTGTTCGCACTGACCCGCCGATTTGCGGCTCCCTTTCGAGCCACGAGTGAAAAAGTTGAAAGTTCAAAATTCAAAATTCAAAGAGAAGAAGGCATGAGGGGAAATATCGCAGGCCTGATCGCTGCGCTGTTATTCACATTGATGCCGGTCGTGGTGTGCATGTCGCATGAAGGCAAACCGCACCTGCCCGGTGCGGTATTGATGCTCGTAGCTGTTTATTTTTCTGTTCGAGCGGTTGATTCGGCGGAACGCTTGGAATCCACTTCAAACATTCTGACCTCGAAATCTGAAATCTCAAATTTCAAAGCTCAAATCTCGAATCACGCGTTCTTCGGGCTCATGTGCATCTGCTGTGGCGCGGCGGTGGGCATGGTCCTTTCATCGTGGCCGATCTGCGTGTTGATTCCATTGACGGCCGCGTTTCAATATCAAAGTTCGAACTGCGAAGATCGAAGTGTGGTTTATCTGGCCCGCAAGACTGTTGTAGGCGGACTTGCTGCGGTGGCAGTCTATTTTGTGACCAACCCCTATGTGCTCATCAACTTCCTTACCAATCGCGAAGTCCTGCGCAGCAACTTCGGCAATTCGCTGGCCATGTACGAGATATCCCGAATCGGCGAGGGATTTGTTCGCGTGCTCGAATTAACGGTGGAGGGCGCGACGCTGCCCGTCGTACTGCTTGGGGTCATTGCGCTGACAATCGGGCTTGCATCGTTCCGCCGCTCAAAAGCATTTTGGCTTCTTGCCGTGCCTGCGGTGTTCTTTTTCATTCAATTTGTATTGATTGGCGCAGGCAAGCCAGCCGAATATGGCCGATTTGGAATTTTCACAAATTCCGCCCTGGTGATCGGAGTGGGGAGCTTGGTGAGTGCGTTGGGGCGAACCCGCGCATGGGGTTTTCGTATGCTCCCGCCGCTCACGCTCATTATTTGGACAGGCCTTTGGGGTCTGTTCTATTTGAAAAACTTCCGAACGGACTCCACTGATAACAATTCGCGTCTTGTCTTGGCACGAGACATCGAAAGTGGATACTACGGGCCGGTAGACGATTTTACCGTCGCGTTGTTGGCCGAACCCGCGCCATACTCGTGCCCACCACTACGATTTGATTCGCGGAAGGTCTGGCTGCTGCCCAATTTAGAATCGACTTTTCCAGACTTGTCCAAGCCCAAGTTGGTCATTCAGCCTTGGGACCATTCCATTAGTTGGGCAAACATAAACTTCTCGACTACCCGATGGATGGGAAAAAGTCAGTCGTTTTAGACTGGAGGTGCGTCGTGGCGAAGTGGACGTGGGTTGAGCGCAAGTTCGTGTTCGATTTTCCGGTGACCAAGTGGCCGGATTTGCTGGAGCGGGTGCGCGGGACCCCGGCGCGGCTGGAGGAACGACTACGGGGGGTTTCTCGCGAAGTGCTGACGCTCAAGCCCGACGGCGGCGGCTGGTCCATTCAGGAAAATGTCGGACACCTCGCTGATCTTGGCTATCTGCCGATGGAGCGGATTGACCAAATCCTTGCGGGCGAAAGGGAACTGATCGCGGCCGACATGAACAACTTGAAAACCAGACAGGCCCGGCATAACGATAGGGACATCGCGGACTTGCTGGCCGGATTCCGCACAGACCGTGAGAATCTCGTGCGCAGATTCGAATCGCTCAGCGACGAGGAGTGGGGAAAATCCGGGGTGCATCCCCGCCTGAAAGAGCCGATGCGAATTGTGGATATCGCGTATTTCGATTCCGAGCACGACGACTATCATTTAGGGCGGATCGGCGAACTGCTGCGGCGACGGCACAGCTAGCCAATGATAGCGGGAGCATCAGGCATGAATTTCTGGCAGGCACACGGACTCTTCTTTCTTGCGGGGCTCGTGTTCTTTCCACGGATCACGGTCGTTTTCTTCAGCAACGTAATCGGCGGGCCGCTGTTCTGGATTTTCTTCCTGTTCTTTCCGCGACTGGTGATACCCATCCTCGCAGCCTACCACTATTGGGACACCAACCCGATTCTTGTCATTCTCTCGTTTCTGATCTGCCTTGGCGGCGAAGGCGGCGAAAAAACGATTGTGAAACGTACTGTTATTCGCGGACGAAGTGTGGACATCGTGGACGCATGACCGGAATTGTCGATCCATTTCGAGAGCAGATGTTGTCGCTGGCCGTAGAGGTTGCGCGGCGAGCGGGCGAAATATCACTTGCAAAAATCCAACACGCGACGCCCTCCCAAAAGTTCGACAAGAGCATCGTTACTACAACGGATCACGAAATTCAGTCCATGATCGTGATCGCCATCCACGATGCCTACCCCGACCACGCCACTTGCGGCGAAGAATCAGCATCCACGCCCAATGCGCGGGTTGCTCCCGAACGAGCGCGATACTGCTGGGTCTTTGACCCCCTCGATGGCACTCGAAATTATGTGGCCAAGCTTCCCTGCTTCTCGACTGCCATTGCCGTGCTGGATCGCGGGCAGCCTGTTGTCGCGGTCGTGTACGAGCACAATACACGTCAGCTCTTTTCCGCCGTTCTTGGCGGTGGTGCCACCCTCCATGGCAGGCCCATTCGAGTCAACGAGCTTGATTCAAATTCCGAGCACATGCTCGGGATTACGTCGAGCAAGGACGATATGGCCAATCGCGTAGCGAAGGCCTGGCACGCTGCCCCCGGCTACATCTGCCGCAATCTCGGATCGACAGCATTTGAAATGGGGCTCATCGCCTGTGGTGCGATGTCGGGGATGCTCGGTCGGCGGGTGAAAATATGGGATATCGCGGCCGGTGCGCTTCTCATTCGCGAGGCAGGTGGATGCGTTACGGACCCCCTCGGCGCGCCGCTGCTTCCATTTCGGATGGATGCCGATCCACAGCAAAATATTCCCTTCCTGGCCGCCAGCGAAAAAATGCACGGCACTCTCGTCAAATCAATCGTGCAGGCAATGGCTTGAGACGCGGTTCAAAACGCGGAATCGATGCGAAAGCCGGTGGAGGTGTAATCGCCCGTCAGATTTGCCCGGCCCGCCTCGCCAAAGCCCAGCTCGAAGAGGCTCACGATCATGTTGTCGAAGCTGCCAGAAAATTCGCTTTCTATTGGCGAACCACGTTTCGGATACACAATCCAGAGAGTGGCGTCTGCGACGAGGCGCGTGCGGAGTTTGCGGGCGAAGTACAGGGCTTCATCCGTGGTAAGCGGAGCGATGAAGGCTCGATCGAGTTGACCTTCGGGAGGTCGATCCGCATCGCCAATGAGGAGTTCGATTTCCCGCCGGGCGGGCGTGTTGTTTCCGCCGATCCAAATGCGGCTGGTGGGGAGCATGCCCCAGGATTGGATTGTGGTTGTGGGGGTCTGGTCCCGTTGAGGCATAGCCAAATGGTACGGCCCGGGAATCGAAGCTCAAAATTGGCGATCGCCGATTGGTAACACGAGGGAGGAGGCGCGGGCAAGGCGGATCCATTCAGCCTTGCCCGTCCGTGCGTCGAATGAAATCTAGTGGTTCAATTCGCTCGACAGCCAGTCCCCGAATGACACATTGTCGTTACTATTGTTGCTTAGTTGATCGGCGGTAACTTGAATTCCGGCCAGCACGGCGTTGGCCTGCTCCGGAGTGCACGCTGTGCCGACCGCCACCGCTGCAACGGCCAACAGGCCGGCCACCACGACTGCCTTCCATTGATTGTTTGGTTGACGATTCATGTTCGGATATCCTCCACTGACCCTGGTTGATCCATTCCGTGATTCCAATTCATCGGGAAAACAGGTGATCAGCCTCGAAAAAATTCGATCGGACCGACACCGCCCGCCCGCCGAAACGAAAGAAGCACGATTATCAATGCTAAAATACGCTATTGAAACTTCCAGAATTTCGCTGATAATGGTCCACTCGCCTTTGGGAAGGGCGGAATTTCGATCGGCCCGCAGGACACTCGATGGGTTCCACGTTAAACGAATTACGCCGCCTTCAGGATGTCGAGCTGCAATTGGCCTCGATCCGGCGAAACCGCGATGGCAAGGCACGCCGCGTCGAAGTCCTGCAAAACAAGGTCCGCCAGATCGAAGCCCGCATCGAAGAGAACCGCAAGGCGGCCAGGGCCCAGCAAATCAAGATCGACGAACTCACCCTTGATGTGAACAGCCGCGAAGACTCCGTCGACAAGCACCGCCAGGCTCTCAACAAGGCCAAGACCAACAAGGAATACGCCGCTATTCTCGCGGCGATGAATACGGAAAAGGCCGACACGACCAAGGTGGAGTCCGAAGTCCTTCAATTCATGGAGGAGCTCAACACCATCAAGGCACAAGGCACGACTCTGGAAGGCGAGCGCGAAAAGGCATTGGCGGAAGTGGTCGGGGCTCAGCAGGTGCTCGACGCCTTCGATGCTCAGTCCAAAGCCGAAAAGGACCGCCTCACTGGCGAGCGGATGCAAATCAGCAAGGGAATCGAACCCACGGCGATGGTAACGTTTGATCGCACTGCCCAACGGCACGAAGGCGAGGCGATGGCGGCGGTGGTCAAGTTGCGATCCAAGGGGGATGATTGGGCTTGCGGGGGCTGCAACCTCAAGATCACGCTTGATATGGTCAATCTGCTGGCGACGCGGGACGAGGTCCGCCTTTGCGGGGCGTGCGGCCGAATCCTCTACATCGAACAGGGCGCAGTAAAGGCGAAGGCCTGAGTCGGGCGATCAGCCGACCGCTTCCGCATCATCGTTATCGTCGGCGAGGCCGAGGTCTTCGCTGAGGCGCTCGATCGTAATATCCAGCACATCCTCCGACTCCAGCGAATTGTTTTCCACCGCCTGCCGCGTTCCGCGAATCTTGTCCAATCGCATGGCCGGGACGGTTTTGGCCATTCGCGTCCAGCGGGGCAACTGGGCTTCGAGTCCGCGGGCAGGGGCAGTTCGTTCCTTCACGATTTTTGACTTGGCCATGGGTTTCTCCTCGATGGAATCCTTTCGATCGATTCGGTACTTTTCGAGCTATCGGCGGGAACCGGGCGACGGTTTACTTGTGGGTGATCGTGCTTTGCGCCTCATTTGAGCAATGTTCTTGGCATGGTTCCAAACTTGTGGCTAAGATGACATTGGCTGTTTGGAATAGGTGGGCTTTACCGATAACTTTTCCAAAGTTCTGGATCGACAGGGAGGGCGTATCTTGGGCGCAGCGTTCCGGCGAAACATCAGAATCCTAGTATTGGGGTTTACGGGCGTCATTGTTTTTGCGACCGGATGCCACCATAAGCCGCGAGTCGACTCGAAGCCGCGCGCGGCGCTGACGCCCCGCCCTGTTGGGCCGCCCGTAGTCCAGCAGCGGCCCACGCCTGCTCCCGCGCCCCGGCCCAATGTTCCCCCGAATTGGATTCCGCCGGGCGGCGTCAGTGGACGCTGGACCACCATTGTCGTCCATCATAGTGCGACGTCCTCGGGCAGCGCGCGATCCTTTGACCGCGCCCACCGCGACAAGGGATGGGACGAGCTCGGTTACCACTTCGTCATCGGCAATGGTACTTCCACCGGTGATGGCGTTGTCGAAGTCGGTAGCCGTTGGTATTCGCAGAAGCACGGGGCGCATTGCAAGACGCCAGACAACTACTTCAACGAGCACGGGATCGGCATCTGTCTGGTCGGTGACTTTACCAAGACCCGCCCGACTCAGCGTCAAATGCAATCGCTTGAGCGGCTCGTGGCGTTCCTCTGCGAACAGTGTCACATTCCCGAATCGCGCGTCACCACGCATGGCCTCGTGACTCACAAGACGCAGTGCCCGGGCCGCAATTTCCCGCTCGTCACCCTCCGTCGCGCTTTGGCGATGAATGAACAACGTCGTCCCTACGCACAGTAAACATTTTGCATGGTCGGGATCGGCAATGACACCCCGGACAGGCACTTGAACGTTGAATTCGGGCGGAGCCAATCGCCAAGGCTCTGTGATTCTGATATCGACGTGCAGGTATTCAGCTACTCGGCTGCCCGGAGGGACTTGGCCAGCACGATTTGGCCCAACAAAACGGCAAGGATTGTTACTGATGCGCCCACACCGGCCACGCTCAGGCGATCCGTCAAATTGACGTTTTTCTGCAAGACTCCGGCCCACACAAACTGCAGTTCGGCATCCCGCCTTGCCTTGGCTCGTTGTTCCCCAAGCCCACGCAACTGACTCTCCACCTGATCGAGGTCGCCGCGCGTCAGTTGCAGTCGATGGTTGGCCAGTTCGGCGTTTGTCACGGCAGCCACGAATTGGTCGCTCGATGTCGAGGCGCTTTCCAGCCGATCCTGGATCGCAACGAGTTCGTCCACGGTGGATTCACTCGCGTCGCGGCTCTTACGCAGAATTTCATCCAGCGCCGTAAGCGATTGATTGCGTTCCTGTGTTGCCCGGGCCAGCGCCTCCTTGTGCAATCGCTCATCGATCGCATGAATGCGATCCGCGACGCGCCGCCGCAAACCGCGCGCGATGCGCAGCGCCGAATCAAGCCGGAAGTTGCCGGGCGTGTCCAGCGCCCCGGCCGCAAATTCGAAGCGGTGATGCGCACTCTGCAATTCGGCAAACGCCCTCGCCGCGTCGGACTGGCGAAGATGGTGCTTCGCGTCATCGGATGGATCGCGCGAAAGCTGGTTCACGCTTTCCCTCATGGCGGTCAGGCGATTGCCCGTGTGAAACAAGAAGTCATTCAAGAGTGTTTTGACCCGCTGATAGGCGTCAAGCAGAGTGGATTTTTCCGCATCCGCTGCGTCGTTCTGCATGGCGGCAAACTCTGCGTTCCAACTGCCTGCAAAGGCGGTGACACCGTCCCGAAATTCGACCATTTCTTTGGCGATGTTGGCACAGGCTTCGCGCATGGACGACGGAGTCGCCTGATCGTCCGTGGGGGAAGGCTGCGTTGCTCCCGCAGCGGCGACGGTGCCGAGTTGCTCCAGATCGGCCGATGACTGCTGCCAGACATTGAGCATGTGCCGCTTTAGCTCTGTCAATGTCGTCCCCAGCTCTTTGATGTCCTGCTGGAGATCGGCGTCGGCCGCCAGTGCCGCCTGTCGATCTTCATCGCTGACCGCCGCTTGCGTGAGTTCGCCTTGCTGATTCAACCGCTTGTACTCTTCCGCCGCCTGCCGTAGTTGGGTGCGCGCCGCCTCGAAATCCCCGCGAACGCTTTGCCATCGATGCATCAGGCCGGCCTTGTCCGGACGTGGATCAGCCGCGGGAAGCTTGCTCATCGCCAGGTCGAGTTGCCGCTGTGCATCGTCAAGCCGATCGGTCAGTACCTTGACGTAGGATTGAAGGAAGTTTTCCCCTTCGGAAGGCCTGGACCATTGGGCTTCATTGGCCGCCCGGGCCTGGGCAATAAACTCACGGGCCATTTCCTCTGCCTGTCGGACCGCTGCCTTCACGTTGCTTGTGTCCATCGCGATGCGCAAGATTCCCTCGCCGGGAGTTTCCACGCGCCACGCGTATCGGTTGGACTCTGGCGAAGCGTGATCCCCGCCCCAGGCCATGTTGATGAGTTGTTGCCTGTACTTTCCGAATTGCTCAAGATCAGAGGCATTGGCGATTTGGATGGTGGCTCCGCAGCGATGCCGTAATGGCTCGGCGACCATCATCGCCACGCCCACCAACACTCCCGCAAGCATCGCCAATCCCAATTGAGCCCGGCGTCGTTTTGATCTTCCCGCTCTTTCGGTCGAAACCGGGGGGAGCAAGATTTCACTCGATGCGTGAGAGTCTACTTCCCGCAATTGCCCCGAAGGTCGCGGCGGCGCCCCCGCGTTCGGGTTAGCGCGTCGTTCCTCCATCCAAGCTGCGGGCGGAAGGTCCTGTGATTTCAATTTGGGTGACAAACACTACCTCATGTATCACGCTGGGTTAACGGCTTCCGGCACCCGTTAATCGTAGCCTTGGGTCGCCATTTAGACGAATTTCGGCCGCCAGGTTCTGAGCGTTTGACATTGAATCGCCCTTGTTTATACTTGCCCGGCTCTTGGCGGGTGTCCGTGAGCATATCGCGGCCTGCAGGGGGCTTGCCGGTTTGACTTTTCAAAATCGGTCGGCTCCGATATTCTTGCTCTCCGGATCAAAACGCGGTGGGCGATATCGCCGCCGCACTTGGCTTGGTGGCATTGGCTATCGCTGCTGTAGCTCAGCCGGTAGAGTGCGTCCTTGGTAAGGACGAGGTCACGGGTTCGATTCCCGTCAGCAGCTTTCATAGGACTGGAAACGAGGGTCCGACCGAGTTTGCCGTGTGGAGCGTGTCCCGCGGACCAATTGGTGTACGCTTGTCAGATGGTATCATCGCGAACGGCTTGGCGTCGGACCGAGACACGGCGACGCAGAGCGAGTGGAGGTAGTTTTCAATGGCCAAAGGTGTATTTGAAAGAACAAAACCGCACGTAAACGTGGGCACGATCGGTCACGTCGACCACGGCAAGACCACCCTTACGGCGGCCATTGCCACAGTGCAAGCTGCCAAGGGTCTGGGCAAGCCCATCAGCTACGACGAAGTGGCCAAGGCCTCTGAGTCGCAGGGTCGCCGCGATCCGTCCAAGATTCTGACCATCGCCACGTCCCACGTGGAATACGAAACGGAAACGCGGCACTACGCTCACATCGACTGCCCGGGCCACGCTGACTATGTGAAGAACATGATCACCGGCGCCGCCCAGATGGACGGCGCGATTTTGGTGGTGTCGGCGGCGGACGGTCCGATGCCGCAGACGCGCGAGCACATTCTACTCGCCCGCCAGGTAAACGTGCCGAATCTGGTTGTGTTTTTGAACAAGATCGACCTTGTCGACGATCCTGAACTTCTGGAACTCGTGGAGATGGAAGTCCGCGAGCTTCTCACCAAATATGATTTCAAGGGTGACGATATTCCGGTCGTTCGCGGGTCGTCGCTCCCGGCGCTACAAAACCCGAAGGATCCCGAAAAGATCAAGTGCATCGACGACCTGATGAAGGCGTTGGATACGCACATTACGATTCCCAAGCGGGATATTGATCTTCCGTTCCTGATGTCCGTGGAAGACGTATTCAGTATCAAGGGTCGCGGTACGGTCGCCACCGGTCGTATCGAGCGCGGGCAGGTGAAGGTCGGCGATGAAGTTGAGATCGTCGGACTCATGCCCACCGCCGTGACCACCGTCACCGGCGTGGAAATGTTCAACAAGACCCTTGATTCCGGTATCGCCGGCGACAACGTTGGTTGTCTGCTTCGCGGTACGAAGAAAGAGGAAATCGAACGCGGGCAGGTTCTGGCGGCCAAGAAGTCGATCAACCCGCACACCAAGTTCGATGCCCAGGTGTACGTCTTGACGCAGGAGGAAGGCGGGCGGCACACCCCGTTCTTCAACGGCTATCGCCCGCAGTTCTACTTCCGCACGACGGACGTGACCGGCGGTCTGACGCTCAAGGGCGCTGAGATGTGCATGCCCGGCGATAACATCGTGATGGAAGTGACACTCGGCAAACCCATCGCCATGGAGCAGGGGCTTCGCTTCGCCGTTCGCGAGGGTGGCCGTACCGTGGGTTCGGGTGTTGTGATCAAGGTAACGGAGTAAACGTCCAACAGTCCGGACATCCAAAAATACAAATGCCCTCGCCTGCGTATCAGGTGAGGGCTTTTTGATAAGTGGTAGGGTGCATCTTGATGCACCATTTGTAGGGTGGGCCGTACCCACCATGCCGAAGGAAAGTTAAGAGGTCACCCATGGCCAAAGCCGCAAAACGGGAATTCGTTTGGTTGCAGTGCAAGGAATGTAGCGATCTGAACTATCGCACGTCGGTCAACGTCATGGGCGGTACGCCCAAGATCGAGCTGTCCAAGTACTGCCGCCGTGAACGCAAGCACACAACCCACAAGATCAAGAGGAAGTAATCTCCGCTTGAGGGGAAGCGGCCGACTCCTTCTGCCTCTGTATTGCATAGAAGGAACCGGTCGCCGATCATGGCTGTGTGCCCGAACTAGCCTTCCAACGCTGCATACACCCCGACTGCCAAAGCACGTTCGGCCTGGATGAAGTCATTTTCGCCTGCCGGAAGTGCGGCTCCCTGCTCGACATTGCCTATGACTGGGGCCGGTGCGAAGTGCCGCCGGCTCTGAACTTCTTTGCTTCGCGCTGGAATACACCGGGCCGGTCTGGAGTGGGACGCGCCGATTACAGCGGTGTCTGGCGCTTTCGCGAACTTCTCCCTTTCGCAACGGTCGAGAATCTCGTCACTCTTGGGGAGGGACGGACCACGCTTCAGCAGGCCGACTCGCTGGCGGCAGCGATTGGCATGAGGCCCCAAAGGCTCTACCTGCAATACGAAGGCTTCAACCCAAGCGGCAGTTTCAAGGACAACGGAATGGCCGCCGCGTTCACCATCGCGCGGAAGCTCGGCTCGACCCAGGTCGCCTGCGCATCAACGGGCAACACCAGCGCCGCGATGGCGCTCTACGCCCGCCACGCCGTGCGGGAAGGCGGCAAGCCGCTTCGTGCGATCGTCTTCGTCGGCGGCGATAAGATCGCATACGGCAAGCTGGCGCAGGCGCTCGATTACGGTGCGACCACGATCCAGATTGAGGGCGATTTTGACGCCTGCATGAATCTGGTGCAGGAGGCCGCTGCGAAGTTCGGCCTGTACCTGATGAACTCGGTCAATCCCTTCCGGCTCGAAGGCCAGAAAACCATCATGTACCGTGTGCTCGAGGGCTTGGACTGGGAGCCGCCCGACTGGGTCATCGTTCCCGGCGGCAACCTCGGGAACAGCTCCGCGTTCGGCAAGGCCTTTCACGAGTTGCGAGAATTGGGGTTGATCAAACGCGTTCCGCGACTGGCCATCATCAATGCATCCGGGGCTAACGCATTGTCCGAACTCATTGCGGGCGGACTGGATTACGCGGGCGGGCGCTTCGACGAAAAGCGAGTCGCCGACTATTTCAAGGGATGGGACGCGCAGCATCGTAAGGCGAAGACCGTCGCCAGCGCCATTGAAATCGGGAGGCCGGTGAACCTGCCCAAGGCGCTGCGTGCGCTGCATTGGATGAACGGCGTGGTGCGCGAAGTGAGCGATGAGCAAATTCTCGACGGCAAGGCGCTCGTGGGTGCGCATGGTTTTGGATGCGAGCCGGCCAGTGGGGCGTCGGTCGCAGGATTGGAATTGCTGCTGCGGGAAAAAGTCATCTCGCCGGGTGACCGCGTCGTCTGCATTCTCACCGGTCATGGCCTGAAGGACCCTGACGCCACGATTCGTTACCACCAGCCCGGCGCGGCGACAACAGCCCGTTACGCGAATCCTCCGATCCGATGTTCCGCAGATTTGCCATCCATCGCCCGGATCATCGCGCCGACGTAGCGGTTCCCATGCGTTTTTGACGAATTCAGGATTCGCGTTTGAAGCGGCGGACTTTCTTGTCGGTTACCAGCATATCGACGTGACGATCGAGCGGACCCACGGGAATTTCATCGACGACTTGCTGCTCAAAGGCGAATCCACACGCCAGCCCCTTAAATTCCGCGTGCGCGAGGAACCGATCGTAGAAACCCCGGCCGCGCCCCAGCCGGTTGCCATGCGCGTCAAATCCCAACCCCGGAACGATGACCATGTCGAGCAGCGAGATCGGAAAGGGAATTCCGGAGATGGGCTCGCGAATTCCCATGCTCGTCACCATGAGGTCCTCGGTCAGCGAGCGAATCTCCACGGGGAGCATCCGCCGCTGATTCCAGCTTACCTTCGGCGCGAGGACGCGCTTGCGATCCTGCCAGCAGCGCAGCACGATCGGCGAGGTATCAATTTCGCCGGCCATCGACAGGAACACCATCACCGTTTCGGCCTTCTTGAATTCCGTCGAATCGAACAGAAGCTGGCTTGCGAGATGGGATTGTTCGGCGATTCTTTGCGGTGAGATTTCCGCAACTTCGTGCCGGAGCTGCTGGCGCAACTCCTTCTTCACGGGCAATGTCTGCTCATTCTGGCCGGCCGGCATCGTGGTCCCTGCGTTGTGCGAGTCGCTGCCGAATCTCAAGCAATCGGCTGCGAATGTCCCTCTCCACTCCTCGATCCGTGGGGTGGTAATACTGCTTGTCCACTCCAAGGTACTCCTGCTCCACTATACCACCTTCCGCGTCGTGCGGGTACTGATATCCATCGCCGGCGCCAAGCCGATCAGACCCCTTGAAGCTTGCGGATCGAAGATGTTTTGGGACCGGGAGCGTGCGGCCGCCTTTTACGTCGGCTGCCGCCTCGGCGATGGCCGTCATGGAAGCGTTCGATTTCGGGGCACAGGCGAGATAGATGGCCGCCTGCGCAAGGGGAATCTGACACTCCGGAATGCCGATCATCTGCGTTGCGTCTGCGGCGGCCTGCGCCAGCACCAGCCCCATCGGATCGGCGTTTCCGATGTCTTCCGACGCCGCGATGACGATTCGCCGGGCGATGAAACGCGGGTCTTCGCCGGCTTCGAGCATCCGCGCGATCCAGTAGACGGCCGCATCGGGGTCGCTGCCGCGTATCGACTTGATCATGGCGCTGATTGCGTCGTAGTGCGTGTCGCCGGTGGCGTCATATTGCAGGGCCTTTCGCTGAATCGATTCGGCCGCCACGGCAAGGTCGATCATGAGCGGTGCAGTCTTGTCGGACTTTCCGGCACTCGAAAGGACGGCCACTTCGAGTGCGGTGAGTGCGCGGCGTGCGTCGCCGTCGCAATACGTCGCCAGGTGGTTGAGCGCTTCGTCGGTGATTTCGATGTTGTATGTTCCCAGACCCTGCTCTTTGTCGCTGATCGCTCGGCGAAGAAGCGACTTGATGTCTTCTTCGCAGAGCGCTTCGAATTGGAAAATCTGGCTGCGCGAAACGAGCGGCGCGTTGATGGCGAAGAAAGGGTTTTCGGTGGTTGCGCCGATGAGGATGACGATGCCCTGCTCGACGTCGCCGAGGAGCACGTCCTGCTGGGCACGGTTGAAGCGGTGCAGTTCGTCGATGAAGAGGATTGTTCTCTGCCCGGACATTTCGAGCCGCTCGCGGGCTTTGGTCAGGATGTCGCGGATTTCCTTCACGCCCACCGACGCGGCGTTGACGGAGTCGAAGTGCGACTTCGTGGTCTCGGCGATGACGGAGGCCAGCGTGGTTTTGCCCGTTCCCGGGGGGCCGTAGAACACCGCGCTGGTGAGCCGGTCGGCCTGGAGACTGCGCCGCAGCAGCTTGCCCTCGCCGATGAAGTGCTTTTGCCCGACGAATTCGTCGAGTGTCCGTGGCCTCATCCGCACCGCCAGCGGTTCCACCTTCCCCCGATTCGCACTGCGTTGTCCGGCAAATAGATCCATCGACCATGGGATTATAGCTTGGGCCAAGAGTCGGCAAGGCAATGAAAAGGGCATAGGGGTAGCAGAAAGCAGAGTTGGGAAAGCGGATTCCAAACGAAGGCAACGAGGCAGCAAGGCAATAAGGCAAAAAGCAAAAGCAGAAAGCGGAAATGGCGGGAGTGTTTGCTGCAAAGTTGTGCTGGAAACCAGGTTCGTTTGGAAATTTGCCGGGACGAAAGCGGAATTGGCGGGTGAGTCTTCTGCAAAGTCGGGCTGAAAGATGGGTTCGATCGCGCACTTTTTGTGTGCGCACCAGAGATCACGTTCTGGCAAGGACTTATGTTCCGGCGGAGGGTTGGAAAAAGGGCAGAGGGAGGGATGGGCGCAGGGTCCGGAATTGGGGAGTCGGATGGTGATGGTGCGCGGGCTTCTCATTGCATCGTAGATAACATGCGGGGCGCGCGCAGAATCTGAGGGATCAGGCAGTTGGCATCAGGCACTAGGCATTAGGCGCCAGCCATTAAGGCAATGGGGACTACCGGCCAGGGGATAGAGGAAGTGGTGGGCTTGAAATTGGCGATTGAAATGCGCCCGGCGGGCCACCTGTCGAAAAGTTCTAAGGGCGCAAGTCGTGCGGAGTGCTGCACTCTGGACAGCGTATGTTCGTGCTGCCAGTCAGGTTATATCCACATTTCCAACATCTTCCGGCTTTCCGTCGTCGGAAACGCCGCAATGGCCCGCGAAAAAAAACCAATGACGGATAGGAAGCCAGGGCGCAGACGGCGAACCAGCAGGGAATCACCATTCGAAATTGCTGGTTATCCATTTCCGGAGTGAATCGATCCAGCGAATAAGTAATCTGGAATCCAGAACGATCCCTAAACCATGTTCGAATTCTTCCTTGGGGTGGAGTGAAAACGGACGCTCCTCCGGGCTGGCCAGGGAATATCCAGTACCGTCGCTGGCCAGTGCCAGGAACCCGGCGTTGCAGTTCAACGAGAAGCGTGTCTACGCCGTCGGGGTTGTACTGCGTCGCGGTCCAAAGTTCGGCGGTCGATTCTGAACCCGTGTTGTTGCCGAGCCTGAAGGAAAGAGAACTGCTTTCAAACGCGACAACGATGCCCGAGGATGAGAAGTCGATCCTGCCGTACGGTGACGCCTCTTCGTTGAGCCAGACGAGCCAGTGAACCGCCAGTACGATGGCCAGCGAGCCCTGCAGGCCAGTTGCGATTCGACGCATCCAGGCGAGGGCACGCTTTGTGAACGAAAGCCGGGACATTCAAGGACCCATTATATAGCCGCGAGGTCGCATTGATGAGGCTTTTATTGGTTGAATCCGCAGATTGCGCAGATGCGGGTGGATTGAGCGAAAAGTTGGCCTTGGACAAATCATGGCCTACGTCTGGTGAGGTTGGACGCTGGCCAGCGGGCCCAGACCGTCACCAGGTAAGTTTTGATTTCGAATTGATCCTCATGCAGGCGGCGACAATAATCAATGCCGATCTATCGCGTTGATTAGGAAGGCATTTATGCAAATCTGCAATAAGGGCGTCGTCATTTTCGTTCTGGCAGGAATGGCGAGAGCAGGGCCGCCGTCAACCGACAACCCGTGCGATAAGGCGGGTACACTCGTGGAAGGCATTAACGACCTGACTGGCTTGCCGGTCGATCATACCGACAGTGACGGAACAGAATATTTGGAGTGGATTTGCCTGGGACACTACTGCGACATCATTTCATGTTTTCCTTCATTTGAGTTTCGATGGGCGGAGTACACCGCGACATGTACGCAAGCCCTGTCAATTACCACCCATACTTCGGAGGGTGAAGTCGGTCCGGCACCACTTGTAATGTCAACTTGTGAATGCAGGCTTTCGTACTGGCGCCCGCCTCTCTGCGTGCTCGGTGCAGGATGTCCCCTTAATGATTATTCGATCAGTTTCCTGACCGTTCCAGGCGAGAGCTACAAGTTTGCCATCTTCGGCGGGGAGTCGGCGACAATCGAGCCGTTGGAGGATATGACGTACGTCTGCAATCACGATTACTACTGGTTCGGCTATTACACAGGCGAGTTTTACGACGACGTGGCCGCATTTGTCTCCTGTCAATCGGACTGCGACTCGCCGACCTGCAACAAGTGCTTCGACGCGGATGAAGATGGCGCGGTAACCCTTCGCGATTTTGCGGAGTTTCAGAATAACGCCCCGTGGTAATCCCCAGCCTTCATTCCGCGCGCCAGATGGTTCCGTCGGGACGGTCTTCGAGGGTGATCTTGCGCACTACTGCGGAGTGCTGAGCGATCGGCGGAGCAGGCAATGCCCCGTTGTGAAGGAGTTCCGTTATCAACGCTTTCTTCGGGTGGACTTGGGTCGAGCGCCGTTTTTTTTCAGGCCCAGTCGCGCTCTTACTTGTTCCAGTGAAAAACCCGGTGCGGCCGGATCGTCCTTCTCACGCGCCTCGCGTAGAGCCATCAAATCACCAGCGTCCTGGAGCGCTTCTTGAATCGCTTGAAACTCCTGAAAGGACAGAACAACGAACTGATCCTTTCCGTTCTTTTTTAGAAATTGTGGGTGTAGTTTGATCATCGGCTTTCCGTTGTTCAATGGCCGTAGGCCTCCCGGCGGTGACGAATCCGCCGAACGATTATGCGATTTTCTTCCAAATCAAACAAGGCCCGGTAATCATCGATGCGGAGCCGATACCCTTGTTCTTCGCCCGAGAGGCGTTTTACATCACCCTGCAAATCAACCTGGAGTCGCTCCAGTTTTCCAAGCACTCAAGTTGAGACCAGAGCCGGCAGTTTTCGCAGATCCCGCAAGGCAGAAGGTCGGAATTCCAGCTCATATCTCATTTGTTATTCCGCGCGCCAGATTGTGCCGTCGGGGCGGTCTTCGAGGGTGATCTTGCGCTCGGCGAGCATGTTGCGGAGCAAGTCGGCGGTTTCGAAGTCCTTCTTCTTGCGAAGGTGGGCCCGCACGGCGATGAGGACCTGCATGGCCTTGTCGGCGGTGGCGTCAGAGGAACCGGCTTTTTTCGGAGGATCCAGGAAGATGCCGATGAGGCGGCCGAGATTTAACAGATAGCTGGTGGCGGAAAGCGTATCGGCGATTTGCGATTGTCGATTGCCCTCACCCCGACCCTCTCCCGGAGGGAGAGGGGGACCGCCCGTCGCTTGCGCTCCGGGTTCGGATTTGGCTTCCAGTTTTTCCTGTTCGATGAAACGGTTAATGGTTCCGGCGAGTTCGAACATGGCGGCGATGGCGTTGGCGGTGTTGAAGTCGTCGTCCATGGATTCGACGAAGGAGGAGTAGGCCTTGTCGCAGGCTTCCGACAATTGGCGATTGTCGATTGTCGATTTGCGATTGCCCTCACCCCGGCCGTCTCCCGAGGGGAGAGGGGGGCGGCCCGTCGCTTGCGCTCCGGGTTCGGATTGGTGGGACACGTTACGTTCGCCGAGCGTCCCACCCCCCTGTGGTCCCCCCTTGGAGGGGGGACGGTTATATGGCGACTGGCCGGTGAGGCGTTCGACGCGCTCGAAGAGGCGGTAAAAGGTGTCCAGGCCCTTCTTCTTGCTGGCGATTTCCTCGTCGGAGTATTCAATCGGGCTGCGGTATTGCGTGCTGAGGACGAAGTAGCGAATCAGTTCGGGCGGATAGGTGGCCAGCAGCGTGTGCAGGGTCATTTTGGCGAGTGCGGCCTGCATTTCGGGGGAGGCGTCGGATTTCGAGATTTTCTTGGTGTTGACCTTGGTCAGGCCGTTGTGGAGCCAGTACTTCACGAAGGGCTTGCGGTTGGCGCACTCCGACTGAGCGACTTCGTTTTCATGGTGGGGGAAGATGAGGTCGAGGCCCCCGCCGTGAATGTCGAAGGTTTCGCCGAGATAGCGGCTGGCCATTGCGGAGCACTCGATGTGCCAGCCGGGCCGGCCCGGACCCCACGGAGCATCGTATTTCACCTCGGCGGGTTCGTCGGGCTTGGCGGCCTTCCAGAGGGCGAAATCGCCGGCGTTTCGCTTTTCGCCGCTTTGCAGATCGCGCTGGCCTTCCTGCTCCTCGACCCGGCGGTTGCTCAACTTGCCGTAGTCGGCGTCGGCGGTCACGTCGAAGTAAACATCGCCCTTGGACACGTAGGCGCACTTATTATCGATGAGTTTTTGAATGATGGCGATGATGTCAGGCATGTGCGTGGAGACTTTGGGCATGATGTCGATGCCGTCCACGTGCAGCAGCTTCATCGCGGCGAGATAGTCGCCGGTTACTTTTTCGGCGAGGGCGGTGACGGTAATGCCCTGCTTATTGGCTTCGATGATGAGTTTGTCGTCCACGTCGGTGATGTTGACGACCCAGGTGACGTTGTAGCCGCGGTGGACCAGGTAGCGTTTGATGGCGTCGAAGATGATGGGACCGACGGCGTGGCCGACGTGGCTGGGCTTGTAGACGGTCGGGCCGCAGAGGTATATGCCAACCTTGCCGGGAATGACCGGCTCAAAGGGTTCTTTTTTCCGCGTAAGGGTGTTGTATACAACGAGACTCATGGGGCAGAGTGTAATGGATTCCAGTGACAGAGTGAACCGAGCCGGTTTGGAGTCAAACGGCTACTTCGAGAGCCTAGGGAAACATGCTTCGTAAATCAAGAAAGCCATGCGAATAAGAACGACTACGGCCGGAAATAACAATATCGCCAGTTTTCGTGGTCTGCTGCGTACAACAACAAAGCAAAGAACAATGACTACCCACCATGTCACAAAGCCGGTTCGGATCCAGTCATCGGTTCGGTGATAAGGCGACAGGGTAGGCCAAAAAAAACTCAGATCATTCCAATACCGGGTAACTGCAGGCGAGAAGGCCATGCAAAGAAGCAGGAACCAGCTTGTGTAGCAAAAAAGAGCGAAGTACACGCTTAGTCTAGAGCGCAGCCCCCAAGCTGAAGAAACGCCGGTCGATGAAAGGATTGCCAACACGATTGTGGCGGGAATAGTGGTCGCCAGGATTGCAAGTGTCACAGCCCCAAAGGCGAGAGGGAGATCCTCTCCCGACCCGCCTGTCATCCGCTGCGCAACATACAAAACAAACGCGAACATGAAGGCAAGCGGTGGCCTCAAAGACTCATCAACTCGGAGTTGTCTGGCAAAGCGCAGTGGTGCAATCGCGACAGTCAGCGCGGTTAACAGTGTAGCGGGGGCTTTCAAGAAGCCGCGTGCCCGGTGCACCGCCGTTCCAACCCGGCGATACTCGCTATCGAGAAGCAAGGCTTCGCGGTCAAATTTGGTCCCACATTCAGGGCAAACTGAGCCATCTAGACCCGTTAGGTTGTAACGACAATTCAAACAGCGAAGGCCGCTGTCTATCAATAGATTCTGGACGCTTGACATAATGTGCCTGGCCTGAGCTTGCCTTATTCTACACTCGAATCTTTGCTCTATCCTGACAGACATGGCAAAGCGGCATGGGTATAATGGCACTTACGTGATCTACCAAACACCCCTGACCATCTGGAGAATCTCACATGTTCAAGGCCAAGGCATATTCGGCGCTCAGCCCGACTTCGGGTCTCTCGCGGACCGCGGTTTCGCGGCGCGAACCGACCCCCAAGGATGTGCAGATCGAGATTCTTTTCTGCGGCATTTGCCATTCCGACCTGCACCAGGTCCGCGATGAGTTTAAGGCTCTGATGCCCACGGTTTATCCCCTGGTCCCGGGGCACGAGATCGTCGGGCGGGTCACCAAGGTCGGTTCGGCGGTGAAGAAGTTCAAGCCCGGCGACCTGGCCGCAGTGGGGTGCATGGTTGACTCGGACCGGACGTGCGCGGAATGCAAGGCGGGCTTGGAGCAGTTCTGTCCGAATGTGACGTTTACGTTCAACGGCGTCGATAAGCATGAGACGGCCCCGGTGACCTATGGCGGCTACTCCGACAGTATCGTCGTCGATGAACATTTCGTCTTGCGCGTTCCCGCGAACCTGAATCTGGCGGGGGCCGCGCCGCTGCTTTGTGCGGGGATTACCACGTATTCGCCGATGCGTCGAAACGGCGTCGGCAAGGGCAAGAAAGTCGGCGTGGTCGGGCTGGGCGGGCTTGGCCACATGGGAGTCAAGTTCGCACACGCGTTCGGCGCGTACACGGTTGTGTTCACCACTTCGCCGAAAAAGAAGGAGGACGCGCTGCGGCTCGGGGCCGACGAGGTCGTCGTTTCGCGCAACGCAGACGAGATGGCCAGACACGCCGGCAGCTTCGACTTCATTCTCGATGCGGTGGCCGCCGACCATGACATCAATATGTATCTGAATCTACTTCGCCGCGACGGGAATCTCACACTGGTGGGTGCGCCCGAGAAGCCCTTGCCCGTGTCCTGTTTCGCGCTGCTCTTCGGGCGGCACACGCTGTCCGGCTCGCTCATCGGCGGCATCGCCGAAACGCAGGAAATGCTCGACTTCTGCGGCAAGCACAACATCACCGCCGACGTCGAAGTAATCCCTATCCAGAAGGTCAACGAGGCCTACGAGCGACTGCTGAAATCCGACGTGAAATATCGATTCTCGATCGACATGGGTTCATTGAAATCGGAGTAACGAAAGAATTGTGTTATGATGAGAAACGATGTCTGACCCGCGATCAAGCAAGAGAGCTATTCTCGACCGCATCAAGCGTTTTGACGAAGCCATCGCCAAGGCAAACGAATACTTGGAAAGCGGCAAGCACGCGAATTGGAGTGGTTTTCGCCCCTGGTTCGATAGAAAGATCAAAGACAGCAAAGAACTCCCGCCTCACAGGGATTGGGTGAAGAACGTGTTCATACCACGCAGGGAAAAGGAGTTGAACCGATTGGAACGCATCATTGAAGAACTCTCCGACGAGAAGCGGACCGTTCGGCCTTCAACCCGACAAACCAAGAAACGATAGTATTTTCAGCTCGTAGGCGTACCACATTCCGGACAAACGCCCGTCACGTTTCCGATCAAGTCGTAATCGCAGACGTGGCAGTGACCGGGAACCGCACGACGTGAATGATCGCGGAATAGGAGTAAACTCCTGATCCCAAGAACCACAGTGAGAAAAGTGCCATACACCAACACGTACCACCATCCACCCAGCGCTACGTTCTTCAATACGCAAAGGTAGATCGCGCAGGCTCCAGATACGGTGACGGTCGCTGAAATACCACAAATCCAGCGAAGTACTTTCAGTCTTCGGTATTTCGTTATCCTTGCATGCTGCCTTCGTCCTATTCGCACTTGTTGCAGCTTTCGGTAGCTCTCCTTCTTCATGACCGCTCGATGCTACCGAAAGGTGCCACGCGGAGGCCAAACGCCTAATTTCAGGGGATCACACGAACGCTGAAGAATCAGTTTTCGTTAGGAGCGCCACCGCCGTGCAGGCGATGGCTTCGCCGCGGCCTATTGCGTCCACGCCTTCGTTGGTCTTGCCTTTGATGTTTACCTGTCTGGTCGTGCAGTCCAATGCTTCCGCGATCGACACGATCATCGCGGCTTTGTGGGGCGAGAGCTTCGGAGTCTCCGCGTGAACCACAATGTCAACATTGCCCACAGCAAAGCCCACCTCCTGAACGCGATTCATGGCCATCAACAAAAGTTTCTTGCTGTCGGCCCCGCGATAGGCCGGATCGGTGTCGGGGAACAGTTCGCCAATATCCGGCAGCCCGGCCGCCCCCAGAATCGCATCCGTGACGGCGTGAAGGACGACATCGGCGTCGCTATGGCCAACCAGGCCCGTTGGATGCGGAATTTCCACTCCGCCCATCACAAGGCGACGGCCCTTCTCCAATCGGTGAATATCGTACCCGATTCCGATCCGAATGCCGGAAATAGCGGACGTATCGCCTCCCAAGCCATCTCCTAAGTCAGTCCACCAACCAACGGCACTACCGTATGGCCATGCCAATGAGGTTTCAAGTAGTGGACGAGCGATCGCCTTGCCGATTCATCAAGCGTGCGGACTCGAGCCCGAGTTGTCGCGTTGTTGGAGGGTAATGGCCATGGGAAGGCCTGGCTTGAGTCATTTGGGAGTTGAATAGGCGAATCGGCGAGGATCGAGGCGATGTCCGTTGTGGCCACGGGCAAGCCGGGGTGCGTTGTGAGCTGTGATTTACTTGCCTGGACCGCTGGGGCAGCCATAATGTTCCGAAGGTCGCGCCGAATTCATGTATCCGTGCGTAAGGCGTTCTGGCCGTTGAGTTTGCCATCCTAAAGGAGAAATAGCGTGCAGCTTTGTTTGATTCGTAGAAATGTCGCCCTTTTGGCCCTTTTTATCGTCCCTTCGATTTGCCTGTCCATGGGTGGCTGCCCGGGAAATACGCCTCCGCCATCTGCCGTTTGCGGAAATGGAACTACGGAAACCGGCGAGCAGTGTGACGACGGAAACACCGCATCGGGTGACGGTTGCAGTTCGACCTGCCAGACCGAGACCGTGGTAGGTGTGTGCGGCGACGGGACCGTGGATGATGGGGAAGAGTGCGACGACAGCAATACGGTTAACGGCGATGGGTGCAGTTCGACCTGCACGCTTGAAGAAGACGGGCCGCCGCGAGAATTGGACACCGATGGCGACGGAGTGCTCAACGAGAATGACCTTTGCCCCAATACCCGACAGGGAACCGAAGTTGATGCGCACGGGTGCCCTGATGCCGACTCCGATGGCGTAGCAGACAACAATGACGATTGTCCGAATACGCCGGCCGGTGCGACCGTCGATGCCAATGGCTGTGCCTCCAATCAGCTTGATTCGGATGGTGATGGAGTTCCTGACAATATTGACGCCTGCGAGCGAACTCCAGCGACCGTCGAAATTGACGACCGAGGCTGTCCGGTCAGCGCGCCGGGAACGCCCGATGATGACGGAGACGGAGTGCCCAACGACATCGATCAGTGTGCGGACACGGTTGCCGACGCCGCGGTTGATCCCAATGGTTGTGCGGCCTCGCAGCGTGATTCGGACAATGATGGCGTCAAGGACGACGTGGATCAGTGCGACGATCAGCCGGGTACAGCGGCAAACAACGGTTGTCCAGCCGGTGGTGGCGGAGGCGGCGGGGCCGTCTGCGGTAACGGCGGAAAGGAATCCGGCGAGCAATGCGACGACGGCAACGTGGTAAACGGCGACGGTTGCAGCTCGACCTGTCAGTTGGAAGCCACGGGCATCGCCAACGACAACTGTGCCAATCCGACAGCGATTTCGGAGGGCACACTGGTGTACTCGACTGTCGGTGCGACAACGGATGGTCCAGCTGAACAGGCGGATTGCTTCTTCTTTGGCCGCGGCGATATCCGTTCGGATATTTGGTACTGCTATACGGCCACCTGCACGGGTCAGTCCGTCATCAGTCTTTGCGGCAGTGGATATGACACGAAGATGGCCGTCTACGCAGGCTGCGATTGCCCTGCCGAGCCCCCGGCCCCCGGCCGCCCCATCGCGTGCAGTGACGATAATTGCGGCTCCGGTGCAGACAACACGCAGTCGCGCGTCAGCATCAGTGCCGTGGCTGGTCAGAAGTACATGGTTCGAGTCGGCGGATTCTTTGGAAGCCGCGAGACGGGCGACGGGCGACTGACCATCCGTTGCGGCCAGGACACTTGCGTGAACGGTACGGGTAGTTGCACTACCGCCCACGCCGATAATGAACCCGGTTGCGAAACGGCCACTTGCTGCAATCGGGTCTGCGAAGTGGACACATTCTGCTGCGACGTGACCTGGGATGCGTTCTGTGCGTCGCAGGCCGGTGGATTCTGCAACGCAACGGGATTTCCGACCTGCAATGCTCAGGCCGGGGCCTGTGACACGGAGCAAGTCGCTCCGGGCTGCAATGATTCGGAATGTTGCAACGCCGTGTGCGAGTCAGACCCATTCTGCTGCATCACTTCGTGGGACTCCAACTGCACGACCCAGTCCGACTTGATTTGTGCGGTGTGCGGGCGTGGTCGCGGCGAATGTAATGCCGCGCGGACCGCGCCGGGTTGCAATGATATCTCCTGTTGTGCGAAGGTCTGTGCCGCGGATAATTTCTGCTGCAATTCCGAGTGGGACGCAACCTGCGTGCAATCGGCAGCGGATCTGTGCGGGCGGTAACAATTGAAACTGTCAGTCTGAGCGGATGCGAAGGGTCTGCGCATGGCGCAGATTCTTCGCTCCGTTCAGAATGGCATGGTCGGGGAGGCGGCTTATGATCAAGAACGCATTCCATCGAACGGCGGTAGCTGTGGCTCTGATGACCTTCGCCGGGTGCGGCGCCGGCGGCAGTTTGCCGGTCGTGCCGGACGATTGCGCGTTCTTTGCGCGGGCCGAGGCACGCACATGGTTTGCCAGTGCGCAGTCCAATCAAAGTGACGGATCATCACAGTTGGAGGCGATTGCAGAAATCGTGGGTGATTGCCTTCAGAACCATTGCGACGGCAACAGCGGCGGGGTGTGCGCCGTCTCCTGTACCGCGTGCGCCGATGCTTTGGTTACGCTTGCCTACGAATAGCATAAACGGCACTGTCCTGGCTGTGGATGTCTCGACCCTCACCCTGCCGTTTCCCTTGAAGGGAGTGGGGTTTGCCATCGGGCTCTTGTATTAGGACGGGGACTAATTTGTTTCCGGTTTTCCGGAATAAAAGCTCTCCGCGGGGAGGCCGGTTCTCAGGCGAACCGTATCGCGGATGTAGTCTACTTCCTGATTGGAAAGCGCGCTGACGAATGACTTTGCGGGTCGCCGGGCAACCGTATACACCTGTACGAGCTTGATCATACCACCGCCGCTGACTACTTCCCGAAGCCGGTCTGTGTAGGCCGCGATCTCCGCCTCGTCAGGCCCGATTCCATCGAGCTTCATAAACAAGGATTGAATCACGATGGGCCGGACGCGGGCGGCCGACGTGATGTTTTCCATCACATGTCGCAGGGGGTAGTTGGGCACATTTACGCGCCGATAATATTCTTCGGTTCCCGCGTCGAGCTTGGCCCAGATTTCCCCTTGATTTGCATCCAGGATCGCCAGCCCTTCGATGACGGCGGGCCGTGTCAGATAACAGGCGTCGGTGATCAGCACGAGGCGAGTTTCGTCCAAATGAAACTCGCTTCGCAGTCGCGCAGCGATGGCAACGGCCTCGCGGAATTGCGGGCAGGTGGTGGGCTCGCCGTCGCCGGAAAAGGAAATATCCCTGATGGATCGGAATTGCGCAGGAACGTCCTGAAATGCATCATCCTCAAACAGCGCGCCCGATTGTGCCAGCTCAATCATCGTCCGCAATTCGTGTTCGAGGACGCCGGGCACGACTTCGCGTACGCGAGGCGGCGTGATCCGATCCACCTGGCAGTACACGCAGTCGAAGTTGCAGGCCGTATCGGGATTCAGGTTGACGCCGATGGAAAGTCCGCCGCTGCGCCGGGAAATCACGGGGTAGACGTAGGAATGATTCTTCCAGTCGCGCGGATGATTTCGCAGTTGCGGAAGCGATTGGAATTTCGGGTCAGGAGCGGTCAAGGTGCAGCCTTTGCGAAGATCGTCAGCGAATTATTTGTCAAGAAAATTCTACCCGCCTTTGTGAAAAAAGAAAAAGATTTGCGAACCATCTTTGCGGCATTTTTCTTTGGACCCATCGTCCGGGTTGTCTATAATGATCGTGTCTGTTCGATGCGGCTTCCGTGCTCGGTTGGGTGCTTTCACTTGGCTGAACCGATAAGGGAACACCGGGAGACTCAGATTCAGGCGTCAAACGACGTACCGACCCCATACGAGGTCGGCGGTCCGGATGCCGTGAGTCGCCCACCTTCTACGAAGGGTTCCGACCAGTGGCTTCCGCCGGCTCTGGCGGTTGCGCGAACCAGACATTGACGAGGCTTGTGCCGTCGGCACAGGCCTCTGTTGTTTCTGCCTACTTGTGACGCACCAATCTGAGTGCCTCTCGTCACACACCCTCCCCTTGCGGTCGCCGGTCTGATTGCCCTGTCTGTCGCCTGTCAGTGCGGATTCGAGATTCGCGGTGCGGGAACCTAAATTGCGGGCGCGTGCAAAGGAACGCACGTTTCGTATACTTTCCGTCGTGAAAAGACCGCTTATCCTATTTGAAGACGAAGGCCTCGGTGGGTTTTCGCCCTTTCTTTTCTGGCGCAGCGCCTTCGAACTCGGCGTGGGACGCAAAATCGTGCTCGATCGAATTGCGCAGCGGCTCGGCACTCCGGTCAGCGGTGTGTGGACTCGCGAATGGATGAGGACGGTGGCGGCGCAGCGATGCGGAGCGCCGGCCAATTCTCCGCTTCCCGGTCCTGCGGTGCTGGTAAATTCCAGATGGCTGCCTGATGGTCCTGTTGAATTTCCCACGATTGCTGCGATAGGCGAAACTCCGGACCATGAGATCGCCTACATTGTTTGCGACGGCAAGCTTGCCGGCGAATGCACACCGCGCGATCTGTGCGGCGGCGATGGCTTGCGGACCACGCTCAAGGGGCTGCCGCGCGCAATGGCCTCCGGTCGAATGATTCGATATCCGTGGGACATCGTCGCAGGTCTGGGGGAGTTGCTTGAACAGGACTGGCAACCGGGTGATGCAATGGTTGATTCCGACGTGACGCTGCCTTTACTCGAAGGGCCGCGAGAGAAGCTGCACGTGGGAGAGCGCGTTGAGATTCATCCAACGGCCATCATCGATACGGCCAAGGGCTCGGTGTTCCTGGGCGATGACGTGTTCGTGGGTCCCTACTGCGTACTCGAAGGCCCGCTGGCGGTGGGGCCCGGAAGTCGCATCAACGCTCATGCCTGGCTGCATGGCGGCAACTCCATCGGTCCGGTATGCAAGATCGGCGGCGAAGTCCAACGCTGCGTGATTCTGGGTTACACCAACAAGCAGCATCTGGGCTTTCTGGGCCACTCGTATGTCGGCAGTTGGGTCAATATCGGCGCCGGCGCATCGAACTCGGACTTGAAGAATACGTACGGCACGGTTCGCG
The DNA here is from genome assembly GCA_964501365.1 of uncultured Phycisphaera sp. GTDB lineage: Bacteria > Planctomycetota > Phycisphaerae > UBA1845 > UBA1845 > CAZAMB01. The sequence continues at coordinate 101,128 of CAZCST010000001.1, read as the reverse complement.
TTCCGGTGGGGGGTAAGGAAGTCGATACCGGCCAGATGTTCTTCGGTGCGGTGATCGGGGACCACGCCAAGATCGGCATCAATACGGCGATTCCCACGGGGTGTTACATCGGATTTGCGGCCAGCATTTCGGGTGGCGGACTGATTCCGAAATATGTTCCCTCCTTTGCGTGGTGCACGGGCGAGAAGATCAGCTCCGGCGATCCGATGCGGGCGATGGACGTGGCCTCGGCGATGATGGCGAGACGTCACGTAGACTTGTCTGATGAAGAGGTCGAGCTGTTTACGGCGCTGCCGGATCGCGTGCGCGAACGCGAATCCCGCAGTCCCCATTAGGCTTTGTCTTACAACTGCTTCCCCCACTCAATCGCAAATAACCGAAGAGAAAATCTACGGCTATTTTGCCCTCACCCCAACCCTCTGCCGAGGGGAGAGGGGGTTTTGATGCCGAGCCTGGGCATTCATGTGCTGGAGAGGATATTGAGGATGTCGCCATCGGCGACGATGTACGTTTTGCCTTCCTTGCGGGCTTTGCCTGCAGCCTTTGCACCCTTGGAATCCTTATGCGTCACGAGGTCGTCATAGGCAATCGTTTCCGCCCGGACGAATCCTCGTGCCAGATCGGAATGGATTTTTCCTGCGGCTTCGACGGCGGTGCTACCCTTGGTGATCGTCCAGGCGCGGACCTCGTCTTCGCCCATGGTCAGGAACGAAATCAGTCCCATCGCCTGGTAGGAGGTTTGGATGAGCCGGTCCTTTGCGGGAGCTTGCAGGCCCAGATCGGCCAGGAACGCTGCCCGATCTGAGGGGTCCAGAAGGGCGATCTCCGCTTCGATTGAAGCACTGAGCGCGATGGAGCCTGCTGCGTGCCCGGCCTGAACCGGCTTCGCGGAAGCCACTGCATCGTCGGAGACATTACGCACGCAAATGATGGGCTTTTGAGTCAGGAAAGAAAAACTCGACACTACCGCGCGGTCGTTATCCGAATTCAAAACGCTCGAGAGCGGCGCGTCACTCTCCAGTGCGGTCTTGCATCGTTCCAGCAAGGCCATTTCATGTTTCTGCGCGTCCTGCGATCCGGTGGGCTTCTTGAGTCCTTTTTCGAGCCGCTCAAGACGGGTCGTCACTGCGTCCAGGTCGGCGAAAATCAGCTCGGCCCAGACCTCGTCGAAATCCGCCTGCGCGTCGATGCGGTCGCGGTAGGCCGGCACGGCGTCGTTCTTGAAATCCCGCACGACGGCCACCAGCGCATCCGCCTGCCGCACGGTAGGCAGCAATTGTTTCCATGCATCGCGTCCATGCGCGTCGCTGAGCGAACAGCCGGGAATGTCGATGAATTCGATGGTGGCCTGGGTCACCTTTTTGGGCTTGTAGAGCTCAGTGAGATAGTTGAGTCGGGGGTCGGGCACGCGCACGACACCCTGATGGGCCTGGGGCGGAGCATAGGGATCGACGGCCAGGCCGGTTACGGCAGTGAACACCGTTGACTTGCCCGACTTTGGTAATCCAACGATGGCGACTTTCATGCGTGTGCGTGGTCGTGCTTGGCGGTGTCGTAGTTCTGGCTTTCAAACGCCTTCATTTCGAGGTGCTCAATGCCATTGTGAATTTCGGCGACGCGGTATTGGCCCTTGGTCTCGCCGTGATCAAACTCCACCATGTCGCCGATTCGCTTGCCAAGAATTCCCTGGGCCATGGGTGCTCGATAGTTGAACCAACCCTTGGAATGGTCGGCCTCCCATGGGCTCAAGAAAGTCATTTGATATTCGGCATTGTCGTCGACGCGGCGAAATACGACGCGGGTTCCGATGGATACTTGATCGAGCATAACGTCGGCCGGCGCGAGCACCTTGGCGGAGGCCATTTCGGTGTTCATCTGGGCGAGGCGCGCCCGGAGGAGGTCGCGCTCTTCGAGGGCAAACTTGTACTCGGAGTTTTCGCTGAGATCGCCGTGTTCGGCGGCTGCGCCGATCGCGCGGGCGTTGTCGCGCATCTTGACGTTGACATGGTGTTCGATTTCCGCCTGCTTGTGGGCCATGCCCTGTTCCGTGACGTACAGAACGTCTTCGCGCTGCCACTGGGGAACGACCGGCTGTTGATCGCGGACCGGGAACGCGCGGCTCAGAATGAGCAGCATGTCCTCGGGCACGGACCGACCCAGATTTTCGAGCGGGGAGATCTGGCTTCGCAGGGCAATGGCCATTCCGCGATCCAGAGTTTTGACCAGCGACACGAACTGTTCATAACGCCGGGCGCCCAGGACGGACCGGGCGCGGTTGGAAAGCTTTTTGGCAAGCGTGCGCGGCACACGGTCGTCGCGCCGACAGTCGTCCAACGCCCGGAGTGTGCGGGTCAGCACTGTCACCGGACTGACGCCGGCGAGAACTTCGGGGTTCCTGGGTCCATCCCAAAGCCAGAGCAGGGCGTCAAATGACTCGATCGGCAGACTGAGAATCTTCTGAACGACTTCGTGCAGTTCGGAGATAGGCCGTCCTGACTTGAGCAGCCGGGCCACTGCCTGATCGCACACGCCGGTCGGAAGATACGGCAAGAGGATCAATAGTTGATCGGCCCAATCGGTCCTCGCGGCGACCAAGGCCTCGCACAGCATCTCGACCAGCGCCTCATCGTCGATCTGCCGAATGATGCGGACGAGGTCCTTCTCGGCAGCCAGGTATTGAATCAATCGTTCGGGCACCTGATTCTCACCCGCCATTTGCCCCAGCCGCCAGGTAAGCAGCCACATGATGGGAGCGGGTACGGTGCTCTTTTCGGTGGAGCGCTCCGCTTGCGCACGGAATTCCTCGTAGAAACTCCGCAATAGTTCAGATGAAACAGGGGTTCCCTTGCTCTTGGAATCCTTGATGTACCGCTCAACACAGGCCAGTTGGGCCCACGGTTCACGGAGGCGGCGAAAATCGGTGGCAATCTGGTCATCGCCGCCCGAAGGCGCCTCGACATAGCTGACGTAATAGGGCGAGCGGCCCTCGAGCTTGAGGTTCGGCTGTTTGCGAATGGCGGTGCGGGCCTTTGACCACCATTTCTCAAACTCGTCTGCTGTGAACACCTCAGGGACCAGAAGTTGCTCCAGTCCCACGGAGTCGATCTTTCCACCGCGCTGAACGCACATGTCCAGCACGAATACACCCGGGTCCTGGTTGAGCCTTGCGACCAGCTGATCCGGGGTGAAATGCTTGATTACGGCAAATTCGGTGGCGGATGCCTTGCGGTACCGGTCTGCCAGCGTGACGGCGTCAAATTCCTCAGTTTCCTCGCCATCATGCACCTGAAACGTCCACGAACTGATCTGAATGGCTTCGACCCGTGCGGCTGTCTCATCGTCGCGAGCGGTCAGATAGTCGCCTTCCTTGAGCGACAGGCAGACATCGAGGGCTCTCAGCGCCCGCCGCACGGGGCGTCCGCCGGGCAGCCCTGTCGCCTTGAGAAGCTCTTCGAGCTGCTCGCGATCGGCGTAGGTGGAACGGAAAAGTTCGGTCACCAGCTTTCGAAGCGGTGCGCTGTCACCGATGGCCAGAAGGAAAGCGGACGCCATCTTCACGACGTGTTCGGGATCACCCGCATCGCCGAGGGTTTCCAGGGCCATTGTGGCAAGGGCCTCGGCCTGCTGCGCCTTGCCGACTTTGACGAGTTCAGCCAGTACGGGATGGTAGGGCTGAAGCTTGGTAGGGGTCAGCCCTGGCAATTCCAGAAGCTTGAGCCATTCTTCTTCGACTGTTGACGTATTTCCGCTACCGACCAGCTTCACCAGTGATTCAGGTTGCATCGCGGCGAGGTGTCCCTTCTATAGAAAGCCCACGGCCCCAATAGGGGCCGCAAAATGATTCCGAGCCAATTAGTATCGCACGAGTACGCCGGTCTGTCGAGTGATTCGGTGGCTGGCGTGAAAAACCAGCCCAATCGACGAAAAAAGGCCGATGAAACATCAGGCAGGCAGGATCGTAGAATGTATGGTTCGAAACTTGGTCAGAAGTCAGGAGATTCGACATGAGTTGGGAGCAGATTGCCATATTGGGACTCGCAGCGGCTGCAGTTTTTGTCATTGTCATCACACGCAAAGGCGGTGGGTGAGGGCCGAAGGGCTGCAGCTAGGCGTGTCCTGGCATCACTCTTAGACCTGATGGAAAAGAAGCGGGGGCCGCGCGTCCCTCCGGACCGCACGACCCCCGTATGTTAGTCGGTTGAACTGGTCACCCGCCGGCAATTCGTTGCGGGTGAGAACCTCCAATCTGAAATCTCAAATCTAAGATTCCAAACTGGAGTTCGCAGCGGAATCAGGACTGCGACTTCGTTTCCGTCGGCTTGCCTTCTTTGCCCTCGGTGGGCTTGGCCAGGTCTCCGGCCTTGACCTTTACCATGCGGTCCTGCTCGATGTACTTGCCGATTGCCTGCTTGATCTGATCCTTGGTCAGGCCCTGAACCTGTTCATCGAGCTTTGAAAAGTAATCCATCTTGCGGCCGACAAACAATCCGTTCGCAAGCTGACCGGCCACATACGAATCGTTGGCCATGTTGCTCTGCAGATCCTGAGCCAGACTCTTCTTCGCGTCGGTGAGCTCCTCTTCGGTTACGCCGTCCTTGCACCAGTTGGCCATTTCTTCAAGCATCACGTCATAGGCCTTGTTTGCGTTTTCCGTGGCGCAGATTCCATAGCCCATGAGCATCGCCCGCTTGTCGAGATCATCGGCCTGGAAGAACGAGCCCGCTCCATAGGAGAGTCCTTCCTTTTGACGCAGGCGATTGAGCAAACGCGACTTCGCACTGCTGCCCAGAATATGGTTGGCCACGTGCAACGCCGGATATTGCGGGTCATCATCGCGCATCTCGATGGTCAGGCCCGCGCCGACGATCGCCATCTTCTTGTCAGCGGTGTAGATGGTGTCTTCGCCGCTCTTGGAGTCCTTGCGAACCGGCGTTTCAATACGAGCATACTTCACCGGGGACTTCCAGTTCCCGAGCAGATCCTGGAGGGTGTTGGTCACCTGCGATTCGTCGAAGTCGCCCACGGCCGCGAATTCGCCGGTCGAAGCTCCATAAAGCTTCTTGTAAATGTCCTTCACCTGGTCAATGTTGACCGCCTTGAGACGTTCGATTTCCTCGGCAATCGTAGGCTGATACCGCACGTCTTCAGCGGGCCACGGTGAGAGCCGGCGCATTACGCTGTTGAATGCGAGCGCCTGAGGATCGCTCAGTTGCTGCTCCATTTGTGCGAGTTCTTCCTTCTTGAGTACGTCAAATTCGTCGGATGGGAAAATCGGATCGCGGAGGATTTCGGCCACCAACTGCAAGGTGGGAACGAGGTTTTCCCGCGTCGTTTCAATGGACACCGTCACCGTGCCCAGCTCTCCACCGAAGATGCCCACGCGAGCCTTCAGTTTGTCAAACTCATCGCGGATTTGCTGATACGTATGTTTGGACGTTCCGCGCATCAGCATGGTCGGCACCATTCCCAGCGCGGTGGTCTTGCCCTTGATGTCGGCCTCTGAGCCAAATCGCAACGTCAGGCGGGCCCGAACGGCCTTGCCTCGAGTGCTCTTGGAGAGCATCGCCAGCTTTAATCCGCCCGGCAGCTCCGAGCGCTTGGTTCGCTTCTCGATGTTTGCCGGCGTTGCGTCGAATACCTCGCCCGCCGTCATCTCCTCTGATCCCTTGTAGTCCTTGACCATCGCCAATACATCCGGCGTCGGAGGGATCGTCGAACGGATCGGGTCCTTGGTCGGGTAGAAAATGCCCGATGTACGGTTGCTTTGCATGAAGTACTGCGTGGCCACGCGCTGGATGTCTTCGGCCTTCAGCGCCTTGATGCGATCGCGGTGAATGAAAAACATGCGCCAATCGCCCATCGCCGCCCATTCGGACAGTTCCACGCCGATGCGATCGCTTCGGGTCAAATTCAATTCGATGGCCTTGAGCCGCGCGGCTTTGGCCCGTTCGGTTTCTTCCGTGGTGACCGGCTTGGCCGCAAATCCTTCGAGCACCTCAACCATCTTGGCCAGAACCGGCTGCGGGTCCTGCTCGACGCGGACTTCGGCGCTAAACTCGGCCATGCCCGGCTCCGCCCAACCAAACGCATTCCCGCCCACGCTGGCGGCGAGTCCCGATTCGACCAACGCCTGATACAGCCGTCCAGAAGGCTGATTTGTCAAAATATGTTCGAGGACGTCGATGGCCGGATAATCCGCATGCGGCCCTGCACTGATGTGGTACATCGCCGACACTGCGCCAACATCGCCGTTGCGACGCAGGATCACCTGGCGTTCGCCGTCCTGGATCGGCTCGACCGAGTAGGTTTCCGACAGCTTGCGGGTCGGGCGCGGAATCGTGCCGTAGTACTTGGAAACCAGTGCCAGGGTTTTGTCCGGATCAAACTTTCCGGCCACGACGAGCATCGCGTTGTCCGGTTGGTAGTACTTCTTGTAAAACGCCTGCAGGTTTTCGATGGGGACGCGCTCGATGTCTTCCTTCGAGCCGATGGTGCTCTTGCCGTAGTTGTGCCAGATGTAGGCGGTGGACATCATCCGCTCGGACAACACGCCCTGCGGATAGTTTTCACCCATTTCGAATTCGTTACGGACCACGGTCATTTCCGTGTCGAGATCGCTTTTGCGGACGAAGCTGTTGATCATGCGATCGGCTTCCATCTTCAGGGCGAAGTCCAGATTGTCGTCGCTGGCCGGAAGCGTCTCGAAGTAATTGGTGCGATCGGTCCACGTGCTTCCGTTGAACCGTGCGCCGTGGTCTTCCAGCACGCCCCAGATGTTTTCATACGTCGGCGTGCCCTTGAACACCATGTGCTCGAGCAGGTGGGCCATGCCCGTTTCGCCCAGCCCCTCGTGGCGCGAGCCGACCATGTACGTGATATTCACGGTGACTGTCGGCTTCGACGGATCGGGGAAGAGCAGCAGTCGAAGTCCGTTTTCAAACTGGTATTCGGTGATGCCCTCGACGCTGGTAATTTTCTTTGGGGTCGGGCCGTCTGCCCGCGCGATCATGGGTGCGACGGCGATGACTCCCAAAAGGAACATCCACCGGGACACACAACACTTCTTCAACTGACTCATGGGTTTTCCTTTCAAAACCGACGATATGAACGACACAGGACGCCAGCTCTTTTCTGCCAATATTTTGATGACTTACGCGCTCGACAAGTTAACATAACACTGCACGCCGCACAATTGCTCCCGAGGTGAAAACGACATGTGAAAACTTGTCGTTTTGCGGTGTGATCCAAGTGCATGTGGATCAAATCGCGCGACTACGCAGCCAAGTCCAGCCGGGTGACCCTTGCATCGCTTTACTCGCTCGCACGACTGTTCCGCGTTGCAAGAAAGATGCCTCCCATAAGCAATGCGGCCCCGACCACAGCAATAGGCCCCACCCGTTGCTTGAATAACACGGCCTCAAGCCCGACCGAGACCAGAAAGTGTGCATTGGTGACGACTGCGGAGCGCGTCAGGTCATATCGTGCAGTGACCACATACCACAACAAATAGTTCAAATAGGCCGTAATCAACGTCAAGTAGGCCAGGCCGGTCCAGCCCTGCCATGTCATTACGGAAAACGACACGCTTTCTTGCAACCAGAAAATATCAACCAAAGCCACCGGGATATGCCACAACGTCCCCAGCAGGAAAACCATACAAAGCGTCGTGACCGCGCCGAGTTCCTTCACCAGCGGCTGGCTGAGCACCACAAAAAGCGACCAGCTCAGCGCCGCAGAAAACAGCAGTGCATCTCCGAGATACATATTCCGGCCATGGTGGCCGGCCGTTGCCTGCGGCACCGTCGTCGCCATGTCGACCAGCGCAGCTCCGGCAAAAGCCATCAAGGATGCAATCGCGAGTCGCCATCCCATCGGAGTTCGTTGAAGAAGAACGGAAATCCAAAACACCAGCACAGGAACGAGGGCATAGGCGATTCCGGCATGGGATGCGTTGGAATGCTTGATTCCCACGAGATAGCCGATTTGATTGACAGGGACACAAAGAAACCCGAGCGCGGCCAGCATAGCCCAATGTCGTCGTGCGACGGGCCGCCACAGTCCCAATGCCCTGGCGGTGATGGCGAGCAGAGTTCCGGCGGTGCCATAGCGCACCAGTGGGATCAGCAGCGGTGGGATTTCCGCAGTCGCCATCCGCGCGGCAACCGGTGTGATTCCGGCGATCAAGGTGACAAGGATTAATAGGAATACAATGCGAGCCATAACCAATTCAATTGCAATTCAAGCTCGCGTCGCCTCCGTACCTTCAACGCCCGGGACGCTCCTTGAGCAGCTCTGATTCGGGGTCATTGGTGGGAGTGGAATACTGTGCAATCAGCGATCGGATGCGGGGCTGGTTGGGTTCAAGTTCGAGTGAACGGTGCCAGTGTTCGAGTGCCCGATCGCGGCGGTCGAGCTGCGTCTTGTCCTCGACATAGTAGATCATGTTGATGGAACCCAGTCCCGCATACGCTCGCGCTGATTTGGGGTCAAGGGCAATTGCCCCTTCGTACGCATGCTCGGCTGCGGAAAATTCGCGCATTCTGAAAAGGCAATACCCCAGGGCTTCTTGTGCTGCGGGCAGGCGCGGGTCCATTTCAATTGCCTGGGCGAGCGTTTGCCGGGCGAGTTTGTTCCGATCGAGATTCATGTAGGTTTGGGCCAGATTCACCAGCACGATCGGCTGATGGCTGTCGCGCTCGAGTGCTTCCTTATAGGCCCGGACGGCGTCGTAATATTTTTGTTGGGCGTCGAGGGCGACTCCAAGGTTGACGAACGCGTGCGGCTGGGTGTCATCAATGGCGATGGCCTGCTGGAAGCGTTGAGCGGCCTGTTCGTAGTCCCCCGCCTGTTGGTAGCAGACGCCAAGGTTGAGCAGTGTGTCGGCGTCATTGGGCTTGAGTTCCACAGCCCGGAGATAGGCCTGAATCGCTTCCTTGATGCGGTTGGTGAAGTGGTAGAGTTGTGCGAGGTTCAGCGTGTCGTCGAAGGACCCGGGGTCGCGGCGGATGGCTTCGCCAAACGCTCGAATCGCCTGCTCGTAATCGCCCATTCGACGATAGATGCGGCCCTGATTGGAGTGGGCGACGGCCAGTCGCGGGTCGAGGCGGGCGGCCTCCTGGAAGGCGGCGAGGGCCGCCTCAAGTTCATCCTGTTGCAGGAGTTTTTCGCCGCGATCGACCTGTCGCTTCGCCTGGTATGCATTGACTTTGCATCCGGAACAGGCAATTGCTGCAACGATACCGAGCGCAAGGCAAGCCGGTTGAACGATGCGCCGCAAGATGTGAGCGATTGGATCCATGAATTCAGGTGGGTAGGGTAACACGCCCAACCAGCGGTGAAAACTTAGGCGTGGAGTGCCCGGCGAATGTCGGGCAGGATGGCGCGAAGGGCCTGACCGCGGTGACTGAGTTTGTTTTTCAAATCAAGCGGGAGCTGGGCCTTGGTCAGGCCAAGGTCGGGCAGCAGAAATAAGGGATCGTAGCCGAACCCCTGATCGCCAGCGGCCTTATCCAAGATGAGACCCTCGACGACTCCGTGGGATGTTGCCGCGATGCTTCCGTTGATGGCCAGCGCCATGACGCAGCGAAATCGGGCCGTCCGGCGCTGGCGCGGAATGTCGTGGAGAAGCGCCACCAATTTGGCATTATTCGCGGCGTCATCACCCTGAGCGCCTGCGAAGCGGGCTGAATGTACGCCGGGAGCGCCGCCGAGGGCGTCGACTTCCAGGCCCGAATCGTCGGCGAGCGTTGGAACGCCCGCGAATTCGTGGTAGTGGAGCGCTTTTTTTCGTGCGTTTTCCTCGAAGGTAGCGCCGTCTTCGATGGCCTCGGCCACTCCGGGAAAATCGTCGAGGCTGAGCACATCCAGGTCCGCGTCCGCCAACATCGATCGGACTTCGCGGAGTTTCCCGCGATTCGACGTGGCAATAAGAAGGCGCGCTGATTTCACAATCAAGTTCAATGCGAGTGAGGAATTTCGACGAGCCGCGACAGGATCGGCACGCGCGTGCCGTCGGGCTTGACGACATATTGGATGCCGCCGTTGAGAAGATTGTACTTGAGCAGTTCCTTCTGCTGCATGGCGATAATGTCGGGATGGTAGACGGGTATGGCGACCGCGCCGGGCTTTGCAGACTTCTTGTCATTCGGCGGCTGGATGATTGCGTCACGGCCAAAAGAGCCAACCGTCACCATGCTGGCGGCGTCGGTGTGGTGGTAGTAGGCCTCGTAGCCCTGATCACGGAGCAACTTGCAGAACTCGGATGCGGCCTGTTTGTATTCTGTGAAGTCGCCGGCGGGTTCGAACACGCCGACTTGAAGCGTGTATAGGCCTTTTGCATTGCTTAGGGCCCAATCCGGATTGCCGACGTTGGCCGTGGGCATCCTAACGGGCATGGCGCGGAGGAAGTATCGCCCACCGTTGGGGTCGCCGAGTTGCTTCAAGAGGGCGAGGTCTTCGTGAAGTTGTTTGGGCATGGGAGTGCGCCCGCCTTTTTTGGCCTCGGGCCAGGCGTATGCGCCATAATAGAGACGGGCTGAACTGGTATCTTCGCGGACGAAAACATCATCCGCCCGAATTCCCGAAGTGCTCTTAAGCGTCTCGGCGAATCGCTGGGCGTCGCGCAGACCGTTTGGGCCTTGAATTTCGAGCGCGAGAATCGTCCACGCTGGACCGCGAACGGTCGTCTTGGGCTCGCTGCGCGGAGCAGCAGGGTCCGATGATTGTTTTGACTTTGGCCGCCCGGCCTGGCTCGTAGCGCTGCCCAACTGGATGACGAGGGGGAAGATCAGCAGCCATGCAAATGGGTTGTTGGGTCGGTTTTTCACGGAATCACAATTCCCATAGTCGTGGTGGGCACGGCCCACCCTACCGTTTGCGGCGCAGCGACTGTCGTTGGGCGGCGAGCAGTTGCTTGATTCCCTTTTGCGCGAGGGCCAGCATTCGGTCGAGTTCGCGGCGTTCAAAGGTTGCCTCTTCGCCTGTTCCCTGAACTTCGACGAACCCACCACTCTCGGTCATCACCACGTTCATGTCCACTTCGGCGTCCACGTCCTCGCGGTAATTCAGGTCGAGAAGCAGCCGGCCGTCAATTTTTCCCACGCTGACGGCGGCGACAGCCTGACGGATCGGCGACGTTGCGATGTACTTGTTTCGCAGGGCAAAACTCACGGCGTCGCAGAGGGCGATGTAGGCCCCGGTGATGCTGGCCGTGCGCGTTCCGCCGTCGGCCTGGATCACATCGCAGTCGATGGAAATGGAGTTTTCGCCGAGTTTGTCGAGATCGACGATGGCGCGGAGCGAGCGGCCGATGAGCCGCTGAATTTCCTGCGTTCTACCGTCGGTGCGATTGCGTTTGCGTCGCTGCGAAGTAGAGGCGGGGAGCATGTCGTATTCGGCCGTCAGCCATCCGCTACCCTTGCCCTTGCGCCAATCCGGAACACCTTCCGTCCAGCTTGCAGTACACAGGACGACGGTGTCGCCGGTACGGATCAGGACCGAGCCGGCGGGATTGGCCGTGTAGCCGCGCGTGATTTTGACATCGCGGAGTTCGGCGGGTTTGCGTCCATCCAATCGTTTCAAGGCAGCACCTCGTTAGTCCTGTGGAACGACGTTAGGAGTGCGACGGCTGAGTGTCAACCAACGCGGCGCGAAAGGCGTCGAGACAGCGCATTGATTTTGGTCCCTCCGCATGACAGGAGAACGACCGTGCGGATTCGCCGCCAGGAGTGATCGAAATCCATAAAGTGTCGTGGTGAAGTGACGATCGGACGCGATCGGCCCATTCAACGACGGCGACGGAGTCCGGACGAACCATTTCGTCGAGCGCCAGGAGCAAGGGGTCTTTGGAAGATGCGAGACGATACACGTCGAGGTGGAAAATCGTAAGGCGCCCGGGGTATTCCTGAACGAGCGTAAACGTGGGGCTGGTGACTTCGCACGGGCCACCCGCATTGGCAGTCGCGATTCCCTTGACGAGCAATGTCTTGCCGGCTCCCAGCGGACCAACCAGCGCAATCATCATTCCGCCTGACAATTGTCGCGCGATGGCGCTTCCGAATGCCAGAGTCTCATTCGGCGAATCAGTGTGGAATTGCCAGTCAGCATCCATCAGTGCACGAACCCCCTGGGTTGGAGTGGCTCGATACTCCCGTTGATCCGCTTAAGATGCAAGTTGCTCCGATCGATCCTGCCGATGGGAAAGATCGGCACGCCACGAATGTCCGCAGTCGGCGCCACCGACAGGAGCAATTCGTAGTCTTCACCGTCAAACAGTGCATGCTGCAAGGCGGCGACCCCGTCCCTGGCCGTGCACGTATGCGCATCCCGACTGACCAGCTTGGCAAGTAGAGATTCCTCCAGCGTAGCCCCAAGCGAGGACGCTTCACACATGCGCCACAAATCCAATGCGAGACCGTCACTGATATCCATCATGGCATGGAGACTGCCACCGAGGCGGGCGGCAATGTCGCGAGCCTCGTGAATTCTGGGAACAAACGTCAAGTGTCTGCCGAGGATGCTGCCGCCCAATTCACCCGTAACGTAAAGAATGTCATGCAGTTGTGCCCCGCCACGCCGGGCCGGCTCAATTCCAGGATAGGGCTGCGCGGATATACATATGTCGATCGCCAGCGGCGCTTTCCATCGGGCTGTATCGCCTCCGGCGATTCCCGCACCGAATTCCTCCGCCGCGATATTCATGGCTTCGAATAAATCCCGCACCTGCGCGGCCGACATTTCCTTGGGCAGGGCGACAGACACGAGAACTGCGACCGGTTGAACGGCCATCGCCGCACAATCGCTGAGCGCTCGGGCCACTGCTTTGCGCCCAATTTGTGCTGGCGTATGGATTTTTGAATCGAAGTGAACACCGTCGAGGAGCAGGTCGCTGGAAAGGAGAATCTGAGAACCGGGTGCGGCAATGACGGCCATATCATCGCCGATGCCGGCCAGTATAGAAGAATGGGCACGCGCTCTGTTGCGTGCCCATTCGACGATTTCCAATTCATTCACGAACACTGTCCTTCATTGTGGGGTCAGTGTACCAGAGTTCTCATTTTCAGGCCTGATACAAACCGCGGCCGACTTTCTTCACTTCAGGAAGCAGGGGGAGCGTATTGCTTACAGACTTTGTCAGATTCTCAGATGACGTCTTGTATCCGGCTTTGACCACGCTGTTGGCGATTTCCTGCGGCGTATGCGGCGAGGATTTTTGTCGCAGGACCTGAACGATCATTTGCTTGAGGGAACCGGGACGGCCCGGTCGCCGGCCGCGCTTTGCCCCGCCCACAGACCCACTGGTCCGCGCCTTTTGGCCCGAACCCGGCGGCCTTCCGCGTCGTTTCCCAGCGTACTTTGCGCCACCGCTTGAGTAACTGGAAAAGGACGGCGAACCCATGGCGCTCATGGCGGTTTGAATGCCTTCGAGTCGTCGATCAATGTTGGAACGCTGCAAGAGCAATGAGTCACGATAGGCTTCCATTTCGCCAAATACGCGACTGCCATCATCTCCCATGTCGCTGAGATTGGAGATCCTGCCCGCGGACAGCGGGGGACGCCCGGGGCGCCTGCCAGGAACACTCTTGTTCTTTCGCCATCCTTTGGGTCGACCCGGCCTGCGATGCATGGAACTTGTGTGGCGCGCAAGATGGGCGGCCATCGAAAACGTGCGTCCGCACGTTGAACACTTGAAATCACCTTTTGCCATTTGTTGTTTCTCCTTCAAAACCGCGCGTAGATTAGGTCAATGCATGGAGTATGACAAGTCACAATTCCCTGTCTGATGAGCGACGCGGTCATTGATTGTCAGACTGATTTCAATCCCATGCCAATCCTGAGGCGAATGTATGGCATTTGGTTGGGAATATGCCGGGACCAGGGTGTGTATCGCTGCTGGACACATGCCTATTTCTGATCACGATACGTCTCGTATTTCGTAGAGTGCGGCTGAATATCTCAGCGTTTACGTTTTTTTCGCCGTGAGGAACTGCGTCCTTTTGGCTTGCCGCGATTGGCACGCGGTTCGGATTTGAATTTATGATGCTTACCCTTTTCGTTGATTGAGCGCCTGGGTTTTGCATTGCTTTGGGCGACAAAGGACCCCATCGGTGGTTCCACAATCTGAAGGTCGAGTTTGCGCTGGGGAATGTCAATGCGAGAGGTACTCACCGTGACTCGATCCCCAATGCGGAATTTGCGACCTGAGCGCTGTCCAATTGCCCATGCCCGATCGGGATCGACTTCCCACCAGTCGTCAGTCAATCGATCAAAACGGACCAGCCCTTCCACCAGGAACCGGTCAAGCTGGATAAATAATCCAATCTGGGCGATGCCAGTGATTACGCCCTTGTAATGATCGCCGATTTGTTTTTCCAGGAGTCGGAGTATGTAAATTAACTTGAGCTCGCGTTCGGAAGCCTCGGCACGACGCTCATTTGCACTACAGTGAGTTCCCAGTGATTCGAGATCCTGCCCTTGTGCCTCCTTTTCCACACCGTCTGCACGCTCACCTCGAAGCAGGGAGTCGAGCATTCGGTGCACGACAAGGTCGGGATATCGCCGTATGGGTGACGTAAAATGGCAATAGTGATCGCTGGCAAGTGCAAAATGGCCGATGTTGCGCGGCGAATACTCCGCTTGCTCCATGGAACGAAGGACTGCCAGATTGACAGCGAATTCCTCGTCTCTTCCCTTGACGGCGTCGAGTAGCTTTTGAAGGTCGCGGTGCGTTGCATGCGCCGGGATTTCGTGCCCCAGGAATTTGACCAATCGCCTGAGTGAGCCATCGACGAGCTTGGTGGAACTCTCATGGATTCGCCGGAGCGTGTGAATATCCTTTTGGTGAAAATGGCGGGCCACGGCTTCATTGGCCTCCACCATGAACATTTCGATGATGGTATGAGAAAAGCTGGTATCCTCCGGAACCACATCAACCACCATGCCCGCATCGTCGAACACCAGTTCATTGTCGGGCAGGTGCAGGCTTAACATGCCATGCTTCAGCCGCCGCTGCCGGATGATTCGCGCCAGTTCATCCATGTCGCGCAGCAAGGCGAGCACCTTGACACCCAACCGTCCCGGTTTGCCGTCCAGGGCCGCGCTGGCCTGCTCATACGTCAGACGCTTCGTGGACTGAATGATGGAATTGGCGAATGACGTCTTTTTTACCACGCCGTGTGAGTCCAGGGTGATGAAAACACTCCGGGTGAGGCGCGGCTCGCCTTCCTGCAGAGAGCAGACGCCGTTCGACAGCACCTCCGGGAGCATGGGAATCACCATGTCCGGCAGGTAAACGCTATTGGCTCGCTCCCGTGCTTCCTGATCGAGCGGCCCGCCTTCCGGTACAAAATGCACCACGTCGGCAATGTGAACTCCCAATTCCCAAAGCCCGCGATCGTCACGCGTGAGAGAAATGGCGTCGTCGAAGTCCTTGGCGTCGACGGGATCAATGGTAATGATTGTGATTTCGCGCAGGTCCAGCCGGCCATCGGCTGCGTGTTCCGGGTCAAAGCCGGCCACCATTTTTCGTGCCTGGGCGAGGGCGTCGTCGGGAAACTCTCCGGGAAGCTGGAATTGCTCGATGATGCTCTGGGCATCGACGCCGGGATCACCGGCCGGCCCCAGGACTTTCACGATGACGCCGCGTGCCGGCGCTCTTTGCGTGGGATAGCTGACGACCTCTACGACGGCTTGAACCCCGACACTGACCCGCTTGGCTTTCGGATCATCAATCAGAATGGGAGCGTGAAGAGTGGAGCCGTCGGGAATGATGTACCACTGGCCCGACTGGCGCTGCAAATTCCCGACAAACCGACTCTGGCCGCGTTGGAGGATTTCCGTAATGTGGGCCTCGAAGAGCATTTTTCCTTCGCGTTTGCCCTTTTTCCGCACCTCCGCCGAAACTCGGTCGCCGGTCATGGCCCCCTTGGTCGCATTTTCCGGAACGTACAAATCTCCGTGAGTGCGTGGCGTGTCGGGAATGAGAAATCCAAACCCCTTGGGATTGGCCCGGTAGGTTCCCGAGACCCGGCGGGGGGGATCGGGGATCGAAACAGTGTTGCGCGAGCCTAGAACGATGCGTCCGCTGTCCATGAGGGCTTTGCAGGCGTCGTGGAAATCGCCCTGCTCACCTTCACCGATTCCCAGGGCTTCGCTTAATTCCGCAAGTCGGTGGGGCTTGTAGCCCCTGGCATAAACAAAACTGAGGATGCGCTCGGCAAAAGACGTGCTCTGCATATAATGCTCTTGTCTGTTAGAATGGTCGCACAGTAGAGTCGTTCGACGGAGTGCGTGTCACCATGGATGAAATCTTAGACCTGGCCACCAGGCTGGGCAAACGAATTTCTCAGGACCCTCGCGCCGGCAAAATGGCCGAAGCGCAGGTTGCGCTGGAAAACAGCCTTGCCGACCGCCAGCTTCTGGCCGACTACGAGACCCAGCAGCAGAAAATCTACGAGCTTGAAGTCTCGGGCAAGCCCATCGAGCCCGACGACAAGAGAAGGCTCGCCGATCTGCATGCGAAAGTCGTCGGAAGCAACGTGATCAAGGAGGTCCTGAAGGCACAGGCTGATTTCCTGGAGATCATGAACTCCGTTTCACAACGCATCGAACAGGAAGCGCTATCGCGCGCAGGGGGATCCACTCAAAATCAAAATACCGCCGGCAAATAGCCCGTAACTCCGTCATACGGATTTTCGTTGAATGGCCATGAACTCATACGCCCGACTTGTCGAATCAGTGCGTCGCACCAGGAACACGCTGTACCTTGTGGCCGGTCTGTACATTGTCGTCGGCTTTGTGGTCGCAACCACCACGGCGATGCAGCACGATCGACTGGGCACGTTTCTTGGCTTCATCATCATCAGCGGAGCACTTTCGATGGGGTTGATCGCCCGGACGGCCCTTCAGGTCCTGGTTCGCATCGCCCACATTGAGCGGTCGCTCAACGGCTTTGCAGAAAGCGTCGAAAATTTAATTCCTCTGGCAATGGCCAACGTCAGGGCATCGAACGCCGCAGTTTCAGCGGCAGAGTCACTGGTCGATCTGGCCAATGTCGGCGTTGGCGACCCGAAGGTTCTGGCCGCGGCGACTCTGGACCGCGATGTCTACCCCCGGCTCGTAACTACGATGGAGCGGGGCACGGAAGGTCCCTCGTTGGCAGCGCCCACTGTTCCGTCTCCTGAACTGGAACAAGCTGGCAAGGTCGGAAACGGGCGAAGCAACGGGGCCGGTACCGCCATTACCAAGGACTTATTGCAACAATGGAAGTCGGCGATGGCCGACGAAGATTTGGTTCTGTGTCGCCAGGTTTTTTCGGCCATCGTGGACCTGGCGGACCACGAAGCAGTTTCACCGCTTCGCCGGCAGATTCAGGAGTTGGAAGACCGCGTTGAGCGGAGGCTGCGGGACAGGTTCGGCACGGAAATCCGGCGTCGGGACTTCGCAGCCGCCCTGCAAACCGGCGAGCAAATCACGGCGCTGCTAGGCGACCATCCTGTGGCGGCCGACTTTGAGCGCCTCAGGCCGATCCTCACCCGCCGTGCCGACGAAGCCCTGGCGGTCTCACCCGCTTTTCATTGACATTGGCCTCATTCCGAGAGGAAAGTGGGGCGGGTACTGGCAAAGTTTGGGTGCCACGGGCGGCTCGCCGACCCGCGCCAACACTGGCAGCAAGCTGCCAGTGGCACTCTGTCGATCAAAGTTGACCAGTACCTGGGGGCGGTTCACGTTTGGATTTGGGCGAGTGGGGCGTCTCCGCTATACTGCGGACTCATTTGAAACCTTTTATTTCGCGATAACGCAGAGCCCGGAAGTCAGGAGATTTTTATGCAACGGAATGTCCAGTTTTCAGTGTTTCTGGTGAACAAGCCCGGCGTGCTTTCGCAGATTTTCCGCGAGCTGGCCAAGGCCAAGGTCAACATCGAGGCCGTCGCCATGATGGACTCCATGGAGCACGGCGTGCTTCGCTTTACAGTTGATGAAGCTGTTGCCGCCCGCCTGGCTTTGCAGCGACTCAACATTCCGTTTACGGAAGCGGAGGTGCTTGAGGTTGCGCTCCCCAACCGGCCCGGAGCGGTCGCCGACGTGTGCGAACGTCTTGCCGGGGCGCACATCAACGTTGGTTATTTGTATTGCACGAGCGGCACGATGCCGGGCAAGACCAACGTGGTTCTGAAAGTGCCCGATATCAAGAAGGCGATCAAAGTCCTGGACAATGGAAAAGCGTCGCCGCGCCGCGATATGAAAGTCAAGATTCGCCGCCCGGCGGCCACCGGCGCAAGACGATAAGTCGACCATGGCCGGGTCCCGAAGCGCACGAATACATTCCACTTTTCAACCGTCATCAATGCCGGATTTCCATGGTACGGGACGGTTTTGATTCGTTGGACAGCACCGGATTCTTGACTTATGTTCCCACGCGGCGCGGAAATCCAACCATCTGAGATCAACGATGCAATTGAAAGCAGCGATTGTCCTGCAGCGTGTATTCTTTGGCGCAATGGCCATCGCGTTCCTCCTGTCGCTCTTCGTGATTGACCGCATCATAGCGCTGTGGGCCGCCGAACATTCGGGACCGACAATGGAACTCCTCCGGCATGGGAGCATCATTCCCTTGACGTTCCTGATCGTGCTGGCGCGTGCTGTTATGGAACTGCTCTCCCTGCTGCGCGCCAAGGGCGTTCGCCCGTTTGCCTTGAGCGCCTACGCTTTTACGCTGGCTCTGGTGGTACTTCCGTGGTTGGGGCCTGCCGGATATTTGGGACAAAGTATCGTCGATAGCGAGGGACTGTACTGGCAACTCATTGGCGTCGCGGCCGCCGTGTTGGCCGTCGGCTTTTCATGCGTGTTTCGAAATGGTCCGGCCGGAGCCATTCAGGACGGCGGTTCCACACTGCTACTCATTCTGTATCTGGGGTTCCTGGGGTCGTTTGGATTGCAGATTCGGTGCGGGTTGAGCGGGACGACCTATCAAGGGATTTGGATCTTACTCATCGTAATCCTTGTAACGAAAAGTTCGGACATCGGAGGATATCTGGTTGGTTCGGCGATTGGCCGACACAAACTGATTCCGGCCATCAGTCCGGGGAAGACCGTTGAAGGTGCGATTGGCGGGTTGCTTGCCAGCGGGCTGGCGTCCGTTTTTTTTGCCTGGCCTGGTCGGTTCCCCATAGACGCAAACCAATCACAGCGAACATTGTGGATTTGGACCGAATTGACCTCAAGCTTCGGAAAAGTATTCCCAGGTGGGGCTTTGGGGGTAGTTACCAGAGCATTTTTTTTCGGTGTTTTGCTTTCTGTTTTTTCTCAAATCGGAGATTTGTTCGAGTCTTGCTTTAAGAGAGATGCCGGTATTAAAGACTCCGGGTCCGTTATGCCGCATTATGGGGGTATTTTGGACTTGGTGGACAGCCCACTCTTTACACTCCCGGTTGCGTGGTTTTTGCTGACCCGGGTTTGGAATGTCCCCTGACTTCCGGATAAAATGAAATCTGACGACCTTCGTATAAGGCGCAAGCGGGGCCAACTTCAGGGAAGCGCCCCTTAATGTATCTCGTTGGAACTTAGCATACCTATCGACGACCCGTCGCGCCGCGGAGCCCTTTACGGGACAGCGGATCGCAACCTCCGACTGATCCGGGCGGCTTTTGACGTTCGAATCAGCGCCCGCGAAAATGCCGTGCACATCAGCGGCGAGCACGACGCCGTCCGCAAGGCAGCACTTGTGGTGGAGGACCTTCAGCGACGCCTTCAGCATTACCCGGACGTGAGTGAGCAGGCCCTTCAGGAATCGATCGACCACGCTGGACAGAATCATCGAAACCATACTCCCGGGGGGATCGAAGTTTTCCATTCCGCCGCGGCGGTCACTCCCAAAGGGGAAGGCCAGCGACAGTATATCGATGCGATCCTGCAAAATGATCTAACCATTTGCGTGGGACCTGCGGGGACCGGCAAAACCTATCTGGCCGCCGCAGTTTCGGTGTCCCTGCTGAAGCAGCATAAAATCAAACGAATCGTGCTGGCCCGGCCGGCCGTAGAGGCGGGCGAGAAGCTTGGGTATCTGCCGGGAGACTTGCAGGCCAAAGTGAATCCGTACCTGCGTCCCTTGTGGGACGCGATGCACGACATGATGCCCTTCGAGCAGGTCAAGCGCTTTCTGGCCAATGATGTGCTGGAGGTTGTTCCCCTGGCCTTCATGCGAGGGAGAACGCTGAATCAAGCGGCCATCATTCTCGATGAAGCCCAAAATTGCACCGTATCTCAGATGTTGATGTTTCTTACGCGCCTCGGGCAGGGAAGCAAAATGGTCGTGACAGGTGACATGAGTCAGAGCGACCTGCCGGGCGGCGAGGTTTTGGGACTGACGGATGCCCTTCGCCGCCTGGACGGCATTCCGGGAGTGGCCACTGTGCGTCTGGAAAAAGGGGATATCGTGCGTCATCCCCTCGTGCAAAGAGTCGTCGAGGCGTACGACTACAATCTCCATTGACCCTGAACCGCCTGTGATGGCGCCGGGATTTTCATCCTGTCGCATTGCGGGTGATGAAGTTTGATGCGTATGTCGGGATTCATGACAAAACGGGGGAGTCGGGAGCGACAACTTCGCGAGCAACATTCCCGATCGGGGGTGTTGTTCCAACGAGTGCTTCGCCGCGCGTTCTCCTGGAGTTCCGCCGTCGAATTTGTGCTGATCATGGGGTGCGTGGTTCTTGCCCTGGCGCTCGACGAGGGGCTGGACTACGCCGTTGGTCAGAGAATTTCCCAGCCCGTCTACGCCAAGGTCAAGTTCCAGGTGCCTGATCCCAAGCGAACGCAGGTGGATCGAGAAGCCGCGCAGGCCAAGGTTCCAAGCCAATACGTCGTCAACGACCCGGCACTGACCTCGGGACGCATTCGCGCCAACCTCATGAGGCTGTATCAGATTGCGTCGGAGAAACCAACCTTTGAGGAGTATTCCCAGGCTTTGGACAACCCCAAAACGACCGCCGATCGGGCTGGATATGAACGGTTCCGTGAGCTTTCCGATCGCGGTGAAGAGGGCTTGCGTCAGTTTCAAGAACTCGTGGACCGACTTCCATTGGAAGAGCAGTATATTGTCAGTGAATTGGCCCGCGAAGATCGAAATCCCGCCAGCACGGAAAACCACATCATCTTGAATACCCGGTCGGAGGAGTCCTCCAAAAGACCCATTGAAGTTCTCTACGAGAAACTCGCGCCCCAGAAAAACATAAACGCCATGGAGGGAGTGCTGAGCTACGTTGCTCGGAAAGTACCGGACTTGCGCCTGCGCCAAACGGTCGAGAACGTTGTCGCTGAGGTGTTCCGCGAGCAGCCCACCGTCATTTACGACAAGGATAAAACGGCTGCAGCTATGAAGGCTGCAGAGGAAGCAACTCCCGAGGCCATGACGGTTTTTGAGGCCAACAAGCCATTCATTCATCCAGGCCCGTTGGATGCGTCGGAGTATGAGTTGCTCATGGCGCATCAAACCGCCTACGAGCGCTTCCTGCGCGAGGACCATACCAGCCTCGCCTATGATCTGCGAAGGGAACAATCGCTGAAGAAACTGGGATTGAGCCTCGTCGTGGCCGTGATTGCCCTGGGGATGCTGGCGTACGTCCGCATGTATGAGCCGCGACTGCTGGGCACGCCCGGTCAAAGTGCCCGGATGGTCTGCGTTGTGCTATTCACGCTGGCGATCGCCCGTGTGCTGGACATGAACTGGCCGCAGTCCCCGGAACTGGCTTTGGCGCCAGTGGTGGCGGCCTGTGGCACGCTGGCCATTGCCTTTCCCCGACGCCTGGCCATTGGCATCATGTGTTTCACCGCCGTCATGCTTCGCACCATGCTTGATACGCATCTGAGCGTGCTGCTGGTCTTGTTCGCCGGAATCGTCGTGGTCATATGGCAGCTTGATGAGATCCGCTCGCGCAGCAAGTTGCTGGTGACAGGACTTGTCACTGGTGTGGTGACCGCCATGATGTCTGCGGCGGTGAGTTTGTGGGACGGACAGAATGCGGATTTTCTCGTCCGTCATGCCGCGTGGGCCGGTGGGTGTTCGCTCCTTGGCGCTTTTATCCTGCAGGGTTTGCTGCCCTTCCTTGAACGCGGGTTCCGCGTGGCGACGTCGCTGACGCTGCTCGAGTGGCGTGATCCAACCCGCCCGTTGTTGCAGTTGCTGGCCCGCGAAGCAACCGGGACCTACAACCATAGTCTGGTTCTGGGCACGCTTGCCGAGGCGGCGTGCGAGCGCATCGGGGCCAACGGATTGCTCGCTCAGGTCGGAGCGCTGTATCACGACATTGGGAAAATCCACCGCGCCGCCTACTTCACAGAAAATCAGGAAGGTCGCATCAGTCGCCATGAAAACCTTGCGCCTTCGATGAGCCTGTTGATCATTTTGGGCCACGTCAAAGATGGTCTGGAACTGGCCCGGCAATACCGACTTCCGCCCGTGTTGCACCAGTTCATTGCCGAACACCACGGAACGACGCTGGTTCGATATTTCCATCACCGCGCCGTCGAAAATCAGCCGAGACTCTCCACGGGTCGCAACGACCGCGACGTATCCGAAACGGACTTTCGGTATGAGGGCCCCAAGCCTCAATCGCGGGAATCCGCCGTGCTCATGCTCTGCGACGCCGTTGAAGGCGCTGTGAGGGCGCTGAACGAGCCCACGGTCGGTCGAATCGAGAGTACGGTGCACCAGATCATCGTGGACCGCCTCAACGACGGTCAGTTCGACGAATGCGCCATTACCATGCGAGACATTCGCCAGGTTGAGGACTCGCTGGTCAAGTCGCTTTGTGGAATCCATCACGGCCGCGTGGCCTATCCCAAGGCACGCAAGGAGGATTCGTCTCTGCGCCAGGCGGTAGGAGCCACGCATTGAGGGCACGAAAGATCGAAACTTCAGGGCGGGCCGCCCACAAAGTTGATTTTTCCGGCTCCGTGGAATTGTCAACGACCGCGCGGGCATTCCTCCGGCGTGCAGTCAAGGCCGCGCTACAGGCCCACAACATTCCACGTGCCCGGATCGGACTATGCGTGCTCTCGGATCAGGAAATGGCCGTGATGAATGAGCAGCACCTGGGACACGAAGGTCCCACCGACGTGCTCACATTTGATTTGCGTGAACAGGGGACCTGCGACCTGGAAGGCGAAATCGCACTTTCGGTTGATACCGCCCGGCGCGAAGGCAGAGAGCGGGAGCACAGCGTAGAGACGGAACTCGCTTTGTACAGTGTTCACGGCGTATTGCACCTGCTCGGTTACGACGACCACACCAAGGTCGCCGCCGCTCGAATGCATGACATGGAAGATCGAATTTTGGAATCGTTGGGATTGGGAGCCGTATTTGCCGGCAAGCGAGGGTCGCTGGGTCGTTCTGGGCGAAGCGAAGAATCACAAGGCCGAATTCCTGTCCGCCCTCGGGTTGGCAGGTCCAGTGTTTCGCGTGCGCGATCGGCAGACGGATCGCAAACGTCACGGTGTCTGCACTAGGCGAAAACCTTGGACATGTGGATCATCTGGGTGGGGCTTGCGTCTCTTGTGGGGCTGGCCCTTTTTTCAACGCTCAACATCACGTTGCGCAGTCCGTCTCGCGCCCGAATCGCCGAGCAACTCGAAGAACTCGGCGGTGAGCAGGCCCTGAAGAATTTCGTCACGCGCCGCCACCATTACACGCTGGCGACGGCCATCTTGCGCGCGACCACGGTCGTCGCCCTCATTCTCTCCGTCCTGGCTTATGCATTTGGAACCCGGCCTGCGGATTCCATCGGACGCACGTTGGCCGGATGCCTCGTCGCGTGGACGCTGCTGCTCATTTTTGGCGTGGCGATTCCCTACGCCTGGGCAAAGTACGCGGGTGAGTGGCTGACGGTCCGCTGCCGCTGGCTGCTGGCCGCAACCCGCATCGTGGCGTATCCCATCCTGGCCATCCTCGACATATTTGATCCCCTTGTGCGGCGGCTCGCCGGCGTTCCTCTGGAGGACGTGCAGTCCTATGCCGACAAAATCGAGGAAGAAATCCTCAACGCCGTCAGCGAGGGGGAACTGCATGGGGCGGTCGATAGCGAAGAAAAGCAGATGATCGAGTCCGTCATTGAATTGGGCGAACAGCGCGTCGCCGAGATCATGACGCCCCGCACAGACATTGTTGCGGTGAAAGTCGACGATTCGAAAGAAGCGCTGCTCGACGTCATACGGGGGCATGGCCATTCGCGCATTCCCATCTATGAAAACACGATTGATACAATCCTTGGAGTTCTCTACGTCAAGGATATCCTGCGCCACGCAGACGATTCCCCCTTTCAGATTCGTTCCCTGATGCGCAAAGCCCTGTTTATTCCCGAGTCCAAGCCGGTCCGCGACCTTCTCCGCGAGTTTCAAAGGCGAAAGCTCCACATTGCCATTGTGCTCGACGAGTATGGCGGCACAGCGGGCCTCGTGACCATTGAGGACATCCTTGAGGAAGTCGTCGGCGAACTGGCCGACGAATACGAAGTCGCCGAACCAGAATCGATCAAGAAGATTGGCGAACAGACCTATGAGGTCGATGCCCGTGTGCGCATCGACGAACTCAACGAGCGACTCAATATCGAAGTGCCCGAACATGCCGACTATGAAACCATCGGCGGATTCGTATTCAGCACGATGGGAAAGATTCCCAAAGTCGGCGAAACCTGCGAGCGCGACGCCTTCGCCATGCAGGTGATCGGCGCCGAGCCCCGCCGCGTAACCCGAGTTCTGCTCACCCTCACCCCGCACAATGAATCCCGAAACGGGAATGATTAGCGCAGAGTCGCCTGGACCGTTGAATTCCTGGACCTTCGATAGCCTGAACAACCCATGTGCGTCACGCGTCTTTCGATGCGTATGCACGATAGCGAGGACAGATTTCCACGACGTGTTGGAACTTCTCGCGGAATTGCTCGACGCTCATCCTGGCTTCGCGAGCCAGGGCCGCCAGCGAGACGGGGCTCTCAAAATCGGATCGTTCGAGGCGGATCATGTACGCTCGCGCGACGCCGTACGAATAGTTCTCAAGATTCACCGTGCGGATGCGCGTCCGATTGGTCGCAGGGTCGATCATGTCCGCGAACTGCATCGGCACGAGTTCGCCATCCTGAATCGTCACCATGATCCCGGTGCGATTGGACTTTTGCTCGAGCAGGAGCTGGACTCCTCCGTGACCCAGGTCGCGCGTATATCCCAGGTCTGAAGTTGTTGGAGGCGCGCAGCGCAATTCATATCCCAGCATATGGGCGACCAGGGAAATGGCATTGCCCCGCGCCGCAAAGCGGCGTTGTATTTCATCCTTGAGAATCTGGGCCAAGGGGAATTCGGAAAGCCGCGGCCGGCCCGCCGAGTCCACCCCAACTTCCTTGCCCAGAAGCCGGGAAAGCTCGTCACGATCACCAAGTTTGTACGCCAGTCCCTCCGCCAGCACGACCACGCCGTCCTTGCGGCCCATGGTGAACCGCTTGAGCATCGATCCTTCGATCACATCGGCGATTTCCCTGATGGTTGTCGTCCGGGAGAATTCCTCGGGAACGATTGTCAGAGTGGCTCCTGCGGATTTGCCAATTCCCAGCGCGAGGAACCCCGCGTTGCGCCCCATGGTGACCACCAGATACCACCGCTGCGTCGTCCGTGAATCCTCCATCAGATTGGCCACGATTTCGGCCCCGACGTGCCGCGCAGTCGTATATCCAAACGTCGGAATGTCGCCCGGGAGCGGGAGGTCATTGTCGATCGACTTGGGTACGTGGACGACGCGAATCGCTCCGCCACTTTCCTGGGCGACGAATCGGGCGCTGAGTGCGGTTCCATCTCCGCCGATCGTGAGCAAGTGCGTGATTCCCAGCCATTGCAGTCGCTCGACGACCAGCTTCGTTTTGGCCAAATCGGGTTCAAACGAATGGGCGGCGCCGGTTCTTGGTGCGTCAGGAATTCCAATGCGCGACGTACGCAGAATGGAACCGCCGTCGAAGTGGATACGGCTGGTGTCGGCAATGGAAAGCTCGCGCGTATCGCGCTTGGGATCGAAATCTTCGGCCACAAGGTGGCTGAAGCCGTCGTAAAACCCCAGCACGCGAAGGCCGTTGTTGACGGCCTCAATTGTCGCGGCGCCGATCACTCCGTTGATCCCCGGCGCCGGCCCGCCGCCCACGACAATGCCCATCGTCGATGCCGTCATCTCGCAAGCCCTTGAACTCTTGATCCCGTAAACCCTTGATCCCTTGAACTCTCAATCTATTAAAACCCGAACCCTAACGCCCAGTCCCTACCCTTTGCTCACCTCTCGCACCACTCCAGTCGCATAAGCTCCCGCGGGCAACGCGAATTCCAGTTTCAAGAACTGTCCGCGATCATCCGCCCCGACTTCGTGGCGCAAGTCCTTTAACGCAACCCGGATCGCCCGCCGACCGCCGTCGAGCCGTCCGCTGTCCCTGCCCGACAGGAGTTCCGCGCCAACTCCCGAATCTGCAAGCACCGACTGTTCGATTTCACCGGGGATACCGGTTGCTTCCGTCATGCGGGTACCAAACAGCGGCCCCGTCGCCGAGATTTCAAATGCGTCGCATCGGGCCTGCTCCACGCCGGCATCCTCGACGCGAAAACACGCTCCGTTGACGTGCTTCAGTGCGACATCGCCGTTTTCCAACCGGTCAAACAGACCTCGCTTCAAGCGCGCGGCGACGACCTGGTTGAACAACTCGCTTTGAAACGCTGACAAAAACAGTTTCCGCAACGTATGATCGACCACCCGCCATGCGTCGCGTGATTTGCCGCCACTTTTCGCCATCGTCCGGCACATGCGGGACTGCTGGGCAAAGGTTCCGCGAGGCCAGGCGTCGGCGGCCTTGGTGTATTCCCGCTTGTCGAATAATTCTCGGGCGCGTAGCGCATCGCCATGGTCGATCGGTCCGGGCCGGCCCAGCATCAGAGCGATCGCCTCATCATAGTTGCGTTGCAGTACGGCCTTTCCGATCTCCGCGTTGTCGCCCCGCGCCCCGAATCGCTGGGGCCCAAAGTAGTTCGGCAGCCCGCGCCGCGCCAGTACGCTCAGGATCGCGTCCGCCCTCGCCCCGCAATCAGGATCCACGCCGCGCACCTTGATTTCAAACCGATTTCCCGCCAGATGCCCGAGCTTGAGCTTGTTCGTATGTCGGCTGACCGACAGCACTTTGATCCGCGCGAGGGCCAGAGACTGTACTTGCGCGTTGTCCACGTGCTCGACGCTGAGCATCTGTCGCGTCACGCCGTGTGCGTCCTTCATGCCCGCATAGCCGATGTCGCGCGGCTGGCGGTCAAGCGCACGGGCCACATGCTGTATGGCAGCCAGCGTGGGAATCCCTCGCTTTTCGATCGTAAAGTACACATGCGTACCCGCCCCAGAGGGAGCATAGAGCGGCAGTTCTTCAACGATAAAATCCTCGTCGAAGCGTTTGATTTCGCCGCCCACGCCCGGCAAATCGGCTGTAAGATAAGGGAGAAATGTTGAGGTTTCCGTGTCATTCATGAACACACTGTAGCGATATTCCGGTGTTTTCGTAAGCTGTCATACGCTCCTCACGACTCCACAATACCTTGCCGCCCGGTTACAATGACATCCTGAAGAACGTGAACTTGGAACCTCTGCCATGACCCCCAACATCGGCAAACCGCTGCGAATCACCTACGTCACATTCGGAATTGCCCTCTTGTTCTGCTGGTTGTTCGTTCCGCTTCCACCTTGGATGCGCATCGGGGCGCTGATTTTCGGCGTGCTCTCCGTCATCGGAGGCTTAACGGGAAAGTGAATGACCTGCTCATTGCTCGGTCTGAGCAAGAAAAAACGATAAGAATGATCTGAACTGTGTGGACCTGATCGCCATCGCCATCATCGGCTTCCTTGTCGGACTCACCGGCGGCATGTTCGGCATCGGCGGCAGCATCATCCTTATCCCCGCACTGACGGAATTTCGCGGTCCCAACCAGCACCTGTACCAGGCCACCGCGATGATCAGCAATTTCTTCGTTTCCGTCCCCGCGGTCTGGCAGCATTGGCGCGCAAGAGCGATAGAATTCGTCACCATTGCCCGCCTCGTGCCGCTGTCCATGATCTTTGTCGCGCTGGGTGTCGGCCTGAGCGAGCTGCGAGTTTTCGCCGGGGCGGGCGAGGTCTATTTGCGAGGCCTGTTTGGTGTGTTTCTCTTCCTTTGTGGAATCATCGAAATCCATCGCGCATGGCGTCCGCGACGGAATATCGAAGGATTCCTCACGGCGTCGATAGAGGACGGCGGACATCGCCCGCTTAGCTGGTCGCTGATTGCCGTCATTGCCGCTCCAACCGGATTCATTTCGGGACTGCTTGGCATCGGGGGAGGAATCATCGGAGTTCCCTTGCAGCGCCGGTTCCTGCACATGCCCTTGCCGATCGCCATCGCAAATTCCACAGCGCTCGTCGCGGCCACTGCCATCTTTGGCGCCATCATCAAGAATTATGCCTACTACTGCGAGCACGGTTCCGCCCGCCAGCCTCTCTTTCTGGCCGCCATTCTCGCGCCTACCGCTATAGTCGGCAGCCTCGTCGGCGCGCGCCTGACGCACCGCGTGCCGCTCAAATTGCTCCGAAATCTGTTTGTGGTGTTGTTGCTTGTTGCGGCAGTCCGCCTGATGCTCGGCGCGGTTCAGCGTTGAGCCGCGACCCGATCTGTTGCCGGCGGGTTGCCTATGATATTGACTTGCGAAACTGTTCGGCGATCAGGGTTGAAATCACGCGGGTCGCATCCTCCCAGTCACCCTCAGCCAGAACGCCGAGCCGTCGCGTAACAACGCTCATGGACAACGTCGCGACGATTGGCTTGAACCAGGTCGGTTTCGGGAGTCCCGCAATCTTCCAGCCACGCAGTGCGAGTTCCGTTCCCTGCGGTTGGCTTGTAAGCGCCATGACAATGATATCGCCGGATTGCATGGGGTATTGGCTGGGACTGATCACCAAGGCGGGACGCTTCTTTGTTGACGTGAGATCGGTGAACGGGAAACGGACAAGTACGATGTCGCCGGGATTACAGGGAGTCATAGACGGCATCTTCTTCGTTGTCCCATGCCTTCCGAAATGCAGATTCGCCGGCGGATTCCCATTCATCCGTTTCCGAACCTGATGATCTCCCGTTTTCAAAGATTAGTAAAACATCGCCCGCCGGCAGTTTCTGGACCGATTCTGGAATGATGACTTTCGTGCCGTCAAACTTCGCTCGTATGACAACCATGATTTCATCACCTTCATCTGAAAAGATTCACGTACCAAGGGCGTCGAGGAGCGTTGGGGCGAGGATTTCGCGGAGGCGCGTCAGCGCTTTGCGCTCGATTTGTCGTATGCGTTCCTTGGTGACGCCGAAGCGCTCGCCGAGTTGTTCCAGCGTCTGCGCCGAGTCGGGATCGCCCAGGCCGAAGTGACAGGCGACGACTTCGCGTTCGCGTTCTTCGAGCTGTCCCAACCCCTCGGCGATGAGTTTTTGCACCTGCACCCGATCGGCGGGGCTCGCGGCTTCCGGCGTGCGGTCGGCAGCACCATCCAGGGCCGCCTCCTGCCCGGTCACATAGCGGTTCATGTGGTAGCGCTGCTCAGGAATCGTGCGGGCGTAATTCTTCATGATCGCCCACGTCGCATAGGTGCTGAACTTGTTGCCGCGTGAAAAATCGAACTTTTCGACGGCCCGCATCAGCGACATGTTGCCGTCGGAGATCACTTCAAAGAATTCGGCGGACCAGCCCACGTGCTTCTTGGCGATGCTGACCACCAGCCGCAAATTCGCCCGAATGATGCGCTGTCGCAACGTCTCAATCTGATCCATCCACGCCGACAACGTCTCGAAGGACTCGCGGGGCAATGCCTTGCCCTGAAGAGTTCGCATGAGGCGCGCGGCCTTGAATTTCACATAGTTGTAGCGCCGGAACAAATCCTGTTCCTGCTCACGCGAGAGCAGGGGAGTCTGATACAGGGCTCGCAAATACGGCGGCAAGTCCGAAGGAATTCGCACCGGTCCTGCTTCGCACGCCGGTGGCTCGGCCACGCCCAGAATCAACGCATCCGCGTTCGGTGCATCGAACAGTTCGTGGGAAATACATTCCATGGGCGTCGCAGACCATCGCACAAATTGCACGCGTCGAAGCGTCGCCTCAATTTCGTTCGCGTCGCAACCATAGGCGGCGGCAATTGCCGCAACCGTCTCGCCGGCTTCGCGGCATTTCCAGATGGCCGCGTCGCGTTCGCACACCGCGCTTCCGCGCTTCACGAACACAGCCGAATTCTTGTTCGCCACGTCGTGCCGGCGAATGGTATAGCGCACGGTTTCCACGGCGCGCCCGGTTTCCGTTGCGATAATCTTCGCTGCGGCGTGCAGCTTGATCGGCCGCTGGGCCACCAGTTCCCGCGCCCGCTGCACAATGCCGTCGCGTTCCACATCGGATAGTTGCTTGAACGCCGCCCCGCGTGCCACCACGTCATGATGCTGTGCGACAAACCGGTCGATGGTCCGCCGTAGAAACGCGAGGCGGTTGACGCCGTCCTCGCACACCACGCGAATGCCCATCAGCCCGCGATCGCGCCACCGGCGAACGGTCTTTGTGCTGACCCGCAGCTCACCCGCCACGTCGACGTGCGACACCCAGTTTTCAGAAATTTCTGAAACTTTAAGATTTGCCTTGCGCGTCAGCGTCTCGGCCATCGTGGCCAGGTCGCGGATCAGCGCCAGTCCCGGAATCGATGGCCCGGCGTCGGCGCCGCGCTTGCGATATTTCGTAATGTGATAGCAGACCCAGTCAAAGGGGTAGGCTTTGTGCAGATCAACCATTCCCAGAAGCGTGTCGATTCCGTGAATCTGATCGAGCCGCAGCCGCCGGGGTGACAGCGTGAGCTGATGGGCGAGGTCAGCCATTTCACGATTGAAAAACTTTGGCATTGGTTGCTTCCGTTTTCCCGAACTCGTACTTTTTGCGGCGTCTGGCCTCGTTGAAAGCCTGCATCCATTTCAAGATGCCAGGCAGCCATTTACGATTGACGCTACTCTGGGAAGTAACGCGACAATGGCAAGACAATCCGCCGTTTTTCTTGACCGGCCTTGCGCCGCCTACCCGCATGCAGTTATAGGACGCTGCGTCATGTCCTCTACACCACATTACTCTCGGCAAGAAGTTCTTACCGACCCGATACAATTATCGCCCTGACCCCTACCCCGGTCAAATCCAACCAACGAGGAAACCTCAAAAAAACCATGAAGAATTCCGCGTTCCGACGCGTGAACTCATGCACCTCATGCCCTCTCGATCTTTGTTCCAATCAACTTCCGGGCTCATCAATTCCGACCCGTACCGCGAAAAAAAATGTGTACGAGGACTCTCAGAAATCTTCGCGCTCGCCTTCGAGTTCCCCGTTATTCAGTGCTTCTGCGGAGATAGATGGTATTGATTTGCGGATGGCGGCGGCATGACTAGAATCGGCCCGCCGTTTGCGATGAACGGATTCCAAGGGCCGGAATGGCGGAATTGGCAGACGCGCGGGATTCAAAATCCCGTGCCCGCAAGGGTGTGAGGGTTCGACTCCCTCTTCCGGCAATTACCCTAGCTTAGTCGCTCTTTTCCCCAGTCGTATCGGGTCTGGGCGAAACCCCGTCCACGTCGATGTCGTCCACCAGCGGCGTCGTCAACGATTGCTGCTGGAAGTGCACGCGAACCATGGCCGAACCGTTCGTAAATTTTGCGGGCAGACTCCAGACTGCCTTTTCTGATTCCGCGGCAAACGAGTTGCCCGTCATCCTTTGTTCGAGGCTGGTCAACGTTCCGTGCTTGCGGTGTACTTCGTTCAGCCACTCGGTGAGTCGCTGACGGCTGACCTTTTCCTGAAAAGAATGACTGGAATTGGCCAGCAGGTCGTCCGTGGCCTTGGCTGAATCGCCGGTTGCCGCAAGTACCATTTCCACTTGCCTGGTTACAGCGTTCATTTTGACAACCCAAACAATTCCAATCAGAAGAAATGCACCAATCAGTCCGGTCACGATGGAAATCGGGATGGCGGCGATGGCCAGTCCGCGTCCCCGTCGCCGACCTCCCCCGGTCACTACGATTCCGACTACGCCGAAAATGATTCCCAGGATCGCGGTGAAGCCAAGAAAACCTATGAAGGACAAGACAAACGCGGTTACCGCTAGCGCGCTCCAGCGAGGTGGACCATAGGGGGCGGTATCGGCGTCATTCGGTGCCGACATGGTGTAGGCGGGCGGATTTGGGTTCAAATTTGTACTCCGGGTTTTACGCAAGTCCATTCACCGCAAAGACGCTGAGAACGCAGAGAAAAGCCAAGAAAGAAAGCATCATGCAAGGATCGTTTCATCGCTCGATTTGCTCCAAGCAAAAGTCTATTCGTAGCAATGAACTTCTGTTTCTCTTCGCGTCCTTTGCGCCTCCACGGTGCAAAAATCGTTCAACCGGAAATCTTTTTGGCGGCCGCGAGTACGGCGTCGTAGTTGGGTTGATCGGCGATCTCCGGCACATATTCCGCATAGCGAATGGTGTCATCCTTATCGACGACAAACACCGCGCGACACTCAATTCGAAGGTCAGGAATCAACGTACCCCAAGACTTTCCGAATGACGTGTCCATGTGGTCACTGAGCGTCTGCATTTTTTCGCGGTCAATTCCCTCGGCTCCGCAAAATCGCGCCTGGGCCGTGGGAAGGTCGCAACTGACGGTGTAGGTGGTTACGCCGGAGAGCCTGGCCGCTTCCTCATTGAACCGTTTGGTTTGGATTGCGCAAACCGGGGTGTCCAGAGAAGGTACGACGCTGAAGATTCGGGGCTTCCCGCGCGTTTCGCTGATCTTGATCGAGTCGGCCAGGCCTTTTTTCAAGGTTGCCTCGGGAGCCTTATCGCCGGACTTCAACTGCGGACCTGCAAGCGTGAGTGCTTTTCCCTTCAATGTACATGTGCGCGCCATGATACTGCTCCCATCTTCTGAAACTGGAATCCGAACACTCCGAATCCGCGCCGGGCGATATTGCCGGGAGATCGGATTTGCCTGCCCCCTTGAAACACGATGGAGCAGGTAGATGGGATGCTAAAACGCTTCACGGCACCGGTCAACGCGGTCCGTCTCGATGATCCAGTGGCTTGACGGGACAGATGATGCGCCTCTAAGATTCGCGCGGCAAATGCGGCATTCTGATGCGGTTTGCGGCGATGATTGCCTTTCCGGCGGCGAGATGGTCAAACAGAGTCGTCTGCCCCATCGCTGATGAAGCCCGTTGACGAAATGCCGCGGAGTTTCAACCTACCCTTACCACGGCGACACGCCGCTCATGTGCCGCGTTTCACGGGAGCAGTTGTAAGGAAATGTTCCTTATCTTCAAAGAGGGAGCCTCGTTCATGGTTAATATTGCCCGTTGCAAGATGGGTCGTGCTGGTCTGGGGATTCTAGTGCTCACGGTGGCCCTTTGCGGGGTGGGGTCGTGCGGTGGGGCGCCAACGCCTTTTGTCGTGAACGGCCCGGGCGGTGTAGGGAACGAGGCGCCTACGCTTGTCATCAAGACCCCCAACGCCAATCTCGCCGTTGCTCAGGGAGTTCCGTTCGCGATCTCCTGGGACGATCAGGACCGGGATGACAACGCCACCATCACCTTTGAGCTGCTCGAGCTGCTTACCAATCACGTGGTGATCCTGGTATCGGGGATTCCCGAGAATGACACAGGGTCGGCTCCCGACAACCAGACCGTAGATACCAGCCTGGTGCCGGTGGGCTCGTATAATTTGCTGGGAATCATCGATGACGGCGTAAATCCGGCGGTGACGGCCTTTGCGACGGTTGGTACATCGGCGACCCAGCGTGTCATTGTGCAGGTCGTTGGCGCCGGCCAGGGTCCCTCGACGACTCCGCCGACCGTGGCGGTCATCGAACCGCAGTTCGATCGCAGCGTGACGCAAGGCGACATTGTTACACTCGACATACGGCCCACCACCAACTCGCCGGCGACGCCGGTGCAGGGGTCGCCTGTATATGATCCCGACTCGGAGACCACGCTTTTTCTCCTGCTCGACAGGGACCAGGACCCGACGAACGACGATCCTTTTAATCCCGACCCCAATCAGATCATATTGCTGGAAGACAGCCCCAGAATCATTGCGCTGAACACAAACGCCACCCAGATCGCCAACATTACGATCGATTTGAACCGAATTCCGCTCGATCCCGATGGTGATCCGTATTATGTGCGCGCCACGATCAGTGACGGTCAGAATCCATCCGTCCACAGCTATGCGTCAGGGACGTTAAGCGTAGTCCAATTGGCGGCCGGCACGGTCGATCTGTTCACCGTGGGTCGAAACACTTCCGGTGCGAAGTTTCAGGGGTTTACCCCCAAGGCCAATCTGGGCTCGACGGTCCGGAGCGTTCGGGATTTCGATGGAGATGGGATTGCGGATTTCGCGATGGTCGCCCGATATGGGAACCCGCAGAGTTCCGGACCAGTGGGAGAGGCATATCTCCTTTACGGTCAAGACCGTACCCGATTTGGCGGGATCATATCGGTCAACTCCATCAGCCAGACTTTGTCGGGCGTTGTTTTTCAGGCTCCTCCAGTGCGAATTCTTGCATCCGGCTTCCTGGGTGATACGCAAGGCATTACGGACGTAGACGTGATCAGCGACCTCAACGGCGACCAGAAGCCCGAGCTGCTTTTTGGTCTGCCGTTCGTCAATGGCGCATACGATTCGACCGACTATGACCCTGGCGACGATCCGGAAGGCGCTGCGCAAGGCCAGACGATCGCCGGCTGCTATCCTGATTTCATTGTGAATAACGCTTCTGACACACTGGCCCGACAGGGGACGGTTGACACTGGTTTCTTCTCCGGTGGGATGGGTGTGATGGTCAGTAGCACGAACCGAGACTCCGATCCATCGATCCAGGATTCACCGCGACTGGACACAACGGCGATTTCCCTGGAATACACCGGTCAGGCTCCAATCCGTATCCTGGACACCAGTGGATTCAATGGTGCCGGAAACATCTTTCCCCGGGCGGACAACACCGGCGCTTCCGATGATCAAATCGGCCCAACCGAACCCGTTGAGGCCGGTCGTATTTCCGGTTCGCGGTTCATCGCCGGCGGATTTGATTGGTTTGAGCGGACTGAAGGCCCAAGGCAGGACCTTTTTGGAATGAACATTTCCGCGTTGAGCGATCTGACGGCTGACGGGCTCGATGAGATCATCATTTCCGCTCCGACAAACGAGAGGTATCTGACAGATCTTGAGAATTCGCCATTCCTCAGTCCCATGCTCATTTCTACCATTTTTCGCGGCAGTATTAGCATTCTTCCCGGTACAAACTACAACAGTGCAAACCGGCGTGATCTGACAGATGCATCGGGGACCGCGGTCACTCCGTATCTAGACAACCATATCACTCCCGGTAGTTGTTCCAATCCTCCTACCACTCGTAATTATCGAATCCCGCTGCAAACCTTCGAGATTTTCGCCGAGGACATCGATGACCTTCTAGGCGGAGGCAAGTCAGCGGGTGATTTTAACCAGGATGGAATCGGGGATATCTTGTGCAGCGCCCCGTTGAACGACCGAGGCAACACCACACGTGATTCCGGAGCCGCCTACATTATTTACGGGCGATCCGTATTCGGAGAGATTCGCCTCCGCGACGCGAGTGACCCGGTGTTGCGGCCGCCGATGCTCCGAGTGCGTGGAGTGAATCGCGGAGATCAGATCGGTCTGAAGCAGGCCGCAGCTCTCGATGTCAACGGTGATCGCGTAGACGACGTGTTCATCTCCTCGCCCCGTACCGATTTTGGCGGAGTGACGCGAAGTCAGTGCATTGGCGATTTCAACGGCGATGGGCTGGCGAATGCGAGCGACTTGTCGCTCTCGGCCTTCAGTGATTGTCAAGTGCGCTTCGGTGCCTCCGTGTTCACGTCCGACGCCTGCAAGGCCTTTGACTATGACAATGACTCGGACATCGACGATGCGGACCGTTGCGTGTTCTGCTGCCTGTCAGGCTCGTGCAGCGTGGATTCCGACTGCATCAACGGCCAGAACGGCAACAATTGCTGCGAAAACATGGTGGACAACGGGTTCGTGGGCGTGATCTTTGGCGGTCGCTATATCGACGGCGACCGCGATATCAGCCAGATCGCCACGCCTGATCTTCCCGGCGTTGTCTTTTACGGCGGCCACGCCAATGACCTTGCAGGCTGGGACATCAGTTCAGCCGGCGACTTCAATCAGGACGGCTTTGGCGACATCTTGATCGCCACGCCGGGAGAAACCCGCCGCGACAGCGCCGGCCGCGAGCGCCTTGGCGTCGTTTATCTGATCTTTGGCGGCACGCACCTGTACAATACCCAGTGGAATCTCGCCGATTTGGATCGCGGCGTGGGCAGTGATGCGCTCCCCGGAATTGTCTTCTACAGCCCATATGTGAAGGGCCGGCCCAACGAGGCCGCTCCAACCGCGGTGGGCTTCATCGGGGATATCAACAACGACGGATTCGGCGACATCGCCATCGGCAACCCACAGGCGGACTTCATCGACCAGACATTTCCGCAGGGTCCAAACGCCCCCGGTGATGATGCGGCCGCTGGTCGCCGTTCCGACGCCGGCGATGTCTACGTTATTTACGGCAACAACTTCGGCAGCAACCGTTAAGACGTTGATGATCCGCAGATTACACAGATTGACGCCGATGATCAGTAGCGAGAGTCGAAAAATTGTCCAGGAATAGCCTTAGTCTGTGTGAATTGGCGTAATCTGCGGATCGGTCCACTCCAAACTTTGAACTCTGTGAATACAGCGGGCGTAGTAACCTCGACTCTGACTGTCGGGGGCATTACGCTGTTTCCATGCAGAACCTCAACCCATCTGCGAAGATAAGGGTGGTTAACTAACCGCAGGGTTCAACCAAATTCGGAGGAAATCGTGGCTCATTCGCACATGCAGCAAATCGAAGCCGAAACCGCCAAGGCGAGCTGGCTGCTCATTGGAACGCTCTTGGGCGGCATGCTCGTCATCTGTTCGTATATCGTGGACTTTCCCTTTGTCGCCCGGACGCTTTTCCAGCAGGACATGACCGACCGCGCTCATTCGGTCTATTCCGACGTGATCGCACTTATGGGCGTTCTTCTGCTGGGAACGCCGCTCGTCTGGCACGCGCTCAAATGCCTCAGTCACGGGCACATGCACATGGATGAACTGGTGGCGCTGGCTGTCGTCGCGGCCGTGGCGCTCGGCGAATATCAGGAGGCCGGGATCATCGCGTTCTTCATGGTCATTTCCAACTTGATCGAAACGCGCACTGCACTTGGCGCGCGGGCGTCCATTGAATCGCTTCTGCGGCTCACGCCCGACAAGGCGCACCGAATTGGACCCAGCGGAAGCGAAGATGTCGTGGACGCGCGGCAACTGCGCCCCGGAGATGTCATTCGCGTCCGCCCCGGCGACAACATCGCCGCCGATGGCGAGGTGGTGCGCGGCGACTCCACAGTGAATCAGGCCAACATCACCGGTGAATCCATGCCGGTGGATAAAGCCGTGGGGACGGAAGTGTTCAGCGGCACGAGCAACCTCACCGGTGTGCTGGATATTCGCGTGACCAAGGCCGGCGGCGACACCACGCTTGGCCGCGTGCAAAGGCTCATCCTCGACGCCGAAAAAACCCGCATTCCGCTGATGCGCTTGATCGATCGTTACGCAGGCTGGTACACGCCGACGGTCGTCATGCTTGCGGCCGTTGTCTGGTTTTTCTCGGCGGACAAGGATGTCGGCGTGCAAAAGGCGATCACCATGCTCATTATCGCCTGCCCGTGTGCGCTGGTGCTGGCGACACCCACGGCGATGGTGGCCGCACTCAGCTGCGCTGCCCGATTGGGGATTCTGATCAAGAACGTTGTCCAGTTGGAATTTGCCCGCTCGTTGACCGCTGTCGTCTTCGACAAGACGGGGACTCTTACGACCGGCGTGCTGGCCGTGACGCAGCTCAAGCCCGCTCCGGGCGAAGATGGCGCCGATGTGCTCTGGGCCGCCGCGTCCGCCGAGCAGATGAGCAAACATCCGGCCGCGCTCGCGCTCGTGCAGGTCGCCCGCAAAGCCAGGCTCGACCTGGCTCATCCATCTTCATTCAACGAAGTTGCGGGTCGCGGAGTCGTGGCGACGGTGGGGGGTGCAAATGTGCTGGTGGGGCGTCTCAATTTCCTGGAGCAGCAGGGTGTTGATATGTCCGTGACCCGGAGTGCGGAATTTGCGGAACCCGAGGGCCTGAGTCTGTTGTACGTTGCTCGTGATGGACGCTGCGTGGGCTGGGTGGGGCTTGAGGATCGCACCCGCGGCGAGGCTCGTACCGCCATCGACGAACTCCGCAAGCTCAATATTCGCAACATTTCCATGGTGACCGGCGACAAGTGGTCCGTCGCGCGTCGCGTAGGGGCGGAAATGGGCTGCACTGAGGTTCAGGCGGAAGTGTTGCCCGAGGAAAAACTGAAATTGGTGGATGATCTCAAACGGCGCGGACACAAGGTGGCGGTGGTAGGGGACGGCGTGAACGATGCTCCGATGCTTGCGGCCAGCGATTTGGGAATCGCCATGGGCGCAGCCGGCAGCGATGTGGCCATTAATTCCGCGTCGATCGCGCTGATGAATAACGATTTGAGCCGCCTGCCATTCCTGATCAAGCTTTCGCGTGCGGCCACCAGAGTCGTCTGGCAGAACATATTGTTTGGCGTTGCGTTTATCGTGGGGATGATGACGCTGGCGATCTGGGGTCCGCTGACGCCCATCCTGGCTGCCGTAGCCCACACGATTGCAACCGCGTTTGTGATCTTCAACAGCGCGCGCCTGGTTCGCTTTGGCGAGGAGCGTACCGTGGAAGTGGACAGCTACATAACACCGATTTCTCTTCGGCCCGCGGCTGCCTAGAGCTAATAGACTCTGACGAGCCGTGAGCCGGGGAAGTAATAGCGAAGAATTTCCGCCGCTTTTTTCCCTTCCAGAGCCTGACCCTGCATGCCCCATTGGCACAGGCCCAATCCGTGCCCGTATCCCTTGCCGTTTTCAAAGACGATATCGCCGCTTTCGATTTTCATGTTGCAGTCGGTGCTCTTGATCGCGTTGGGTCCGACCGCGAGGCGAAACCGCTCCGCAAGGATTTCGTGCGGCGTCCCGGCAGTGCCCGTGATTTTCAACGTGAGCGGGCGGCCAAACCGCGTCAATTCCGAAGGCGCGATGGTGCGGATGGAACGCATGTCCGCAAGGTCGGGATATTTGTCGCACAGTCGCGTGAAAACCTCCCGAAGGCTCAGTCGCACCGGCCCCCAGCGGTAGGTCTGCCCGGGAGCAATACGGCAGTAGTCGCAGCGCACGCCGCCCGCCAACGGGGGAATGTCGCTCTCCGCCCCAAGCGGTGCGGCGGATTGCGACATGCCTCCGCATGCGGCGCTGTAGTAGGTGCAAAAAATCCGATCGTCGCCGTTATTTCCCCATACACTCACCAGACCTTTGGTGTAGTGAGCGGCTTCCTCGGCGAGGCGGCCAACCGTGTCTGTTCGGATTCCACGATACACCTGCGACCCCTGCGTGGCGGCTACGTCGTAGAGCGTCCCGGTTCGGCGAAGCATGTGATAGAGCACGTAGGTGCGGGTGACGATGGCCTGCGTGCGAAAGGCTTCCACTTCAAAATTCGGCCAGATTTCGCCGGCCACGACGGACGCGACGTAATCTTCGAGATCGACTTCGTTGATGATTTGAAGCTGGTCGCCGCTGATGATGCGGAGCCGACCCGCGAACGAAGTTTCGATCGAACCTTCCTGGCCGGATTCGGTGATGAGCACGAGCGGGCCATTTTTGGCCTCGATGAATACGTCGTTTTGGGGCCAGTTTCGATCGTCAACCTGCAAGCCGTCGGGGGCGGCCCGAACGGAAATCTGGTTGTTATTGACGGTGGCGGAGTCGCTCCTGGACGCTCTGTCCGGCGTGCGAATCGACATCACACCGGACGATCGTATCGAGGCGCTCACGAGTCCGTCGGCCACGAGGACGCGAACGGGCCGGAGGGTGATCGGGGCATCGATTTTCGTGACCGCCTGAGCGAACTGCGGCCGTATGACGACAAGCAGGACCGCGATCCGAATCAGCCGGTTGCCGCGTGAGATGAGATTGCGTGTTGCACAATACACAATCGCCCCCGCAGCCTGTCCGCGACGCGAATCAGGCATTCGTCATACGCAGACTGAGTCCATGCACGGCCAGCTGCCGTTTGATTTCGGTCAGCGAAGTCTGGCCGAAATTCTTGGTGGTGAGCAATTCCGATTCCGAACGCATGGCCAGCTCACCCAGCGTGGAGATGCCCAGGCGCTGGAGGCACTTGCGCGAACGCACCGAAAGCTCCAGGTCGGAAATGGGCTTGCGCATGGCGGTGGCCGCGTCGCCGGAAAAACGCAGCAGCGATTGCTGGCGCAGGGGCTGAGGCTCGGGCGCGGGCTGGGCGGCCTGTCCGAGACGAAAACCCTTCTGCGAAAGCAGGGCCTTGATTTCGTTCAGCGAGGTTTCGCCAAAGTTCTTGTACGAGAGCAGTTCGGGTTCCGTGGTTCGCAGCAGATCGCCCAGCGTGTTGAGGTTCATCTGCTTGAGGC
Source organism: uncultured Phycisphaera sp. (assembly GCA_964501365.1). Taxonomy (GTDB): domain Bacteria; phylum Planctomycetota; class Phycisphaerae; order UBA1845; family UBA1845; genus CAZAMB01. Next base: position 60,455 of record CAZCST010000001.1, on the reverse strand, counting down.
AGTTGCGGCTGCGGACGCTGAGTTCGAAATCGGTGATTGGTGTGTCGAGCGTTGCGTCGCCGGTGGCATGGTCGCGCATGCCGCGATCCTCGGTGGCCATGGTCTGCGAACTGAGAATCGATTTCATCAATTCGCGGGCGCGGGCGTGATTGGGGAATTCGTTGAGCACGTCGCCGACGAGGTGTTCGGCCTGGTTCAACATGTCGTGGTCTTCGTAGAGCAGTGCGAGATTGAGCATCGCGTTGACGTGCGTGGGAGCGTGCTCCGTGCACTGTTCATACAGCTCGATGGCGCGTTCGTCCTCGCCAGCCTGATCCGCGAGCACCGCAAGGCGGAACATCGCCTCGGTGTGGTCGGGGTCCTTCTCCAGAAGCGCCTCATAGGCGTCGGCGGCCCCATCTCGATCGTACGTCATCTCTTTAAGGTAGGCCCGCAGAAACAGGACTTCGTTCTGCGTGTCGTCGGAGCCCTTGGCGGATTCGAGGGCACGCTTGGCCGACTCGTGATCTCCGGAGCGGATTTTCTGAGCGATGGATTCGAGCGATGCGATCATGGTTTGTCCTGAAAGCGAGCCTCGTGCCGGTGCGGCGCCTGCACGCCGAGGGTCGCCGGGTCTGTATTGCGATGCGCCTTACCTGGAAATCCTATTCGTTGAAACCAAGCGGGGTAATGTAGGCGAGAAGGCCGGAAAAGTCCAAGGGAGGGGGTGTGGGGGCTGCGGAGCAGTTCCGGGAGGCGGTTCGGCAACGGGGTTGGCCGCAGATTGACGCAGATGAACGCTGATTTGCCGGGGCGAAGGGCGGAATCGCGAAACGGGTGCACCACAGAAGCCTGGAGAAACTGATAGTTCAAACTTCCAAACCGCAGCAATTGAACTTGCGCACATTTTGGACTTGGGTTCGTTGGTGCAACTTTTTTTGTTGCCAGAGCAGACGAAGCCCTCGTGGCAAACGACAAAGGCGGTTTTTGATGTGCGGAGCTGGGTTCGATTTGAAATGTCATCTCGCGAGTGAATTCGATTGTAAGTGATGGAGACGGTTGATCCGCAGGTTGCGCCGATTTGCGCAGAGCAGCGATGGAGTAAAGAGGCGCTGAAAAACGGGTTCGTTTGGAAAAATGCTGTTTTTGGGCGGTGCGTATCCGCGAGCGTCCAAGACATCTGGAATGTGATTCGCCCAACGCCTGAATGACGTGACCGGGACAGGCTTGTTTGCAGTGTCCTTCGCGCATTATAGAAGAGAACATGAGAGGCGCGCGCGGATTGGATGGAATCTGCGATCACCGGATTGGTTTTCACCGCAGAGGCGCAGAGAACGCGGAGGCAGGGCATAGGGGCTAGGGTGTAGGGTATAAGGATTGGGCATTAGGGATTAGGGATAGAAGGGACGGGCCGCAGATCAACACAGATGAACACAGATACGGGGTTAGGTTTTCTGGAACGGGGGCGGGTTTGAGCGGATGGGGGAATCATGGCCCCAGCTCCGATGAGACAAGGAGGCGGGCCTCCCGCCGAGATGAACGGGGGCTCTAAGAGATTTCCACCGAGTTTGGGATTGCCATCGATTTCTGATAGGCTTTCCCTATCCGTTCTTCATGGTGCCGCAGTCTAGGCAGTCTGACCATGGGAGTAGGCCATGCCAATTACAGGCAACGCGCTCATCCGGAATCAGGGGAAGGTACAGGGTCTCTCCAGCTTCTTGTTGATCGTAGCGTTTTTCTCGTTTGCGGGCCGTTCGACAAATGCCCAGTGCGATACGCATGAAATGGGCAACCTCATCCCCACGGAACCCACGGGGGGATTCGGCCGTTCCATCAATATTGACGGAGATTTGGCCATTGTCGGCGCATATGTCGATGCGTACTTGTTCCGCTTTGATGGAAGCAATTGGATTCAAGAGGCCAACTTCGCAGGCGTGAATGCAGTTCAAGAGTTTGGGTATTCCGCTGCCGTAGGCGGGGACGCAGCGATTGTCGGGGCTCCGGGTGAAACTTGCCCTGGTTTTAGCTGGTGTGGGGCAGCGTATGCCTTTCGTCGTAACGCCAACATTTGGGGTGAGGAACAGCGGCTCACCGCTTCAGATGTCGGAGCTTTCCTTCGATTTGGAAACTCCATTTCGATTAGTGGGAATGTAGCGTTCGTCGGCGCCCCCGGGTGTAGATCAATAGGCCCGTGCGGATTTGTTTACATTTTCAATTACAACGGCAGTAGCTGGGTTCAGATGGCAAGGCTGCACCCTGATGCCGACGAGAGCTTCGGGCAATCCGTCTCCGTCAACGGAAGCGTGGCGATCGTAGGAGCGTACCGAAGCAAAGGAACGAGCAGCAACACTCCCAACTGTGGCGCGGCTTATGTTTACCGGTTCGATGGGACTAGTTGGAATCTGGAACAAAAGCTTCTCGCTTCCGACAGAGCGGCGGATGACTATTTCGGATGGTCCGTAGCGGTTAGTGGGGATGTGGCTGTTGTAGGAGCAAGAGGCGACGATTGTGCTAATTTGCCAAATACTTGGTGCGGCGCGGCGTATGTGTTCAGGTTGCACGGAACTTGGATACAAGAGGCGAAGATCACGGCTTCGGATGCACCCGCAAGTGGGTTCGGCACTTCCGTGTCGTGCAGTGGAAACGTCGCCGTCATTGGAGCGCCTGACGACAATTGTGCGGCTGGAAATTCTTGCGGGTCGGCTTATGTCTATCGATACAACGGGGAGACTTGGATTGAGCAGACCAAATTGAGCGCGGCGAACGGACATTCCAATGACTTCTTCGGCCAGTCCGTATTCGCGAACGCGGACGAGGCCGTTGTCGGCGCTTACCAAGCTGATTGCCCGGGACATCCCAATTGCGGATCGGCGTATGTCTTCGAGCTTGAGAATCTACCTTTGCCCTTGGATTGTAACGCCAACGGCGTCGCGGATGAGTGCGATCCCGACTGCAACAAGAACCAAGTGCCCGACGACTGCGATATTACCAGTGGGACCAGCGCCGACTGCAACGACAACAACGTTCCAGATGAGTGTGATACTGACTGCAACGTGAACCAAGTGCCCGACGACTGCGATATTACGGGTGGAAGCAGCGCCGATTGCAACGGCAACAACATTCCGGATGAGTGCGACTCTCAAGCGGACTGCAATGGGAACAGCATGCAAGACACATGTGATATTGCTACGGGAACCAGCGGCGATTGCAATCTCAACGGAGTGCCTGACGAATGCGAGTCGCCTGCTGATTGCAACAACAACGGCATCCAGGATTTTTGCGATCTGGCCGGTGGCACGAGTACTGATTGCAACCACGACATCATTCCGGACGAGTGCCAGCTTGCGTCCAACGATTGCAACGAGAACGCCATCCCAGACGACTGTGAATCACCCGTGGATTGCAATGGCAACGGCATCCGTGACTTCTGCGATGTAACGACAGGTACAAGCGAAGACTGTAATTCCAACGTCGTACTTGACGAGTGCGATATCGCCAGCGGAACAAGCACAGACGCGAACAACAATGGTGTGCCAGATGAATGCGATACAGACCTGCCGCCGTTCATAATCCAGGAGCCGCTTGACGTGGGCGCGTGCGAGCCCGAAACCGTGGTTTTCAAGGTAGTGGCGGGAGGGATGACGCCGTTCACCTATCAATGGCGCAAGGACGCAGTCGAACTCGGCGGCGAAATTTCAGGCACACTTACGCTTTCAGGCTTTACTGTGGCCGATTTGGGTGACTATGACGTCGTCGTTACGAATGATCTTGGCTCCGTTACGAGCGAACAAGCGACGCTCGTACTAGCAACGCTAGATCCGATTTCGCCGGATCCAACGGGAATCGCAAAAGTTCGGTTCATCTCTATGTCGATTCCGGGTGGAGGCCAGGCGGCTGTCCGCGTCACATTTACCTCAATGCACCACGTCTCACCGCCCTATAGCTCCGGGCCTACCATTCCGTTTACGGCGTTTGAAGGTCAGGTGCGCTGGGTCGGTCCACCCGTGCAATACCGTGAATCCACGTCCGATGCGACGACGTTCATGACCGCCAGCCTGCAATGCCAGCCGTACTATCAGGACTGGGGCACGGTCGGGCTGCTTCACGTCACCGGCTCGGGGATCGTGCCCAGTTCGACCTATGATGTTCGAGCGCTGGACATCAGTTGTCAGGGAAGTGAGGAAAATTGCCTGGTTGTGTCGTGTTCGACGCAAATCAAGACTTCACGGTGGGGAGATGTCGCCTCGCCATTTAACCCACCTGGCACGACGGTTCAGCCGAATTTCGGTGATGTTGCGGCATTGATCGATAAATTCAAGAGTGTACCCGGCGCGCTGAGCAAGGTGCGGGCATTCCTCGTTGGAGACGACGCATTCGGGAGTTTCTCGACCAGCACGATGATTCTGGATTTTGATTTCAGCCATATCGCCATAAGCCTGGACGCGTTTAAGGGAAAAAATTATCCACACACGATTCAAGCATGTCCGTGATAGGCAGGGATTGGGGAATAGGGATTAGGCGTTAGGGGATAGGGTTCAAGAGATCAAGAGTTGGACGCGAGCCCATTCGTTCCACCATGTTCGAAGTGACTAAATCTGGGCCACCCGGCCAAGCAGCAGATTTTTTCGGTGCGACGACTTAATCACGCCCCCAGGTCTGGTACGGCCGACCTGGGCCACCCCCGCTCGCCCGACTTGGACCACGCTGTCCGATAGGGCCGATGATGCGCCGCCCATCGAGTCCGAAAATCACGGCACTATTCGTCATTGCGTTCGAGAAACGTCAATCTGCGCAAGAATTGCCGATTTTCCTTGGAATGGCTACGGAGATATTTTAGGCTTTGGATTGTCAATCGGTGGGCAAACCATCCGTGAGGGTGGGACGCAAAGCGTTGAATCTCGATGCGTCGAGATTGTCGCGCTGCACGACGCGGTTTCGGCCTGCGTCGGAGGTTGACAGAGGGGGATTTGGCTTTCAGTCTGCCGTTATCGGGTTCAACCCTGACGGCCCCCTCACGCACCCACCACATCGCCGCGACTCGCAAATCGAGGAGGGGGAAACATGAAACGCCTGGTGGATGGGTCTGGTGTATGGCAGCGCCGTCGGGGGGCGGTGGCCGTCATGGTGGTGGTGACGCTGGTGGTCATGTTGAGCTTCGCTGCGCTCACCGTGGACGTTGGCGCGATGTACAACGCCAAGAACGACTTGCAGCGAACCGTGGACTCCGCGGCACTGGCGGCGGCGAGCGCCCTAGGCCAGTCCGGCTCAGAAAACATGGTGACGCACGCACGGGCCGTGGCCCGGGACTTCGCGACACGAAATCCCGTCCTCGGACGGGAAATCGTTCTGGAAGACTCGGACATTACCGCGGGGCGGGCGGTGTATGATGCCGAGAATAACACGTACAAGTTCGTGCCCACAGAAGTCCTTCCGGACGCCGTCAAAGTTCGCGCCCGCATGACGGAGGATTCCCGTAACGGCCCGCTATCCCTGTTTTTTGCGCCCGTCATGGGACATAACGTGGCGGAAATCCAGGCGGAAGCCATCGCCATGATGGTCCCGCGTGACATTGCCATCGTGGCCGACCTTTCGGCATCGCACACCGACGACAGCGAGCTGCGCCATTACAACACCACCGACATCAATATGCACTCGGTGTGGAACGCATTTCCGGGCGGCATCGACGAAGCCGGCGGCGGAACCTGGAACGGCACAACCATTCCGCCCGCCTGGGTTCAGCCCGACGGCTCCATTCCGCAGGCCGCGGGGCCGGGCTGGGGATATTTCAAGAAGCTGGGTTTTGGTACGACCACTCTGAATTCATCGTACGACCCGAATGCGGACACCGGACTGGTCAAGCTGACGTACAACGCCAACTGGTCGAACGCCCAACTGTCCAGTTACCTGACCGCACGCGGTTACAACGCCTCGGAAGTCACGGCGCTCATGAACAAGGCGTCGGACACCAGCGGGTATTATCCCGAACGAGTCGCCGTGGCGCTGGGCCTGGCGAATTGGAACAGCGGCTATGCGGGCGGATACTGGTCGACTCACGGCGGAAGCCCGGGTAACGGCAACAACGTGGTGGCCACCAACGAAGTTCAATGGGTCGAACCCATCATGGGGCGATCGCTCAATGCCTCGGCGACAATCTGGAAGGCGTATGCAAATTACGCGAAAGCCAACAATACCTATATGTATGATGCCAACAGCCAGTTCCGTTATCAGTACGGCATCAAGACATTCGTCAACTTTCTCATGGAAACTCGTGTAACCAATGCAGAAACTCCCGAATTGGCCAACACGCCGACTCAACCAATGCAGGCCGTCAAGGATTCTGTGGGCTACCTCACCAATTACCTGAGTTCCGTTGGTTCCAACGACCAGGTGTCTTTGGAAATCTACGGTACCACAGCCAGGCACGAAGTCGATTTGTCCACGGATGTTGTGGCCGCCAGCACGCGGTTGCACGCGATGCAGGGCGGGCACTATGACACGTTCACCAACATGGGCGGCGGCATGGAACGCGCCATCGAGGAGCTGACCAGCTCCCGCGCACGCACGAATGCGTCGAAGATCATGCTGCTGCTGACCGACGGCAACGCGAATGTGGATGAAAACGGCCACGCCGGACTCAATGAAGATGACCTGGAGGCGGGCGCGGCGTATGCCCGGGCCCAGGCCCACATCGCGCTGCAGAACAACATCCGCATTATCGCGGTGTCGGTCGGCACGGATGCCAATCAGGCGCTGATGTCCGAAGTCGCAGAAATCGGCCAGGGCGTGCATTATCATGCTTCCGGTTCGATCAGTGATTACAGTCAGCAACTTCAGGCGATCTTTTATTCGATCGCCGGCGGTGCGCAGTCTACGTTGATCGAATAGTCTCAGAAGGCGCGGATGTTGCCGCACTGAGCGAAGTGACGAATTTGGTCTGAATCATGCCTCTCCTGTTCGGGGAGAGGACAAGGGATGAAGGTAGGGTCGCTCGGTCCGCTTTACGTTCCCGGCTCTGTAAGCCCGGAACGAAGGTGGATCGGGCGATTCTCTTTCCGGGTTAACCCGGTTGGCTCTCGCCCGCCGGGGCCTGCAACCGAACGGTCGTGGTGTGCGTGTCGCCGTCGCGGATGTAGGTGACACGGACCTCATCGCCCACGTCGAATTGCACCAATGCATCGAGGAGGTCATCCTGATTCAGGACGGGTCTGTCGTTGATTCGAACGATCAAGTCGCCCAATTGATCGAGATGGCCCATCGAATCGAGGATCGTCCCACGCAACCCGGCACGCGCAGCGGTGCTGCCGGGCTGAACTTCGCGGAGCAACACGCCCCGCACTCCAAGACCTCTTGCCGTACTCTCGGGCCAGGTCGCGACGCCCAGCATGGGGCGCTGAATGCGTCCGTGGCGAATCAGCTCCGGCACGATGCGGTTCACGGTGTCGGCTGGGATTGCAAAGCCGATGCCGGCCGACGCACCGGATGGACTGGCGATTTGCGTGTTTACTCCGATCAGCCGCCCCGCGCTGTCGAGGAGCGGACCGCCCGAATTCCCCGGGTTAATCGCGGCATCCGTTTGAATGACATCTTCGATGGCGCGATCCGTCAGGGAGCGGATTTCGCGTCCCAGGGCGCTGACGATCCCGGTGGTGAGCGATTGGTCGAGGCCGAATGGATTTCCGATGGCGTATACTTTTTGTCCCACCTGGAGATCCTTGGAACTCCCCAGGGCCAGCGGCTTGAGCAGATTGGAGGGGGCGTCGATCTTGAGAACGGCCAGGTCCTTGTCGGGAGCATAGCCCACGAGCCGCGCATCCCAGTGCGAGTGGTCGGAAAGCGTGACCTGCCAGCTTTGACCCACGGCGGCGACGTGGTGATTGGTGACGATGTGGCCGTCCGTGTCATAAATGAAGCCGGTTCCGGCGCCGCGGGGAATCTGAAATGTGTCGAGCGAAAACCGGTCCCGCGCCATCTGCGTACTGATGATATAGACGACAGAGGGCGAAGCCTCCTTGAATATGTCGATGGTCAGAGATTCTTCGGGAGTCAATTCACCGCGCGGTGCGACAGCCCGGGCCTCATAATTTGGATTATTGACCGGTCCGCGGCTGCCGGAGCGATACCAGTTCCAGACGACAAGGAAGACCAGCGTCCAGATTCCCAGCATCAGGAGCCAGTTGGAACGCGGAGCAGGGCCGCCCCGCATCGGACGTGCGTAACGCCAATCGTCGGAATTGGGTGGGTATCCTGCCATGATCAAATCAATCGTAGAACGGCAAACGTGTTATTCCAAGCGAAGCGTAGAAGCCATCCATGCGAATCAACCGGGAGCCTTTGCGGGGCTCAGGATGACAGGGGTTGGTGGGCATGGCCCACCCTACGCCTTTGCCAGTGCGATCACCAATTTCTGGCCTTCGATGACGACCTCTGTTTTTGCCGTCGTGCCGATTGGGGCATCAGCCAGGATTTCCGTGGCAAGCGTTTCGCCTGCGATGTACTCTTTCGTATGACGAATCGCTTCGCACAGCTCCGGCGACTGCGTCACCAAACCAAGGTGGATGCGGTCGGCGATATCCAGCCCGGCATCCTTTCTTAGATTCTGCACATTTCGAATAATATCGCGGGCCAATCCCTCGTTTTTCAATTCCGGGGTGATTCTCCTGTCCAAAAGTACAACCGTCGCACCGTCGGAATTGCCCGCCCAGTCTGCCGAATAGGTCTTGGTAATCGAGAGGTCTTCGCGTGCAATGACCGCCTCGGCCCCCTGGACGCTGATTTCGATGGACTCCCCGCGATGGAGGCGTGATTCCAACTCCGCGGCACTGAGGCCGGCGATCACCTTCCGGGCGTCGCCGATGGCCTTGCCGAACTTCGGGCCGAGCGTTTTCATGTTCGGCGCGACCGCCAGCGTGTAGAGTCCTTCGCGTTCATCGCGAACTTCGATCTCCTTGATATTCAACTCTTCGAGTATGTCACCCTCAAAGAGAGCCGCGGCCTCGCGCTCGGCGTCGCTGCTGGGAACCAGCAAGAGCTTTGCCAGAGGCTGGCGGATTTTCAAATTCGCGTCCTTGCGCGCGGACCGTGCCAGCGAAACGACGCGAATGGACGCGGCGACGGAGGAGGAGAGCGATTCGTCCTTCAGCGACGCATTCACGGCGGGGAACGGCACATGGTGTACGCTCTCCTGGTGATCGCCGCCCTGGTTGGCCACGAGATTCTGGTACATCGATTCGCTGATGAAGGGAAGAATCGGGGCCAGGGCCCGCGTAAACGTCGTCAGCACTTCGTACAGCGTGGCGTACGCCGCGCGCTTGTCGGCGGGCCAGCCTTCACCATAGAAACGGCGGCGCGAGCGCCGAACATACCAGGTGCTGAGCACGTCGATGAAGCGGTGAGCCTCGCTGCAAACACGAGCGACGTCGAATTCCCGATAGCCGTTATGGGCCGTTTCGATGAATCGATTCAGGTCGGAAAGGATCCAGCGGTCGAGTAGCGAGCGTTCGCCCGGCCCGGCCGTGTGTACTGCTGGTTGGAAATCATCAATTCGCGCGAGATTGCAGAAGAACGAATACACATTCCACAGCGGCAGGATCACGTCGCGACGCACCTCATCGCAATGGTGCGGCCCGAAGAGCACGTTTCGCTCCGGCGGAGTCGAAGCGTAGAGCCAGCGCATCACATCCACTCCGATCGAGTCGGCGGCCTGATTGAACTCGATCGCGTTTCCAGCCGACTTGTGCATCGGCTTGCCTTCGTCATCGAGCACCAGCCCGTGTCCCTTGAGCACTTTGAACGGCGAAACACCCTCCATCATCGTGCTCACGGTCAGCAGCGCGTAAAACCAATTTCGAAATTGACCGGGCAATGCCTCCACCACAAATTCCGCGGGGAACCACTGTTTCCAATATTCGCGGTCGGAGAAATAGCCCATCGTCGAAAACGGAACGATGCTGGCGTCCAGCCAGGGATTCCCGACGTCCTTGATGCGCGTCATGCCGTCGGCGCCGCACTGGGAGCAGGTGAGCTTCACCGCATCCACCCAGGGCCGGTGTGGCGAATTGCCGTCAAATTCCTTCCAGCCTGCTGTCGCGCGGGCCTTGAGTTCCGCCCGCCCGCCGATGACCTCAAAGTGCCGGCACTTGTGACACTCCCAGATGGGCAGCGCGAGACCCCAGTAGCGCTTTTTCGAAATCATCCAGTCGCCCATGTTGCGCAGCCAGTCCAGCTCGCGCTCCAGACCCCACGACGGAATCCACTGCGCCCCCTTTGCAGATTCCATGATTTCATCGCGCCACTTCATATTGATGAACCACTCGTCCACGAGCCGGTACACGAGTTCGTCCTTGCAACGCCAGCAGTGCGGATAACGGTGCCAGTATTGTTCCTTCGCGAAGAGCAGTCCGCGTTTCTTAAGGTCCCCCACGACGTCGTCGGCAACCTGATCGAATCGTCGTCCCGAGAGGAATCCGAAATCCGCGCGGAATTTCCCGTCTTCGAGCAGCGGCGCAATTTGCGGCAGGCCCAGTTCCCTGCCGAGTGCGTAGTCCTCCGCACCGCACCCCGGAGCGATATGGACAATTCCGGTTCCTTCCGTTTCCGTCACGGCGTCCCACGCGATCACGGCATGAACAGCCACCGCCTCGGCAGCGCCGGCGAGTTGGTCGAACGGCCCCTGGTACTTGCGGCCAACGAGAGCCTTGCCGGGGAGCTCCTCGACGACTTCAAACGCGCCGTTGTTCTTGAACAACGCCTGGATCGACATGAGGCTTGGGGCCTTGAGTTTCTCCGCGTTTTCGATGGGCTGCTTTCTGGCGGCCTCAAAATTCCCCTTCCCCATGTAGAACGAGCGATCGCCCTGACGCACTTTGACGTAGGTCATGTCCGGCTTTACGGCGGCGGCCACGTTTGAGCTGAGTGTCCACGGAGTCGTGGTCCATACGAGGAGGCTTTCATTGGGTTTGTCTGCCAGCGGGAAGGCCACGAACACGGACGTGTGGCCGACCTCGCGGTAGCCTTCGTTCAGCTCCATCTGCGACAGGCCCGTCCCGCAGCGCGGACACCACGGCATGACATCCACTCCACGATAGACGAGGCCCTTCTCATGGCACTTTTTCAGAAACGCCCAGATGCCGTAGTTGTTTTCGTCCGACATCGTGTAGTACGAGTTGTCCCAGTCCATCCAGTAGCCCAGCCGCTGCGATTGCTGCGACTGCAGGGCCGCGAATTTGCGCGCACGGGCTTTGCACTCCTCGACGAACTTGTCGATCCCGTAGGACTCGATGTCCTTCTTGCAGGTGAAGCCGCGCTCCTTCTCGACCTCGACCTCGACCCACAGGCCCTGGCAGTCGAAGCCGTTCTGGTAGCGGAGTTCGCGACCCAGAGAGGCGTTGTATCGCTGATAAATATCCTTGTAGGTCCGGCCCCATGCATGATGGACGCCCATCGGATTGTTGGCCGTAATTGGGCCGTCGAGGAACGACCAGCGGGGCTTGCCGCGATTGATTTCGCGGAGCTTGTTAAAAGCTTTGGTCCGCTCCCAGAACGCGAGGATATCGCGTTCCAGGGCTGGAAAATCCACCTTGGGATCGACCTTGTCAAAAGGCATGAAGCACTGCTCCCCGTAACCCGGTTAAGATGTAAAACTGTTATCGGTCCCCACGCCGCGACCGAATCGCAACTATACCTCTGAAGCGGGCTTGCGTGAACGGCAGCAACTTTTGCATCCGATCGTGATTCTCAGGATTGAAAGCTGGCGCAAAGACTGCTCTAGGTAGTTCAAGCAGTGAACATCAGGGGACGATAGGCTGATGTGAGGCTGTTTTTATTCTCCCCAATGGGGGGAGCAGCTAAGCAAGGGGATCCGGGTTTCGGCGAGCCCGGATCTCTATTTTTTTTGAATCCAAAATTCACTTCGCAGGTGGGTCGAATAGGAATTTCAGCTTCGGCCCGGTAAACGTAAATCCCTCCCGCTCATAAAACCGTCTGGTACGTACCCACCGATCTGATTCTGGCGCAGTGACTTCGATTCGCGTCCAGCGGCGCTCCATGGCCAACTCCTTCACTGCGTCCATCAACATCTTTCCGACCCTTGATGAACGCAGGTGCGGCACGACGTACATTTCGTCTATGACGCCGTATTTTCCGTTGGCATAGATGGCGAAGGCCTCGTTCAGCGTGAGCAAGCCAACGATCTCACCCGCGTCGTCGTTGGCAGCCAAGACGTGAAATCGGTCACCGGCCTCCCGCCAGGCACGAAGCACTTTCTCCCGGTCGAGCTTGCCCAGGTCGTCGCTCTCCTCGCCGAGTTCGTTGAGCAATCGAAGCACAAACGAAAATACGGTGTTAGCGTCGGCGATCGAGAGCTTTGAAATCCGAATGGCCATGCGGGGGCTGACCTCTACCCGTCGACTTCTGCGAACATCATGTGAATGAGGTCGCCGGCAAAGCCCATCACGTCTTTGCCCGCTGCTTTGCCTTCGGGACTGCCGAGGGCGGCCATGAGGGCTTCCTTGTTGTCGAAGTACATCTCCGCGACTTGGTAGAACTTGGGCTCGCCGCCGGGGGAGCCAAAGCAGCGGGCTACTTCCAGCTTTCGCAGGCCCGGCATTTTTTTCGCCAGCGGCGTGTGTACTTCACGGTAATGCTTGTCGAATGCGGCAACGTCGGCCGGTTTGCGATACAAGGCAATCAACTTGACCATCCCTAGCTCCTTTCAAGATACCTTTTCAAATGCTCTTTATTCATCACCACCTGAACCTGCCGTCCGGTAGCGAGTAACCGATCGCCGTGGAACGCGCGGCACTCGCATACGACCTTGATGTGTCGCGTGTGGGTGACTTCGACGAGCTCGGCCTCGACGCAAACCTGCCCTCCCAGCGCGCAGGGGGCCAGGTGATCCACGCTGACGTGCGACCCGACGCCCTCCTCATGCGGTTCGAGAAAATCGACCAGAACCATCCTGGCCGCGATTTCGAAGTGATGGGCCACCGACCAGGTCGAATACACCCGATGGACGACAACGCCATCGAACGCCGGACACATCTCCAGCGTCACCGTCAATTCGAGGGAACGAACAATTCCAGGTTCGAAGCCGGCCTTCAAAACGTCCCTCCACGATTCGCCGCCTTATCGCGATGTCGCGGCGCTATCATAATCCATGCCTGAGCCGCCCGTAAGCGCGTTGGTCGGTCAACGCGGTTCCTCCCTTCCAAGAGATGGTTACTGAACTCAAGGCTGATATCCGCAGATTTGCAGGGTGGGAACGCCGCTGCCGGAAAAGCATCGTTGCAGTGCCGCAAAATCCCTGAGGTCCAGCCTCTCGTCGGCGTTGGCATCCGCACGGCGGCATTGACCCAGCTCCGATGCAAGAAATTGATCGGGCCCGCTCATACAGGATTCAAATGAGTCATAGTCAGAGGAATCCACGTCGCTGTCGCAATCCATATCGGGCGCGACTCGTGGATGCCTCATGACATCCATGGCAAGCCCCAGTTCGCCCGCCGATGCGTTCTTTCCCAGTAGAAGAAAAATCGTATTCGAGGCGGTTATTCCCGTCGCGGTGATTTGCAGCGCCAACGCGAAAACGCCGTTTTCTCCGCCTCCTGGGCCTTGTCCGTCACCCAGCAGGGTGTACGTCAGGTGATTGTGGTCCCCAGCGGCTCCGTTGTACGTAAAAGCAAGGTTGCCGGGGACGAAGCCTTCATCCGTGTACTGCGTCTGGAACAATTCGTTCGTGATCGCCATCTGCGGGATCGGCGGAGCGTCCGCAAACGAATCAAACACGGACTCAAAGAACGGACAGTGATCGGCCGCGCCCGCGTCATACCATTGCAACGGTCCCACAATGTTGTAGGAAAAATTTTTCCCGACCGGAATGTTGCCGCCGGGAACCTTTTGAAAGCCGGGGAACTCTGTCGTCCAAACGTCATCTCCTTCGTCAGAAAGAGCCTGCGAAAAAATGTACTCGGCGAAGTAGTTGCCCGGATCGGACGGCGGATAGGGTCCCGCATAGGTCGTCACCTTCCCGTTTACTACGTCGATCCATATTCGCGGACCGGGGTGAGCCAAGACATCTTGAACCAGGCTCAGAATAATGAGGGAAGTAAATGCTACGCCTTGTTTCATGTACGCACCTTGCTTTGGTGGCAGAGGGGTGGAGCATATTGCCCCACGCCCGTTTCCGCCGCCCGAAATCAGGACACATGTAGTCGCACGAACAACAACCCGCACAACACAATAGCCATGTAACCCAGAGCTTCTGGCTCGGGCACAATGTGCGTGTTGACGTATGCCAGCGCTGCCGACGCATCCGCTGCCGATCCATTCTTGTTCAGTAGAAAGTAGTACGGATCGGAAGGCTCAACGCCGGCCTGGTCCGATGTCAATTGCAATCCCAACAGGTAGATTCCATCGTCGCTGGGGGTATTCGGCGAAACGCCATCGCCCAGCAGGCGAATGAATGCCGTCTTGTGCTCATCCCCAGTGTTGGTCAGGGCCGTGAAACTAAAGCTTTGAAGCGGGCCGGCGTCGCTCGTAATCGCTCCCGCGACATGCGCCGATCCGCGGTAGACATCCATTTGTTCCGTGCCGGGGTCCACAAATCCCGAACCATTCCAGATAGTCAGGCCTTCTGTAAATGTGAGGCTCAGAATCGAACCTGTTCCAAACCCTCCAAGAGCCGTCGCGATGCCCGGCCCTGTGAACGCAAACGAACTGTTCGGCTGCGCGTACCACCCATCGTTGGCATCGCTCAGATTTCGCTGTGCCATGGGGATTTCGTACACCCGTTGATTCGGCGTCATGCTGCCGTTGTATGGCTCGTCCGGAAGCAGTGCACGGGTGACGATTTGACCGGATTGGATTCCGACCTGAATTTGCGGCCCATGAGCCGATGCCGTCGCCGTGCAGACTGCAGCAAGCACGAGCGAAGGAATGGCCGTTGTCATCTCCCTCATTTGAATTTCCTTTCCGCTGTTCGCGGCAAATGGTTTTCACTATACAAAAGAGACTCCGAATGCTGTGGATTCTCCACCTCCTACGGAGTCAACGACGGATCGAAGCGATTGTGCTTCGGATCCTTGTAAACACTTTGAAGCGGCAAAACCTCGGCGTGGCCATCGAAGAAGCTGTAGTTCAGCCCTCCGGTCCAGTCCTTGGCCTTCCCCCCATGCCGCCCAAGGGGCATTTGTACGCCGACGCGTACCGGCGTGGCCTTGGGTGTAAGGGGTTTGTAGAACTCCTGTACGTGGATGTGATCCGCGACAGCGTAATTGCCTTCCTCGGCGAGTTCCACAAACTGAATAACGTCGCAAGGCCGGCGAATCTGAGACCGACGGTCAATGGGAAACGCGCCGAGCGGCGTGTGGGTGGGTGAAACGAAATTGTTCAACCCGTAGCTTGTCTGGCGCATCACCGGGACGCTGAAGTCAGTAAACGGCTCGTCAAAATACCGGCTCTTGTCCAATGGGCATTTGCGAACCAGTTTTTCGCTGCCCTGTTCCTCAAGGAGTCCGATCCACGATCCCTGCACGTCGTAGCTCCCTTCCCCTGCGATGACCAGCATGTCGTTCTGGGTATTGGCGTACGTCACCTGAGCCAGGGCCAGGCTCCGCATATTGGCCGTGCAGACCGCCCCCTGGGCGGCCCGGCGGGCGCGGCCCAGCGAAGGCAATAGCACCGCCAAAAGGAAACCGATGATGGAAACCGTCACGAGGATTTCAATCAACGTAAATGCGCAGTGTCTCTTGCGCAGTCTTTCCATGCGCAATTCCTCCAGTCATATCGCCTTGCTCTACGATGTGTCGAAGAGCGGCGGCTCTACAAATGCTCAGTGAAATACTTTGGCAGGATGATTTACGCCCGAGGAGGCGGACTAGGCGGCTTGAGATACCGGGCCACAGGTGTGAGCACAAATTCGGGCCGTCCGTTGCCGAGCGCGGCCATTGCAAAGATGCCGGTCATTGGGGCGGTCGCCGGAAGCATGGTGATCCCGCCAACTGGTCCGGGCGACACACCCTTGCAGCTCAAGGCTCCAATGACCCACCCGGAAAACTTAGGAGACAATTTCGGTAAACGTCCTGACTTTGCTTCGGAATCGCCTGAGGAGCATCCGCACGGGGATCGCTTGACGACCTTTGGTTTTTGGCAGCAGCAATGTTTACGGCACATTTCCGCCGTAAGGCAACCGCATCCATGGTTCTTGCATGGAAAATCCTCACTCTCATTTACGCTGCCCGTCGGTACCGGGATTCCGGTAGTGACGAGCAGAATGGAGAGGCTGCTCAGCGTGCTGACAAAACGGTGCAGAATGCCTTTCATGGCCGACGGGCAATGTAGATTGCGGCATGACCTCTATCAAGGGCCGCACCACTCTCATAGATTGACTGCGATGGCAGTATCGATATGATGAGGGGCTATGATTCGGCGGTCGGTTTGGACGGTTTTGGTGCTATTCGCGGGACTGTGCTGCGCGACGATTTCGGCGGCGCCACAGGCCACCCTCATCAGCCCTTCGTGGGAACTCGATGTTGAGTTCATGGATCCCCAGCGGATCACGATTTCGACGCCGAACGGCAACCAGACCTACTGGTACGTTCTTTACCGAGTCATCAATCGGACCGGCAAGGATGTGCGGTTTTTGCCGTCTTTTCGGATCGTGACCAACACGTTAAGCGTCATTGACGCCGGTGACGGGGTCCATCCGGCCGCGTACGATGCCATTGCCGCCCGTCATCGTGTGGAGTTTCCTAATTTCGCTCCTCCGGCTAAGATCACGGGGATGATTTTGCAGGGCGTGGCCAATGCCCGCGAATCGGCGGCGGTCTTTCAGACCTTTGATCCGCAGGCCAGCAGCTTCAAGGTGTATATGGGTGGCTTCGCGGGCGAAAAAAAGCGGGAGAACAACACCGCCTTCGACCCGACCAAGGAGGAATCCGAGGACAATCCACGGTCCTTCCTGGTCCAGCGAACGCTGGAGATTTCATATGACTTGCCGGGCGACGCCAATACGCGTGCCTATGCAAGGCCCATTCGCCGCGACCGACAATGGGTGATGCGCTGATTTGTGGAACAGTTGTAGGGTGCATCTTGATGCACCATTCGGAGTAAGACGTTATGGCACATAAAAAGGGACAAGGCTCGTCGCGTAACGGTCGTGACAGCAATCCGCAGTTTCTCGGCCTGAAGCGGTCGGCCGGGCAGGTCGTCACTTCCGGCACGATTATCGTCCGCCAGAAGGGTACGCCCTTCCTCCCCGGCATGTTCGTGGGCCTTGGCCGCGACCATACGATCTTCGCCTTGCGAGACGGCGTTGTGAAGTTCCGTGGCCGCAAGGTCGACGTCGTACCGTCGGCTAACTAAGGCTCCTCCGACAAACCGACCGCCTCGATCCGCAAGTTTTCTGCGAATCTGCCGCGTCAACTAGGAACCGGCTGCGCCGCTCACGCCGTTATCCAGGGTGGTGAACACCCCGTCCACCTTTTGCCCCACGCTTCCGATTGCGCCTACCGCAACTACGACGATGAGCCCCAGCAGGATGGCGTATTCGGTCGCAGCAACTCCATCATCCTCAGCCAGGAAACGTACAGCTCGATTGAATGCAGTATCCATGCGCAGCTCCTTGATATGCTTGCGTTGTGGTATTCGGGCGGGCGCTTCTCCCCCCCGCCGTTGGCCTCACCCACGCGGAACGTCCGCGTCGGCGACCAAACAAACGGTACGTTTTGACCAGCTTCGCGGCAAACCCTCCGCGCAAAGATTTCCATGCGTTATAACAGCAGTTGATGGATCTTATAGGCCCGATACGTCCGATTATTCGTGATTCATGGAGGAGTGTGGCATGCGCAGCCTGACTACGGTGTTCCTGCTGATCTGCTCAAACCTTTTCATGACCTACGCCTGGTACGGTCATCTCAAGGACTTCAAATCCAAGCCGCTGTTCGCGGTGGTTCTGCTGAGTTGGGGCGTGGCCTTCTTTGAGTACTGCCTGCAAGTGCCGGCCAATCGCATCGGCGCGCAGCATTACTCGCTGGCGCAGCTCAAGGTGATGCAGGAGATCATTACGGTGTGCGTCTTCGCCGCATTCGCGATGGTGTACATGAAGGAAAAACCCACTCTGGATTACGTCTGGGCGGGTCTTTGCCTTGTGGCCGCTGCTTACTTCATGTTCCGAAACCGGATCCCAAGGCTCCCTCCCTGATGAGGGGGACAAACGGGGTGCGATCATTCATTCAGGTGATCGTTCGGACGCCTATGCTCGTTGACGGAGCATGACGCTCCCGGCACTAAGTGTGAGCAATGCGAGCACTGCCACACCCCACTCCGAAACCGTCGGCACGCAGTGGGGCACCGCCAGGGCGCAGGCGGGATCAGCGCAATCCGTCAGCCCGTCGCAATCGTTGTCGAGGTTATCGTCGCAGATTTCTGTTACACAGCCCGCAAAGGTAACCGGATTGTTCGGGCCCGTTATGAAAGTATCCACGCCGTTTCCGCCAAGAAAACTCGTGTACTGCAGAGAATCAACCCCATTCGTTGGCAGTGTGCCAACACCTACTATGTTCGAATCGTAGTTGCCCGGAGGATTGTAGCGTATGGTAAACCCACCACTTGGCGGAAAGAAATTGCTTGGAATCGTGTAGTCAGGCGTTGGAGATCCCGGGAGCGCGGCAAACCCAGCGGTTGCGAGGAGGATATTCTTATTCAGAGTTGAACCAGACAGGTTGCCGGGAAAGGTGAAAGTGCCTGTACCGGTTGTAACCTGGAAACCGCTGACAAACGTCTCTGCACTCCCGCTAATGCACTTGAGCTCGACGAACTGAATCGTCCCGCTGGAGTTGGTGAACAACTCAGAAATTCGCCAGGTGTGGGCACCGGCTAACACCGACGTGGAGGATAGACCCAGTGCCAACAGGCCGATCGCAAGAAATCCATGACGCTTCATACGCATCCCTCTCGTTTCTACCTCTATCGTAATTCAGAAGCGAGGGATTCGGCGTCACGCGGGCCGTATCCTCAGGCTCGCCCCCGCAGCAAGATGCTCCCTGCACAAAGCATGGTCAGGGTAAGGACAGCAACACCCCACTCCGATACCGTCGGAACGCACGCTCCAACGACACTTGCGCAAGTCGAATCGGCACAGTCGGTCAGCCCGTCGCAGTCGTTGTCCAAACCATCAGTACACTGGGCTACCGAGGCTTCCGCGGCGTTGGGGTGGACACTGGCATTGCTGTCGTTGCAATCCGTCGCCGATCCGTTGGCACAAGCAGGGTTGCCGGGATTTCCATAGCCGTCGCCATCGCCATCGACGCAAGTGGCGTTGACCGACCCGCTACCGCCTTGATAGTTGCTCGGGCTATTGGCTTCAATGATCCAGGTATCGATTATGCCGCTCTGACCGCTGTTCCAAGAGGTAAAACGAACCGAATCGGTCCCATTCGTCGGAATGTCACCCGCGCCGTATGTCCAATTGTCGTAGTTCGCCTCGGGACGGTAACGAATCGTTCCACCGTTGAGAGGTATGAAATTTGCGGGAATGAGGTAGTCAGGCGTTGGTGCGCCGGGCAGAGCCGCAAAGGCGCTGGTGGCCAGCAACATCCTCTTGTTTCCCGTCGGACCGATCAAATTGCCTGGAAACGTAAAGGTTCCATTGGCCGTCGTGACCGTCAGGCCGTTCATAAAGATTTCGGCGTCTGAGCCCGGAGTACACCAGAACTCAATGAATTGGATGGTCCCGCTGGCGTCGCTGAAGATTTCGGAAAAGCGCCACATGTGCGACCCGCCAAAGGCCGGCACTGTGACGCCAAACAACGCCAAGACAAAGCTAAATGATCGTTTTGCGCGCATACTTCCTTCTCCCGCCAAATACACCAGACCGCGACAAGTCGTTCACGGCAGTGCGTAATCCCAAACCGGCATGACGGGAGACCGGAGTTTCAATGTCTGCCCGCCGAAACTTCTTGCATTTTTTACAAGTTGACCCCTCCGTGGAGCCCAAAAGAACCTACCATAATCACCTGCCCAACTCAACGAAAATTGGCTCACGACCGCGATTCGTCGTGCTTTCGCACGTAGCGCGGGCTCGTCCGTGAGCCGACTTGTCTGCGCAGGCCGGACGTGGATAATTCAGCGAAGCAAAGTAGGCGGCGTAGCTCAGATGGTTAGAGCGTGGGATTCATAACCCCAAGGTCCCCGGTTCGACCCCGGGCGCCGCTATTTATCGTAAAGCATTATCCAGGATATACTTACAATAGAGCCATTGTCGCGTTTGCCGCACCAGCCCGATGCGGGAAACAGGTGAGTTCGATGAAATCATCGAGACGCGATGGGAGTCGTTCTCGTTCTGCGCCGGTAGCTCAGCTGGATAGAGCATCGGATTTCTAATCCGACGGTCGGGGGTTCGAGTCCCTCCCGGCGCATTGCGCGACACACGGCCAGGCGCGCCCTTAGCCGCGCAGCCATGCAAAAGCAGACGTCACTCAATTCGATCAAGAACTACCGGCGGAATGGGGCCTGACGTTCGCATCGGGTCGAACTGCCAGGATTGTACACTTGGATTGGAGCAACGCTTTTTCCGCCGTGCTTCCCAGGAGCATGTCTCGCACGTTCGATCGACCCCGAGTGCCCAGGCAGATCAAGTCCGCACCAACGCGTTCCGCGTATTCCGCGATTCCACTGCGATGGGGCCCGGCGTCGGAAAGTTCGCTGGTCATGGTCACATCCGCAAATGCCTCTTTCACCGGCTTGGCGAAATCAAGGAGTCTCTGGCTCAGCAGGCTCTTAAATCGCTCCGAGAATTTTGGATCGGCCTGCGGCATCAACTCGCGATAGTGGTACCGGTCCCACGGCGCAGTGAACAGATGAACAACGTAAAGCTCCGCGTGATCCCCGCGTGCAATTTGCGCCGCGCGTTCCAATGCCCGCAGCGATGTCTCTGAGAAATCCACAGCGGCCACAATCCTGGAATACGCGCCCCTGTGGGATTCGCGAACCAGCAGCACATCACAACTTGAATGTCGCACGCATGAGGTAGCCACGGTCCCCGAACCCACGTCCGGCCGCCGATCCCCGAACGCACCCAACACCAGCAGGTCCGAACCGGTTTCGTGGGCCTGCCTGAGAATCCCCTGCGTCCGGTGTTCCACCGTCACCCCAAGATTCAGGCCTGCCGCCTCAGGAATTCCACGCACGAACTCCTGCCAAGCATGACGGGCGTCTGCGGCAAGTCCGGCACAAATGTCGCTTTGCATCTGAGTGAGAACGGACTCCATCTCGATGGCAATCTGCGTATCGACGACGTGGACCACATGAACTCTTCCGCTGTGAAGGCGGGCGAGTCGGATGGCCTCTCGCAGCGCAGCACCTGAACATGACGTGAAATCAACTCCAACCAGAATGGTCTTGATGGGTCGCATAATGGTACTCCAGCTTCTGAGGCACGAATTCGGCAACGCCTCATCACTTTGATCTCCAATCAAATCGCTGCACGATACATGCCGTATCCGGAACTACGGGGAGTACGAAACGGGATCGTGGATTTCCGTGTTCTTTTGCGATAAGGATTGCGTAGAATGCCACAGGTATGCGTGTTTCCGCGCTTCAGATGCGACCCAGGCTGCACGTAAAGTGGTTTGCTCCGGCGTCGGAGGAGCTGCATCGTAGAACGAAGGGTTGATGAACTTGAGCCTGCTCACCATTGTCCTGATGAGTGCTGGTGTTTTCCTGATCGCCTACCGGCTGTACGGTTCGTGGCTTTCCCGGATGCTGCGGCTGGACCCGGATGCCGTCACGCCCGCCGTCGAACTCCGCGATGACCTCGACTACATGCCGCTCGAACCCCGGTCGCTGCTCAGCCAGCATTTTTCCGCGATCGCCGCCGCGGGGCCGATCGTCGGGCCGATTCTCGCCGGGGCCATGTTCGGCTGGCTGCCCGCCCTTATCTGGATCGTCATCGGCTCCATTTTCATCGGAGGCGTTCACGACATGGCGGCGCTCACGGCCTCCATCCGCCACCGCGCGCGGTCCATCGCCGAAGTCATCCGCGAGAACATGAGCCGCCGCTCGTTCATCCTGTTTCTCATTTTCGTCTGGCTGGCACTCGATTACATCATCGTCGCCTTCACCGACATCACGGCCGCGTCCTTCGTCGGCTCCATCGAATTGGAAAGCGGCCAGTCAATTTCCGGCGGAGGAATCGCCACGTCGTCGCTGCTCTACCTGTTGCTTCCCGTCGTGATGGGCCTGCTGATTCGATTTGCAAAGATTCCCATCGGGAAGGCCACCATCGTCTTTCTTCCGCTGCTTGGCGTCGCCATCTGGGCCGGCCAGCACATTCCGCTGTCGCTCGATTCTTCCCTGGGCGTATCTGAGTCACAGGCTCACCGAATCTGGAACGTGCTGATTCTGGCGTATTGCTTTGTGGCCTCGGTCCTGCCGGTCTGGGCACTTCTTCAACCGCGCGGACATTTGGGAGGGTATTTTCTCGCACTGACGCTTGTCGGCGGCGCTGTTGGGCTGATCCTGAGCGGCGACCACGCACAATACCCCGCGTTCAAAGGCTGGGTCACCGACAAGGGCCAGCCGCTTCTCCCCATGCTCTTCATCACGATCGCCTGCGGGGCCTGCTCCGGCTTTCACGCCATCATCGCTTCCGGCACGACCTCGAAGCAACTTCGCCACGAGACCGACGCCAAGCCGGTGGGCTATGGGGCGATGCTTCTCGAAGGCATGGTGGCCGTCGTGTCGCTTGCGTGCGTGATGCGGCTCGCCGCCGACTCACCGTATGTGACCGGGCCGGGCAATCCCAAGCCAAACCTTCTTTACGCTCTTGGAATCGGCAGCTTCCTTGAGGTTTTGCACGTACCCGCGACGTTCGCCGTGTCCTTCGCGCTGATGGCCTTTACCACCTTTGTGTACGACACGCTGGACGTATGTACGCGGCTGGGGCGATACATCGTCGAAGAATTGACCGGATGGCGGACGCGCGGCGGGCGGGCCTTCGCGGCCATTGTCACCGCAGGCGCACCGCTTCCCTTCCTGCTTCAGCAAAATGTCGATGCCGAGGGAAAGCCGCTGCCGGTCTGGAAAGTCTTCTGGGAGCTATTTGGGGCAAGCAATCAGTTGCTGGCCGCCCTCACCCTGATTGGCGTGACCGTGTGGCTGTGGCGGACGCGACGCTCGTGGGCACTTCTGGCGGTGACCGGAATTCCGACGGTGCTCATGTATGTGATGAGTACGTGGGCGCTGCTTCGCGTGGCGAAAATCGAGTTTGCCCGTCACGGCGCGGGAGGCAGCAGCGTCGCCTGGGTCGCTTTGATCCTTCTGGCGCTGGCGGGCATGATGCTGCTCGATGCTGCGTTTGTGTTCCTGTTTGAGCGCGCTGCGGGCCCGCG
The DNA here is from genome assembly GCA_964501365.1 of uncultured Phycisphaera sp. Taxonomy (GTDB): domain Bacteria; phylum Planctomycetota; class Phycisphaerae; order UBA1845; family UBA1845; genus CAZAMB01. Next base: position 37,095 of record CAZCST010000001.1, on the reverse strand, counting down.
TGGGAAGTTCGCAGTCGCCTGAGAATCTGCATGGCCGCAGGGGCCGACGCTCCGATGCCCGGCGAGCGACAGGAATACTTGATTCAATTCCGCGACGCGCTCGCTTCGATCGTAGCGATTCACGCCGCTCCATGCGTCGGGCGATGGCTTTCGCTTCGGATCGCTTAACTGCATCATAGCCTGCGCCACTCCGGCGGCATCGTCCGGCTCGCAAAGGACGCCATCAAAACCGAAATTCTTCAAGATGGCGGCCGCCGGATTGCCGGCAGAGATCAATCCCAGAATCGGACGCTTCAGGGCAAGATACTCGAACAGCTTTTGCGGGACTTGCAGCTCGCTGCCGCGACCCGCCGCCCCGACCAGCAGCAACGCATCCGCACCGATCGAAAGCTCGAGCGCCTTGTCGCGCGTCTTCTCTCCGCAAACAATCACGCGCTCGGACAAGCCTGCCTCCGCCGCGAGTTCGACAAGCGACTGGCCCTGAAAATTCGGCGAGCCAACCAGCGCGAGGTGAAGCTTTTCCGCCCGCGTGGGAAACTCGGCGACAATTTTCCGGAATGCCTTGAAGAGTATGGAAGGGCTGCGCGGACCATAAAACTGGCCGCAATGCAGAAATACAAAGTGTCCTGCCGGGGCGAGCCTGCGCGGTCGAAAGTGCCGGGTGACTTCGGCATCAATGCCATTGAGAATCGTGCTGGTTTTTGACCGAATTGCGGGATGGGCGGCGACGAAATGGTCCGCCATCGTGGGCGTTGCACAGACAATTCTTGAAACATGTCGCAGAACGCATTTCTCCAGCCACGCGTCCCAGCGCTCCACGATGGGGGGTCGCACCTGCGAGAAGGGATTTCCGCACCAGGGATCTCGAAAGTCGGCCACCCAGGGCACTTTCGTAAGTCGATGCAATATCAGTGCGATGATATGCGCCGAAGCATATGGGGAAGTCGAATACATCACTTCCGGTCGTCGCCTTCGGATGATCTCCAGCCCCTTCAGCACGGCAGGTACGATCCACCCGGTTCGTGAATCGGGGGTTGCCAACAGACTTGCGACCGTACGCATGAAGGAGGTCTTTGCGGGTTCCGTTCCGGGAGGCTGCGATGGCATTTTCGCTGCCTTGCCGGGCCTCTTGAAAAACCCAGGCAGCGCCCGAATCGCCGTCCACATGGATTCAATGGGTCGGCTCCATGCAGCGGCGATGATTTCCGTGGACTCAGGTATCGCGCCCAGCGGCATGGAATCCAGCGATTCACCTTTCGGCGGCACTACCGTAAGAACCGTGGCCTTCCAGCCTGCAGCATCCAGTCCGTGCACGAACGCCGCCGTGCGGTGCGTTCCGCTGCGATTGATGGGCGGAAATGCATACGCGATGCACAACCAATTTCGCTTCGCAAGAGTCTGGCCCGGATCGTTGTTCATGCGAGCAAGTACGTCTCCATTCGCCTGCGGAATCGTTCGCCGTCTCGAAACCGTTGCCAGCTCCCACGAAGATAGCCCGCAAGATTGCAAAGCATTGCGACCCACATCACGACCAGCGTCAGCGGGTACGCGCGCATGCGTCCTGTCCGACGGGCAATCTGCAACGCCTTTCCGTGAAATGCCCAAACGAAGAAATACACAAAAAGCCCCAACGCGATCGAAATGAGCCAGGGGGTCAACATCGACCAGCTCACCGCCAGCGCGATCAGGAGAATGTTGCGAATGTTGTACAGGAAGTCATTCGCGCCGATCTGCGTCTGGCCGCGGCCGGTTCCGTAGCAATAAAATTGCTTCGCCAGCGTGCGAAAATTCGTGCGCGGACGCCAATACACGACGGCATCGCCCGCAAAGCGCCATCCCGCAGCCACCCGGCGAAGCCGATGATCGAACAGCGTATCCTCGGAAAATCGCAGCCAGGTCGGCCAGCCTCCCGCACGCTTCCACACGTCCGTGGTATAGGCCATCGAACGACCGGAAGGATTGAAGGTCTTTGGATCCACCGGCGAAAGCTGGCCGCGCATGGTGGCGAGGCCGACAACTTCCTCAAACAGTGTGTAATGATCCACTTCATACATGCCCGCGACGACTTCGACCGCCGAATCGTGCTCGAATGGTTCAACGAGTTTCTGCAGCCAGTCCGGAGCCGCCCGACATCCGGCGTCGATGCAGGCGATGATCGGTCCGGCCGCGCAGCGAGTCGCCAGATCACGCCCTTCGGCGATGTTCACGCCCGGAGCGTCGATCAACCTCAGGCCGGGCAGCCGGGGGGCAAACGCGAGGATGGATTTCCGCGTGTCATCCGTCGAACCGCCGTCAACCACGACAATCTCATCGGGACATCGGGTCTGTGCGGCCAGCGATTCCAGAGTCTGTGCGCAACCGGCAGCGTCATTCTTCACCGTTAGAATAACGCTGACCCGGCGTCGCTGATTATTGTCCGCGTGTGAACTCAGCAGGGAACTCCTTGTTGATGCGGCCTGCGCAATGAATTCCATAACGGTGAAAGAGGCACTGCAACCGCCCGTCCCAAGGCACGCATAGTTCGCACAAATTGTGCACAGTACGTCCAGCCCGGATGACGCAACGGATACGATTCGGCAAGATGCGTTTTGCCTGGCAGGAGCATCGCCGAAAGGTAAGCAGCCCGCTTACGCATGCCGCGAAGGCAAATCAGATTGCAAGCCACGTGAAGCATCGGCGAGGACGCATCGCGCGGCATATGCCAGAGAGTCAGCCGGTCACGAAACCCGGATGGTGTGACGGCAAGCTGATGGGAAACTTCAGGTGGAACGATTTCGCCAATGAGCAGGCGCGCTTCCTCCAATGCCCGTCGCATGGCTGCCGCCAAGTGCCATTGCCTGGCACGTTCGACAATCAATCTCCAATCCAGACTGCCGGCGTAATGATCGGCGACACGCTTCAAGTCGTGGAGCCAGATGAATCGCGAGCAGTCGTGAAACGCCGCATGAGCCGCCAGATGCACAAACATCGTCGCCGGGTCGGGGGCAAGAATGTGGGTATTCTCAATCGCAACGCGAACGGCTTCCTTCCAGAACGCTTCTGGTGATACAACCTGCGAAAGATGCATCGGCCGCCAGGGGTGTGCGTGCAGGTCCACGCGAACCGGATGTGGACCGGGAAGGATCAATTCCCTCTCATAATGGTGTGTCGGGAAAAAATCGTCGCGGATCAGCGATGGGCCGCTTCGATATCCCATTGCCTCCAGCACCTCGATCGCCCGCAGCGCATCCTGCGGCGCGACCAACAGGTCCAGATCGCTCATGGGCCGCAAATCGCGCTGCGGATAAACCGTCAAATTCAGGGCCGCGCCCTTGAGAGCCATGAGGCGGATGTCTGCCCGTTCAAATTCGCGGGCCACTCGTGCCAGCTCCTGGAGCGCACGAACGTTGGCCATGCCCACTTTGGAAGCCGCAGCCCGCAATGCAAGGATCACCCAGGAAGGAGTGCGTCCCATTTCAATGGATGATTGGGCAAGACCTGCCAGGCCGGCCGAACCGATGGTGTCAACGAAATTCAGCCAGCCATGATCCGTATCGGGGAGCTGCGCGGGAGTGGACAGCCACGACGCCTGTTGTCGAACAGAGTTCTTCATCGAGTCACGCCGGGGCACTCAAGGAAAAAGGTTTGCGCGCCGCGAAATGGCGGGGACGATTGAGACGTTACGCCATCACGTCGAATCGAACGGAATCTCGCTCATACGGGCCTCGTCCGCCACCAGCATCTGCAGCGAGCTCAATTCCTGAATCATTCGATCCACATGTTTCTGCGATTCCGAAAGGCTCACCTCGAATAATTCGGTCAGCCGGGCCGCGATGTCGGTCGCACGCTTGCTTCCGTCGCATTGCTTCCAGATCTCCAGCGCCGTCGAGTTCAGTTGCAGCGTGTTGGACGTCTGCGGATCGTAGAGCGTGGCGCCACTCTTGGATTCGTGAACTTCCACGTCATCCCGGTGCGCGGGAACAACCGCCGATTGCGATCGCGAGCTTGGTGGCATAGGCGTCTTTCTCCAACCGGCAGCCGACAGGGATGCGAGCCTCCACGACGCGCAATGTCTGCCTGTCGCCGCACGGACTGTGATCTATCGGACGTTGGGCGGGCTGAATTTAGGCCCGATGACATTCAGGCCAAACCGGTCAGAAATGGGCAGGGGAGGTGGATGTCACATTCCCAGCATGGTGTGTAACGCACGATAGTCTTCCAGATTAACGACTCCATCCTGATTAAAATCGGAAGATCCGCATCCTGTGCGCACAGTGCCAAAACAGTTCTCCAGCAGGGCAAAATCACGCAAATCAGTACTGCCGGATGCGTTCAAGTCCGTCGGGTTGCATGCGGTGAGATACGAGATGTTCAGGTCCCCTATCCCGGTGGAACCGTCCCAGCCGCCCAGGCGAAGCGTATAACACCGACCCGCAACCACCGAACGGACGACGACCGGCGGGCCGCCGCCGATGCCGCAGCTATCGTCTTCGCAACTGATCAAGGTCGCGTTCGTGGTGGGGCAATTGCATGTCGTGCCTGATCCATAGATTGCCAGCATCGCATCAAAATCGGTCGTGTCACAGGTGCTGAACTCCATCATCCCGCTGCACGGAGCGGTGTACGTGAACCAGAGATCGGAGCCCAGCGGCGTGTCGGCCGGACAGGGAACCTCATAGGGTGCGTCCGAACCGGCGCAGCGGTTGTCAATCGGCACGCTGAAATAAGGCGCACTAGGAACTTTGAAGGCCTGAGCACAAAAATCATGCGCCATGATCGGCGACACGCACGCTCCCGCTTCGCCGCACAGGATATTCGGTCCGGCGAAAATGCCGCCACGGATGGAACACTCCAGGGCGCTCAAATTACTGCACGGCCCACACTCGCAGCAGGATCCCTGGCATTCATCCGGCACATGATCGTTGTTGCGATCCGATGATGTTGTACCGGCATCGCAGTCGTCGGGCGTGCCGTTGCCGTTGCAGTCGCCGTGCACGACCAGATCGCAAATGTCCGGAACCCCGTTGGTATTACAATCCCCCCCCAACGACTCGCACTCATCGGGAATCAAATTATGGTTGCAGTCCGTGCTTGCGCCGGAGACTGTATCGCAGGCATCACGAATTCCATTATGGTTACAGTCGGTTCCCAGGGGCTCGCACGCATCGGGAATCATGCTGAAGTTGCAGTCGGCGGTTCCGGGCATGAAGTCGAATCCGGTCGCCGAGCGCAACCCCGTGTCATCCCCCAGAATGAAAGACTCCAGATACTGCCCGTTCGCAATGTCGAACTCCATGATCCTTGCACTGGTCACGTGCAGGGGAGCGGTCAAATGGGCGACGCCTGCATCCCAATCACCGTGATCGTGATCGTCGTCATGGTTGTCTCCTCCCAGAGCCGACGGCAAATCGCGCGTGGAGTAGATATTCCCGTTGGGGCCAAGACGCAGCCCCCACGGTCCATCCAGATAAAGCGCCTCAGTAGTCCCCCCGCTGTTCCACTTATTGATGAATGCGCCGGTCGTCCCGTTGTATTGCAGGAGTGCGTCAGTGTTATAACTCGCCACCAGCAAATTGCCGTCGGGCTTGAACACCATTCCCCGAGCGCCTGACAGTCCGCCGTTGTTCGCAGCGATGACGAATTTCCGCACGAATGCACCCGTGCTTCCGTGATACTCCAGCACTTCCGCGCCGGCAGAGGTGACAAAGAGATTGCCATTGGGTCCAAACAGCAGCCCAAAAGGACCGATCAGACCGCCGGACCCGGCCGGCACGAACGCATTGATGAACGCGCCGGTAGTGCCGTTGTATTGCAGTACGCTGTTGGAGTTTCGGCTGCTCACGAACAAGTTCCCATTGGGACCAAAGGTGAGTCCCGTGGGATAACTGAGTCCTCCGCTTCCGGCCGCGACAAAGTCTCCCAAATGAGCGCCGGTGATGGAATGGAATGCAACGACCTTGTTGGTATTGGCGCTGGAGACCAGCACGCGGTTGCCGGGTGCAACGATCAAATCCTGCGCGCCGTTGATCTGTCCGGTTGTTGAAATCTTTTCTTGCACCCCGCTGATCGCGTGATATTGACCCACATAGTTGAGCACATCGCTGGCAACCCACGCGCTGCGCGCGCCCTGCAATTCGACAATATCATTGATTCCGTCGCCGTCGCAGTCCTGACACGAATCCAGCACCGCGTTGCGATCAATATCCAGCGACAGATTCTCCTGAATCTGGTTGTAGTCCGCGACTCCGTTCAAGTCGCAGTCCGGATCGCACTCATCGGGTACGCCATTCCCCCATAGGTCAATACTCGTGTTCAGGAGGATGTCGAGGTCATCCGGAACGTTGTTGTGATTGCAGTCCGGTTCGCACTCGTCGGGGATGCCATTTCCATTCAGGTCGGCACTTGTCAGCGATGAAATGTCTGCCGGATCCAGAATTCCGTTGGCGTTGCAGTCTTCGCAACGATCGAGCACGCCGTTTCCGTTGACGTCCGCGCCCGGCGCACTGATGTCGATGGCGTCGTCAATGCCATTCTGATCGCAATCATACGAAATACAGAAGGCATCGAACTCCACAAAGTCGCGCATGACTCGCCTGAGCCGGGTGTGATACCAAAGCTCTGTCACCAGATTTCCGCCGCTGACCGTCTGGCTGCAATAACTCATCATTGTCCCACGCTGCGGGGTCACCGGGGGTGGGTAACACTGGTCAACCTGTGGACAATAATCGGGAGTATGACAGGCGTTGAAATTGTGCCCCAGTTCGTGTGCGACAACCCCAAGGTCGTAATCGCCGGTGTTGGGCCGCGTCGGATCGGGGAAGCCGTTCAAATATCCGCACACGCAATAGGCCAGATCGCTGCAAATCGCGCCGATTTGGGCAATTCCGCCGTAGGGAAGATCCCGTCTGCCGGTCAAAAATGCGCCCGTATCCCGCGCAATCGAGCCCATATTTGTATTCCAGTAATTGATGTAACCACCGAGCGGATCGGCATGGCTCATGAACGAAGGCTCGTTCGCTGGATTATCGAACAGGCGGATGTACACAATTTCAAACCGCGTGCTTATGTCGCGCATGAAAATCGCGCTGGTTCGGGCAATCAACTCGATGATGTAGTCCGTCGTGACTGCGGGGTCGTTGAAGTTCGCATAAAGTTCATAGTCCGTCTCAATCGCAATCTCCGTTACGGCAAGCCTGTTGTTGTACACCGTTTCCGGGGGCGGCTCGAAACAACACCCGGCCGCCGAACCTGCCTCCTTCAAAAGAGAAACGTCGTCCTTCCCACACAGGGGCACATCGGGAAGCCGGCTGGCGCTTTGTTTGAACGGACGAACTTCGGCAAGTGTTGGTCCGGCGGTTTGAGCATCCGAGCCTATGCTCGAAAGCAAATATCGTTGGTCCGCGCGACCCAGGTCAATGTGCGCCCGAACGCCGCGCGGCGAAGAAAAGAGAACCACGTTGGAATCGGGATGCCCTTGCACTTTTCCGCGAAACAAATGGACGCTCGAAAAATCGAAGGCGACCGGGGCGTCGATGCCGCCCTTGTGCCCCAACACGATTTTGGTTTTCGGACCCACGACGCGAAGCGGCTCTACTTCCAGCGTAACCGCCGATCCAACTCCCAGAGGAAGTCCCTCCAAGTTGACCTTGCCGCCTCGCTCCGTAGCTGAAAGTAGTGCTGGCTCGTCAAACACCACCAAACCGGTATTCGAGTTCGATTCAGACTTGAACACTTTGATGGTATTGATTGCCGCCGGCGATGCAGGAAACGACAACCCCGCCCCAGGTCGCGCCATCAACGAAGCATTCTGATCGGCAGCTTGAGAAGTCGGCGGTTTGCCTGCGCCAAGACAAGCACCCAGGATGAAGCAGGCGACCCTACCGGACGAAGTCTTTCCAAAATCCATGCTTCTCTCCCATCCCTACGAAAACCGTAACTTGGGCGCTGCCCGCCTGGTAAGGTGCGTAAAACCTTGGCCAATGTACGGACAAACCAGCCTGAGAAGCAAATTTACTGGGGAAATAAGTGGAAAAATGCCATGAAACGCGGGGCAAGCGTGACAGGGTCCGCTGCTTAACGATGCGTTGGCCTTCGGCGTGTCCCGGCGTGCGAGGAACTCCTTTTCGGGAACGTGATTTGCAACGCACTTCTCCCCCCAAACAGGTCCAAAAAAATAAAAAGGCCCGGTCGGGAATCTCCCGATCGGGCCACGTTTGGTCGCTGCCGTAAGCAGCTCGTCTGCCGCTACGGCAGCCCACCTATATGACTAGACAACGGATCACCTCCTTATCCACACGGGACTTCCCCGCACCGTCAAACGGCCGGGCCTGACCCACCCCGCAAACCGACGCTTGCGGGAACATCGCGCGTTAGTCCCATGTCTCCCCCTTGAGAGGGGGTCGCACAGGCAGTCACGCTCGTCGAGGCTTTCTGCAACAGTTCCGGGCCGCCCGATTTTGCAAGCCCTTTGCCGCCGAGTTCACCTCGTATACCTACTTTATCGTTCGGCTAATGGCTTTTCCATGAAAAAACGCCCCGTCCGCCAAAATTTTTTCGCCACATCTTCAGACAAACATTTCGGTCCCGTGCTGGCAATCTTAAAATAGTACCGTTACGATGCCTGCGGATTGTTTAAGCCGTATGGCGCGGCGGCCAGATTATTCTACGGATAATTTCATTGCGTCCCACACACGTACTCAAGACCGGCTTGGAACATCGCTGGCAGTTCCTACGCACCTACATTCGCAGGCCCAACTCCATTGGCTCCATGGTCCCCAGTTCGCGGGCATTGGCCGTCGCCGTGGCTGAGCCGCTTCGCCGGTCCCCACGCCCCATTCGCCTCCTTGAAGTCGGCGCGGGCACCGGTCCGGTCACTCGATATCTTGGGACCTTGCTGACCGACAAGGATCAATTCGATATCTGCGAACTTCAGCCGGAGTTCGCCGACATTCTCGAACGCGATGTGCTAAGCAAACCGCCCTTCGCCAATATGGTCTCCGAAGGCCGCGTACGACTCCTTCGCAAGCCGGCCCAGCAGATCGAGGGCGAGAATGTTTACGACTTCATCATCTCCGGCCTGCCGTTGTCCATGTTCGAGTTGGACGATGTGAAGAAGATTTTCAGCGTCTACAAACGTCTGCTCAAGCCTGATGGAGTGCTGAGCTACTTCGAATACACGTGGCTGCGTCGGACCACGCGCGTGCTCGCCCTGGGCCGCAACCGCTCACGGCTCCGCGCCGTCAACGCATTCCTGAACCGCAACATCCGCGAGCACCAGTTCGCGCATCGCGCGGTGCTGAACAACTTCCCTCCGGCGAACGCCCGCCACCTGCGCTTTGAATCCAACGGAAACGGCAAGTCCCATTCAGAGGCCTGACGGCCACCGGTGTCCGTAGCTTCTACGGACAGGATTGAATCGCAAACGGGTAGGGCCTGCCCTTGAACGCATCGATACAGGCGGAAATATGGTTGAAATTAAGGTTGAGATCGAGGGACGTAATATTTCCGAAATTGTCGTCTCCGACGAGAAAGGCCCGGGCCTTGATCGGAGCGGCCGGCTGATTCTTGAACTTGTTCACCAACGCCGAAACGTCCCCCAAGTCGGGCTGAGTCGTCGTTTCCGGAGGGTTGTAGGGTAGTTCCACATCACCCCATCGTGTCGTGGCAACGGTAATTGCCGGGGATACGGCCGTACAGCTTTCCTCGTTGCCCATGCAGCTTTGGTTCAAGCTCTGAACCTTGTACACGGAACTAGGGACGATGGCGCTTCCCGTCACGTGAAGCAATCCCACCGTGCTCCAATCCTGGTAATGCGGGATGCATTGCAGCATTGAAGAATAGAACGATTCGGTCGTGGAAGTGGATTCCAGATACTGCGCCGGCGGGCCGACCCAGCGAACCTCTCCTTCGAAACTGGTAAACGCAACGGTTGGTCCTGCCGTGTAGGGAGGATCCACGTGATGAAGCGATACGAGCGTCACGCGCAGCGCTGCGACGGTTGAAACATCGGAGGGCATCAGAATCGAGATGAATCGTGTTTTCGAGACAGCGACTGGTTCAGCCAGCGGGCTGCACGGGATACTAATGAATGCAGGGCGGAAGATTGCAACGGGGATATTATTTCCCGGGGCGAATCCGGGATCCTCAAAATAGGAATCGGGTTCGTTGGCGTCAATCGTATAGGTTCCTTTCGCATTCGCAGGGACATCGAGCACCAGCGTTCCCAGATAGCTGGGATTGAAATCGCTTGGTATTTCGGTTGGGTCGGCGGCAAACCCGTATCGAAAGTCATATGTGCTGATGTCTACGACCGCAAGATTTGCGCTGTTGGATCCGACAAATCGTGGATCGCAGAGAGCCTGAAATCCAGGCGCACAGAATTTTCCGGCGGGAAAGTAAGTACCGGGGGAAACGCCGGTCCAGGTTTCGCATCGCGAATTTGTAATGGGGCCGCACAGATTGCCGATGAAAGCGGCGCGGCACATGCCGTTTATGTCGCAAGGCCCCGTTGTGCCGGCGATAGTGCAATCATTACTCGTAGCGCAAAGTATGGTGGGATCCCCGGCACAGGAGCTTGATGGACATGGTTCCATTGCCGGAGCAAGACTGCCTGCCCCTACGACGGGGTTTCCGGCACAATCCGGAGCGGAATAGCCACCGCCATCGAGGTCGGAATCAGTCGCCGAAATCGTGACCTGCGCTGTACCCAAGATTTCCGGCGCCCAGCCGGAAATGAGCACTTGCAGCCAGATACGGGCGGGCACCGATCCCAGGGTCAGCGTTTGATCGACGATCGACGACCCCGCCGGATAGGACGTAGCAGGCAGGGTTTGGGGCGGAACCGGTTGCAAGGTGATGACCGTGGTTGGCCCTGCCGCAATTGCGTTATTGATGGATTCACGTGGGCCCGAAATCAGGCGAGACGCTTGCGATATAGTCGGCGTCGAATTTCGCGGCGCTTCGTGTGGTGCGCCCAGACCTTTGCCCGCAATCAAGAAAGTTCCTGTGACCGCGACGGCCAGGCATCCGAATCTGATTCTCATCATCGTCTTCATTTCCATGCCTCCCTATGGTGGAGTTCATCCGTCAGTGGAGATTCGATCACGGACAATACAGATTACACGGGCCGGTATTTCCACCACTGGTGCAATCCGAAGCTGTAGTACATGCTGAAGTACCGGACCCGCTGCATCTTCCCATCCGCCCGGGATAAGGCCTGCCGCGAAAAGCATCAATGCTGGTCGACAATTGGGCTAAGCCAGCGCCAAAAGGAAGGGTGTTCATCTCGCCGAACGCTGAACTGATGGCGATGAAAGCACGGGCCTTGATCAATGCGCCTGGAATATCTCTGAATTTCTTTTGTTCGGCGGAAATATCGCTGGAATCCGGTTGCCGGCGATCTGAAGATGCGCTGAAGGGCAACTCCACGTCACCCCATCTTGTGGTGCGAATTTCGAGTTGCGTAGAAACATTGGCACCACCCGGCTGGCAGTCCACGCTTCCCTCAACACCCTGGCATACGACATCCACCGTTTCCACGTGATAGATGGAACTCGGTACGACGGCCGAACCTGTAATGTGCAGCAATCCCACCGTACTCCAGTCCCGATACTCCGGCTGGCATTGAGTAAACGAGGCCAGGAATGTTATGAATGGATTTGAAGAAGATTCCGGGTAGGCAGTCGGCGGGCCCACCCAAACGGATAGCCCCTCAAAGGCCGTGAACGCAACCGTGACTCCGCCGGTATACGGCGGATCGACATGGTGAAGCGAAGTAAGGTTGACCCGAAGCGCGAACACGCCGCCACTCGGAGCAACAAGGGAGACGAACTTGCACTTGTCGATCCCGGTCGGGTCAGGCTGTGGCGCGGGGATGACCCCAAGTCTTTGCGGCTCGGAGTTCCCGTTGGATTGCTCCGCACTGAGCGCGGGAAAAACAGCGCTAACAAATGCAACCAAGGCTGTCGTCAACAGTTTTTTGAACCGCATGGCAGTTCCTCCAAGAATAGGTTGGACATCAGGATGAGGGTTCCAGTGTATCAGAAACGAATTCAGGATCGCAAGACAAAAACAGGGGAATTCACCAGTAGCAGTCGCCAATTTCGGCGGGACGGGTGGCCCATGTCCAGCCTCATCGGACTTGGGGCCATGAATTTCCTTCGCACCAAACCCTCTGATCGCAAATCGCCACAAATTTCCGCGCGCCTCACATGTTATGAAGCATGATGCGCGACAGATTCTCGACAGTCCCCGCCCATCTCGTGGCCGCATCCCGCACCCCAGCACACCCCCCATACGTAGTCTGTAGTGAACAAACGCCTACCAGTCTAATACAGCAAATTTCCAAACGAACCTGCTTTGCAGACGCACTTTACCGTTGCACTCCCGGCCTCCGGCGCGTCGTTCTTTCGACCCGCAATCGGACCGTCGCTATACTCGCGCGACATATGGCGCGATCCAAATCGTTCACTGGTGCAACAACAGTTCGCGTGGAGGAATTGCGCCAGCGAATCGGCGAAGGCGATCTTTCATTTGCCTTCACCCGGAGCGGTGGTCCAGGCGGGCAAAACGTCAACAAGGTCAGTACCCGCGTCACGCTTTCCTTTGATCTGAATGGGTGCGCGGCCTTCACTCAGCCCGAAAAGGATATGATTCAATCTCGCCTGGGAAACAGGATTTCCAAGGACGGCGTTCTTCAAGTGGTATCGTCGCGACACCGGACGCAGGCCGCCAATCGCGCGGCGGCCACTGAGCGATTGTTCGAATTGCTGGCCGATGCGCTTCGCCCGCGAAAGTCGCGGCGACCCACGAAGATTCCCAAATCCGCCAAAGCGCGGCGGCTACGCGAAAAGAAGACGAAGGGAGAGCAAAAGCGGCTTCGCTCCAGACCAAATCAAGCGGAATGATCGGAGAGGGGCAAACCGCATCGCGGATCAGTTTTCGGCGCCAATGAAAATGAAGCGCACCGACATGGGCTCCATCCACATGCGAATCTTGCCCTCCGGCCCGACGAATTGCCGCGCGCCGGCGACCGACAAGGGCGGAAAATCGTCATCAGATTCTTTTTCTTTTTCCTTTGCGCCCTCAGCCTTCCTTGGTCCACGAGGCGGTACGAGGTGTGGATTTCGGACGCCAACCATTTGTCCGGGCTTTCCGGCCGGCAACATCACCAATTGCTTCGCATCGCCATAATTGATGACCAGGATGACCTCCTGATCGGGCAGCGAACGCGAAATCGCCAGCACTTTGTTTGCGTCATCCATGATGACAGGCCAGAGCTTTCCTTTTCGCAATGCCGGGTACTCGGCCCGCAATCGATGAAGCCATTGCACCAGCGCGAAGAAATCCTTTCGATAGTGCGTTGATTTGACGGAATCGGTCATGGAATCGCTCCACCACGTCGGCGCATCCGCAAGATCACCGGGGCCGCCAAACATGCCGACCTCGTCGCCATACCAGGTGATCGGCGCTCCGGGCAGACAATGCTGCAGGATGGTTGCGAGTTTCCAGCGAGCCCGCGCCGCATCATCGGGAAGCGGGCCCGGCGCCACCTGTCGGCTCCTGAACTTACCGGGGCGCGGCATATCGAAATCGCTGTGGGAAGCGCCACCGTTCCACAGAGGTTCAGATGTCGCCAACTCTGTGAGGAGCCTGCCGTTTTGATATGCACCGCTAATGTCGGTGATGTTGCCAAGCCGTGCCGGTTCCGGAGCCAGCGCCATCGAGGACTCGATTGCATCGAGCAACGCCTTGGACTGGGACTTTCTTGTCTTCTGGATCCCGAAGAAGTCCGTAATCGGCCCGGCGCTTGCGGAATGTAATGCGATATCAAACGGTCCACCCTTGAGCTGTCCCAGTGCCAGCGTGCCGGTGGTAATCACCACCGCGTTGGGGTTTGTTTTCCAAACGACATTGCGCCACCGCAACCAGAAGGCCTTGAATTTTTCGTCAAATTGTCGGAGCGGGCCTTCCTCGATCGATACGAGCCAGCCATCCACTCCGTCGAGGGGATTTCCGTCGCCGTCGGGGTCCATCCAGCGACGCGTGGCGGACAGGTAATAGCTCTCCAGTTCCGACGGTGGAGAGTTGGCCGTCATCACGGCGGAAAAGACGCCGCCGACGACGACGCGCATGCCCTGTTCGTGAGCGCCGTGAATCAGTTCACGCAAGAGCTTGTCTGAGGAGGTCCAGACCCAAGACTTGGGATCGGCTCCCTCATCGCCTGTCTGGCTGAATCCGCCTTTGACGCCGATGGCATCGTCCACATGGCGCAAATCGATCTGGGCAACTTTGCGTTCGACGCTTCCATGAAAAGGCGGCGAGAGGCAAATGGCATTGACGCCCAATTTTTTCAAGTAGGGAATGCTGTTGATCACGCCGCGAAGATCGCCGCCGTACATGCGGGCGTGCGGCAGAAGCGTTTCGCCGGATTTTTCGCGGGGGGCCGTCTCGTCGGTTTCGAGCGGCGGCCAGTTGTCCGTCCAGGCAAGAGTCCCGTCTGGATCGTTCGATTTGTCGCCGTTGCGAAATCGTGGAATCTTGACGTAGTACCATCGTGCATCGGCGGTCCATTCAGGGACCCTTGATTCAGGGGCCGCGTTTGCTGGAGCCGCAGGGTTTTCACCCGCGACTCCAGCACTTGAAACAAGAAGAACGATGCCGGCCAAACTGCCCAGTACAAAAATTGACTTAGATCCATGCATGGAAATTCACTCCTGCGGGGATTGTAGGGTGGCTTTTGGCGGTCGCAATTTGACGAGGGGAACGGGAATTTCCGGCAGCTCCCATGGGTCGAAAGCACGGAAAATCTTCGACTTTTCGGTTTTTCGGTTCGATTCGCTACAATCAGAGTGCCCGCCAACATGGGGTTTGATGAGTTTGGGTATTGCCAAAAGGACGTCGGTGCTATGAAAACGAGTTCGCAATCTTTTGCCGGGCTTCTGCTTTGTGCGGCCTTTACCAACCTGATTTGCTCCGGAAACGCAACGGCACAATCGGAGTCGGGCCAGTCAGGAACCCGGCGACCCACTCCCAGCGAATTGCAACACTCCCGCAATGGCGCCACCGCGCCCGCAAAGGAAATCAGGGCATTTCAAACGATCAGAAACCATGGATCTTCGATGGTTCAGGTGGATGAACCCTTGTTGCATGCAGTGGCGCAGCCGGGTCAAAAGGTCGCGCTCGGCGGGCTTGAGCTGGAGGGCGGTCAATCCATTTCGCTGGAGGTGGAACCGCTTCGGGTCGTCGGACCGGAGACCAGAATCGTCATCGGTCGCAAGGGCGGAGTCGATGAGCCTTTTTCCTTCGACACGTCGAGCGTTCAACTGTTCCATGGAACCGTGCAAGGTAATCCGCAATCGAACGTGGTGGTGATTTCCTCGCCGCGCGGAGTTCGTGCACACATTGACCTGGGGCAGCCCAACAAGCGGTACACCCTGACCACAGTGGCGTCAGATTCGCTGGTTGCGGGCAGACAGTTCGCCGAAATTCGACCTGTCACACAAGGCGACAGACTTCCCGACGTTCCCATGTGTGGGCGCGACTCGGTTTCGCTGGCAGCCGAGAGCGGTTCGGTGGCGGGTTGCTGCTTCGAGCCCGATCCGGGAGAGGTTCACAACAAGCGACTGGCCGTGACGGAAATCGCACTGGAAACAGACTACGATCTGTACGCCAACTTCAACGATCCCACTGTCACAACGGATTATTTGATTGAGTTGATCGCCCGCACCAACGCGATTTTCATGCGCGATGTGGATACGCGATTCGAGATTGTCTTCATTCGTTTGTTTGACAATCCGAATGACGAGCCGTCGTTCATGAACGATCCCGATCCGCTGAACGGCTACGTCAATTATTGGTTTGATTTCATGAGTGGAGTGGCCCGCGATACGGGCGCATTCTTGACCGGCAGGCGGGACCTTCCCTATGGTGGCATTGCGTATATTGGGGCCGTTTGTACGGATTTCGCCTATTGCGTGTGCGGTTATTTGAACGGCTTCCCCGATCCGACACGGCCCAACACCGGCGATTACGACCTTGGGGTAGTCGCGCACGAACTGGGGCACAATTTTAACGCCTGTCATACTCCGGATTATTGCCCGCAGGTGGACCAGTGTTATCCACCTCCGGTGGTCCCGCAGCGCGGAACGATGATGAGCTATTGCAGCCAGTCGGTCAGCGGCGGAAATCTGGTGACAGAGCTTTGGTATCACACCCGGCTCAGGCGAGTCATGCGCAACTTTGTGGAGTTCAACGCCTTCTGCCTTTCGTATGATTGCGATCAGAATGGAGTGGACGACGCCATCGACATCAGTGCGCCGGGCGCGGACGTCAACGGAAACGGCGTGCTCGATCGTTGCGAAGACTGCAACGCCAACGGAATTCTGGATCCGGCGGACATTTCATCGCTGACAAGTGCCGACCTGAATGGAAATGGCATCCCCGACGAGTGCGAACCGGACTGCAATCACAACAATGTTCCGGATGATCGTGAGATTCTGCTGCAACCCAGCCTCGACGTCTGGGGGAACGGGATTCCCGATGAATGCGAGTCGGATTGCGACCAAAATGGATTCATGGATTACAACCAGATTCAGGTCAATCTTTCCCTGGACATCGACCGCAACGCGGTGCTGGATGCATGTCAGGATTGCGATGGGAACGGAATCAACGACCTTGTGGAACTAAATGGTGCGCGCAACGCGTGGGTGGCGAGCGACGTACTGAATTTCATCGGCGAGTACCATGCCATCAGCGGAGTTCGCGTCAAGATTTCAACCACGGGAGCCCTGAGTGCTCCTCAGGATGTGGTCGTCGGCCCGGGTGGCAACAAGGTGTTCGTCTCCAGCGCCAATACCAACAAGATCGTGCATTTCAACGCTCACACCGGCACACTTCTGGGGGACTTCGTCCCCGCGGGAAGCGGCGGACTCAATTATCCAACGGGAATCATCTTTGGGCCCAACGGAAACTTGTTTGTCAGCAGCCGCAACACCAACAGTGTATTGCAATATGACGGCGCCACCGGAGCCTTCATCAACGCGTTCGTGCCCGCCGGCTCCGGCGGCCTGATCAGCCCCTTTGGGCTTATCTTTGGGCCCAACGGCAATCTCTTTGTCACCTGCGGCGGCGTGGAAGTGCTGGAGTATGACGGAAGCACGGGAGCATTCGTGCGGAAATTCGTCACCGCTGCGGATAACGGCGGGTTGTCGGGCGCGCGGGGGATTGTGTTCAAGCCCGACGGCAATTTGCTGGTGGCAAGCTATAACACCGACGCCCTCCTGCAATACAACGGGACGACCGGCGCATTCATCAACAAATGGAACAGCGGCGGCACTCTCAGCGCGCTGTACCTGGATGGTCCGTGGGGGCTGCGTCTTGGGCCCAATGGGAATATCTATGCCACACGCGATTTGCCGGCCATTTTGGGGGAAGGCAGCCACGATGACGATCATGGAGATTGGGATGCTGGCGCTGCCGAACTCACCGCGCCGCTGCACGTCACCAGCGCGCGGATCATGGAGTTTGACATCACCAATGGCCAATACCTGGAGTCGTACATTCTCGGCGACGATACCGGTCTGCGATCGCCGACAGGGTTTGATTTCATGCCCGGAACGGCTGACTGCAATTTCAACATGATGCCCGACAACTGCGACATGGCGAATTGCGGCGGCAATCCGGCGTGCGGCGACTGCAATTCCAACGGGATCATGGACTCCTGCGATATTGCGGCGTGCAACGGAGTAACGGCGTGCGGAGATTGCAATCACAACGGCGTCCCCGACGGCTGCGACATCAGCGCAGCAACCTCGGTGGATATTGACCCGGCCAACGGCATTCCCGATGAATGTGAATTCGTTGCTATCCCTTCCACTCCTTCTGCTGATCCCAGCGGACAGAGCAAGACACGATTCATTTCATTTTCCGTCCCTGCATCGGCTGTTGCAGGCGGGCTGGAGACTGCACTTCGCGTTCAGCTGGTCTCGTTGCATCACGTGGTTCCTCCCTATGCCGGCGGGGCCACCATTCCCTTCACCAGTTTTGAAGGCCAGGTGCGATGGGTTGGACCGCCCGTGCTGTACACGGAATCCGCCTCCATCGCCGTTCCGTTCTACGCATCAGCCCTGCAATGCACGCCGCATTATCGTGATTGGAGCACCGTGGGGCTGTTGCACGTTACCGGAAGTGCGATTGTGCCAAGCTCTCAATATCAAGTTGAGAATCTGGCAGCGAGCTGCGCCGGGATAGAGGCAAGTTGCGCGGCCGTATCTCCACGGCTGTCGGTGGCCACGACCCGTTGGGGCGATATCGAAATCCCCTACAATCCGCCCGATCCCACGACGCAGCCGGACCTGGGTGACATTGCGGCGCTGGTCAACAAGTTCAAGAGCCAGCCTGGGGCCCCAATTAAGGCGCGGGCGCTGCTGGTGGGCGATGATGCGTTCGGAAACATCTCCAATTCGACGCTGAGCCTCGATATCGGGTTTGGTCAAATTGCGGCCTGCGTGGATGCCTTCAAGGGCAATCCATATCCGCACACGATTCAGGCGTGTCCGTGAGTCGACATTTTTTTGATGAGCCTGCGAAGCAACGAATGATTCGCAATTGACTTTAGCGATTAGGCGGGCCCAACGGATCGCGCAAATTGAGCGGCGGAACGGGAATCGATTCTGCTCCAGACAGCAGCCATTGACCGCCGGAATTACGGAATCGCAGCCGCCAGCGCGAGGGCAGTGCCGGGTAAACGCCATCCACCGTCCGTATATTGCATGATGCGTTGAGGGTTACCGTTGCGCGGTCGGTTCCGTCCCATGCCACTTCCAAATCCCGGACACGCACATAATCGAGTCGATTGCGCGACAGGACATCGGACACTCGACCAAGGAATTCTTCTTTGCGAAGCCCGCCCGCTGTGAAATCGGCAGCAAGTAGAACACCCATTTCGGGAACATTTCCTTCATCCGCCAGTCGGGCCAGCTCCCGGCAAGCGGCGATGATTTGTTCGCCCGGAGTAACGATGAGCCAATTGGCCATCAAACCACCCAGCGACACGAGCAATGTGACTCCCAGAATTGCGGCACTCGAAGTGTCGCCCCTTCGTCGCCATCGAAGGAAAGCGATTGCAACCGTCGGCAACCCGACGATCCAGAAAACCCATGCATTTTCGAAGAGAATCATCAGGCAGGCGCGTGGGTCTTATCGGCGTCGGCAAGGCGAACATGGACGGCCGGCAGACGAATGACAAACGTAGTCCCCTCACCGGGAGTGCTCTCGACATCGATTTGCCCGTTGAGTTCGCCGACGATTTTTTTCGCCGCCGCAAGGCCCAGGCCGGTGCCGGCCTGCCCTTTGGATGATTGAAAGGCGTCGAAGATTCGCTCGCGCTGATCGGAAGGAATTCCCGGTCCGTTGTCGCCGATCGAAAGAATGACCCTGGCGGACCCCGGCTGATATTTTGTTGAAATATTTACGCGGCCAGTCTCGGGGGGACACACTTCAATCGCGTTCAGGATGATGTTGTGCGCCACCTGGTGCATCCCGTCGGGATCGAGGGGAACGGCAGGCATGTCCTCGAGTTCGGCGAGAAGCATGACGTGGTGCTCATCGGCCTTACCCTGCACAAGGGCGATGACGTCTTCGACGATCTTGTTGAGCTGAGCGAGTTCGATCCGCGGCTGGCGATCCTTGCTGAAAGTGAGCATGTTCATGGTGAGTACAAGGATGCGGTCCAGATTCCGACGGATCAGCGACCATCCCGACTCCACGGAACGAACGGCGGCGGACAGCGCCGAAAGAGCGCCCTGAGGAGCCGCCACCGCGAGTTTTCCATCCACCGACTCCATCGCACCCTGCCCATTTGTGGATGCAGAGTCCCCCATCTGGGTCGATGCCAGGCGCGAGGCATGGTGAGTGTCGCCTGCGGGATTCGCAATCGCAGACGCCCGACGCAAACCGAGTTCAACCACATCGGCTCCGCCCTGCATTCCCTGCAGGATGTTGCGAATGTGGTGCGACAGGTAGGCCACAGTTTCACCGGCGGCGGCCAATCGCTCGGTCTGCACGCGCGACTCCTGAAGCCGGAGGTTGTCAACGGCCATGCCCGCAAGGCGACCGATAGCCACCACCAGCCGAAGCTGCTCCTGCGTGTAGGTGTGGCGCGACATGGAACAGTCGAGGTGAAACAGGCCGGCGATTTCGTCGCGGACGAGAATGGGCACGCAGATGATGCTCTTGAGCCCAAGGCGGTGGACGCTGTCCTGTTTGTTGTTGTCGCCGCCAAAACGATCGTCGGTCATGGCGTTGGCACAAAGGACTCCTTCGCGCGTCTGCAGCACGTGGTTGGTAATGGTGCGGGAGGTGGTGATTTTGGTTCGTTGCCCGCCACGGTCCCGGGTTCGGGAACGCACTACCTGGGGGACGAGTTCACCGGACAGAGGGTCCCGCAACAAGAGCAGCAACCGGTCAGCGACAACATGATCGAAAAGCAAATCGCTGATTCGTTCGAGCAGTGCATCCACTGTGGCGATAGAACCGATGGTTTCGGCAATCTTGAAGATCACGTTCCATGCAACAACGGCGTCGGCTGTCTCAGGGGGCTGCAAAATGACGCTGTCTTCCGAAGCATCCACGGCCGTCAGAATGGATGACTCTCCGCTACCACTGGACATATCCACATCAAGAAGGTCCCGGATGACCTGCGCCCCCGAGAATCCTTCGAGTTCTTCCTTACCCGTGAACACCAGGACGGTGCTTCCCACCTTGATTTGATCGCCGTGCTTGAGCGTGATGGGGCTGATCACCCGTTGTCCGTTCAGATAGGTTCCGTTGGAGCTATTGAGGTCTACGAGCACCCAGGAGCCGTTGGCGGGACGGATTTCGGCGTGCCGACGGGAAGCTCCGTGGTCGGTTAGATGAATCTGGTCGGAGGACCTGCCAATGATGGCCGGCTCATTGGGAGTCCGATAGGTTCGACCTTTATCGGGCCCCTGAAGAACATGCAACGTAGCCACGACGTACGTCCTCAAATCATGAAACAAGCAGCGCTAATGACCGTACATGACCAAAGATGCTTTCGGTGCCGGTCCAAAACGGAAAATGTGTCGCACGGCCGTTTTACTGCCACCCAAAGGAGCGCATGCTGAGCCTAGGATCGTAGGATTGGCCTGAGACGGTGTCAACGAAGGTAACATATTACCGGATGATGGCGTATTATCGGAATGAGGTGAATCAAGCGGATTGAGCCACTTTCCGAAACGAATACAGGCGTACTTCGGGGTCGGGATTCGGCGCCGCTGTGATCGCCGCGCTGTGCCCTGCGCCGAGGAAACGATTCGTGGCCAAGGACTTGAATCCAACAAGCTATCAACAGTTGGTTGCCAGCCTTAAGCGGCACGCACACAAGCCCCAGACCTCGGAGGCCAATCTCGACAACCTGCTGGCAACGATTCAGGAGCGGGAACGAAAAGCACGGGAAGAGGCGTCCAAGCCCACTCTGGATCCGATTCAAACGCTCCGCGAACTGGTGGTGCAGGAACTGATACCGGTATTCGTGGAGATGGTGGAGAAATACTCAGAACACGGCATTTCGATGCAGATGGACGCTTCAAACCTCTTGGAGGGTGGCCGGGAGCTGGCCTTTGAATTCGGAATGGGTTCCTGCCGGATGCAGCTTCAGGGCACGGTGACCAACGATGCCATCGCCTTCCACGAAGTGCGTCACTCCTCCGACGTGCAGGGGCAGCTAATGGCCGGGCCGATGCTGCGGCAACGCAACCTCGACGCCAACTCTTTCCGCGAGTTCATCTGCGACCGGCTGACCATGCTGCTACGCTTCGCCGGCCGGCGCAAGTAATTCTCCAATCATCTGCAAATCATCGAATTCAGGCAGGGACTCGATCGGCGGATTGATCGGCGATTTGTTGATTTCCCGGTTTGGCTGCGTTACAAGTCTGTACTCTAGTAATGCCCGTGGGGCGATTCGACGGCAAGTTTTCAATTGGAAAAACACATGTTTGAGCATTTGACTCCACCAAAGCAAGGATCATCAATTACGATGCAAGGCGGGCGGCTGAATGTGCCCGACCGGCCGATCATTCCGTTCGTCGAGGGCGACGGGACGGGGCCGGACATCTGGCGTGCGTCGGTGCGCGTATTTGATGCGGCCGTCGAAAAGGCCTACGGCGGCAAGCGCAAGATCGAATGGTTCGAGGTCTACGCCGGGCAGAAGTCGTTCGACAAGTATGCCACCTGGCTGCCCGAGGACACAGTCACCGCGTTTCGGCGCTTCCTGGTGGGGATCAAGGGACCGCTCACGACTCCCATCGGCGGCGGCATCCGCTCGCTCAACGTCGCCTTGCGGCAAAAGCTCGATCTGTACGTCTGCCTGCGGCCTGTGCGGTGGTTCAAGGGCGTGCCCTCGCCGGTCAAACACCCCGAACGAGTGGACATGACCATCTTCCGTGAGAATACCGAGGACATTTACGCGGGGATCGAGTGGGCGGCAGGAACGCCGGAGGCCAAGAAGGTCATCGCGTTCCTGCAGGATGCGATGGCGGTCAAGACGATTCGTTTTCCACAGACCAGCGGCATCGGCATCAAGCCGGTCAGCAGCGAGGGCAGCAAGCGGCTCATCGAGGCCGCGATCCATTTTGCCATCGACAATAAGAAGAAGAGCGTAACGATTGTCCACAAGGGAAATATTCAAAAATACACCGAAGGCGCGTTCCGCGACTGGGGGTACGAACTCGCTGAGCAAAAGTTCGGCGACAAGACCTACACATGGTCGAAGTGGGAGCGGACCAAGAAGGAAAAGGGCGAGGAAGCCGCCAACGCCGAGCAGGAAGCCGCCCGCGCCGCAGGAAAGATCATCATCAAGGACGCGATTGCGGACATCGTATTCCAGCAGGTGCTACTGCGACCCACGGAATTCGATGTCATCGCGACGACGAATCTCAACGGCGATTATCTTTCCGACGCCCTCGCCGCCCAAGTCGGCGGGATCGGCATCGCCCCCGGCGGCAACATCAACTATGCGACCGGACACGCGGTCTTCGAGGCGACCCACGGCACTGCACCAAAGTATGCGGATCAGGACAAAGTGAACCCCGGTAGTGTGATCCTCTCGGGCGAGATGATGCTGCGCTACATGGGCTGGAAGGAAGCGGCTGATCTCATCGTCAAGGGCATGGACGGGGCCATCGGCGCAGGCGAGGTCACCTACGACTTCGAGCGCCTCATGCGCGAAGAAGGCCGCCCGGCCAAACTGCTCCGCTGTTCCGAGTTTGGCCAGGCGGTGGTCAAACACATGGCGTAAGAAGCGCAAGTGCAATGGCAGGACGCCGACTATTTTTTCGAGATCATGCGCTTCGGCGAATGCTTGAGCGAGGAATCTCAAAGGATGACATCGTCAGGGTCTTGGACGGAGAAGAGATCGCCAGAAACCGGAGAGGCTGTTATCATTACAGTGCACGAACCTGACCCCAAGCGTTAGGATATCACGTTTCGACTGCGAAAAAAACAATGAATTGCGTAATCTGCAAGTCCGGAAGCACAAGTCCGGGGCAAGCGACGGTGACGCTTGAGCGCGGAGGAACCGTAGTGGTCTTCAAATCTGTTCCCGCACAAATCTGCGATAACTGTGGTGAACGATATTATGACGAGCGGACGACGGAGAAGCTTCTTTCGGAAGTGGAAACGGCGTCACGACTAGGCGTCCAGATCGAAGTTCGATCCTACGCAGCCGCCTAGCGGATTTCCGCTATTCCGTGCGTTTCTGCATCATTTTGGTTTCGGCAAATATCCCCAATACATGTGCGGATGATTCCAGATGGGAACGGGATGAGCGAAGTCGCCGTTGACGACGAATTCGTCATCGCGGAACGATCGCACCGAGCCGTCAAGGAAAAGCACGTTGCCAATTCCGTTGTGATACTTCGTGCCGACATTCTTCTGTGAACCGCATGAAATATTGGAAAACACGTCGAACATGAACACCGTGATTCCCGGTTTGGAAAACATGGACGCGCGAACCGGCTGGTTATCTCCGTCGGGGTACGGCGTCACGCCACTTACTCCGTCGAGGACCAAATTCATCGCATAATGAAACTGGTTCTTCCCTGACTCGCTCTTGTATTGCGGACTCAGGTTTTTCGACGGGCAAATCCACATGTGCAGCTCGGGGAATTCGTGAATTTCCTTACCCACGCCTTCAATCTCACGGTACGGTGGAGCGTTCAGGTATGGAGGAAGTACGTTGAACCACGTGTAGGGCTGATCGGGCTTCAGATAGGTCCCTTCTGTCGGGAGATAATCGGAATGGTCATTTCGGTAAAACTGCGTGGCCAACCCCCACTGCTTCTGGTTGTTCTGGCAGAGGATCCGCCGAGCCTGCTCGCGCGCTTTGCCGAGACTCGGAAACAGCATCGCCAGAAGCATGAGCAGTACCGCTACGACGACCAGCACTTCCATGAAGGTGACGCCGAGTCTCCCGCTACGACGCAAGCAATGTGACGGATTGACGCTCATTTCGTTCGCGCAAACTTGATTTCGCGACTCGCAAGGAAAAATGGAAACGTAATCAGACTCCCGGCTTTCGGAATTGGACACTCTGGCAAGTCATCTCGAAAAGCGCGTACAGCTTTTCGTCGATGGGAGCGCCCTCGACGCGAAGCGAAACTGCATACGCCCAGCCACTCTCCCAGACCAATGCCCGCAGCACGAGGGGAACCGCAGGATCAAGGACTTCGAGCGCATCCCGGTTTCCAAGGCGTCCTACGGACTTGGTCGGCGGCGGTCCCAGAAAAAGACTAAACCATGATCGGGATTCTTCCAGAATCGTTCGGGCCACCTTGAATGCGGTCGCCCCCTCCGCTCGCATTCGCCAGAATGTAAGCTGGATCAATATCCCATTTGCGTCACGATGCTCAAACACATATGTGGCCCCGAATCGCTGCGGGTCAGGATTGATCTCCTCAAATTGGGCGGGCGCTCGAAAAATCATTTCCCACCCTTCCGGTTTGATAAGGTCCCCGGCCCTCCAGCCTCCGGACCCTCGCGTGGCCATGTCGCCGGCCAGGGCCGATGCCAGCAGGAGCAGAAACAACGAAATCACCCAAGATCGATACGCAGCGGCGGGCTTGATCGCAGAATAGACCTCGGCGGGCATGCGGAAAATGGTATAGGTTCGACTTTGGGACGCAACCGTTGACGCATCGGGAGGTCGGCCTTAGATTCGCTTTGAGGTATCACCAGAAATGACTTGTGCGGAGAGGTTTTCTCCGGCTTGTCCCCGACCTTCGGCGAAGTGGGAGATTTTGGCTGTGCAAATATTGGTGACGGGGCGACACATGGACGTCACGGACGAGGTTCGTGAGTTCGTCCTTGGTAAAGCAGGAAAACTTTCCAAATTTTATGACCGAATCCACGAAATCGAGGTCATTCTCGATCACGAATCCGAAGAGTTTTCGGCGGAAATGATCGTCCGGGCGGACCACAAGCACACCTTTGTCGCCAGTGGAACCGGGGCGGAAATTGTGCCGCTGATCGACAGCATCACGGAGAAACTCGAACGGCAACTCAAAAAATTGAAGGAAAAACGACGCAACCACAAAGGCGGACTCGCCGCAGATGGCGTCGGGACCGAAGGTTAATTCCTCTTTTGAATACCATGGAAATCCCACTTTGCCCCAGATTGCAGGATTACACATGAGACTTTCCGATGTGATCGATGAATCCTGTCTTATTCCCGAACTCCAGGCGACCGACCGAAACGGAGTCATCCGGGAGCTCGTTCAAGCACTGGCCGATCAAGGCCATATCCCCAAGGAACATGCCGAGACAGTCGCTCGTGCGGCAATCGCCCGGGAAAATCAGGGAAGCACAGGGTTTGGGAAGGGCGTGGCCGTCCCGCACGTCAAACACGAATGTCTTAAGAAAATGTCGGCCAACATCGGGCGATCCAGCCACGGCGTGGACTTTGCGGCATTGGATCGGGCGCCAGTCTATACCGTCGTAATGCTGCTCAGCCCGTCCAGCGCGCCTGAGGACCACCTTGCCGCGATGGAGCGCGTATTTCGATACCTTCAGCGTGAGAATTTTCGTCGCTTTTTGCGTCAGGCGGATTCCCGAAAATCGATGATGGATCTCATTCGGGAAGCGGACGATTCGCATGGGGAATCCTGAGGATCGACTGCGGCCTTCCGCGCGTCGACCCGGGAAAGCATGCGGCGAAACTAATGACGGCAATATGTTCAAGGATGCGAAGGTGACCAACAGGGAGGGATTGCACGCTCGGCCGGTGATGCGCTTTGTGGACCTTGCATCGGGTTTTCAATCGGAAATCACGGTGATGAACATTTCCCGCCGCGGGGAAAAACTGGATGGGAAAAGCCCCATGCAAATGATGCTTTTGGAAGCCACAGAGGGGTCGATACTCCGGATCGACGCCGTGGGGCCCGACGAGCAGCAGGCAGTCGATTTGCTTGCAGGGTATATCGATTCGGGTTGTTCGAGCGATTTTCCGTCTCGTTCGGGCGGCAACCGGGTTTCTCCAGGTTAGCTCGCCTTCAGTACGTGTCACTCTTCTTCGTTCAGAGCATAAGTGCAAATGGAAATCCTTCGCGGCATCTCAGTGGCTCCTGGCGTGGCAATTGGCGAGTGCGTCGTGCTCGATGCCGAGGACTATCGCATTCCGTACCGCACGGTAGCTGCAGACGCCATGGAGGGGGAACTGCACCGTCTCGATGAAGCCTTTCAGCGATCGCTGGATGAATTGGAGAAGCAGGCGGCCTGGCTAAACAGCAATCTGGGCAGCGACGCCGCCAATGTTTTCGAATGGCACGTCGGAGTGCTCAAGGATGCCCGCCTGCGGCAGAGCATCGAAGCGCAAGTCAAGGAAAAGAATGCGTCCGCCGCCTATGCCACCAGCACCGTCATGCGGAATTATCAGCGCCGGTTCATGCAAATGCGGGATCCGCTGCTCGTCGAGCGCATCCGCGATGTGCAGGACATTGAGCGGCGCTTGCTGCGCAATATTCTCGGCGAGCAGCGCGAGGATCTGGCCCATCTGACCAAGCCGGTCATCCTGGTGGCCCACGACCTGACGCCCACGCAGGCAGCCAGCCTTGCAAACACCAAAATCATTGGCGTCGCATTGGACGTCGGTGCGGCCACTTCGCACACGGCCATACTCCTGCGTTCCATGGGACGTCCAGGCGTCATCGGCCTCAACGACATTTCCACGCGGGTCAGCGGCGGCGACACGCTGATCGTGGATGGCTCGAATCAATTGGTCATCGCCAATCCGCCTGAGCCGACGATTCAGGAATACCGTTTCCGTGAAGCCGCTTACATTCGACTCACAGACGAACTCGACGAGCTTCGAAACCTTCCGGCCATCACACGCGACGGGCATCAGGTCAACCTGATGGCGAATATCGAGTTTCCGCCGGAGACTTCGATCGCCATGCAGAAAGGCGCCGACGGGATCGGCTTGTACCGCACCGAGTTTCTGTTTCTGCGAGCCGACGGCGGACCGGATGAGGAAGAACAACATAACGCGTATTTGGACACGATCCGCGGGGTCAACGGCAAGCCCGTTACCATTCGGACCTTTGACCTTGGCGCCGACAAATACACCCAGGAAAAGAGCTATGAGCAGGAGCGAAATCCCATGCTCGGGCTGCGCTCCATCCGCTACAGCTTGCAGAATCTCGACATGTTCAAGGTCCAATTGCGGGCCATATTGCGAGCCGCCGCCCACGGTAAAGTCCGGCTGATGTTCCCACTCATCAACAGCCTGATGGAATTTCGACAGGCCAAGATGACCGTACACGACGCCATGGAGGATCTGGAGGACTCCGGATTGCCCTGTGGGAGGAACATCCAGGTGGGAATGATGCTGGAAACCCCCGCCGCGGCCATCCAAATCGCGGAATTCTGCAAGGAAGTGGATTTTGTAAGCATTGGAACCAACGATCTGATACAGTACCTGCTGGCCGTGGACCGGGGGAATGAACGGGTTTCGCCGTTTTATTCCCCGTCTCACCCTGCGGTCCTACGTACAATCCGGGAAGTGGTGCGGGCTTGTACACAGGACGAGGTAGACTGTAGTCTATGTGGAGAGATGGCGGGTCAGCCGCTGTACACTCTATTCTTGATGGGACTGGGGTTGCGGACGTTTTCGATGACGCCCGCCAACATTCCCGAAGTAAAGAAATTGATACGCCTGTCAACGCTGGCGCAAGCCAAGCGGATTGCCCGACGGGCACTGACTTTTGAAACGGATCGCCAGGTGACCAATTACCTGCGCGATGAAACGAGAAAAATGCTGCCTGAGGATCCGATCTGACAATCGGTCCTGCGGCGGCCGGGTTATTTTTGGAACGCGGGTCCCCGCTTTCGCCCGGATGGGTGAACAAGGGGACTTACATGGAAGGCGCCAAGGAAATAGTTGTTTCGCCGCCCGGCGAGCGGATTCGGTGGATGTTGGTTTTCTCCCTTGGTGGAGACCTCCGGTTCATCTCACACCACGACACGCTCCGGATGTTTCGCCGGGCTTTGGCGAGGGCGGACTTGCCGCTTCGGTTTTCCGAAGGGTTCAATCCGCATCCCAAGGTCATGATTCCGCTGCCTCGGCCCGTCGGAGTCGCCTCGCGGGATGAAGCTCTCGTCTTTGAGACAACGCGAATCATTGATTCGGACGACGCCCTCCATCGCCTCCAGGAACAAACCCCCTACGATATTGAAGTGATTTCGCTACGCCGTATGGAACGCGGCGAACAGCTTGAGCCTCAGCGCGTGCGCTACCGGCTCGATCTGAGCGATGCAGGAATGAATGATCTGGAAAGCCGCGTCGAACAACTGTTGGCGGCGCAGGCGATTCCGATCGAAAGAAAAAGCCCCAAGAGCAAGACAGCACGCATGGTGGATATTCGACCTTATCTTGTTGACCTTCGAGCGGCCGATCAACGTGTCGAGTTTACGCTCCTGGTCACCGGAAATGGGACGGCCAAACCTGCGGAAATTGCCGGGGCATTAGGATGCGACGCCGGTTCGATCAATCATCGAATCGAGCGTCTGGAGGTCCAATGGAGATCGACACCGCAGCGAACATCGTCATGACCAAAGAAAAAACCGACAAGCCTCCGCGCAGCCCGCGGCGGGCGACCGTGAAACGCAAGCCGCCCCGAAAGCCCCATGAGGCAGGCGAATCAGCCCTGGTCGCCAGTCCCGACGGCGTACCACCCTCTCTCGCCGGCGAAACTGGTCCAATTCCGCCTGCCCCCGTGGCACGGGCGAAGCGAACGCGATCCACCGCCAAAAAAGCCCGCGCTTCCGGCAAGGCGACACAACTTGTCTCGGCGAAAATTACACCCCCCGAAGCCACCGACATCGCCGCCGAATTCGACGCTCCTGCGGCTGAAAAACCGGGCGACCGAGCCGGCCATGCTTCGACCTCAGTCCTGCAGGATCCGGCCGAATCTGCGAATCAAGCTGAAAGAAATCTGCAGAAGAGGACACGCAGGGGACGCCGTCGCAGGCGGGAGGGAAAAGAGGAACTGACGCCTTCCGATCAGAAAAAGGCTCCGGCAATTGAGAAACTCGTGGAGGACGTCGACCAAAGCGATGAATTGACGACTCCAACAGCAGACGTCAAAGCAGTTGGGAATCGCCCCGCAAGTCCGCATTCGCCCGATGAGGCCACAACGCAGAAACCGCATCGGGAACGGCGGCGGCGTCGGGGCAGACGCGGACGGGGACAAGGCGCATCGGAGGCTCCCGCTCATGAGCCTGCGTTCCGGGGCAGGAATGCGGCAGCGACCGCGGCCCCTGCGCTGGTGCCGGATGGCGACGTTGATTTCGATGATGAACTCCCTCTGGATGACGAGCCATTCATGGGAGGCTCAGGAGTCGAACTGGAAGGCGCCGACGACCTTGACATAAGCGATGAAGAGTCCACTCCGGCTGTGTCGGGGTCGCGCCAGATGATGATCAACGTCTCGGCAGGAACGGAGTGCCGGATTGCGATCCTCCAAGACAACCGGCTCGAAGAGTTTTTCATCGAACGCGACTCCACCCAGTCGCATGTTGGCAATATTTACAAGGGCAAGGTCACCAACGTAGAACCAAGCATCCAGGCGGCGTTTGTAGATTTTGGCCTGGAGAAGAACGGATTCCTGCACATATCCGACGTCCAGCCGCAGTACTTCCCCAACCACACCGGCGAACCAGAAGACGTTGGCCGCAAGATTCCCCGCCACTTGAGGCCGCCCATCCAGCGTTGCTTCCGCCGGGGACAGGAAGTCATCGTCCAGATCACCAAGGAGGGGGTCGGCACAAAGGGCCCGACGCTTACGTCCTACCTGTCCATTCCCGGCCGCTTTCTCGTGATGATGCCGGGCATGAGCCGGCATGGCGTTTCGCGCAAAATTGAAGACGAAGCCCAGCGACGGGAAATGCGTGATCTCATGGCCAAACTGGAATTACCCACCGGCATGGGATTCATCATGCGCACAGCGGGTTTGGGCCGAAACCCGCGCGAATTGCAACGCGATCTGAATTACCTCGTCCGCCTCTGGAAGACCGTGGTCGATCGCATCAAGAAAATGGCCACTCCGGCGGAGCTCTACCGCGAATCCGACCTGGTGACACGCACCATTCGCGATATTTACACTGCTGATTTTGATCGAATCGTCATCGACGATGCGACGGTCGCTAAAAAGGTTGGGGAATTCCTCCAGATCGCGGTTCCCCGCAGCAAAACCGTGGTGGAACACTACGCCGACCGAGAGCCGCTATTTCACCGGTTCGGCATCGAAGCCGAACTCGAACGAATCAACATGCGGCACGTACCGCTGCGCTCCGGCGGATCGCTGGTCATCGACAGCACCGAGGCGATGGTCGCCATCGACGTCAACAGCGGCCGATTCCGCACTCCCGCCGACGCCGAAGAAACCGCGTTGCAAATCAATATCGAGGCCGCGGAGGAAATCGCCCGGCAGTTGCGTCTGCGCGATCTGGGCGGATTGATCGTCTGCGACTTCATCGACATGCGGCACGATCGCAACAAGCGACGGGTCGAGAACGCCCTGCGTGATGCTCTGAAGAAACACAAGGAACGGGCGCGAATCCTCCGCATGAGCGCGTTCGGATTGATTGAGATGACCAGGCAGCGACAGGGCCCGTCCCTGCACCGCAACCTTTACACGGATTGTCCCGAGTGCCGTGGTACGGGGCACGTGAAACTTGCTGAATCGGTGACACTCGACGCCATGCGCATGATTCAATTTGCCGCTCACCACGAGCAGGTGCAACGAATCGTCCTGAGCCTGTCCAGGGATGTCGCGTTTCGACTGCTGAATCTCAACCGTGGGTTCATCAGCCAGGTGGAGTCAGAGACCAACAAGAGCATCGTGATTCACGGAAACGACGCCTTCACCAGCGATCAAATGGAGATCGCCTGCGAAGATTCCCGTGGCCGGCCGGTAACGATTTCCGCAGTCCCATCTCCGCAGAATAACGGACGCGCCCCCGCCAAAGTGTAGGTGTGCCGGATTCAGGACGCGGCCTGCAAGGGGAGGGTCATCGGCCGCTGCTCAACAGGCTGTCCCGTGTGGTGGGCCAGTACGGAACCCGGAGCATGGGCAACGGCCTTTTTCCACGCGGCCCGCTCCGTGCGTGTGAGCCATTCCCTCATGTTGGGGCGAATGCGGTCGGCCTTGCATCGCGTTACGTCAACAATCCGCCCTTCGTCGAGCAATCCAGAATCCATCAGGCGGCTGAGAATCTCGAAAAGGACCGCTCCCATTTCGGGCGAAATGATCCCCAGGCGTACCTCGCGGTAGAGGCGATCCATGGCATTGCCGACCGACGAGCGATTGGAGAGTTTGCGCAGATATCCGTCGGGCAAATGGCTGAGGCGATAACGCGCACTTTTCCTTGCAGGTCGGGATGCACTTCGCCGGCGTTCAAGAACCTCCGGATCGTGCAGCGCGCAAAATTCGGAACCCTTTCGAATCTTGCCTTTGCAGCGCTTGCCCGATTTGGTGATGGTGGAGCACCGGGTCTCGTAGGGCAGCCTTCTGGAAAGGGGCAACGACTGGGGATTCTCCCCGCCTTGGTTCAATATCCGCATCAACGGCTTCGACAAAAGTTCCCAAAGCAGCATGGTCTCGACTCCTCCTGCCCTCCATGCGGGCAAAAGCGACTGGAGATTCCACGCCGACGGTCGTCCGTGAGGGTCGGTGTGATAGGTTTCCTGCGTTGCGTCGTGATGATCCGTCACACGATCCAAGGGAGAGTGACGCTACAAGGTGAAATTGTATTGCCTTCCAATCGAGTGGCAAGAGACAAGTCGGGTTTTGATGACCCGAATCTCGGTGGTCTAACTTGCTGCGCAGTTTACCAATCCTCACCGGCATTCATCGACACCCGATTGCCCCGAATGGTTACATGAACAACAATGCCTCCGGAAGACATTGCGATGCACGATTTTACCCTCATTACCACTCTGGCTGTGGCACTCAGCGCCGCCGTCATTCTAGGCACGCTGACCAACAAGCTCGGCCTGTCACCCATCGTCGGATACCTCTTCGCGGGAATTCTAATTGGCCCCACCACGCCCGGCTTCACGGGCGACATGCACGCCGCCACTCAAATGGGCGAAATCGGTGTCATCCTTTTGATGTTCGGCGTCGGGCTGAAGTTTCACCTGAAAGACCTCTGGGCCGTCCGCAACGTGGCCATCACGGGAGCCATCGTTCAAAGCGCTGCGAGCACGCTTGTGGGCGTTGCGCTCTTTTCTCTGCTTGGATTCTCCCCAAAGCAGGGGCTGATTCTTGGAATGGCGATGGCCGTCGCCAGCACCGTTGTCCTGATTCGCGTACTGATGGATCAGCGCATGCTGGACACCTCTCAGGGCCGCATCGCCGTTGGGTGGCTCATCGTCGAAGACATCTTCACCGTCGTGGTGCTGGTGCTCGTCCCGGTTCTCGCTGCGGACCCAGCCGAAGATTCTACGTTTTTGGGATCGATGGGCATGGGCCTCTACAAGCTCGGAGCGCTGGCCTTCATCGTGCTAGTCGGCGGTTCGCGTCTCATCCCGTGGATTCTTGTCCAGGTCGCGCGATTGCGAAGCCGGGAACTCTTCACCCTCACTGTGCTGGCCATTTGCCTTGCCATCGCCACGGGCGCAGCCGAGTTTTTTCAGGCATCGGTTGCAGTGGGAGCCTTTCTCGCGGGCATGGTCGTCGGTCAATCTCCGGCCAGCGAACAGGCCGGCGCTGACCTGCTCCCCATGCGCGACGCATTTGCGGTGTTGTTCTTCGTGGCCGTGGGAATGCTATTTCGACCCACCATTTTGCTGGAGCATCCGGGATTCGTACTGGGCGCGCTGGGCATCGTATGTGTGGTCAAGCCGATTGCCGCCATTCTCGCCGTCGCCTTGCTGGGCCATTCGCTGCGCACTTCGCTGACCGTCGCGCTGGGGCTGGCGCAAATCGGCGAGTTTTCCTTCATCCTTTCCGATCTGGCCCGCAAGCACGAGCTGCTTCCGGAGATGGGTCACAACGTGCTCGTGGCCACGGCGATCATCTCCATCACGGCCAATCCGCTCATTTTCCGTTTTCTCCCGCAGATCGAAGCCTGGATCGTATCCAAGCCGCGATTGCACAAGCTGATCAACGGCCGCTTCGAGAAGAGAATCAAGGGCATCAATGCCGAATTGGAAACTCCCGAACTGCGCGCCAGAACGCCAAACGCACTCGTGGTGGGTTACGGTCCGGTTGGTTCCTCGGTCGATCGGTTGCTCCGCCAGGCCGGACTGGAAACCACGGTCATCGACATGAACATCGACACCGTTCAACAATTGGTTCGTAAAGGGCAGGCCGCCATCTACGGCGACGGCTCACACGTCGAGATTCTCAAGCAGGCTGGAATCCGCAAGGCGACGCACGTCGTCGTCACGCTGCCGGATTCGGCGCAGCGGGCGGCCGTCGTGTCGGCGGCGCGGTCGCTGAACCCCAATATCCGAATCTTCGTACGGGCGCGATACCTGCGGGAGCGTGCGGCGCTTATGCACGCCGGCGTGAGTGCGGCGATCTTTGAGGAAGGCGAGGCCGCCATTGCGCTGGTGCGGCTGATCATGGACGAAATCGGGGCCGATGCGACGGCGATTTCCCGCGAGACCATACGCATCCGTAACGAACTCGCCGACGAAGGAGAGCCCGCCGCCAAAACCTCCCCCCTTCCTAAGGGGGGATAACGGGGGGTCACGCCACTTTCGAGCAAACCTTCTGTGCCGCGTCGGTCAGGTCGGTTGCCCCGATCAAGGCAGGGATGGCCGCGTCTTTGAGAAGCTGGCGGGCGCGATCCACGTTCGTGCCTTCGAGGCGCACGACGACGGGAACCTTGAAGCCGATTTCCTTCGCAGCCGCGATCAACGCTTCGGCGATCACATCACACTTGGCGATGCCGCCGAAAATGTTCACGAGAACGCCCTTCACCTTGCGATCCGCCAGAATGATGCGAAACGCCTCGATCGCGCCGTCCTTGGTGACCGAGCCGCCGACGTCGAGGAAGTTGGCAGGGTCGCCGCCGTGCAGCTTGATGATGTCCATCGTGGCCATGGCGAGCCCGGCGCCGTTGACTAGGCAGCCGATGTTTCCGTCGAGGGCGATGTAGGAAAGATTGTGATCCTTGGCCCGCAGCTCCAGCGGATTCTCCTCGGTGGGGTCGAACATTTCCTCCAATCGCTTGTGCCGAAACGTCGCGTTGTCGTCAAAGTTCATCTTGGCGTCGATCGCGAGAATCTCCCCGGATTTGGTCCGCACCAGCGGGTTGATTTCCGCCAGCGCGCAATCATATTTGTAGAACACATCGACCAGGCCACGGATGATTTTCTCCGCCGCTTTGGCCTGCTCTTTCTCCTTGAATCCCAGCGCCATGACCAGTTGCTGCGCATCGAAGCCGAGCAGGCCCAGGTGCGGATGCAGCCAGCGCTTGATGATTGCCTCCGGATTGCGATGGGCGACGACTTCGATCTCGACGCCGCCTTCGCGCGACACCATCACCACCGGGCAGCGCTTCGCCCGATCCA
The DNA here is from genome assembly GCA_964501365.1 of uncultured Phycisphaera sp. Taxonomy (GTDB): domain Bacteria; phylum Planctomycetota; class Phycisphaerae; order UBA1845; family UBA1845; genus CAZAMB01. The sequence continues at coordinate 2,021 of CAZCST010000001.1, read as the reverse complement.
CGACAACCGCTGCGTAATATTCCGATTCGATATCGACGGCCGAGGCGATCAGCAGTTTGGTCACCGGGATGCCTTCCGGGCCGGTCTGGACCGAGACCATGCGGTTGCTGAGCATGAACTTGGCGGCCTCGCGGACCTGGTCGGCGTTGTCGCAGAGTTTGACGAATCCAGCCTTGCCGCGCCCGCCGGCGAAGACCTGGGCCTTCACGACGGCCTTGCCGCCGATGGCCTTGTAGGCCGCGACGGCCGCGTCCACGCTTTCCACGACTTCAGATTTCGGAACCGGGACCCCGGCCTCCGCCAGTAACTGCCGCGCCTGATATTCATGAATTTTCATGGCTGCATTTTGCGTACGACGCTCGAAAAGTCCAGCGAAGTGGCCGAGGCCGGGTTGAAAGAAGAAGCCGGGAAAGCGGAAACAGGTGCACCGCAGAGACGCTGAGAACGCTGAGGAGGGTATAGGGGCCAGGGTGTAGGGATTGGGGACCAGGGATTAGGGGGTAGAGGATGGGAGCGGAGGACATAGGTGTTCGGATTTCCAAAACATCGCACTTCGACCGATCGCTGGGGCGACGGGTGGGCCATCCAGACATTTTTCGGACCCTTGGCTCTGCAGACGCCACAACGACCCAAAAATGCGCGCAAGGTGGCACGGTCCTTGCATGACTGTACTTGAGAGGTGTCACGTGAAGACGGCGAAGCCATTACGAATCGCCCTGACTTTCGTTTGTTGCGTAGCGATTCCCGGTGCGGCTTTGGCTCAAACTGAGCCCACCGCACATTGCGGTCCCTGGGTGCGAGGAAAGCATCGGAGCGTTCAGGTGAACGTTGATGCCTGGGGTTGCAACATTGTCGGCGATGCAGCGAATGAACCATCAATCGCCGTTGATTCATTTGAACCGCGAAAAATAGTGATCGGCTGGCGACAGTTCAACAGGGTTGAGTCCAGTTTCCGCGAAGCGGGACTCGCCTACAGCCACGACGGCGGACATACCTGGGTTTTTCCTGGTCCCTTGGACGCTGGCGTTTATCACTCAGACCCTGTGCTTGCAAGCGGGCCGAGTGGCAGAATTTACTATTTTGGTCTTGAAGGCGGCCTTGTGTTTGGACCCGCGACCTTATTTCGCTCCGATAATGGCGGTTTGACGTGGGATGATCGGGTCGTATTACCTAATGACGATAAGCCGTGGATTTGCGCAGACCCGCAACCTTATAAGGCGGGAGATAGAATCTATGTCATTGAATCGTCTTTGTGGTGGTCGATCGATGGGTGTGAAAACTTTAGGTCGATCGAATCCTTCGACCAATCGGTTGCTAGTTGCACCGTCGGCCCGGAAAGCGACCTTCTGATCATCGACGCCTATGCGAGATTCCGCGCGTTGAGCCAAGACGAACTGCGGAATTTCTCGCGGTCGGGCATGCCGGTCGTACTAATCAACCTGGGTGGATATGCCCGGGTCTCTGATGAACCGAATCCCGGCGGTTTGATCGGGCAAATCTGGGTAGACGCCGATCATTCTCATTGGCCCACACGGGGAAACATCTACGTTTTGGGAAGCGTGGATTTTTCCGCTGGTTCGGGTGTAGACGTTGCCTTCAGCCGCAGCACCGATGGTGGCGCGACCTGGACGCCAAAGAAGAGAGTGAACGATGATCCGTATGGGAACGGCGCGTGGCATTGGTTTGGTACGATGTCCGTTGCGCCCAATGGACGAATTGATGCAATTTGGAACGATACGCGCAACAACGGCGAGCCAAATCTGTGTGAGCTATACTACTCTTTCTCCAAGGACGCCGGCGAGACATGGTCGCTCAACGTCCCGGTAAGTCCGATGTTCGATAGCTGGGTCGGCTGGCCGGCTGGGCAAGAAAAGCTCGGGGACTATTACCACATGGTGTCGGACAACCTTGGTGTGAACGTGGCGTATGCGGCCACGTTCAATGGGGAGCAGGACATCTACTTCCTTCGAATCGGGCCGTGGGATTGCAACGGCAACGAAATCGACGACGCGACGGACATC